>CAWEQX010000017.1:0-591757 GCA_963811385.1 uncultured Actinomycetota bacterium | reverse complement strand
GCTCGGCCCCGAGGTGCGGATCCCGTTCACCGACACCGTGACGCCCCTGCAGCTGACCGACATGCCCGTCGCGGTGCTGTTCATCCTCGCGATCGCCTCGGTCGGCATCTACGGCATCGTGCTCGGCGGCTGGTCGTCGGGCTCGACGTACTCCCTGCTGGGCGGCCTGCGCTCCTCCGCCCAGATGATCTCCTACGAGGTCGCGATGGGCCTGGCGCTGGTGGCGGTGTTCATCTACGCCGGCTCCATGTCGACCTCGCAGATCGTCGAGGCCCAGAAGGACATCTGGTTCGGTCTGATCCTGGTGCCGTCGTTCGTGATCTACGTGATCTCGATGGTGGGGGAGACCAACCGCGCGCCGTTCGACCTGCCCGAGGCCGAGGGCGAGCTGGTCGGCGGCTTCCACACGGAGTACTCCTCGCTGAAGTTCGCGCTGTTCTTCCTCGCCGAGTACATCAACATGGCCACCGTCTCGGCGCTGGCCACGACGCTGTTCCTCGGCGGCTGGCGCGCTCCGCTGCCGATCAGCCTGTGGGACGGCGCCAACGAGGGCTACTGGCCGTTCCTGTGGTTCATGGGCAAGGTCCTGGCCTTCATCTTCATGTTCATCTGGCTGCGCGGCTCGCTGCCGCGGCTGCGCTACGACCAGTTCATGGCCTTCGGGTGGAAGCGCCTCATCCCGATCGCGCTGGCGTGGATCGTCGCCGTCGCCACCATCCGGGCGATGACCCTCGACGGGGGTGTCGACCGTCGCGGCCTGCTCATGGCCATCGGCGTCGTCGCGGTGATCACCCTCGCCGCGTTCTTCTTCGGCGGCGACCTCGAGGAGGAGCCCGAGGAGGAGCCGGTGGCCTTCGACGCGTTCGCCGGCGGCTACCCGGTCCCCCCGATCTCCGCGCCGTCGTACTCCGTCACCGGACGCACCGTGAGCCCCCAGACCTCGACCCAGGAGAGCTGATGCCGACCCTCAAAGAGCAGTTCTGGGACCCGGTCGCCGGGTTCGGGGTGACCTTCCGGACGATGTTCCGCAAGGTCGTCACCGAGGAGTACCCCAAGGAGAAGAAGGCGACCGCACCGCGGTTCCACGGCCGCCACCAGCTCAACCGCTGGCCCGACGGCCTGGAGAAGTGCATCGGCTGCGAGCTCTGCGCCTGGGCGTGCCCGGCCGACGCGATCTACGTGGAGGGGGCTTCCAACACCGAGGACGCCCGCTTCTCCCCGGGCGAGCGATACGGCCGCGTCTACCAGATCAACTACCTGCGCTGCATCCTGTGCGGGCTGTGCATCGAGGCCTGCCCGACCCGTGCGCTCACGATGACCAACGAGTACGAGCTCGCCGACGACAACCGGTCCGACCTGATCTACGAGAAGCAGGACCTGCTCGCCCCGCTGCTGCCCGGCATGGAGCAGCCGCCGCACCCGATGCTGCTCGGCGACGACGACGGCGACTACTACCGCGGTGAGTTCCGGCACGGAGGTGGCGCGTGATCGCCTTCTGGATCCTCTCGCCGTTCATGGTGCTGGCCGCGCTCGGCATCCTCTTCGTCCGCAAGGCCGTCCACGCCGCCCTGCTGCTCGCGGTCGTGATGATCGGCCTGGCGATCCTCTACCTGGTGCAGGACGCGCCGTTCCTCTTCGCGGTGCAGATCATCGTCTACACCGGCGCGATCCTCATGCTCTTCCTCTTCGTGCTGATGCTGGTCGGCGTGGACGCCTCCGACTCGGTCGTCGAGACCATCCGCGGACAGCGGTTGATGGCGGCGGTCGTCGGGCTGTGCTTCGGCGCCCTGGTCGTGCTGGGGGTCGCCCAGACCTCGGTCGGCACGGTCGTCGGGCTCGAGGAGGTCAACTCCGGTGGCAACGTGCCCGGGCTGGCGCAGCTGCTGTTCAGCAAGTACATCCTGGCCTTCGAGGTCACCTCGGCGCTGCTCATCACCGCCGCCATCGGCGCGATGGTGCTCGCCCACCGCGAGCGCCTCACGCCCAAGCAGAGCCAG
Organism: uncultured Actinomycetota bacterium; assembly: GCA_963811385.1. Lineage (GTDB taxonomy): Bacteria > Actinomycetota > Actinomycetes > Propionibacteriales > Nocardioidaceae > Marmoricola_A. The sequence goes on along the minus strand of CAWEQX010000017.1, from coordinate 589,760 downwards.
GCCGACCTGGCGCTCCAGCGCATGCAGGACTACGCCGACCACGGCAGGCACGTGGGCCCGCTGCCCAGCCCGGGCGTGTTCGCGCGGCACAACGCGGTCGACACCCCGGGGCTGCTGCCCGACGGCACCGCGTCCGACCTGTCGATCTCCCGGGTGCTGGCCGCCCGCGGCACCGTGCAGTCCACGACCGAGCTGGCCGACGACGTCACCGAGCTCACCACCGGCGACGACGAGGAGGCGCCTCGATGAGCGCCACGCCGTTCCTGACCCTCTCGGCGATCCTGTTCACGATCGGCTGCATCGGGGTGCTCACGCGCCGCAACGCCATCGTGGTGTTCATGTGCGTCGAGCTGATGCTCAACGCGAGCAACCTGGCCCTGGTGACGTTCTCCCGGGTCAACGGCAACCTCGACGGGCAGGTGACCGCGTTCTTCGTGATGGTGGTGGCCGCGGCCGAGGTGGTCGTCGGGCTCGCGATCATCATGACGATCTTCCGCACCCGCCGGTCGGCCTCGGTCGACGACGCCAGCCTGCTGAAGTACTGAGGGGACGACACACACCATGGCGAACCTCTTCCTCGCGGGTGGCGAGCACGCAGTGCCCGTCGTCGCGCCCACCTCCGGTGGCGGCGTGTACGACGTGCTGTGGCTCGTCATCGCGCTGCCGGCCCTCGGTGCGGCCGCGATCCTGCTGCTGGGCAACCGGCGTACGTCGGCCTGGGCGCACCTGCTCGGCACCGCCACCGTCGGCCTGTCGTTCCTGGTCAGCCTGGTCGCCTTCATCGGCCTGCTGGGCCGCGACGAGGGCGACCGGCAGCTCGGCACGCACCTGTGGACCTGGTTCGAGGCGGGCCGGTTCAACGCCGAGTTCGGCGTGCTCTACGACCCGCTCTCGGCGTTGTTCCTGCTGCTGATCACCGGGGTGGGCTTCCTGATCCACGTCTACTCGATCGGCTACATGGCCCACGACGAGCGGCGGGCTCGGTTCTTCGCCTACCTCAACCTGTTCGTCGCGGCGATGCTCGTGCTGGTCCTCTCCGACGGCTACCTCGGCGTCTTCCTCGGCTGGGAGGGCGTCGGCCTGGCGTCCTACCTGCTGATCGGGTTCTGGCAGCACAAGAACTCGGCCGCCGTGGCGGCCAAGAAGGCGTTCGTGGTCAACCGGGTCGGTGACATCGGCCTGGCGCTCGGCACGATGCTGCTCTTCGCGACCTTCGGCACGGTGTCCTTCTCCGGGGTCTCCGAGCTCGCCAGTGGTGCCTCGCAGACCACGCTCAACGTGCTCGGCCTGCTGTTCCTGCTGGCCGCCTGCGGCAAGTCGGCCCAGGTCCCGCTGCAGTCGTGGCTGCTCGACGCGATGGAGGGCCCGACCCCGGTGTCGGCCCTCATCCACGCCGCGACCATGGTCACCGCCGGCGTCTACCTGGTGGTGCGGTCCAACTTCCTCTACGAGCGCACCGAGGTCGGTCGCACCGCGGTGATGATCGTCGGCGTGGTCACGCTGCTCGCCGGCGCGGCGATCGGGTGCGCCAAGGACGACATCAAGAAGGCGCTGGCCGGCTCGACGATGAGCCAGATCGGCTACATGATGCTGGCCGCCGGGCTGGGGGTCGCGGGGTACGCCTTCGCGATCTTCCACCTGCTCACGCACGGCTTCTTCAAGGCCAACATGTTCCTCGGTGCGGGCTCGGTGATGCACGCGATGGACGACGACGTGGACATGCGGCACTACGGCGGCCTGCGCAAGGCCGTGCCGGTCACCTTCCTGACCTTCGCGATGGGCTACCTCGCGATCATCGGCTTCCCGGGCTTCTCCGGGTTCTGGTCCAAGGACAAGATCATCGAGTCCGCGCTGGCGCAGAGCTGGTGGGCCGGTGTGGCCGCCATCCTCGGCGCCGGCGTCACGGCGTTCTACATGACCCGCGTCATGATCCTGACCTTCATCTCCGAGAAGCGGTGGTCCGAGGACGTGCACCCGCACGAGTCGCCCAAGGTGATGACCGTGCCGCTGATGGTGCTCGCGGCGCTGTCGGTCCTGGGTGGCGTCCTGGCCATCGGCGGCTGGATCGGCGACTGGCTCTCCCCGGTGGTCGGGGTGGAGGCCGAGCACGACCTGCCGCTGCCGGCCATCGTGATCACCCTCATCGTGCTGCTCACGGTCGCCGCCGGTGCGGCCACCGCCTGGCTGCTGGTGATGAAGCGCGACATCCCGCGCGAGGCGCCGGCCAGGGTCTCCTTCGCCACCCGCGCGGCGCGGGCCGACCTCTACGGCGACGCGTTCAACGAGACGGTGCTGATGCGGCCGGGCAACACGATGGTCGAGTCGCTGGCCCGCTTCGACGACGACTACGTCGACGGGTTGGTCGACGGCACCGGCTCGTCCGCGATGGGCATGTCCGGGACCTTCCGGCGCGTCCAGACCGGCTACGTCCGCTCCTACGCCCTGTCCCTGCTCCTCGGCGCGGTGCTCGTGCTCGGGGCCCTCCTGGCGGTGAACCTGACATGACCTTCCCCTGGCTGACCGCAGCGTTGCTGCTGCCGATCGTGGGCGCCGTCGTCGTGGTGGCGATGCCGCGTCACGGCAGCGTCGCGCGCCAGACCGCCCTGGGCTTCTCCGTGGCCACGTTCGCGCTCTCGATCGGCGTGGCGCTGCAGTTCGACACCGGCGCGCAGGGCTACCAGCTCACCGAGACCCATCGGTGGATCGAGGCCTTCGGCGCCTCCTACGCGCTGGGCGTGGACGGCACCGGCCTCGTCCTGGTGCTGCTGACCACGATCCTGGTGCCGGTCGTGATCCTGGCGTCGTGGCGCGACGCCGACTTCGGGCGCTGGTCCTCCAACGCCTTCTTCGCCTGGATCCTGGCGCTCGAGGGCCTCGCGGTCGGGGTGTTCGCCTCGGTCGACGTGCTGCTGTTCTACGTCTTCTTCGAGGCGACGCTGATCCCGATCTACTTCCTCATCGGCGGCTACGGCGGCCCGCGCCGCACCTACGCCGCGGTGAAGTTCCTGATCTTCTCGCTGTTCGGTGGCCTGGTGATGCTCGCCTCCGTGGTGGGCGTCTACGTCGAGTCGGCGCGGCTCAACGGCGGCGCGCCGACGTACCTCCTCACCGAGCTGCAGCCGCTGATGCAGGACGTCGGCACCACCACCGGTCGATGGCTGTTCCTCGGCTTCTTCATCGCCTTCGCGATCAAGGCGCCGATGGTGCCGGTGCACACCTGGCTGCCCGACGCCGCCGACGAGGCCACGCCCGGCACGTCGGTGCTCCTGGTCAGCATCCTGGACAAGATCGGCACCTTCGGGATGATCCGCTTCTGCCTCGAGCTGTTCCCCGAGGCGTCGCGCTGGGCGACCCCGGTGGTCCTCACCCTGGCCGTGATCAGCGTCCTGTACGGCGGCCTGGTCGCGATCGCGCAACGGTCCATCCCGCGCCTGATCGCCTACACGTCGGTGTCCCACTTCGGCTTCATCGTGCTGGGCATCTTCGTGATGAACAGCCAGGGCCAGGTGGGGTCGACGCTCTACATGTTCAACCACGGCCTCTCCACCGGAGTGCTGTTCCTGGTGACGGGCTACCTGATCAGCCGGCGCGGGTCGCAGCAGATCCCGGACTTCGGCGGCGTGCAGAAGGTCGCCCCGGTCCTGGCCGGCATCTTCCTGGTCGGCGGTCTCTCGTCGCTGTCGCTGCCGGGGCTGTCGCCGTTCGTCTCGGAGTTCCTGGTGATGACCGGGGCCTTCGTGCACAACTGGTGGTACGCCGTGTTCGCGGTGTTCGGCATCGTGATCGCCGCGCTCTACATCCTGTTGATGTACCAACGCACCATGACCGGACCGGTCACGCCCGGCGTCTCGGCGATCCGTGACCTGGACCGTCGCGAGGTCGCGGCCCTGGCCCCGCTCCTGGCGCTCATCGTGTTCTTCGGGTTCTACCCCCAGCCGTTGATCGACGTGATCTCGCCGGCGGTCGAGACCACGCTGACCCAGGTCGGTGCCGAGGACCCGCCGCCCGCGGTGAGCCCCGGTGACGTCCCTGCTGCCGAGGAGGCGCACGAGTGAACGCGTTCGACACCCCGAAGCTGGAGTACTTCGAGCTCTCCCCGCTCCTGGTGGTCTTCGGCATCGCGCTGGTCGGCGTCCTGGTCGAGGCCTTCGCACCGCGGGAGCGTCGCTACCTCGCCCAGACCGTGGTCGCGGTGCTGGGCACGGCGGCCGCGCTGGTGATGACCGTCCTGGTCGCCCAGAACCTCGAGGACCACGACGGCGCCCGCGGGCTGGTCGCGGCCAAGGGCGCGGTGGCGGTGGACGGCCCGGCGGTCTTCCTGTGGGGCCTGATCCTCGTGCTGTCGCTGCTGAGCGTGCTGCTGTTCGCCGAGCGCCAGCTCGACGGCGGCGTCACCGCGTTCGCCGGCCAGGCGGCCGCGCTGCCGGGCACCGAGGCCGAGCGCCAGGCGTCGTCCAGGGGCCTGGAGCACACCGAGGTCTTCCCCCTGCTGATGTTCTCCGTCGGCGGCATGATGCTCTTCGCCTCCTCCAACGACCTCATCACGATGTTCGTCGCGCTCGAGGTCTTCTCCCTGCCGCTCTACCTGCTGTGCGGACTGGCGCGTCGCCGGCGCCTGCTCAGCCAGGAGGCGGCACTGAAGTACTTCATGCTCGGTGCGTTCAGCTCCGGCTTCTTCCTCTACGGCGTCGCGCTGATCTACGGCTACGCCGGTCAGACCGACTTCGCCTCGATCTCGCAGGCCGTCTCGGGCCGGGTCGGCAGCGAAGGTCTCCTCCTGGGCGGCATCGCCCTGCTGGCGGTCGGCCTGCTCTTCAAGGTCGGTGCCGTGCCGTTCCACTCCTGGACGCCGGACGTCTACCAGGGCGCGCCGACCGCGGTCACCGGCTTCATGGCCGCGTGCACCAAGATCGCGGCCTTCGGTGCCCTGCTGCGCCTGTTCTACGTCGGCTTCGGCGGTGCGCGCGAGGACTGGACACCGATGATCTGGGCGGTCGCGATCGCCACGATGGCGGTCGGCTCGGTCTTCGCCCTGGCCCAGACCGACATCAAGCGCATGCTGGCCTACTCCTCGATCGCGCACGCGGGCTTCCTGCTGGTCGGCTTCGTCGGGCTCTACGCCGGCGGCGGCGAGGCCACGCAGATCGCCTCGCTGCAGGCGGTGCTGTTCTACCTGGTCACCTACGGCTTCATGACTCTCGGTGCCTTCGGCATCGTCACGATGGTCCGCGACGCCGGCGGCGAGAACAACGCGGTCAACCGGTGGGCCGGCCTGGGCAAGGAGGCCCCGCTGGTCGCGGGCGTCATGTCGTTCTTCCTCCTCGGCATGGCCGGGATCCCGCTCACCAGCGGCTTCACGGGCAAGTGGGCGGTCTTCGCCTCCGCGGCCCAGGGCGGCGCGACACCGCTGGTCGTCATCGCGGTGGTCCTCTCGGCGGTCGCGGCGTTCTTCTACCTGCGCGTCATCGTCCAGATGTACTTCGCCGAGCCGGTGGGCGACGGTCCGACCGTTACGATGCCGTCGGTGCTCACCGCCGTGGTGATCGCGGTCGGGTTCGCCGCGACGCTGCTGCTCGGCATCGTGCCGGGTCCGCTCCTCGACCTCGCCGGCAGCGCGGGCTCGTTCATCCGGTGAGGTCGACCGCCCCATGAGATCGACCTCGGACGTGCCGCTCGCGCTGCCGGTGACCGACCCGGCGCTGCGTGACCGGATCGTCGCCGGCATGGTGACGGTGGAGCAGCGGCTCGAGCGGGAGATCCACTCCGAGGCGGACTTCATCACCGAGGCGTGCCGCCACCTGCTGCACGCCGGGGGCAAGCGGTTCCGGCCGATGCTCGTGCTGCTCACCGCTGAGGCGGGCGGCGGCATCAACGAGGACGTCCTCACGGCGGCCTCCGTCGTCGAGCTGACCCACCTCGCCTCGCTCTACCACGACGACGTGATGGACGAGGCCGCCCTGCGCCGCGGTGCCGACTCGGCCAACGCGCGCTGGGACAACCACGTCGCGATCCTGGCGGGAGACTGGCTGTTCTCGAAGTCCTCCGAGCTGACCTCGCGACTCGGCGCCGAGGCGGTCCGCATCCAGGCCGAGACGTTCAGCCGGCTCGTCGAGGGTCAGATCCTCGAGACCCGAGAGCCCCGGCCGGGCGAGGACCTCCTCGCGCACTACCTGCGGGTGGTGGAGGGCAAGACCGGCTCGCTGATCGCCACGTCCGCCCGCTACGGGGCGATGTTCTCGGGCTGCCCGCCCGAGGTGGTCGCCGCCCTCACCGGCTACGGCGACCGCGTCGGCATCGCCTTCCAGCTCTCCGACGACATCCTCGACCTCGGCAGTGACTCCGCGGTCTCCGGCAAGACGCCGGGCACCGACCTCCGCGAGGGAGTCCCTACGCTCCCGACCCTGATGGCGCTCCGCTCGACCGACCCGGCCGACGCACGCCTGCGCGAGCTGCTCTCCGCGCCGCTCACCGACGACGCCCAGCATGCCGAGGCGCTGCGCCTGATGCGCCGGCACCCCGCGATGGGCGAGGCCCGGCGCTACGTCGTCCAGCTCTCCAACCGTGCCCTCGACCTGCTGAGCGTCGTGCCCGACGGTCCGGTCAAGCAGGCCCTGGTCGACTTCGCCGGCCTGATCGCCACCCGCACCGCCTGAGGCCCTCGGTGCACGCTCCAGGCCGGTGTCCGGGGCGCGCGCCGTCGCCGTGCGATCCTGCGGTGGACGTGCTCCCCTTCGCGTGGCAGTCCTGGGCGGCTGCGCCGACCCCTCGCGACGGTCGCTCATGCGGATGGCCGGGCAGAGAGCTCAGCACGCTGATTCCGCGCCATCGCAGCACGGTGACAGCTACTGTCGACGGCATGTGGGGTCTGCTGGGTGTTCTCGGGATCTCTGTTGGCCTCTTGGGGATCGTGCAGGCTGCTCAGCGATCCGACCGTCGGTGGCTACGAGTTCCCACGCGAGTCCTCGCGTACGGATGGCTGGCGTGTGTCTTGGTGTACGTGGGCTTCGCCATCGGGGGTGCCCTAGGACCGGACTGTCCTGCTGGGGCCAACGAGTGCGACCTCGTAGGAATCACTGAGTGGATCCTGGGCGGGGGACTCGGTCTGTCGTGCGCGTTCGCCGTGTGCGCGGCCAGCGAGTGGCTGCTATGGAAGACACGACGCGAGAATCGCCCAGCCTAGGGGTGGGCGGCCGGCGCCGCGGGGGTTGTAGAAGCGGCCGGGCAGGGTGAGGGCGACGTAGGGTCGGTCGCTGTTGCCCGTCATCGGGGCCATCGCGGCGAACGCCCAGTGCGCCCACGCGGAGGCGCGGTGGGCGGGGTCGGGGTCGAAGGTGTCGGCAGCGCGGGCGCGGTCGATGCGGCTGGCGACGAACGGTGTCGGCAGCAGTCGCTGGGAGTCTTGCTCGTCCATGCGCGCGACCGTGCGCGCTCGCGCTGTGTCGGCACGGAGCTGCCCGAACAGTCGCTCCACGAGGAACAAAGCCCAGCGTGCAGCCGACGACGTCGAGGGCCGCGGCCAGGTTGGTCACGCGGCCGCCTGACCGTTCGGCTCGGACCCAGAGCTGCGAGTAGTGGTAGCCGTCGGACTCGTCGAACTGGCGCTGGTCCATGAACGAGTAGTCGTCGGTGTCGCCGACTCGTGTCGGCGGCCACGAGAAACTGCCCGGAGACGGCCACGAAGCTGCCCGGTGGCGGACATGAGAACTGCCCGCTGACGGTCATGGGATCTGCCCGACACGACGTCGTCTGTCTCGCTGCGTTGCGCGGTTGAGGCCCCTTCCTCGGGTGCGATGAGCGGTGCTGATGCGCCCTATCGCTCCCGAGGAAGGGATGAGTTGAAGTCTGCCGAGGAGATCATGAAAATTCTGGATGCCTACGACCTGACCGGGTCGTTGCGTGATGCCGGCGAACTGGCCGGCTGCTCTCACCACACGGTGAAGCACTACGTGGACCGCCGTGCCGCTGGCGGTGAGCTCGAGAAGGCGGCAGCCCGGCCGCAGCTGATCGATGAGTACCTGCCCAAGGTCGAGGAGTGGGTGGAGCGGTCCAAGGGCAAGGTCCGCGCTGACAAGGCCCACGAGAAGCTGCTCGCGCTGGGCTACACCGGCTCGGAGCGCACCACCCGACGTGCGGTCGCAAAGGTCAAGCAGTCTTACCGGGCGGGGCATGTGCGGGTGCACCGGCCCTGGGTGACCGAGCCGGGAATGTGGCTGCAGTACGACTACGGCGACGGCCCCGTCGTCGACGGCGTCAAGACGGTGCTGTTCGTGGCGTGGTTGGCGTGGTCGCGGTTCCGGGTCGTGATCGCGCTGCGGGACAAGACGATGCCGAGTGTGTTCGCCGCCCTGGACCAGACGTTCCGTCGGCTGGGCGGGGTGCCGACCTATGTGTTGACCGACAACGAGAAGACCGTCACGGTCGAGCACATCGCCGGGATCCCGGTCAGGAACCAGCAGCTGGTCGGGTTCGCTGAGCACTACTCGGTGGTGGTGCACACCTGTGTGCCTGCAGATCCGGCGTCCAAGGGTGGCACCGAGGCGTCGGTGAAGATCAGCAAGGCCGACCTCGTGCCGAAGGACACCAACCTGCTCGAGGAGTACGCGAGCTTCGCGGAGCTCGAGGCGGCCTGCGAGGCGTTCTGTCAGAAGGTCAACACCCGTGCCCACCGGATCACGAAGCGGCCGCCGGTCGAGATGCTCGCCGAGGAACGAGCCCGGCTGCACCCGGTCCCCGCGGTGGCGCACACCGTCGCGTTCGGCACCACGAGGGTGGTGCCGGCGAACACCCCGATGGTGACCTTCGAGTCCGGCCAGTACTCGGTCCCACACACCCTGCTCGGTGCAACAGTGTGGGTCCGCACCCACGGGGTCGGTCAGGACGAGTGGGTCGTCATCGTCCATGTCGGCGACGACGGTCCGATCGAGGTCGCCCGCCACCGTCGCGCCACGCCGGGAACGCCGAAGATCGATGACGGACACTTCCCACCCCAGCCGTCCGGCCCGCTGGAGCGCCAGCCCCGAGCGAAGAACGCCGCGGAGTCGCAGTTCCTCGACCTGGGCGAGGGCGCCCGCCTGTGGTTGGTCGAGGCCGCTGCCGCGGGCACGCCGCGGATGCGGGTCAAGATGACCGAGGCGCTCGCGTTGGCCAAGCTGTTCGACCCCGTCGAGGTCGACTGGGCACTGGGACACGCCGCGGTCCATGGCCGGTTCGCCGAGGCCGACCTCTCCTCGATCCTGGACCACCACCATGGTCGTGGAGCCGGGCAGCCCGGCACCGGTGAGCACCGTGCCAGCGAGGACTCCTCGCTGACCCAGGGCACCGCCGCGTGGGCACGGCTCGGCCAGCGGTCCACCGCGGACAGCGACAGCGAGGTGACCCGATGACGACAAAGAGCCCCATCAGCACCGCGCCGCCGTTGCCGGCGGAGTTGGAGGAGCTGCTGCGCAAGCTGCGGCTGCCGCACATCCGTCGCCACGCCCCCGAGGTCGTCGCGACCGCGAAGGCCCAACGCTGGGAACCCGCCGAGGTCCTCAAGGCACTGTTCACCGAGGAGGTCGCCGGCCGGGAACGCTCCGCCCTGGCCACCCGTCGGGCGGCCGCAGGGTTCCCGACCGGGAAAACCTTCGATGCGTGGCAGCCCGAGATCTCCTCGATCCCCGCCCCGACCCAGCAGGCGCTGCGGACCTTGGAGTGGGTCCACCGGCGAGAGAACCTCGTGGTCTGCGGGCCATCCGGGACCGGGAAAACGTTCCTGCTCGAAGCCCTCGGGCAACGAGCCGTCGAGACCGGACTCAAGGTCGCCTGGTTCACCCTCGAAGACCTCGGGGTCCTGCTGCGCCGGCACCGTGCGGACGACACCGTCACCAAGGCCATCGCCCGAATCCTGCGGGCCGACCTGGTCATCGTCGATGACATCGGGCTCCTGGCCGTCGCCGCCGACGCAGCCGAGGGCCTCTACCGCCTCGTCGACGCCGCCTATGAGAAGCGGTCGGTCGCGATCAGCTCGAACCTGCACCCCTCCGGGTTCGACGAGCTCATGCCCAAGACGCTGGCCACCGCCACCGTCGACCGACTGCTCCACCACGCCCACGTCTGCCAGACCAGCGGCGACAGCGTGCGCCTGACCCAGGCACTCGCCGGCCAGGGGGTGAGCCCGTTGAGCTGAGCAGCCTGGTCGGTGGTGGCCACAGCCCCCTGGGCAGATCCCGTGGCCACCACCGGGCAGATCTCATGGCCGTCAGCGGGCAGGTTTCATGTCCGCCCCCGGGCAGTTCCTACTGTCCCTTGACAGACTCGTCCGCCGGCAGCGCGGGCGCGCTCGACGAGCCCGTCACGGCCTCACGGCTGTCGAGGTCGAAGGAGACCGTCACTTTCGACGGAGTTCCGGCCCCCGATCAGCTGCTCGGCACCGCCGACCCTGGCGTACATCTCGCGCCTGCCGAGCATGACGTACTGCTCGGGAGCGCTCGGGAGCGCTCGGGAAGCACGACAGGTGGTGGTCGGACATCTCGGTGTTCAGGGTCCAGCCGAGGGCCGAGGAGAAGACGGTGGCGCGCTCGACGTCCTCGACCGGGCAGGTGATGAACAGGCTCCCGGCGTCGAGGCCTGCAAGAGGAAAGTGGGCTCGTCAGTCGTGGCTCACGCTTCGCTGCGTCGGAGAGGTAGTCGGCTAGGTGAGTGGGGTCGTGCCGGTGCCGTCGACGAGGAAGTGGTCGCCCAGGGGGGAGACCCACTGGTAGGCGCCGGGTTCGGAGGGGGATCGTCGATAGCTCCAACCCGAATGCGTCTTGACCCGGTGGTGGTAGCGGCAGAGCTTGGCGAGATTGAGGTCCGAGGTCTGGCCCGGTGGACCGCCGTCGTCGGGGTCGAGGTAGGGCTCGATGTGGTCGCGGTCGAACCGCGCGCGGCGGGTGCAGTAGGGGAAGACGCAGACGTGGTCTCGCTGGTCGACGCGGACCGTGATGTGCGCGGGCGCTTCGTGCTCGTCCACGGCGTCGTGGTCGTTGAGGTTGATGATCGGGGTGATCTTCACCCGCACGCCCGGGGCAAGCTCGCTGATCCACCGCTCGACCGCCGCGCGGCTCACCGGTGAGGCCGCGTGCGGCAGACCGGACGCCTGCACCCGAGCGACCTGCGTGCTGGTGTGGAGGTGAAGGTGGATCGGGCGGTCGAGGCCCAGGGGAGTCCGCGCCTTCTTCGGGCGGCCATGTGCCGGGTCGGCCTCGGTGCCCTCGACCGCCGATCGTGCGGCCGCGGAAAGGTCGAGGGCGTACTGCGAGTCGGCCAGGATGCCGAGCGCCTTGGCCATGCGAACCCGCTCCGAGGAGTCGTCGCCGAGGACCTCGAGCTCGGCGGCCGTGGCGGCGAGCGACTCCTTGAACGCGAGGACATCGGGGATGTCCGCCACGCCGCCGAAGCGGGCAGTGCCGCCGCCGCCTGCCCGGTCGTCGAGCGAGGCATCGGCGTCGAGATCGAACCAGACGCCTCGACTCTCGCCTGCCTCGTCCGCCCCGGCTGCGGCCCGCTCCGGGTCGAACCGCAGGACCGCGGCGTCGGCGGCTGCCTTGATGCGACCGGCCGAGAGCTTGTGCAGGTGCTTGGCGAGGTGCTGGTCGACGTACGTCGCTGCGTCGCCGGACAGCGGGAGCGTCCGGCGGGCGAGGATCCGCGCCTTCCAGACCGGCACCTGCAGCCCGACGACACGCGCCCAGGACTGCGGGAGCCGCTCGCGGAGCTCGAGCGCGTCCTCGACCAGCGCCCGCGCCGTGCTGTCGGCGACCTGAAGGGTGGTGGCGAGCAGGGTCAGGGCGTACTCGTCGACGGGGATCCCGGACATGTCGACCGGGCAGCTGTCCCACGACCCGCGGCGGTGTGCCGGGACCAGGCCGGTGGCGAGGTCGAGCAGGTCGTCCGCGGCGTCGGCGCGGTGCAGGTCGGCCCACTCGGTGATCGCGACCAGCTGCGCGGCCTCGGCGGCGCGGACCGTGGCCTGGTGCTGGGCGACGCGGTCGAGCAGCTCGCGTCGCGCGCCCGACCGGACCTCACGCACGGCCTCGTCCGCAGCCAGCGACGCGCGCACCCACTCAGGCTCCAGGACGGTGGCGGCTGCTGCGGTCATGAGTCCATGACATCAGCCGCCACCGACAGTTTCGTCCCGGATCCGCCGCTCCGTCGACAGAGATCTCCGGTCAGACCGCGGCGGCCTCGACGACCAGCCGCGACTGCCGTCGCGAGCGGACGGAGTCCAGACTGAAGAGGACCAGCGCCGACCAGATCACCGCGAACCCGATCCAGCGCGAGACCGACATCGACTCGCCGGAGACCGTGATGCCGAGCAGGAACTGCAGCGTCGGGGCGACGTACTGCAGGAGGCCGAGGGTGGTCAGCGGCACCCGCGTCGCGGCGCCGCCGAAGCACAGGAGGGGCAGGGCGGTGACCAGTCCCGCGGTGCTGAGCAGGACCAGGTGCCACGGGAGCTGGGTCGTGGCGTGACCGTCACCGGTGGACTGCAGCCAGACGACGTAGCCGATCGCGAGCGGCGACAGCAGGACCGTCTCGACGGTCAGGCCCTCGACCGCGCCGACGTTCGCCTTCTTGCGCAGGAGGCCGTAGGTGCCGAAGGAGAAGGCGAGCGCCAGGGCGATGTACGGCGCGCGCCCGTTGGCGACCGTGAGGCCCACGACCGCGGCCGCGGCGATCCCGAGCGCCGCCCACTGCAGCCGGCGCAGCCGCTCGCCGAGCACCAGCACGCCCATGAGCACGGTGACCAGGGGATTGATGAAGTAGCCCAGGCTCGCGTCGACCACGTGCTCGTTGTTGACCGACCAGATGTAGACGCCCCAGTTGACCGAGATCACCGTGGACGCAGCGAGCAGCAGCCCGATCAGGCGAGGGGTCGTGATGATCTGGCGGATCCCCTGTCCCTTGCGGAGGGCGACCGCCAGCACGACCATGATCAGCGCCGACCAGCCCACGCGGTGGGCCAGCAGCTCGACGGCCCCGGCCGGCTCGAGCAGCGGCCAGTAGAGGGGGAAGGCCCCCCACATCGCGTAGGCGGCGAAGCCGAGGACGAAGCCGTCGCGGGCCCGGTTGCGCTCGGGGCTGGTCATGGACGCGTCACGAGACCCCAGCCTAGGTGCAGGTCCTGGTGACACCGACGGGTGTGCGGCGAGACCGAGTTCCCCGCGCAGCCGGCGGCGGGGCTAGTCTCCGCGCATGCCTCGACTGCTTCCGCGCCACCGGCGCCTCATGTCGTCCCCGGTGCTCAGCCTCGCCGCCGCACTCGGACTCGCCGTCCTGCCCGCCGCCGCGAGTGCGGAGGGTCCGACGACGCCGACGCTCACGATCGAGCTCACCAGTGGCAGCGCCTCCGACCTCGGCGTGTTCTGGGACCGGCTCGGGCCGGCGATCCCCGACGACACCCTGGCCGTGAGCGGGACGCTCACCGAGGACCTGGCGGGGCCGGTGGCCGGCGCGGTCGTGCAGCTGCAGCGGCGGGTGCGCACCGGCCCGGGCTTCGTCGGCGTCGCACAGCGCCGCACCGGCGCCGACGGCTCCTATCTCTTCAACCAGCACGTGGTGGGCAGCTCGAGGTATCGCGTCGTGTACGCCGGGGACGGCGCGCACGCGGCGGCGACCGCGACCACCGGCGCCTGGTCCCAGGACGCCTCCGTGCCGTGGACGCTGCCGGCGATGCGCGACCTCAACGCGCACAAGCGCGAGGTCGGCGGGGCGCTCTACCTCCGCGGCAACATCAACCCCGGGTGGTCCGGTCGTCCGATCGCGCTGACCCGGAAGACGTGCCGTTCCTGCGGGTGGCGGACGGTGGCGACCAAGCGGACGGGCCGCGGGGGCACCTGGTCCTTCCGCGTCGCCTACCCGCGGAGGGTCGGGCCGGTCTGGGTCTACCAGGCCGTGATCCGGGGCGAGGGCAGGTTCGTCCGGAGCTACAGTGCCCAGCTCACGACGCAGCGGGTGTACGCGCGGCAGCGCTGAGGCACGGGGGTCAGACGACCGACCAGGTGTCGCTGCCGTGCAGCAGCTGGTCGAGGGCCGCGCGAGGGTCGTCGAGGCCCTCGGCGGCGAGGCGCACCTGCTCCCGCGCGGCGTCGTCGTACGTCGTCCGGTCGGTCTGGCGGAAGATGCCGATCGGCGCCTGGTGGAGGTAGCCGGAGTCGGTGAGCCGCGAGAGCGCGAAGGCGGTGGTCGGGTCGGCCGCGTGGGCGTCGTGGACCAGCAGGTCGCCCTGGTTGCCCTGCGGTCCGGCGGTCACCTCGACGATCCTGACGCCCCCGGTCGACGGGTCGCGGACGACGCCGCGGGTGCCGAGGCCGTCCTCGCCCGGGGTGCCGAAGCGGATCGGCTCGCCGTGGACCAGCGGGATGACGGCGTTGGCCGCGTCCTGGTCGGACTTGGCGCCCTTGAGCGCGTCGAACGCGCCGTCGTTGAAGATCGGACAGTTCTGGTAGATCTCCACCAGTGCCGAGCCGCGGTGCGCGGCAGCCGCGCGCAGGACCTCGGTGAGGTGCTTGCGGTCGGAGTCGACCGTGCGCGCGACGAACGACGCCTCCGCGCCGAGCGCCAGGGACACCGGGTTGAACGGCTGGTCGAGGGAGCCCATCGGCGTGGACTTGGTGACCTTGCCGACCTCGGAGGTCGGGGAGTACTGGCCCTTGGTCAGGCCGTAGATCCGGTTGTTGAACAGCAGGATCTTGAGGTTGACGTTGCGGCGCAGCGCGTGGATCAGGTGGTTGCCGCCGATCGACAGCGCGTCGCCGTCACCCGTGACGACCCAGACCGACAGGTCCTCGCGCGCGGTCGCGATGCCGGTGGCGATGGCCGGTGCACGTCCGTGGATGGAGTGCATGCCGTAGGTGTCGAGGTAGTAGGGGAACCGCGAGGAGCAGCCGATGCCCGAGACGAACACGATGTTCTCCCGCTTGAGCCCCAGCTCGGGCAGGAAGCCCTGGACGGCGGCGAGCACGGCGTAGTCGCCGCAGCCGGGGCACCAGCGGACCTCCTGGTCGGAGGTGAAGTCCTTGCGGTTCTGCGGCTCCTCGGTCGTGGGGACGCCCCGGAGGCCGGGGAAGGGCAGCTCGGTCGGTGTGGTGGGAGGGGTCATCGGGTGGTCTCCTCGATGAGGTTCATGATCGCGTGGGCCAGCTGGGCTGCCTTGAGCGGCATGCCGTTGACCTGGTTGTAGCCGACGGCGTCGACGAGGTAGCGGGCCCGCACGAGCATCGACAGCTGGCCGAGGTTCATCTCGGGCACCAGCACGCGGTCGTAGCGGCGCAGGATCTCGCCGAGGTCGCGGGGGAACGGGTTGAGGTGGCGCAGGTGCACCTGGGCGACGTCGTGGCCGGCGCGTCGCACCTGGCGGCAGGCGGCGCCGATCGGGCCGTAGGTGGAGCCCCACCCCAGGACGAGCACGTCGGCGGCACCGGAGGGGTCGTCGACCTCCAGCGGCGGGAGCGACTCGGCGATGCGCTCGACCTTGGCCGCGCGGGTGCGGGTCATCAGGTCGTGGTTGGCCGGGTCGTAGGAGATGTTGCCCGACCCGTCGGCCTTCTCGAGGCCGCCGATGCGGTGCTCGAGGCCCGCGGTGCCGGGGATCGCCCACGGGCGCGCCAGGGTGGCCTCGTCGCGGGAGTAGGGCTGGAACTGCTCACCTGCCGCGTCGCCGGCGGGCGGCTCGGCGAAGGCCGGGTCGATCGGGGGGAGGTCGGCGGTGCTGTTGACGTCGGGGATGCGCCACGGCTCGGAGCCGTTGGCGAGGTAGCCGTCGGAGAGCAGCATCACCGGGGTGCGGTAGGTGACCGCGATGCGGACGGCCTCGACCGCGGCGTCGAAGCAGTCCGAGGGCGACTGCGGCGCCACGATCGGCACCGGGGCCTCGCCGTTGCGGCCGAACATCGCCTGCAGGAGGTCGGCCTGCTCGGTCTTGGTCGGCAGACCGGTGGAGGGCCCTCCCCGCTGCACGTCGACGACCAGCAGCGGCAGCTCGGTCATCACGGCCAGGCCGATCGTCTCGCTCTTGAGGGCGACGCCGGGGCCCGAGGTGGTGGTGACGCCGAGCTGGCCGGCGAACGAGGCACCCAGGGCCGCACCGATGCCGGCGATCTCGTCCTCGGCCTGGAAGGTGGTCACGCCGAAGCGCTTGTGCTTGCTGAGCTCGTGGAGGATGTCGCTGGCCGGGGTGATCGGGTAGGACCCGAGGAAGACCGGCAGCCCGGACTGCACGCCGCCGGCGACCAGGCCGTAGGACAGGGCGAGGTTGCCCGTGATGTTGCGGTAGGTGCCGGCCGACATCGCCGCCGGCTTGACCTCGTACTGGACGGCGAAGGCCTCGGTGGTCTCGCCGAAGTTCCAGCCGGCCTTGAACGCCGCCACGTTGGCGTCGCGGATGTCGGGCACCTTGGCGAAGCGGCGCTGCAGGAACCCGACGGTGCCCTCGGTCGGGCGGCCGTACATCCACGACAACAGGCCGAGGGCGAACATGTTCTTGGCGCGGGAGGCGTCCTTGCGGGAGAGGCCGAACTCCTTGACCGACTCGACCGTCATCTGGGTCAGGTCGACCGGGTGCACCTGGTAGTCCGCGAGCGCCCCGGTGGACAGGGACTCCTCGGCGAGCGGGTCGGCGTCGTAGCCGGCCTTGGCCAGGTTGCGCTTGGTGAAGTCGGCGGTGTCGACGATGACTGTGGCGCCCTTGGGCAGGTCGCCGAGGTTGGCACGCAGGGCCGCGGGGTTCATCGCCACCAGCACGTCGGGGGCGTCGCCGGGGGTGAGGATGTCGTGATCGGCGAAGTGCACCTGGAACGACGAGACCCCCGGCAGGGTGCCCTGGGGGGCGCGGATCTCGGCCGGGAAGTTGGGCAGGGTCGACAGGTCGTTGCCGAACGACGCGGTCTCCTGGGTGAAGCGGTCGCCGGTCATCTGCATGCCGTCACCGGAGTCACCTGCGAACCGGATGATCACCCGATCGAGCTGCTTGACCTGCTTGGTGGCCACGCGATGCCGCCCTCTCGTCCGGCACCCGGGGCGACCGGGGGCCAGCAGTGTAGAACATGTTCTCGTTCGCTTCTCGCTGCGTTCTCCAGCCTACGTCCCCCGCGTGAGCGCGGGGTCGCCGTCCCGGATGAGGACCGTCACGCCGGAAGGGCGCTGACGAGCGCGAACGCCGCCCGTACAGTCCCCACATGAGCGAGTCCGCAATCGACCCCCACCTCCGCGTCGACCGCCCCGGCGAGGGCGTCGTCCTGCTCACCCTGGACAACCCGGCCCAGCGCAACGCGATGAGCCCGCCGATGACGCAGGCGTGGGAGCAGACGATCGGCGAGCTGCGCGAGGACGCCTCCGTGCGCTGCGTCGTGGTGACCGGCGCGGACCGGGCGTTCTGCTCCGGCGGCGACCCCCGCTGGATCGCCGGCGAGCCCGACGCCCCCGTGCACGCCCTGCGCACCCGGATGCTCGGCTTCTACCGCGCGTGGCTCTCGGTCCGCGACCTCGAGGTGCCGACGATCGCCGCGATCAACGGTGCCGCCGTGGGCGCCGGCCTGTGCCTCGCGCTCGCCTGCGACCTGCGCTACGCCGCCGCCTCGGCCCGCATGTCGGTCCCGTTCGTCAAGCTGGGCATGCACGCGGGCATGGGGGCGACGTACACCCTGCCCCACGTGGTGGGCGAGGCCCACGCCCGCGACCTGCTGCTCACCGGCCGCATGGTCGGCGCCGAGGAGGCGTTCCGGATGGGCCTGGTCTCCGGGGTCACCCCCGATGAGCAGTTCCTCGGCTCGGTGCTCGAGACCGCGGCCGGCATCGCCGCGACCGCCCCCGTCGCGAGCCGGCTGACCAAGGTCGCCCTGCGCGACGGAGGCCACGCCGACCTCGAGTCCTGCATCGACTGGGAGGCCCTCGCCCAGCCGGTGACGCTGGCCACCGAGGACCTGCAGGAGGGCGTGCGCGCCTCGCGCGAGCGCCGCGCCCCGGTCTTCCAGGGTCGCTGAGCGGCGCTCCCGTGCGCATCGACCTGCACACCCACTCCAGCCGCTCCGACGGGACGGACACCCCGGCCGACCTGGTCCGCGCCGCCTCCGCCGCAGGGCTCGACGTGGTGGCCCTGACCGACCACGACACCGCCGTCGGGTGGGGCGAGGCGCAGCAGGTCGCCGACGCGGTCGGTGTCGAGCTGGTCCCCGGCATCGAGGTCAGCTGCAAGCACCGCGGCTCCGGCGTGCACCTGCTGGCCTACTGGCCCGACCCCACCCACCCCGGACTGGTGCGCCTGCTCGACGCCGTCGTCGAGGGCCGCGACCAGCGCGTGCCGCGCATGGTCGAGCTGCTCCGTGGCCTCGGCCACGACGTCACCGTCGAGGAGGTGCTCGACCAGGCCGCTGGCGCGCGGGCGGTGGGACGCCCGCACGTCGCCGACGTCCTGGTGGGCAAGGGGATCGTGGCCGACCGCGACGAGGCGTTCGCACGGTTCCTGCGCTCCGGCGGCCCGGCGTACGTCGACCGGCCGGCAGCGCCGCTGGAGGAGACGGTCCGCGTGGTCGCCGACGCGGGCGGGGTGAGCGTCGTCGCGCACCCCTGGGGCCGCGGCAGCGCGGACGTCATGCGGGCCGAGGACCTGGCCGCCCTGCAGGCCGCCGGCCTCAGCGGGGTCGAGGTCGACCACGAGGACCACGACGAGCAGCAGCGCGCCGCGCTGCGCGGCCTGGCTCGCGACCTCGGCCTGGTGGTCACCGGGTCGAGCGACCACCACGGCACCGGCAAGGTCGGTCACGACCTCGGGTGCAACCTCACCGCGCCCGAGGAGTACGCGCGACTCCGCGCCGCTCGGCCCTGAGCCGCTAGCGACGGCCCATGGTCTGGAACCGCGCCAGCAGGCCGGGCGGGACGTAGCGCGCCGCGACCGCGACCGCCTTGTAGCGCAGGTCGGGCACCGACAGCGACTTGCCGTCGTCGAAGTCGTCGAGCGCCTCGTGCACGAGCCGGTCGGCGTCGAGCCACAGCCACGACGGCACCGCGTCCCGGCCGACGTCCATCCGCTCGTGGAACTCGGTGCGGACGAAGCCGGGGCACAGCGCCATCGTGCGCACGCCGCGGCCGCGGTAGGTGGCGTCGGCCCACTGCGAGAGGCTCGTGACGTAGGCCTTGGCCGCGCCGTAGGTGCCGCGCGGAAGGTAGCCGGCGACGCTGGAGACGTTGATGACCCCGCCGAACCCGCGGTCGAGCATCGCCGTGGTCGCAGCGTGGCTGAGCCGCATCACCGCGACGACCAGCACGTCGAGCATCGCCTGCTCGTCCTCGACCGAGTTGTCGGCGAGCTGCTGCTTGAGCCCGAACCCGGCGTTGTTGACCAGCAGGTCCACCGGGTCCGTGCGGTCGCCGGCCCGGGCCTCCACGCGGGCCAGGTCGGCGCGGTCGGCCAGGTCCGCGGCCAGCACCTCGACCGCGACGCCGTGCTCGCCGCGCAGCTGGACGGCGAGGTCCTCGAGCCGGTCGGCGGACCGGGCGACCAGCACCAGGTCGAAGCCGCGACGGGCGAGCTCGTGGGCGAAGGACAGCCCGATGCCCGAGGTCGGGCCGGTGACCAGCGCGATCGGACGGCGCGGGTCGTGGGCGTCCGGCCGGGCCGTCTCGGCGGCGCGGCGGGTGGACAGGTGGGTCACGCGCGACATGGGCGCAGCATTCCACGGACGCGCGCGGGCGGGGCACCTGCGCCTGGGGCACAATGACCGCGTGAACAGCGCGGCGACGTCATCTGGGACCACGGGTCCGACCATCCTCGCGGTGGCCAACCAGAAGGGCGGCGTCGCCAAGACCACCTCCGTGGCCTCGCTCGGGGCCGCCCTCGCCGAGCTCGGCGGCCGCGTCCTGCTGGTCGACCTCGACCCGCAGGCCTGCCTGACCTTCTCCCTCGGCATCGACCCCGAGGACCTCGAGCTCTCCGTCCACCACGTGCTGACCAAGGGCCTGGACCCCACCGAGGTCATCGTCACGACGGAGGACGCCGTCGACGTCCTGCCGGCCACGATCGAGCTCGCCCGGGCCGAGGCCGACCTGCTGACGCGCACCGGCCGCGAGTACGTCCTCAAGGTCGCGCTCGAGGACCTCCACGACTACGACTGGGTCCTGCTCGACTGCCCGCCCTCGCTGGGGGTCCTGACGGTCGCGGCGCTCACCGCCGCCGACGGCGTCATCGTCCCGCTGCAGTGCGAGACCCTCTCGCACCGCGGCGTCGGACAGCTGCTCGACACCGTCCACGACGTGCGCCGCTTCACCAACCGCGGCCTGAGCGTCTGGGGCGTGCTGCCCACGTTGTACGACGGGCGCACCAACCACGCGCGCACCGTGCTCGAGACGATCTCCGAGACCTACGACCTCGAGGTGCTCGAGCCCCCGATCCCCAAGTCGATCCGTTTTGCCGAGGCTCCTGCGGCGGGTCGCTCGATCCTGCGGACCACGCGGAGGCATCGTGGTGCCGACGCCTACCGCGAGGTGGCCGAGCACCTCATCGCCCGCAAGGAGAGCACGACCCATGCACAGGACCGGGGCCCCGCCTGAGCCAGTCGACGGGCGCGGCACGGTCCGGCCGCGGTACGGCCGCATCACGGCGTTCGGGGGCGCGACCCTCGTGTGCGCGGTGGCCTTCCTCGGCGGTCTCGGCGTCCTGCCCGCCGGCGGCACGCCGGCCCGGGCCGCCACGTCGGCCGGCTCGCTGGCGCTGAGTGCCTCGCTGACCCGTGCCACCGACGACCTCGGCCGGGCCCCGTCGACCCCCGGCTCGTCGGGCGGCGCCGGATCCTCGGCGACCGTCGCCCCGAGCCACGGCCGTCCCGACCAGGGCGTGGCCGGGGAGTCCGAGCCGGTCCCGCCGGGCTCGCGCCCGCTGCCGAAGGTGGCCGCCGACGCGACGACGGCGGCCGAGGACCCCGGTCGCTTCCCGCTCCCGGCGAGCAGCGGCGAGGGTCGCCGGGTGGTCTTCGACCTGGCGCAGCAGCGGGTCTGGCTGGTCACCGGCACGGGGACGGTCCGGCGCACCTACCTCGCCTCCGGCAGCGTGACCGACAACCTCGGGCCCGGCACCTACGAGGTCTACTCCCACTCCGAGGACGCGATCGGCATCGACGGCACCACGATGCACTGGATGGTGCGCTTCACCCACGGCGACCACGCCCCGATCGGGTTCCACGACCTGCCGCTGGGCGAGGACGCTCACCCGGTCCAGCGCCTGCGCGACCTCGGCGCGCCGCAGAGCCACGGCTGCATCCGCCAGGCGCCGGCCGACGCTCGCGCACTGTGGCGGTTCGCGCCCGTCGGCACCACGGTCGTCGTCACCGGCTGACCCCCGGGACCCGGGGGTCGCGTCGCGACGGCTCAGCCCTCGGTCGAGCCGCCCGCCGAGCCGGCGCCGCCCCCGCCGCCCCCGCCCCCGCTGCGACGCCGGCGACGACGCCGGCGAGCGGGATCGGAGCCCTCGCCCTCGCCCGACCCCTGACCCTCGCTCGCCGCGGGCTCGGGCGCGGTGCCCGACCCGTCGGAGGCGACCTTCTGGCCCCCGCGCGTGCGGGTGCGCTGGCGGTCGGTCCGCTTGCGGGGCGGACGCTGGCGCGACTCGTCGCTGCGTGGCTTGTCGGCGTCCTTGCGGCCACCGCCGACGGCCTCCCCGACCTGGCCCTTGGCGTCGGTCGGGATGCCCAGCAGCTCGAAGAAGTGCGGCGAGGTGGAGTAGGTCTCCGGCGGGTCGTTGTGCGGCAGGTCCAGCGCCTTGTTGATCACGTTCCAGCGCGTGATGTCCTGCCAGTCCACGAACGTGATGGCGACGCCGGTGGCGCCCGCGCGGCCCGTGCGGCCGATGCGGTGGACGTAGGTGTTGTGGTCCTCCGGGCAGGAGTGGTTCACCACGTGGGTGACGTCCTGGACGTCGATGCCGCGCGCGGCCACGTCCGTGGCGACCATGACGCGCACCTTGCCCTCGCGGAACCGCTGCAGCGCCTTCTCGCGCGCCACCTGGGCCATGTCGCCGTGCAGGGGGCTGGCGGGGAAGCCGCGCTCGGCCAGGTCGTCGGCCACGCGCTGCGCGGCCCGCTTGGTGCGGGTGAACACGATCGCCCGGCCCGCGCCCTCGGCCTGCAGGATGCGGGCGAGCATCTCGCCCTTGTCGAGGTCGTGCACCTGGAAGATGAACTGCGCCGTCGCCGGCACCATCTGGGTGTCGGCCGCGGACTCGGCCCGGATGTTGACCGGGTGGTGCATGTGCGAGCGAGCCAGCGACACGATGGCCCCGGGCATGGTCGCGGAGAACAGCATGGTCTGCCGCGAGGCCGGGGTCTCGCGCAGGAGCCGCTCCACGTCGGGCAGGAAGCCCAGGTCGAGCATCTCGTCGGCCTCGTCGAGGACGAGGACCTTGACGTGCGAGAGGTCGAGGGAGCGGCGGTTGACCAGGTCGATGAGGCGGCCGGGGGTGCCGACGACCACGTCGACACCGGTCGCCAGCGCGTCGAGCTGGGGCTCGTAGGGCACGCCGCCGTAGACCGTGAGCACCCGGGCGCCGAGGTCCGTCGCCGCCAGCGCGAGGTCGCCGGAGACCTGGACCGCGAGCTCGCGGGTCGGGGCCACGACCAGGGCCTGCGGCTTGCCGGGCGCGTCCAGCTCGTCGTACGCCGGCGTGCCGGGGACGGCGGTGCGCTGCAGCAGCGGCACGCCGAAGGCCAGCGTCTTGCCGGTGCCGGTGCGGGCCTGGCCGATGAGGTCGGTGCCGAGGAGTGCGACCGAGAGGGTCATCTCCTGGATGGGGAAGGGGGTGACGATGCCACCCCGCTCGAGGGCGTCTGCGATCGCGGGGAGGACCCCGAGGTCTCTGAAGGTGGTCAGGGTGATGCCTTTGGGTCGTGAGTGTGACACCTCATGCTACCGGGCGGGTCGGGGGACGCTGCTCGGTAGGCTGCGCGCATGCCTGCCAACCCCGCGATGGAGGACCCCGCCTACCTCGCGGCGGTGGTCGACCTGCTCGGTGCGATCGCCTACGGCGAGATCTCGGCCTTCGAGCGCCTGGCCGCCGACGCCCGCATGTGCCCGACGCTGGCCGACAAGGCCGAGCTCGCCCGGCTGGCCTCCACCGAGTTCGGTCACTACGAGCGGCTGACCGGCTACCTCACCGAGCTGGGCGCCGACCCGATCGAGGCGATGGGGCCCTTCGCGCAGGCCTTCGACGCCTTCCACCAGCGCACCCGGTCCAACGACTGGCTCGAGGGCCTGGTGACCGCCTACGTCGGCGACGGGCTCGCGGCCGACTTCTACAGCGAGATCGGCGCCTACCTGGACCCGGAGACGCGCACCGTGGTCACCGACAGTCTGCGGGATGCCGGCAACGCGCAGTTCGTCGTGCCGCGCGTGCGCGCCGCGATCGAGCAGGACCACCGCGTCGGCGGCCGGCTGGCGCTGTGGGGACGCCGGCTGATGGGCGAGGCGCTGACCCAGGCCCAGCGCGTGGCGGCCGAGCGCGACGAGCTCACCGCGCTGCTGGCCGGAGGTGTCGACCGTCCGGGGCTGGACCTGGCCGCGATCGGGCGGCTCTTCGCCCGGCTGACCGAGAACCACACCGCCCGGATGACCAGCCTCGGCCTCGACGCCTGAGCGCCGGCCCGCTCGGGTGCAGGCGGGGGGCTCAGGCGGGTCAGGTCAGGAGCGGAAGCCGACCTGGCCGATCGTGGGCGAGCCGAGCTCGACGTAGGCCAGCTTGGCCGTCGGGACCAGGACGCGGCGGCCCTTGCTGTCGGTCAGCGACAGCAGTCCGGACTCGTCGGCCAGGGCGGCGCGGATCGTCTGCTCGACGGTGTCCGCCTCGTCGTCGACCTCGACGGTGAGCTCGCGGGGAGCCTGCTGGACCCCGATCTTGACCTCCATGCGTGGACTCCTCCTCGTCGCCGCCGGGGCGGCGGATGTCTGTGGTTGCCTGCCCAACGTAGTGCCCCGGTGGGCGTCAGGCGGGGTCGGTCCCGGTCTCGCCCTCGAGGACGCCGTCGAGCGGGTAGCCGCGGATGCCCCGCCAGGCGAGGCCGGCGATGAGCTGCGCGGCGGTGTCCTCCTTGAGGGAGCTGCCGGTGTCGAGCCAGTAGCGCGCGCTGACCTGGGCCATGCCGACCAGCGACACCGCCAGCAGCCCGGCGGCCTCGTCGGGCAGCCCGGTGTCGTGGTGGATCACGCGGGAGATGTCACGCGCGCAGACCGCGGTGACCCGGTCGACCTGGGCGCGGACGGCCGGCTCGTTGGTCAGGTCGGACTCGAACACCAGCCGGAAGGCGCCCTGGGCGTTGGCGACGTAGTCGTAGAAGGCCGCCATCGCCTTCTCGACGCGCTGCTGGTTGTCGTGCGTGGACTCCAGCGCCTGGCGGCAGGCGTCGATGATCCGGTCGGAGGACTGCTCGACCAGGGCGAGGTAGAGGTCGAGCTTGCTCGGGAAGTGCTGGTAGAGCACCGGCTTGCTGACCCCGGCCCGGTCGGCGATCTCGTCCATCGCCGCGGCGTGGTAGCCCTGGGCGACGAAGACCTCGAGGGCGGCGTCGAGCAGCTGGGCACGACGGGCCTTGCGCGGCAGTCGGATGCCGCGGGGACGGGGTGCGTCCGTCGCCGGCTCGCGGCTCACGTCGCTGCTCACACTGCCTCCTGGGGGGCCGCCCGGGTGGGCCGGCTCGGCCGCAGCCTACTCCTGGGTCACCTCGCCGACGGCCGGTCCCCGGGACCGGGCAGACGCGAGGAACAAGGCGCCCCCCTAGGTTGTTGGGCGAAGAGTCCGTCCGCCCTCCACCCCGGGAGTTGCCGTGTCCCTGCCTCCGCTGGTCGAGCCCGCCGAGGAGCTCTCTGTCGACGAGGTACGTCGCTACAGCCGCCACCTGATCATCCCCGACGTGGGCATGGCCGGGCAGAAGCGGCTGAAGAACGCCAAGGTGCTGGTGATCGGTGCGGGCGGCCTGGGGTCCCCGGCCCTGCTGTACCTGGCCGCGGCCGGCGTCGGCACGCTCGGCATCGTCGAGTTCGACGAGGTCGACGAGTCCAACCTGCAGCGCCAGGTGATCCACGGGCAGAGCGACGTGGGCCGGCCCAAGGCCGAGTCGGCACGCGACTCGATCAAGGAGGTCAACCCGCTGATCGACGTCGTGGTGCACGACGAGCGCCTGGACAACGACAACGTGCTGGCCATCTTCGAGCAGTACGACCTGATCGTCGACGGCACCGACAACTTCGCGACGCGCTACCTGGTCAACGACGCCGCGTTCTTCCTGGGCAAGCCCTACGTCTGGGGCTCGATCTACCGCTTCGACGGCCAGGCCTCGGTGTTCTGGCCGACCCTCGAGGTCGACGGCCGCAGCGCCGACGCGCCCTGCTACCGCTGTCTCTACCCCGAGCCCCCGCCGCCGGGCATGGTGCCCTCGTGCGCCGAGGGCGGCGTGCTCGGCGTGCTGTGCGCGAGCATCGGCTCGATCCAGGTCAACGAGGCGATCAAGCTGCTCACCGGCATCGGCGAGCCGCTGGTCGGCAGCCTCATGGTCTACGACGCGCTCGAGATGAACTACCGCAAGCTCAAGATGCGCAAGGACCCCAGCTGCGCGCTGTGCGGCGACCACCCGACCGTCACCGGGCTGATCGACTACGAGACGTTCTGCGGCGCGGTCAGCGACGAGGCCGCCGAGGCCGCGGCCGACGCGACCATCTCGGTGCGCACCCTCGACACGTGGCTCAAGGAGCGGGAGAGCGGCGAGCGCGACTTCCTGCTGGTCGACGTGCGCGAGCCCAACGAGTACGAGATCAACCGGATCCCCGGCTCGGTGCTGATCCCCAAGGGCGACTTCCTCAACGGCAGCGCGCTGGGACAGCTGCCCGGCGACAAGCAGGTGGTGCTGCACTGCAAGGCCGGCACCCGCTCGGCGGAGGTCCTCGCGGTGCTCAAGGGCGCCGGGTTCGGTGACGCCGTCCACGTGGGCGGCGGGGTCTCGGCGTGGGTCAACCAGATCGACCCGTCGCAGCCGTCGTACTGACCGGAGGTCGCGGCCGGGACGACGAACCTCCCGGCCCCGTCCGCTGAGCTCAGCCGCTGAGCTCAGCCGGTGAGCTCGAAGGCCTCGAACGCCAGCATCGAGCCCAGGACGAAGGCCTTGCCCGAGTCGCCGCAGCGCTCGAACATCAGGTCCAGCGACTGGGTCAGGACCTCGTCGTCCTGCCGGGCCACGCCGCTCATCGCGCTGTGGAACTCCGGGACGCCCTCGCCGCGGGCGGCGCAGGCCAGCAGGCTGGCCGAGACGGTCGTGGTGCGGTCGAAGGCGTTGAGCGCGACCTCGGAGCGGATCGCCTGCAGCGCGGGCAACCGGATCGCGACCGCCGTGGCGATCCATCCACCCAGCACGTCGTCGCCCAGCGGGGCGACGGTGCCGCGGCCCCGGCCGAGCAGGGTGAGCGCGGCCGTCGGGTCGGCGGTGGCGAGCTGGTCGACGGCCTGCGCGGGCAGCTCGTCGCGGACGTCGGCGACCAGGTGCTCGGCGAACTTGGGCAGGTGCAGGCGGCCCCACGCGGCGTCCTCGGGGGAGAGGACCGGCACGGTGGTGTCGATGATGTTGGTGACCAGCACGGCGAGGCCGCCGACCTCGACGACGCCGTCGTGCACGGTGGCGCTCTCGCCGACGGAGACGGCCGGCAGCGACGGCAGGAGCGTGCGGACGCCGAGGGGCACCTGGACCGCGCGACCGGCGAGCAGGGCGATGCAGCTGCCCTCGAGGTCGACGTAGACGGCATCCGGCCCGGCGTGCACCACGGTCGCCTCGCGGCGGCGTCCGGCGACCCGGCCCAGCGTCCAGATCGACGCCGAGCCCACGACGCTCGAGCTCAGGGCGTTGGTCACGCGACCAACCTAGCCTGGCGCGTTCGGCGGGAGACCGGAAGTGCCGACTTTCCGACCGAGATAGTCAAGGCGGGTCAGGCGCAGGTCACGACCGGGCCACGGGCCGTGCTCCCAAGCCCGCGCCAAGTCGGCGCCAAGACCTCGGCGGCACCCTCGTCGCACCACACCGACCGAGGAGGATCCCCCATGACCGCCGGCACCACCCACGCCCCCCAGCTCCGCCTGCCGATGCAGGCCGCCGCGCCCGACGGGCCGGTGGACATGACGATGATGTACGTCTCCCACCACGCCTTCCGGCGCGACCTGCGCGACTTCGCCCGGGCCGTCCCGGCGACGCCGGTGCACGACCGCGCCGCCTGGCGCGCCCTCGAGCGCCGGTGGGCGGTCTTCGCCGACGTGCTGCACGAGCACCACAGCGGCGAGGACGCGCACCTGTGGCCGGCGCTGCTCGAGCGGGCCGAGGGCGAGGACCGGGCCACCGTCGAGGCGATGGAGGACGAGCACGCCGGCATCGACCCGCTGCTCGAGTCCTGCCGCGACGGGCTGGCGGCGATGGCGGCAGCGCCGTCCGCGGACGCCCGCGCGGCCCTGGCCGTCCGGATGGTCGCCGCACGGGAGGCACTCGGCCGCCACCTCGAGCACGAGGAGACCGAGACGATCGCGCTGGTGCAGCGGCTCCTGACCGCGGCGGAGTACGACGAGATCGATGCGCGGTTCAAGGAGGCGCTGACCCTGCGCCGCCTCGTCCGCCTCGTCCCCTGGGCGCTGGTCGAGGTGCCGACCGAGGTCCGCGAGATGCTCTTCGCGCAGGAGGGCGGCACGGCTCACCGGGTGGTCTGGCTGCTCACCCGGCGCGGCTTCGACCGGCTGCAGCGGGCGGCGTTCGCCCACCTGGCCTAGAAGCCGAACCGCTCCCGGGTCTGGGCGAGCCAGCGGCTCACCCGGGGCAGTCCCCACGCGCGGGCCAGGCGCTCGGCGTCGTCGGCGTGGCGGGACGCGGTGTCCCGTTCGCCGGCGGCGAGGGCGGCCAGTGCGAGGTAGGCGTCGACCGGCCCCGAGGCCACGCCGCTGCCGGCCACGGCCGTCCTCCCGGCGTACGGCGCCAGGAGGGCGTAGGCGCGCGCACCCAGGTCCGCGTCGCCGACGTAGGGCGCGACCGCGCCGGCCAGCGCCCACGCGAGGAGGCTGAACCAGTCGAGGTGGTCGAGCCGCGCCGGGTGCTCGCGCAGGAGTGTCGCCGCGCCGGCCTCGTCCCCCGAGCGCACGAGCAGCCAGGCGAGCATGGCGCTGGCCGGCATGGGCCCGTCCAGGGCCGCGTCGAAGACCTCCTGCGCGATCGGCAGCCCGCGCCACATGGACAGGGTGGCGACGAGCCCGGCCACCGCGTCCTCCGCCTGGTGCAGGTTGACCCGCTGCACCGTCTCGCGGCACCGGGCCAGGACGGCGTCGGCCTCCTCGTCGCGCTCGGCGAGCACGAGCCACGGCACCACCATCGAGTCCAGGACCAGAGCGGCGTAGTCCATCCGCAGTCGGGCTGCGACCGGCCTCGCGACGTCGTACTCGCGCCACATCAGGTCGGGCCGGCCGAGAGCCGCCTGGATGTGGGCCAGCTGCGTGCGGGCGGAGACCTCTCCGGGGAGGTCTCCGACGCGGACGGCCATCTCCACTGCCGACTCGATCAGCTGCCGCCGCTCCGCCTCGGTGCCGGGGAACCACAGGGCCATCGCCGCGCCGAGGCAGGCGTCGAACAGCACGTCGGGCTCGTCCAGGCGACGCGCCATCGCCACCGCGTCGTCGCACAGCGCCCGGCGCTCGGCCGTTCCCGACACGTAGTAGAGCTCGCCTGCGAGGGCCACCAGGCAGCGGCATCGGATGGCGGAGTCCTCGGGCGGGAGGGACGCCAGGCTGCGACGCAGCGCGGCGACGATGTCGGGGTTCTGGCCTCCGTGCCGGGCGGACTGCCAGTGGGCACCGCGCAGCGTGAGGGTCGCCGCCTCGGCGATGGCGACCGCGTCGTCGAGCCGCACGGCCGTCTCGATGGCCCGGGCGGCCGCTTCGGTGAGGTCCGGCCAGCGGCCGCCCCACCTGTGGGCCACCGCCAGGGCGGTGAGGAGACGCCACCGGTCGCGGTCCGTGGCCTCGGCATCGCCCTCGCACAGCTCGATCGCCCGCTGCAGCAGCTCGGCCGCCTCGTCGTGGGCGTACGCCGCGAGGCTCACCTCGGCGGCGCGCTCGGCGGCCCGCCATGCCTGGGCTGCGTGCGCCGGTCCCGCGGCCAGCCAGTGGCGAGCGAGCTCGGTCTCGCGACCGCGCCCCCCGGTCAGCGCGGCGGCGGCACGCGCGTGGAGGCGGGCCCGCCGGCTGACCGGCAACCGGGCCACGAGGGTGTCGCGCACCAGGGCGTGGTCGAAGAGGAAGCGATCGACGCCCTCCTCGCGGACCAGCCCGGTGGCCAGGGCCGGGTCGAGGAGGTCGAGCACCTCGTCCTCCGGCTCGGCCGTGGTGGCGGCGAGCGTGGCGAGGTCGAACTCGCGCCCGAGCACCGCGGCCACGCCGAGGGTGCGCAGGGTCTGCTCGGGCAGGCGGGACAACCGGCGGCCGACGACGTCCTGCACCACGGTGGGCGGCTCGCGGCGCAGCACCACGCCGAGGTCGTCGCCGCGGCCGACCAGCCGCGCGTACTCCACGAGGAAGAACGGGTTGCCGTCGGTGCGCTCGAGCAGGGCCTCGGAGTCGCGGTCGGTGGGCCGGCGGTCGGTGACCGCCCCGACGAGCCCGGCCACCGACTCCGCGTCGAGCCCCGAGAGGTGCAGGCGCTCGGCGTGGCGGCGGGCGAGGGTGTCGGCGAGGTCGGCCAGCGCCCCGGAGGGCTCCGGCCGGTCCCGCCAGGTGAGCAGGACGAGGAGGGGGTCGTCGGTGGCGGACTCGACCAGCAGGCGCAGTGCGCGGAGCGTGGCGGTGTCGGCCCAGTGCAGGTCGTCGAGCAGCAGGACGAGGGGTCGCCCACGGGACGCGGCGCGCACGTGGCCGGTGACCTCCTCCCAGGTGCGGAACTCGTTGCCCTCGCGGGCGTCCTCGGGCAGCTCGGACCCGAGGTCGGCGAGCACGGCGCGCCAGGGGTAGAGCGGTGGCGCGCCGTCGTCCTGCGAGCAGCGCCCCACGACGGTCCGTGCTCCTCGGTGACGCGCCTCGGCGAGGAGGTGCTCGCACAGCCGCGACTTGCCGATGCCCGCGGCACCGGTGACCACCGCCAGCGCGGTCCGGCCGCCCTGGGCGCGGACCAGCGCCTCGGTCAGGACCGAGGTCTCCCGGTCGCGACCCAGCATCGGCCACCCGGGCGCCGGGTCGTCGGGGTCGGGGACCGGGTCGTCGCGGACCGCGGGCGCGGGCGGCGCCGTGGCACGCGGACGCGTCCACGCCAGCGCCGGGTCCTGGCGCAGGATGCGCTCCTGCAGGTCCTGCAGCTCCACCCCGGGGTCGAGCCCGAGCTCGTCGGACAGCACCTCGCGCACGGTCCGGAGCGCCTCGAGGGAGTCACCCTGCCGGCCGGAGCGCACCAGGGCGAGGGCCCGCAGCGCCCACAGTCGCTCACGCAGCGGGTGCAGGCCGGTCAGCGGCTCGAGCTCGGCGGCCACCGTGGCGTGGTCCCCCTGAGCGAGCCGGGCCCAGGCCCGGTCCTCGAGCGCGACCAGTCGCAGCTCCTCCAGGTGCCCCCGCTCGGCGACCGCGGCCGGCAGGTCGCCGAGCTCGGCGTAGGCCTCGCCGCGCCACAGCGCCAACGCCGCGTCGAGCGCCTCGACGCCCTGGGCGAGGGTGTCGGTCGAGGTGTCCTCCGGACCGAGCAGCGGCCCGGCCAGACGGCGGTGCCAGACCGTGACGGCCTCGGCGAAGCATGCGGCGTCGACGTCGTCGGGCGAGACCCGCAGGGCGTAGCCGGGCGCCTGGGTGACCAGCAGCTCGGACGCCGAGCGTCGCGCCCGCCCCGGCTCGAGCGCCTTGCGCAGGCCGGAGACGTAGGCGTGCAGCGTCGACATGGCACCCGGCGTGGGGGAGCCGCCCCAGATCAGGTCGAGCAGCGCGTCCACCGAGACCGCGCGCCCGGGGGACAGGGCGAGCGCGGCCAGCAGCACCCGCGGCTTGGGCGCGCCGAGGTCCACGAGGCCGCCGTCCCGTCGGACCTCCAGCGGCCCGAGCACCGCGACGTGCACCGTCGCGCCTACTGACCAGCGCGGGCGTAGGCCGCCTCGACCTCGTCCTTGTGCCGCTCCCACCAGTCGCGGTGGTCGGCGTACCACTCGACGGTGGCGGCCAGCCCGGCGTCGAAGTCGGCGTAGCGCGGCGCCCAGCCGAGCTCGGCGCGCAGCTTGGAGGGGTCGATGGCGTAGCGCAGGTCGTGACCGACGCGGTCGGTCACCTGGTCGAAGTCGTCCTCGGGGCGGCCCAGCGTCCGCAGGATCGCCCGGACCACGTCGCGGTTGGCGCGCTCGTTCTCCGCGCCGATCAGGTAGGTCTCACCGACCACGCCCTTGTCGAGGATCGCCAGCACGGCCGAGCTGTGGTCCTCGACGTGGATCCAGTCGCGGACGTTGAGGCCGGCGCCGTAGAGCTTGACCCGCCGGCCGGACAGCAGGTTGGTGATCTGGCGGGGGATGAACTTCTCGGTGTGCTGCCAGGGCCCGTAGTTGTTGGAGCAGTTGGACAGCGTCGCCTGCACGCCCATGCTGCGCACCCACGCCCGCACCAGGTGGTCGGCGGCCGCCTTGGAGGCGGAGTAGGGACTGCTCGGGCGGTAGGGGCTGCCCTCCTCGAAACGGCGGTCCTCGTCGAGCTCGAGGTCGCCGTAGACCTCGTCGGTCGAGACGTGGTGCAGGCGCACGCCGTGGCGGCGTACCGCCTCGAGCAGCACGGCCGTGCCGACGATGTTGGTCTGCACGAACGGCCACGGGTCGCGCAGCGAGTTGTCGTTGTGGGACTCCGCCGCGAAGTGCACGACGACGTCGGCGGCGCGGACCAGGCCGTCCACCACCTCGGCGTCCGCGACGTCCCCGACGACGGTGGACACCCGGTCCTCCGGCAGGTCGGCCAGGGCCTCCGGGCTCGCGGCATAGGTCAGCTTGTCGAGGACGGTGACCACGTCGTCGGTGTGCTCGACCACGTGCCGCACGAAGTTCGCGCCGATGAAGCCGGCGCCACCGGTGACCAGGAGGTTCCTCACTCGGCGGAGTGTAGTGGTCCTCAGCGGCGCAGCGCCGCGAGCAGCGCCTCCGCCACCCGCTCGAGCTCGCCGTCGGTGAGCGCGTTGTGGAACGGCAGGCGCAGGAGCCGGTTGCTCACGTCGGTGGTGACCGGGCACTCGGTGGGCCGCGCGGAGAACCGGCGGCCACCGTCGGAGTCGTGCAGCGGCACGTAGTGGAACGTCGCCTGGACGCCCTCGGCCCGCAGGTCCTTCATCACCCGGTTGCGGGTCTCCGCGTCCGGCATGAGGACGTGGAACAGGTGGTACGCCGGCGTGCTCGCCTCGGGCACCACCGGCACGCGCACCCCGAGCTCGGCGAGCGGGTCGGCCAGCAGCTCGACGTAGGTCTCGTGCACGTGGCGCCGCTTGGCCTGGATCGCGACGCGGGCCTCGAGCTGGCCGAGCAGCTGGCCGGCCAGCACGTCGGACAGGCCGAACGACGACCCGGTGTCGCGCCAGGAGTACTTGTCGACCTGGCCCTCCAGGAACGCCCGCCGGTCGGTGCCCTTGTCGTAGAGGACCCAGGCCCGGGCCAGGTCCTCGGGGTCGTTGACGACCAGCGCGCCGCCCTCCCCGCAGACGATGTTCTTGGTCTCGTGGAAGCTCAGCGTGGAGAAGCGGCCGAGGCTGCCGAGCGGACGGTCCTGCCACCGGCCGAAGAGGCCGTGCGCGGCGTCCTCGACGAGCTCGACGTCCGGCCGGGTGGACATCACCTCGGCCAGCCCCGCCACGTCACCGGCGATGCCGGCGTAGTGCACCTGCACCACGGCACGGACCGAGTCGTCCAGCAGCTCGGCGACGTGGGCCGGGTCGAGGGCCAGGGTCTCGGGCTCGATGTCGGCGAAGAGGAGCCGGGCGCCCTGGCGGGCGAAGGCGAGGGCCGTGGTGACGAAGGTGAAGCTCGGGACGACGACGGTGTCCCCGGGCCCGATGTCGAGCAGCATCGCGCTCAGCTCCAGGGCGGAGGTGCACGAGGTGGTCAGGAGGACGCCGGCGGCGCCGGTCTCCTCGCGGAGGATCTCGCCGGCCGCCTGGGAGTTCGGCCCGCCCGAGGACACCCGGCCGCTGCGCAGCGCGGTCTCGACGTGCTCGAGCTCGCGTCCCTCCAGCGTCGGCACGTTGAAGCGGATCTCCGGGTGGGTCATCTCAGTCCTCTCGGTCCCACGGCAGTGGGCGGCCGAGCAGCTGGCGCAGGGCCTGGTCGGTGGGGCGGAAGTGGTCGCGCAACCGCGACCGGAGGGCCGGGTCGAGGCCGGGCTCCTCACCCGGGCTCCGGTTGGCGGGCGCGGCGCCGGCACGCAGCGTGGGCGCGAGCCCGAGCCAGGCGGCGAGGTCCTCCACGCCGCCGCCTCCGGTGGTGAGCTCCTCCAGGAACTGCACCCGTAGCCGGGACCCGAAGCGCTCGAGCCAGGGCCGCAGGGCCGTCGCGTAGTCGCCGCGGCTGAGGTAGGCGAAGGGCGAGGCGGAGTAGCGGGCGCGGTCCCAGTCGCGCTCCGCGGCGAGGCTCTCCTCGAGGGCCGCCTCGAGCGGGCGGTCCTCCACGCCGTGGCCGGAGGAGAACCGCCAGTGCGAGACGGCGCGCGCCACGGGGTCCCGCAGCTGCGCGAGGACCTGGGTCCCGTCCAGCACCGCCTCGACCCGCGGGGCGGCGGCCGGGTGGTCGAGGTAGCTGGTGGACTTCTCGACCAACAGCGTGGCGGCGCCGCGGTGCGCGAACCACGTGTCGACGTACCACTGCCGGCCGCGCCGCACGACGTCCTCGTCGAGGAACACCTTCGGCTCCGGCCGGCGCGGGGACGCGACCGCGACGTCGGGGTGGTCCGCCAGCAGGTCGGCGAGGTACGTCGTGCCGCAGCGCTGGCCGCCGACCACGACCAGGTGCCTGGTCACGGGGCCGCCTCCGCGTCGGGCGACTCCAGGGAGACCCGCTCGACCACGTGGTAGGGCCGCTGCGTGGTGACCGCGTTGAGGGTGCGCAGGACGTACTCGCCGAGCATCGAGACCAGGGCGATCAGGAAGCCGTTGAACACCGCCAGCAGGACGATCATCGAGGTCCAGCCGGGCACCTGCGAGTCGGTCACGAACCCCCGCACGAGGTAGGCGCCACCGAGGAGGAACGCGAGCGCGGACACCACGAAGCCCATGAGCGCGGCCAGGCGCAGGGGGAAGAGGGAGTAGCTGAACAGGATGGTCAGCAGCAGCCGCGCGATGCGCAGCAGGCTGTAGTTGCTCGACCCGACCGGCCGGGGGTCGTGGCGCACCAACACGTTGCCCGGGTCGTTGCTGTAGATCAGCGC
This sequence comes from uncultured Actinomycetota bacterium, assembly GCA_963811385.1. Lineage (GTDB taxonomy): Bacteria > Actinomycetota > Actinomycetes > Propionibacteriales > Nocardioidaceae > Marmoricola_A. Next base: position 555,337 of record CAWEQX010000017.1, on the reverse strand, counting down.
CTGTCCCGTGACGTAGGGGTAGGCGTTGTTGTCGTTGCAGATGCGGTCGACCACGTCACGGCGCAGGATGCGGAAGTTGGACACCGTCAGGCCGGGCGGCTGGGCGAACACGCGTCGGTTGATCAGGCTGATCAGCCGGGTGCCGAGGCGGCGGTAGCCCGCGGCCTGCTTGCTCTCGAACTCGCCGAACACGACGTCGTGGCCACCGGTGCGGGCAGCCTCGACCAGCTTGAGCGCCTCCTCGGGCGGGTTCTGCAGGTCGTCGTCGAGGGTGATCACCCAGTCGCCCCGCGTGGCGCGGAAGCCGGCCAGGTTGGCGTGGTGCTGGCCGTAGTTCTTGAGCAGGTTGATCGCCAGCACGTGCGGCGTCCGCCGGGCCCGCTCCGCGATCACCTCCCAGCTGCCGTCCGAGCTGCCGTCGTTGACCAGGACGAGCTCGAAGCGCAGCCCCGCCGCGGTGAAGACCTCGACCACCCGGGTGATCGTGTCGCCGACGATCCGCGCGCTGTTGAAGACGGGGATCACCAGGGAGTACAGCGGCTCCCCGGCGTCGGCGTCGGTGGCGCGGGCGTCGGCGTCCATGGGGCGATCGTGGCACAGCGCCGCTACACCCCTCCGCATAGGTTGACCGCGACGCCGGGGTCCGGCCCGGCCCACCCGTCTGGAGGAGCGCTCGTGCAGAAGGTCCGAGGAGTCGTCGCCCGCGCCAAGGGAGAGCCGGTCTCGGTGGAGACCGTGCTGGTGCCCGATCCCGGCCCCGGCGAGGCCGTCGTGCGGGTGCAGACCTGCGGCGTCTGCCACACGGACCTGCACTACCGCGAGGGCGGCATCAACGACGAGTTCCCGTTCCTCCTCGGGCACGAGGCGGCGGGCGTCGTGGAGTCCGTCGGCGACGGTGTCACCAACGTGGCGCCCGGCGACTTCGTGATCCTCAACTGGCGGGCGGTGTGCGGGGACTGCCGCGCCTGTCGCCGCGGCGAGCCGTGGTACTGCTTCGCGACCTTCAACGCCGAGCAGAAGATGACCCTCGAGGACGGCACCGCGCTGTCCCCGGCCCTCGGCATCGGTGCCTTCGCCGAGAAGACCCTGGTCCACTCGGGCCAGTGCACCAAGGTCGACCCCTCGGCGTCCCCGGCGGCCGTGGGCCTGCTCGGCTGTGGCGTCATGGCGGGGATCGGCGCCGCGATCAACACCGGTGCGGTGGGCCGCGGCAAGAGCGTCGCGGTCATCGGCTGTGGCGGCGTCGGTGCGGCCGCGGTCGCGGGCTCGGCCCTGGCCGGGGCGAGCCGGATCATCGCCGTGGACCTCGACGACCGCAAGCTGGAGTGGGCGCGCGGGCTCGGCGCGACGCACACGGTCAACAGCAAGGAGCGCGACGCGGTCGAGGCCGTCCAGGAGCTGACCGACGGCTTCGGCGCGGACGTGGTGATCGACGCGGTCGGCCGCCCCGAGACGTGGAAGCAGGCGTTCTACGCCCGCGACCTGGCCGGCACGGTCGTGCTCGTCGGTGTCCCGACCCCCGACATGCGCATCCCCGACATCCCGCTGATCGACGTCTTCGGCCGCGGTGGTGCGCTCAAGTCCTCGTGGTACGGCGACTGCCTGCCGGACCGCGACTTCCCGATGCTGGTGGACCTCTACCAGCAGGGCCGGCTCGACCTCGACGCCTTCGTGACCGAGCGGGTCGGGCTCGACGACGTGGAGGCCGCGTTCGAGCGGATGCACCACGGCGACGTGCTGCGATCGGTGGTGGAGCTGTGAGTGTGAGGATCGACCACGCGGTGACGTCGGGGACCTTCTCCCTCGACGGGGAGACCTTCGACGTGGACAACAACGTCTGGATCGTGGGCGACGACGAGGAGTGCGTGGTCGTCGATGCGCCCCACTCGGTCGACGCGATCCTGGACACCGTCGGGTCGCGCCGGGTCGTCGCGATCCTGTGCACGCACGCCCACGACGACCACGTCCGCGTGGCCCCCGAGCTGCGGCAGCGCACCGGGGCGCCGATCCACCTGCACCCCGACGACGCCCCGGTGTGGGAGCTCACGCACCCGACCGTGAGCTGGGACCACAACTTGTCTGACGGACAAGAGATCTTCGTCGCCGGGACCCCGCTGCGGGTCCTGCACACCCCCGGCCACGCCCCGGGCGCGGTCTGCCTGCACGCGCCCGACCTCGACGCCGTGTTCACCGGCGACACCTTGTTCCAGGGCGGTCCGGGGGCCACCGGCCGGTCGTTCAGCGACGCCGCGGTGATCGAGGAGTCGATCCGCGCGCGGCTTCTCACCCTCCCGGGGCACACCGTCGTCCACACTGGGCACGGCGACGACACCACGATCGCCGCGGAGCGCGACCGGATGGGATGACCTCCCACGGGCGCGGGAGGGAGGCAGCGTGCGCATCGTCATCGCCCTGGGAGGCAACGCCCTGGTCGGCCCGACCGGCAGCGCCACGCCCGACGATCAGCGGTCCGCGGTCGCGTCGGCGACCGGCCCGCTCGCGGACGTGGTCGAGGCCGGCCACGAGGTCCTGCTCACGCACGGCAACGGCCCGCAGGTCGGCGACCTGCTGCGGCGCAACGAGGTGGCGGCCGCCGACGTGCCCCCCGACCCGCTCGACTGGTGCGACGCCCAGACGCAGGCGACGATCGGCACGCTGCTGCTGGACGCGCTCGACGCCGAGCTGGCGCGGCGCGGGCTGCCGGTGCGCACGGCCGCCCTGGTCTCGCGCACGCTCGTCGACGCCGGCGACCCCGGGTTCGCCGAGCCGACCAAGCCGATCGGCCGGCACCTCGGCGAGGCCGAGAAGTCCGTGCTCGAGGAGCACGGCCAGGTCTTCGTCGAGGTGCCGCGCAAGGGCTGGCGTCGGGTGGTCGCCTCGCCCGAGCCGGTGGGCATCCTCGACGCCGCCGCGGCCGACGTGCTGCTGGCGGCCGGGTTCGTCGTCGTGTGCTCGGGCGGGGGAGGGGTGCCGACCGTGCGCCGCGCCGACGGCTCGCTGGAGGGGGTCGAGGCCGTCGTCGACAAGGACCTCACCGCCGCCCTGGTCGCCGAGCACGTCGAGGCCGACCTGCTGGTCATCGCCACCGACGTCGAGGCCGTGATGACCGGCTTCGACACCGACGACCCGCAGCCCGTCGGGGACGTGACGGTCGCCGAGCTGCGTGAGATCGCCTCCCGCGAGAAGCTGCCCGCGGGCTCGATGCGCCCCAAGGTGCAGGCGGTCACCCGCTTCGCCGAGCACACCGGCGGCACCGGCGTGATCACGTCCCTGTGCCACATCGCCGACGCGGTGGCGGGCCGCGCCGGCACCCGGGTCAGTCGCTGAACTCCGCACGCACCGCCTCGGTGTGCTCGCCGAGCAGCGGCGGCGGGAGGTGGTCGCGGCGACCGCCCGACCAGGGCTGGTCGTCCCAGCGCAGCGGCGACCCGGGCAGCGTGAGCGTGCCGTGCGTCGGGTGCTCCACCTCGAGCAGCAGGTGCTGGGACCGGGTCTGCTCCCAGGAGTAGACGTCGTCGAGCGAGCGCACCTTGCCCGCCGGCACGCCGAGGCGCGCCAGGTCGGCCAGCCACTCCTCGGCGCTCCGCGTGACCAGGACGTCCTCGATGGCACGCGTCAGGTCGTCGCGGTGGGCGACGCGGTCGGCGTTGGTGGCGAAGCGCGGGTCCTCGACGTCCAGCCCGAGCAGTCCGGCGAACAGCAGCCAGAGCTTGTCGTTGGCGCACGCGACCTGCAGCGGGGCGTCGGCCGCGGCGTACATCCCGTAGGGCGCGATCGCCGCGTGGTGCGCCCCCGACGGGCGGGGGACGACGCCGCCGACGGTCCACATCGTCCCCTGGAAGGCGTGCACGCCCACGACGCCCGCGAGCAGCGAGGTGCGCACGGTCCGCCCGCGCCCGGTGCGCTCGCGCTCGAGCAGGGCCGCCGCGACGCCGTAGGCCAGGTTCATCCCGGCCAGCAGGTCGGCGATCGGGACCCCGACCCGGGTCGGCACGTCGCCGGTGATGCTCATCAGCCCGCCCTCCCCCTGGGCGATCTGGTCGAAGCCGGGACGTGTCGCCTCCGGTCCGTCGTGGCCGAACCCGGTCACCGAGCCCACGACCAGCCGCGGGTTGAGCTCGCGCAGCCGGGCCTCGCCGAGCCCGAGGCGGTCCATCACGCCGGTGCGGAAGTTCTCCAGCAGCACGTCGGCCCGCCGCACCATCCGCTCGAGCAGCGCCCGGTCGTCGTCGGCCTTGAGGTCGAGGACGACCGACTCCTTGTTGCGGTTGGCCGACATGAAGTACGTCGACTGGCGCGTCTGCGCCTCGCCCACGAACGGCGGTCCCCACGACCGGCTGTCGTCGCCCTGGGCGCTCTCCACCTTGACCACCCGGGCGCCGAGGTCGCCCAGCATCATCGCGGCGTGGGGTCCGGCCAGGGCCCGGGTGAGGTCGAGGACCAGCACGCCGTCGAGGGGACCGCGGTGGCCGGCGGCGGTGTCGTCCATGCGACAGACGCTAGCCCGCGGGTGCTCCTCGGTCCTGTCGGTCCGGCGTGCTGGGATGGGTTCCGATGACGACCTACCTCCTCCGCCGCCCGGATCCGGCGGCCGCGCCCGCCCCCACGCTCGACGAGTCGCAGCGTGCGGTCGTCGAGCACGAAGGGGGGCCCCTGCTCGTGCTCGCCGGCCCCGGCACCGGCAAGACCACGACGATGGTCGAGGCGGTCGTCGACCTGGTGGAGCGCCGGGGCGTGGATCCCTCCGAGATCCTCGCGCTGACCTTCAGCCGCAAGGCCGCCGAGCAGCTCCGCGACCGCGTCACCGCGCGGCTCGGCCGCACCACGGGCACCGACCTCAGCTCGACCTTCCACTCCTTCGCCTACTCGTTGATCCGCGAGTGGGCCGACACCGACGCCTACTCCGCCCCGTTGCGCCTGCTGTCCGCTCCGGTGCAGGACGTCGCCCTGCGCGAGCTGCTGGCGCCGTCGCCCGAGGCGGTGGCCTGGCCCGAGTCGCTCCAGGAGGCGGTGCGCACGCGGGGCTTCTCCCGCGAGGTCCAGGCGCTGCTGGCCCGGGCCCGCGAGCGCGGGCTCTCCGGCGCCCACCTCGCTCGGCTGGGGCGCGAACGCGACCGGCCCGAGTGGGTCGCGGCCGGTGCGTTCCTCGAGCAGTACCTCGACGTCCTCGACGCCCGCAGCGCCGTCGACTACGCCGACCTCATCGTCCGCGCCGGCGGCCTGGCCGAGCGCCCCGACGTGCGCCAGGTCCTGCGGAGGCGCTGGTCCTGGGTCTTCGTCGACGAGTACCAGGACACCGACCCCAGCCAGGTCGCGCTGCTGCGGTCCCTGGCCGGCGACGGCCGCAACCTCGTCGTGGTGGGCGACCCCGACCAGTCGATCTACGGGTTCCGCGGCGCCGACGTGCGCGGCATCCTCGACTTCCCCGACGGCTTCCGCGACCTCGCCGGCGAGCCCGCGCGGGTGCTCGCCCTGCAGACCACCCGCCGCTTCGGGCCGCGCCTGCTGCAGGCCTCACGGACCATCGCCCAGGCCCTGCCCACCCACGGTGCGATCCCGGGCGAGGCGTTCCGCGCCTTCCGGTCGCCCCGCCCCGCCGCCGGGCCCCACGGCGACGGCGAGGTCGACGTGCTCCACTTCGACACCCCGCGCGCGGAGGTCGAGCACACCGCCGACCGGCTGCGTCGAGCCCACCTCGAGGACGGCGTCGGCTGGTCCGACATGGCGGTGCTGGTGCGCAGTGGTCGGTCGTCGATCCCGGGCCTGCGGCGCACCCTGCTCGCGGCCGGTGTCCCGGTCGAGGTCGCCGCCGACGACACGCCCCTGGTCGAGGAGCCGGCCGTCCGCCCGCTGCTCGACGCCCTGCGGGCCGCGGTCCAGCTGCGCGTCGACGACCCGGGGTCGCCGTCGTTCCTCGACGCCGACCGGGTGGCAGGGCTGCTGATGTCCCCGCTGGGGGGTCTCGACGTCTCCGGCCTGCGCTCGCTGGCCAAGCAGCTGCGGCGCCGCGAGCACGGGTCGGGGTCCGCCGCCCGTCCGGGTGACGAGCTGGTCCGCGAGGCCTTCGTCGAGCCCGAGCGGCTGGACGGCCTCGAGGGCGAGCCGGTGGAGCGCGCCCGCGCCCTGGGCCGGCTGATCGGCGCCGCCCACGAGCTGGTCGTCGCCCAGGCCAGCGCCGAGGAGGTGCTGTGGCACCTCTGGTCGGGCACCGACTGGCCCCGCCGCCTGCGGGCGGTCGCGGTGTCCGGCGGCTCCGGGTCGGCCGCGGCCCACCGCGACCTCGACGCCCTGTGCGCGCTGTTCGACGAGGCCTCCGCCGTCGAGGAGCAGCGCGACCGCACCACCGCCCAGGTCTTCCTCGAGACGCTGGCCGCCCAGCAGATCCCCGGCGACACCCTCGCCGACACCGGCGTGCGTGGCGAGGCCGTCCGGCTCCTGACCGCCCACCGGTCCAAGGGTCTGGAGTGGCGCGTCGTGGTCGTCCACGGGGTCCAGGAGGGCACCTGGCCCGACCTGCGCCGCCGCTCCACGCTGCTGCACGTCGACGAGGTCGGGCTCGACCCGGTGGCGGGCCTGTCCGGGTTCGACGTCCGTGCCCTGCTCGCCGAGGAGCGCCGGCTGTTCTATGTCGCGTGCACGCGCGCGCGCGAGCGCCTGCTGGTCACCGCGGTCGCGTCGCCCGACGACGACGGCGACCAGCCCTCGCGGTTCACCACCGAGCTCGGTGTCGAGGCCCGCACCGTGGTCGGCCGCCCGACCCGTCCGCTCTCGCTCGACGGTCTGGTGGCCGACCTGCGCCGCACGGCCGCCGACGAGACCCGGTCGCCCGCGCTGCGGGAGGCCGCCGTACGCCGCCTGGCGCGACTGGCGCAGGTGCGGGTGGGTGAGCGCCAGGTCGCCCCGGCCGCCGATCCCGCGTCGTGGTGGGGCGTGCGCTCGCGCACCGTGTCGTCGACGTCGGTCCGCCCCGAGGACCGTCCGGTGGCGCTGAGCGCGAGCGCGCTCGAGGGCCTGCAGCGGTGCCCGGCGCAGTGGTTCCTCGAGCGCGAGGCCGGCGGCCGCAACGCCACCACCCAGGCCCAGGGGTTCGGCAAGGTGGTCCACACGATCGTCGACCGCGTCGCCAAGGGCGAGATCGACCCCGGCGTCGGCCTCGACGAGCTGATGGCGCACGTCGACGCGGTGTGGCAGCAGATCCAGTTCCGCACCCCCTGGTCGGGCCCGCGCGAGCGGGCCGAGGCGCGCGCGGCGCTCGAGCGCTTCCTCACCTGGAGCCGCGGCCGCGGCCACCGCCGGGTGGTCGCCGCCGAGCAGGACTTCACCGTCGAGCTCACCATCGGCGGCGAGCGGGTGCGGCTGCGCGGCGCGGCCGACCGGCTCGAGCTCGACGAGGACGGGCGCGTCGTCGTGGTCGACTTCAAGACGGGGAAGTACCCACCCCCCGACCACGTGGTCCCCGACCACCCCCAGCTGGGCGTCTACCAGCTCGCGGCCGACCACGGCGGCTTCGACCGGGTGCTCGACGGTCTCGTCGACGGCCCGTGCAGGAGCGGGGGTGCCGAGCTGGTCCACCTGCGCGTCGGCGCGGGCAAGGACGCCGCCACCGCGCCCAAGGTGCAGCAGCAGGACCGCCAGGAGCCGGGCGGGGACGGCCTGCGCACCGTCGAGCGCCAGCTGGCCGCCGCGGTGCGGCTGGTCCGCGACGAGGAGTTCCCGGCCACCCCCGGCAGCCACTGCGACCGCTGCGAGTTCACCCGGCTGTGCCCGGCGCAGAACCGCGGGACGGTGCTGTCGTGAGCGCCCCCCGGCTGGAGACCCCCGAGGAGCTCCAGACGTTCATGCGGGCGGAGTTCCCGCTGAGTCCCGAGCAGTTCGAGGCCGTCACCGCCGAGCTCGCCCCCGCGGTCGTCATCGCCGGCGCCGGCTCGGGCAAGACCACGCTCATGGCCGCACGCGTGGTGTGGCTGGTCGGCACCGGTCGCGTGCGTCCCGAGGAGGTCCTCGGGCTCACCTTCACCACCAAGGCGGCGGCCGAGCTCGCCTCGCGGGTCCGCCACGCACTGTCCGCGGCGGGGCTGGACCGCGCCGCGGTCGGCGGGGACGACGGCGCCGAGAGCGAGCCGCTCGAGCCGACCATCGCGACCTACAACTCCTACGCCGCGAGCCTGCTCACCGACCACGGCCTGCGCATCGGCCACGAGCCCGACACCCGCGTGATCACCGAGGCCGCACGCCACCAGCTCGCCGCGCGGGTGATCAGCCGCCACACCCGCGAGGTCCGGCACCTCAGCGAGCACCCGGGCACGGTCATCTCCTACCTCCTCGCCCTCGACGCCGCGATGTCGGAGCACCTCGTCGACCCGGCGCAGGTGACGGCGCTGCAGGACCGCGAGCGCGGGCGCATCGCCGAGGCGCGCGCGGCCGCCACGCTCAAGGGCCACCTGCGCGACCTCGACAAGGCGGTCAAGGTCTTCGACCAGCGCGACGAGCTGCTCCACCTCGTGGCGGAGTACCGCTCCCTCAAGCGCCACCTCGGCCTGATGGAGTTCTCCGACCAGATCTCGTGGGGCGCCCGGCTGGCCGAGCGGTGCCCTGAGGTCGGGGACGCCGAGCGCGACCGCTTCCGGGTCGTCCTCCTCGACGAGTACCAGGACACCTCGGTCGCGCAGGCCCTCATGCTCAGCCGGCTGTTCTCGGGGCCGACGCCTGGGGCCGGCCGAGGTCACGCGGTGATGGCGGTCGGCGACCCCAACCAGGCGATCTACGGGTGGCGGGGTGCCTCGGTGTCCAACATCCGACGGTTCGGCGAGGCGTTCCCCGCCGCCGACGGCTCGACCGACGTCGCCCGCGTCAGCCTCCCGACCAACCGCCGCTCCGACCGGCTGGTGCTCGACCTGGCCAACCGCCTCGCCGCGCCCCTCTACGCCGACTCGCCGGGCGTGCAGCCCCTGCGGGCCAAGCCCGGGGCCGAGCCCGGCGAGATCCGCGCCGAGGCGTTCACGACGTACTCCGAGGAGCTGGCCTGGCTGCCCGCGCAGGTCGTCGCCGCCCACGAGCGATTCGGGTCGTGGAACGAGATCGGCGTGCTGACCCGTGACAACAAGCACGCCGCGGCGGTCTACGAGGAGCTGGTGCGCCACGAGGTCCCGGTCGAGATCGTCGGCCTCAAGGGGCTGCTCGAGCTGCCCGAGGTGGCCGACGTGGTGGCGACGCTGAGCCTGCTCGAGGACCTCACCGACAACGCCGCGATGCTCACCCTGCTCACCGGTCCCCGCTGGGCGATCGGCCCCCGCGACCTCGCGCTGCTGGGGGCTCGGGCCCTCGAGCTGGCCGGGCGTCGCGCCCCGGGGGAGGTGAGCGACCTCGCCGACGCACTGGCCGAGGCGGTCGCCGGTGCCGACCCCACCGAGGTGGTGTCGCTCGCCGACGCCCTGGAGGACCCCGGGCAGCCCGAGCGAGGCGCCTACTCCGCCGACGCGCTCGAGCGGTTCGCCCTCCTGGCCGGCGAGCTCCGTGGGCTGCGGCGCCACGTCGGGGAGCCGCTGCTCGACCTGGTGCGCCGCATCGTCGACACCACCGGCGTCGACGTCGAGCTGGCCGCCTCGGTCAGCCCGGCGGCTCGCGCGCGCCGCGACAACCTCGACCTGTTCGTCCGGGCGGTGGCCGACTTCCGTGCGATCGACGGCGAGGTCAGCCTGACCGCCCTGCTGTCCTACCTCGGCGCCGAGGAGGACGAGGACGGCATGGAGGTGGCGACCCCCAGCGCGGCCGACACGGTCAAGCTCCTCACCGTCCACAAGGCCAAGGGACTGGAGTGGGACGCGGTCTTCCTCGTCGGCGTGTGCCGGGCCCGGTTCCCCTCGGGCCGGGCCGGGTCCAAGTGGTTCACCAGCTCGCCGGTCCTGCCCACCGAGCTGCGCGGCGACCGACTCGACCTGCCGGGACTGGCGGGCTGGGGCCGCGAGGACCTGGCCGACCACGCCGCGCGCTTCAAGGCCCATGCCGCGACCGAGGAGCTGCGCCTGGGCTACGTCGCCATGACCCGGCCGCGGCACCTGCTGGTGGTGACCTCCCACCTGTGGGCGCCGTCGCTCAAGACGCCACGAGGGCCCTCCGACTACCAGCGCACGGTCCGTGAGTTCCTGGAGGAGCGCGTCGCCGCGGGCGAGGTGCCGGGCCCGCTGCCGACCTGGCCCCCCCAGCCGGACAAGGGCGACCCCAACCCGTGCGACGACGAGCCGACCCGCGTCCCGTGGCCGCCCGAGCAGCACACGACCGAGGCGCTGCGTCGCCTCGACCTGGCAGCCCGCGTCGCCGCGGAGTGGGCGGTCCCGACCGCCGACCCCGCGGGCGCCCTGGACCCCGAGGAGGCCGAGCTGGTCGCGGCCTGGGACACCGAGGCCGAGCGGCTGGTCGCCGAGGCTCGGGCACGGGCCGCCGAGTCGATCGAGCTGTCGCTGCCGCCGGCGCTCTCGGCGACGGCCCTGGCCGAGCTGCGCGACGACCCCGCCGCGTTCGCCGCGCGGCTGGCGCGCCCGATGCCGACGCCGCCCGCCCCGGCCGCCCGCGCCGGCACCCGCTTCCACGCCTGGGTGGAGCAGTTCCTCGGGTCCCGGCAGGAGGTGCTGCTCGACCTCGACGAGGTGTCCGGTCGCGGCGACCCGGACTTCGCCGACGACGCCGACCTGCAGGAGCTGGCCGACCGGTTCCGCGCGGGGCCGTTCGCCGACCGCAAGGGTGCGGTGCTCGAGCAGCCGTTCGCGCTGGTGCTGGCCGGCCAGGTGGTGCGAGGACGCATCGACGCCGCGTTCCCCGAGGACGACGGCTCGTGGCTGCTGGTCGACTGGAAGACCAGCCGCTCACGCTCTGCCGACCCGCTGCAGCTGGCGGTCTACCGCCTGGCGTGGGCCGAGCTGCACGACCTTCCGCCCCACCGGGTCCGTGCGGCGTTCTGCTACGTCCGCGACGGGCAGGTCGTCGAGGCCGCCGACCTGCCCGACCGGGAGGCGCTGGAGGCGCTCCTGCTCCGGGCGTGAGCCGCGGGCCGTCCCAGCCGGAGGTCGCGGCGCAGGGGCCGGGGCTCACGGCCTTCGAGCCGCACCGGCGGCCCGGCCGGGTCCGTGGTGACGAGCCTCTCCTTGGTGCCGTCGCCGTCCCCGGACCCCCTCCACGCCGTCACCCGGCCCGGGGTCGCCTGCGCGGGGGAGGGGACCAGGAGGGGATCAGGAGAGCATCGCGGAGAGGGCGACGTCGACCATGTGGCCGAAGGTCTCCTGCCGCTCGGCGGCGGTCGTCTCCTCGCCGGTGAGCAGGTGGTCGGAGACGGTGCACACCGCGAGTGCCTTGCGCGAGTGCTTGGCCGCGAGGGTGTAGAGGGCGGCGGCCTCCATCTCGACGGCCAGCACGCCGTACTCCGCCATGCGGTTGGTCAGCTCGGGACGGGAGGCGTAGAACGAGTCGCTGCTCATGATCAGCCCGACCTTCGCCGTCACCGGCAGGTCCTGGGCCGCCTCCCAGGCGCCGCGCAGCAGGTCGAAGTCGGCGACCGGGGCGTAGTCGAGGCCCTCGAAGGTGATCCGGTTCGTCGAGGAGTCGGTGCACGCGCCGCTGGCGATCACCAGGTCGCGCAGGGCCAGGTCGGCGGAGAGCGCACCGCACGAGCCGACGCGCGTGACGGCCCGGACGTCGTAGTCCTTGAACAGCTCGGTGGCGTAGATCGAGATCGACGGCATGCCCATGCCGGAGCCCTGCACGGAGACCGGGCGGCCGTTCCAGGTGCCGGTGAAGCCGTACATGCCCCGCACCTCGGAGTAGCAGGTCGCGTCCTCGAGGAAGTTCTCCGCGATCCACCTGGCGCGCAGCGGGTCACCCGGCATGAGGACGTGGGGTGCGATCTGACCAGGCTCGGCGCCGATGTGCGTGCTCATGGCGTCACCCTACGTAGGCTCGCGGGGTGACCTCCTTCCCCCCGCCGTACGCCGTGGACGTCGCCCTCTCCAGCCGCTCCCACGAGCGGGTGGGCCACCACCGCACCGACGACGCGTGGCTCGCCGAGCGGTGGGCCGACGCGGCGACCCGGGTGCTCGTCCTGGCCGGTGGACGCTTCCCCCTCGGCCCGGTCGGCACGACGGTCCGCTGGCTCTCACCGCAGGAGACCGACGCCCTGGTGCCGGAGGCGGAACGGGTGCTGCTGGGCGAGCGCGACGGGCTGGTGCACTTCGTCGCGCTGCCGCGCGGGTTCCGTGCCCCCGACGACTGGGGGACGCTGCGCTCGCACGGACCCGCCCTCACCGCGGCGGACCAGAGCCTGGTCGTGCAGGCGGTGTCGCTGGACGAGTGGCGTCGGTCGCACCGGCACTGCGGCCGGTGCGGGCACGCGCTCGACCCCTCGGGCGGCGGCTACGTGCTGGCGTGCCCCCAGTGCGGCCGTCACCACTTCCCGCGCACCGACCCGGCCGTGATCATGCTGGTCACCGACGACGACGACCGCGCCCTGCTGGGACGCCAGCCGTCGTGGCCGGCCGGTCGCTACTCGACCCTGGCCGGCTTCGTCGACCCGGGCGAGAGCCTCGAGGACGCGGTGCGGCGCGAGGTGATGGAGGAGGCCGGCATCGAGGTCGGCGAGGTCTCCTACTTCGGCAACCAGCCGTGGCCGTTCCCGGCCAGCCTCATGGTCGGCTTCTTCGGCCGGGCGCTGAGCACCGAGATCCACCTCGACGACGACGAGCTGGAGGCGGCCCGCTGGTTCACCCGCGAGGACGTGCGTCGCGGCGGCGAGTCCGGTGACCTGGTCACGCCCGGAGGCTTCTCGATCAGCCGCTCGCTGGTCGAGGCGTGGTACGGCGGCAGCGTGCCGGGCTCGTGGTGAGCCGGGGCGGCGTCAGGAGGCGAGCTCGGCCAGCTTGGCGATGACCTGCTTGGCCGGCGGGTTGGTGTGGGCCGTGCCGTCGGCGTACACCAGGGTCGGCACGGTCTGGTTGCCGTTGTTGATCCGCATGACCACCTCGGCCGCGGCCGGGTCCTGTTCGATGTCGACGACCTCGAAGTGCACGCCCTCGCGCTCCAGCTGTCCCTTGAGGCGGTGGCAGTAGCCACACCAGGGTGTGGAGTACATCGTGACGCTGGCCATGAACTGTCCTTCCTGCGACATAGGGTCTGACGGAGTCGTAGGAAGCGTCCCCGTCGGGGGATGAACGCCAAACCCGGAGGAGTCTGTTCCCGATGTCCGCGAGCCTGCCGTCCCCCGACGCGCTGCTGGAGGCGCTCGACCCCGAGCAGCGTGCGGTGGCCGAGGCCCTGCGCGGACCCGTGCGGGTGCTGGCCGGTGCGGGCACGGGCAAGACCCGGGCGATCACGCACCGCATCGCCTACGGCGTGGCGTCGGGGGTCTACGTCCCCCAGCAGGTGCTCGCGGTGACCTTCACCACGCGCGCCGCGGGCGAGATGCGCCAGCGCCTGCGCACCCTCGGGGCGCCCGGAGTCCAGGCCCGCACCTTCCACTCGGCCGCGCTGCGGCAGGCCCGCTACTTCTGGCCCAAGGTCTACGCCGGTGCCCTGCCCGAGCTGATGGAGTCCAAGCTCGGCGTGGTCGGCCGGGCCGCCAGCCGCAACCGGGTCGACACCTCGCCGGCGACGCTGCGCGACCTGGCCAGCGAGATCGAGTGGAGCAAGGTCAGCAACGTCCGCCCGGAGGACTACGCCCGCGTCGCGGAGGCCAAGGGGCGCGAGATCTCCGTCCCCGCCGCGACCGTCGCACGGGTCTTCTCCTCCTACGAGGACCTCAAGCGCGAGGCCGGCCGCATGGACATGGAGGACGTGCTCCTCTGCGCCGCCGCGGTGATCAGCGAGGACGACCGGGTGGCCGCCGAGATCCGGCGGCAGTACGCGCACTTCGTGGTCGACGAGTTCCAGGACGTCTCGCCGATCCAGGCCACCCTGCTCGACCTGTGGCTCGGCGGTCGTCACGACCTCTGCGTCGTCGGCGACCCGGCCCAGACCATCTACAGCTTCGCCGGGGCGAGCTCGCGCCACCTGCTCGAGTTCCCCCGCCGCCACCCCGGCACGACCAGCGTGGAGCTGGTCCGCAACTACCGCTCGACCCCCCAGGTCGTCGCGGCGGCCAACGCCGTGATGCGGGCCCCGGGTGGGCCCTCGGTCGACCGGGCCTCGGTCCACCTGCGCGCGCAGCGCCCGGCCGGACCCGAGGTCGCCTTCGCCGAGCAGCCCGACGAGGTCGCCGAGGCGGCCTGGGTCGCGAGCCGCATCAGGACCCTGCTCGACGGCGGCACGCCGCCCCACGAGGTCGCCGTGCTGGTGCGGATCAACGCCCAGTCGGAGGCGTTCGAGGAGGCGCTCGCCGGCCAGGGCGTGCCCTTCGTGGTCCGTGGCGCCGAGCGGTTCTTCCAGCGCGCCGAGGTGCGTCAGGCCCTCACCCTGCTGCGGGGGAGCGCCCGCTCCGGCGAGGGCGCCGGCACCACGGGCCACGAGCTGGTCCAGCAGGCCCGCGACGTGCTCGGCGGCATGGGCTTCACCGACGAGCCGCCCACCGCGCGGGGCAACGTCCGCGACCGGTGGGAGTCGCTGCAGGCGCTGCTCACCTTGGCCCGCACCTTCGCCGAGGCACAGCCCGAGGCCGACCTGGGCGCCCTGGTGGACGACCTCGACCGCCGGGCCGCCGAGCAGCACGCCCCGGTCGCCGAGGGCGTGACGATCGCGACGCTGCACGCCGCCAAGGGCCTGGAGTGGGACGCGGTGTTCCTGGCCGGCGCCCACGAGGGGGCACTGCCGATCACCTACGCGATGGAGTCGCCGGCCGCGGTCGAGGAGGAGCGCCGGCTCTGCTACGTCGGCGTGACCCGGGCCCGGCAGCACCTCACGGTCTCGTGGTCGCTGTCCCGCAACCCCGGCGGCCGCGGCAACCGCAGGCTCTCCCGCTTCTTCGACGCGCTCGCACCGCAGTCGGTGGTGACCGCGTCGAGCCGGACCTCTGGTCGCAAGGACAAGAAGTCCTCGACGTGCCGCGTCTGCGGAGCGACCCTCACCACGACCCTCGCGCGCAAGCTCGGCCGCTGCGAGACCTGCGAGTCGCCCTACGACGAGGCGCTGTTCGAGCGCCTGCGGGCGTGGCGGCTGGAGAAGGCCGGCGAGGAGTCGGTCCCGGCGTTCGTCGTGTTCACCGACGCGACGCTGCGCGCGCTGGCCGAGGTGCAGCCGCGCACCGAGCGCGAGCTGCTGAAGGTCAACGGCATCGGGGCGTCCAAGCGCGAGCGCTACGGCGACGAGGTGCTCGCGCTGATCGCCGAGAGATCAACGGACTAAATCGATTGCCAACCCGGATTCGACGCGAGTACTTTGGCTAGCACGCTCACGCACGTCGCCTGAGCCCCCGGGACTCCAGAGCCCGAGACCGAGAGAGACGAGGAGGTGGACCCGATGATGACCACCGACATCACCGCCCAGCGTGGCACCCGTGTGTCCGCGTCGCGTCCGTCCGCTCTCGGCTACACCTGCGTCCCGTCCGCCCACAGCTCTGCCCTCGCCCCGTTCGGCGACCGCACCTCGGCCGGCGTGCGTGTCGATGGCGACGTCACCGCCCCGGGTCTGTCCGCCTGGAGTCCACCGATCTAGGAGCACCTCGCTCCAGCTCGGCAGCCTCCAGGCCGCGGACCCGAAACCCGGGATCCGCGGCCTTTCTGTTTGTCACACCAACCCCCGTGAAGAACACCACCACCCAGGAGGAAGAACGAGATGAGTACCGCACTGCTGGAGGTGCCGTCCTCGTCGGCCGAGCTCATGGAGCTGCCGTGTCGAGAGGAGCCGGACCTCTTCTTCGCGGAGTCGCCCAGCGACGTCGAGCTGGCCAAGTCGATGTGCGGCAGCTGCCCGATCCGGGCCGCTTGCCTCGACCGGGCGATCGAGCGCCGTGAGCCGTGGGGTGTGTGGGGTGGACAGCTGCTTCTCCAGGGAGCGGTGATCCCACGCAAACGTCCCCGTGGACGGCCACGCAAGAGCGAGGTGGCGGCATGAGGCCCGGGACCTGACCGTCCCGCTCCGATCGCTGTCCTTCGTCCCCGACCCACCACCTGTCACCACATGAACCTTCACCTGAACTGGAGCAACGAGATGAACCTCATGCACGAAGAGCTGGCTCGCGCACAGATGTCCGAGCGCCTGGGAGAGGCGCGAGCACAGCGACGTGAGCGTCGACTCCTGATGGCCCACCGGCTGTCGGAGCGTGCCGAGCGAGCGGCCCACCGGGCCCGCCTCGCCGCGGCTCGCGCCCTGTGAGTCGCGCGACCAGCCACCACCCACCGACCCCCGTCGTCGCGGCACCGCGACGGCGGGGGTCTCGCGCTGTCCGCCCCCTCCCCACGTGGCGCGCGGCGACGTACGCTGCGCAGATGGTGAGCTGCGATCTGTGCGCGCGTGTCCACGACGACGACGCCCCACCGCTGACCTGGTCGCTGTCGATGGAGGACGGCGAGGCCAAGCGCTTCTGCGAGGACTGCACCCGGACGCACCTGAGGGTGGTCGAGGGCAAGCTCGACGTCAGCCGGGGCGCGTAGGCGCGAAGCCCGGCAGGGAGCGCTCGAGAATCGCGCGGAACGGCACCTCGGCCTCCAGCTGGCACAGCACCCCGACCGCGCCGGTCCAGGTGCGGTGGATCAGGAGGTACTCCGCCGGCAGGTTGAGCCGGAAGGCCACCTGCACCTCGGGCGCGGTCGGGTCCTGGACCCGCGCGAGCTGGGCGCGCAGGAAGTCGCGGGAGAACCGGAACGACGAGGTGCGCGCCGGCTCGGTGAACGGGCCGAGGTAGGACCGCAGGTCCTCGGGCCGGACCCGGATGTTGGGCTTGATGAAGCCCTCCTGGCGCAGGAAGTCCACGACGGCGTCCCAGTCGTCGCCGAGCGAGAGGCGCGAGAGCGTGCCGAGGGTGTGGGGCAGCTGGCCTCCGGGCAGCCGGGCGACCGCGCCGTAGTCCAGCACCGCGAGGCGGTCCGGCGCGCCGCCCTGGCCGGGGACCAGGCGGAAGTTGCCGGGGTGCGGGTCGGCGTGCAGCAGGCCGGTGCGCTCGGGGCTCTCGAACAGGAAGCGGGCGTAGAGCTCGCCCCAGTGGTCGCGCTCCTCCTGGGTGCCCTCGGCGATCACCCTGGCCAGGGACGCGGTGCCGGGGACCCACTCGGTGACGATGGCGCGCCGGGAGTGCTCCATGACGCGCGGGACGACGTAGTGCTCGTCGCCGGCGTAGACCTCGGCGAACCGGGTCTGTGCCTCGGCCTCGAGGCGGTAGTCGAGCTCCTCGGCGACCCGGTCGCGCAGCTCCTCGGCGAGCAGCCGGACGTCGACGCCCGGCAGCAGGCCGCCGAAGGTGCGCGCCACGCGGGTGATCTGCTTGAGGTCGGAGATCATCGCCTCCTCGGCACCGGGATACTGCAGCTTGATCGCGATCTCGGTGCCGTCGACCCAGCGGCCGTGGTGGACCTGACCGATCGAGGCCGAGGCGGCGGCGTCCTCGTCGAACTCCACGATCTTGCGCTTCCAGCCGGCGCCGAACTCGCGCACCAGCTGCTGGTGGACCACCGCCCGGCTCATCGGCGGCGCGGAGTCCTGCAGCTTGGTGAGGTGCTCGCGGTAGGGCGCGGCGATCTCCTCGGGCAGCGCGCCCTCGAAGATCGAGAGCGCCTGGCCGAACTTCATGGCGCCGCCCTTGAGCTCGCCCAGGGTCTTGAACAGCTGCTGGGCGGTGCGGGTCTGCACCTCGCTCATCACCACGTCGGCGGGGGTGCCGCCCAGACGCCTGCCGACCCCCAGCGCCTGGCGGCCGGCGTAGCCCAGGGGGAGCGCCGCCATGCGAGCCGTCCGGGTGACGGCTTTGCGAGGAAGGTCGGCCATGATCCCCATTCTGCCTGGGTGGTGGGTGTGGTCAGTCGGACGCGCAGCCGCAGGCCGGATGGCGTGGCCAGTCCTGGCTCTCCACCTCGACCAGCCCGGGTCCGATGCGCAGGCTCCGACCCCGGCTGAGCGGGCTGTCGCCCTCGAGGTAGGAGGCGACCTCGCGCGTCGCCCAGCCGAGGCAGACCGCGGCGAGCGCGGCGTCGACGGGCTCGGGCACGCCGTCGGCGCGGTCGGCGCCGGCGAGGCGGGAGTACTGCTCGAGCAGCAGCGGCCACGCGGGGTCGCGCTCGGCGAGGTGCGCGTCGACGCAGCGCAGGCAGGCGGTCTCGCCGGGCACGACGAAGGGGCCGACCACCGCGTCGCCCTCGATGAACCTGACCACCAGGTGCGGCTCGTCCCAGCCGTCCAGCCGCCGGCGGTCGGGCTCGCCGACGCCGACCAGGACCCGCACCACGGCGGGCCGGTGGGAGCGCGGACCGCCCGGCACGGTCTCGGCCACGCGGAGGCCGGCGCGGCGGCACAGCAGGCGCAGCTCCTCGGCGAGGGCGTCGGACAGGGTGGCGCCGCGGTGGCGCCGTCGGGCGGTCGAGGCCCGCACCACCACGACGTGGGACGCCCGGCGCTCCAGGACCGACCGGTCGGCGCCACGATGACGGACCAGCGAGGCCAGGCTGTGCCGTCCCCACGCCTGGGCCTCGGCGTAGGAGGTGACCTGCGCGGGGAGCGCGGCGCGCAACGGGGCGTCGTCGGGCAGCAGCAGCGGGTCGAGCCGGGCCCGGAGCGCCTCGTCGTGGCGCAGGCCGTCGCCGCTCTCGAGGTGGCGGGCGCCGGCGGAGTCGGGGAGCACGACCCGGGCATGGGTCCCGAGCCCGACCTGCACGTGGTGGGCGTCGCGGCGCAGGACCCGAGTCCCCGGGAGGAGGAGCGGCTGCATGGACCGCAGCCTCACCCGGCGCGGGCAAGGCCGCCGACGGCTCTCCACAGGTGCACGGAAGGCGGCGCGGAGACGTCACGAGGGCGCGACCTGGTCGGTCGCGCCCTCGTGAGGGATCGTGGCGGGCCTGGGATCAGGCCTTGCCGAGGATCCGGTTGAGGTTGGTGCTGCACACGGGGCACACGGCCTTGGCCATGCGGGTGCCCTTCTCGTTCACCTTGACCTCACCCTCGGCCTGGCGCTTCTCCTTGCACTTGACGCAGTAGAACTCACCGCTCCAGGTCTCTGCCATCTCGACTCCTTGGTCCTCGTCATGAACACGTTGGTGTTGGTCGTCGCGGCGAGTCTGTGGGGTCTCCCGCCGGTGCCGCGCTGCACGGCCGAGACAGACCCTACGCCTAAGGGCTGACTACGATGTGCGCTGGCCGTCCGGCGTGGCGGTCGCGCCGGTGTAGCTCAGTTGGTAGAGCGCCTTACTTGTAATAAGGATGTCGCGGGTTCGACTCCTGTCACCGGCTCTCATGTGATGTCTCAGCCTCGGTCCAGCGCCCGCGCCGCGAGGGCGATCGCCTCGTCGCGGGAGATCCCCAGGGCGCGCACGCGGGCGGCGTACTCCGCCGCAGCCTCGCGAGCGCTTCGCGTGACGTCGTCACCGGTCACGAAGCTGCCCGCGCGACCGCGGGTCTCGATCACGCCGGCCGCCTCCAGCTCGCGGTAGGCGCGGGCGACCGTGCCGGCCGCCAGCCCGAGGTCCTCGGCCAGGCGGCGCACGGGCGGGAGCCGGTCGCCGGGCCGCAGGGCACCGGCGTCGACCAGGGCGGTCACCTGCTCGCGCACCTGGGCGTACGGCGGCTCGGCGCCGGCCGGGTCGACCTCCAGCCTCACGAGGTGAACCCGGCATAGGAGAGGCCCCGGTGCTCGGCCAGGCGCTCGGCCTGCTCGGTGAGGTCGGGCAGGGGTGCCCAGGCGGCCACCTCGAGCCGCAGCCGCCTCCCCGAGGCCCGGGGGCGCCACGTGCCCAGGACCTCGTGACCGACCAGCACGCCGCCCGGACGGCCCAGGGGCCGCCACAGATCCTTGCGCCGCGCCCCGTCCGGGACGACCAGGGCCCGGTCGCGCGCCTGCAGGAAGAGGTCGAAGGGGCCGAGCAGCCGCACTCCCGCCGAGGTCTCGGGCGCGCGGATCAGGGACTCGAGGTCCTCGGCGAGGACCGCGCGCCGCTCGCCCTCCACGGTCACCTCGGCCGCGTCGCCCGGCCAGTGGCGGCGCACCTCGGCGACCGGGCTGTCGACGTACTCCGCGACCTGCTGGGGCGTGCACGGTCCGAGCAGGTGGAGGACCGCGCGGACCAGGTCGAGTCCGTCGTCGACGTCCACCGTGCGACCGCGCCAGCCGGGGATGCGCCGCAGCACCGGTGGCGAGGTGCCGGGGACGAGCTCGAGCCCGGCCTGCAGCGCGGCGAGGCGGAAGGGCTGCTCGTAGAGGTGGATCGCGTCGCAGGGCCGGCAGTGCCGGTGGAACGGCTCGGGCAGGCGCCGGGTGAGCTCGGTGGACACCTCGCCCTTGACCGTCGGGCTGCGCACGACGTCGCGTACGGCGGCCGCCACGGCTCCGGCCTGGTGGCGGCGGTAGGCGTGGGGTGCGCCCCGCACGCTCCAGGCCAGCAGGTAGGCCCCGGGTCGAGCCGGCCTCCCCGGAGGGCCAGCGCCCACGCGGCTCCGTCCGGCCCGGTGTCCTGGACGCCGAGGTCGAGGACGGCGGGGTCCCCGTCGGGAGCCGGGGCGTCGAGCTGCTGGACGTGCACGCGGCGGGAGAGCACCTGCGCACGGGTCACGTCCGGCACGGGCTCACCAGTCCTGGTCCTCGTCCTCGTCGATCACGTGCATCGCCGCCTCCTCGGCCGTGGCCGCCGCCCCGTCGATGCCGGCGTCATGGGCGAAGCGGTCGTCGTGGTGGGCGTCGGAGTCGCTGTCGTCGGACCACAGCCGGCCGGCCCGCCGGTCGCCGACCTCGCGGTCGTCGACGTCCTCCTCGTCCCAGGAGTCCTCGGCGCCGTCGGGCTCCTCCTGGGCCAGGCGCATGTCCAGGCTCTCGCCCTGGCGCATCTCGGCGCGGGTGGTGCCGAAGCCCTCGCCCGGGGACCAGCGCTCGCGAGTCACGATGCCCTCGTCGAGGATGTCCTCCAGGCCGCGGTCGTCGAGGGTGTCGCCGGCCTGCAGCTGGTCGACCTCCTCGCTGTGCTCGAGGCTCCAGCCTTCCTGGTCGGTGCTGGTCATCTCCGCCCACCGCCTTCCGGTCCAGGAGCGGTCTCCCGCTCCGCTGTCCATCCTGCCACCGGAGGAGGGCCCGGGTTGGCTTGCGGCGGTCGCGGGTATGTCTGGTTGCGCACAGTTCGAAACCTCCTGCGGGAGGTGGCGCAGCCGGCACCTTCGCACCGACAACCATCCCCCGGTCGTCCTCGTGGGAGGACCGAGGATGGAGGACCACATGAACCAGATCGTCATCGACACCGCCGGATGGATCCGGGGCGTGGGCGACCCCGAGACCGTCGAGGTCGAGATGTCCTACGACCCTGCCGACCCGCTGGCCGTCTCCCTGCGCATCACCGGGGAGTCGCGCGCGGACCGGTGGGTCTTCGCCCGCGACCTGCTGGCCGACGGGCTGCGCTCGATGGTGCCGGTCGGCGCCGGCGCGGTCCAGGTGCAGGCCACCTCCGTGCTCACCGAGGTCTCCCACCTCGGCACGGACGGCAGCATCGAGACGCTGCGCCTGCCGTGGTGGAACACCCGCGAGTTCGTCCGGCTCACGCACACGGTCGTGCCGCGCGGCCACGAGGACCTCGACATCGACAGCTGGCTCGACGACCTCACCGCCCCCTGAGGGGGCGGTCCGGCTCCCCGGTCCGACCGCGGGGCGACGGACCCGAATTGGATCGAAACAAGAGTCAGGACCTCTGGTTCTCGGACATATGACCAACAGCGGGTTAGCATCGATCCATTGCTCTGGTCCAGACCATGCGACCTGCCTCACGCAGTCCCGTGCGGTTCGGGACCAAGGGCCTTACCGTTGGACCACTGTTGCTCCTTTGGGAGAGGAGCGACCTTTCTGGGAGGTACACAACGATGTGTGCACACATGCCGGCCTGTCCTGAGGCCACCGAAAGCTGCTGTTGGACCGCGCACGTGGTGGTCGACCACTCCGAGCAGGGCTGGGCCAAGCTCTGCAACGGCGTGATCGTCTTCGACGACGGCTACTACCTCGCGCCGGACGGGCACTCCGAGCTGATCCACGCCGTCGCGGCGTGATCGCGAGCAGCACCCGCAGCACCAGCTCCACCCGCAGCACCCGCCTCCGCCACCTCGTGGCGGCGGTCCTCGCCGTCCTCATGGCGAGCGGGGCCGTCGCGCCGGCCGCCTGGGCCCGCGACGACACCCCGGTCGAGGACGACGCCCGCTAGCAGCCGCAGACCACCTGCCGGCGTACGCCGATGCCCGGCACGGTCGAGCTCGCCCGCTGGACCAACCCGGTCGGGTCCTGCCGCAGCGGCGTCATCTCGGAGCACAAGGACGACCGGGCCCTCGACTGGTCGATGAACGCCGCCTCCACCGCCGACCGGGCCACCGTGCGCGCACTCCTGACCCTCCTGCGCCCGCCCGACCCGGACGCGCTGGCCCGCCGGGCCGGGGTCATGTAGGTCATCTGGAGCGACAACATGGACGTCGCGTGGCGGGAGTTCGACGCCGAGGACCACCTCTCCGGCGGCTGCACGGGCCTGGCCCGCTGCTCCAGGACGCTGCGTCACCGCGACCACGTCCACCTCTCGCTGGGCCGTCCGGGTGCCCGGGCCGCGACCAGCTGGTACCTGGTCCGCCCGGCCGGAACGAGCTAGCCGATCAGCAGGCTGCGCTTGCTCAGGCCCATCCAGTAGCCGTCGATCACCTGCTCGGCTGGCGCCGAGGCGTCGGTGCCGGCGCCCAGCGCCACGAACAGCGGCGTGTAGTGCTCGACGGTGGGATGGGCGTAGGGCATGCCGGGAGCCAGGTCACGGTAGGACGCCAGGGTGTCCACGTCGCCCGAGGCCAGGGCCTCGGCGGCCCAGAGGTCGAAGTCGCGCGACCAGCCCGGCACGGCGGCGTCGATGCGCCACTCGGTGAGGAACGGCAGGCCGTGGGTGAGGAAGCCGGACCCGATCACGAGCACGCCCTGGTCGCGCAGCGTGCGCAGGCGCCGACCGAGGTCGAGCAGGCGACCCGGGTCGTGCGTGGGCAGCGACATCTGGACCACGGGGACGTCGGCGTCGGGATACATGATCCTCAGCGGCACCCAGGCGCCGTGGTCGAGCCCGCGACTCGGGTGCTGGTGCACCGGCTCGTGGTCGGGCACCAGCGAGGCGACCGTGGCGGCGAGCGCCGAGGAGTCCGGCGTCGGGTAGGTCATCTGGTGGTAGCGCGGCGCGAACCCGCCGAAGTCGTAGACCAGCGGCGTGTCCGCTGCGGTCGCGCTGAGCGAGAGTGGGGCGGTCTCCCAGTGCGCGGACACGATCAGGACGCCGGTCGGACGGGGCAGGCGCGCGGCGAGTGCCCGCAGCTCGCCGCTCCAGACGGGGTCGTCGAGCAGCGGCGGTGCGCCGTGCCCGAGGTAGAGCGCGGGCATGCGGTCCGAGGGGGTGCCGGCGGCGGGGCTGGTCGGGGTCATGGGACCTCCTTCGCCGGCCACAATACTTGAAAGGTCAACTGTTTGCTAGGGTGGACGACGTGACACGATGGCTGACCGAGGACGAGCAGGCCTCCTGGCTCGCCCTGGCCGGGGTGATGCTGCGGCTCAACACCGCCCTCGACCAACAGCTGCAGCGCGACAGCGGGCTCACCCACTTCGAGTACCTCTGCCTGGCGATGCTCTCCGCCGAGCCCGACCACACCACGACGATGAGCGAGCTGGCCCGCGCCGTGAACGCCTCCCCGTCGCGGCTGTCCCACGTGGTCCGCAAGCTGGAGGAGCGCGGCTGGGTCGCCCGCTCGCCGGCACCGCACAGCCGGCGCGTGACCGTCGTACGCCTCACCCCGGAGGGGTACGACGTCCTGGCCGAGGCGGCGCCGGGACACGTCGGCACCGTCGCGTCGCTGGTGTTCGACGGGCTGGGCTGCGAGGACGCGGACCGGCTGCGGCAGCTGATGTGCCACGTGCTCGAGCGGCTCGAGGCCTCCGGGCTGGACCAGCCCGGGTGAGGCCCGGCTAGGGCAACGACCAGTCGACCGGCTCGCCGCCCTGCTGCTCCAGCAGCGCGTTGACCCGCGTGAACGGCCGCGACCCGAAGAAGCCGCGCCTGGCCGACAGCGGCGAGGGGTGCACCGAGGCGACCCACGGCACCGGCCCGAGCAACGGCGCGAGGGTCTGCGCGGGGCTGCCCCAGAGCACCGCCGCGCACGGGCCGCCGCGGGCGGCGAGCACCTCGATCGCGCGCTCGGTGACCGGCTCCCAACCCTTGCCGCGGTGGGCGTTGGACACGCCGACCTGCACGGTGAGCACCCGGTTGAGCAGCAGGACACCGCGGTCGGCCCACGGCGTGAGGTCGCCGGTCGACGGCATCGGGACGCCCAGGTCGGCGACCAGCTCCTTGTAGATGTTGAGCAGGCTCGGCGGCAGCGGGCTGACCTCGGGGGCGACCGAGAACGACAGCCCGACCGGGTGCCCCTCGCGGGGGTAGGGGTCCTGCCCGACGACGAGCACGCGCACGTCGGCGAGCGGGCGCTGGAAGGCGCGAAGCACCCGGTCGCCGGCGGGCAGGTAGCGCCGCCCGGCGGCGAGCTCGGCCCGCAGGAAGGTGCCCATGCGCTCCAGGTCGCCCTCGACCGGAGCCAGGGCCTCGGCCCAGTCGGCCGCCACCAGCCCTCGTTCGACGAGCGTGCCGAGCGTGCTCACGAGGCGTGGTCCCGCCAGCGCCGCTCCACCAGGCGTGCGACGGCCTCCTGCTCCTCGGCGAACGGGTGGTAGGCCAGCGCGCGGGACTGGTCGGTGCGCTCGCCGTTGACCCAGGGGTCGTCGCTGCAGACCTCGTGACCGCGCGAGGGCCCCCACATGTCGAGGAACTCCACGTCCGCGAGACCGGCGGCGGCGCGCAGCGTGGTGCGCAGGCCCTGCTCGGCGCGGGCGACCTGGGCCAGCTGCGCACCGCGGATCGGCAGCGCGGGACAGCTGCGGTCGGGGTCCACGAGTCGTGGGTAGCCGACCAGGAGCACGAGCGCTTCGGGCGCGGCCTGCGACACCACGCGGCGGAGTGCGGCGGCCGCGTCGCGTCGGGTCCGGTCGAGCACGTCCTCGACGTCCGCGGGGGAGGAGACCTGGCACTGCGCCAGCTGCTGACCGGTGAAGGCGCAGACCAGCGAGCTGAACAGGTCGCCGTCGTTGCCCCCGATGCCGACGGTGACCAGGTCGGTGTCGGGCCCCACCACCTCCAGCTGGGCGGGCACGCGTCCCTGCCCGCCGACGACCGGCTGCGGACGCAGCAGGTCACGGGACTCGGCGCCGCTGCAGCTGACGTCGTCGAAGCGGCGCGGCGCGAGGGCCCGGTCGACGAGCGCGGGATAGTTGCCGGACGAGCGCAGGCAGCCGCCCGCCAGGTCGGTCGTCGGCACGAAGGGCGCGGCGGCGTAGGAGTCCCCGAGCGCGGCGTACGCCCGCGGCCCGGGCGGCCCGGGCGGTGACGACGGGACGGGCGACGACGGCGTCGCGCCAGCGTCGGGCTCGGCGCTGCCGCTCCAGCACCCGCTCAGCAGCAGGGCCAGGGACGCCAGCGCCGCGACGAGGGCGGCCCGGGAGCGGTCAGCCGGCGTCACGCGTGGTGGGTCGTGCGGTCGACAGGCTGCGCGAGCTTGCGGAGGCGAAGCGACGCCGTGGGTTGGCACCGATCGTCGGCTCGACGGCGGTCGCGGCGGTCCCCTGCGCGGGCGACCTCGGGACGGAGGGCTTCCTGGCGCCGGCCCTCGCCGGTGTCGTCGTGGCGCCCGACCTGGTGGGCTTGCGAGCGGCGGGCTTCGCGGCTGCCGTGCGCGCGGCGCGGGCGGCCGCCTCCGCGCGGGCGGCCTGGTCGGAGGAGTGCTGCTCGATGAACTCGTCCATGATCCGCCACGTCGTGTGGCGGGCAGCGCGACCGGTCAGCATCCCGAGGTGGCCACCGGGCACCACCTCGAAGCGCATCTCGGCGGCGTGGGGGACCAGGCCGGTGATCGGACGGACGCAGCTGACCGGTGCGATGGTGTCGCCGGCGCCCCCGAAGGAGAGCACGGGCACCGTGATGTCGGACAACGAGATCTCGCGGCCCTCGAAGTCGACCCTGCCCCGGGCGAGCTCGTTGCCCCTGACCATCCGGTGGTAGAGCTGCCCGAACGTCCGGCCGGGGTAGGCCAGCATGTGGGCGGTGAAGCGATCCACCGCCTCGACCTGGGCGAGGAAGTCGGTGTCGTCGAGCTTGGCCAGCTGCACGAAGGGCTTGGTGACCAGCTTGTCGAAGGCGGAGAGCTGGAAGGCGCGACGCACGATCGGCTGCGGCACCCCACCCATCGCGCGGTAGGCCAGCGAGATCAGCGAGGCGCGGTCGGGCACGACGCCCAGCAGGGGGCGCACCGGCGCGATGAGGGGCACCTGGCGGACGTCGATCGGGCTGCCGACGGTGGTCACCGAGGCGATCGGCAGGCTCGACCACGCCGCCGCGGTGAGCAGGCTGAAGATGCCGCCCAGGCTCCAGCCGACGAGGTGCACGGGTCGGCCCCCGGCGTGCCGACTGACCACGCGGATCGCCTCGGGCAGCACCTCGGCCACCCAGTGCTCCATGCCGAGGTTGCGGTCCTTGAAGGCGACCTGGCCGTACTCGACGAGGTAGGTCGGGCGCCCCTGCTGCACGAAGTGCTCGACCAGGGAGCACCCGCGCCGCAGGTCGAAGCACAGCGACGGGGCGGCGAGCGGCGTCACCAGTAGGACCGGGTCGCCGGTCTCGCGGGCCGTCGCGGCCGGACGGTAGTGGTAGACCTCCCGCAGCATGCCGTCGTCGATGAGCGTGCGCGGCATGGGCCTCAGATCGGCAACCCCGCCGTACAGCAGCTTGTGCGCGACGTTGGCGGAGGCGGCGACGATCTGGTCCGGCTTGGGGATCAGATCCATGCGGCGAAGGGTACCTGCGCTCAGGAGCGCTGCTCGGAGGGTCTCAGCCGCTTGCAGTGGTCGGGGCGCGCCTGCTTGAGCATCCCCATGAACTCCTCGGCCCAGTCGCCCACGTCGTGCCCCCGCACGGTCTTGCGCATCGCCTTCATCCGCTTGGACAGGTCGCGCGGGGAGGCGTCGATCGCCTGGAGGATCGCGGCCTTCATGCCGTTGATGTCGTAGGGGTTGACCATGAACGCCTGCTTGAGCTCGTCGGCCGCACCGGCGAACTCCGAGAGGACCAGGGCGCCGTCGTCGCGGTGCCGGCAGGCGACGTACTCCTTGGCGACCAGGTTCATGCCGTCGCGCAGCGGGGTGACGACCATGATGTCGGCCGCACGGTAGAGCGCGGCCATCTCCTCGCGCGGATAGGACGAGTGGAGGTAGCTGATCGCCGGACGTCCGATGCGGCCGTAGTCGCCGTTGATCCGTCCCACGAGCCGGTCGATCTCGTCGCGAAGCCGGCGGTACTCGTCGACCCGCTCCCGTGAGGGCGTCGCGACCTGGACGAAGACGGCGTCCTCGACGCTGAGCGAGCCCTCGTCGATCAGCTCGCCGAAGGCACGCAGCCGGTCGTAGATGCCCTTGGTGTAGTCGAGCCGGTCCACGCCGAGGAGCACCACGCGGGGGTTCCCGAGCTGGGTGCGGACCTGCTCGGCGCGCTCGGCGACGTCACCGGAGACAGACAGCTTCTCCAGCCCGCCGAAGTCGATCGAGATCGGGAAGCACTCGGCGGCGACCGTGCGGCCGTCCTCGAGGTAGATCAGGTCCTTGTGGGTCTTGTGCCCCAGGCGCTGGCGCACCAGCCGGACGAAGTTCTGCGCCCCGCCACGCCGCTGGAAGCCGACCAGGTCGGCGCCGAGCAGGCCCTCAAGGATCTGGGAGCGCCACGGCAGCTGGACGAACAGCTCGCTGGGAGGGAACGGGATGTGGAGGAAGAACCCGATCCGCAGGTCGGGGCGCAGCTCGCGCAGCATCGCCGGCACCAGCTGCAGCTGGTAGTCCTGGATCCAGACCAGGGCGCCCTCGGCGGCCTCTTGCGCGGCGCGCTCGGCGAAGCGGCGGTTGACGGTGACGTAGGAGTCCCACCACTCGCGGTGGAACTCCGGCTTGGCGACCACGTCGTGGTAGAGCGGCCACAGCGTGGCGTTGGAGAAGCCCTCGTAGAACTCCTCGATCTCCTGCGCGGACAGCGCCACCGGCACCAGCCGCATGCCGCCCTGCTCGAGCGGGTCCTCGGGGCCGTCGGGCGCGCCGTCCCAGCCCACCCAAGCGCCGTCGTGACGCTGCATGATCGGCTCGAGCGCGGTGACCAGCCCGCCGGGGGACCGACGCCAGGTGATCTCGCCGTCGTCACCCACGACCCGGTCGACGGGCAGCCGGTTGGCCACCACGACGATGTCGTGGTCACCGCGGGGTCCTGCAGAGGAACTCACCTCCCCACCCTAGGCTCTCGCGTCCACGTCTCCCTACGGGTGGGGGACGGCCCGGCCGGGGCCCGAAGGCGCGCCCGCGACCCGGCGTGGGGCGAATGACATCGATGTGGTTCGTCACTAGCATGACGCCCATGGACAGCGCGAACGCCGACAACCTGCACGACCCCGTCGTGCCCGCTGAGCTGTCCGAGCGGGACCAGGCGGTGCTGGAGTTCGAGCGGCACTGGTGGAAGTACGCCGGCGCCAAGGAGCAGGCGATCCGCGACCAGTTCGACATGTCCTCCACGCGCTACTACCAGGTCCTCAACGCCCTCATCGACCGTCCGCAGGCGCTCGAGCACGACCCGCTGCTGGTCCGCCGTCTGCGCCGTCTGCGCGCGGCCCGCCAGCGCGCCCGCTCCGCACGCCGTCTGGGCATCGAGGTCTGAGGTGGAGCCGACCAGCCGCACCGGTCGACGTACTCCCCGCCGGGTCGAGGTCATGCACGCCCAGGCGGCCCGAGCCGAGGCCCGACGCACGGCTCGCCTCCGGGCCCGCCGCAAGCCGCGCCCCGACCAGGGATTCGCGATGTCCTCGCCGATCGCCCTCATGGCTGCCGCGGCGGTGACCCTGGCCGGCGCCGCGTTCGTCGCCACCGACGGCCGGCGCGAGGCCGAGCGACGGGAGGCCGCCCTGGTCGACGCTCCCGCCCAGGTCGCGCCGCAGACCACGATCGTGGCCAAGAAGGTCAAGCACCGGGTCAAGCGCACCGAGGTCTACGTCGAGGTCTACAACAACACCAACGTCACCGGCCTGGCCGGCGAGACCGGTGCCCGCATCTCCGCCGCCGGCTGGCAGCTGGTGACCACCGACAACTGGGTCGGCACGATCCCGGCCACCACGGTCTACTACCCGCCGCAGCTCAAGGCCGCTGCCCGCCTGCTGGGCAAGGACCTCGGCATCGCCCGGATCGTCCCGGCGCCGGCGCCGATGAGCATGGACCGGCTGACCGTCGTGCTCACCTCCGACTTCGCCTGAGCCTCGGCCGACCGCCATGCTGGGGGGCGTGAGCGTCTCCTCCCTGCCCTCCTGCGCCGACCCCGTCTCCGACCTGGCGGAGGACCGCTGGTCCTCGGTCCTCGACCACCTCGACCGCTGCCTGGTCTGCCTCGACTTCGACGGCACGCTGTCCCGCATCGTCGACGACCCCTCCGACGCCCGCCTGCACCCCGATGGCCCTGAGGTGCTCGCCTCCCTCGGGGCCCGCGTGATGGGCATCGCCATCGTCACCGGGCGCCCCGCGCGGGACGTGATCGTCCTGGGCGGTCTCGAGCTGCTCGCCGCGCGGCTCGAGTCGTCGGGTGGCTGGGTGCTCGTGCGCGGTCAGTACGGCGCCGAGCGCTGGGACAGCGACACCGGCGAGGTCGAGTCGCCCGAGGCGGATCCCGCCCTCGACGAGCTGCGCAACCGGCTGCCCGACCTGCTCGACGAGGCCGAGGCCCCCGACGCCCGCGTGGAGGACAAGGGCCTCGCGCTCGCGGTCCACACCCGTCGGCTGCCCGACGCCGACCCCGCCGCGGACCGGCTGGCCGAGACGCTCGGACCTGTGGCGGCCGAGCTCGACCTCGCGCTGGAGCCCGGTCGCATGGTGGTCGAGGTGCGCGCCCCGGGCATGGACAAAGGGGGCGTGGTCCGCGAGCTGGTGGAGGAGCACGGCCCGTCGGCGGTCGTCTTCGTCGGTGACGACCTCGGCGACCTGCCCGGGTTCGCGGCGGTCGAGGAGCTGCGCGACGGCGGGCTGCCGGGACTGCTGGTGTGCTCGGGCTCGGAGGAGCAGCGCGCCCTCGTCGAGCACGCCGACCTCGTCGTCGACGGGCCCGACGGGGTCATGCGGCTGCTGCGCGCCCTCACGGCCGGTCGCTGAGAGCGGGCGGCACGGAGCGCGACTCAGCCGTCCCGGTCCGCCGCGTCCTTCCTGGCTGCCTTCTCCGCGGACTTCGCGGCTTTGCCCGCGTCGTGGCGGGCGTGGCCCCGGGCCTTGCCGTGCGCCCAGGGCGGGGGGCCGTGCCGATGCGTCGCGTGGTCCGTGCCGTGACCCTTGCCGGACCCCTTGCCGGGCCCCCTGCTGTGACCCTTGCCGGGCCCGTCGTCGCGGTCCGTGTCGCCGTCGGGCTGGTCCGAGCGCCCGCGACCGTGCGCCCAGGGCGGCGGCCCGTGGTGGTCACGCGCCCACGCCGACTGCGCGCGGCCGGGCGGAGCGGAGTCCTCGGTGGCGGTGCCGGAGCGGTGACCCAGGGCGAGCGCTCCGGTGGCGGTGAGGAGCACGATCCCGACCGCGACGCCGACGACCGGCGCGGAGCGGACCCGACGACCGCTGGTGCCTGCCATGGTCCCTCTTCCCGCCGGGTGGGCGGCCGGTCGCGTCGGAGATCTAAACGGCCGGAGAAGCTCGCGCTTCTCCGGCCAGACCCCGTCGCACCCACGAGGTGAGTCAAGACTAGGGGCGTGCCGACGGGGTGCGCAACGGCTTCTCCGGCCCGCGCAACTCGGTCTAGACCGGAGGCCGTCAGCGCTGGTCGCGGGGCGGTTTGCGCCGTACTGGAGTCGTCTTGCACTCGTGGGGGTCGAGTGCTAGACATGGGTTAGCACTCTCCGACCGAGAGTGACAAACATCGGGGCACGTGGTTGAGGCCCGTAGCGCCGGCGGGCAGGGATCGCCGGGCAGCCGGGTCGGCCGTCGCGGGCAGCTGCGCGTCCCACCCCGACTCTCAGCGTGAGGAACCGCAGGAGTTATGCCGAAGCTGATTGCTTTCAACGAGGAGGCCCGCCGTGGCCTCGAGCGTGGCATGAACACGCTCGCCGACGCGGTCAAGGTGACCCTCGGCCCCAAGGGCCGCAACGTGGTCCTGGAGAAGAAGTGGGGCGCCCCCACGATCACCAACGACGGCGTCTCGATCGCCAAGGAGATCGAGCTCGAGGACCCCTACGAGAAGATCGGCGCCGAGCTGGTCAAGGAGGTCGCCAAGAAGACCGACGACGTCGCCGGTGACGGCACGACGACGGCGACCGTCCTGGCCCAGGCAATGGTCCGCGAGGGCCTGCGCAACGTCGCCGCGGGCGCCAACCCGATCGCGCTCAAGCGCGGCATCGAGCAGGCCGTCGAGGCCGTGTCCTCGCAGCTGCTCGAGATGGCCAAGGACGTCGAGACCAAGGAGCAGATCGCCTCCACCGCCTCGATCTCCGCTGCCGACGTCCAGGTCGGCGAGATCATCGCCGAGGCCATGGACAAGGTCGGCAAGGAAGGCGTCATCACCGTCGAGGAGTCCAACACCTTCGGGCTGGACCTCGAGCTCACCGAGGGGATGCGCTTCGACAAGGGCTACATCTCGCAGTACTTCATGACCGACCCGGAGCGCATGGAGACCGTCCTCGAGGACCCCTACATCCTGGTCGCCAACCAGAAGATCTCCAACGTCAAGGACATGCTCCCGGTCCTCGAGAAGGTCATGCAGGGCGGCAAGCCGCTGCTGATCATCGCCGAGGACGTCGAGGGCGAGGCGCTGGCGACCCTGGTGGTCAACAAGATCCGTGGCACGTTCAAGTCCGCCGCCGTCAAGGCTCCGGGCTTCGGTGACCGCCGCAAGGCCATGCTGCAGGACATCGCGATCCTGACCGGTGGCCAGGTGATCAGCGAGGACGTCGGCCTCAAGCTGGAGAACACCGGCCTGGAGCTGCTCGGCCAGGCGCGCAAGGTCGTCCTGACCAAGGACGAGACCACGATCGTGGAGGGCGCCGGCGACGGTGACCAGATCCAGGGTCGGGTCAACCAGATCCGCGCCGAGATCGAGAAGAGCGACTCCGACTACGACCGCGAGAAGCTGCAGGAGCGCCTGGCCAAGCTGGCCGGCGGTGTCGCGGTGATCAAGGTCGGCGCGGCCACCGAGGTCGAGCTCAAGGAGCGCAAGCACCGCATCGAGGACGCCGTCCGCAACGCGAAGGCGGCCGTCGAGGAGGGCATCGTCGCCGGTGGTGGCGTGGCTCTGCTGCAGGCGACCATCGCGGCGTTCGAGAAGCTCGAGCTGGACGGTGACGAGTACACCGGCGCCAACATCGTGCGCCAGGCCGCCGAGGCCCCGCTCAAGCAGATCGCGGTCAACGCCGGCCTCGAGGGCGGCGTGGTCGTGGAGAAGGTCCGCTCGCTCACCCCGGGCAACGGCCTCAACGCGGCGACCGGCGAGTACGTCGACATGATCGCCGAGGGCATCCTCGACCCCGCCAAGGTGACCCGGTCGGCGCTGCAGAACGCGGCGTCCATCGCGGCGCTGTTCCTCACCACCGAGGCCGTCGTGGCCGACAAGCCGGAGAAGACCCCGGCCATGCCCGGTGGCGACGGTGGCATGGGCGGCATGGACTTCTGATCCATCCGTCGGTGGTCTCCTCGAGACCACGTGGACCCCACGAGGGGCTCGGCTTCGGCCGGGCCCCTCGTGCCGTCTCCGGGGACTGTCCACAGCCTGAGGGGCGGGGAGAGGCGGATCCCGTCCGACTCAGGTAGGTTGCGCGGTGTCCGGTCCGTTCGGGTTCGGTCGACACGTCGTTCGGGGGAACGAGCAGCGCCATGGCACAGGTGAGCAGGCTGACCGGCCTCGCGGTCGCACTCGTCCTCGGTCTCCCTGCCCTCGTCGCGTGCAGCGACGACCCGCCCGCCGCCTCCCCGCCCCCGACCGCGGCGTCGGCCCCCAGCCCGACGGCCTCCACCACGCCGCCGGCCACGCCGTCCGGTCCGCCCACGCTCCCGGCCGCAGCGCGAGGCACGACGCCCGCCGCTGCGAAGGCGTTCGTCCGGTACTACGTGTCGCTGATCAACTACGGCCTCGAGACTCTCGACTCGGCGCCGCTGGGGGCGCGGTCGTCTCAGAGTTGCGCCTTCTGTGACGGCATCGAGAAGGCTCTCACTCGCATGAAGAGGGCGGAGGGCACGTATAGCGGCGGCCGGTGGCACCTGTTGAAGATGGGTGCAGTCGCCAGAGATGGCGGTATCGATGTTGCGTCGCGGATCCGGATTGAGAGGCAAGTCATCAAGCAGCGTCGTCCCCCGGATACGGCGCGAACTCCGCAACGCGAAGGCGTCGTGTCGTTCTTCGTGATCGAGGAAGGGGCGGCTCTGAAAATGGACAAGATCTTGGCGGACGTCCGATGACTCGATTCGCGCTGATCCTTGTGCTGATAACTGTGTGGTTCAGTCCCGCGGCCGACGCTGCAGAATGCTCGTCGGGGATCAATGGCAGCGCAGCAGCCAACGATCTGATCTTGGGTGGGACCTGTGAGACTCATGGCTCCCACTCGACTTCCCCCACCGCGCCCGCGACTCATGCCTCCGAGCCGTATCTCCGCTACGAGTGGCGTCCCATCTGCTCTCCTCCTGACGGCCCGATGAACACCGAAGACTGCGGTGCCGCTCAGGTGTGCGCCGATCCAGCAGAACGGCTCTGGATCCTCTGGGGCTACCTCCGCAAGGCCGCGCCAGTGGAGCTTCGTCGCATGTGTCATGGCGGCCGGCCGCCGGCGTACGTCCCGCCGCGGGTCACGCCCGCGATGGTGCTGAGCGAGCTGCAGAGGGTTGGGCTGCCTGCCCTTGAGGTCGGGGTGCAGCCCGCGGGCAAGACCCTGGTCAACCTCGACACGATCTTCTTCACCGAGCCCGTGCCCGTGGACGTCGACCTGACGATCCTCGGGCAAGCGGTCGAGGTGGAGGCGACTCCGACGACGTACGTCTGGTCGTTCGGCGACGGGTCGAGCCTCACCACGAGCACGCCGGGCGCGGCCTACCCGAGCAAGGACGTCGTGCATCGCTACTCCCACGCCGGGGTCACCGTCCGGCCGTCGGTCTCGGTCGTCTACGGCGCGAGGTTCCGAGTCGGCGGAGGAGGCTGGCAGGACGTCGACGGGACCGTGACGATCCCGGGTCCGCAGCAAGGTCTCGTGGTCGCGGAGGCCGCCCCGGTCCTGTCCGGCGACCGCGGCTGAGGTCAGAGCACGCCCCGAGGGCGGAGCTGGACGCTGATCCTCGGCCCGCACGGCCCGGTGGCCTTGGGGACGGCGTGCTGCCACGTGCGTTGGCACGAGCCGCCCATGACGACGAGGTCGCCGTGGGCAAGCGCGAACGCGTGGGTGGACCCGGGGACCCCGGTCTCCGGGCGGAGCACCAGCCGTCGGGTCTCGCCCAGGGAGAGGATCGCGACCATGGTGTCGGCGCTACGTCCGCGACCGATGCGGTCGCCGTGCCAGGCGACGCTGTCGGAGCCGTCGCGGTAGAGGCACAGCCCGGCGGTGCGGAAGCCCTCGCCAAGCTCGGGGCGGTAGTGGGTCGAGAGGCGCTCGCGCGCCTCGGTGAGCAGCGGGTCGGGTAGGGGAGCGTCCTCGCCGTAGAACGCCAGGAGGCGCGGGACGTCGACCTCGCGGTCGTACATCTGGCGGCGCTCGGCACGCCAGGGCACGTCCGCTGCCAGCCGCTCGAAGAGGCCGTCGGCCCCGCCGCTGCCGCCGGACAGCCAGCCGGGCAGGTGGTCCACCCAGGCGCCGGAGCCGAGTGTCGTGCGTCGGGCCGCGCCGAGCGGCCGCCACACCGCGGCCGGCGCGTCGACGGCGTCGAAGAGCGATCCCTGCAGGCTCAGCATGGAGCGCAGCATAGCCCGCCGGTCGAACAGGCGTTCGACATCCGGCCAGCCCCGGTCCCGCTGGGGACGGGTGAGACGATCGTGGTGCGTCGCCGACGTCCCGTCCCCGACCTGGAAGCAGCCGATGACCACCAACCCCACCCCTCCCACCGAGAAGACGAGCCGCGCGCCGGTCATCGCCGCGCTGTCGGTGCTCGGTCTGGTGCTGGTGGTCGCCTTCGGGTCGTGGCTGGTCCGCGACGACGAGATGTGGACCGGCTCCGCGCAGCAGTCCGCCTCGCCGTCGGCCACGGCGGGTGGCGCCGAGACGGTGGTCAGCCTCGGCCTGCCGACGCAGGACACCGCGCGCTGCATGCCGGTGGATGCCGAGACGCTCGGCAAGGCCCAGACCGCATTCGACGGCGAGGTGCTCAGCGCGGACGCCGACACGGTCACCCTCGCGGTGCGGCAGTGGTACGCCGGCGGGGACGACGCCGCCCGGGTGCGGCTGGACCTGGCCCGCGTGCCCGCGACGCTGGCCGGCTACTTCGACTTCCAGGAGGGCAAGCGGTACCTGGTCAGCGCCAATGACGGCGTGGTGCGGGTATGCGGGTTCTCGGGCCCGTGGTCGGCCGACCTGGAGGCGATCTACACCGAGGCGTTCCCTGGGTCCTGACCTCAGGATCGACCAGGGGAACCCGATCGCGGTCTGTCGACGGCCGCCGCTAGCGTGTGGCACGAGGAGGCGAGATGGACGAGCGCGAGGGTCAGGCGGTCAGACACGGGGGTGTCGCGGCGCAGGTGCGCGGCCTGTCCAAGGTGTACGGCGAGGGAGCGGCCGAGGTGCGCGCCCTCGACGGGGTCGACCTCGACCTGATGGCCGGTGAGTTCACCGCCGTCATGGGGCCCTCGGGCTCCGGCAAGTCGACGCTGATGCACTGCTGTGCGGCGCTCGACGAGCCCACCGGCGGCACGGTGCGCATCGGCGACACCGACCTGGGGAGCCTGGACGACAAGGCGCTGACCCGGTTGCGTCGCGACGCGATCGGGTTCGTCTTCCAGTCGTTCAACCTGGTGCCGACGCTGACCGCCGAGGAGAACATCCTGCTCCCGCTGTCGATCGCGGGCCGCAAGCCCGACCCGCAGTGGTACTCCACCGTCATCGGCACCGTCGGACTCGGTGACCGCCTGCGCCATCGGCCCAACCAGATGTCCGGCGGCCAGCAGCAGCGGGTCGCGGTCGCGCGGGCGTTGGCAGCGCGTCCCGACATCGTCTTCGCCGACGAGCCCACCGGCAACCTCGACTCCCGGTCGGGCAGCGAGGTGCTGACGCTGCTGCAGCGCTCGGTGCGCGAGTTCGGCCAGACCGTCGTCATGGTGACCCACGACCCGGTGGCCGCCGGCTACACCGACCGCGTGGTGTTCCTCGCCGACGGCCGCGTGGTCGACGAGATGCGCGAGCCGACCGCCGAGCGGGTGCTGGAGCGGATGTCGGCGTTCGCGGCGGCCGCGGAGGCCTGACCGTGCTCCGTGTCGTGTGGCGCAACCTGGTCGCCCGCAAGCTGAGGCTCCTGCTCAGCGCCTTCGCCATCGTGCTGGGCGTCTCGTTCGTGGCCGGCTCGATGATCTTCACCCACGCGATCGGGGCCGTCTTCGACGGGATCATCGAGGACTCGACCGCCGACGTGGAGGTGGCCTACCGGGGCGCCGGTGACCTGGACTCCGCCGAGGACAACCGCACCTTCGGGCCCGAGGTCGTCGACGAGGTGGCGGCCCTGCCGGAGGTGGCCGAGGCCTTCCCGGGCCTGCAGAGCCAGGCCGTGTTCGTGATCGGCAAGGACGGCAAGGTGGTCGGCGGCAACGGACCGCCCGGCATCGCGACGGTCGCCAGCGACGTGACGTCCCTCAACGGCGAGAGGATCTTCCGCCTCCAGCAGGGAGACTTCCCGGACGCGCCGCGCGAGGTCGCCGTCGACGAGACCACCGCCGAGCGCGGCGACCTCGAGGTCGGCGACGAGGTCACCGTGGTCACACCCGGCGACCCGCCGACGATCAAGGCCACGCTGACCGGCATCTTCGCCTTCGGGCGGGGAGGGCTCAACGGTGCGACGCTCTCGGTCTTCGAGCGGTCCTACCTGCAGGAGCTGCTGGTCGGCGGTCGCGACGTCTACCAGCAGATCTCCGTCGACGTCGCCGACGGCGTCACCCAGCGCCAGGCCGCCGACGCGATCCAGGCGGTCCTGCCCGACGGCCTGGAGGCGAGGCCGGGCGACCAGGTCGTGGAGAAGAACCGCAAGGCGCTCGACCAGATCCTCGGCTTCCTCAACACCTTCCTCCTGGTGTTCGCCGGCGTCTCGCTGGTGGTCGGGACCTTCCTCATCATCAACACCTTCTCGATCCTGGTCGCCCAGCGCAGCCGCGAGCTCGCGCTCCTGCGCGCCATGGGGGCGAGCCGCCGGCAGGTCAACCGCTCGGTGCTGGCGGAGTCCGTGGGCGTGGGGATCATCGGTGCCACGCTCGGGCTGGCCGGGGGATGGCTGCTGGCCAGGGGGCTCGCGGCCCTCGCCGGGACCATCGGGGCCGACTTCTCCGACGCCTCCTTCGACATGACGTGGCAGGCTGTGGTGGCCGCCTACGCCGTCGGCATCGTCGTGACGGCCGTGGCGGCGTACGGCCCTGCCCGCCGTGCCTCGCGCATCCCGCCGGTGGCCGCCATGCGGGACGACGTCGCGCTGCCGGAGACCACCATGCGCCGGCGCATCGCCGTCGGCATCGTGCTCGCCGTCCTGGGGGTCGCCGCCATGGCCGCGGGGCTGCTCGACCTGGGCGGCAACGCGCTGGTCGAGATCGGCGGCGGCATGCTCGCGGTGCTCGTGGGCGTGGCGCTGCTCTCGCCGCTGTTCGCGCGGCCGGTGATCTCGGTCTTCGACGTGGTCTTCCGTCCCTTCGGCATGGTGGGCCGGCTGGCCGCGGAGAACTCCCGACGCAACCCCCGCCGCACCGCCGCCACGGCCAGCGCCCTCATGGTCGGCCTGGCCCTGATGGCGATGATGTCGATCTTCGGCGCCTCCGCGTCCGCGAGCACCGACGCCACCCTCAAGAACGCCTACCGGTCGCAGCTGGTCATCTCCAACGCCGTGGGCACCCCCTTCTCGCCCGCGGTGGCGGAGGAGGCCCGCGACATCGAGGGGGTCCGCACTGCGGCGTCCCTGCGGTTCAGCCAGGCCGAGGTCAAGGGCGACGGTCGCGTCGGGGTGGTGGGCGTGGACCCCCAGGACTACGGCGACGTCATCGCCGACGTGCCGTTCCTCACCGGTGCGCTCTCGGACCTGCGGGCCGGCAAGGTGCTGGTCGGTCGCAAGCAGGCCGACCAGCTCGGCATCGGCGTGGGCGACGACGTGGAGATGACCTTCCAGGCGGGCACGCAGACGCTTCAGGTGGCCGGGGTCTTCGACCAGGGCAGCGGCATCCCGGCGAGCTGGGTGGTCAGCCAGGACACGCTGGCGCGTGGCGGCGTCAAGCAGCTGGACTCGATCGTCTTCCTGGTCACCGATCGCGGCGCCGACCAGGCGGCCATCACCGACCGGGTGGAGGCGATCACCCGCGACCTTCCGACGGTCAAGCTGCAGAGCACCCAGGGCTTCGCCGACGAGCAGCGCCAGCAGACCACCATGTTCCTCAACTTCATCAACGTGCTGCTGGCCTTCTCCGTGCTCATCGCGATCCTCGGCGTGGTCAACACCTTGGCGCTCTCGGTGATCGAGCGCACTCGTGAGGTGGGGCTGCTGCGCGCGATCGGGATGAGCCGGCGCCAGCTGCGCACGATGATCCGGCTGGAGTCGATCGTGATCGCGGTCTTCGGTGCGCTGCTCGGAGTGACCATGGGCGTCGCGTTCGGCGTGGGACTGGTCAGGTCGCTGCGCGACGAGGGCATCACCGACCTCGCGGTGCCGCTGCCGACGCTGCTGGCGTTCGGCGTCGCAGCGGTGGTGATCGGAGTGGTCGCCGCCGTCCTGCCGGCGCGACGCGCGGCCCGCCTCGACGTGCTGGACGCCATCACCACCGAGTGACCCGGTGGTCGACCGCCCCCGTCTGCGGCCGAGCGCCTGAGCCGGTCGGGCCGGGCCTTTCGGGACCCTTCGCCCGATTTTCGGACCGCGCGAGGACCCCGGGCGGGTCCTGAGTCCCGTGTGCGGGCGGGCGAAGCCGCCTAGTGTGGCGGCTACCCCATCCACGACGGCGACCCGGAGGACCGATGGCTCACACCGCTGTGTCGGTGCCTCGGCCCGCCGTCAACCCCTCGGAGCGATCTCCGGTGCACAAGCACGTGCAGGTGCGTGAGTACGTCCGCGAGCTGCTGCAGGGCGCGCCGCCCGGCCACCCCGCTCCCTCGGAGCGCGAGCTGGTCCACCAGTTCGGTGTGGCGCGCATGACCGTCCGCCAGGCGCTCGACGCCCTGGTCGCCGAGGGCATGCTCGAGCGCATCCCCGGTCGGGGCACCTTCGTCGCCCAGCGGCGAGCGGCCGAGGTCGCACGGCTGACCTCCTTCACCGAGGACATGCAGCGCCGCGGGCACACCGCGGGGTCCCGCACCGTGGTCGCCCGGCTGGAGGCCGCCGGTCCGGGCGTGGCCCGTGCCCTGGAGATCAGCGAGGGCGACCCGATCATCCACTGGCAGCGCCTGCGCACCGCCGACGGCACCCCGATGTGCCTCGAGGACGTCTACCTCCCCGCGGCGCTCGTGCCCGGGCTGCTCGAGCACCTGCCCGAGTCGCTCTACGCCGACCTCAGGAGGCGAGGCCTCGAGCCGACCTGGGGAGAGGACTCGGTCGACGCCGGAGCGGCGGCCACCAACGAGGCGCGGCTGCTGGAGATCTCCGTCGGTGCCCCCGTGCTCCGTGTGGCGCGCCGGGCCTTCGCCGACCGGACGCCCGTCTCGGTGTCGCGCAGCTCCTACCGGGCGGACAAGTTCACGCTGTGGGTGCCGATGGTGCGCCAGCCGCGGGACTGACCGCGCCCGCGCCGTCCCTCTAGAGTCCCGGGATGGACTCCCGCGGCGTCGCCACCACCCCGCGCCTCACCGGGCTCGTGCTGGCCGCCGGTCAGGGCCGACGGATGGGGGCGCCCAAGGCGCTGCTGCACACCGACGGCGAGACGTGGGTGCTCCGGGCGGTCCGGACCCTGCTCGAGGGCGGGTGCGACGACGTCCTGGTCGTCACCGGGGCTGCGGGCGAGGAGGTCGAGGCACAGCTGCCCGACGACCAGCGGGTGCGGCACGTGCACGCCCCGCGCTGGGACGAGGGCATGGGCGAGTCCCTGCGCGCCGGGCTCGACCGGCTGGTCAACGGGTCGGAGGCGGACGCGGCGGTGGTGCTCCTGGTCGACCTGCCCGACCTCGACGCGCGGGTCGTCTCCCGGGTCATCGAGGAGTGGGGCGTCGGCGGCGAGGGCGACCAGGCGCTCCTCCGCGCGACGTACGACGGGCAGCCGGGGCACCCGGTCCTGCTCGGGTCGGCGCACTGGCACCGGCTGCTGACCGTGGTGCGCGGCGACGTGGGGGCGCAGCGCTACTTCGACCTCGACGACGACGAGGGGCCTCCGCGTAGGCTCCACGAGGTGGACTGCTCCGACCTCGCGACCGGACGCGACGCCGACCGGCCCGACGACCTGCCCGAGGGAATGCCCCGGTGAGCGGGCCTCGAGACCCTCGACCACCGTGGTCGGTGGAGTCGCCCGACGACCTGGCTGCGCGCCTGGAGGAGACCGGCTACCTCAGCGACGAGGCCCTCGCCACGGTCGGCTTCCTGGCGATGGAGCTGGGTCGCCCGCTGCTGCTCGAGGGCGAGCCCGGCACCGGCAAGACCGCGCTCGCCGAGGCGCTGGCCGAGGGACTCGGCCTGCCGCTGGTACGGCTGCAGTGCTACGAGGGCATCGATGCCTCGCAGGCGCTCTACGACTGGGACTTCCCGCGCCAGATCCTGCACCTGCGGGCGGTCGAGGCCGCCGCCGGCGGGGCCCTCGACCTGGAGGAGGTCGAGGGCGGCCTGTTCGCCGAGCGCTTCCTGGTCTCCCGCCCGATCCTGCGCGCGTTGCGCGAGAGCCCGGTGGTGCTGCTCATCGACGAGGTCGACCGGGCCGACGACGAGTTCGAGGCGTTCCTGCTCGAGGTCCTCTCCACCTGGCAGGTGACCATCCCCGAGCTCGGCACGATCTCGGCGCCGGTGCCGCCGCTGGCGGTGCTCACCTCCAACCGCACGCGCGAGGTGCACGACGCGCTCAAGCGGCGCTGCCTCTACCACTGGATCGACCACCCGGCGCTCGAGCGGGAGGTGGCGATCGTGCGCTCGCGCGCGCCCGAGGTGTCCGCCGAGCTGGCCCGCCAGGTCGTGGAGCTGGTCCACGGCGTGCGCGAGGCCGACCTGGTCAAGCCGCCGGGCGTCGCGGAGACCCTCGACTGGGCACGTGCCCTGCACCGGCTCGGCACGCGGGTCCTCGACGTGGAGTCCGCTGCCCGCACGCTCGGCGTCGCGGTGAAGTACCGCGAGGACGCCGACCGGGTCCGCGCCGCCCTGGACCGCCTGCTGGCCGGCTGAGACGGCGGCCGAGATGACCGCGACCGGCGTCGAGACGAGCCTGCTCGGCTTCACCCGTGCGCTGCGCGCGGCCGGGGTCGCGGTCACCCAGGACCGCTCGCAGGTCTTCCTCACCGCGGTGGCCGCGGTCGGCCTCGCCGACCAGCAGCGCACCTACTGGGCCGGCCGCGCGACCCTGTGCTCCTGTCCGGAGGACCTCCCGGTCTACGACAAGGTGTTCTGGGCATGGTTCGCCGACGACGGGTCGGCCAGCACCGGCCAGCGTCCGGTGACGCCGGTGCCGCCGACCAAGCAGGCGCCGCTGGGCGAGGACGACGCCGCGGGCGGGGAGGACGGGCCCGGTGACGACCTCGTGGTGCGGGTCGCGGCCAGCGACGTCGAGGTGCTGCGCCACCGCGACATCGCCGGGTTGACCCAGGGCGAGCGGGCGCGGCTGGCCCGGATGTTCGCCCGGCTGTCCCCGCGCCCGCCCACGCGGACGTCCTACCGCCGCCGGGCCTCGCGTCGCGGCACCCTGGACACCGACGCGACGCTGCGTCGGATGCTGGCGCAGCTCGGCGAGCCGGTCGAGCTGCGCCACCGGCACCGGTCCCGGCGCGACCGGCGCGTGGTGCTGCTGGTCGACGTCTCCGGCTCGATGGGCCCCTACGCCGACGCGTTGCTGCGGCTCGCGCACCGGTTCACCCGCGCGATGCCGACCGAGACCTTCAGCGTCGGCACGCGCGTGACCCGGCTGACCCGGGCGATGCGGCTGCGCGACGCCGACCAGGCCCTGCGCGCGGCCGGCGACGTCGTGCCGGACTGGTCGGGCGGCACGCGCCTCGGTGAAGGGCTGCAGGTCTTCCTGCAGCGGTGGGGCCAGCGCGGCATGGTCCGGGGCGCGGTCGTGGTGGTGTTCAGCGACGGCTGGGAGCGCGGCGACGCCTCGCAGCTCGCCGAGCAGATGCGGCGGCTGCACCTGCTGGCCCACCGCGTGGTCTGGGTCAACCCGCATAAGGGCGCGGTGGGCTACCAGCCCGTGCAGGTCGGGATGGCTGCGGCCCTGCCCTACGTTGACGACTTCGTGGCCGGCCACTCGCTGGCCGCG
The DNA here is from genome assembly GCA_963811385.1 of uncultured Actinomycetota bacterium. GTDB lineage: Bacteria > Actinomycetota > Actinomycetes > Propionibacteriales > Nocardioidaceae > Marmoricola_A. Next base: position 512,564 of record CAWEQX010000017.1, on the reverse strand, counting down.
TTCGAGCGAGTCCTGGAGGTGGTCGCCGATGCGTGAGGTGCTCGAGCAGCTCATGGGGTGGTGGGAGGCCGGCGAGACGGTCGGCATGGGCACGGTCGTCGCGACCTTCCGCTCCGCACCGCGCCCGGCGGGCGCCTCGATGCTCGTCGGTCCCGACGGCTCGGCGGTCGGGTCGGTGTCGGGCGGCTGCGTCGAGGGCGCGGTCTACGACCTCGCCCAGACCGTCGTGGGCTCCGGTGACCCGGTCCTCAAGCGGTACGGCGTCTCCGACGAGGTCGCCTACGAGGCCGGCCTGACCTGCGGCGGCATCCTCGACGTCTACGTCGAGAAGGTCGACCGGGAGAGCTTCCCCGAGCTCGGTGAGGTCGCCGCCGACGTGGCGGAGGGGCGACCGGTCGCGGTCGCGACGGTCGTGGAGCACCCCGACCCGGCGTACGTGGGCCGGCGAGCGGTGCTGCGTCCCGAGCAGCCGCCGAGCGCGTCCCTGGGCTCGGCCCGCATCGACGACGCCGTGCGCGACGACGCGCTCGGGCTGCTGGCCAGCGGCCACAGCGCCACCCTCGGCTACGGACCCGACGGCGAGCGGCGCGGGGAGGGCATGCGGGTCTTCGTGTGGGCGTTCGCCCCGGCACCGCGGATGGTGGTCTTCGGGGCGATCGACTTCGCGGCCGCGGTCGCCTCGATCGGCAGCTTCCTCGGCTACCACGTGACGGTGTGCGACGCCCGGCCCGTCTTCGCCACCGCGACGCGCTTCCCCGAGGCCGACGAGGTGGTCGTGTCCTGGCCGCACAAGTACCTCGCCGCCGAGGCCGAGGCCGGGCGCATCGACCGGCGCACGGTCCTGGCCGTGCTCACCCACGACCCGAAGTTCGACGTGCCGCTGCTCGAGGTGGCGCTGCGTCTGCCCGAGGTCGCCTACCTCGGCGCGATGGGGTCACGCCAGACCCACCACGACCGGCTGGAGCGGCTGCGCGAGGCCGGGCTCACCGAGGACGAGCTGGCCCGGATGTCGTCGCCGATCGGCCTCGACCTGGGGGCACGGACCCCGGAGGAGACGGCGGTCTCGATCGCCGCGGAGATCATCGCGCTGAGGTGGGGGGGACGAGGCGAGCGGCTCGGCCTGCTGCAGGGCCGCATCCACCACGCGGCGCACGACGTCGTCCCAGGCTGAACCCGGCGGAGCCCCGAGGTGAAATCTCGTCCCGGCAGCGTCACGCAACCCTTGTGAGGGTGGTCACAGCCAGGTAGGAATGACCTCCAATGACACGTCACACGACCTTGGAGGTCTGATGCGGATCAGCGTCACCGTGGATGGGGCGAAGTACACCGACGACGTAGAACCACGAACGTTGCTGGTCCACTACCTCCGCGAGCAGCTCGGCAAGACGGGCACCGTCGTCGGCTGCGACACCAGCAACTGCGGTGCGTGCACCGTGCACCTCGACGGGCGCAGCGTGAAGAGCTGCAACGTCCTGGCCGTGCAGGCCGACGGCCACGAGGTCACCACCATCGAGGGGCTCGCCCAGGACGGCGAGCTCCACCCCATGCAGGAGGCCTTCCGCGAGTGCCACGCGCTGCAGTGCGGCTACTGCACCCCCGGCATGATCATGCAGTCGATCGACCTGCTCAACGAGAACCCTTCGCCGTCGGAGCAGGAGATCCGCGAGGGCCTCGAGGGCAACCTGTGCCGGTGCACCGGCTACCAGCACATCGTCCGCGCCGTGCAGACCTGCTCCGGCCAGCAGGTCGACGACGTCCCGTCCTTCTCCGGCGGTGCGGCATGACCGCCACGACCGAGCGTCCCGGCGAGATCGGGCTCGCCCGTCGCCGCAAGGAGGACCAGCGCCTGATCACCGGGCGCACCAAGTGGACCGACAACCTGCAGCTGCCCGGCATGCTGCACGTCTCGATGGTCCGCAGCCCCTTCGCCCGCGCCGACATCACCTCCATCGACACCGCGGCGGCCAAGGCCGCCGACAACGTCGTGGCCGTCTTCACCGGGGAGGAGATCGCCGACGAGCAGGGCGTCCTGATCACCGCGTGGCCGCTGAGCGACGAGCAGAAGTCGCCGCAGCACAACCCGATGGCCGTCGGCCGCGTCGCCTTCGCCGGCGAGATCGTCGCCATGGTGGTGGCGCGCTCCGCGTCCGCCGCGCGCGACGCGGCCGAGCTGGTCGAGGTCGAGTACGACGAGCAGCCCGCGGTGGTCGACCTGCGCAAGGCGGCAGCCGACGAGGTGCTCGTGCACCCCGACCTCGGCACCAACGTCTCCGCCGTGTGGACCCTGGACTCGGCCGCCCAGGGCTCGGGCAGCGACGTCGACGAGACGATCGAGACGGCTCGCCGCGAGGGCATCGTGATCGAGCGGGAGTACGTCAACCAGCGGCTCATCCCGGCCTTCATGGAGCCGCGCTCCTGCGTGGTCGACCCGACCGGCGAGCAGATCACGATGTGGTCGGCGACCCAGGTCCCGCACATCCTGCGCTTCGCGCTCGCCGCGACGACCGGCGTACCCGAGTCCAAGATCCGGGTGATCGCCCCCGACGTGGGTGGCGGCTTCGGCGGCAAGCTCGCGGTGGCCGCCGAGGAGTGGCTGGTCTGGCTCGCGGCGCGCAAGCTCGGCAAGCCGGTCAAGTGGACCGAGACCCGCAGCGAGTCGCTGGTCTCCGGCCACCACGGTCGCGACCAGATCCAGCGGCTGACCCTCGCCGCGACCAAGGAGGGCCGGGTCACCGGCCTCAAGGTCGACCTGCTCGCCGACCTCGGCGCGTACGCCGCGCTCGTCGGCGGCGGGGTGCCCGTGCTCGGGGCGTGGATGTTCAACTCGATCTACAAGTTCGACGCCTACCGCTTCACGACCAACAACATCTACACCAACAAGACCTACGTCGACGCCTACCGCGGCGCCGGCCGGCCGGAGGCGACCTTCGCGATCGAGCGGCTGATGGACGAGCTGGCCGCCGAGCTCGGCAGGGACCCGCTCGAGGTCCGTGAGATGAACTGGATCAAGCACGAGGAGTTCCCGTTCACCACGGTCGCGGGCATGACCTACGACTCGGGCAACTACGAGGAGGCCACCGCCAAGGCCACGGAGATGTTCGGCTACGACGAGCTGAGGGCGGAGCAGAAGAGGCGCAGGGAGAGCGGCGACCCGGTGCAGCTGGGGATCGGCATCTCCACCTTCACCGAGATGTGCGGGCTCGCGCCCTCGCGGATCCTGGGCCAGCTCAACTACGGCGCCGGAGGCTGGGAGAACGCCGAGATCCGGATGCTCGCGACCGGCAAGGTCGAGGTGATCACGGGCACCTCGCCGCACGGCCAGGGACACGAGACCGCGTGGTCGCAGATCGTGGCCGACAAGCTGGGCGTGCCGTTCGAGGACGTCGAGGTGCTGCACGGCGACACCCAGGTCTCCGTGCGCGGTCTGGACTCCTACGGCTCACGCTCGCTGGTCGTCGGTGGCGAGGCGCTGGTGCGGGCCGCCGACAAGGTGATCGACAAGGCCAAGAAGATCGCCGCGCACGTGCTCGAGGCCAACGAGGACGACCTCGAGTTCTCCGGCGGCTCGTTCTCGGTCAAGGGCACCGACAAGGGCGTCGCGATCACCGAGCTGGCGACCGCGGCGTTCACCGCGCACGACCTGCCCGCCGGGCTCGAGCCGACGCTCGACGCGGCGGCGGCCTTCGACCCGGAGAACTTCTCCTTCCCGCACGGCACCCATCTGTGCGCGATGGAGGTCGACACCGAGACCGGGGCGACCTCGATGCGGTCCTACGTCTGCGTCGACGACATCGGCAACATCATCAACCCGCTCATCGTCGCCGGGCAGGTGCACGGCGGCCTCGTCCAGGGCATCGCGCAGGCACTGTGGGAGGAGGCGGTGTACGACGAGTCCGGGACCTTGATGAGCGCCTCGTTCGTCGACTACACCCTGCCGACGGCGGCCGACACGATCTCGTTCAAGACCGGGCACACGACGTCCCCGTCGACCTACACCTCGCTGGGCACCAAGGGCGTCGGCGAGGCGGGCTGCATCGCCTCGACGCCGGCGGTGGTCAACGCCGTGGTCGACGCGCTGCGGCCGATGGGCGTCGACGACGTCCGGATGCCGTGCACCCCGGAGCGCGTGTTCCGCGCGATCCGGAGCGCGGGCGAGGTCGAGTCGACCACCCCGGCGGCCCAGCCGCACTTCGAGGAGGGGGTCGGCAACGCCGATCCCGCCGCCGGCACGGGTGAGGGGAGCGGCCAGTGATCCCCGCAGCGTTCGACTACCAGGCGCCCACGACGGTCGAGGAGGCGCTGTCCGCGATCGCCGAGGCCGGCGACGACGGCAAGGTGATCGCCGGCGGGCAGAGCCTGCTGCCGGTCATGCGGATGCGGATGAACGCCCCCGAGGTGCTGATCGACCTCGGCAAGGTGGAGTCGCTGCGCGGCGTCAGCGACGAGGGCGACTCGATCCGCATCGGCGCGATGACGACCTACCAGGACGTCCTGGACGATGCCGGCGTGCAGGAGCACCTGCTCCTGCTGCACAAGGTCGTCGAGACCATCGCCGACCCGCAGATCCGCCACCGGGGCACGCTGGGCGGCTCGGTCGCCCACGCCGACCCCGCCGGGGACGTCGGCGCGGCGACGCTGGCGCTCGAGGCGACGATGGTGGTCGCCGGGTCCGGTGGGGAGCGCGAGGTCCCGGCCTCGGAGTTCTTCAAGGGCCTGTTCGAGACCGCGGTCGACGAGGGCGAGCTGCTGGTGGCGATCCGGTTCCCCAAGCACACCGGCTGGGGCGCGCACTACGAGAAGTTCGTGCGGGTCGCGCACCAGTGGGCGATCGTCGCGGTCGCGGCCACGGTCAAGGCCGAGGGCGGCACGATCAGCGAGGCGCGGGTCGGGCTGACCAACATGGGCGACCGGCCGCTGCGCGCCACCTCGGTCGAGCAGGCGCTGGCGGGCACCTCGGCGAGCGAGGACGCCGTACGCCAGGCGGTCGCGTCCGTGGCCGAGGGCACCTCGCCGCCGACCGACCTCAACGGCAACGCCGACTACCGCAAGGAGATCGCGCCGGTGCTGGCCCGCCGCGCGGTGCTCGCGGCGGCGGGGGCGTGAGCGCGTGGAGCTGAAGCACAGCTTCACCGTCCCGGCCGGGCTGGAGGAGACCTGGTCGACGTTCGGTGACCTCGCGTCGGTGGCCGAGTGCTTCCCGGGCGCGACGGTCACCGAGTCCGACGGCGAGACCTTCAAGGGCACCGCCAAGGTCAAGCTGGGTCCGGTGGCGCTGCAGTACTCCGGCCACGGTGAGATCCTCGAGCGCGACGACGAGGCTCACCGGATGCGGCTGGAGGCCAAGGGCAAGGACAAGCGGGGCAACGGCACCGCGGGGGCGACGGTCACCATGGCCTTCGCCGCCGAGGACGCCTCCACCTCGCGGGTCGACGTCACGACGGACCTGTCGATCACCGGCAAGCCGGCGCAGTTCGGCGCCCGCATGATGCAGGAGGTCAGCGACAAGCTGCTCGGGCAGTTCGTCGAGTGCCTGCAGAGCAGGGTCGGCGCGTCGGCCCCGCCACCGGTCGGCGCCGACGACCCGGTCGCGGACGCCGAGACGACCGAGGGCGCGGCGGTCGGTGCCGAGGCGGCGGAGGCGACTCCGCCGACCCCGGAGCCCGACCCCGGCACCGCAGCGGCTCGTCCTGACCCCGGTCCGACGGCCCAGCCCGCGGCGGCCCGACCGACCGCTGCGCCGCGTCCGGCGCCGGCCAAGGCCGACGACGCGGTCGACCTCGGGGCCACGGTCCTGCCGGTGATCGCGCGGATGTACGGCAAGCAGATCCTGGCGGGCGTTGTCGCGCTCGTCGTCCTGCGCTGGCTCTGGGGGCGCCGGGGCTGAGTGCGGCGTCCCGCCGACCGGGCGAGGAGGGGGCACGGCTCGGGCCGGCACCCTCCTCGTTCCTCGTCCGCGTCCCGCCGCCGCCGGCGTACCCGTCCCGCCGCCGCCGGCGTACCCGTCCCGCCGCCGCCGGCGTACCCGTCCCGCCGCCGCCGGCGTACCCGCGCCGCGCCCGTCGAAGTTCGTCCACAAGAGCGCTCTTCGACGTGGCTGCCCGCGACACGCGCACGAGGTCGTCCACAAGAGCGCTCTTCGACGTCGGTGGGCCCGACACGCGCACGAGGTCGTCCCTGTGGACGAGTTTCGACACGTGTCGCAGCGCCACCCGTCCCACCACGTCCGTATGGACGAAGTTCGTCGCGTGTCGACGCACCTGTCGACGAAGAGCGCTCTTGTGGCCGGAATTGAACGCGCGCCTAGGGTCGGGAGCATGACTGGCTTCGAGGGTTTCCCGGTCGCGGCGCTGGACTTCTACGACGACCTCGAGGTGGACAACACCAAGTCGTTCTGGGAGGCCCACAGGGCGACGTACGACGAGGCGGTGCGCGCCCCGATGGCGGCGCTCTGTGCGGCGCTGGAGCCGGAGTTCGGCGAGGCCAAGGTGTTCCGGCCCTACCGCGACGTGCGGTTCGCCAAGGACAAGACGCCCTACAAGACCCACCAGGGCGGCTTCGTGCAGGCCGGTCCCGCGACGGGCTGGTACGTCCAGGTCTCGGCGGCCGGCGTGCGGGTGGGCGTCGGCTACTACCACGCCGAGAAGGAGCCCCTGGCCGCCATCCGCCGGGGCATCGACGACGACCTCGACGGGGCGGAGCTGCTGCGGATCGTCAGGCGGCTGCAGCAGGCCGGCTGGGAGCTCGGCGGGGACACGCTCAGGACCACGCCGCGGGGGTACGGCGCGGACCACCCGCGCATCGACCTGCTGCGGCACAGGTCGATGACCTTCGCCAAGGACTACGGCTTCGCCGAGGTCGTGCACACCCCGGCGCTGCTCGACCTGGTCCGCAAGGACTGGCGGGCCGGGCGGCCGCTGGTCGAGTGGGTGCTGAGCCGGGTGGCCTAGGGGCCCAGCGTGCCGAGCGGCGCGATCGGGGTGCCGCTGACCTCGCAGAACCACACCGGGTCGGGGCCGCCGATCTCGGGCTGGATGTAGAGCGCGTGCGGCTCCTCGTCAGCGCAGGAGTGGCACAGCGGCCAGCGCCCGATCTCGTCGAGCAGCGCGTCCTGCACGTCCTGGGCGACCAGCCCGGCGGCATACACCCGGCCCTGGGGCCACTGCTCGACCCACCAGCGCCGCGTCTCGACGGCGTCCTCGAGGAGCGAGACCAGGTGGGCGTCGGCGCCGCACGTGCTCTCCAGGTCGTGGAGCACCGCGGCGCGGGCGGTGAGCAACGGATCGTCCACGCTCCGACCCTACGGTCAGGCCGAAGGGCGCCCGTGCGACTCCAGGGTGCCCGGCGTGGTGCCCGCGTCCGACCACTCCGCGAGGCGTACGACGGCCATCGCCGACGTGGGGAGCTCGACCAGCTCGCCGGTGAGCCGGTCGACGGCCTCCTCGAAGGCCGGGTTGTGCCCGACCAGCACGACGCACCGGGCGACGTCGGGCAGCGAGCGCACCACGCGGAGCACCTCCGCCCCGTCGTGGCTGTAGAGGGCCGAGGACTCCCGGCAGGGTGTGGTGCGCGGCATCTCCTCGCGCACCACCCGCCAGGTCTGCTGCGCCCGCGTGGCGGTGGAGACGATCGCCAGGTCGACCGGGACGTGGCGGGCCAGCCACCGGCCCGCCTCGGCGGCCTGCCGGCGACCGCGCCTGGTCAGCGGCCGGTCCGCGTCGCAGGCGTCGACCGACCAGTCGGACTTGCCGTGGCGCAGCAGGACGAGGATGCGGTCCTCCGCGGAGCTCGAGGTGGCCATGGGCCACTGTGCGCCCGGGTCCGCTCACCTGTCGAGGGGCAGGATCGGCGCAGGTAGGGTCGCGCCATGAGCACCCCCCGCCCGACGTACGAGCAGCTCGTGGCCCTGCCGGCCCACGTCTCCCAGCCGGTCCCCACCGCCTTCGAGGACGCCAACGGACACCTCAACGTCCGGCACTACACCGGCATCGCCAGCGAGGGGCTGGACGAGTCGCTGGTCGCGCAGGGCATCGTCAAGGGCTGGCCCGCCCAGGGGCACGCCTGCTTCTCCGCGGAGCACCACCTGACCTACGTCGCCGAGCTGCGGACCGGTGACCGGATGTCGGCGCGGGTGCGCCTGCTCGGACGCTCGGAGCGGGCCGGGCACGCGCTGGTCTACCTGCTCGACGAGAGCCACCAGCGGCTGAGCTTCGTGATGGAGGAGGTCTTCCTCCACATCGACATGGACACGCGGCGGACGGCGCCGTGGCCCGAGGACGTCGCGGCCGCCCTCGACGAGCGCGTCGCCGCCGACGCCCGGCTGCCTTGGGAGCCCGACGTCTCCGGCTGTCTGCGCCTGCGCTGAGCAGCCGCCCGGGTCAGAGGTCGTGCTCGTCGAGGATCGAGTAGGCGTAGCCCTGCTCGGCGAGGAACCGCTGGCGGTGCTGGGCGAACTCCGCGTCGACGGTGTCGCGGGTGACCAGGGTGTAGAACCGGGCCGACCGGCCGTCGTCCTTGGGTCGCAGCAGCCGGCCGAGACGCTGTGCCTCCTCCTGGCGTGACCCGAACGAGCCGGAGACCTGGATCGCGACCGTCGCCGAGGGCAGGTCGACGGAGAAGTTGGCCACCTTGGAGACCACCAGCAGCCGCTCCTCTCCGGTGCGGAAGGCCTGGAACAGTCGCTCGCGCTCCTTGACCGGGGTCTCGCCCTTGATCACCGGCGCGTCCAGCTCGGCCCCGATCTCGTCGAGCTGGTCGAGGTACTGCCCGATCACCAGCGTCGGCTCGCCCGGGTGCAGGTCCACGATCCGCCTGGTCAGCCGGGTCTTGCCGCGCGTGCAGGCGGCGAGGCGGTAGCGCTCCTCGGGCTCGGCGGTGGCGTAGACCATGCGCTCGCCGTCGGGCAGCGAGACCCGGACCTCGACGCAGTCCGCGGGCGCGATCCAGCCCTGCGACTCGATGTCCTTCCACGGGGCGTCGTAGCGCTTGGGGCCGATCAACGAGAAGACGTCGCCCTCGCGGCCGTCCTCGCGCACCAGCGTCGCGGTGAGGCCGATGCGCCGGCGGGCCTGGAGATCCGCGGTCATGCGGAAGATCGGCGCGGGCAGGAGGTGGACCTCGTCGTACACGATGAGGCCCCAGTCGCGGGCGTCGAGCAGCTCGAGGTGGGAGTAGACGCCCTTGCGGCGCGTGGTCATCACCTGGTAGGTCGCGATGGTGACCGGACGGATCTCCTTCTTGGCGCCGGAGTACTCGCCGATCTCCTCCTCGGTCAGCGAGGTGCGCCGGACCAGCTCGTCGCGCCACTGGCGGGCGGAGACCGTGTTGGTCACCAGGATCAACGTGGTCGCCTTGGCCTGGGCCATGGCAGCCGCGCCGACGATGGTCTTGCCGGCGCCGCAGGGGAGCACCACGACGCCGGAGCCGCCGTGCCAGAACGACTCGACCGCCTCGCTCTGGTAGCCGCGCAGCTCCCAGCCGGTCTGCTCGAGGTCGATCCGGTGCGCCTCGCCGTCGACGTAGCCCGCGTAGTCCTCCGCCGGCCAGCCGAGCTTGAGCAGGGCCTGCTTGAGGTTGCCGCGCTCGGAGGGGTGGACGACCGCGGTGAGCTCCTCCACGCGGTCGCCGAGCATGCCGGCGACCTTCTTGGCCCGCACGACCTCCTCGAAGACCGCGCGGTCGGTCGAGACCAGCACCAGCCCGTGGGCCGGGTGCTTCTCCAGGCGCAGGCGGCCGTAGCGGTCCATGGTCTCGGCGACGTCGACCAGCAGCGCGTGGGGGACGGCGTAGCGACTGTAGGTGAGCAGGGTGTCGACGACCTGCTCGGCGTCGTGCCCCGCGGCGCGGGCGTTCCACAGTCCCAAGGGGGTCAGGCGGTAGGTGTGGACGTGCTCGGGGCTGCGCTCGAGCTCGGCGAAGGGCGCGATCGCGCGGCGGCACTCCGCCGCCCTCTCGTGGTCCACCTCGAGCAGGAGGGTCTTGTCCGACTGGACGATGAGGGGGCCGTCGTTCACCGGGCAAGCCTACGGAGTGGGCGTGTGGGGACTCACGGTCCAGGAGTTCGACGCGCGCCGGGGCGTTCCCTAGCCTGAGGTGATCATGCCGTTCACCGCCGTCCTGTCCCAGTCGCCCGCGCACGCCGACAACCCGACCTGCGGCAAGGGGATCCTCAACCCCTGCCGGTCGGTCCTGTCCTGGACCGGCAACGTCGACGCGGCCAAGGCCTCGGAGTGGTTCGTCGAGCACGCGCTCGTGCCCGTGGTCACCATCGTGCTGCTCCTCGTGGGCGGTGCGGTCGTGCGGTGGCTCGCCCACCGCAGCATCGACCGGGTGGTCGACCACGCCCAGGACGGCGTGCTGCCCTCCAGGCTCGGCTCGTTCGGGCGCAGCAGCGCCGAGGGCGACGTGCACCTGCGCTCGCGCCGCGCCCAGCGCGCCAAGAGCCTGGGCTCGCTGCTCAAGAGCATCGCCAGCGGGCTGATCTTCGGCGTGGTCCTGATCATGTGCCTGGCCGAGGTGCACGTGAACGTGGCACCGATCCTGGCCTCGGCCGGTGTGGTCGGCCTGGCCCTGGGCTTCGGCGCGCAGGCGCTGGTCAAGGACTTCCTGTCCGGCATCTTCATGCTCGTCGAGGACCAGTACGGCGTCGGCGACGTGGTCGACCTCGGCGAGGCCACCGGCACCGTCGAGGCGGTCGGACTACGGATCACCCGGCTGCGGGACATCAACGGCACCGTCTGGTACGTCCGCAACGGCGAGATCCTGCGGGTCGGCAACTCCAGCCAGAACTGGGCCCGGGCGGTCCTCGACGTCGCGGTCGGCTACGAGTCCGACCTCCACCGGGTCAGGCAGGTCCTGCAGGAGGTGGCCGACGCGATGTGGCAGGACGAGGACTACCACCAGGTGATCATCGAGCAGCCGGAGGTGTGGGGCGTCGAGGCGCTCAACGCCGACCGCGTCCTCGTGCGGCTGGCGCTCAAGACCGCGCCGCTCGAGCAGTGGCGGGTCTCCCGTGAGATGCGCGAGCGGATCAAGGCCCGCCTCGAGCACGAGGGCATCCGGATCCCGGTGGCTCCGGTGGTCGTCCAGCCCACCTCCTGACCCCGGTCCTCCCCGGGTCGGCCTCGTGGCCCTCCCCGACGAACCCGTCCCGGTCGGTCGCCCTCCCCGTCGTTCGACACCACCCGGGCCGGCCCGGCGCTGCTGGTGTGCCCGGTCTCCGTCGTCGGGCCGGCCGAGACCCTCTCGCCGACGCTCGAGGAGCTGGTCTCGACCGGGGGCGACCCCCCTCGACGTCCTCACCGCGCCCCTCTTCCTCGCCTTCGTGCCCTGACGGGCGATTCCGTCGGTGCTCACCATGAAGTGGGCAGGAATCGGTGGGACGGACTGGTATCGGCGACGGATCCAGGGCAGGCTGTGCTCATGCACGACACGGTCACGCACTGGCTCGACAACGCTCCCTTCTCCGGTGACTCCACGCGCTCCGGCGACGTCACCAACCCGGCCACGGGGGAGGTGACCCGCCGCGTCGCCTTCGCCTCTCGGGCCGACGCCGACCGCGTGATCGCCTCGGCGCAGGCGGCGTCGCGGGCATGGGCGGAGACGTCGGTCACCGCGCGCACCCAGGTGGTCTTCCGCTTCCGCGAGCTGCTCAACGCCCGCAAGGAGGAGCTGGCCGCGATCATCACCGCCGAGCACGGCAAGGTCCTGGCCGACGCCGCCGGCGAGGTGGCCCGCGGCCTGGAGGTCGTGGAGTTCGCCTGCGGCATCCCGCACCTGCTCAAGGGCGGCTACTCCGAGCAGGTCTCGACCGGCGTCGACGTGCACTCCAAGCGCCAGGCGCTCGGCGTCGTCGGGGTGATCAGCCCGTTCAACTTCCCGGCCATGGTGCCGATGTGGTTCTTCCCGCTGGCCATCGCCGCGGGCAACGCCGTCGTGCTCAAGCCCAGCGAGAAGGACCCCTCCGCCTCGGTCTGGATGGCCGAGCTGTGGCGTGAGGCCGGGCTTCCCGACGGGGTCTTCAACGTGCTGCAGGGCGACAAGGAGGCCGTCGACGCGCTGCTCGAGCACCCCGACGTCAAGGCGGTCAGCTTCGTCGGGTCCACCCCGGTCGCGCGCTACGTCTACGAGACCGCGACCCGGCACGGCAAGCGCGTGCAGGCCCTCGGTGGCGCCAAGAACCACATGGTGGTGCTGCCCGACGCCGACCTCGACCTCGCCGCCGACCAGGCGGTCAGTGCCGGGTTCGGCTCCGCGGGGGAGCGCTGCATGGCGATCTCGGTGCTGGTCGCGGTCGGCCCGGTCGCCGACGACCTCGTCGCCAAGATCGCCGACCGCACCCGGGGGCTGCGCACCGGCGACGGCACCCGGGGCTGCGACATGGGTCCTCTGGTGACCCGGGCGCACCGCGACAAGGTGGCGGCGTACGTCGAGGAGGGCGAGGCAGCCGGCGCCAAGGTCGTCGTGGACGGCCGCGAGGTCCAGGCCGACGGCTCGGGCGACGGCTTCTGGCTCGGGCCCACGCTGTTCGACCAGGTGACCCCCGAGATGTCGATCTACACCGAGGAGATCTTCGGTCCGGTGCTGTCCGTGGTCCGGGCGAAGACCTACGACGAGGCGGTCGCCCTGGTCAACGCCAACCAGTACGGCAACGGCGTCGCGCTGTTCACCTCCTCCGGGGGGGCCGCGCGCAAGTTCGAGCTCGACGTCGAGGTCGGCATGATCGGGATCAACGTGCCGATCCCGGTGCCGATGGCCTACTACTCCTTCGGGGGCTGGAAGAGCTCGCTGTTCGGCGACACCCACGCCCACGGCGTCGAGGGTGTGCACTTCTTCACCCGCGGCAAGGTGGTCACCTCGCGGTGGTCCGACCCGGCCGTCAAGCCCACCGGCGGGCTCGAGCTCGCCTTCCCGCAGAACAAGTGATCTCGACGAGCTCGATCCACGAGGAGCAGCGATGAGCCGCGCGTACGACCTGGACCGTGCCCACGTCTTCCACTCCTGGTCCGCCCAGGCCACGCTCGACCCGATGGTGGTCGAGCGTGCCGAGGGATCACGGATCTGGGACGACCGGGGCGCGGGCTACCTCGACTTCTCCTCGCAGCTGGTCTTCACCAACATCGGCCACCAGCACCCGCGGGTGGTCAAGGCGATCCAGGACCAGGCCGCCCGGCTGTGCACGATCGCCCCGCAGCACGCCAACGACGCTCGCTCCGAGGCGGCCCACCTGGTCGCCGGTCTCGCGCCGGACGGCCTGGAGCACGTGTTCTTCACCGGGGGCGGGGCGGAGGCGGTCGAGCACGCGGTGCGCATGGCCCGCCTGCACACCGGACGCATCAAGGTCCTCTCGCGCTACCGCAGCTATCACGGCGGCACCAACGTCGCGGTCAACGTCACCGGCGACCCGCGTCGGTGGGCCAGTGACTACGGCAACGCCGGCACGGCCCACTTCTTCGGGCCGTTCCTCTACCGCTCGGAGTTCGACGCCACGACCGAGGCGGAGGAGTGCGAGCGCGCGCTGCGCCACCTGCGCCGCACCGTCGAGCTCGAGGGCCCGCAGACGGTCGCAGCAATTGTCTTGGAGACAATTCCTGGCACCGCGGGCATCATGCCGCCGCCGCCGGGCTACCTCGCCGGGGTCCGCGAGATCTGCGACGAGCACGGCATCGTCATGGTGCTCGACGAGGTGATGGCCGGGTTCGGCCGCACCGGCCGCTGGCTGGCGCTCGACCGCTACGACGTCGTGCCCGACCTGGTCACCTTCGCCAAGGGCGTCAACTCCGGCTACGTCCCGCTCGGTGGCGTCATCGTCAGCGACGCGATCACCGAGACCTTCGCGCAGCGGGTCTACCCGGGTGGACTGACCTACTCGGGGCACCCGCTCGCCTGCGCGGCCGCCGTCGCGACGATCGGGGCGATGCGCGACGAGGGCATCGTCGAGCACGCCGACGAGGTCGGTCGCGACGTGATCGGGCCCGGCCTGCGCGAGATCCAGGACAGGCACCCGTGCGTCGGCGACGTGCGCGGTCTCGGGGTCTTCTGGGCCGTGGAGCTGGTCAGCGACCGCGCCACCAAGGCGCCGCTCGCGCCGTACGGCGGCACCAGCCCGGCGATGAACGAGGTCGTCGCGGCGTGCAAGAAGGGCGGCCTGCTGCCGTTCGCCAACTTCAACCGGATCCACGTGGTGCCGCCGTGCACCATCACCGCGGACGAGGCCCGTGAGGGCCTGGCGATCCTCGATGCCGCCCTGAGTGTGGGCGACGCCCATGTCGACGGCTGAGCCGACCGTCTTCGAACGGCTCGCGCCGGACCCGCGGCTGGTCGACGACGCGCTCGCCGGGGTGGTCGACCGCTGCTTCTGGCAGGACGACGCCCCGGTGCCGGGGCGCCCGGCGCTGCGAGGCGACCACACCGCCGACCTGGTCGTCGTGGGCGGTGGCTACACCGGCCTGTGGACCGCGGTGCGCGCCAAGGAGCGCGACCCCGGCCGGCGGGTCGTGCTGCTCGAGGCCCGTCGCCTCGGCTGGGCGGCGTCGGGGCGCAACGGTGGGTTCTGCAGCGAGTCCCTGACCCACGGCGAGGACAACGGCCGCCAGCGCTGGCCCGAGGAGTACGACGTCCTCGCTCGGCTCGGCCGCGAGAACCTCCTCGGCATCGAGAAGACCGTCGCCCGCCACGGCATGGACGTCGACCTCGAGCGCACCGGCGAGATCAGCGTCGCCGTCGAGCCGCACCAGGTGGCGTGGCTGCAGGAGATGGCCGCCGACGGGCACGGCCGGCTGCTCTCGCGCGAGGAGGTCCGCGCGGAGGTGGACAGCCCGACGTACCTCGCCGGCTACCTCGCCGACGACACCGCGCTGGTCCACCCGGTCAAGCTGGTCCGCGAGCTCGGGCGGGTCGCCTCCGACCTCGGCGTGGAGCTGTTCGAGGACTCGCCGGTGACCCGCCTCGACGCCGGTCGCTCCGGCCCGGTCACGGTCGTGACGGACCGGGGATCGGTCCGCGCGGACCGGGTCGCGCTCGGCACCAACGTCTTCCCGGCGCTGCTGCGGCGCCACCGCGCGTTCACCATCCCGGTCTACGACTACGCCGTCATGACCGAGCCGCTGACCGCCGAGCAGAAGGCGGCGATCGGGTGGGGCGACCGCCAGGGGATGGACGACCTGGCCAACCACTTCCACTACTACCGGCTCAGTGCCGACGACCGGATCCTGTTCGGCGGCTACGACGCGGTCTACCGCTTCGGCAAGCGGGTGCGCGCGGACCACGAGCACCGGCCCGAGTCGCACCGCAGGCTGGTCAGCCACCTGCTCACCACGTTCCCCCAGCTCGAGGGGGTCCGGGTCAGCCACCGGTGGGCCGGCCCGATCGACACCTCGACCCGGTTCTGCGCGTTCTACGCCCTGGCCAAGCAGGGCCGGGTCGCCCACGCCGCCGGGTTCACCGGCCTCGGCGTCGGCGCGACGCGGTTCGCCGCCGACGTGCTGCTCGACCTGCTGGCGGGGGAGCGGACCGAGCGCACCGAGCTGGAGATGGTGCGACGGCTCCCCGTGCCCTTCCCGCCCGAGCCGGTCGCGTCCGTCGGCATCCAGGCCACCCGCTGGTCGCTGGCTCGCGCCGACCACCGCCAGGGCCGGCGCAACCTGTGGCTGCGCTCCCTGGACCGGCTGGGACTGGGGTTCGACTCGTGACCCGGCCCTACGTCGGCGACGCCCGCCGGATCAGGCTCTCCGAGACCGACCTCGACCCCGGCTCGGTGGTCAGCGGCAGGCCGGTGGTCCGCGCCGACGTGTTCGGCGAGGTGGCCGGCGCCGAGGTCGGGGTCTGGGAGATCACCCCGGGCGTGGTCACCGACGTCGAGGTCGACGAGGTGTTCGTGGTGCTGTCCGGGTCCGGCGAGGTGGTCTTCGTCGACCGGGGCGAGCGGCTCGACCTCGGCCCGGGCTCGATGGTCCGGCTCCACGCAGGCGAGCGGACCGAGTGGCGGGTCACCGAGACCATCCGCAAGGTCTACGTCGCCGGCTGAGCCGGCCGGCGGGTCAGCCGCCGACGTCCGCCAGGTGGTGCTCCACGTCGTGGCGCAGGTAGGCCGCGAAGCTCGCGGTGGTGAAGACCGACCCGTTGCCGCGCAGGCCGAGCCGGTCCCACCGGTCGGCGGGCACCGCGTCGAAGGCGTCGGCCAGGGCGGTGCCGGCGACGACCAGCTCCTCGGCGACCTCGGCCGGCTCGCGCTCCCAGTAGCGTCGCGCCAACGCGGTCTCGTCCTGGTCCCAGTCGTCGAAGGCCGCCCCGTCGGCCGGGGCGTC
Source organism: uncultured Actinomycetota bacterium (assembly GCA_963811385.1). GTDB lineage: Bacteria > Actinomycetota > Actinomycetes > Propionibacteriales > Nocardioidaceae > Marmoricola_A. Next base: position 496,263 of record CAWEQX010000017.1, on the reverse strand, counting down.
GTCGGCCACCATCAGCTCGAGCCGCGCCCGGAACAGCAGGAACACGTCGACGACGTGCGCGGCGTACTCCGTCGGCGACCAGACCTCGGGCGCCGGCCGCACCGTCGCGCCGGGGCGGGCCAGCACGGCCTGCCAGCGCGGCAGTGACGTGCGCACCCAGGCCCCGGTCGTGCGCTCGTCGCGGGTCGGGTCGAACCCGCACTCCGCGCAGCCGCCGGTGAGGACGTGGGTCCAGTCCTTGGTGTCGGGCTCGGGTGTCGCGGGGTCGGTCATGGGGCCACGGTACGGCGGCGGGCTCAGCCGTCCTCGGTGACCTCGCGCACGGACTTGATCCGGTGCACCGCGAAGGCGCGGGTGCGGTCGCTGCGGTGGTCGTAGGCGCGCAGGCGGCCCCCGTCGGCCGCGACCGGGTCGACCACGCGGTCGTGGATCGTGCCGTCGTCGTCGACGTAGCCGATGACGACGGTCGCCTCCCGCTCGGCCGCCTCGCGCAGCACCGCGAGCGCGGAGGCCGGCGTCTGCCGGTCCCCCCGCGCCGGAGGACGTACGGCGGCCGCGCGGTCCCCGGCGCGGATCGCAGCGGCCGTGGCGCTGGCGCGGGAGACGACCCGGGCGGCGGTCGCCCCGGACGGGACGCGGGCGTCGACGAGTCCCTGCCGGGCACGGTGGGCCTCGCGCCGCGCCACCTGGACCACCCCGTCGGCGGACTCCACGACCGGGGAGAGCCCGGCCTCGCGCAGCAGCGGGAGGAGCTCGTCGGCCGGCAGTGGGCTGACCAGCACGGTGGGAGCGATGCGACGCAGGCCGAGCCCGAGCGAGCGCGGGTCGGCTGCGAGCGCGGCGAGGGCCGCCTCGTCGTCGCTGCGCACGAAGGACTCGGCCACCCCGAGCCGCACCGTGCCGTGGGTGCGGGCCACGTCGTCGACGAGGTAGCGCAGCGGCTGCGGCACGTCGGTGCGCGCCGCACGGGCGATGACGTCGTGCACCTCGTGGGCCGACCAGCCCACGTCGAAGGCGTGCCGCACCGACGCCTCGGTGAAGCGGTAGACGGTGGCCCCACCGCGCGACTCGACGTGGGCCACGGTCGCGAGCTCGTGGGCGAGGCGCTGCTCCAGCGGACCGGGGGCGACCGCAGTGAGGTCGGCCTGCAGCAGCACGTGGTCGACCGGCGCCGGCATCAGCGGGGCGAGCGTCGCGGCCGCCGCCTCGGGGCCGGGGTCGAGCAGGGCGCGACCGTGCGAGGAGAGGCCGCCGAGCCCGACGACCCCCAGCGCTGCGGCCTCCTCGACCGTCCAGGCCACGGTCTCGTCGCGCGCGGAGGGCCGGCGCGGCCGCAGCCAGCGCAGGTGCGCCACCACCGAGGGCAGCCCGTCGGAGGTCGCGAGCACGCGGCCGGGCTCGATCCCGGCGAGCACCTGGAGGGTGGCGCGCCGGGTGTCCGCGGCCCACGGCGGCGCGAGGTCGGGCGCCAGCGCGTTGACCGGCTTGCCCTGCACCCGCGCGCCCACGAGCCCCGGCAGGCGGTCGGTGTGCAGCCACGCGTCGGCGAGGTCGGCCCACCGCTCGGCCAGCCCGCGGGACCGCCAGCGGTCGGAGGCGTCGGTGGGCAGCCAGGCGTCCTCGACCCGCCCGGCGGCGCCCCGGCCGACCAGCCCCGCCGCGGCGGCCACCTCGACCACCAGCGCCGCGGTGCGCTCGTCGGCGTGCAGGAGGTCGGCGAGCCCGCGCAGGTCGCGCACGCCCACGCCGCCCTGCCGCAGCACGCCCGGCGGCTCCTCTCCCCAGTGGTCGAGCAGCAGCTCGGTGCGGTGGACCAGCTCGTAGGCCGCCCCGGCTGCCGCGCGGTCCACCAGGGTCGCGCTGCGGTCGGTGGTCTCCACGACGGGCGGGTCGTCGACCGGCTCCGCGGTGGTGCGGCCCCCGCGCAGCCCGATCACCGCCTCGCGCGGGACGGCCAGCTTGCCCCGCGCCGAGGGCACCAGGAGCCCGCGGGCCAGGAGCTGCTCGACCGGGGTGCGGGCGTCCGCGGCCCGGGGGTGCGCGGTCACCTCGGTCGCCCCCTCGGCCCCCGACGCGGCGAGGTGCTCGACCATCGCGCGGGCCGCCGGGTCGCACTCGCCCAGGAGCCGCGCGACGTGCCCGGGGTCTCGCAGCAGACCGGCCAGCCGGCCCAGGTCGGTGGCGCGGTCGCCGCTCGGGGAGCCGCCGGCGTCGCCCAGCACCTCCGCGACGCGCGCAGGGCCGCGTCCCTCGGCCAGCTGGGCCAGGGGCCGCCCGAGACCGCTGACCGACGTACCGAGGGTGTCGGCGACGGCCCCGACGAGCCGCAGGTCGTCGGCGGAGCCCCAGACCAGCGCGAGCCCCTGCAGGCGAGCGAGCGCGGCGTCGACGGCCTCGGCGGAGGCGTGGACCAGGGCCGCGACCGCTGCGGCGGGGCCGCGTCCGTCGAGCACCGCGAGCGCCTCGAGGGCGGTCAGCTCGAGCCGGTCGAGCTGGTCCAGCACGCGCATCACCGACGCGCGCGTCGAGGCCCGCGAGGCGAGCTGACCGGAGTCCTGCGGTGCCGGCAGGGACAGGTCGGGCCGCGCCCGCAGCAGTCGCGCCAGGGCGTCGTCCGGCCAGGCACGGAGCTGGTCGGCGAGCGAGCGCGGGGCGGACGGGGACATCCGCACCACTTTACCGGCGGGGCGCGGAGTGCTGGGCGACCCAGTCTGGCTGGTGCTCGCGCAGCCAGGCCCGGGTGCGGCGGCGGTAGCGCCACACCTGGGTCAGCCCGATGCCCCACAGGACGTACTGGAACGACATCGCCCAGCGGAACGCCGCCGGGGTGTACGCCGCCGAGTCGCCGGGGGTGCGCCAGTCGAGGATCAGCCCGATCGCCACGACCAGCACCAGACTGGCGTAGAACCCGCCCTGGTTGATGATGCCCGTGGCCGAGGCCATCCGCTCGGCCGGGTTGGAGGTGCGGCCGAGGTCGAAGCCGATCATCGACGCCGGGCCGCCGACCCCGGTCACGACCACCAGCAGCAGGAGCAGCCCGAACGGCGCGTCGCCCGGCCAGGCGAGGACGACGGTCCAGACCACGACGATGATGCCGACGATGGTGAGCACCAGGGTCGAGCGGTGCCAGGGCCGCACGGTGATCCGCCACCCGAGCACCGGGCCGGCGCTCATCACCGCGACCACCATGACGGTGAGCAGCACCCCGGCGGCGGCCTGGCTCTGGCCCTCGCCGCGCACGAAGAACGGGTAGCCCCACAGCATGCCGAGCGCGGTCGCGCTGAACTGTGTGGAGAAGTGCATCCAGAAGCCGAGCCGGGTGCCCGGGTGCTGCCACGACGCGGCCAGGCTGGCGCGGATCTCGGCGGGACGCAGCGGCGGGCCGCGGTGCGAGCGGCGGCCCGGTGCGTCGTGGACCAGCAGCAGGAGGAGCGCGACCAGCACGATGCCGAGCGAGGCGGCGAGCAGGTAGGCGCGGGTCCAGCCCAGCCGGTGCAGCGCCACGGTCATCGGCGCCGCGGCGAGGATCGCGCCCATCTGCCCGATCACGCCGGTGAGCTGGGTGATCAGGGGGATGCGGCGCGCGCCGAACCAGGTGTTGACCAGGCGCAGCACGCAGATGAAGGTCATCGCGTCGCCCATGCCCACGAACAGCCGCGCCACCAGCGCGGTCGGGTAGGTCTCGGCGAAGGCGAACCCGGTCTGCGCCAGCGTGAGGACGACCGCGCCCGTCGTGAGCACGCGGCGCGGCCCGAAGCGGTCGACGAGCAGCCCCACCGGGACCTGCATGCCGGCGTACACCAGCAGCTGGAGCATCACGAACGACGCGAGCTGGGCGGCGTTGATGCCGAACCGCTCGGTCGCCACGAGGCCGGCGACCGCGAGCGACGAGCGGTGGAAGACCGCGAGGAGGTAGGTGCCCAGCGCCACCGCCCAGATGACCACGGCCTGCCGGAGCCGGCGCTCGGCGGGCTCGGCGGTGGGGAGGGTGCTCACTGGTGCGATCGTACGGCGCGGGCGCCCCCACGCCGTCCGCTGGGAGCGTGCTCGGACGGTTCAGCCCGGCAGGTGCCTCCGCGACTCCGGCCCTACGTCGCGGCGCTGAGCGGCTACCCCTTCGACGGCCTCGAGCCGGGGGGCCACGTGGGCCTGCCCGGGCCGCACCTGACGGTGCGCGAGGTCCCTCCCGCCCGTCCGCTGGCCGGGGCCGCCCCGACGCACTGGCTCGCCCAGGACTCGCTCGCCGCGGCCTGGTCGGGCTGATCGGGTTCGTCCGAGACACCCGCACGCCCGTGGGCGCAGGGTGGTCCCATGACTCGCATCGACCGCAACATCTGGCCCGCCCTGTCCTACGCCGACGCGCACGCCGCCCGGGCGTGGCTGTCCTCCCTCGGGTTCGAGGAGGGGACGGTGGTGCCCGACGACGGCGACGGCATCCGCCACAGCGAGATGCTCTGGCCCGAGGGCGGCCGCGTGATGATCTCCACGCGCGCCCCCGACCGCGAGGAGGTCGGCCACGTGCAGGGCTGCTACGTCGTCACCCGCGACCCCGACGCCGTCCACCGGCGCGCGCTCGAGATCGGCGCCCGGGTGGTCCGCGAGCCGACGGACACCGACTACGGCTCCCGCGACGTCGGCCTGGCCGACCCCGAGGGCCACCGCTGGCACTTCGGGACCTACGCCGGCGAGGAGTGAGCCGCTCCGTACCCTGGCCGCATGCTGGTCGGAGTGCTCGTGGCCCTGCTGCTCGTGTCGGGGCTGGTGGCGCTGTTCGTCGCCCGGACCTCCCGCCGCGTCGGCACCGTGGAGCGCGACGTCCCCCGCGAGTACGCCGAGCCGGGCCACTGCGTGGTCGTCCTGGGTGACGCCGGCTCCAGGCGCCCGGAGACGATCGCCGCGATCCGCGAGGTCACCGACGTCGGCCACGCCCAGGCGCGGGACTGGGCCGAGGGCTCGCCGTGCGCGATCGCCGGCGGGCTGAGCCGGGCGAGTGCCGAGCGGGTCAGGCAGCGCCTCGAGCAGGCCGGCGCGACGGCCTGGGTCGAGGGGTGAGGGCCGCCGCACGGGGCCCCGTCGTGGGCTTCGATCTCGACCTGACCCTGATCGACACGCGTCCGGGGTTCGCCGCCTGCCTGCGCGTGCTGGCCGAGGAGACCGGGCTGACCTTCGACGTCGAGGCGATGGTCGAGGCGCTGGGACCGCCGCTGGACCTCCTGCTGCGGCCCTATGCCGAGCCGGAGCAGATCCCCGCCCTGGTGGACCGGTTCCGCGTGATCTACCCCGAGCTCGCGGTCGCCCCCACGCTGGCGCTCCCCGGCACCCACGAGGCGATCGCCGCGGTCCGCGCCAGCGGCGGCACCGTCGTGGTGGTCACCGGCAAGTTCACCCCCAACGCACTGCGGCACACCGAGGCGCTCGCCTTCGACGTGGACCACGTGGTCGGCGAGGTCTGGGGCCTCGGCAAGGCCGCGGTGCTGCGCGAGCACGGCGCCACCGTCTACGTCGGCGACCACGTCCACGACGTGGAGGGCGCGCTCGCGGCCGGGGCGACCAGCGTCAGCGTGCTGACCGGGGGCTGCAGCGAGGCCGAGCTGCGGGCCGCCGGCACGCACCACGTGCTGGGCGACCTCACCGAGTTCGCCGACTGGTGGGCGGTCCACCGGGGCGCGACCGGTTCGACCGGGTTCGCCCCGGGACCGTAGGCTCTGTCGGGCACGGACAGAAGGCCCGACAGGGCCGCGCGAACGCGAAGGAGCCACCGGTGCCAACGGGCAAGGTGAAGTGGTACGACGTCGAGAAGGGCTTCGGCTTCCTCTCGAAGGACGAGGGCGGCGACGTCTTCGTGCGCGCCAACGCGCTCCCCGACGGGGTGGCCACCCTCAAGCCGGGCACCCGGGTCGAGTTCGGCGTCGCGCAGGGCCGCAAGGGCGACCAGGCGCTGCAGGTGCGTGTCCTCGACGCGCCCGCCTCGGTGGCCAAGGCGCTGAAGAAGAAGCCGGCCGAGATGGTCAACATCATCGAGGACCTCTACCGCCTGCTCGAGAACGTCGAGAAGGGCTACCGCGCCGGCCGTCACCCCGACCCCAGGACCGCCAAGCCGACCGCGATGCTGCTGCGCGCGCTCGCCGACGAGCTGGAGACCTGAGCCGCTGAGGCCCCGGGGGCCGGGTCAGACCCGGTCCGCGGCCCGGCCCGTGGCGGGCACGGTCCCGACCGCCTCGCCACGACGGATGCCGGTCACCACCCAGGCCGCGACGCCGACCAGCAGAGCGGCGGCGGTGCCCAGGCCCACGCGCGGCACGAGCGGCAACGCGATGCCGATGAAGCCGCCCACGACCCACGAGAGCTGCAGCAGCGTCTCGGACCGGGCGAAGGCGCCGGCGCGGGTGCGGCCGGGCACCTCGCGTTGGATGAGGGCGTCCAGGGAGAGCTTGCCCAGGGCCTGGCTGACCCCTGCGGTCAGGCCCAGCACGACGAGCGCGACGAGCCCGTAGAACAGCGCCGCGCCCACCACGGCCACGGTGTCGGCCAGCAGCACCAGGACCACCACGACCTCGGGTCTCAGGTTGCGCAGGACCGTGCCGAGCCCGATGCCCACGGTGTTGCCGAGTCCCGCGGCACCGATCACGACGCCCAGCAGGAGCTCCGGCCGGCCCTCCCATCCCTCGAGCGGGCGCTCCTGGATGAGGAAGGCCATGTAGAGCGTGAGGAACCCGCTGAGCAGCCGCAGCCCCGCGTTGCAGCGCAGGGCGCGCACGACCAGCGCGGGGACGTGCGTGCGGCGACCGGGCACGCCGAGCCCGGCGGGCTCCTCGTCCTCCGACTCGTCGGCGCGCGCGGGCAGCAGGACCGCCAGGATCGTGCCGCCGACGAAGACCGCGAAGGCGTAGCGCAGCGACCACTCCGGACCGACCAGCGAGGCCGCGACGGCCAGCGGGGCGGAGACCGCCGCCCCGACGATGCCGGCCAGGGAGATGCGCGAGTTGGACTTGACCAGCCCGAGTCGCGGCGGCGCCAGGCGAGGCACGGCGGCGGCGCGCGTGACGCCGTACGCCTTGGAGGAGACGAGCACGCCGAGAGCCGCCGGGAACAGCGCGAGCGAGTCGCCCGCCACCGCGCCGGCGAGCACCCAGCAGAGGAAGGCCCGCACCGCCATCGTGGTGCCGATCGCCCACCGCCGGCCGCGCCCGAACCGGTCGAGCACCGGTCCGATCAGCGGCGCCACGACCGCGAAGGGCAGCATCGTCAGTGCCAGGAAGAGCGCCACCTGGCCCCGGGCCTGGTCGGTCGGCACCTGGAAGAACAGCGTGCCCGCGAGGCTGATCGCGACGGCGGCGTCACCGGCGGCGTTGAAGGCGTGCAGCTCGATCAGGCGCGCCAGGCCGCTCTCGCCGGCGCCCTCGGCGTGGCTCGCGCGGCGGGCCTGGTGCACGACGTAGCGGGCGCCCCGACCGGTGGCACCGCCCGCCCGGCGTGCGCCGTGCACGGTGACCAGCCCGGCGACCTTGGTGCCCCGGCCGGTGGCCCCGGCGGCGCGGCGCAGGCGGTCCGCGCGCGAGGGCCGCGGCGGTGGCGGCGCCTCGCCGGCAGGCGGTCGCCCCTCGCCCGGGTCGTCGGGTGGAGGAGCAGGTGCGGGGTCCTCGGGAGCCACGCGACCATCTTGCCTGGCAGCGCGACCGGGTCGCGGCACCGCCGCAGCCGGACCGGGGCGAGCGCCGGTTGGGTGGGTGTAGCAGAATCGCGCCCGTGGCCAAGGGGATGAAGAGCAAGGCGCCCAAGCTCGACGACAAGGGCGCCGAGGCGGTCGACGCCGCGCGCGCGGCGCTCGTCGGGCTCGTCGACCCCGCCCAGGTGGGGGAGCACCTCGGCACCCAGGCCGAGGCGACCAAGGTGGTGACCCACTTCTTCGCCTGCACCCGGACGGGCTACCGCGGCTGGCGCTGGTCGGTGACCGTCGCCCGCGCCCCCCGGCAGAAGGAGGTCACGGTCGACGAGGTCGTCCTCCTGCCCGGCGACGAGGCGATCCTGGCGCCGGAGTGGGTGCCCTACAAGGAGCGCATCCAGCCCGGCGACCTCAGTCCCGGCGACCTGCTGCCGACCGAGGACGACGACCCCCGCGTGGTCCCGGCCCTGACCGGTGCCGAGGACTACCCCGACCCGCGCGCGCTCAAGGCGGTCTCGGAGGAGCTCGGCCTCGGCCGTCCTCGCGTGATGTCGGTCGAGGGCCGCGAGCTGGCCGCCGAGCGTTGGTACGACGGCAACCACGGCCCCGACACCGACCTGGCCAAGGCGGCCCCGGGCCCGTGCGACGACTGTGCCTTCTTCGTGCGGCTGCAGGGCCCGCTCGGGCGGTTGTTCGGTGCCTGCGCCAACGCCTACGCCAACGACGACGGTCGGGTGGTCTCGGTCGACCACGGCTGCGGCGCCCACTCCGAGGCCCGGCTGCACAAGCGCAACCTGCCCGCCCCGCTGCCCGAGCCCGCGCTGGACACCCTGCGCTGGGAGGACCTCGAGACGTTCTGAGCCGGCGGGTCAGGCATAGCGGAACGCCACCGCCTCGCGCCGCCGGAAGCCCGGCTCGAGGACCCGCTTGAGCACGCGCTGGGGCAGGTCGAGCAACGGCAGCACCTCCTGCGCCTGCTCCGGCGGCAGGCCCTTGAAGACCCACGGCACCGCGAACGGGACGATGCGCAGGCCGTACTCCTGGGCGATCGCCTTCTCCGAGGCCTCCCACTCGGAGACGGTCATGAGCTCCTGGAGGAGCGGGATGGCCTCTCGCTCCTCGCGACCGAGGTGGGCGACGAGCAGCTCGCGGGCCCCGGTCACCTCGACGTCGAGCGCGTTGCGGTGGTCGGCGCAGGGGTGGGCCACCATCGCGGCGAAGGCGTCGGTGCAGGCCTGGAGGGCGGGGTCGATCTGGGCGTGGTCGGCCTCCATGGACTCCAGGACGTCGACCACCTCGGACCGGCCGGCCCCGGCCGCGCGAGCCCGCGTCACCGGCCAGATGTGGGTGTCCTCGGACTCGTGGTGGTGGTGCAGCACCTCGAAGAAGCGCCCCCACCGCGCCTGCATCGCAGTCCAGACCTCGTGCTCGCCGACCGGGGTCCGGCGGACCGCCGAGACGAAGTCGGCGAGGTCGCGCCGGAAGGCGAAGTGCATGCCGTACATCCCCGTCATGTCCAGCGGCCCGGGGGCGACGTGGGCCTGGCCGGGCAGGTCGAGCTGCGGACGGTTCGCGGTGGTCGTGCTCATGGCGTTCTCCTGGGGATCGGTGGCGGCTGGTCCGCCCTGGTCCCACCGTCCGGCAGGCTGCTTGTACGCCGCTTGAGCGCGGCTTGGTCGCCCGGCCGCGGGAAGGATGTCGCTCGGCGTCCGGGCGGGCTAGCCTTCGGCGCGTGGTGAGGGTGAGGGTCCTCGGGACCACCGGGGTCACGGGGGTCGACGGCGAGCCGGTCGAGATCCCGGCGCGCAAGCGCCGGGCGATCCTGGCCGCGCTGGTGCTGCGCCGCGACGGCGCCTCGGCCGACGGCCTGCTCGACCTGGTCTGGGGCGACTCGGCCCAGCGCGCGGGGCACGGGTCGCTGCACTCCTACGTCTCCGGCCTGCGCCGCGCCCTCGAGCCCGGCCTGGGCCCGCGACAGCGCCCGACCACGCTGCTGACCACCGACCAGGGCTACCGCCTCGCGGTCGGCCCCGACCAGGTCGACGCACACGTCTTCGCCGGCACCGTCCGCCGCCGGCACCGCGCGATGGCCCCGCTGGCCGGGCAGCTGACCGGTGGTGACCTGACCGGGTGGCCCTCGCGCGCGGAGGTCTCCGAGCACGTCGACGCCCTGGAGCAGGCCCTGGGGTCCTGGGCGGGGGAGGCGTACGCCGACCTGCCTGACCACCCGGACGTCCTCGCCGAGCGCGCGGCCCTGGAGGAGCTGCGCCTGACCGCCGAGGAGGACCGGGTCCTGGGCCTGCTCGCCGTGGGCGACCACGCGACCGTCGTCGCGGCCACCGAGCAGGCCACTGCCCGGCACCCGCTGCGCGAGCGGCTCTGGGCGCTGCACGCCCTGGCGCTGACCCGGGCCGGCCGCCAGGGTGAGGCGCTGGGCGCGCTGCGGGAGGCCCGGACCCACCTGGCCGACGAGCTCGGCCTCGACCCCGGCCAGGAGCTGCGCGACCTCGAGCAGGCGATCCTGCGGCAGGACCCGGCCCTGCACCGCTGGCTGCGCGACGAGCGGCCTGCGGCCGCCCCGCCTCGTCCGGTTGGGGACGCGCCAGGGCGCGTCCCCAACCGGACGGCAGCGGTGGCGCCGCGCGCCACGGTGCCGTGGGAGACGGTGGGGCGGGCGGACGAGGAGAAGGCGCTGACCGCGCTGCTGGAGCAGGCCGCGAGCGGCCGGCTCGCGCTGGGCTCGATCGTCGGCGAGCCCGGCATGGGCAAGTCCCGGCTGGTCGAGCAGGTGGTCGCCGAAGCCCGGGCGCTCGGGTTCGCGGTCGGTGTCGGCCGGTGCTCGCAGGACGACGGGGCGCCGCCGCTGTGGCCGTGGCGGGCGGTCCTGCGCTCGGTGGCCGAGCAGCGTGGCGAGGAGCCGCCGCCGGTCACTCTCGACACCGACGCCCCCGACCCGGAACGGGCCGCCTTCGACACCTGGGAGTCGCTGGCCACGGCGCTGCGCCGCTGGGCCGCGGCCCAGCCGGTGCTCGTGGTGCTCGAGGACCTGCACTGGGCCGACCGGGCGACGCTGCGCGCGCTGGCCCACCTGATCTCCAGCCAGGCCGACGGCGGCGCGCCGCTCGCGGTCCTGCTGACCCGTCGGCCGTTCCCTCGGCCCGAGGGCACGGCCGGGGACGTGGAGGAGCTGCTGGCCCGCCGCCACGCCACCCGGCTCGACCTGGCCGGCCTCACCCTCGAGGAGAGCCGGGCGCTGGTGGCTCACGTGGCCGACGACGAGGTCCCTGCCGACCGCACCGCCGACTGGCACGAGCGGTCCGGCGGCAACCCCTTCTTCCTCGTCGAGCTGGCGCGCACCAGCGCCGGCGACCAGGTCCCACCCACCCTGCGCGAGCTGCTGCTGCGCCGGCTGCACCCGCTCCCGCAGGACACCGCGGACCTGTTGCGCCAGGCGGCCGTCGCCGGGCGCGAGTTCTCCGTCGACGTGCTGGCCGCGGCCGCCGGGACCGACGCCGACACCGTCGACCGCGCGCTGGACGACGCCCGCGCGCACGGCCTGGTCCGCGACCGCGAGGTGGGACGCATGGCGTTCGACCACGCCCTGACCCGCGACGCCCTCGTCGACTCGCTGACCCCGGTGCGCCGCGCGCGGCTGCACGCACGGGTGGCGCACGTCCTCGAGACCGACCCCGACCTCGCGCTGGTCGTGCCCGAGCCCGAGCGGGTCTCCGAGCTGGCCGCGCACTGGCAGGCCGCGGGCCCGACCCATGCCCCCCGTGCCTGGCGGGCGGCCGCCGCGGCCGCCGAGCTGGCGCGGCGGGCGTACTCCCACGAGGAGGCGACGACCCTCATGGGCGCGGCCGTCGATGCGCACCGCCGCGACCCGGCAGGCACCCGAGAGGAGCGCTACGACCTGCTGCTGAGCCGGGCCCAGGACGCGCAGCGGCTCGGCGACTGGAACACCGTGCTCGACACCGCCCGTGAGGCGATCGGCCTGGCCCGGCTCGACCGCGACGTGGCGCGGGTGGCCCGTGCCGCGGCAGCGCTGAGCCACCTGACGCTGTGGACGGTGCACCAGTGGCAGGTCGTGGACGAGGACATCGTCGACGACCTGCGGTGGGCGCTGGCCGAGGCCGGCGACTCCGAGCGCCCCGAGCGCTGCCGGCTGCTCGGGGCGCTGGCGATCGAGCTGTACTACGACCACGGTGCCTCGGCCGAGCGCGACGCGCTGGCCCGGGTCACGGTCGAGCTGGCCGACCGGCTGGGCGACCCGGCCCTGCGCTGGTGGGCGCTGCGGGCGGCGTACATCGCGGTCTGGGTGCCCGCGACCGCGGAGCAGCGCCTGCGCTGGGCGCACGAGAGCCTCGAGGCCGCGCGGGCGTGGGGCGACACCGACGCCGAGGCGATCTCGCTCGCCGCGGTCGCCGGCACCGAGCTCGAGCTCGGCCACCTGGACGGGTTCCGGCGCCACCGCGACCGGGCGTGGACGCTGGCCCGGCGGCGTCGCCTGTCCTACGTGATCATCGCGATGTCGTTCATCGACCTGACCATCGCCGCGCTGAGCGGGGACGAGCCCGCCGTCGCCGAGGCGATCGCCGAGCTGCAGCGTCTCCGGTCGTGGGTGGAGGTGCCCGGCCAGGACATGCACGAGGCCGGCACCGGGCTGATCGCCGGCTTCTGGAACGGGGAGGTCGACGAGGGACGGCTGCAGCAGCTGACCTGGGTCGCCGGCCTGCCCGGTGGCGACCTCATGCGGGCCTCGCTGCTGGCCCTCCTGTCCCGGCTGGGGCGCAGGGAAGCCGCCCGGGAGTTCGTGACCGGCATCGGCGGCTACGAGCTCGACCCGCCCAGCTGGAGCACTCCGGCCGACGCGGCCGGGTATGCCGAGCTCGCGCTGCTGCTCGAGGACGAGGCGATGGCCGGCCGCGCCCGGCAGCTCCTCCGGCCGCTGGAGGGTCGTCTCGCGGTGGCGGGCATCTCGGTCATGCACGGGCCCGTCGACGGCTATCTCGCGGTGGTGGAGGCCTTCCTCGGTGACACCGCCCGTGCGCGCCTGCTCGCCGACCGGGCCACCGCCGTGGCGCAGGAGGAGGGATGGGTGCACTACCTCGAGTGGCTCGCCGGGCACCGGGAGCGCCTCGGCTTCTGAGCGCTCGGTCGACGACGTCGGTCCGACCTGGGACGGCCGCCGGGCCCGTGGGGGCACCCGGCATGATGGCCACCATGCCAGTCGACCTCCACATCGCCGGACTGCTCCAGATGATCGCGGACTCCGGCTACCCCCCGATGCACCAGGGCACGCCGGAGGACGCGCGCAAGGCGTTCCGGGCGATGACCTCCGACCTGGTCACCGAGGAGACCCGCGTGCCCGTCGGCTCGGTCGAGCAGCGACGCGTGCCGTCCGGCGACGGCGAGCAGGACGCGCGGGTCTACCGCCCCGAGGGTGAAGGGCCGTGGCCGACGGTGCTCTACCTCCACGGCGGTGGGTTCGTGATCGGCGACCTCGACACCCACGACCAGACCTGCCGCCGCCTGGCCCGCGACTGCGAGGCCGTGGTGGTCGCGGTCGACTACCGCCTCGCGCCGGAGCACCCGTTCCCGGCGGCCGTCCAGGACTCGGTCGCCGCGGCGACCTGGGCGGCCGACCACCTCGACGAGCTGGGCGGGACCGACGTGCTGGGGGTGGGCGGCGACAGCGCCGGCGGCAACCTCGCGGCCGTCGTCGCCCAGGCGCTGCCCGGACGGATCGCCGCCCAGCTGCTGCTCTACCCCGCGACGGACGCCTTCGGCGACCACCCCTCGCGGCAGGAGAACGCCGAGGGCTACTTCCTCGAGCTGGCGACGATGGAGTGGTTCTTCACCCACTACGCCGGCGGGGCCGTGGTCGACGGCGAGCAGGACCCGCGGCTCTCCCCGCTGCACGGCCATCTCGCCGGCCAGCCGCCGGCGGTCGTCGCCACCGCGGGCCACGACCCGCTGCGCGACGAGGGCGTGGCCTACGCCCGCGCGCTCCGCGAGGCCGGCGTCCGGGTCGAGGAGCTCGCGTTCGACTCGATGATCCACGGCTTCGCCGACATGACCTTCAGCCCCGGTGCCGACGAGGCCGTCGCCACCACGTTCACCAGGTTCGGGGACCTGCTGCACCACGACCGAGAGGACCGCGCATGAGCGACCACCCCACCCTCGACGGCAGGACGGTCGCCGTTCTCGGCGGCACCGGTCCGCAGGGCCGCGGCCTGGCCCGGCGCTGGGCCACGGCCGGCATCCCGGTCGTGATCGGCAGTCGCAGCGCCGAGCGCGCCGAGGCCACGGCCGCCGACCTGGCCGAGGCGACCGGCGGGCCGGTCAGCGGGTCCGACAACGCGGGCGCGGCCCGCCAGGGCGACGTGGTCGTGGTCGCGGTGCCGTGGGACGGCCACAAGGAGCTGCTCGAGCAGCTGGCCGCAGACCTGGCCGGCAAGGTCGTCGTCGACTGCGTCAACCCGCTCGGCTTCGACAAGCAGGGCGCCTACGCGCTGCCGGTCGAGGAGGGCTCCGCACTGCAGCAGGCCGCCGCGGTGCTGCCCGACTCCACCGTCGTCGGCGCCTTCCACCACGTCAGCGCCGTGCTGCTCGACGACCCCGAGGTGGAGCGGGTCGACACCGACGTGCTGGTGCTGGGCGACGTCCGGGAGGCCACCGACCTCGTCCAGGCGCTCGCCGACGCCATCCCCGGCGTCCGCGGGCTCTACGGCGGCCGGGCGCGCAATGCCCACCAGGTCGAGACGCTGACGGCCAACCTGATCTCGGTCAACCGTCGCTACAAGGCTCACTCGGGCCTGCGCGTGACGGACGTCTGAGGCCCGCCGTGTACCCCGCCTACCCCGCCCCCAGCGACACGGCGCTCGCCCTCGAGCAGGAGCTGCGCACCTTCCTCGACGAGGAGGTCCTGCCCGCCGAGGCGGCCTACCTGCGTCACCTCGACGTGCACGGCCACGCTGTCACCCACGCGCCCCCCGTGGTCGAGGAGCTCAAGGTCAAGGCGCGCGAGCGCGGCCTGTGGAACCTCTTCCTGCCCGCCGAGTCCGGCCTCACCCAGCTGGAGTACGCCGCCCTGGCCGAGCTCACCGGGTGGTCCCAGGAGCTCGCCCCCGAGGCGCTCAACTGCGCCGCGCCCGACACCGGCAACATGGAGCTGTTGCACCTGCTCGGCACCCCCGAGCAGCAGGAGCGCTGGCTCGAGCCCCTGCTGGACGGCCGGATCCGCTCGGCCTTCGCGATGACCGAGAAGGCCGTGGCCTCCTCCGACGCGACCAACATCGAGACCTCGATCGTGCGTGACGGCGACGAGTACGTCATCAACGGCCGCAAGTGGTGGATCAGCGGCTCGGCCGACCCGCGGTGCCAGGTGCTCATCGTGATGGGCAAGACCGACCCGACCGCGGCCACCCACCGTCAGCAGTCGATGGTGATCGTGCCGATGGACACCCCGGGCATCGAGATCCTCCGCAACCTGCCGGTCTTCGGGTTCCTGCACTGGCAGGGCCACTGCGAGCTCAGCCTGACCGACGTCCGGGTGCCGGTGGGCAACATCCTCGGCGAGGAGGGCGGCGGGTTCGCCGCCGCCCAGGCCCGGCTCGGGCCCGGCCGCATCCACCACGTGATGCGTGCCCTGGGCGCGGGGGAGCGGGCCCTCGCCACGATGGTGCAACGGGCCTCCTCGCGCACGGCCTTCGGCAGGACGCTGGCCGAGCAGGGCACGGTCCGCGAGCGCATCGCCGAGGCTCGCATCGCCCTCGACGCGGCGCGCGCACTGTGCCACCTCGCGGCGTACACGATCGACAGCCAGGGCAACAAGGCCGCGCGCCACCTGGTCGCCGAGGCCAAGGTGATGGTGCCCCGCACGGTGCTCACGGTGATCGACGACGCCATCCAGGTCCACGGCGGCGCCGGCGTCTCCCGGGACACCCCGCTGTCGGAGATGTACGGCTGGCACCGCGCGATGCGCATCTTCGACGGCCCGGACGACGTCCACCTGCTGACGCTGGCTCGCGCCGAGCTGCGGCGCGACCCGCTGCTGAGCCTGCCGCTGCGCTGAGGGACCGGGCCGGGTGCGTGCCGCCTCCCCCCTCTGGAGGCGGCACGCCACGAAGTCCCCCCGAGACCCCGAGCGTCTTCATTGTCCGAGGTCAGAGGCCTCCGCGGACGGGTTGGTGGGTCCGATCGGGGATCAGGTGATCACCTCAGGTGATGACCGTGCCGTCCTCGTGGCGCAGCTGCCATCCCTGGTCGGCCACGAGCTGCCTGGTGGCCGCCACCGCGGCGGCGACCAGCGGGCGGTCGTCACCGGCGCGCCACACCAGGTGCATGGCGTCGTGGGCGTGGGGGTCGGCGAAGGGCACCCAGGTCACCCCGGTCGGGACGGGGTCGTGGACCGGGCCGACCAGCGGGTCTCCGCCGGAGGCGAGGGCGATCACCCCGCCGAGCTGCGAGCCGCTGGTCCCGGGCCGGCGGTGCAGGCGGGCGCCCGCGCGCGCGAACATCCGCTCGACCATGGCGACGATCTCCGGGCTCAGCCGGCCCGGGTCGACCTGCAGGGGCATGCCGGACAGCTCCGCGATCGGCACCTCGGCCCGGGTCTCCAGCGGGTGCCCGGGAGGCAGCCACAGCCCGAACCGGTCGCTGCGCAGGGGCAGCGACTCCAGGCCGCCGCCCTCCCCGAGCGGACCGAGGTAGACCTCCACCCGGCCGTCGAGCAGCGCCCGCCGGCCCGCGCTGAACCCCGTGACCAGCACCTCGTTGACCTCGGCCTCCGGCAGGCGCTCGACGAGGGCCGCCACGACCGCGCGGGAGACGTCGTAGGTCGGGGAGAGGCTGCCCACCCGCAAGGTGGCGGTCGGGCTGTGCGCCCGGAGGGCATCGAGCAGCATCTCGACGCCGGCGAGGACCGGCCGCGCGTGGTGGACGAACGCCTGCCCGGCCGGGGTGAGGCGCACGTGGTGGGTGGACCGCTCGAAGAGCTCGAGGCCGAGGCGGCGCTCGAGGCGGCGCAGCTGCTGGCTCAGCGCGGGCTGGCCGACGTGGAGACGCTGGGCCGCCCGGCCGAAGTGCAGCTCCTCGGCGAGGGTCACGACCAGCCGTAGGTCCCGGATGTCCACGACGACACCCTAGGGACGGGGTCCGTGGGAACCCGTCACACCAGCGGCGAGCCGGTGCGCAGGTGCTCGAAGATCAGGTGCGTCTCGGTGCTCGCCACGTCGGGGGAGGCGCTGAGGTTCTCCACCACGAAGTCGCGCAGCCCCGCCGGGGACGCGGCGGCGACGTGGACCTGGAAGTCGTCGGTGCCGGCCAGGAAGAAGACGTTGAGCACGCCGGGCAGGGCGGCGAGCCACCCGCCGAAGTCGCCGATCCGGTGGCGCGCGCCGGCCTGGAGCCGCACCACGACGATCGCCTGCAGCGCCAGGCCGAGCGCCTCGGGGGACACCTCGGCGTGGAAGCCGCGGATCACCCCGTCGGCGACCAGGCGGCGCACCCGGGTCAGGCAGGTCGAGGGGGCGATGCCGACCTCGGCGGCCAGCGCGTTGTTGGGCAGGCGGGCGTCGCCGGCCAGCGCCCGCAGGATCCGGCGGTCGGTCTCGTCCAGCGACGCCGGACCGCGGGTCGGTCGAATGTCGTTCACCTCACACCCCGGTCTCGGCGCCGCAGACAGAACTTGTGGACCACTGGATCGTTCGGACTCGCACATCATGCGGCACTTTGCGGACCCGGTGGAACAAAGTCCACACTAGTCCCCTCACCGTCGACCAGGAGGACCCATGAGGATCGGCATCCCGAAGGAAGTCAAGAACCACGAGTACCGCGTGGCCATCACCCCCGTCGGGGTGCACGAGCTGGTCAAGCACGGCCACGACGTGCGCGTGCAGAAGGACGCCGGCGCCGGCTCGCAGATCCCCGACGAGGAGTACGTCGCCGCGGGCGCGACCATGATCGACTCGGCCGACGACGTGTGGGGCGACGCCGAGATGGTGCTCAAGGTCAAGGAGCCGATCGCCGAGGAGTACCACCGGCTGCGCGACGACCTGACGCTGTTCACCTACCTCCACCTCGCCGCCGACAAGCCGCTCACCGAGGAGCTGCTCGAGCGTGGCACGACCGGCATCGCCTACGAGACGGTCCAGCTGCCCTCCGGCGGGCTGCCGCTGCTCTACCCGATGTCCGAGGTCGCCGGCTGCCTCGCGCCGCAGGTCGGCGCCCACTCGCTGATGCGTGCCCAGGGCGGTCGCGGCGTCCTGCTCGGCGGGGTCGGCGGCGTCGCCCAGGCCAAGGTCGTGATCATCGGCGCCGGCGTCTCGGGCCAGAACGCCGCCAACATCGCCCTCGGCATGGGCGCCGACGTCACCCTGCTCGACACCGACCTGGACAAGCTGCGGATGTCGTTCTGGCGCTACAACAACCGCGTGCACGGCCTCGCCTCGTCGTCGCTGGCGATCGAGCAGCAGGTGACCGAGGCGGACCTGGTCATCGGCGCGGTGCTGATCCCCGGCGCGGCCGCGCCCAAGCTGGTCAGCAACGACCTGGTCTCACGGATGAAGCCGGGCTCGGTGCTGGTCGACATCGCCGTGGACCAGGGCGGTTGCTTCGAGGACACCCGTCCGACCACGCACGCCGACCCGACGTACACCGTCCACGACTCGGTGTTCTACTGCGTGGCCAACATGCCCGGCGCGGTGCCCAACACCTCGACCTACGCCCTGACCAACGTCACGCTGCCCTACACCGTCGCCCTGGCGGACAAGGGCTGGCAGCAGGCCTGCCGCGACGACAAGGCGCTGGCGCTGGGGCTCAACACCCACGCCGGGCAGCTCACCAACGCCCCGGTCGGCCAGGCGGTCGGCCTCGACGCGGTCTCGCTCGAGGACGTGCTCAGCGCAGGCTGATCTCGAGGATCTTGTCGTCCCCGGGGCCCGGCCGGCCGCGGCCGTCGCGGTTGCTCGTGGTCACCCACAGGGTGCCGTCGGGGGTCGCGGTGACCGTGCGCAGGCGGCCGTGCTCGCCGACGAACCAGCCGTGCGGCTCGCCGACGCCGTCGTCGGTGACCGGCACCTGCCACAGCCGCTCGCCCCTGAGCGCGCCGGCCCAGAGCGAGCCGTCGAGGTAGGCCAGCCCGGAGGGGGAGGCCTCGGAGGTGCGCCACGTGACGTAGGGGTCGCGGTAGTCCTCGCTGCCCGGCCCCTCGCCGCGGCCCTCGTAGAGCGGCCAGCCGTAGTTGCGTCCCTTGGTGATCCGGTTGAGCTCGTCCCAGGTGTTCTGCCCGAACTCGGTGGCCCACAGCCGGCCCTGGTCGTCGAAGGCCAGGCCCTGCACGTTGCGGTGGCCCATCGTCCACACCGGCGACCCGTCGCGCGGGTCGTCCGGCGCCGGCTCGCCCTCGGTGGTGATGTGCAGGATCTTGCCGCCGAGGGAGTCGACGTCCTGGGCGAGGTCGGGCTCGCCGGTCTCCCCGGTGGAGACGAACAACGTGCCGTCGTCGGCGAACAGCAGCCGCCCGCCGTCGTGGATGAAGCCGTTCGGGATCCCGGTGAGCACCGGCTCGACCTCGCCCATCCGGCCGTTCTCGACGGTGAAGCGGACGACCCGGTTGTCGGAGTCGGTGGAGACGTAGGCGAAGACCGTCCGGTTCTCGGCGTACGACGGCGACGCGGCGAGGCCGAGCAGCCCCGCCTCGCCCTGGGGTGCGGCGGCCTCGACCCGGCCGACCTCGCGGACCCGGCCACCGGGCGCGACCGACAGCACGCGGGTGCTGTCCCGCTCGCCGACCAGCGCCGAGCCGTCGGGGAGGAAGGTCACCCCCCACGGCACCTCCAGGCCGCTGGCGACGGTGCGCGTGACCCGGGGGCGGACCGGACCGGACTCGCTCTCGTCGGGCGGCGCGGAGGATCCCGGCGACCCCGAGGACCCCGACGGCCCGGGCTCCGCGGTGACCGTCGAGGGCTGCGGCTCCGAGGGCGGGGTGCCGAGCGCGTCGGGGTCGCCGGAGTCGGAGCACGCCGCGAGAAGCGCCGCGGCGACGGACGCGGCGAGGGCGGCAGCGAGTCGCGTCATGCCTCCGAGCGTAGGCGGGCGCCGGTCGGCCGCCGGTCCGCCGCCGGTCCGCCGCCGGTCGGCCGCCGCCGGCGACGACGCGCGTCGAAGTCCGTCCACAAGAGCGTCCTTCGCCGCCGGTCACCCCGACACGCGCCGAGCTTCGTCCATGTGGCCCTTCGTAGGCGCGTGTCGCCGGGACACGCGCCCAGCATCGTCCACGGGGCCGGTCGTGGTCGCGTGTCGCCGATCGCCCTCGCGGGTCAGGCGGACTCGGCCTCGACGCGCTCGATCAGCTCCTGCAGCATCGAGGTGACCAGGCGCGGGCGCTCGAGGGTGAGGAAGTGCGTGCCGAGCAGGCTGACGTACGTCGCGCCCGGGATGCGGTCCGCCGCCGTCCGCATGTCACGGCTCGACGCCAGGATGTCGAGCTGGCCTCCCACGAAGGCACACGGCACGTCCACCTTGGACAACGAGACCCGCAGGTGGCGCGCCGAGTGCAGGGCGAGGTGCATGTACCAGTCGACCGGGGTGGTGAGGAACTCGCGGACCGTGCGGCGCACGTGCTCGCCCGTGGCCAGGGGCAGCATGAAGCCGCTCCAGCGCAGCACCCGGGTCGAGACCGGACCCATCGGGATGCGCCGGGCGACCGGGGTCAGCACCGGGCCGCCGGCCTTCATCGCCCGGGTGGCGGTCAGGCTGAGGGGCTTGCGGAGGAACCGCGGCACGAGCATCGGGGCGAACATCGACTCGAAGGTGCCCCCGGGGACGCCGGCGACGGCGAAGATGCCGCGCACCCGGTGGGGGTGGCGCACTGCGAGCTCGAAGGCGGTGTTGACGCCGATCGACCAGCCGGCCACGACGGCGGACTCGATCCCGGCGGCGTCCATGACCGCGAGGGCGTCCTCGACGAAGGCGTCGACCCCGCAACGGTCGGGGTCCGAGGGCCGGGCACTGCGGCCGACGCCGCGGTGGTTCCACGAGATCACCCGGATCGGGCAGTCGTCGCGCACGAGGTCGGGCCAGGAGTAGGCGTTGGTGCCGAGCCCGTTGCACAGCAGCACGACCGGGCCGTCGCCGCCGCGGTGCCAGGCCTCGTTGTGCCACGCCTCGATGAGGGTGCCGTCGGCGCTGGTGACCCGGTGGAAGCGCACCGTCGACTGGTGAGGGAGCCGCGGGCCGCCGTCGCGGTCGCCGAGACGGTTCGACGACGGGGCTCCGGGGTCGGCGCGGAAGGAGCTGTCCTGCACTGGCATACCCGAAGTATCCCGACCCCTGGGGAGTCCGGCTCCCTGTGGGGCGGGAGATCGCGCCGGGCACCTCCGGAGCGGCGGGCGCCTGGCGCGACTCCTGGGGAGCCGGTGGCGGTCCGAGCAGGACCGCAGCGAATCCCCCTCAGCCCTCGGCGGCCAGCCGCGCCGGCGCCTCGGGCCGCTTCCGCGCGGCGGCGTGGTCGGCGAGGAAGTCCTCGACCAGCAGCGTCTGACGCCGGCGGTCGGTGAGGTCGGTGGCGGCCAGCATCGCGTTGCGGCGCGAGCGGTGCTGGCTCTCGACCGGCCAGCGGACCGCGCTGCGGGCGGAGCGTACGACGGCGCCGGCCGCGGCGCGGCCGACGCGGGAGACCGGGTGGGCGAGGGTGCTCACAAGCGCGCGGGAGGACTGGCTCATCGGGGACTCCTGGGGGCGGCCGGCCGGCCGGTCCGCGGCGGTGTGGGTGCGGGACCGGTCCGACGTCGTCGAGCCTAGGGGCCCGCGGCGACAGGACGATTGCTCTCGTGTGACGTTCGGGTGAACTCAGCCCAGGTGGTCGCGGGCCCAGAGCGCGGCGCTGGTGCGGTCGAGGACCCCGATCTCACGGAAGACGCGGCCGAGGTGCGCCTTGACCGTGCGCTCGGTGATGCCCAGGGCGCGCGCGACCTGCTTGTTGGCCAGGCCCTGGGACACCAGCCGCAGCACCTCCTCCTCCCGCGGGCTCAGCGACGGGCCGGTGGCAGCCGAGGGCAGCAGGGCGCCGGCGACGCGCGGGTCCAGCGGCACGTGGCCACGCGCCGCGGCCCGGATCGCAGACAACAGCTCGTCGGGCTCGCAGTCCTTGAGCACGTAGCCGATCGCACCGGCTGCGAGCACCTCCTGCACCCGCGCCCGGTCGGTGAACGAGGTGAGCACCAGCACCCGCACCCCCGGGTGCGTCGCGGCGATCGCACGGGTGGCGGCCACCCCGTCGACGTCGGGCATGGAGAGGTCCATCAGCACCACGTCGGGTGCGCAGCGCTCGACCAAATCCACCGCCTCGCGGCCGTCACCGGCCTCCCCGACCACCGCGAAACCGGGCGTCGACTCCAGCAGGGAGCGCAGCCCGACCCGCACCAGGCGGTGGTCGTCGACCAGCGCGACGCGGACCGCCGCGGCGGTCGGTGCGGTCCCGGTCGGCTCCTCCACGTCAGCCATCCTGCCCGTCCACCAGCTGCACCAGGCGCACGTGGGTGCCGCATCCCGGTCGGGACGAGAGCTGGCAGGCCAGTCCGGGGGCGTCGGCCAGGTCGGCGAGGATGCGCAGGCCGAGGTGGCCCGGACGTGGGTCGGCGAGCGCAGCGTCGACGTCGAAGCCGGCCCCGTCGTCGACCACGTCCACCACCACGGCGCCGGGCTCCCGGGCCAGGCGCACGGTGACCGTGGCCGGGCCGGCATGCGTGACCGCGTTGCGCACCGACTCCTGGGCCAGGCGGAAGAGCCGACGCTCCTGGTCCTCGTCGAGCAGCTCCCCGGCGGCCGGGTCGAGGTCGGTGGTGACCCGCACCTCCCGCGTCGCCGCGGTCTGCGCGAGGTCCTGCAGGGCGGTGGCGAGGCCGCCCTCCACCAGGGCCGAGGGGTAGATGTCGGTCAGCAGCGTGCGCAGGGACCGGATGCTGCTGCGCACGGACCCGGCGGCCTCGTCCAGGGCGCCGGCCAGGGGTCCTGCCCCCGAGCGCTGGGCCTGGGCAGCGGCGCCGGCGACGGCGAACGAGGTCGCCGCGAGCTCCTGCACCGGCCCGTCGTGCAGGTTCGCCGCGATGCGGCGGCGCTCGGCCGAGGAGGCGTCGACCGCGCGCTCGAGGAGGGCGGCGCGCTGGCGCTCGTGCCGGCGTACGCGTGAGAACAGGTGCCACAGCAGGGGTGAGAGCAGCGCGAGCAGACCGGCCAGGCTGGCGAGCATGATGCCGAGGAAGCCGTGCCACAGGGTGTCGGTGCGGTCGCCGACCGGGTCGTAGGAGGTGTAGATCTCGAACAGCCCGACCTGCCCGTCGGGCAGGCGGATCGGGCGGTAGACCTCGACCAGCCGGGTGCCGCTCTCGAAGGCGTTCTCCAGGTCGGTGAGGTCGGAGATCTCGGCCTGGGTCGAGGAGGTCGACAGCGCCTCGCGCTGCTCGGTGTCGAGGTCGAAGCTGCGGCCGACCAGCTGCGGCTCGTCGGCGTACACCACCCGCCCCTGGGGGGTCCACAGCTTGACCCGGACCACGTCACCGGTCAGGACCTGGGCGTGCATGACCCGGTCGAAGCGGCGTACGGCGGCGGGCCGGCCTGCCAGCACGCCCTCGCCCAGGTGCGGGGAGACGACGGCGTCGGTGAGGATCCCGGTCCGGGTCACGGCGTCGGCCACGGCCTCGCGCTCGGCCAGCCGACGGGCGGCCAGGGCGGCGCCGACGCCGATCACCAGCAGCACGACCACCACGCCCACCACCAGCTGGGTGAGCAGGCGACGCGGGGCGACGGTGGACCCGTCCTGGGTGGGCCCACCGTCGCCCAGCGTGTGCCACACCGGTTCCACGTCCTCCACCACCGTCCTGAGACCCGTCGGGCCCGTGCTCACGGTCATCGTCGCCCTCGGAGGTCAGGTTGTCAGGAGATGGACCGACGTCTGGTGCCGGACCGGTGTGGCGGTGTGGGTGCGCTCAGCGGGCGAAGGTGACCTGGCCCCGGCAGACCTGGCGACCGTGCGTGGCCCTCCCGACGATCACGTCGGTGCCGGGGCTGTTGGAGATCCGGCGCTCGACGGAGAAGGAGCCGCTGGCGCCCCGCGTCGTGCGGTGGCCGTGCCACACCAGCGCGCCGTCGCGGCGCAGGGCGGCGGCCCAGACCTGGCCCGTGCGGTGGGAGTCGACCTCGAACTCGACCTCGATGCGGCCGTCGTCGGCCTTGGCCTTGAGCTTCCAGACCGCGGAGCCGGAGCAGGCGCCGGTGCGGATCACGCGGTAGTCGGAGCCGCCGGCCTGGGCGGGTGCGGTGCCGACGAGGGCCAGGCTGCCGGCGCCGAGGGTGGCGGCGGCGACGAGGGAGGCGAGGGTGGTGGTACGTGTGCGGGTCATCGGGTCCTCCGAGTGCGGGGAGCCTCCGGGATGGTGGCTGAGGACCCAAGACTCCGACGCGAGGATGGTCGCGGACCATCGGGCGATGGTCGTAGTACCCCCGGGAGACCGTCGTCCTGGAACGGCGGCGGCGGCGCGGACCGCGGACCGTAGGCTGCGTCCCATGAGCGACCGCCCCACTCCCGACATCAAGCCCCGCTCGCGCGAGGTCA
Organism: uncultured Actinomycetota bacterium; assembly: GCA_963811385.1. Lineage (GTDB taxonomy): Bacteria > Actinomycetota > Actinomycetes > Propionibacteriales > Nocardioidaceae > Marmoricola_A. The sequence goes on along the minus strand of CAWEQX010000017.1, from coordinate 471,985 downwards.
CCGACGGCCTCGAGCGCGCTGCCGCGCGGGGGATGCTCCGGGCCGTGGGCATGGGCGACGAGGACTTCGCCAAGCCGCAGGTCGGCGTCGCCTCGTCGTGGAACGAGATCACGCCGTGCAACCTGTCGCTGGACCGGCTCGCGAAGGCGGCCAAGAACGGCGTGCACGCGGCGGGGGGCTACCCGCTGGAGTTCGGCACGATCTCGGTCTCCGACGGCATCTCCATGGGCCACGACGGCATGCACTTCTCGCTGGTCTCCCGCGAGGTCATCGCCGACTCGGTCGAGACCGTGATGATGGCCGAGCGCCTCGACGGCTCGGTCCTGCTGGCCGGCTGCGACAAGTCCCTGCCGGGGATGCTCATGGCGGCCGCGAGGCTCGACCTGGCGTCGGTGTTCCTCTACGCCGGCTCGATCATGCCGGGCCAGGTGGACGGTCGCGATGTCACGATCATCGACGCCTTCGAGGCCGTCGGCGCGTGCCTGGCGGGCAGGATCAGTCGTGAGGAGGTCGACCGCATCGAGCGTGCGATCTGTCCGGGGGAGGGCGCCTGCGGCGGGATGTACACCGCCAACACGATGGCCTCGGTCGCCGAGGCGATCGGCATGTCGCTGCCGGGATCGGCCGCCCCGCCGGCGGTCGACCGGCGTCGCGACGGGTTCGCCCACCGCTCGGGCGAGGCCGTGGTCGAGCTGCTCCGCCAGGGCGTCACCGCCCGCCAGATCATGACCAAGCCGGCCTTCGAGAACGCGATCGCGGTCGTCATGGCCCTGGGTGGCTCCACCAACGCGGTCCTGCACCTGCTGGCGATCGCGCGCGAGGCCCAGGTCGACCTGACCCTCGACGACTTCACCCGCATCGGCGCACAGGTCCCGCACCTGGGCGACCTCAAGCCGTTCGGCCGCTACGTGATGAACGACGTCGACAAGATCGGCGGCATCCCGGTCGTGATGAAGCTCCTGCTCGACGCGGGCCTGATGGACGGCGACTGCCTCACCGTCACCGGCCGCACGATGGCGGAGAACCTCGAGGCCCTCGCGCCGCCGTCCGCCGACGACGACATCATCCGTGACCTCGCCCGGCCCATCCACCGCACCGGTGGCATCACGATCCTCAAGGGCTCGCTCGCGCCCGAGGGCGCGGTGGTGAAGTCGGCGGGCTTCGACGACGAGGTCTTCGAGGGCCCGGCGCGGGTCTTCGACGGCGAGCGCGCGGCGCTGGACGCCCTTGCTGCCCACGAGATCCGGCACGGCGACGTGGTCGTCATCCGCTACGAGGGCCCCAAGGGCGGCCCGGGCATGCGCGAGATGCTCGCGATCACCGGCGCGATCAAGGGCGCCGGTCTCGGCAAGGACGTCCTGCTGATCACCGACGGCCGCTTCTCCGGTGGCACCACCGGCCTGTGCGTGGGCCACATCGCCCCCGAGGCCGTCGACGCCGGACCGATCGCCTTCCTGCGCGACGGCGACCGGGTCCGGCTCGACGTGGCCAACGGCCGGCTCGACGTGCCGGACCTCGGTGACGACGAGCTCGCTTCCCGCAAGGAGGGGTGGAGCCCGCGCGAGCCCAAGTTCCGCACCGGCGTCCTCGGCAAGTACGCCAAGGTCGTGCAGTCCGCGGCGCACGGCGCCGTCTGCGGCTGAGCCGCTCGCCATGGGCAAGGTCCACGAGCGCGTCGACGGACGCCTGCGCGAGTTCATCGAGCGACAGCCCGTCTTCTTCGTCGGTACGGCGCCCAGCGGCGAGGACGGGCACGTCAACGTCTCGCCGAAGGGACTGACCGACGGCACCTTCGTCGTCGTCGACGACCACACCGTCGCCTACCTCGACCTCACCGCCAGCGGCGCCGAGACGATCGCCCACCTGCGCCAGAACGGCCGCATCGTGGTGATGTTCTGCTCCTTCGAGCGCAGTCCCGACGTCGTCCGGCTGCACGGCCGCGGGAGGGTCGTCCCGGTGCACGACGACGAGTTCGCGCGCTGGGCGCCGTGCTTCGAGGACAACCCGGCCGCGCGGTCGGTGGTCGTGGTGGACGTGGATCGGGTGTCGAGCTCGTGCGGCTTCGCGTTGCCCGTCGCCTCCGGCTGGGAGCGCCGCGACCTGCTCACCCCCGCCATGGAGCGACGCGGCCCCGACGGCGTCGTGGGCTACCGCAAGCAGAAGAACCGGGTCAGCATCGACGGCCTGCCGGCCTTCGACGACGACCCGGTCCCCTGACCGGTCAGAGGATGCCGCGGGCCGCGAAGGCCGTGTGCACCTTGCCGGCGGTGGCGGGGCCGTAGAGCCTCTGCGCCGCCGCGACGGTCGCGAGGGCCGCGTCGCGGAACGAGGTGTCGGGTGCGAAGGCGAACTGCGCCTCCACGATCGTCCTGCTCGCGTGGCGGTCGCCCAGGGCGGCGCGGATGTCCCACAGCGCCCGCGACCAGATCTCGCCATCGGCGTGCACCTCGCCCACGACGTCCTCGGGGTAGTGCTTGGTGCCGTCGAGCCGGCGCAGGCAGTGCGGAGCGCGGCGGGTGTAGGACGTGGAGTCCCAGTCGGCGACGCACGCCTCGGGCGTCTCGTCGGGCGCACCGGCCACCGACGAGGTGACCACCACGGCGAGGTAGTCGCCGAACGCCTCGCCGATCGATCCGGACTCGAGTGTGGTGCCGAAGCCGGTGACCTGCCCGTCCTGCACGGAGTGGCCGTACTCGTGGACGATCACCTCCCCGTCCTCGCCGTCGTCCACGCCGCCCTTGCCGAGCGTGATGTTGGCCTTGTCCGGTCGGAAGAAGGAGTTGTCACCGCCGTACTGGTTGATCCGCAGCTCGATCTGGCGCTGGTTGACCGGCCGCAGCTCGTCGCCGAAGCCGAGGTCCTGCAGGTAGTGCTGCGCCTCGGTCACCCAGTAGTAGCCCATCACCTGCTCGAAGCGGTCGTCGTCGCGGTGGTAGCCCGGGAAGTCGCCGGACACCGCCTTGGCCGGCGGCCCGGTCGAGCTCTTGACCCGGACGTAGGCGCCCGACAGCCGGCCGGACCCGTCGAGGTCCCTCAGCTCCTCCCGGAGGTACTCAGGTTCGAAGACGGGCAGGTCGGCGTCCTTGGCGTCGGTGAGCGACTGGTTGCCGCTGGACTGCACGGGATTGGGCGAGAACACCGTCCCCAGGGCGGTGGCGCCCGAGGAGGCGCCGGACGCAGCGGGAGTGACGAGGGCGAGGGCAGGGAGCGTAGCGGCGGCGAGGGCCACGGCCAGCGGTCGGATGAGCATGGCTCATCCTGCGGTCTCGGCGCCGGGTTCGCCACCCCCACGATGGTGCCCGGCACCGGCCACAGCCCGGACAAGATGCTCCTCGGCCGGGTCTTCGCCTCCTCCGACACCCACCGCGACCGCATCGGTCCGAACGACCTGCAGCTCCCGGTCGACCGGCCCACGCACGTCGAGCGGCTCGAACACCAGGACGTCGCCCCCGGCGACACCGACCCGAGGGGCGTCATCCCCGAGCCCAGCCGCTCCACGCGAGCTGACTCGCCGCGGGCACGCTCGGCTCAGACGTGGCCGCTGAGCTGGGCGAGCCGCGCCTCGAGCCGGTCCACCATGGCGGCGCACTGCTTGTCGGGCATGGCGGACCTGCGGTCGCCGCCGGCCGCGCACACCGGGAGCACGTCGACCGAGAGCTTGGCGCCGCCGGCGAGGCGACGCAGCTCGTCGAGACGCTCGGCGAACGGTGAGCCGCTGCCGGGGGAGTAGTAGCGCACGGCCTCCTCGAGGTCGTCGGCGAAGAGGTCGGCCTTGGTCACCGCGATGACCAGCCAGGTCGGCCCCTCGCGCCGCACCGCCATCGAGGCGATCCGGTGCGCGGTGATCGTCCAGTCCTCGAGCTCGGCCTCGAGCTGTGCCTGCCGGGTGGACGCGGCGGTGCCGGTCGTGCCCGCCGTGCGCCGGGGCGTCGCGTGGCCCCACGACACCACGTGCAGCACGCCATCCACCGGCTCGTCGTGGAACACCTCGTCCAGCGCGCCGAGCCGCGTCGCGGCGTTCTCACCGGGCACGACCCGGAACCGGAACCCGCGCAGCCGCGCGCCGCGCCGCGTACGCCGCTCCATCGTCGCGGACCCGACGTCGGCGGAGCCGGGGGTCGCGCTGCGCCGGGCGATCCGGTCGGCCAGGGCGGTCTTGCCCACACCGGTCATGCCGGTCACCGCGACGACGGGATAGCGACGGCGGAGCAGGTGGGTGACGCGCTCGGGCGCCCCGGCCAGGGTGGCGACCGCGGTCGACGCCAGGCCGGCGCCGACGGCCGTGCGGCCGTGGCTGCTCATCGTGCGCAGGCGGGTGGGTCCGCTCATCGTCTCTCCTCCGTCGGGGGCCGGTGCTCCGGCCACACCTGGTCAACGATGCCCGGCAACCGGGTGTTTCACCCCGCGCGGTGACCTGCGTCGCCCCGACGGCCGGTCACGGGCGAGGATGTGGGGGTGACGATCGATCCCGGGGGTCAGCGGCGCGGGCGCGGCGTCGCGGTCTCCGCCCCCAACGAGCTCGCGGCGGCCGCGGGCGTCGGCGTGGCCCGCGACGGGGGCAACGCCGTCGACGCCGCGGTCGCGGCGGCGATCACGACGATGGTGACCGAGCTGGGGCTCGTCTCGCTCTCGGCCGGTGGGTTCGTGACCCTCCAGCTGCCAGGCGAGGACGCGGTGACCGTGGACGGCGGGGTCACGGTCCCGGGCCGCGGTCTCGAGGATGCCCCGGACCCGGGGGCGACCTGGGAGGTCACCACCGACTACGCCGGCGGCACGACGATGACGATCGGGCCCGGCACGATCGCCGTACCGGGCGCGCTCAAGGCGCTCGAGGCAGCCTCACGACGGTTCGGGTCCCTGTCGTGGGAGCGGACGCTGCGGCCGGCGGTCGAGGCGGCGGCGGGCTTTCCGCACGGCAGCGCCTCCCACTTCTACCTCTCCTACGTCCACGAGTCCGTGTTCGGCTGGCACGAGCCGAGCCGCCACGTCGTGCACTCGCCCGAGGGCGAGCTCTGGCCGATCGGCTCGACCGTCGTCGTGCCCCACCTCGTCGACACGGTGCGTCAGCTGGCCGAGGAGGGCACCGACGCCCTCTACGGCGGCGACCTGGGCACCCGCGCCGCCGCAGCGGTGCAGGAGGCCGGCGGCCACCTGACGCTCGCCGACCTCGCGTCGTACGACGCCGTCGTGCGGCCCGCGCTGCGCACGCGGGTCGACGCGTGGGAGGTGGCCACCAACCCGCCCCCGGCGTCCGGGGGCGTCGCGCTCGCGGCGATCCTGATCCTGCTGCGGGGGCGCCCCACGCGTGGGTCCACCTGGACCGACGACGACCTGCGCGTCCTGGCACGCGCCCAGGCGATGGTGCTGGGGGAGGGGCTGCAGGTGCCCGCCTCCGAGCGTGCCCGCGACAGGCTGGCGCACGAGGTGCTGCGCCGCGTTCGTGCGGTGGACCCCGTGGCGCTGACCAGCCCGAGCACCGCCACGGTGTCTGCCGTCGACGCCCGGGGCGGGGCGTGCGCGATCACCGTGTCCTCCGGCTACGGATCGGGCTTCGTGGTGCCCGGCACCGCGCTGGGGATGAACAACTGTCTCGGCGAGCAGGAGCTGGTCTCGGGTGACCGTCGGCGCCTGCGACCGGGCCAGCGGATCAGCTCCAACATGGCCCCGACCGTCGCGCGACGTGCCGACCAGGCGGCGTCCCTCGCGATCAGCTCACCGGGGTCGGATCGGATCCCGACCGCGATCGCCCAGGTGGCCGCGCTCTTCGTGCACGGCGAGCTCGGCCTGGCGGAGGCCATCGCCCATCCTCGCCTGCACGTGCGGGTGCGGCCCTCGAGCCCCACTCCGGTCCTGCTGGACCACGAGGAGGACCTCGAGCTGCCCGACGACGTCGGCCTGCCGTCGATGGCCCACCCGCCGAGTTCCATGTTCTTCGGTGGGGTCAGCGCCGCACTGTGGACGCGCGCGGCCGGGCTCGAGGCGTACGGCGACCCGCGGCGGACCGGGGTGGTGGCCGTCCGGCATGGGTGAGGAGCGTCCGGCCATCGGGACCGGAGTCCCACTCCTTGGGACGGCTGTCGGACTCGGCGTGACGGGAGGACGAGCGGGAAGGTAGCGTGGCGCCATGCGTTTCGAGGTACTCGTAGCACCAGGCGTGCGCTGACCGACCCCTCAGTCGTCGGCTCACGCCTCCCTCGCTCGCCCAGTGGGCCGCGAGGGTTTTTTGTTGGGAGAGCGAGCCTCGAGACCATCCTCCCGCCCGGGGCCGCAGGACCTCGGGGAGGTACGACACAGGAAGGCATGCCATGACCGCCATGGGCGCCGACGATCGCAGCACCACGGGCACCGGCGAGACGATGACCGGGGCCCAGAGCCTCATCCGCTCCCTCGAGAGCGCAGGCGCACAGAACGTGTTCGGCATCCCGGGCGGCGCGATCCTCCCGGCCTACGACCCGCTCTTCGACTCGGTCAAGCTGCGCCACATCCTGGTGCGCCACGAGCAGGGGGCCGGCCACGCCGCCCAGGGCTACGCCGCGGCCGGCGGTGGTGTCGGCGTCTGCATGGCGACCAGCGGCCCGGGCGCCACCAACCTGGTCACCCCACTGGCGGACGCCCACATGGACTCGGTCCCGATCGTCGCCGTCACCGGTCAGGTGGCCAGCGGCTCCATCGGCACCGACGCCTTCCAGGAGGCGGACATCCGCGGCATCACGATGCCGATCACCAAGCACAACTTCCTGGTCACCGACGCCGCCGAGATCCCGCGCACCGTCGCCGAGGCGTTCTACATCGCCCGCACCGGCCGCCCCGGCCCCGTGCTGGTCGACGTCTCCAAGGACGCGCTGCAGGCCTCGACGCAGTTCCGCTGGCCGACCGAGCTCAACCTGCCGGGCTACCGCCCGACGACGCGGCCGCACGCCAAGCAGGTGCGCGAGGCGGCGCGCCTGATCACCGAGGCCCGCAAGCCGGTGCTCTACGTCGGGGGCGGGGTCATCCGCGCCAACGCCTCCGCCGAGCTCGCGCGGCTCGTCGAGCTGACCGGCATCCCGGTCGTGACGACCCTGATGGCACTGGGCGCCTTCCCCGACAGCCACCCGCGACACCTCGGCATGCCCGGCATGCACGGCACCGTCGCGGCGGTCGGCGGGCTGCAGCGCAGCGACCTGATCATCAGCCTCGGCGCCCGCTTCGACGACCGCGTCACCGGCGCCCTGGACTCCTTCGCCCCCGGCGCCAAGGTGATCCACGCCGACATCGACCCCGCCGAGATCGGCAAGAACCGCTATGCCGACGTCCCGATCGTGGGTGACTGCCGCGAGGTGATCACCGACCTCGTCGAGGCGATCCGGGCCGAGCACGAGGCCGGGCGCCAGGGCGACTACGAGGGCTGGGTCTCCTTCCTCGACGGCGTCAAGGGCCGCTACCCCGTGGGGTACGACGCCCCGCACGACGGCTCGCTCGCGCCGCAGTACGTCCTCGAGCGCCTGGGCCGCATCGCCGGGCCCGAGGCGATCTACGCCTCCGGGGTGGGCCAGCACCAGATGTGGGCCTCGCAGTTCATCGGCTACGAGAAGCCGCGCACCTGGATCAACTCCGGCGGCCTCGGCACGATGGGCTTCGCGGTCCCGGCCGCGATGGGCGCCAAGGTGGCGATGCCCGACACCACGGTGTGGGCGGTCGACGGTGACGGCTGCTTCCAGATGACCAACCAGGAGCTGGCCACCTGCGCGCTCGAAGGCATCCCGATCAAGGTCGCGATCATCAACAACGAGTCGCTCGGCATGGTCCGCCAGTGGCAGACGCTGTTCTACAACGAGCGCTACTCCCACACGAACCTCCAGGGCTCGCGGGGGCAGTCGGCCGCAGAGCGCCCGACCGTGCGGATCCCGGACTTCGTCAAGCTCGCCGACGCCTATGGCTGTGTGGGCCTTTCCTGCGACAGCCCCGACGACGTCGACGCGACGATCGAGAAGGCGATGCAGATCGACGACGTGCCCGTCGTGGTGGACTTCCGGGTGCATCGCGACGCCATGGTGTGGCCGATGGTGGCCGCCGGCACGAGCAACGACGACATCAAGGTGGCGCGCGAGATGGCGCCCGACTGGGAGGGTGACGACCTGTGAGGCCCGAGTCCCTGCCGACCGGCAAGCACACGCTGTCGGTGCTGGTCGAGAACAAGCCCGGCGTCCTGGCCCGGGTCGCCGGCCTGTTCAGCCGCCGCGGGTTCAACATCGACTCGCTCGCGGTCGGCCCCACCGAGCATCCCGAGGTCTCGCGGATGACCATCGTGGTCAACGTGGAGGAGTCCCCCCTCGAGCAGGTCACCAAGCAGCTCAACAAGCTGGTCGAGGTGATCAAGATCGTCGAGCTCGACACCACCGCCTCGGTCAGCCGCGAGCTGATCATGGTCAAGGTCAAGGCCGACGGCGCCACCCGCGGGCAGGTCCTCGAGATCGTCCAGATCTTCAAGGGCAAGGTCGTCGACGTCGCGCCTGACGCGGTGACCGTCCAGGTGGTCGGCCATCCCGAGAAGCTCGCCGACTTCCTGCGCGTGATCGACCCCTACGGCGTGCGCGAGCTCGTCCAGTCCGGGGTCGTGGCCATCGGCCGCGGTCCCCGGTCGATCTCCGAGCGCACCCTCAAGCCGGTCCCGGTCCCGGTGGCGCCGGCCGGCTGACCAGCCCCGGCAGGCGAGCCCGCCGGGACCACGACCAGACTGATCCCAGCACGACCCCAACCAGAAGGAGAGCCACTCGTGGCCGAGATGTTCTACGACGACGACGCCGACCTGTCGGTGATCCAGGGCCGCCACGTCGCGGTCCTGGGCTATGGCAGCCAGGGTCACGCCCACGCGCTGTCCCTGCGCGACAGCGGCGTCGACGTCCGCGTGGGCCTGCCCGAGGGCTCCAGGAGCCGGGCGAAGGCAGAGGCCGAGGGCCTGCGCGTGCTCACGCCGTACGAGGCCTGCGAGGAGGCCGACCTGATCATGATCCTCGCCCCCGACCACGTGCAGCGCGGCCTCTACATCGAGGCCGTCGAGCCCAACCTGGTGCCCGGCGACGCGCTGTTCTTCGGCCACGGCTTCAACATCCGCTTCGGCTACATCACCCCGCCCGACGGCGTCGACGTCTGCATGGTCGCCCCCAAGGGCCCGGGCCACCTGGTCCGCCGCGAGTTCACCGAGGGGCGCGGCGTGCCCGTCCTCGTCGCCGTCGAGGCCGATGCCTCCGGCAAGGCCTGGGACCTCGCGCTGTCCTACGCCAAGGGCATCGGCGGCCTTCGCGCCGGCGGCATCCGGACCACCTTCACCGAGGAGTGCGAGACCGACCTGTTCGGCGAGCAGGCCGTGCTCTGCGGCGGCGCCTCGCAGCTGGTGATGTACGGCTTCGAGACCCTGGTCGAGGCGGGCTACCAGCCCGAGGTGGCCTACTTCGAGTGCCTCCACGAGCTCAAGCTCATCGTCGACCTGATGTACGAGGGCGGCATCGCCAAGCAGCGCTGGTCGGTCTCCGACACCGCGGAGTACGGCGACTACGTCTCCGGTCCGCGCGTGATCGACCCGCGGGTCAAGGAGAACATGAGGGCCGTCCTGGAGGACATCAAGAACGGCGCGTTCGCCAAGCGGTTCATCGACGACCAGGACGCCGGCGCGCCGGAGTTCAAGGCCCTGCGCGCCCAGGGCGAGTCCCACCCGATCGAGGAGACCGGTCGCGAGCTGCGCAAGCTCATGGCCTGGGTCAAGAGCCACGACTCGGACTACACCGAGGGCACCGCCACCCGCTGACCCCGCGCCGTCCGGTCGAGCAGGCGCTCCTGCGTCCGCTCGACCGGAGGGAAGCGCTCCTCGGGGAGTCAGGCGGGCGGGCTCTTCTTGTCGCGCACCCTCATCCGGCGGATCGCGTCCTGGTCGGTGGGGGAGTACGTCGCCATGGGGTCACCGGAGCGACCGAGCCGTCTGGTCACGACGACTCCTGCGGCGACGGCGACGCCGATGAAGATGTAGGCGACCATGGCTCTCCCCGCTGTCGGGGCCGGACACCCGTCCGGCCGGAGTCCCAGGATAGGGACTCCGGCCGGTGCGCGCGACAGGGATCAGGAGGGTCGGCCGACCCTGCGCTCGTCGGGCATGAGCACCCACAGCGCCAGGTAGACCACGAACTGCGGCCCGGGCAGCAGGCAGCTGAGCACGAAGATCAGCCGCATCGTGTTGGGTGTGGTGCCGAACCGGCGGGCGAGGCCTCCGCAGACCCCGGCGATCCACCTGTCGTCGGACCGCACGAGCTGGTTTCCCATGGTCACTTCACCTCCGAGCGCAGCACTGCCACGAGACCGACGGCCAGCGGGATCGCCAGCCAGAACAGGCCGGTCACTCCCAAGTGTGCCCACTCGGTGGCTGAGGGCCACGCGTCGTCGGCCTGGAACAGCGGCCCCTGCGCGAAGTTGAAGTCCACCCAGCCGCGCGCGTCGCGGAACCACTCCTGCGAGCTCGCCAGCACCTCGGTGATGCCGGTGAGCACGAAGTTGTAGACGAAGTAGCCCACGACCGCGCCCGCCGAGTTGCGCATCAGGACGCCGAGGGTGAAGCCGACCATGAGGCCCAGCACGTTGCCCAGGGTCAGCAGGGCGAACGACGGCCACCCGACGTTCCAGACGGTGTCGACGCCGGCGATCGCCGAGCCGAGGAGGTTGCCGAGCGCGCCGACGGCGAAGGCGATGACCATCCCCACCACCCCGACGGCGATCGACAGCAGCGCCTTGGCCCCCACGACCCGACCGCGGTGCGGGACCAGGGTGAACGTCGACAGGCCACTTCGCTGGCTCCACTCGCTGGTCACCGACAGGATCGCCACGACCGGCAGGATGATCGACATCGGGATCCCCACGGCCGCACCGAAGGTGCCGTAGGTGAGCTGGTCGTCGGGCGCGAACAGCACCACGCCGACGGTGGCCAGCACGGCCAGCCCGACGATGCCGAGCATCAGCCAGAATCCCGAGCGGGTGTCGAACATCTTGCGCAGCTCGACCGAGAGGACCCGCCGGAACGGGATCGGGTCGTACGTCGGCCGCGCCGGCGGCGCGGCCGCGGCGGACTGCGCCGGGGCGGTCAGGGTGGTGCTCATGCTGCTGCTCCTTGGGTGTCGTGCGAGGTGGTGGCGAGGTCGTCGCGCTGGGTGTCGGCGGTGAGCTCGAGGAACATCTCCTCGAGCCCGGCACCGTCGGCGTCGGCCAGACGCGTCAGCGGGATGCCGGCCGCGGCGGCGGCGAGGCCGACCTCGCGGGTGGTGGCCTCGACGCGCAGCGCGCCGTCGGTGCCCGGGTGCACGGCGAGACCGGCCGAGGTCAGGGTGCGCTCCAGGCTCGCGGGGTCGTCGGCGGCGACGACGGTGCCGGCGGCGGCGAGGAGGTCGCTCTTGCTGCCCTGCGCCACGATGCGGCCGCGGCCGATGACGACCAGGTCGTCGGCGACCACCTCGATCTCGTGGAGCAGGTGGCTGGAGAGCAGCACGGTGCCGCCCTGGTCGGCGTACTCCCGCAGGAGGTCGCGCATCCAGCGGATGCCTGCGGGGTCGAGACCGTTGGCCGGCTCGTCGAGGATCAGCACCTGCGGGTCGCCGAGCAGGGCCGCGGCGATGCCGAGCCGCTGGCGCATGCCGAGGGAGTAGTTGCGGATCCGCCGGTCGGCCTCGTCCTCGGTGAGGCTCACCCGGTGCAGCATCTCGGGCACCCGGGAGCGGGGCAGGCCCATGATGGCCGCGGTGATCGCCAGGATCTCCCGGCCGGTGCGTCCGGCGTGCTGGGCGGAGGCGTCGAGGAGGACGCCGACCTCGCGGCCGGGGTTGGGCAGGTCGGCGAAGCGGCGGCCGGCGACGGTGACCTCGCCGGAGGTGGCGGGGGTCAGCCCGACCATGACCCGCATCGTGGTGGACTTCCCGGCGCCGTTGGGCCCCAGGAAGCCGGTGACCCGTCCGGGACGGGCCGTGAAGGTGACGTCGTCGACGGCGGTGAAGCCGGCGTACTCCTTGGTGAGGTTCTCGACCGTGATCATGGGCCCCACCCTCGCCGCGACCGTGCCCCTGCCGCATCGGGGAGACCGCTGGTCGTCGCCCGGAGCGACCCCTCAGGGTCGCACCAGGGTGGCCCCGGGGTCGATCGGGCGTATCCTGGTCGACATGAGGCTCAGGCTCCGACGGGCGCCGGTCCGCAAGGGCACGCCCGGCTTCTCCGTCGACACGTCGCCCCACGCCGACCGGCTGCGGCTCGCCGGCTCGTTCTCCACGGACGACGAGACCGCACGCACCGGCGAGGAGCGGCACACCTACGACCCGACCTGCGCGGTCGACCTGCGCCACCTGGCGGTGCGCCGCTAGCTGCGGCGAGGTCGTCGCCCACCCCAGGGATCCTGCCTCGTCCGGTTGGGGACGCGCTCCAGCGCGTCCCCAACCGGACGAGGCAGACTCGGGGGCATGCCGCTGCCGTCCCTCGAGCTGGTCCCCGACGAGGAGGGCCGTGCCCGGGTGCGTGCGCTGTGGGCGGCACTGCGCGAGGTGGGCCTGCCCTCCCAGGCCGACCACACGGCCGCGAGCAACGAGGTCCACCTCACCCTGGCCGAGGCCGAGTCGCTCGACCCCGACGACCCGGTGGTGGGCCGGGTCGGCGGCCTGCTCCCGGTGACGGCCGGGGTGGCCGGGCTGGTCGTGCTGGGCGGGCCGCGCCTGGCCGCGGTCGCGCTGCTCGTCGTACCCCCTGCCGAGGTGGCGGCGGCCGTCGCGGACCTGGCGGGCCGGGACACCCGACCGTGGGTGCCGCACGTGACGCTGGCCCGGCGCCTGGACCGGCGCACGGCGGGCGACGTCGTCGCGAGCCTCGCCACGCTCCCCGAGCAGCTGCGGTTCACCGAGCTGCGCCACTGGGACCCCGCGGCCCGCACCCTGACCGGTCTCGCCACCGCCGAGTGAAGCGGCGGCCGGTGGGCACGGTGCGGCCGTGCAGACCTTCCTCCCCGTCGCCGACTTCCGCGACTCCGCCGACCTGCTCGACGACAAGCGCCTGGGCAAGCAGCGGGTGGAGACCCTGCAGGTCGTCCGGGGCCTGACCGTCCCGGGCTACGGCTGGCGCCACCATCCCGCGGTGAAGATGTGGCGCGGGCACCTGGAGGCGCTGGGGCGCTACGGGCTGGCCTGTTGCGAGGCGTGGGTCGAGCGGGGGTACGCCGACACGTGCGCGGCGAGCATCACCACCGAGCTCGAGCGGGCCGGCGTCCGAGGGGTCCGGGGCCAGGACGAGCTGGCGTCGGCGGGTGCGCTGCCGGTGTGGCTGGGCGACGCGGACTTCCACCGCAGCCACCGCTCCGCCCTGGTCCGCAAGGACCCGGACTTCTACGGTCCGCTGTTCCCCGGCGCGCTCGCGGTGGGCCCCGACCTGGCCTACGTGTGGCCCGAGGTGGCCGAGGCGTCGTGAGTCTCCCCAGCCGGTCGTGACCTCGGTGAGCCAGGGCCCGGGGGTAGTGTGGCGGACCGGCACAGCGTCGTGCTCGGTCCCCCTCCGGCGCCGGATCCGGCTGCCCCGAGGGACCCCCGCGAGCCGCACCTACCACGCCTGAGGACCCACGTTGCGCAACCCCGTCGTACTCATCGCCGAAGAGCTGAGCCCCGCCACCATCGACGCCCTGGGGCCCGACTTCGAGATCCGGCAGTGCAACGGGGCCGACCGGGCCGAGCTGCTCGGGGCGATCGTCGACGCCGACGCGATCCTGGTGCGATCGGCCACCCGGGTGGACCAGGAGGCCCTGCAGGCGGCCACCCGGCTCAAGGTCGTCGCCCGTGCCGGCGTCGGACTGGACAACGTCGACGTCAAGGCCGCGACCCAGCACGGCGTCATGGTCGTCAACGCCCCGACGTCCAACATCGTCTCGGCCGCCGAGCTCGCGGTCGCGCTGATGCTGGCCGCCGCGCGCCACGTCAGCCCGGCGCACGCCGCCCTGCGCAACGGCGAGTGGAAGCGCAGCAGGTACACCGGCATCGAGCTCTACGAGAAGACCGTCGGCATCGTCGGCCTGGGCCGCATCGGCGTGCTGGTCGCCCAGCGTCTCAGCGCCTTCGGCATGAAGGTGATCGCCTACGACCCCTACGTCCAGGCCGGCCGGGCCGCGCAGATGGGGGTGCGCCTGGTGTCGCTGGAGCAGCTGGTCGCGGAGGCAGAGTTCGTGTCGGTCCACCTCCCCAAGACCCCGGAGACCGTCGGCCTGATCGGTGACGAGCAGCTGCGCAAGGCCAGGCCCGGGCTGGTGCTGGTCAACGCCGCGCGCGGGGGGATCGTCGACGAGGAGGCGCTGTTCGAGGCGCTGTCGGAGGGCCGCATCGCCGCCGCCGGCCTCGACGTCTTCGCTCGGGAGCCGTGCACCGACAGTCCGCTGCTCACCCTGGAGAACGTCGTCGCCACCCCGCACCTGGGGGCCTCCACCGAGGAGGCCCAGGAGAAGGCGGGCATCGCCGTCGCCCGCTCGGTGCGCCTGGCGCTGGGCGGCGAGCTCGTGCCGGATGCGGTCAACGTGCAGGGCGGCGTGATCGCCGAGGACGTCCGGCCGGGCATCCCGCTCACCGAGAAGCTCGGTCGCGTCTTCACCGCCCTGGCCGGCGAGGTCGCCCAGCAGGTCGACGTCGAGGTGCGCGGCGAGATCACGCAGTACGACGTCAAGGTGCTCGAGCTGGCCGCCCTCAAGGGGATCTTCGCCGACATCGTCGAGGAGCAGGTGTCCTACGTCAACGCGCCGCTGCTCGCCTCCGAGCGCGGCGTCGCGGTGCGCCTGGTCACCGAGGCCGAGAGCCCCGACCACCGCAACCTGATCACGATCCGCGGCACGCTCGCGGACGGCAGCCAGGTCTCGGTCAGCGGCACCCTGATCGGCATCGCGCAGCGCGAGCGTCTGGTGGAGGTGGACGGGTTCGCCGTCGACATCGAGCCGACCGAGCACCTGGCGTTCTTCCGCTACGAGGACCGGCCCGGCATGGTCGGCACGGTCGGGCGCGTGCTCGGCGACGCGGGCATCAACATCGCCGGGATGCAGGTCTGCCGCGACGAGAAGGGCGGTCATGCCCTTGTCGCGCTCTCGGTGGACTCGGTGATCCCGGCCGAGGCGCTGGAGGAGATCAGCACCTCGATCGCGGCGGTCGAGGTGCGCTCGGTCGACCTCACCGACTGAGCTCAGGTGACCAGGGACTCCCGTGCGCGAGGGGCCCGCGCCCGCCCGGACCTGAGGTGCCCGCCGGCCACCTCCTGCCACGCCACGGCGACCCGCCCGATCGCGGTCTCGAGCTCGTCGGGGGACTTGGCGTAGGGCAGGCGCACGTGCCGCTCGAGACCGCCCTCGGGGGCGAAGAGCGGGCCGGCCGCCAGCGTGACGCCGTGCCGCGCGGCCGCGGCGCACAAGGCCGTCGAGCGCGGCTCGGGCAGCTCGCACCACAGCGAGAGACCGCCCGCGGGCACGCGGAACCGCCAGTCGGGCAGGTGGCGTGCCACCGCCGACACCAGGGCGCTGCGCCGTTCGCGCAGCTGCTCGCGTCGCTCGGCCCGGACCCGGTCGCCGCCGCGCAGCAGGTGGAGCAGGGCGACCTGCTCCAGTGGCGGGGCGCCGATGTCGGTGGCGAGCCGCGAGCTGATCACGTCGGGCAGCATCCGGTGCGGCACCCGGATCCAGCCGACCCGGAGCCCGGCCCAGTAGAGCTTGCTGGCGCTGCCCAGCGACAGCGCGTCGGGAGCGTGCCGGGCGAAGGGCAGCGGCATCGGGGCGTCGTCCAGGCCCAGCTCGGCGACCACCTCGTCGACGATCGCCAGCGCGCCCGCCCGGCGCAGCACCGACGCCGTGCGCGCGCGCGCCTCGTCGTCGAGCAGGGCGCCGGTCGGGTTCTGGAAGTCGGGCATCAGGTAGGCCGCGGAGGGTCGCAGCTGGGCGATGGTCTCGGTCAGGCTGCTGGAGGACCAGTCGGTGGCGTCGACGTCGGCGCCGGCGATGCGCGCGCCGGAGGAGCGCAGGGCGCGGATCGCGTTGGGGTAGGACGGGCTCTCGGTGAGCACCGCGTCGCGGGGGCCCAGGAAGGCGCGGATCAGCACGCTGAGCCCGTTGAGCGCGCCGCTGGTCACGACCACCTGCTCGGGATCGGTGGGCAGCCCCCGCTCGGCGTAGCGACCGGCGACGGCCTCACGCAGGTCCGGGAGCCCGGACGGGAAGAGCCCGCAGCCGGACAGGTGGGCGGGCAGCTCCTCCATCGCGGCGGCGTAGGCGGCCGCCACCCCCGCCACCGCGGGCGGCGCGGCGACGCTGAGGTTGATCGTGTCCGGTCCTGCGGAGGTGGGGTCGAGCAGCTGGTCGCCGGCCGGGGCGTCGTGGGGCAGCGCCGCCACGCTGCCCGCGCCGACGCGGGCGGTGAGGTAGCCGCGGTCCTTGAGCTCGGCGTACGCGCGGGAGACGGTCGTGCGGCTCACGCCGAGCCGGTCGGTGAGGTCGCGCTCGCTGGGCAGCCGGGTGCCCGGGGCGATGCGCCCGTCGGTGACCAGCAGCCGGATGGCGTCCGCGACGCCGCGGTAGGCCGGCGTCCTCGTCGGGGCGTCGCCGAGCAGGGCGGTGAGTCGGGCGGAGGAGATACGTCGGTCCACGAGGCCACTTTCGCATGATTGGCTATTTTCGACCAGGCCACTTTGCGGGACCGTAGGTGCATGGACAAGCTCAGCGGCCTCGGGCCCCTCGCCCAGCTGCGCGCCCCGCGCCTGCCCCGTCGGGTCGTGCAGCTCCTGGTGGGGCTCACGATCTATGGCGCCAGCATGGGGATGCTGGTGCGCTCGACGCTCGGGCTCGATCCGTGGGACGTCTTCCACGAGGGCGTCTCCACCCACACCGACCTCAGCTTCGGCGGCGTCGTGATCGCGGTCGGCGTCCTGGTGCTCCTGCTGTGGGTGCCGCTGCGGCAGTGGCCCGGCCTCGGCACCGTCGCCAACGCCGTCGTCATCGGCGTGGTCACCGACCTGACGCTGGCGGTCCTCGAGCCGCCGCACGCGTTGCTCCCACGGACCGCGCTGCTGCTCGGCGGCATCGTCCTCAACGGGCTGGCGGGCGCGCTCTACATCGGCGCCCAGCTCGGCCCCGGCCCGCGCGACGGGCTGATGACCGGGCTCGTGCGCCGCACGGGGTGGTCGGTGCGGCTGGTCCGCACCGGGCTGGAGGTCACCGTGCTGTCGGTCGGCTTCCTCCTCGGCGGCACGGTGGGGATCGGGACGGTGCTCTACGCGCTCTCGATCGGCCCGCTGCTGCAGGTGTTCCTGCCCTGGACGGTCGTGCCGCTGACCCCAGCGGCCGAGCGCCGCTGGCGCCGTCGGCGAGAGCAGCTGGCCGGCACCGGCTGAACCCGGCGGTCAGCGTCGGGCGGCGATCAGCGCGGCGGTGTCGCAGGCGACCATCACCTCGACGGTGGTGAAGCGCTCGTCGGTCAGCCAACGCTCGCGCAGGACGTCCACGCGCCCCTCGTAGACCGGCGGCCAGGACTCGCACGGCGTGAAGTCGTCGAGCACCACGACACCGCCGGGCTCGACCAGGTCGCTCACCGCGTCGGGCCCGCTCACCTTGGGCTCGCGGGCGTCGAGGAAGAGCAGGGCGAACGGGCCGCGGGCGGCGAGCGTCGACCAGTCGGCGGCCACGACGTCGACCTGCGGGTCGTCGGCGAAGACCTCGGAGGCCGCCCCGGCCAGGTCCGGGTCGAGCTCGGCGCTGACGATCTGCGTGCCCGCTCGGGCGCCGCTGCGCAGCCACGCGGTGCCGACGCCGACGCCGGTGCCGAACTCGGCGACCACGCCCTCGCGGGAGGCGGCGAGTGCGGCGAGCAGCCGCCCGGTCTCGTGGCGGCAGAAGGAGGCGTACCCGCGCCGGCGGGCGGCGTCGAGGGCACGGGAGACGACGGCCGGGAGCTCGAGCGGGGCACTCATCGGACGATCCTCGCACCCGGGTGCCTGGTTATCAGCATGTGGGACACCGTCTCAAGGGATGGAAAGTGCGCAAAGTCCCGTGCGCGACGCCGCACCCCGTGCGATGGTGGTCGCACCATGCGGTCGTTCTTCGTACTTATCACCTGCCGCGGCGAGGCTCACCAGTAGAGCCACCTCGCCGCGGTGTCGGTGTTGTGCGGGCTCTACGACCCCTCCGCGGTGAGCGAAGAAGAACCCTCCTCCTGTCGAACCGACAGCGACGGCCTTCTCCCTCCGGGACCCGGAACGAAGACGTGGGGCTCGTCCCTCCGCCGGCTGCATGAGATCCATCGTCCAGCGCCGGACGCTTCTCTCCCTCTCGCGGAGCACCTCCACCCGATCCGTCAGAACCGTTGAGCAGCAGGAGAAGCAGACGATGTACGAGATGTACCCCGAGTGGGGCCCGGCCCGTCACCGCCCCGAGAGCACCGCCGACCACACCGACCGCCCCGCCCGGCGTCGCCCGCGCTACTGGGAGAAGCAGCTGGTCTCCGCGGGTGCGGTGGGCCGCGACGACGCCGAAGGGCAGCGCCCCGACGACAACTGACGGGTCGTCCCGCAGGGTCCCGCAGGGTCACGAAGGGTCACGATCGGGTCACGAACCCGGCGCGGGGGCTCCCGCTGCCGGGTCCGTCCGACGAATGATGCGCAGGCCGGACGATCTCCGGCCGAGCGGGGCAAGGCCCCGCACGACGTCGCACCACTCATCACCTCGGGAGCAGAACTCACGTGACCCCACCTCACCACCTCCGGCGCACCCTCGCCGGAGGCATCGCCCTGGCGGCCGCACTCAGTGCCACCACCCTCGCCCAGCCGAACGCCTCGGCCGAGCCCGGAGCCGCCCCGTCGGCCCGCGGCGAGGCCCGGCGCCACCACGACGACTCCCCGGCCCACCCGCTCAAGCTCAAGGGCAAGCGTGACGCCCAGAAGCAGGTCGCGCTCGAGCGCAAGCTCAAGGGCAAGGCCAGGAACAAGAGCGCCAAGTCGGTGCGCCTCGAGACCGAGGGCACGGACCGGATCTTCGTCGTCCTCGCCGAGTTCGGCAACGAGCGCTACCCCCTCGACCAGTTCAGCGACTCGGCCCCGGTCCAGGACCCGCAGCCGGAGCGCTTCGACGGCCCGCTGCACAACCAGATCCCCAAGCCGGACCGGTCCCGGGACAACGCCACCCTGTGGCAGCCCGACTACGACCGCGCGCACTACCAGGACATGTACTTCAACCGGATGCGCTCCTACTACGAGCGCCAGTCCTCGGGCCGCTACTCCATCTCCGGCGACGTCACCGAATGGGTCAAGGTGCCGTTCAACGAGGCGCTCTACGGCCGCAACTACTGCGGCGACATCACCTGCTCCACCAGCAAGGCGCTGGTGCGCGACGCGCTCGCGATCTGGGTGCAGGACCAGCTGGACTCGGGCAAGACGATGAGCGAGATCACCGCCTACCTCGAGACCTTCGACAAGCAGGACCGCTACGACCTCGACGGCGACGGTGACCTCAACGAGCCCGACGGCTTCATCGACCACTTCCAGATCGTGCACGCCGGCGGCGACGAGGCCTCGGCCGACCCGACCTACGGCTCCGACGCGATCTGGAGCCACCGCTGGTACTCCAACCTCCAAGGTGACGGCCCGGGCGGG
Organism: uncultured Actinomycetota bacterium; assembly: GCA_963811385.1. Taxonomy (GTDB): domain Bacteria; phylum Actinomycetota; class Actinomycetes; order Propionibacteriales; family Nocardioidaceae; genus Marmoricola_A. Next base: position 452,338 of record CAWEQX010000017.1, on the reverse strand, counting down.
CTGCCCGGCGTCAACATCGGCTCCAACGACGGACTGGTCTCCAGCGACGAGGTGCCGGACAACCCCACCGGCGTGTGGGTCGGTGACTACACCATCCAGCCGGAGAACGGTGGCCTCGGCGTCTTCGCGCACGAGTTCGGCCACGACCTGGGTCTTCCGGACCTCTACGACACCTCCGGCAACACCGGTGGCGCGGAGAACTCCACCGCCTTCTGGACCCTGATGTCCTCCGGCGCCAACATCGGCGACGGCGGCCCCGACGGCATCGGTGACGCCCCGACGGACCTCGGTGTGTGGGAGCTGTTCCAGCTCGGCTGGCTCGACGCCCAGGGCGACCAGGGCCCGTTCTACGACGTGGCCGATGCCGGCGAGAAGTCGACGCACCGGATCGCCTCCAACGTGCCGGCGACCCGGACCGGCAAGCAGGCGCTGTTCACGGTCCTGCCCGACCGTCAGGTCCCGCTCGAGCTGGGCGCGCCGTACGCCGGGGAGCAGCAGTTCTGGTCCACCCGGGGCAACGACCTCAACACGACCATGACCCACGCCGCCGGTCCCGGTGCGCTGACCGCCCAGGTCAGGTACGACATCGAGACCGACTGGGACTACGCGTTCCTCGAGGCGCAGGTGAACGGCACGTGGACCGCGGTGCCGACGAACCTGTCCGACACCGCTGGTGACCAGAGCGGCAACAACACCTCCCAGACCGGGCTCACCGGCTCGACCGGTGGCGAGTGGAAGCAGCTCACCGCGACCCTCCCGGCGGGCACGACGGCCGTCCGGTTCCGCTACCAGACCGACGCCGCTGCGATCGAGGACGGCTTCCGGGTCGACCAGATCGCTGTCGACGGCACCCTGATCGGCACCGCCGAGACCGCGGACGAGGGCTGGACGTTCGACGGCTTCGTCCGCACCACGGGCGGGGAGGTCCAGACCTTCTTCAACGCCTACGTCGCCGAGAACCGCCAGTACGACGGCTACGACCGCTCGCTGCGGACGGCGTACAACTTCGCGACGCCGATCACCAACCCGGACCGGGTGGAGTCCTACCCGTACCAGAACGGGCTGCTGGTCTCCTACTGGAACGACCAGTACTCCGACAACAACGTCGGCGACCACCCGGGCGCTGGACTGATCCTGCCGGTCGACGCCCACCCGACGCTGCCCCACTGGAACGACGGCACGCTGATGCGGCCGCGTGCGGCGTCGTACGACTCCACCTTCGGGCTGGAGCGGACCGACCCGATCACGCTGCACACCCAGGTGGCGAAGGACGGCCGGGCGGTGGACCTGGTCGGTCGCATCCCGTCGCAGAAGGCCGTCCCGGTCTTCGACGACACCGCGACCTGGTGGTTCGGCGCGGACGCCCACGGCGCCACGGGCGAGCACCCGGGCCGCTACCAGCCGGGGTGGTACTCCGTGGACGTGCCGAGGACCGGCACCACCATCCGCGTGGTGGCGAGCACGCGCGATGCGCTGGTCGTCAAGGTGGCCCCGAAGAAGTAGCACCGCGAGAAGCAGCACGCGCGCACCCCGCGCACCGTTCGCCCGTCGGTCCCTCGCGGACCGGCGGGCGAACGCCGTCTAGGCTCAGCGGCCATGAGCACCCCTCCACCCGCCGCCTACACGCTCGCCGTCATCCCCGGTGACGGCATCGGCCAGGAAGTCACCGACGAGGCCCTCAAGGTCCTCGCGGCGGCCACCGACGGCGAGGTGAAGTTCGAGACCGAGCGCTACGACCTCGGCGCAGAGCGCTACCTGCGCACCGGCGAGGTGCTGCCCGACTCCGTGCTCGAGGAGATCCGCGGGCACGACGCGATCCTCCTGGGCGCGGTCGGCGGCAAGCCCGGCGACCCCCACCTGCCGCCCGGCATCCTCGAGCGGGGACTGCTGCTGCGGCTGCGGTTCGAGCTCGACCACTACGTCAACCTGCGGCCCTCGCGGATCTTCCCCGGGGTCGAGTCGCCGCTGCGGGACCCCGGCGAGGTCGACTTCGTCGTCGTGCGCGAAGGGACCGAGGGCCCCTACACCGGCAACGGCGGTGCGCTGCGCGTCGGCACCCCGGCCGAGGTCGCGACCGAGGTCTCGGTCAACACCGCGTTCGGGGTCGAGCGCGTCGTGCGCGATGCCTTCGCCCGCGCGCGGAAGCGGCCGCGCCGTCAGCTCACGCTGGTCCACAAGACCAACGTGCTGGTCCACGCCGGCGCGGTGTGGTCGCGGCTCGTGCGCGAGGTGGGCGAGGAGTTCCCCGACGTGAGCGTGGACTACCTCCACGTCGACGCCGCGACGATCTTCCTGACCACCGACCCGGGGCGCTTCGACGTGGTCGTCACCGACAACCTCTTCGGCGACATCATCACCGACCTCGCCGCCGCGATCACCGGCGGCATCGGCCTGGCGGCCAGCGGCAACGTCAACCCGGACCGCACCGCCCCCTCGATGTTCGAGCCGGTCCACGGCTCGGCGCCCGACATCGCCGGCCAGCAGAAGGCCGACCCCACCGCGGCGATCCTGTCGGCGGCCCTCATGCTCGACCACCTCGGCCTCGACACCGCCGCGCAGCGGGTCGAGGAGGCCGTCCTCGGCGACCTCGCCGCGCGCGACGGGACCCCCCGCCGTACGCCCGAGGTCGGCGACGCGATCGCCGCCCGCGTCGCCGGCTGACCGGTTTCCCTAGGGCCCTAGTGGAACTGGCACTTCCCGAGCAATACGTCGCTCGGGGAGTGACAACATCACTGGGGCCCTAGTGAAACCGATCAGGAAGTACCCTGCCCCTCATGAGCAGCCTCGACCTCCAGGTGACCCAGCGGCCCGACCCCACGCCGGACGACCGGCTGGCGGAGATCCTGGCGAACCCCGGCTTCGGCACCCACATGACCGACCACATGCTCACCCTCGAGTGGACCCCGGAGCAGGGGTGGCACGACGCGCGGATCGGCGCCTACGGCCCCCTGACCCTCGACCCGGCGACGGCGGTGCTGCACTACGCGCAGGAGATCTTCGAGGGGATGAAGGCCTACCGCCACGACGACGGGTCGATCTGGACCTTCCGCCCCGAGGCCAACGGCGAGCGCATGCAGCGCTCCTCCCGCCGCCTGGCCCTGCCCGAGCTGCCGGTCGAGGACTTCGTGGGCACCGTCGACGCCCTCGTGCAGGTCGACCAGCGGTGGGTGCCCGGGTCGGAGGGGGAGAAGAGCCTCTACCTGCGGCCGTTCATGTTCGCCTCCGAGTCGTTCCTCGGCGTGCGGCCGGCCAAGCACGTCACCTACATGGTGATCGCCTCGCCCGCGGGGGCGTACTTCAGCAAGGGCCCCACGCCGATCACGCTGTGGCTGACCGAGGAGTACACCCGTGCCGGCCGTGGTGGCATGGGCGCGGCCAAGACCGGCGGCAACTACGCCTCCTCGCTGGTCGCGCAGCAGGAGGCGATGGCCCAGGGCTGCGACCAGGTGGTGTTCCTCGACGGGCAGGAGGGCCGTTACGTCGAGGAGCTCGGCGGCATGAACCTCTACTTCGTCCACCGGGACGGCCGCATCGTCACCCCCGAGCTCGGCACCATCCTCGAGGGCATCACCCGTGGCTCGATCATCGAGCTGCTCGGCAAGCTGGGCCACCCGGTGGAGGAGCGCCGCTTCGACATCCGCGAGTGGCAGGAGGGCGTGACCTCCGGCGACATCGTCGAGGTCTTCGCCTGCGGCACCGCGGCCGTGGTCACCCCGGTCGGGTCGCTGCGCTGGCGCGACGGGCAGACCCCGGAGGTCGCCGAGGCCGGCGAGCTCACCATGCAGGTGCGGCAGGCCCTGGTCGACATCCAGTACGGCCGCGCCGAGGACACCTTCGGCTGGATGCACCGCGTGGTGTGATCCCCTGAGCCCCACCCTGCGCGGCGTCCTGGTGGACGTCGACGACACCCTGCTCACCACGCGTGAGGCGATGTCGCACGCCGCGGCGTCGGCCTTCACCGAGCTGTGGCCCACTCTGGAGCCCGACTGCGCGCTCGAGGTGGGACGCCGGTTCCGTGCCGATCCCGAGGGACACTTCCGGGCCTTCACGCGGGGCGAGGTCGACTTCGGCACGATGCGCACGCGCCGGGTCGAGGCCGCCGCCCGGTTCCTGGGCCGGTCGGTCCCGGAGGGTGCGCGCGAGCGCTTCCACACGGCGTACGAACCGGTCTTCAGCCACCTGCTCCGTGCCTACGACGACGCGGTGCCGCTGCTGCGGGCGGTGCTCGACGCCGGTCTGGCCCTGGGCGCGCTGACGAACTCGAGCGCGCAGTACACCGCCGGCAAGCTGGCCTCGGCGGGCCTGGACGCGTGGCTGTCGGTGACCGTCACCCGCGACACGCTCGGCGTCGGCAAGCCCGAGCCGCGCGTCTTCGCCCACGCGTGCACGGCCATCGGGTGCGCGCCGGAGGAGACGGTCTACATCGGTGACGAGTACGACGTCGACGTGCTGGGCGCGCTCGGGGCCGCCCTGCGGGGGGTGTGGCTCAGTCGCGACGAGCCGGACCCGCTGCTGGCCGCCGACGCGCGCGAGCGCGGCGTCCCGGTCGTGGGCACCCTCGACGAGGTGACCGGGCTGCTCGGCCTGCGTTAGGGCCAGACCGCGCGGACCTGCTCCAGCACGTCGGCGGACTGGCGCAACCCGGCTCGCGCGGCGTCGGCCCGCTTGGCGGGGTCGAGGACGTTGCGGCCGAAGGACCGCAGCGCCTCCCTGTCGGGCGTCACCGCCGTGCTCCGCGCCGGGAGCCGCCGAAGCTGCGACTCGACGGAGCCCGCACGGCTCAGGCCTCGCGCGATCGGGGCGAGCACGACCACCGCGTCGGCGTCGTGCACGAGGTCGGCGTTGGCCGGGGTGCGCACGCCCCCATCCATGTAGGGACGGTCGCCGATCGAGACCGGCGGCCAGACGCCCGGGACCGCGCACGAGGACGCGACGGCGTGGACCAGGTCGGCGCCCGACCCGGGGGTCCAGACCTTGAGCTCACCGGTCTCCGCGTCCACCGCGGTCACCCGGAGGTCGCGGTCGGGCCAGTCGTCGACGCGGATCCGGGAGCGGATCAGCTCCACGCGCTCCTGCCCCCCGGCCGGGTGGGCGCGCAGCGCGAGGGCGCCGACCCGGCGCCGGCGGGTCCGCGGTGAGCCCGGCAGCAGCGCGGGACCGACGAGGGACACCAGCTCCTTGAACCCGAAGGCCGCCCCGATCTCGTGGTCCGGTGGCTCGAGCTGCCCGGCGTACAGGTCCTCGAGGTCGTGACCGCTGGTGAGCTGGGCACCCACCACCGAACCGGCCGACGTGCCGACCACGGTGTCGGCGCCGGCCAGGTCGACGCCCTCGTCGCGCAGGCCCTTGAGGATGCCGAGCATCCAGGCGATGCCGGTGATGCCTCCGCCACCGAGGACGAGGGCGGTGCGGGGCTGGCCGGGTGCTGGCTGATTCGTCACGGGGTCGAAGGTACCCACCGCCGCGGTCTAGGGTCCGTAGGGTGCCCCACCCGGACATGTTCGACGCCGACGACCCGCTGCTCCGGCGGGTCCGTGAGCTGTGCCTGAGGCTGCCCGAGGTCGAGGAGCGGATCAGCCACGGCCGGCCGACGTGGCGGGTGGCCAAGCAGTTCGCGGTGTACGGCGGCGGGGAGCGCACCGCCGACGGCCACGTCCGCCACGACCACGCCCTGCTGTTCATCCCCGAGCCCGCCGAGGTCGGCGCCCTCGACCAGGACGAGCGGTTCTTCCTCCCGGCGTACGTCGGCCCCTACGGCTGGCGCGGGGTCCACCTCGACCGCGACGACGTGGGCTGGGACGAGGTCGCCGAGCTGCTCGACGCCTCCTACCGCCAGGTGGCCAACAAGCGCCAGCTCGCCGCCCTGGTCGGTCCGCGATGAGACGGGGGACGCGGATCGCCGGCCCGTGGCAGACTGGGCGACGTGTCAGCGCAGGTGATTATCAGCTAGCGCGTCGGAGCCTCATCCCGGCGCGCTGACCTCTCGTTCTCCACGGGGGGTCTTTTTGTTGTCAGCACCAGATATCGCACGACCAGAGCCCGATCCCCTGAACCCACCGAGGCAGAGATGGACACCCAGACCGGCCACACCCTCGACCGTGAGGCCTTCCACGTCTACGACACGACGTTGCGCGACGGCGCCCAGCAGGAGGGGCTCAACCTCTCCGTCCCGGACAAGCTGCACATCGCGCGGTCCATCGACGAGCTCGGCGTCGGCTTCATCGAGGGTGGCTGGCCGGGCGCGAACCCCAAGGACACCGAGTTCTTCCGCCGGGCCCGCGAGGAGCTCGACCTGCGCCACGCGCAGCTCGCGGCGTTCGGCGCGACGCGGCGCGCCGGCGTACCCGCGGCGGACGACCCGCTGGTCGCTGCGCTCCGCGACTCCGGGGCGTCCGTGGTGACCCTGGTCGCCAAGTCGCACGACCGGCACGTCGCGCTGGCGCTGCGCACCACGCTGGCGGAGAACCTCGCGATGGTGCGGGACACCGTCGCCCACCTGACCGCCGAGGGGCAGCGGGTCTTCCTCGACGCCGAGCACTTCTTCGACGGCTACCGCGACAACCGCGACTACGCGCTCGAGGTCCTGCGCACCGCGACCGAGGCGGGCGCCGAGGTGGTGGCGCTGTGCGACACCAACGGCGGGATGCTGCCCGACTGGGTCTCCGAGGTCGTCCTCGACGTGCTCGAGTCGACCGGCACCCGGGTCGGCATCCACTGCCACAACGACACCGGATGCGCGGTGGCCAACTCGCTGGCGGCCGTGGCGGCCGGGGCGAGCCACGTGCAGGGCACGCTCAACGGCTACGGCGAGCGCACCGGCAACGCCGACCTCGTCTCGGTCGTGGCCAACCTCGAGCTCAAGCTCGACCGACCCGTCCTCCCGTCGGGCAGCCTGCGGGAGGCGACCCGCGTCGCGCACGCGGTCGCCGAGGTCACCAACGTGCCGCCGTCGGCCCGCCAGCCCTACGTCGGCGTCAGCGCCTTCGCGCACAAGGCGGGCCTGCACGCCTCGGCGATCAAGGTCGACCCGAACCTCTACCAGCACATGGACCCGCTCGCGGTCGGCAACGACATGAGGCTGCTGGTCTCCGACATGGCGGGCCGGGCCTCGATCGAGCTCAAGGGCGCCGAGCTCGGCTTCGACCTCAGCGGTGACAAGGAGCTGGTGACCCGCGTGACCCAGCGGGTCAAGGCGATGGAGTCGCGGGGCTACACCTTCGAGGCCGCGGACGCCTCGTTCGAGCTGTTGCTGGTCGAGGAGGTCGAGGGCGGCCGGCCCGCGTACTTCGACATCGAGACCTGGCGGGTGATCACCGACTCGCGCCCAGCCGGCGAGGCGACGTCGGAGGCGACGGTCAAGCTGCGCGCGGGCGGCGACCGCATCGTCACCGTCGGCGAGGGCAACGGTCCGGTCAACGCGCTCGACCACGCGTTGAGGCAGGCGATCGGGCGCGCCTACCCCGAGGTGCAGAAGTTCGAGCTGATCGACTACAAGGTCCGCATCCTCGACCAGGGCCACGGCACCGACGCGACCACCCGCGTGCTGATCGAGACCTCCGACGGGGTCTCGTCCTGGGTCACGGTCGGTGTCGGCGCCAACGTGATCGAGGCGTCCTGGGAGGCGCTGCTGGACTCGATGGTGTTCGGCCTGCGCCGCCACGGGGAGGACCCGCTCGGCGCCTGATCAGTGCGGCTGGACCGCGCGTCGCACCGCCCGCGCGAGCGCGACGACCGCCGCGGTCTGCAGGGTCAGCAGCGAGGCGTCCGCCGGGGTCACGCGACCGGTGCTGGTCGCGAAGACCGTGTCGCCGTCGTACGCCGTGTGGACCGGCCGGATCGCCTGGGCCAGCCCGTCGTGGGCGACGACCGCGAGCCGGTGCGCCTGGGTCTTGGTGAGCACGACGTCCGTGGCGACGACGGCGATCGTGGTGCTGGCGCCGACCGGCGGGGCAGGTGGCGCCTCGGCGAGCAGCCGCTCGACCGTCCCGGCACCGGCGAGCAGCGTGCCGTCCTCGGCCACCACGTCGCCGACGGCGTTGACCACGACGACGGCCCCGACGGTGCCCCCACCGGGCAGGGCGACGGAGGCGGCGCCGAGCCCGCCGGGCACGGGCTCCCCGAAGAGCTTGCCGACGGTCGCGCCGGTGCCGGCGCCGACCACGCCCGAGCCGCAGGGCAGCCCGGCCAGCGCGGCCTCCGCGGCGCGGCGTCCCTCGCCCGGTCCGGGGCGTACGTCGGCCCGCCCGGTGGCGAGGTCGTAGAGCACGGCGGCCGGCACGATCGGCACCAGCCCGGCCGGCGTGGGCACCCCGACCTCGCGCTGCTCGAGCCAGCCCATCACCCCGTCCGCGGCGGCCAGGCCGAACGCGGACCCGCCGGTGAGCACCACCGCGTGCGCGACCTGCACCTGGTTGTCGGGCGCCAGGACGTCGGTCTCACGGGTGCCGGGCGCGGCGCCGCGCACGTCGACGGAGGTGACCGCGCCCTCGTCGGGCAGGAGCACGACCGTGCAGCCCGTCCGTGCCGTCACGTCGCTCCAGTGGCCGACCCGGACCCCGGGCACGTCGGTGATGTCGCCGCTCACCGCTCCAGGCTAGGCCGGTCGCGGGCGAGCCGCTCTAGGAGCGGGACAGCCGCAAGGCGAGCTGGGGACACGCGCGCACCGCCTCGCGCGCGGCGCGCAGCAGGTCGTCGGTCACCGGCCCCTCGACGACGGGGTAGCCCCAGTCGTCGAGGTGCACCAGCTCGGGCAGCACCTCGAAGCACAGTCCGCGTGCCCGGCACGCCGGCCAGTCGACCTGCAGCGTCCTCACCGCCCGCCTGCTCACCTGCAGCACCGCCCGTCCTGGTGGGCCCGCAGCTCGTCGGGGCAGGCGAGCAGCAGGCTGCGCACGAGCCGCGCCGTGCCGTCGGGGTGGGCGCAGGCGCCGCGGCCGTCGACCAGGCCGACCAGCCGACGCACCTCGTCGAGCCGGTCGTGGCCCGCGACCACCTCGCGGAACGCCGCGGCCAGCGCCGGCAGGCCGTTGAGGCAGGGGCCGCAGCGGCGGGCGGACTGGGCGGCCAGCAGGTCGAGGATCCCGGCGGTGCGTCGCACGGGGCAGTGGTCGTCGGCCGGCAGCACGACGCCGGCGCCGAGTGTGAGACCGGCGGCCGCGAGGTCGAGCCGCGAGACGGGGAGGTGGCGCAGGACGCCGGCCGCGGCCCAGGTGCCGTGGTAGCCGCCGAGCAGCACCGGGCGGTCCAGCCGCTCCGGCGGGAGGACCGCGTCCCACGGTGTCCCGTGACCGACCTCGAGCACGCGGCCGGTGTCCCGGTCGCCGTCGACGGTGAGCAGGGTGGTGCCGGGCTCGCGCGAGGTGCCGTGCCGCAGCACCGCGTCCGGGCCCGCGGTCACGAGCACGCCCACCTGCGCGAAGGTCTCGGCGTTGGACAGCACCGTGGGGCGCCCGCGGTGGCCGCCACGGGCCGCCGGCCGGCGGGAGGTGACCGGCAGGTTGGGCCGGCCGGCGACGAGCTCGAGGACCGCCGAGGACTCCCCGGCCACGAAGACCTCGGCCGCACGGTGCACGAGCACGCGCTCTGACCGCTCCGCGACCGCCGCGCGCACGGCGCCGGCCGCCGCGGCGCCGGTCACGACATGGACCTCCCGGGCCCGCAGGGCCTGCGCGACGGCGACCGCGCCGTCGAGCACCAGGTGGGGCGCGGTGCGCAGCAGCACGGCGTCCTTGTGGCTGGCCGGCTCGCCCTCGGCGGCGTTGACGACCACGACGGGTCGCCCGTGGGTCGAGGCGGCGACCGCGACCTTGTCGGCGAGGGGGAAGCCGGCTCCGCCGCGCCCCCGGACGTCCAGGAGGCGGAGGCGCTCGACGAGCGCGGGCGCGCGGAGCGGGGCCGGCCCGCCCCACCGGGCGCGGTGCGCCTCCAGGCCCGGGCGGTCGGCCCACCCGGAGAGCAGCAGCGGGGCGGCGGCGACGGTCGTCGTGGTCGTGCCGGTCATCGCGCACCCACCGTCTCGAGCTCGCGCGGGGCGGCGCCGGCGCGGCGGCGGGCGTCGACGACCCGCGCGAGACCGGCAGCGACGAGCGCGAGCCCGCACCCGGCGTAGGCCCAGCGGGCCCAGCCGGCGCCGGTGTCCGTGCCGATGCCCAGGCCGTGGGCGAAGCACAGCACGAGCGCGACGTAGGCGCCGAGGTGGACGACCAGCCAGACCCGGCGGGGCAGCCTGTCGCGCACCAGGCTGGTCACGACGACGGCGGCCACGAGGTCGAGCGCGAGGATGCCGAGAGCCAGCCACAGCGGCTGGTAGGCCAGCTGCCAGGGCACGAACGCCTGCCACCAGCGGATGTCGACGTACTCGTCGGCGACGGCGGAGGCCACGTGGACCCCGGTGAGGACGACGCCGAGGAGGGCGGCGTTGCGGTGCAGCGCCTGCACCGCGAAGCGCGGGAGCCGGGCCCGGGCGTCGCCGCGCGTGGACCAGATGCCGAGCAGGGCCGACCCGGAGAGCAGCACCAGGAGCACCAGCCCGGTGCCGCGGTTGAGGTACCACAGGAACGGTCCGTCCATCACGCCTCCTCCGGCCAGTCGCCGACCCGGTGCACGACGCCGTCCGCGTCGACCAGCCGAGCCGCGACACCCCGGCCGGCCAGCCAGGCCGGTGCGTCCCCGCCCAGCACCAGCGCGGCCGTGCTGGCGGTGTTGGCCGCGAGCGCGTCGGCACCGACGCACGTGGCCGTCCGGTGGACCTCCTCGACGGGCCGTCCGGTGCGCGGGTCGAGCACGTGGTGCACGACGGCGCCGGCGGGGCCGCGCCAGCGGCGAACGAGGGTCGAGGAGGTCGCCAGGCCGCCCCGTACCACGACGAGGGGTCCCTCGTCGCCGGGTCGCTCGCCCACCCGCACCGGCCACGACGCCGGACGGTCGTCGGGAGCCCGCACGCTCACGTCCCCGCCCAGGGACACCACGGCGGTGCACCCGAGGGAGCTCGCCACGGTCGTCGCGACCACGTCGGCAGCCCACGCCTTGGCGGTCGCGCCCAGGTCGAGCGCGGTGCCCTTCGGGACGCGGACCGCGTCGCTGCTCACCTCCAGCTCGCGCCACGCGCCCAGCCGGGGGAGGTCCGCGGGTGCGGTCCACGCAGCGCGTCGGCGTACGTCGGCCAGGTCGGTGTCGTAGCCGAGGGACACCAACGACCTGCCCAGACAGGGGTCCACCAGCCCGTCGGTCTGGCGGGCGGCCCAGAGCGCGGCGAGGGTGGCTCCCACGAGCATCGGCCCGGCCGGCACCCACGATCCCGCGGCCCGGTTGGCGTGGCACAGGTCGGAGTCCGCCCGGAAGCGGCTGACCTCGCGCTCGACGCCCTCGAGCAGGCTGTCGGCGAGGCGGCGGGCGTGCGGCAGCAGCTCGGTCCGGTCGACGGCGAGGAAGGCGTAGGTGCCCCACAGCTCCCACCGCAGGTACGACGGGCCGCGGGTCGGGGTGGACCTCACGAGCTCACGACCCGGACGAGGGAGCAGGCGGCGGGGGCGGCGGGGGAGGCGGGGGAGGCGGGGCCGCGGCGGCAGGCGCCGGTGCGGCGTGCGAGCCGCCGGAGGAGCCCGAGCCCGACGAGCCCGAGGAGCCCGAGGAGCCCGAGGAGCCCGACGAGCCCGACGAGCTCGCTGAGCCGGACGAGCCCCACGAGCCCGACGACGACACCGGGGCCGCGGCGACCGAGCCGCCGCCCAGCGAGCTGGGCAGCGTGCGGTAGACGGTGCGCGTGTGGACCACGACCTTGCGCGGCCGCTCCTTCCAGCGCACCACCTGCCGGGGAGCAGGGGGTCGCGGTGCCGGGGCGGCCTGGGGTGATGGAGCCGCGGCCGGCTGCTCGGGCGTGGAGGCACGCGCTGCGAGACCGGTGGCTGCTCCCACCGCACATGCCGAGGCCGCGGTGAGCAGTCCCGTGGCTGCGGTGACCGCGAGCCGGAACAGCTCTCGTCGACGGGCGTCGTCCATGGGCACCTCCTTCGACCTCCACCGTCCCTCGCGTCGGGGCCGGTCGGAAGTGGCTTAGGGAAGGCTTGAGGTCCTGCCGAGGAAGTCATGACCCCGCACGTCGCACCGTGGTGGCATGAGACTCCAGACCCTTGTCGCAGGTGCCGTCGCGGGCGTTGCCGGCCTGGCGGGCGCGATCGCCGGCTACCAGCAGCTCGCTGCTCCTCAGCGGCACTCCGAGACCGTGCAGGTGGCCGACGCGACGACCGCGCCGGCGGCCCGCCCGACCACGCCGAAGCCGGTCACCAAGGTGCGGCTGCGTGACTGTCCGCGTGGGTTCCACCTGCGTGGTCGCACCTGCGTCCGCGAGGTCGAGCACACCGTCGTCATCGACGTCGCGCCCCCGGCCGCACCGGCGCCGGCCGTGGTCCCGGCGTCGGTCCCCGCCCCGGGCGCACGCGACGGCAGCGACGACCCGGTCGGGCACGACGCGACCGACGACCACGGCGGCCGCGCCCACGAGTCCGGCGACGACCACGGCGGCCGCGCCGACGAGTCCGGCGACGACCACGACGGTCGCGGCGACCACGCGGACGAGTCCGACCACCACGGCGAGGACGAGGCGGACGAGACCGACGAGGCCCACCAGGAGGACCACGCCGACGAGCCGGAGGACGACCACGCCGACGAGCCCGAGGACGACTGAGCGGACGCGATGCCCTCAGCCGGCGGCGGCCGGGAGCGTGACCCGGGCCACGGTGCCGGTGCCGTCGTGCTGCCAGGTGACGTGGCCGCCGGCCCGCGCGGCGGTGCGCCGCACGATCTGCAGGCCCAGCCCGCTCGTGCCCGGGCGCGCCTGGCCGGGTCCCACCACCAGTGGCGGGCCGTGGTCGGCGACCTCGAGCACCACCTGTCCGTCGAGGTCCTCGAGGGTCACCGCGAACCCGGCCTCCTCGCAGGTGTGCGCGAAGACGTTGTCCACCAGCACGTCCACGACGTCGGTCAGGTCCGTGGCGTCGAGCGCGCAGGGGAGCGCGTGGCCGGGCAGCGCGAGCCGCACCTCACGTCCCTGGTCCTCGGCGAGCGCCGTCCAGTGCGCGATGCGGTCGGCCACGACGGCACGGGCGTCGCAGTGCGCGCCGAGGCCGGGCCGCAGTGGACGCCTGGCGTCCCGCACGATCGTGTCGATGCTGGTCTGGAGCTGCTCGACGTGACGGGCGAGCCGCTCACCGACGTCGGGGTCGTCGAGCTGCTCGGAGTCGAGCCGCAACGCGGTCACCGGCGTGCGCAGCCGGTGGGACAGGTCGCCGACCGCCTCGCGCTCGGCGAGGAGCAGCTCCTCGATCCGGTCGGCCATCCGGTTCATCGTGTCGGCCAGCTCGACCGTCTCCGGCGGTCCCCGCAGCTCGGCGCGCGCGTCGAGATCGCCGTCACCGAGGCGCTCGGCCACCTCGGCCAGCTGGGTCAGCGGCTCGCTGACCCGACGACCGAGCCGGTCGGCGACGAACAGCGCCGCGACCAGCAGGGCGAAGCCGAGCGCGGCGATGCTCGCCCAGGCGCGGTAGACGCCGTCCCGCATCAGCTCCGGCGAGACGGTGGTCGCGACGACGAACACGCCGTCCTCGGTGTCCACCGGGATGAGCACCTCGCCGCCGCGGTCGTCGACGTCGCTGAAGGCCTCGCCCCGACGGGCTCGGTCGACGTCGCCGTCGAGCCTCAGGCCGTTGCTCGGGTCGCCGTACGTCGTGTCGTCGGGGGCCACCACCGACGTGCGGGCGGGCGACCGGCCGTCGATCTGCTCCACGAGCCGCGACAGCTGCGGGGAGTCGTGCAGGCCGGAGACGAGGATCGCGGCGGACCGCGCCTCGTCGTTGCCGGTGGCCAGGGCCCGGTCGGCTGCCATCGACCGCACGAGCAGGCACAGCGGGATCACGAAGGCGAGGACGACCGCTGATGTCGTGGCTGCCACCAGCAACGAGATGCGCCGGCGCATCAGCCGTCCCCGGGCTCCGAGGCCGGGTCGACCAGCCGCACGCCCACGCCGCGGACGGTGCGCAGGTAGCGCGGCTGCGCGGCGGTCTCGCCGAGCTTGCGCCGCAGCCAGGACAGGTGGACGTCGACCGTGCGGTCGCCTCCGCCGTAGGGCATCTGCCAGACCTCGACCAACAGCTCGCGCCTGGTCACCACGTCACCGCGCCGGCTCGCCAGCGCCATCAGGAGCTCGAACTCCTTGCGGGCCAGCTCCAGCGGCGTGCCTGCCAGCGTCGCGGTGCGCGTGCGCGGGTCGACCACGAGCTCGCCCACGACGTAGGGCTCCACGGTCTGGCTGGACCCTCCGCGCCGCAGCACCGCGCGCACCCGCGCCGCGACCTGGTCGAGCCCGAACGGCTTGACCACGTAGTCGTCGGCGCCCGCGTCGAGCGCCGCCACCACCGTGCGTTCGTCGTCCTGCGCGGTCACCACGACGACCGGCACCGGGGACACCGCACGGATCATCGCCAGCACCTTGAGGCCGTCGACGTCCGGCAGCCCGAGGTCGAGCAGCACCACGTCGGGCCTGTCCTTGACCACCAGCTCGAGGGCGGGCAGGCCGGCCGGGACGCTGGCCACGGCCAGGCCTCGCTGCGTCAGGCCGCGCACCACGCCGGTGCGGATGGCGTCGTCGTCCTCGACGACCAGGACGCTGGTCATGCCACGACCGTACGGCGAGGATGGGTCCCGCGTCCTCGGATGCACCGCGACGTGACGAGGAGGAGCCGCTGATGGGTCGCCGACCACTCGTGCTGGGCGCCGCCTTGTGGCTCGCGGTGGTGGTGGTGGTGTCCGTAGCGACCTGGACCGTCATCGACGCCGCCGGTCGCGACGTGACCGCCCGCCCCGCGAGCGACCCCGCGGCGGCGGGCGTGCCCGCGAGCACGTCCACGGCTGCGCCCTCGCCGACCGCCCGCGCCACCACGAAGCGGCGTCCGCACCGGTCGCCCGGTGCCACCGTCACCCGGCGGCCGACGCCCGCGGCGACCACCACGCCGACCACCGCGCCGACCACCGCGCCGACCACCGTGCCGAGCACGGCGCGGCCGGCTCCCGCGCCCACCGCGGCTGCGACCACGCGCGCGCCGTCGCCGCGGCCCTCGCCCCGGCCTGCGGCGCCCGTGGCCGAGGAGCGCACCTGGGCCGGTCGCGCGGGATCCGTCACCGCGCGGTGCACCGGGGGCCGCATCGCCCTCACCTCCGCGACCCCGGCCGACGGGTGGCGCATGGAGGTGGAGGAGCGCGGCCCGGGCCGGGTCCGCGTCGAGCTCCACGCCGTGTCCGGTGAGCGAGCCGGGGAGGGGTCCGAGGACGGCGGCGAGGACTCGGTCGACGTCGTCGCCGAGTGCTCCGGCGGGGTCCCGCGCTTCCGCGTCCAGACCTGAGGCGGATCAGTCCACCAGGCGGTCGCACGCCTCCAGCAGCCGGGCCCGGAGGGGTGCGCCGCGGTCGGCGAACCCGCGCTGCGCCGCGACGTACTCCGCCTTGCCCTCGGGGGTCTCGATGCGCACGGGGGAGTGTCCCAGCGTGCTCAGGTCGTAGGGCGACGCGCGCATGTCGAGCGTGCGGATGTCGCGCGCCAGCGCGAAGCAGTCGGCCACCAGCTCCGACGGCACGAGAGGCACCAGGCGGAAGGCGTGCTTGTAGAGGTCCATCCCGGCGTGCAGGCACGCCGGCTGCTCGTGGGCCGGCCGGTCGTCCCGGCCGGGCCGGAGCACGTTGAGCGGTCGGGCCGTGGGGGTGAAGAAGCGGAAGGCGTCGAAGTGCGAGCAGGCGATCCGGTGGGACTCCACGACTGCGTCCGTCCCCGCCGTGCCCAGCCGCAGCGGCCAGGCGGCGTGCCGCACCTCGTCCTGCGGGAGCCGGTGGACCATCGCCCACTCGTGGAGCCCGAAACAGCCGAAGTGGGGGGTCCGCGAGGCGGTCGCGGCCAGCAGCGTGCGGGTCTCGCGCAGCAGGGGCTGCCGCTCGACGAGCACGGCGCGGCCGACCCGCGTGACGCCGTCGACGGTCTCGTAGCCGCGGCCCGGTGGCTCGGCGTCGGCCAGTCCGACGCCGTAGCCGGGTTGCCAGCGGCGCAGGGCCGCGGGACGGAAGGAGTAGTAGCCGAACAGGAAGTCCTCGACCGGGTGCTTGACGCCGGCGCGCCGGCGGGCGAGGTGGGGCTCGGTCCACGCGTCCACGCGGGCGTGGTGGGTCTCGGCACGAGCCTGCCACTCGGCCCGCTCGAGCACCGTCCGCACCGCGTCCACAGGCTCCAGGGTAGGCAGCCGCGGCGCTCACCTCGTCGGTAGGCTCGGGGGGTGCGCATCGCAAGGTTCACCACTGCCGACGAGCCGGCCTACGGCGTCGTGTCGGGCGACCTCGACGAGCACGGCGAGCTCGATCCCGACGCCGTCGTGACCGTCCTCAAGGGCGACCCGCTCTACGTCGGGCTCGAGCCCACCGACCAGCAGCTCAGGCTCGCCGACGTGCGCCTCCTGGCGCCGGTCATCCCCCGCAGCAAGGTGGTGGCGATCGGCAAGAACTACGCCGCGCACGCCGCGGAGATGGGCGGTGACGTGCCCGAGGAGCCGTTGCTGTTCCTCAAGCCCAACACCTCGGTGGTCGGTCCCGGCGACCCGGTGTTCTACCCCCGCCAGTCGAGCAACGTGCACTACGAGGGCGAGCTCGCGGTGGTCATCTCGCGGATCTGCCGCGACGTGCCCCGGGAGCGCGCGGCCGACGTCATCTTCGGCTACACCGCCGCCAACGACGTGACGGCGCGCGACCTGCAGCGCAAGGACGTCCAGTTCACGCGGGCCAAGGGCTTCGACTCGTTCTGCCCGCTGGGCCCGTGGATCGAGACCGAGCTCGACCCGGCCGACGTCCGGGTGCAGACCTTCCTCAACGGCGACCTCAAGCAGGACGGCACGACCCGCGACCTGGTCTTCGACGTCCCGACCCTGGTGGCCCACGTGACCAGCGTGATGACGCTGCTGCCCGGCGACGTGATCCTCACCGGCACCCCCGACGGCGTCGGCCCGATGGAGGTCGGCGACGAGGTCGACGTGGTCGTCTCCGGCATCGGCACCCTGACCAACAAGGTGGTCTCCCGTGACTGAGCCCCGCCGCGACCCCACGGTGCGCGTCCGCTTCTGCCCGTCGCCGACCGGCTCGCCCCACGTCGGCATGGCGCGGACCGCGCTGTTCAACTGGGCCTTCGCCCGTCACCACGGCGGCACCTTCGTCTTCCGCGTCGAGGACACCGACGCCGCGCGGGACTCCCAGGAGTCCTACGACACGATCCTCGAGGTGATGCGCTGGTTGGGGTTCGACTGGGACGAGGGGCCCGAGGTGGGCGGCGAGCACGGCCCCTACCGCCAGTCCGAGCGCTTCGACGTCTACGCCGACGTCGCCCGCCGGCTGCACGAGGCCGGCCGGGCCTACCACTGCTACTGCTCCACGGAGGAGCTCGAGGAGCGCAACGCGCGGGCCCGTGCGGAGAAGCGCACGCCCGGCTACGACGGTCACTGCCGCGACCTCAGCCAGGCGCAGGTCGCGGCGTACCTCGAGGAGGGCCGCACACCGGTCCTGCGCTTCCGCATGCCCGACCGCGAGATCACCTTCACCGACCTGGTGCGGGGGGAGATCTCGTTCGGGGCCGACCACGTGCCCGACTACGTCCTCGTGCGGGCCAACGGCCACCCGCTCTACACCCTGGTCAACCCGGTCGACGACGCGCTGATGCGCATCACCCACGTGCTGCGCGGCGAGGACCTGCTGTCCTCGACACCGCGTCAGCTCGCGCTCTACGACGCCCTCGCCGAGATCGGGGTGTGCGACGGCGGGGCGCCGCAGTTCGGCCACCTGCCCTACGTCATGGGCCAGGGCAACAAGAAGCTCTCCAAGCGCGACCCGGAGTCCAACCTGCTGGGCTACCGCGACCGCGGCTTCCTCCCCGAGGGGCTGCTCAACTACCTTGCGCTGCTGGGCTGGGCGATCGCCGAGGACCGCGACATCTTCTCCATGGAGGAGATGGTCGAGGCCTTCGAGATCAGCCGGGTCAACCCCAACCCGGCGCGCTTCGACCTCAAGAAGGCCGAGGCGATCAACGCCACCCACCTGCGTGCCCTCCCCGCCGACGAGCTGGCCTCGCGCATCGTGCCCTATCTCGCCGCGGCCGGGCTGGTCGGCGACCCGCCGACCGCCGAGCAGCAGGCGCTGCTGGCCGAGGCGACCCCGCTGGTGCAGGAGCGCATGGTCACCCTCGGCGAGACCGTCGGGATGCTCGGCTTCCTCTTCGCCGGTGACGACTTCGCCCGTGACCCCGACGACGCGGCCAAGCTGCTCGAGACCGACGACGGTCGGCAGGTCGTCCAGGCCGCGCACGACGCCCTCGCCGCCCTCGCGACCTGGGACACCGCCTCCATCGACGAGGCGCTGCGTCAGGCGCTGATCGAGGACCTCGGGCTCAAGCCGCGCCACGCCTTCGGCGCCGTGCGGGTCGCGGTCACCGGTCGGCGCGTCTCCCCGCCGCTGTTCGAGAGCCTCGAGCTGCTGGGTCGCGAGACCTCGCTCGCCCGGTTGACGGTGTCATGAGCCTGATGCCGGCTCGGCCGACGTTCCAGCACGCCGAGCCGATGCCCTACCACCTGATGCTGCGCACCTGGACCTACTCCTGGTGGCGCCCGGTGGTGGGCCTGGTGCTGCTGCTGGCCGGCATGCTCGTCGTCGTGCCGGTGCTGCTCCTCCCGGTGCTGCTGATCGGCACCGCGGTCGAGTCCGGCGCCTCCAGCGCGCAGGCCTACGGCGACGCCGTCACCGCGTCGTTGAGCCTCGAGGAGGTCACGGTCTCCGGCCTGCTGTGGCTCAACCTGGTGCTCGGCGGGATGGTGCTGTGGACCTGGCTGCTGGTGCGCGTGCTGCACCAGCTGCGGCCGCGCTGGCTGGCCTCGGTGCGCCCTCGCATCCGGTGGCGCTTCTTCGTCGCCTGCCTGGGGCTCAGCGTGGTCGCCCTGGTGGCGCAGGTGGTGGTGAGCACGCTCGTGCCGGCCGGGGGCGACCCGTCGGTGGGCGCCGACGTCAACCCGATCACCGGCCAGACGGTCGCGCTGATCCTGGTCGTGGTGCTGACCACGCCCCTGCAGGCGGCGGGGGAGGAGTACGCCTTCCGCGGCTACCTCCTCCAGGCGGTGGGCTCCCTGAGCCGGCGCGGCTGGGTCGCGCTGCTGGTCTCGGCCGTGCTGTTCGCGATGGCTCACGGGCTGCAGAACCCGCCGCTGTTCTTCGACCGCTTCATGTTCGGGCTGATCGCGGCGTGGCTGGTGATCCGCACCGGTGGGCTGGAGGCGGGCATCGCGCTGCACGTGCTCAACAACCTGCTCGCCTTCGGCGGGGCGATCCTGCTGGGCGACGTGAGCGACATGCTCAACGTCACCGAGATCTCCTGGTGGAACATCCCGGTGACGCTGACCCAGTCACTGGTCTACGTCGCGCTCGTGCTCTGGGTGGCGCGGCGGATGGGGCTGGACGACCGCACCCGGCCTCCCGCTGCCGATGCCGCTGGCGTCGCGGTGGGTGCCTGACCCCGCTTTGGTCGGGGCGGTGGGCGACGTGTAGTCTCGTCCGGGCTTCGCAAGAAGTCGATCCCATGGGGTATGGGGTAATTGGCAGCCCGACTGGTTCTGGTCCAGTTAGTCTAGGTTCGAGTCCTAGTACCCCAGCGATTTGGCCGGTTCCCTAGCCTCCGCTAGAGTTTCGTCCGATTCAGGCCCCCGTTGTGTAGCGGCCTAGCACGCCGCCCTCTCAAGGCGGTAGCGCCGGTTCGAATCCGGTCGGGGGTACAAGCGAGCACGAGGCCCTGACCAGTGGAAGCGCTGGTCAGGGCCTTTCACGTGGTGCCCGGCTGGCACCGGCTCTGGACTGCCCGCCGCGCGTGCCGCCGCTACAGCAGGTGCCGCAGGGGGAGGGTGAGCGTCTCCATCGCGCGATGGGGCCAGGCCCGCTCCGACCAGGCGCGTGGGTCCACCTCGCGGGCGCCGTCGCGGTCGGTGAGGAAGCTCCTCTCGAGCAGGCGGGCGAACCCGGAGTCGACGACCTCCACGTTGATCTCGTAGTTGCCGATCAGGCTCATCCGGTCGATGTTGGCGGTGCCGACCGTGGCCCACTGCCCGTCGATGACGGTGGTCTTGGTGTGGATCATCGCGTCCTGGAAGAGGAAGATCTTGATGCCGGCTTCCAGCAGGTCGGTGAAGGAGCGGTGTGCCAGCCAGTCCATCACCGGGTGGTTGGAGGCGCCCGGCAGCAGCAGCTGCACGTCCACACCGCGCCCCGAGGCCGCGATCAGCGCCCTTAGGATGTCGTGGTCGGGCACGAAGTAGGCGTGGCTGAGCCAGATGCGCTCCGTGGCGTGGGCGATCGCCTCGAGGTAGGCGTCGCGGATCGGGAAACGCTTCTCCCGCGGGGCGTTCCGGTAGGCCCGGATCGCCGGGACCCAGTGCCGGCTGCCGGGCTCGCGCAGACGCGGCTGCTCCGGGCGCCGCCGAGCGTTCCACGACGCGGCGAAGGCGTGCCGCAGCTGCCAGGAGCTCGGGCCGTCGATGCACAGCTGGGTGTCGCGCCAGTGGCGTGCGTAGAGCGAGCCGATGTTGTAGCCGCCGACGAACCCGATCCGGTCGTCGACGCAGAGGATCTTGCGGTGGTCCCGGCCGTAGCGGCGGGGGTCGTAGACCTTCCACCCGGGCGCGAACGTCGGATATTTCATCACGTGCACCGCCGGTGGGAACTCGAAGAAGCTCGGCGGCACGACGAGGTTCGCGAACCCGTCGTAGATCACGAAGACCTCGACGCCTCGCTCGGCCGCCTCGATGAGCGCGGACTTCAACTCCCGCCCGATCTCGTCGGGCTTCCATATGAACGTCTCGAGCAGCACCCGGCGCTCGGCGCCCCGGATCGCCTCCAGCATCCGTGCGTAGAGGTCCTCGCCGTAGCTGAACAGGGTGAGCCTGTCCCGACCGACGACGACGGACCCGGGGCTGGTGGCCTCGAACTCGACCCGGCGCTGGCGCTGCATGCGCCGGTGGCCCAGGACGGCGCTGGCGACCAGCGCCGCACCCGGCCCCGCGACCGGCAGCGCGGCCGAGGCCACGGAAAGCCGCCGCACCCGCCGGTCGGCATCGGGCAGGTCGGCTCGGCCGAGGAGCGTGGAGAGCGCGGAGGAGGTCATGGCGTCCGGGTACCCAGTCAGCCTCGCTCGCAGGAGCGGGGCTCTCGTGCTCTTGCCCCCCGGACCGGACCCGGACGTCCTCAGGACGTCTGGCGACCGATGCTGGCCGTGTTGCCGTTCGGGACGCTGACGCTGCCGAAGACCTGCGCCGGCACGCTGAGCGCCCTGGTGCCGTTGGTCACCGTGCCGAACCAGCCGGTGTCGGTGGCCGTCCTGGTCACCGAGCCGTCGCGGCACCGGTAGGCGATGCCGCTGACCACCATTGGCCGACTCTTGCCGGCCACGCGACCGCCGCAGGCCCGCTGGCGCACGGTGCCTCTGGGCGAGAACCTGAGGCTCGGCCGTCCGCGGTTGCCGGTCTGGGCGGTGGACAGCGTCAGCCGTCCCGCACCGGTCGAGCCGATGACCAGGTCGGGGGTGCGGGCACGGAAGGACCACTGGTGGCTCTCGGAGCCCTGACCCGGCCCGACCGTCACGGTGGTGCCCGGCGAGTCGGGCTCGGAGTCGCGTCGATGTCCCGTCGTGGTCCGACGGCAGGCCCGTACTGCCGCGTCCGATTCCCGCTAGGAACCGTCGGTGAGGACAGGCAGGATGGACGCATGGAGCTCGACCACGACACCTGCTACCGCGCCGTCGCCGGCCGCGACCGCAGGTTCGACGGGGTCTTCTTCACCGCGGTGCGGTCGACCGGCATCTACTGCCGGCCCTCGTGCCCGGCGCGCACTCCCCGGGCCGCCAACGTGGCCTTCCACCGGACCGCCGCAGCCGCACAGGCCGCGGGCTTCCGGGCGTGCAAGCGCTGCCTGCCCGGGGCCTCGCCGGGTTCGCCGGAGTGGGACGTGGCGGCCGACGTGGCGGGCCGGGCGATGCGCCTGATCGCCGACGGGCTGGTCGAGCGCGAGGGCGTCGAGGGTCTGGCCTCCCGGCTGGGCTTCAGCGCGCGACACCTGACCCGGCTGCTGACCCGCGAGCTGGGGGCGGGTCCGCTCGCACTGGCCCGGGCCCAGCGGGCCCAGCACGCGCGCACCCTGGTCGAGTCGACCGGGTGGCCGCTCCAGGAGGTCGCCTACGCGGCCGGCTTCGCCAGCGTGCGGCAGTTCAACGACACCGTCCGCGAGGTCTACGCCACGACGCCGACGCAGCTGCGCGCCCTGGGCCGCTCACGAGCCCGTGGCGTGCCCTCCACCCCGGGTGCGATCACGCTGCGCCTGGCCGTGCGCACGCCGTACGACCTCGGCTACGTCCGCGTCTTCGCCGAGCGTCACGTGGCTCCCGGCCTCGAGGCGGTGGACGACACGACGTACTCCCGTGCGCTCCGGCTCCCGCACGGACCCGCGACCGTCGCGATCGACCTCGGTGACCTCGACCCGACCGGTCCCGTGGCGACGGTGCCGGTGATGCTGCGGCTCTCCGACCTGCGCGACCTCGGCGCGGCCGTGGAGCGCTGCCGCCGCTTCCTCGACGCCGACGCCGACCCGCTCGTGGTGGCCGAGGCCCTGGGGACCGACGTGCTCCTCGCACCCCTGATGGCCCGCAGGCCCGGTCTCCGCGTGCCCGGGGCCGTCGACGGCGACGAGGTGGCGCTGCGCACGGTGCTCGGACAGCAGGTGACGCTGGTCTCCGCCAACCGCCTGGCGGGACGACTGACCGAGGCGGTGGGGGAGGAGCTGCCGGCGGAGCTGCGGGTCGACGCGGTGACGCGGGTCTTCCCCTCGGCCGAGGCGGTCGCGGCGTTGGACCCCGGGACGCTGCCCATGCCGGGGTCGCGGGCGCGGGCCCTCGTCGCGCTTGCTGCCGCGCTGGCCGACGGCACCGTGGTGCTCGACCGCAGCGCCGAGCGCGAGGAGACCCGCGCCCGGCTGCTGGCCCTGCCTGGCATCGGCCCGTGGACCGCCGACTACGTGCTGATGCGCGCGCTCGGTGACCCCGACCGCTTCCTGCCCACCGACGTCGCTGCGGTGCGTGCCGCGGCCGCGCTGCCCGGCGGACCCCCCGACCGCGCCGCGTTGGCGACCCGTGCCGAGGCCTGGCGGCCCTGGCGCTCCTATGCCCTGCAGCACCTGTGGGCGACGATCCTGGACCCCGAGGAGAGCTGACATGTGGACCCTGATCGAGACACCTGTCGGGCCGCTGCGCCTGGTCGGCGACGGTGCCGCCCTCACCGCCGTCGACTTCCTGGGGGACCTGCCGACCGGTGACCTCGAGGCGGCCAGCGTCCGCCGGGCGGCGCTGCGCATCGACACCCGGCCAGTCGACGACCGGGCCGACCACGACCCGCTGCTGCGCGAGGCCGTCGACCAGCTCGCGGCGTACTTCCGTCGCGAGCTCAAGGACTTCGACCTGCCGCTCGCCCCCGCAGGCACCGCGTTCCAGCTGCGCGTGTGGGAGCAGCTGCGCGCGATCCCCTACGGCGCCACCGCGACCTACGGCGAGGTCGCGGGCCTCCTCGGCCTCACCGGCCACGGCGCTCGTGCGGTGGGCACGGCCAACGGCCGCAACCCGATCCCCGTGGTCGTCCCCTGCCACCGCGTGGTCGGCTCGACCGGCTCGCTGACCGGCTACGGCGGCGGTCTGCACCGCAAGCAGCTGCTGCTCGGCCTGGAGCAGGACGCCTTGTTCTGAGCCGGATCGCCG
Source organism: uncultured Actinomycetota bacterium (assembly GCA_963811385.1). GTDB lineage: Bacteria > Actinomycetota > Actinomycetes > Propionibacteriales > Nocardioidaceae > Marmoricola_A. The sequence goes on along the minus strand of CAWEQX010000017.1, from coordinate 428,490 downwards.
CTCCCCGTGGGTCGCCGGACGGCGGGGCGGACGGACCGGACCGGGCCGTGGTGCGACCATGAGCCGGTGCCTCCCCGTCTCCCGCTCCCGGTCCTGGTGCCGCTCCTGCCGCTGCTGGCCGCCCAGGGTCGTGACGTGCGCCGCCGTACGCCGGTGCTGCCGCCGTCCGAGGTGACCTCGGGACGGTTCGGCGACGCGGGCGAGCCGATCCGGCTGGTGGTGCTCGGTGACTCGGTCGCCGCCGGCATCGGCGTGAGCGACTCGCGTCGCACGATCTCCGCCGAGCTGGCCAGGCGGCTGCACCTGCGGCATCGCCGGCCCGTCGAGTGGCGGGTGCTCGCCGCCTCCGGGCTCGACGCGGTGGGAGTGCGCGAGCTCGCCGTCGAGCACGCCGACGACCTGGCCTCGGCCTCTGTCGTGCTCGTCTCGGTCGGCGTCAACGACGCCAAGGCCCTCCACTCGGTGCGGCGGTGGAGCCGCGACCTCGACGCGCTGCTGGCGCAGGTCGAGGGCGTTGCACCGCACGCGCGTGTCCTGCTGCTGGGGGTGCCGCCGATGGAGTTGTTCCCCGCCCTGTCCGGCACCCTGGCCTGGGTGCTGGGCGGCCGCTCACGGATGCTCGACCGCGCCGGTGCACGCGTGGCGGCCGGCCACGAGCGGGTGCGGCGCATCGCACTGCGGCCCGAGGACCTGCCGGGCTCGGTCGCGGGCTTCGCCGACGACGGGTTCCACCCCGGCCCCGGTTTCCACGAGCACCTCGCACTCAAGGCCCTGGCGGCACTCGGCTGACATGGAGGTCCGGCGGGCCGCCGCTCCGCCGTACCGCGTCGGCCCGCCGCTCCCGCCGTACCGCGTCGGCCCGCCGCGCGACGAAGTCCGTCCACAAGAGCGCTCATCGACGTCGGTGGCCAGAACTCGCCGACGGGATCGTCCCGATGGACGATTTTGGTCACGTGTCGGGGCGACACGCGTTCCGCCTCGTCCCTGTGGACGGACTTGGACGCGTGTCGGCCCCCTGGTGACGATGAGCGCTCTTGTGGACGAACTTCGACGCGTGTCGGCCCCCTGGTGACGATGAGCGCTCTTGTGGACGAAACTCGACGGGCGGGGGGTACGACGGGCGGGGGCTACTCCGCCGCGCGGCGCAGCGACTCGGAGAGCCGTTCGGCGGCTGCCATGACCGCGGGGGCGTGGATGCGCCCGGGCTGTCGGCTCAGGCGCTCCAGCGGGCCGGAGACCGAGACGGCGGCCAGCACCTTGCCGGAGGGGGAGCGCACCGGCGCCGAGACCGAGGCGACGCCGGCCTCACGCTCGCCGACCGACTGCGACCAGCCACGCCGGCGTACGGCGGACAGGGCGGTGGGCGCGAACGTCGCGGTCTGCAGCAGGCGGTTGGCCTTCTCCGGCTCCTCCCAGGCCAGCAGCACCTGAGCCGCCGACCCGGCGCGCATCGTGAGCTGCGACCCGACGGGGATGGTGTCGCGCAGGCCGGAGGGACGCTCGGCCGCGGCCACGCAGATGCGGTGCTCGCCCTGGCGGCGCCACAGCTGGGCGGACTCACCGGTGATGTCACGCAGACGGGCCAGCACGGGGCCGGCGGCGGCGAGCAGTCGGTCCTCGCCCGCGGCGGCGGCCAGCTCGCCGAGCCGGGGGCCGAGCACGAAGCGGCCCTGCAGGTCGCGGGCCACGAGACGGTGGTGCTCGAGCGCCACGGCGAGCCGGTGTGCCGTGGGGCGGGCCAGGCCCGTCGCGGTGACCAGGCCGGCCAGGGTCGCCGGCCCGGATTCGAGCGCGGTCAGCACGAGGGCCGCTTTGTCGAGAACGCCGACTCCGCTAGAGTTGTCCATACTCTGATAATGCCGTCTCGCATAGTGATATGCAAGACGGGCGGAGTGTCCGCCGCCACATCGGTCAGCACGAGGAGGAGAGCACCATGGGACGAACTCTGGCGCAGAAGGTCTGGGACGAGCACGTCGTCCGCACCGCCGAGGGAGAGCCGGACCTCCTCTACATCGACCTGCACCTGCTGCACGAGGTGACCAGTCCGCAGGCCTTCGACGGTCTCCGGCTCGCCGGGCGCACGGTGCGCCGCCCCGACCTGACCCTCGCCACCGAGGACCACAACGTCCCGACGCTCGACTGGGACAAGCCGATCGCGGACCCGGTCAGTCGCACCCAGGTGGAGACCCTGCGGCGCAACGCCGAGGAGTTCGGCGTCCGGCTGCACCCGCTCGGCGACGTCGAGCAGGGCATCGTCCACGTGGTCGGCCCGCAGCTCGGCCTGACCCAGCCCGGCATGACGATCGTGTGCGGAGACTCGCACACCTCGACCCACGGGGCGTTCGGCGCGATCGCCTTCGGCATCGGCACCTCCGAGGTCGAGCACGTGCTCGCCACCCAGACGCTCCCGCAGCAGAAGCCCAAGATGATGGCCGTGACCGTCAACGGCTCGCTGCACGACGGCGTCACCGCCAAGGACCTGATCCTCACGCTGATCGCCCGCACGGGGACCGGCGGCGGTCAGGGCTACATCGTCGAGTACCGCGGCCAGGCGATCGAGGAGCTCTCGATGGAGGGCCGCATGACGGTCTGCAACATGTCCATCGAGTGGGGCGCCAAGGCCGGCCTGATCGCGCCCGACCAGACCACCGTCGACTACATCGAGGGCAAGCCCGAGGCTCCGCAGGGCGAGGCGTGGGAGGCCGCGGTCGCGCACTGGCGCTCGCTGGTCACCGACGACGACGCCGTCTTCGACGAGGAGATCGTGCTCGACGCCGCCGAGGTGACGCCGTTCGTCACCTGGGGCACCAACCCCGGGCAGGGCGTGCCGCTGGGTGCCGCGGTGCCCGCACCGGAGGACTTCGCCGACGAGTCCGACCAGGTCGCGGCGCAGAAGGCCTTGGAGTACATGGGTCTGACCGCCGGCACCCCGATGCGGGAGATCAAGGTCGACACCGTCTTCGTCGGGTCCTGCACCAACGGCCGCATCGAGGACCTGCGGCTCGCAGCCGAGGTGATCAAGGGCCGCAAGGTCGCCGACGACACGCGCGTGCTCGTCGTCCCGGGCTCCGTGCGCGTCCGGCTCCAGGCCGAGGAGGAGGGCCTGGACAAGGTCTTCACCGAGGCCGGCGCGGAGTGGCGCGGCGCCGGGTGCTCGATGTGCCTGGGCATGAACCCCGACCAGCTCGCCCCCGGCGAACGCAGCGCCTCGACCTCCAACCGCAACTTCGAGGGACGCCAGGGCAAGGGCGGTCGCACGCACCTCGTCTCGGTCCCGGTCGCGGCCGCCACCGCGGTCACCGGCCACCTCGCCAGCCCCGCCGACCTGACCTCGGTCGGCTGAGCGCCGACCCCCAGATCGCCAAGGAGACAACGGACATGGATGCCTTCACCGTGCACACCGGCACCGCGCTGCCGCTGCGACGCAGCAATGTCGACACCGACCAGATCATCCCGGCCGTCTACCTCAAGCGGGTCACGCGCACCGGCTTCGAGGACGGGCTGTTCGGTGCGTGGCGCAACGACCCCGACTTCGTGCTCAACCAGCCCGAGCGCGAGGGCGTCACGGTCCTCGTCGCCGGCCCCGACTTCGGCACGGGCTCGTCGCGCGAGCACGCGGTGTGGGCCTTGATGGACTACGGCTTCAGGGCCGTGGTCTCCAGCCGTTTCGCCGACATCTTCCGCGGCAACTCGGGCAAGGCGGGACTGCTCGCGGCCCAGGTGGAGCAGGACGTCGTCGAGCGGCTGTGGGTCCTGACCGAGGCCGATCCGACCGTCGAGGTGACCGTCGACCTGGAGGCCCGCGAGGTCCGCGCGGGCGACGTCGTCGCACCGTTCGTGATCGACGACTACACGCGTTATCGCCTGCTCAACGGGCTCGACGACGTCAGCATCACCCTCACGCACGAGGACGACATCGCGACCTTCGAGACGGCTCGGCCGGACTGGAAACCGGTCACGCAGTGACCCGAACGAGCCGAATTCCCAGGAAACAAGCGGGAAACAGGCTCATATCGTTGTGAGCGAACGCACTTTTCCCTAGCGTGCCTCACATCCGCCGAGCAGAAAGGTGCCCGGCCAGGTCGTTCACGAAAGGGAATTCCAGTGAACAAGACTCAGCTGATCGATGCGCTTGCCCAGCGGTACGAGGGCAATCGCAAGCAGGCCCAGCACGCGCTCGAGTCGGTCCTCGACACCGTCACCCGCGAGGTGGCCAAGGGCGAGAAGGTCGCCATCACCGGTTTCGGCTCGTTCAGCAAGCAGATCCGTGAGGCCCGCATGGTGCGCAACCCCCGCACCGGCGAGCGCATGCGGGCCAAGAAGACCGCCATCCCGAAGTTCACCGCGGGTGCCGACCTCAAGGCGATCGTCTCCGGTGCCAAGAAGCTGCCCAAGCTGCCGAACGCGCAGAAGACGAGCAGCCCGGCGCGCAAGGCAGCCGACGCGGCCAAGAAGTCGGCTCCCGGCAAGGCCGCCGCCGGCGCGGCCAAGAAGGCGACCGCACCGGCAAGGAAGGCAACGGACGCGGCCAAGAAGGCGACCTCGAAGTCGACGGCCGGCAAGAGCGCGGCCTCGAAGTCGACCGCCGGCAAGAGCACCGCCAGCAAGTCGACCGCCGGCAAGTCGACCGCCAGCAAGTCGACCGCCAGCAAGTCGGCTGCCAGCAAGTCGACCGCCAGCAAGTCGGCTGCCAAGAAGGCCCCGGCCAAGAAGGCGCCTGCGGCCAAGAAGTCCAGCAGCAGTGCGGCCAAGAAGTCCAGCGGCTCGACGAGCACGTCGACGGCCAAGAAGGCTTCGGCCACGAAGGCGCCTGCGGCCAAGAAGTCCAGCAGCAGCACGGCCAAGAAGTCCAGCAGCAGCACGGCCAAGAAGAGCAGCACGGCCAAGAAGGCCCCGGCCAAGAAGACCGCCAAGAAGTCCTGACCCCCGCACGACCCACGGGCCGGCCCCTCGGGGCCGGCCCGTTCGTCGTTGCCTGCTGGGCGGCTCAGAGCCGGTGGCGGGTGACGGCCCACCGCGTGCGCTCGCCGACGCCGAGGGCGACCGCCTCCGCGAGGTCGTCGGGGGTGTCCACGTCGCGGCGCAGGCGTGCCGGCGCCAGGTCGCTGACCGCCTGCGCGCCGGCCTCCCGGTGCGCCCGGGCCGAGGCCGGTCCGAAGTGCGGGGCGAATGCCTCCAGGGTCGAGGCGAGGTAGGTCGTCGTCCCGGTGCCGGCGGCGTCGGCGACGAAGAAGTCGCTGCCCACGGCCGTGAGGCCGGACAGGAACCCGTCCAGCGCCGGCCCGGTGAGGGCCGGCAGGTCCGCGCAGAGCGCGAGCGGTCGCAGATCCGGACGTCGGCGCAGGGCCTCGGCGGCGCCCTGCACCAGGGTCGCGTTGAGGTCGCCTCCGTGCCCCTCCGGTACGGCGACCACGTCGGTCCCCGCCAGCGCGCGGCTCAGCGCCGGCTCGTCGGTGACCACGACCACCAGCCCGACCCGTGCGCTGTCGGACACCGCGCCGACGGTGTCGTGCGCGAAGGCCGCGACCAGGTCGAGACGCGCGTGCTCGCCGAGCCCGGCGAGCCGGGACTTGGCGCGGGAGAAGGGCTTCACCGGCACGACGGCGGCCCACGAGACCGTCCCCGACGGACTCGACGGGGCCTCGGCGGAGGACGGCGGCTCGGCGGAGTGGCTCATCGACCACGATCCTGCCAGTCGTGCCGGCCACGCCGTCGCGCGCCGCCGTCGCGCGGAACGACCGGGCGATATCGTCTCTCCACCGGACGCGCAGGTGGAGGGAGGTCGCCGTGGGCAAGCCACGACCGATGCGTGAGCACCAGGGCATCGGGTTCACCATCGGCGTCCTGCTGCTCAAGCCCCTGCTGTGGGCCTTCACCCGGCACCGCTGGATCGACGGCACCAAGCTGCCCGAGACCGGCGGCGCCATCGTGGTCGCCAACCACATCTCCCACGTCGACCCGGTGACCTTCGCCCACTTCATGTGGGACCACGGCCGTCTGCCCCGCTACCTCGCCAAGGCTGCGCTGTTCGACGTCCGCGTCCTGGGCTGGCTGCTGCGCAACATGGGCCAGATCCCCGTGCACCGGGAGACCAGCGACGCCTCGCAGGCCTTCAGCAGCGCGGTCGCGGCCGTCCGGGAGGGCCAGGCGGTGATCGTCTACCCCGAGGGCACGCTCACCCGTGACCCGGACCTGTGGCCCATGGTCGGGCGCACCGGGGCGGCTCGCATCGCGCTCTCGACCGGCGCGCCCGTCGTGCCCGTCGCGCAGTGGGGCGCGCAGCGACTGCTGTTCCCCTACGCCACCCGGCCGCACCTGTGCCCGCCGACCCGCGTGCTGATGAAGGTCGGCGACCCGGTCGACCTCGGGGACCTGCGAGCCCGGCCGCTCGGCCCCGAGACCATCCGTGAGGCCACCGACCGCATCATGGCGGCCATCACCGCGCTGCTCGAGGACCTGCGCGGCGAGCCGGCTCCGCCCCGGCGCTTCGACCCCCGGTCGGCCGGGGTGCGCACGATCGGCAACCCCCACCCGGACAGGCACCACGAGCGCAGGAGGCACGCATGACGAAGGTGGCGGTGTTCGGGGCCGGGTCGTGGGGCACGGCGTTCTCGCTGGTGCTCGCCGACGCCGGGCACGAGGTGGCGATCTGGGCGCGGCGCGAGGAGCTGTGCACCACGATCAACGAGACGCGGGAGAACTCCGACTACCTTCCCGGCATCGCGCTGCCGGACTCGATCACCGCCGGGCACGACCCGCAGGAGGTCGCCGCGGGCGCCGAGACGGTGATCCTCGCCGTGCCCTCGCAGACCCTGCGCGCCAACCTCGAGGACTGGGCCGAGGTCGTGCCTCCCGAGGCCGTGCTGGTCTCGCTGATGAAGGGCGTCGAGCTCGGCACGCTCAAGCGCATGAGCGAGGTGATCGCCGAGGTGACCGGCGCCGGTCCCGAGCGCATCGCCGTGCTCTCCGGGCCCAACCTCGCCCGCGAGATCGCCTCCCGCGAGCCGGCCGCGAGCGTGGTGGCGTGCGCCGACCAGGACGTCGCGGCCGACCTGCGCGAGTCGATGCACACCAGCTCGTTCCGGCCCTACTCCTCGGTCGACGTGATCGGCACCGAGCTCGGCGGCGCCTACAAGAACGTCATCGCGCTGGCGGTCGGCATGGCGGTGGGCAAGGGCTTCGGCGACAACACCACCGCCTCGCTGATCACCCGCGGCCTCGCCGAGACCGCCCGGCTGGCGATGGACCTGGGGGCCGACCCGCTGACCCTGATGGGCCTGGCCGGGATGGGCGACCTGGTCGCGACGTGCTCCTCCCCGCTCTCGCGCAACCGCACGTTCGGGGAGAAGCTCGGCCAGGGCATGACCACCGAGGAGATCACCGCCTCGACGCGGCAGGTCGCGGAGGGCGTCAAGTCCTGCGGCTCGATCCTGGCGCTGGCCGAGCGGCACGACGTCTACGCGCCTCTGGCCGAGGGCGTGCACGGCGTCGTGGTGGGCGACCGCACGGTGGACGAGATGATGGCCAGCTTCCTGCGCCGCGACACCAAGCACGAGCGCGACTGACCCGCTGCCCTGGGCCGGCCCGGGCCTGCCTGCGGCTCAGCGGGCCTGGTCGTCCACGACCGCCCAGCGGGTGGAGGCCAGCCAGCGCGCGACGAAGCGCAGCTCGCGCGGCGCGACGCCGGCCTCGTCGAAGGCGGCCAGCAGGTGGCTCGACATCTGCTCGAACTCCCGGTCGGTGATGCCACGCCCCTGGTGGGCCTCGACCAGCCCCGTCGGCCAGGGCGAGCGCGGTCCACCGAGCGCCTCGGTCAGCAGGGCGACCAGCTTGTCGCGCTGCACCGGCAGGTTGGTCCCGTGGAAGTACGGCGCGAGGCCCGGGTCGGCGAGCACGCGCTCGTAGTGGCGCTCGACCACGGCCAGCACGCCCGAGGCGCCCCCGACGCGCTCGAACGCGCTCTGCCCCTGGCGGCGCGCCATCGGCGGACTAGCTCCCGTCGGACCCGGCCGGTGCCGAGCCGCCCGCCACCTCGTAGGACCACAGCTCCGCGCCGGTGGCGACCGGCCGCTGCTGGGCCTCCCCGTGGCCGTGCCCCGCGCCGAACGCGCTGGAGCCCATCCAGGCCTGGAACGCCGCCTCGTCGCGCCACCGCGTGACGACCAGCCACACGGTGCGGTCGTCGACGGGCTTGAGCAGCTCGAAGCCCTCGAAGCCGTCCTGGTCGTCGACCGCGCCGGCTCGCGCGGCGAAGCGGTGTGCGAGCTCGTCCCCGCTGTCGGCGTCGACCGTGATCGCGTTGATCTTGATGACCGTCATGGACCCATCGTCGCAGTCGTGCCCGAGACCGCGACAGGTCCACCGGCGCTCGCGCGCTCGAGCGCCTGCTCCAGGTCGCGCCACAGGTCGTCGACGTCCTCGAGGCCCACGCTGAGCCGCACCAGGCCGTCGGGGATCGTCGGGGCCTCCAGCTTCCACCGGCGACGCCGCTCCAGGGTCGACTCGACGCCGCCGAGGCTGGTCGCATGCACCCACAGCGACGTGGAGTGCGTGAGGACGTCGGCCGCCGCCGCGCCGCCCCGCACGACCACCGACACGATGGCGCCCCACCCCGGGTGGCGCACCTCCTCGACCGCGGGGTGCTGCTCGAGCCGGCGCACCAGCTCGGCGGCGTTGGCGCAGGCCCGGTCGAGCCGCACGGGCAGGGTGCGCAGGCCGCGCAGCGCCAGCCACGCCTCGAACGGCCCCGGGGAGTTGCCGAGCAGGTCGCGCCGCGACTTCAGGACGTCGTACAGCTCCTGCGAGCCGGTGGCGATCGCCCCCATGACCACGTCGCTGTGACCGGCGATGAACTTGGTCGCCGAGTGCACGACCAGGTCGGCGCCGAGCTCGAGCGGCCGCTGCAGCAGGGGTGTGGCGAAGGTGTTGTCCACCACCACGTTGGCGCCGGCCTCGTGGGCGGCGGCGATGACCGGTGGCAGGTCGACGACCTCGAGGGCGGGGTTGGTCGGCGACTCCATCCAGACCAGGTCGGCGTCGGCGCAGGCCGCCACGACGGCGTCGGTGTCGGTCACGTCGACCAGGTGGGCCCGGAGCCGTCCGCGCGCCTCCAGGTCGGCCAGCTGCATGATCGTGCCGTTGTAGGAGTGCCGCGGCGCCACCACGACGCCGCCGTGACCGACCAGGTCGAGCAGCGTGCCGACCGCGGCGAGCCCGGAGGAGAACGCCAGGCAGCGGCCGCCCTCCAGCGTCCCGAGCGCCTCCTCGAAGGCGGTCCAGGTGGGGTTGGCGTAGCGGCCGTACTCGCGGTCCCCGCCCGCGACGTACGTCGAGGCCATCGTGATCGGCTCGTTGAGCGGCTCGTCCGGCTCGTGCGGCGGACGGCCCACCGTGACCGCGAGGGTCGCGCGGGAGAGGGACGGAGGTGCCTGCGGTGACTCGGGCATGTCGCCCACCCTAGGAGCCGGTCCCGCGCCGGTAGGGTCGGGCCACCATGACAGCGCAGAGCGACGAGACCATCCCACCGCGCAAGCCACGCGTCGCGGTGCTGTTCGGCGGCCGCTCCAGCGAGCACGCCATCTCCTGCGTCACCGCCGGCAGCGTGCTCGCCGCGCTCGACCCGGCGACCTACGACGTCCTGCCGATCGGCATCGCCCGCGACGGCCGCTGGGTGCTGGAGTCCGGCGACCCCACGCGCCTGGCGATCGCAGGCCCCGACCGGCTGCCCGAGGTCGACACCGCCCGGCCGGTCCTCTCGGTGCACCACGACGCCGCCGACGGCTCGCTGAGCGTCCACGAGCCCGGCACGGCGCCGCAGGCGCTGGAGAGCGTCGACGTGGTGTTCCCCGTGCTCCACGGCCCGTGGGGCGAGGACGGCACGATCCAGGGGCTGATGGAGATCGCCGACGTGCGCTACGTCGGCTCGGGGGTCACCGCGTCCGCGGTCGGGATGGACAAGCACTTCATGAAGGTGGTGCTGGAGTCGGCCGGCCTTCCCGTGCTGCCCTACGTCGTCGTGCCCGCGGCGCGGTGGCGCACCGACCCGGCGGCGGTGTGCCTGGAGGTCGAGGCGCTCGGCTACCCCGTCTTCGTCAAGCCCGCGCGGGGCGGCTCGAGCATCGGCATCAGCAAGGTGCGCTCGGCCGACGAGCTCGACGAGGCGATGACCGAGGCGCAGCGCTGGGACCCCAAGGTGCTGGTCGAGTCCTACGCCGGCGACGGGGCACGCGAGGTCGAGTGCGGCGTGCTGGACTCCTTCGGCGACGACCCGCCCGAGGCCAGCGTGGTGGCCGAGATCGTGGTCGACGACGAGCACGACTTCTACGACTTCGAGGCCAAGTACCTCCCCGAGCAGGCCACCCGGCTCGACGTGCCCGCCGACCTCGACGAGGAGGTCGCCGACGAGCTCCAGCGGCTCGCGGTCTCCGCCTTCGAGGCGCTGGAGTGCGAGGGCCTGGCGCGGGTCGACTTCTTCCTGCTCGCCGACGGTTCCCTGGTGATCAACGAGATCAACACCATGCCGGGCTTCACCCCGACCTCGATGTTCCCCCGCATGTGGGCCGCCAGCGGCTTGGCCTACGCCGACCTGGTCGACCGGCTGGTCCGACTGGCCCTGGAGCGCCCCACGGGCCTGCGTTAGGTTGGGCGCGCGCGGCCCCCACCCCCGGTCCCACGCGCGCTCCGCTCGACGTGAAGGAGTCCCATGACGGCCCAGGCGTTCATCCTCATCCAGACCGACAACGGCAAGGCCGGCGAGGTCGCCAGCGCGATCCGTGGCATGCAGGGCATCACCCTGGCCGAGGACGTGACCGGCCCCTACGACGTCATCGTCCGCGTGGAGGCCCCCGACGTCGACGAGCTCGGCAAGCTGGTCGTGGCCAACGTGCAGTCGATCCCGGGCATCACCCGCACGCTGACCTGCCCTGTCGTCCACATCTGAGCGGGTCCGCGTCGCCAGCGCGGTGCCGGTGCCCCCTGCGCGCCTCGGGCCGCTGGCCCGGGGCGCTGCTGCGTGCCTGCTGCTCGCCGTACCCCTGGGCGCGTGCGGGTCGGACACGGTGAGGGTCGACGCCCCCGACCTGTCGGCCCGCGCCGCCCAGGAGTGCCGGCGGCTGGTCGAGGCCCTGCCCGACCGCGTCGACGACCAGGCGCGCCGCACCGTGCGCCCCGAGGGGGTCGCGGCGGCGGCCTGGGGCGACCCGGCGATCGTGCTGACCTGCACCACCGGCACCCCGGAGGGCTACCGCCCGGAGAGCCCCTGCACCGTGGTCAACGGCATCGGGTGGTTCATCCCCGAGGACCAGCTCGAGGCCGACGGAGCCGAGGACCTCACCATGACCACGCTGTTCCGCAGCATCGACGTGCAGGTGCGGCTGCCCCAGGAGTACTTCCCGCCCGCTGCCGCCCTGGCCGACCTGTCCACCCCCGTCGCCGCCCACACCACCGCCACGGAGAAGTGCCTGTGACCACGCTCCCGTCCGACGCCACCCTCGCCGACGTCGGCGAGTTCGGTGCCATCGCCGACTTCACCGGCCTGTTCGCGCAGTCCGAGGCGGTGCTGGTGGGCCCCGGCGACGACGCCGCCGTCGTCCGTGTCCCCGGCGACGTGCTGGTCTCGACCGACGTGCTGGTCGAGGGCCGCCACTTCCGCCGCGACTGGGCCGACGCCGAGGACGTCGGCCGCCGGGCCGCCGCGCAGAGCCTGTCCGACCTCAACGCGATGGGCGGCACGACGACCGCGATCACCGTGGGCCTGGCGGCCCCGCCCGACCTGCCGCTGTCGTGGGTGCGCGGCCTGGCCGCCGGGCTCGCCGAGGAGTGCGGACTGGTCGGGGCGAGCGTCGTCGGGGGGGACCTCACCCGCTGCGACGTCGTGGTGGTCTCGGTGACCGCGTTCGGTCACGCCGACGGCACTCCCGTGCGCCGGTGCGGCGCCCGCCCCGGCGACGTGGTGGCGCTGGCGGGACGCCAGGGCTGGGCCGCCGCCGGTCTCGCGGTGCTCTCGCGCGGGTTCCGCTCGCCCCGGGCGGTGGTCGAGGCCTACCGCCGCCCCCAGGTGCCCTACGCCGCCGGGCCGCAGGCGCTCGCCGCCGGCGCGACCGCGATGATCGACCTGTCCGACGGCCTGCTCGCCGACCTGGGCCACCTCGCGCAGGCCGGCGGCGTCGCGATCGACGTCCGGTCCGGGTCGCTCCCGGTGGCCGAGCCGCTGCAGGCGGTGGGAGCGGCGCTGGGCGCGGACCCGCTGTCGTTCGTGCTCGGCGGGGGAGACGACCACGCGCTCGTGGCGACCTTCCCGCCCGCGGTCGTGCCGGCGGGCTGGACGGTCATCGGCGCCGTCACCGAGGCCGCCGAGGACGCCCGGGGCGGGTCGGTCACCGTCGACGGGGCGGCGTACGACGGCGAGCGCGGCTGGCGTCACTTCTGACCCGCCCGGCCCGCCCGCCCGCCCGCCCCGCCCCGGCCACCTGGTCCGGTCGAGCGGACGCGAGGCGCGCAGCCAGCTGGACGAGGCGGAAAGACGAGCGAGCCCCGTCCGGGTCGGACGAGGCTCGTGCGGTGCCGCGGGCGCGGCGGCTCAGGTCAGCGGGTGACCTTGCCGGCCTTGAGGCAGCCGGTGCACACGTTGAGGCGCTTGGGCGTGCCGTCGACCTTGGCGCGGACGCGCTGGATGTTGGGGTCGAAACGACGCTTGGTGATCTTGCGCGACCACGGCCGGTTGTTGCCGAAGCCGGGGCCCTTGGCGCAGATGTCGCAGACGGCAGCCACGGTGAACTCCTGGAGTGTTGCTCGAGATCAGATTCGGGGGTCCGATCTGTGACCGGACAACCGCGCTAGCGTATCCGATGCCCCGCGACCCACGCCAATCGGCGGAGTCCCGGGGGATCCAGCCCGTCCCGAGCCCCGGAGGTCGCCGGTGGACGACCCGGTCACCCCGGTCACCGCTCGGACGGGCGCGCCCACGCGGCCGAGCCTGGCCGACGCGGGCTTCGTGGTGCCGCCCCTGGTGCGGTTCTCCCGCCTGGTGCGCGACGCGCTGCGCGAGGCCCGCGAGGAGATCGACGCGCTCAACGTCTACCCGGTCCCCGACGGCGACACCGGCACCAACCTCTTCCTCACCTTCCAGGCCGCCCACCAGGCGCTCAAGGCCTCGCTCGAGGAGCAGGGCGGCGAGGAGTCCGCGACGCTCGCGCCGTCGGTCACGGCCTACGCCCGGGGGCTGCTGCTGGGCGCACGCGGCAACTCCGGGGTGATCATGAGCCAGCTCGTCGGCGCGTTGTTCCGCCGCATCGCCGCGAGCGGGCCCGGCGAGCGGGCGGCCGCGATCTTCGCCGGCGGGATGCAGGAGGCCGTGGAGGCCGCGTACGCCGCGGTGGGCCGGCCGGTCGAGGGCACGATCCTCTCCGTCGCCCGGGCCGCCGCCGAGGCGGCCGAGGTCGCCGTCCAGGACCCGACGCTGCGCACCGCGGGCGTGATCGAGGCGGCCGTCGCCGCGGCCTACGACGCGCTGGCCCGGACCCCCGAGCAGCTCGAGGTGCTGCGCCGGGCCGGGGTGGTCGACGCGGGCGGGCGCGGGCTGTGCCTCGTCCTGGAGGCCGCCCTGGCGGCGTACACCGGTCGCAAGGAGCTGGTCTCCGCCGGAGAGCGCCGGACCCAGCACACGATCGCCCTGCCGGCGCCCGAGGTCGAGGGCGGCGACCTGACCGAGGAGGGCCCGGCCTACGAGGTGATGTACCTCCTCGACGCCGACGACGACGCCATCCCACCGCTGCGCGAGGCGCTCGACCCGCTCGGCGACTCGCTGGTCGTGGTCGGCGGCGACGGGCTGTGGAACGTCCACGTGCACGTCGACGACGTCGGCGCCGCCGTCGAGGCGGGCATCCAGGCCGGCCGGCCCTACCGCATCCGGGTCACCCACTTCGCCGAGCAGGTGCAGGCCGCGGCCGAGGCCGGCAGCCGGCGCCGCACCCGGGCCGTCGTCGTGGTCGCGGTCGGGGAGGGCCTCGCCGCGCTGTTCGGCGAGGCGGGGGCGACCGTGCTGCTGGCCCGCCGCGACGCGCGCCCCTCGACCGGCGAGCTGCTCACGGCGATCCGGGGGACCGGCGCGGGCGAGGTCGTCGTGCTGCCCAACGCCCACGACGTCGTGCCCACGGCCGAGGCCGCCGCCCGCATCGCGGCGGAGGAGGACGGCACGCGCGTGACGGTGGTGCCGACCCCGACCCAGGTGCAGGGGATGGCGGCGCTGGCCGTCCACGAACCGGGTCGCGACTTCGAGCAGGACCTGGTCGAGATGAGCGCCGCGGCCCGCCACGCCAGGTCGGGCGCGGTCACGGTGGCGGTGCGGCGGGCGATGACGACGGCCGGTCCCTGCGAGCCCGGCGACGTGCTTGGCGCGGTCGAGGGCGACTTCACCGTGGTCGGGCAGGACCAGGTCGAGGTCGGGGCCACCGTGCTCGAGCGCCTGCTGGGCGGCGGGGGCGAGCTGGTCACGCTGATCTCGGGCACCGACGGGCGGGAGGTCGCGGCGAGCCTCGCGGCCCACCTGGAGCGCCACCACCCCACTGTCGACGTCCTGGTGTACGACGGTGGTCAGGACCGCTACCCGGTCCTGATCGGCGTCGAGTAGCAGGGGAGGGACCGGACCGTGCCCGGGTGGGACCACAAGCTCGTCGGCGTGATCGGCGACGCCAAGGCCGTCGGCAAGCTCAAGGACCTCGAGATCGCCACGGTCGGCGACCTCCTGCGGTGGTACCCCCGCTCCTTCGTCGCCGCGGGAGCGGTGAGCAGCGTGCAGGACCTCGAGGAGGGGGCGCGGGTCAACCTCGTGGTCACCACGAGCACGGCCTCGGTCCACGACTTCCGCAACCGCCGCACCGGCAAGCTCGGCTGGCGCGTCGAGGTGATGACCTCGCTGGCCGACGGTGAGATCGGGATGACCTTCTTCGAGCCGTCGGCCACCCGGGCCGAGTGGCGCAGGCGCCAGCTGGTCCGCGGCACCCGGCTGCTGGCCGCGGGCGAGGCGCGCTGGAACCGCTTCAAGAGCCGGTGGGAGCTGGTCAACCCCGACTACGAGGTCGGCGAGACCGCCCTGCTCGAGGGGTTGCTGCCGATCTACCCCACCCGCGGCAAGGTCACCTCCTGGCAGATCATGCGGTCGGTGCGGGTGGCCCTCGACGTGGTCGACCCGCTGCCCGACCTGCTGCCCGCGAAGCACCTGCCGCCCGGGCTCATGCCCACCCACGCGGCGATCGAGGGCATCCACCGGCCCGAGAGCGAGCAGCACTGGTGGGCCTCGGCCCACCGGCTCAAGCTCGACGAGGCCCTGACCGCCCAGGTCGCGCTCGCCCAGCGTCGTCACGCCGCGGCCGGGCAGCGGACCCGGCCCCGCCCCGGTCGCGCGGGTGGCCTGTTCGACGAGCTCGACCGGCGGCTGCCGTTCGAGCTCACCGCCGGCCAGCGCCGGGTGGAGTCCGAGATCCTCGCCGACCTCGCCGCCGACCACCCGATGCACCGGCTGCTGCAGGGCGAGGTCGCCTCCGGCAAGACCGTGGTCGCGCTCCGCGCGATGCTGCGGGTCGTCGACTCCGGGGGGCAGGCGGCGCTGCTCGCGCCGACCGAGGTCCTCGCCCAGCAGCACCACCGCTCGATGACGCGCCTGCTCGGCGACCTCGCCGCCGGCGACATGCTCGGCGCCCACGAGGCCGCGACGACCGTCGCACTGCTCACCGGCTCGCTCGGGGCCAAGGCGCGCCAGCAGGCGATGCTCGACGCCGCGTCCGGCCGGGCCGGCATCGTCGTCGGCACGCATGCGCTGCTCGAGGACACGGTGCAGTTCGCCGACCTCGGGCTGGTCGTGGTCGACGAGCAGCACCGCTTCGGGGTCGAGCAGCGGGCCGCCCTCACCGCCAAGGCCGAGGAGCCGCCGCACGTCCTGGTGATGACCGCGACCCCCATCCCGCGCACGGTGGCGATGACGGTCTTCGGCGACCTCGACACCTCCTCGCTGCGCGAGCTGCCCGCCGGCCGGGCGCCGATCCAGACCACGGTCGTCCCCCTGGCCGACCAGCCGCAGTGGGCCGGCCGGGTCTGGGCGCGGGTGCACGAGGAGGTGGGTGCGGGCCGGCAGGTCTACGTCCTGTGCCCGCGCATCACCGGCGACGACGACGAGCCGGCGGACGCACCCGACGGCTTCGACGAGCCGGGGGAGGACGCCAAGCGCCCGCTCGCCGCGGTCGAGGATGTCGCGGCCGGCCTGGCCGGGGAGCAGCTCGCCGGCCTGCGCGTCGACGTCCTGCACGGGCGCCTGAACCCTGAGGCCAAGGACTCCGCGATGAGCCGCTTCGCCGCCGGCGAGCTCGACGTCCTGGTCTGCACGACCGTGGTCGAGGTCGGCGTCGACGTCGGCAACGCGACCACGATGGTGGTCCTCGACGCCGACCGCTTCGGCATCTCCCAGCTCCACCAGCTGCGCGGCCGGGTCGGCCGGGGCGGTCTGCCCGGCCTCTGCCTCCTGGTCACCCACGCCTCACCCGGCTCCGCGGCGCGCGCCCGGCTCGACGCCGTCGCCAGCACGACCGACGGCTTCGAGCTCGCCGACCTCGACCTGGAGCTGCGCCACGAGGGCGACGTCCTCGGCAGCAGCCAGTCGGGACGGCGGCGCACCCTGCGCCTGCTGTCGGTGACCCGCGACGGCGACGTGATCGAGCAGGCGCGCGAGCTCGCCGCCGCCATCGTCGAGGAGGACCCCGACCTGGTCCACGCCCCGTCCCTCGCCGCCGCCGTCGCCAACCTGCGCGAGAGCGCCGACTACCTGGAGAAGGCATGACCCGCATCATCGGCGGGAGCGCCGGCGGGCGGCGCCTGCAGACCCCCCGCGGGGACCGCACCCGGCCGACCTCCGACCGGGTCCGGGAGGCGTTCTTCTCCGCGGTCGAGTCCCGCATGGGCGTGTGGTCGGGCCTGCGCGTGCTCGACCTCTACGCCGGCTCCGGCGCGATCGGCCTCGAGGCTTTGTCCCGCGGTGCGTCCGCGGCGACCGCCGTCGAGCACGACCACCGCACGGCCGGGCTGGTCCGACGCAACGCCGAGGACCTCGGGCTGCCCCTGGAGGTGGTGACCCGCGCGGTCCGCACCTACCTCGCCGAGGCCGACCCCTCGGCGTACGACGTGGTGTTCAGCGACCCGCCGTACTCCCTGGGGACCGAGCGGGTCGAGGACGACCTGCGGCTGCTGGGGGAGCGGGGCTGGCTGGCGGAGGACTCGCTGGTCGTGGTGGAGCGGTCCTCGCGCAGCGCACCGCCGGTGTGGCCTGCGGGGTTCGAGCCCGACCGGGTGCGGACCTACGGCGAGACCGCCCTGGGGTTCGCCCGCTGGTAGCGTCGCCCCGTGCGACGCGCCGCCTGCCCCGGTTCCTTCGACCCGGTCACCAACGGTCACATCGACATCGTCGGCCGTGCCGCGGCGCTGTTCGACGAGGTGGTCGTCGCGGTGGGGGTCAACAAGTCCAAGTCCCGGTTGTTCAGCCCCGAGGAGCGGCTGGAGATGCTCACCGAGGCCGTGGCGCCGTGGGACAACGTCGTGGTGGCCGGATTCACCGGACTGCTGACCGACTTCTGCGAGGAGCGCGGCATCAGCGCGATCGTCAAGGGCCTGCGGGCCGTCAGCGACTTCGACTACGAGCTGCAGATGGCCCAGATGAACTCCAGCCTCTCGTCGGTCGAGACCGTCTTCATGCCGACCAGCCCGGAGTACTCCTTCCTCGCCTCGAGCCTGGTCAAGGAGGTGGCGACGTTCGGCGGCGACGTCTCCGCGCTCGTGCCGCCCCACGTCCTGGCGCGCCTCGGGCCCCGTCTCGCCGAGCGCCGCGGCTGAGGGGTGACGGTTTCACTAGGGCCCCAGTGAAACTGGCACTTCCCACGCGAAACTTCGGTCGGGAAGTACCAACATCACTAGGGCCCTAGTGAAACCGAACCGGGCGTTTTGGCCCGTCGGGCGGGCGCGAGTTACGATGCTCGACGGTCCTCGTGCCGTCTGACCCCGTGCCCAGCCGCCAGCTGCGCCCGGTGCCGGGATGGGGGCCACGACCTGTTCACCGATCCCCGAAGGTTGTGCCGTGCGTCTCGACCCGCGAGCGCCGCTCGTGCTCGACACCCGCGAGCTCGGCCGTCGACCCGGTACGGAGCGCCACGTCACCAAGTCGGTGCCGGCGCCCGAGGACCTCGGCATCGAGGTCCTGGGCGTCCCGGAGGGCTCGCCGGTCGACCTCGAGCTGAGGCTCGAGGCGGTCGTCGAGGGCGTCCTGGTCACCGGCACGGTCCGCGCGCAGCTGCGCGGGGAGTGCGTGCGGTGCCTGGAGACCGTCACCGACGAGGTGTCGGCCGAGGTGTGCGAGCTCTTCGTCTACGACGACGAGGGCGCGCGCCCGGGCGAGGCGGACGAGGACGACGAGACCAGCCGGCTGGTGGGCGACCTGCTCGACCTCGAGCCGGTGCTCCGCGACGCGGTGGTGCTTGCGCTACCGTTCCAGCCGTTGTGCCGGGAGGACTGCCCCGGGCTGTGCGCCGAGTGCGGCGCCCGGCTCGCGGACGACCCGGGACACGGTCACGAGGACCAGATCGACCCACGCTGGGCAGCCCTGCAGGGCCTGGCGCGGGACCAGCAGGACGAGCAGCCGCAGCAGCGGCAGCCCTGACCGAGCACGATCGCCCGGGTCACCATCCGGGCGGACCAGCAAGACCAGCCAGTCGAGGAGAGTGACCCGTGGCCGTCCCGAAGCGGAAGATGTCGCGCAGCAACACCCGCCACCGCCGTTCGCAGTGGAAGGCCACCGTGCCCGCCCTGGCGACGTGCGCCAACCCCGCGTGCGGAGCCAAGCACCTGCCGCACCGGGCGTGCCCCTCGTGCGGGCAGTACGGCGCCCGCAACAACCGTCGGCCGGTCCTCTGACGGACCGGCGGTGACGTCGGTGCCGTCGGGGAACTACCCCGACCTCCGCCAGGCGATCGGCGATCCCCACGTGGACGCCGACCTGCTGGAGCGTGCCTTGACGCACCGGTCCTTCGCCTACGAGAACGGCGGGCTGCCCACCAACGAGCGCCTGGAGTTCCTCGGCGACGCCGTCCTCGGCGTCGTCGTGACCGAGACGCTCTTCCGCGAGCACCCGGACCTGTCGGAGGGCCGCCTGGCCAAGCTCCGCGCCGCCGTGGTCAACGCCCGTGCGCTGGCCGAGGTCGCCCTCACGATCGGCCTCGGCGAGCACGTCAAGCTCGGCAAGGGCGAGGAGATCACCGGCGGCCGCACCAAGGCCTCGATCCTCTCCGACACCGTCGAGGCCGTGATCGGCGCGGTCTACCTCTCCGGCGGCTTCGAGGTCGCCACCCAGGTCGTGCACCGCCTGTTCGACCCGGTGATGCGCAACGCCGCCCGCATGGGCGCCGGCCTGGACTGGAAGACCAGCCTCCAGGAGCTGACCGCGCAGCTCAGCTCGGGGGTGCCGGAGTACGTCATCTCCGACGACGGCCCCGACCACGCCAAGACCTTCACCGCCCAGGTGCGCGTCGGCGACCGCCTCTACGGCCTCGGCGTCGGCCGATCCAAGAAGGAGGCCGAGCAGCAGGCCGCCGAGACGGCCTACACCGAGCTCAGCGCCGCGGCGGCCGGCGGGCGCGCCCCCGACGGCGTGGGCTGACCGAGAGGTCCGATGCCCGAGCTGCCCGAGGTCGAGGTCGTCCGCCGCGGCCTGGACCGCCACGTCGTGGGTCGCGCGATCACCGCGGTCGACGTCCTGCACCCTCGCCCCGTACGCCGGCAGGCCGGCGGCGAGGGCGCCTTCGGTGACCTGCTGGTCGGGCGGCGGGTGACCGGTGCCCGGCGGCGCGGCAAGTTCCTGTGGCTGCCGCTCGACAGCGGCGACGCGCTCATGGCCCACCTCGGCATGAGCGGCCAGATGCTGGTCCGACCGGTCGGGAGCGCCGACGAGCGGCACCTGCGGGTGCGCCTCGGCCTGACCCCCGATCCCGCCGACCCCGGCCCGGCCACCGAGCTGCGGTTCGTCGACCAGCGGATGTTCGGCGGTCTCTGGGTCTCCCAGGACGGTGCCGAGGTCCCGCCGGAGATCACCCACATCGCGCTCGACCCCCTCGACGACGCCTTCGACGACCAGCGCTTCGTCGCCGAGGTGCGCCGCCGCCGGTCGGCGGTCAAGCGCATCCTGCTGGACCAGGGGGTCGTCTCGGGCGTGGGCAACATCTACGCCGACGAGGCGCTGTGGGCCGCGGGGGTGCACGGCGAGCGGCCGGGCGAGCGGCTCAGCACCGCCCAGGTGCGCCGCATCCTCTCCGAGGTGCGGGCGGTGATGGCGGCGGCCCTGCGGCAGGGCGGCACCTCCTTCGACGCGCTCTACGTCAACGTCAACGGCGAGAGCGGCTGGTTCGACCGGTCCCTGTCGGCCTACGGGCAGGAGGGGCTGCCGTGCAGCCGGTGCGGCACGCCGATCCGGCGGGTGGCCTTCATGAACCGTTCGTCCTACTTCTGCCCCCGCTGCCAGCCGGCACCCAGATCCCGTCGAAGGGTGGTCTGAGCGGGCTCCACCGGGGGGTCGTCCGCATTGACCGGGGACCGGGTCGCATGTCACTCTTGACGATCAGGACGACCCATCCGCAGACGCTCGACGAGAGTCTCCTGACCGGCGCCGCCAGACGGCGAGCGCTCCGAACACCGAAGGACCCAACTTCATGGCCAAGGCCCTGCTCGGCTACGTCTCCGCCCAGTACGACCCCCGCGAGGCTGCTCGGTTCGCCGCCGAGAACCGCGCCCTGCGTCAGCAGCTGGCCGACCTGCAGTCGCTGGTCCGCCGTCTGCAGCACGAGAACGACCTGCTCGCCGACAAGATCGACCCGTCCGAGCTCCTCGTCCCCGCGCAGGGCACCGCGGTGGAGGACATGCAGCCGGTCTGACCCCCCGGACGGCGCCCGCCGGCCGCCGCCCGTCCCCACGACGGGCAGCTGCAGGCCGCGGGTCGCCCGTGAGCCCCCGTCTGACCCCCAGGAGACGGGGGCTCACACCTGTCCCTGCGCGACGACGTCCGCGACACCACGTCGCGACAGCACGAGGCCCCTCCCGCCGCAGCGGGAGGGGCCTCGTGGTGCGTCCGGGGCCGGTCCTCAGGAAGCGACCACGATCCGCGGCGACTGCACCGACGCCGGGTCGTAGGGGTCGTGCCCGGCCAGGTAGTCGGCCAGGGCGTCGATGTCGAGCCCGCCGAAGTACTTGTCCGCGCCGACCAGCGCCGGGAAGCCGTCCCCGCCGTCGGCGAGGAAGGAGTTCACCACCACCCGGTAGGTCGCGGCCGGGTCGATCGGGGTGTCGGTCGTCCCGTCGCCGTCGGTGTCGACGAGCACGTCACCGACGAGCGCGTCGGTGGACGGCTGGTCGGCCAGCGCGCGGCTGTAGGTGTAGGACAGCCCGGAGACCTGGAGGATCTTGTTCTCGTCCGCCGTCGGGCCGCTGATCTCGTTGCGGCCGTTCCACTGCTGGTTGAGGACCTCGAGCACCTGCGCGCCGGTGAGGTCCTCCGAGACCAGGTAGTTGTTGAACGGCTGCACCGCGAACGCGGCACCGTAGGTCACCGCCCCGGCGGCGTTCTCGGTCAGCGCCGCGCGGATGCCGCCCGGGTTCATCAGCGCGATGGTCGCGGCCGGCCGGCCGCCCCGGTGGGAGTCGTCGGCCAGCTGCGAGTCGGCGATCAGGTTGCCCAGTGCGAAGTCGCGGTCGATGGTGCCGGGCTTGGGCAGGCTGTCCCCGGCCGGGGGCGCGAGGTGGCCGAGCACCTTCTCGGCGATGGGGGCCACCAGGGTGCTGTAGCGGCCGATCAGTGCGGCGATGTCCGAGCGCTGCGCCGTGCCGTCGTCGTTGGTGACGATCTGGTTGGTCGCGGTGACCGTGGGCCGGATCACGTCCTTGGTGCGCGGGTCGATCTCGAGCTGCACGTCGGTGACCAGGCGGCCCAGCGACGAGGCGCTGGTGACACGGCGGGGCTGGCCGGCCGGGTCCTCGACCACGCAGTTGTAGGCCTGGTGGGTGTGGCCCTCGATGACCACGTCGACGGCGGGGTCGAAGGCCTTGGCCAGGTCGATGCCCGGGCCGGTGACGCCGTCGGCGCTGCCGCCGCAGCCGTCGTAGTCGGTCGAGGTGGTCGGTGAGCCGCCCTGGTGCAGCAGCACCACGATCGAGCGCACGCCCTGCGCGCGCAGCTCGGGCACGAGCTCCTTGACGGTCTGGACCTCGTCGGTGAACTCCAGCCCCTCGACCCCGGCCTTGGTGACGATGTTGGGGGTGTCCTTGAGCGTGAGGCCGATGAAGCCGACCTTGGCGCGCCCGACCTTCTTCACCACGTACGCCGGGAAGACGGTGCGGTCGGTGCCGGCGTACTTCACGTTGGCCGAGAGGTACTGGTAGTCGGCGCCGGCGAAGGGCCGCTGCGGGTCGGGGCAGGAGTTCTGGTTGTCCTTGCCGTCGCCGTCGGGCAGGCAGCCGCCCTCCTGCATGCGCAGGAGCTCGCGGTAGCCCTCGTCGAACTCGTGGTTGCCCACGGAGGTGATGTCGAGGCCCATGGCGTTCATCGCCTCGACGGTCGGCTCGTCGTGGAAGGCGGCCGAGAGCAGCGGGGTCGCGCCGATCAGGTCACCGGCGGCCACGGTGAGGGTCGTGGCGCCGCGTGCCGCGGCACCCTGACGCAGCTGGTCCAGGTGGGTGGCGAGGTAGGCGGCACCGCCGGCCGCGACGTTGCCGCCGGTCGTGGCGATGCGCCCGCTGGAGCTGGTGGTCGGCACCTTCTCCAGCTGCCCGTGGAAGTCGTTGACCGCGAGCAGGTCGAGCTTGATCGTCTGCTGGCCGGGCGGGGTGTGCTGGGGCCGGGCGGCGGCGGACTGGGCGCCGGCCCCGAGGGTGAGGGGCAGGGCCACGGCGGTCGCCGTGGCGGTCGCGGCCAGGAGCGCGGCGAACCTGCCGCGCGGGTGGGAGGGGGTCACGCGGGATCTCCAGTACGTCGTGAGCCGGGGGCCGGCTCAGGGGGGAGGACACCCGGACCCTAGACCGCTTCCCGCCGCACGGACCACGCCCCACAGGCAACGAACCGGTGACGATTGCGGGTCCGGAACGGTCCGGGGCGGAGCCCCTGCGGCGCCGGACCGCTCCGCGGCGCGCTGCCGACGACGTACGGCGCGGATTGGTTAGGGTGGCGGCGCTGACGTGCTGGCTTCCCCGCGACGCGCGTCACCCGCAGTCACCAGCAGTCAGGTCCGGCCAGCACGGCGAGGGAGCCCGCGTGTATCTCAAGAGCCTCACCCTCAAGGGGTTCAAGTCGTTCGCCTCCGCGACGACCCTGCAGCTCGAGCCCGGCATCACGTGCATCGTCGGGCCCAACGGCTCCGGCAAGTCCAACGTCGTCGACGCCCTCGCCTGGGTGATGGGTGAGCAGGGTGCCAAGTCGCTGCGCGGCGGCAAGATGGAGGACGTCATCTTCGCCGGCACCGCCGGCCGCGCGCCCCTGGGCCGCGCCGAGGTCGCGCTCACCATCGACAACTCCGACGGTGCGCTGCCGATCGACTACTCCGAGGTGACGATCAGCCGCACCATGTTCCGCAACGGCGGCTCGGAGTACGCCATCAACGGGCAGTCCTGCCGCCTGCTCGACGTCCAGGAGCTGCTCTCCGACTCCGGCATCGGTCGCGAGATGCACGTCATCGTCGGGCAGGGCCAGCTCGACTCGATCCTGCGGGCCACCCCCGAGGAGCGCCGCGGGTTCGTCGAGGAGGCCGCGGGCGTCCTCAAGCACCGCAAGCGCAAGGAGAAGGCGCTGCGCAAGCTGGAGTCGACCGAGGGCAACCTCAACCGGCTCGCCGACCTGCTCACCGAGATCCGCCGCCAGCTCAAGCCGCTGGGCCGCCAGGCCGAGGTGGCCCGCAAGGCCGCCGTGGTCCAGGCCGACGTGCGCGACGCCCGCGCGCGCCTGCTGGCCGACGACCTGGTGACGGCGCGCACCGCGCTGGAGGCGGAGCTCGCCGACGAGTCCCTGCTGCTCGAGCAGCAGCAGGCCGTCGAGGCCGCTCTCGCCGAGGCGCGGGCCGCCGAGTCCGCCCTCGAGGCCGCGCTGCGCGAGGACCTCCCCGCCCTCGCCGCCGCCCAGGAGACCTGGTTCTCCCTGGCCGGTCTGCGCGACCGCCTCGGCGGTACCGCCTCGCTGGCCGCCGAACGCGTCCGCAACGCCACCACCGAGCCCGAGGTCCCGGCCGGCCGCGACCCCGACGCCCTGGTCGCCGAGGCCGAGCGCGTGCGCGAGCAGGAGCAGCGCATCGACGCCGAGGTCACCGGCTTCCGCGCCGCCCTCGACGATGCCCTGCAGGCGCGTCAGGCGGCCGAGCAGCAGCACCTCGACGAGGAGCGCCGGGTCGCGGCGCTGCACCGCGCCGCGGCCGACCGCCGCGAGGGACTGGCCCGGCTCCAGGGCCAGGTCAACGCCAAGCGCAGCCGGGTCGCCGCGGCCGACGACGAGCTCGGTCGCCTCGAGGTCACCCGGCGCGAGGCGCTGGCCCGCGCCGAGCGGGCCGAGCGGGACTTCACCTCGCTGGAGACCCAGATCGCCGGTCTCGACGCCGGCGAGCGCGGCCTGGACACCGAGCACGAGGTCGCCGCCACCACGCTCGAGGACGTCGAGTCGCGACTGGTCAAGATGCGCGAGGAGGCCCACGCCGCCGACCGCGAGCGCGCGGCCCTGACCGCCCGCCGCGAGGCGCTCGAGCTCGGGCTCAACCGCAAGGACGGCAGCGGTGCGCTGCTCGCCGCGACCGAGCCGGTCTCCGGGCTGCTGGGCTCCGTCGCCGCGCTCGTCTCGGTCCGCCCCGGCTGGGAGACGGCGGTGGCCGCGGCCCTCGGCGGGGCCGCCGACGCCGTCGTCATGGAGGACCTGGACACCGCGGTCGAGGCGATCGACCGGCTGCGCTCGGACGACCTCGGCCGCGCCGGACTGCTGCTCGGGGGTGCGCCGCAGGAGACCGCCACCTGGCCCACCCTGCCCGGCCACGCGTCGTACGCCGTCGACGTCGTCGAGTGCCCCGACGCGGCCCGCGCCGCCCTGGTGCGCCTGCTGGCGCGCGTCGCGCTCGTCGACGACCTGGGCACCGCCCGCGCGCTCCTGCGCGACCTGCCCGAGGTCACCTGCGTGACCCGCGACGGCGACGTGCTCGGCGCCCACTTCGCCGCCGGCGGGTCCGCGTCGGCGCCGAGCCTGCTCGAGGTGCAGGCGGCGGTCGACGAGGCCACCCAGCGCATCACCGAGGTCACCCACGCCTCCCAGCGGCTGGCCTTCGACCTCACCCGGCTCGAGCAGGAGCGCCACGAGGCGGCCCAGCGGGTCGAGGTGGCCCTGGCCCAGCTGCACGAGTCCGACGCCCACCTGGCCGCCATCGCCGAGGAGCTGGCCCAGCACGGCAGCACCGTCCGGGCCGCACGGGGGGAGGCCGAGCGGGCCGCGCGCGCGATCGCCGAGGTCGGCACCGCCCGGGAGGCCGACCTGGCCCAGCTCGGCGAGCTCGAGCAGCGCCTCGACGCCGCGGAGTCCGACGCCGAGGAGGAGCCCGACGCCTCGGTCCTCGAGCGGCTCGCCGACGCGGCCCGTGCCGCCCGTGCCGCCGAGACCGAGGCCCGGCTTTCGCTGCGCACCGCGGAGGAGCGCGCCCGCGCGCTCGCCGGACGGGCCGACGCCCTGCTGCGCAGCGCCCAGCAGGAGCGCGACGCCCGCGCGCGGGCGCTCGCCCACCGCGAGCGCGTGCGCCGCGAAGGCGAGACCGCCCGTGCGGTCGCGGCCGCCTGCGAGCAGGTCTCGGTGCTGCTCGAGCGCTCCCTGGGCGTAGCCGCCGAGCGCCGGTCCGCGGTCGAGGCCAGCCGGCGCGAGCGCGAGCAGGAGCTCCTCGACGTGCGCGCCCGCCTGCGCGACCTGGGCCGCCGGCACGACGAGCTGGTCAGCACGGTCCACCGCGACGAGATGGCCCGCGCCCAGCAGCAGATGCGCATCGAGCAGCTCACCGAGCGCGCCCTGGAGGAGCTCGGCCTCGACGCCGACAACCTCGTCGCCGACTACGGACCCGACCGCGAGGTGCCGGTGCTGGTCGTCGGCGACGACGGCGCGGCCACCGAGGGCGAGGCCGTGCCGTTCGTGCGCGAGGAGCAGCAGAAGCGCCTGCGCACCGCGGAGCGGGCGCTGGCCCAGCTCGGCCGGGTCAACCCGCTGGCGCTGGAGGAGTTCACCGCGATGGAGGAGCGGCACAGGTTCCTCACCGAGCAGCTCGAGGACCTGCGCAAGACCCGCCGCGACCTGCTCGACATCGTGCGCGAGGTCGACCAGCGGGTCGAGGAGGTCTTCACCGAGGCGTGGGAGGACGTGCGGGCCGCCTTCGACCACGTCTTCTCGCGGCTGTTCCCGGGCGGGGAGGGGCGCCTGGTCCTGACCGACCCCGCCGACATGCTCACCACCGGCATCGAGGTCGAGGCCCGGCCGCCGGGCAAGAAGGTCAAGCGGCTCTCGCTGCTCTCCGGCGGCGAGCGCTCACTGGTGGCGGTGGCGTTCCTGGTCTCGCTGTTCAAGGCGCGGCCCTCGCCGTTCTACATCCTCGACGAGGTCGAGGCGGCGCTCGACGACACCAACCTGGGTCGCCTGCTCGACATCTACTCCGAGCTGCGCGACGACTCCCAGCTGCTGGTCATCACCCACCAGAAGCGCACGATGGAGATCGGCGACGCGCTCTACGGCGTCACCATGCGCGGCGACGGCGTCACCACGGTGATCAGCCAGCGCCTGCGCGAGGAGGGGGCCGAGGCGTCGGCGTCGGAGCCCGCACTGGCATGAGTGAGCGAGAGCCCCGGCCCACCCGGGCCGACTACTCCGCGTGGCGCACGGCCACGACCCGGTGGGCCGACGACGACGTCTACGGCCACATGAACAACGCGACCTACTTCGAGCTGGTCGACACCGCGGTCAACGCCCACCTGATGCAGGCGACCGGCGGCGACATCCGCGGTCTGCGCGCCATCGGCATCGTGGCCGAGGTGTCGTGCCGCTACTTCGAGGAGATGGGCTTCCCCGATCCGGTCGAGCTCGGCCTCGCCGTCGAGCGGCTCGGCCGGTCCTCGGTCGTCTACCGCATCGGGATGTTCCAGGGGGACGGCGACCGGGCGCGCGCCGAGGGCCGGTTCGTCCACGTCTACGTCGACAACACCGTGCCCGCCCCTCGCCCGGTCGTGCCCGTGCCCCACGAGATCCGCGTCGCCGTGGAGCCCCTCGTCCGAGGGTGACCGGGCTCGACGACGACGTGGCCCCGCCACCTCAGGTGCCGGTCGAGCCGGTGGCCGTGGCGCTCACGCCGTCGCGGCCGCGGCGCCGACGCCTTCGGCGATGTGGCACTGTGGGGACGTCCTGACCGCGCACCGACCGGGGATTGATCCTGTTGCTGTTCGTCCTGCTCTTCATGGTGTTCTGCCTGCTCGCGGCCGCCGCCGTCGCGGCGTACGTCGCGTTCCCGCGCCGTGGGGTCCGCCTCCCCGTCGCGCCCCGAGCGGGCGACGCTCTCGCCCGCTTCGTGGACTCGCTGCCGACGGTCGAGCCGGTCGGCTCGCACGGCCGCCACGCCCGCCACTGAGCCGGGCCTGACCACCGGCGATTGGGGCCCGTGACCCCGTGGATGGTTGAATCGCGGCCGTGGACCTCCTCTCCCTGATCATCGCGATCGCCGTCGTGGCGGTCGTCGTCACCGCCGGCCTGGTCACGACCGGGGTCCGGCGCGGCCGCGCCCGGCTCGACGAGCGCCGCGGCGGCACGGACGTGCTGGCGCCCCCGGAGGCCCCGGCGCCGACCGAGGCGCCCGAGGCGCCGGTCGAGGCCCCGCCGACCCCGACGCTGGAGCGGCCCGAGTCGGCGGCCGGGCGCCTGGTCCGGCTGCGCCAGCGCCTCGCCCGCTCCCAGGGGGTCCTGGGCCGCGGCCTGCTGGCGCTGCTGTCGCGCGACCGCATCGACGAGGACACCTGGGAGGAGATCGAGGACCTCCTCATCACCGCCGACATCGGCGTCGGCCCGACGCAGGAGCTGGTCGAGCGGCTGCGCACCCGGCTTCGCGTCGAGGGCGCGGACGCCGCCCCGGTGCGCGAGGTGCTGCGCGAGGAGCTGCTCGCGCTGGTCGACCCGACGATGGACCGCCGGCTCGCCGTGAGCCGGCACGAGGGCCGCCCCGCCGTCGTGCTCATGGTCGGGGTCAACGGCACCGGCAAGACCACCACCGTCGGCAAGCTGGCCCGCATCCTCGTCGCCGAGGACCGCTCGGTCGTGCTGGGCGCCGCCGACACCTTCCGCGCCGCCGCCGCCGAGCAGCTGACCACCTGGGGCGAGCGGGTGGGCGTCGAGACGGTGACCGGGCCCGAGGGCTCCGATCCCGCCAGCGTCGCCTTCGAGGCGGTCCGCAACGGCATGGAGCAGGAGGTCGACGCGGTCATCGTCGACACCGCTGGACGCCTGCAGAACAAGGCGGGCCTGATGGACGAGCTCGGCAAGGTCAAGCGCGTGGTGGAGAAGCAGGCGCCCGTCACCGAGGTGCTGCTCGTCCTCGACGCGACCACCGGCCAGAACGGCATGATCCAGGCGCGCGTCTTCTCCGAGGTGGTCAAGGTCACCGGCCTGGTGCTCACCAAGCTCGACGGCTCGGCCAAGGGCGGCATCGTGGTCGCGGTGCAGCGCGAGCTCGGCGTGCCGGTCAAGCTCGTCGGGCTGGGTGAGGGCCCCGACGACCTCGCCCCGTTCGAGGCCGCCGGCTTCGTCGACGCGCTGCTCGGGGACTAGGCCGGAGCACCGCCGTGGACGTACCCGCCCTGCCGCTGTTCGAGCCGGCCCACCCCGGGCCCCTGCGGGACCAGCTGGTCGCGGCCGTCCTCGACGGCTCCGAGACCTCCACCTCCAGCCTCCTGCAGGTGGACGACGGCGACGACGACCCCCGGCCGGCGGTGCGCTTCGCCGCGGAGGAGCGCGAGGGCTGCCCCTCGGTCGCGCAGTGGCGCGAGGCCCACGAGGGGTTCTGGCGCCGCCAGGTCCTCGGGGCGGCGCTCGCCGACGACACGGTCGTGGTGGCGCAGCGGTTCGTGCTGGTGGAGCGTCTGGAGGGGTCGCGGTGAACATCGAGGGGCTGGTCTTCGTCGGGACGCGCACCGACGAGCGTCAGGAGATGGCGCGGTTCGTGCAGGACGTGCTGGGGCTGCGGCCCACCACCGGCCACGGCTTCGACGCCGAGGTCTTCGACCTGCCCGACGGCTCGTCGTTCGTGGTGACCTCGCCCGAGGTGCCCGCCGACCTGGGCCGGACCGTCGGGTTCAAGGTGGCCGACCTCGACGCCGCCTGCGCCGAGCTGCGGGCCGCCGGCGTCGAGACCGACGAGGTCTCCGAGGGTGCCCTGCAGCGCTACGTGCACTTCCGCGCGCCCGACGGCCGCCTCTACGAGCTGGTGCAGGACCTCCGCTGAGCCTGCGCTGAGCCGCCGCTGAGTCGCCACCGGAGCCGGCGTCTCCGGGTGGTGAGGGCCGTGCGGACGGTTTACCTGGCCGAAACACGGCCCGCGCATTTGTCACCTCGCCGCAACACGCACCGTCCGCGGTCGAAACCTCCGTGGCAGACGCTGACTGCGTTCCGCGCCGGCCCTGCCCTGTGGTCCGGCGACCAAGACTTGGAGGTTTCGTGGACGGCTACTACGCGTTCATGATCGTGGCCACGCTGTTGGTCCTCATGATGACCACGCCCGCGCTCGCGCTGTTCTACGGCGGCATGACCCGATCGAAGTCCGTGCTCAACATGATGATGATGTCCTTCGTCGCCATGGGCGTCGTCGGGATCGTCTACGTGCTGTGGGGCTGGTCGATGTCCTTCGGAGGGGACGGCACCTTCTTCGCCAACCCCTTCACCCTGTTCGGCCTCAAGGACGTGGCCTCCGACAGCTACATCGGCGTGATGTTCCAGCTCACCTTCGCGGTGATCACCGCGGCGCTGATCAGCGGCGCGATCGCGGACCGGGTGAAGCTCTCGGCCTGGATCGTGTTCCTGCCGCTCTGGGTCACCTTCAGCTACTTCCCGCTGGCCCACATGGTCTTCAGCTGCAGCGACTCGGCGCTGATCTGCACCAGGATCGGCGCGCAGGACTACGCCGGCGGCACCGCGGTGCACATCAACGCCGGCGTGGCCGGCCTGGTCCTGGCCCTGATCATCGGCAAGCGGGTCGGTTGGCCGCAGAACCCGATGCGCCCGCACAACCTCACCCTGACCATGCTCGGCGCGGGCCTGCTCTGGGTCGGCTGGTACGGCTTCAACGTGGGCTCGATCGTCTTCGGCGACGACTGGGGCACGGCGGCCGGTGCGGCGGCCAACCAGGCGCAGTTCCTCTCCGAGACCGGACGCACCTTCCTCAACACCACGGTCGCCACGATGGCGGCGATGCTCGGCTGGCTGCTGGTCGAGCGCCTGCTGCACGGCAAGGCGACCTCGCTCGGCGCCGCCTCCGGCATCGTCGCCGGCCTGGTCGCGATCACCCCTGCCTGCGGAGCCGTGGACCCGGTGGGCGCCATCGCGATCGGCGCCGTCGCCGGTGGGATCTGCGCGTGGGCGGTGGGCCTGAAGTTCAAGCTCGGTCTCGACGACTCGCTCGACGTCGTCGGCGTCCACCTCGTCGGCGGCATCGTCGGCACGGTCCTGATCGGCCTGTTCTCCACCTCCGACGGCGCCGGCGGCGTCGACGGGCTGTTCTACGGCGGCGGGCTCGGCTCGCTCGGTGACCAGACCCTCGGGGCCCTCGTGGCCATCGTCTGGTCCGGCGTCATGACGGCGATCCTCGGCTTCGCGATCAAGGTCACGATGGGCTGGCGGATCGCGGAGGAGGAGGAGGTCGAGGGCATCGACTTCGCCGAGCACGGCGAGGCGGCCTACGACCTGGTCAACCGCGGTGGCGGCACCCTCGCGGGCGCCGGTGCGGGCGGCATCGGCACGGGAACCATCACCAGCAAGTCCCAGGAAGGGGCCAACGCATGAAGCTCGTCACCGCGGTGATCAAGCCGCACAAGTGGGAGGACGTCCGGGCGGCCCTGGAGGCCTTCGGGGTGACCGGCATGACCGTCAGCGAGGTGTCCGGCTACGGCCGGCAGAAGGGCCACACCGAGGTCTACCGCGGCGCGGAGTACGACATCGCGCTGGTGCCCAAGGTGCGCGTGGAGATCGTCGTCGACGACGTCGACGTCGAGGACGTCGTCGGGATCGTGGTGAAGTCGGCCGCGACCGGCCGGATCGGCGACGGGAAGGTCTGGGTGGCCCCGGTCGAGACCATCGTCCGGGTCCGCACAGGCGACAGGGACGAAGCGGCGGTCTGAGGACGCACGTCTCGCTCGAGCCCGGGGTCGCCCAGCTGGAGGACCCTCACCCCCCGACGCCCTCCCCCGGCTCGGGGGGTGAGGCCGGTCCA
The DNA here is from genome assembly GCA_963811385.1 of uncultured Actinomycetota bacterium. Classification (GTDB taxonomy): domain Bacteria; phylum Actinomycetota; class Actinomycetes; order Propionibacteriales; family Nocardioidaceae; genus Marmoricola_A. Next base: position 396,958 of record CAWEQX010000017.1, on the reverse strand, counting down.
GGCGCCCTGCGGCTCGGTCACGCCGGTCCGCCCGTCGAGACCGCCACGACCTGCACGTCGGCTCCGGGCGACGGTGGCGCGTCGGGCAGAGTAGGGGCGTCAGCGCACCGCCGCTGCCGCCATGGGCCCGCCGACCGACCGGACCGCACCGACCTGGGAGAGGGACGACGATGAAGCTCGTGACCGCGGTGATCAAGCCGCACAAGTGGGAGGACGTCCGCGCCGCGCTCGAGGCGATCGGCGTGCGCGGGATGACCGTCAGCGAGGTCTCCGGCTACGGCCGCCAGAAGGGCCACACCGAGGTCTACCGCGGGGCGGAGTACGACATCGCGCTGGTGCCCAAGGTCCGCCTCGAGATCGTGGTCGACGAGGCCGACGCCGACTCCGTGGTCGAGGCGATCGTCGGCGCCGCTCAGACCGGTCGCATCGGTGACGGCAAGGTCTGGGTCGCGCCGGTCGAGCGACTGGTGCGCGTGCGCACCGGCGACCGGGACCAGGCCGCGCTCTAGCCGGTGGGCGAGCCCCGACGTCCCTGGTCAGATCCTGAGCCCCTGACATGACCGCCGCCGCGAGGCTCGCCCGCACCGCGGAGGCCGACGCACTGTGCGCGTCGGCCTTGCACTCGGTCACCGGCCGCGACGAGGCCGACCCGCTGCCCGGGGTCGCGCTGGTCGCGGTCGGCGGCTACGGCCGCAGCGAGCTCGCGCCGTACTCCGACCTCGACCTGGTGCTGGTGCACGACCCGGCCGTCGAGGTGGGGTCGCTGGCGCACGAGCTGTGGTACCCGCTGTGGGACTCCGGCTCGAGGATCGACCACTCCGTGCGTGCCCTCGACGAGGTGACGGCGGCCGCCCGGGACGACCTGCGGGTGGCACTCGGCCTGCTCGACGCGCGCCACCTGGCGGGGGACACCGCCGTGTCGCTGCGGCTGCGCGCCGACGTGCTCTCGACCTGGCGCCGCGACGCGCGCGCCAACCTCCCGCTGCTGCGCGACCTCGCGCGCGGTCGCGCCGAGCAGCGCGGCGAGCTTGCGCACGCCTCGGTGCCGGACCTCAAGGAGTCCGCCGGCGGGTTGCGTGACGCGACCATGCTCAAGGCGCTCGTCGCCACCTGGATGGTCGACGTGCCCCACGTCGACCTCGAGCGCAGCCGGCTGAGCCTGCTCGACGTGCGCGACGTGCTGCACCAGGTCGCCGGGCGCGCGGTCGACCGGGTGGTGCCCGAGCAGTGGGGTCCGATCGCCGAGGAGCTCGGCGTGGCCGACGCGGCCGCGGCCCAGCGTCACGTCCGGCAGCTGGGACGGCGCATCACGCACCTGTCCCGGATCTCCTGGCGGCGCGTGGACCGCGTGCTCGACCCGCCACCGAGCGCCGCGCGCGGTCGCGTCCCGGCGCTGCAGCGGGCCGCCCCCGGGGTCGCCGTCTCCGCCGGCGAGGTGGTGCTCGACAAGGGAGCCGAGCCGCGGCGCGACCCGCTGCTGTTCCTGCGGGCCGCGGTCGTCGCGGCCGAGCGGGACCTGCCGATCTCGCCGGCCTCGGTGGCCCGCCTGGTGCGGGAGGCGGCCCCGATCCCCGCGCCGTGGCCCGCCGAGGCCCGGTCGCTGCTGGTGCGGCTGCTCGCCTCCGGCCGCGGCCTGCTGCCGCTCTGGGAGACCCTGGACGAGACCGATGCGCTGGACCTGCTGCTCCCCGAGTGGGAGCGCATCCGCCTGCTGCCGCACGCCTCGGTCGTGCACCGTTTCACCGTCGACCGGCACGTGGTCGAGACCTGCGTCGAGGCGTCCCGGCTGATCCGGCGCGTCGGGCGACCCGACCTGCTCATGGTCGGGGCCCTGCTGCACGACATCGGCAAGGGTGGCGCCACCGAGCACAGCGAGGCCGGGGCCCCGGTCGCCCGGAAGGTCGCCCGCCGGTGGGGGTTCGACGAGACCGACGTCGACGTGCTCGGGCGCCTCGTGCTGCACCACCTCCTCCTGGCCCGCGTGGCCACCACCCGCGACCTCGACGACCCCGCGACAGCGCAGGAGGTCGCGTCGCGGGTGGAGGACCGGGCGGTCCTCGACCTGCTCGAGGTGCTCACCGAGGCCGATGCCCGCGCGACGGCACCCCAGGCATGGACCCGGTGGCGCGCCGGCCTGGTCGCCGACCTCGCCGAGTCCGCGCGCCACGCCCTGGCCGGGCGCGGCCCGGGCGCCCCGTCGGCGTACCCCGAGCTGGGGGAGGGGCGCGTCGAGGTGCAGTCCGACCCGGTCGGCATGGTCGTCCGGGTCCGGGAGCCGGACCGGGTCGGGGTGCTGGCCGACCTCGCAGGCACGTTCCTCGCCTCGCGCACCCCGGTCGTCGCCTCGCGGGCCTGGGTGGTGGACGGCGAGGTCCAGTGCGAGTGGCTGCTCGAGGGGGAGGTGGCCGACCCCGCCGGCCTCGTGCGCCGGGTGACCGCCGCGCTCGACGGTGGTGGGCCGCCGGCCTCCGCCGACCGCGTGGTCGCCGACGCCGAAGGACTGCCCGCCGAGGTCCTCCTGCCCGACGCCTCCGCGGACTCCACGGTGATGGAGGTGCGGGCCTCCGACCGCCCCGGCACGCTCTACGCCGTCCTGCGTGCCTTGTCGCGGCTCGACCTGTCCGTCCGGTCCGCCCACGTGGGCAGCGTCGGCCCTCAGGTGGTCGACGTGTTCTACCTCCAGGACGCCTCCGGGGGCCGGCTGGCGGCGGACGCCGCGACCGCCGCAGCCGAAGCGGTACGCCGGGCGCTCGCGCCCGTGGATACCCTGGACGCCTGACTGACCCGGGCTGCACGAGCCCGCTGCCGCCGTACCGAGCCCACGAGGACTGACTGCCTGTGTTCGCCACCCTGTCCGACCGCCTCACCGCGTCCCTGAAGAACCTCCGGGGCAAGGGCCGGCTCTCCGAGGCGGACATCGACGCCACCGCGCGCGAGATCCGCATCGCGCTGCTCGAGGCCGACGTGGCCCTGCCAGTGGTCAAGGAGTTCGTCGCCGCGGTCAAGGAGCGGGCGCGCGGCGCCGAGGTGAGCGGGGCGCTCAACCCGGCCCAGCAGGTCGTCAAGATCGTGCACGACGAGCTGGTGGGCATCCTCGGTGGCGAGACCCGCCGGGTGCGGATCGCCAAGCAGCCGCCGACCGTGATCATGCTCGCCGGGCTCCAAGGCGCCGGCAAGACGACGCTCGCGGCCAAGCTCGCGCTGTGGTTCAAGGAGCAGGGCAACAGCCCGCTGCTGGTCGCCGCCGACCTCCAGCGACCCAACGCGGTCAACCAGCTGCAGGTCAACGGCGAGCGCGCCGGGGTCAAGGTCTACGCCCCCGAGCCGGGCAACGGCGTGGGCGACCCCGTCGCGGTCGCGCGCGGTGGCGTCGAGGAGGCCCGCCGCACCCTGCACGACGTGGTCATCGTCGACACCGCCGGCCGTCTGGGCATCGACGCCGAGCTCATGCAGCAGGCCGCCGACATCCGCGACGCGGTCCACCCCGACGAGACCCTGTTCGTCGTCGACGCGATGATCGGCCAGGACGCGGTCACCACCGCGCAGGCCTTCCTCGACGGCGTGGGCTACGACGGCGTGGTCCTGACCAAGCTCGACGGCGACGCCCGCGGTGGCGCCGCCCTCTCGATCCGCTCGCTCACCGGCCGGCCGATCATGTTCGCCTCCAACGGCGAGAAGCTCACCGACTTCGACCTCTTCCACCCCGACCGGATGGCCTCGCGCATCCTCGACATGGGCGACGTGCTGACCCTGATCGAGCAGGCCGAGAAGGCCTTCGACGCCGACCAGGCCGCCAAGGCCGCGGCCAAGCTGACCGGCCAGGGCGGGGAGTTCACCCTCGACGACTTCCTCGAGCAGATGCAGCAGCTGCGCAAGATGGGCTCGCTGACCAAGATCATGGGGATGCTGCCCGGGATGGGGCAGTTCCGCGACCAGCTGGCCAACTTCGACGAGCGCGAGATCGACCGCGTGCAGGCGATCATCCGGTCGATGACCCCGGCCGAGCGCACGGACCCCAAGATCATCGACGGGTCCCGCCGCGCCCGCATCGCGCGCGGCTCGGGCGTCCACGTCTCGGAGGTCAACAACCTGGTCGAGCGGTTCTTCGAGGCCCGCAAGATGATGAAGAACCTGGCCTCCGGCGGCGGCATCCCCGGGATGCCCGGGATGCCCGGTGCGGGCAAGCGCGCCCAGCAGAAGAAGAAGCAGCCCGCCAAGGGCAAGGGGGCCCGCAAGTCCGGCAACCCCGCCAAGCGCGCCCAGGAGCAGAAGGCCGCCGCCGAGAAGGCGCCGGCGGCCAACCCGTTCGGCCTGCCCGCCGAGCAGGAGGACTTCGACCCGAGCGACTTCAACCTGCCGCCCGAGGTGGCGAAGTACCTCAACCAGCAGTGAGGCAGAGCTCGGTTTCACTAGGGCCCTAGTGACTTTGTCACTTCCCGAGCGAAGTTTCGGCGGGGATGTACCAGTTTCACTAGGGCCCTAGTGAAACCGCGCCGCCCTATCGTGGGCGCATGAGCGCGCTGAGGTTCTCCGGACCGGTCCTGCCCGACGGCGAGACCCGCGACCTGTACGTCGTCGACGGGCACGTCACCTACGAGCCTCAGTCCGGGGCCGAGCGGGTCGACGGCTGGATCGTGCCCGGCCTGGTCGACGCCCACTGCCACCTCGGGCTGGAGGAGCACGGCCCGGTCGGGCCGGAGGAGACCGAGCAGCAGGCGATCCTCGACCGCGACCAGGGCGCGCTGCTCATCCGCGACGCCGGGTCGGCTGCCGACACCCGATGGGTCCACGACCGCGAGGACCTCCCGCGGCTGATCCGGTGCGGGCGCCACATCGGCCGGACCAAGCGCTACATCCGCAACTACGCCCACGAGGTCGAGCCCGACCAGCTCGTGGCGTACGCCGCCCAGGAGGCGCGCAGCGGCGACGGCTGGATCAAGCTCGTGGGCGACTGGATCTCGCGCGACGCCGGCGACCTGGTGCCGTCGTTCCCTGCCGAAGCCTTCGCCGCGGCGATCGACGCCGCCCACGCCGAGGGCACCAAGGTGACCGCCCACTGCTTCGGGCGCGACGTGCTCCAGGGCCTGCTCGACGCCGGCATCGACTGCATCGAGCACGGCACCGGGCTCAGCGCCGACCTCGTGGACCAGATGGTCGCGCAAGGCACCGCGCTGGTGCCGACGGTGATGCAGCTGGCCAAGTTCCCGGAGTACGCCGCCGCCGGTCGTGCGAAGTTCCCCGACTACGCCTCGACCATGACCGACCTGCACGCGCGCACCCGCGAGACGCTGATGACGGCCTACGACGCGGGGGTGCCGATGTACGCCGGCTCGGACGGCGGCGGCATCTCCCGGCACGGCAACCTGGCCGGTGAGGTGGTCGCGATGGTGTCACTCGGGATGCCGGTCGACTACGCCCTCGGAGCCGCGAGCTGGCGGGCCCGGGACTGGCTCGGACGCCCGTCGCTGGAGGAGGGCGCCCCGGCCGACCTGGTCGTCTACGACGCCGACCCGCGGGCCGACCTCGACCAGCTGTTCAAGCCCCGGCGAGTGGTCCTGCGGGGGCGGGTCGTGGCCGGCGCCTGAGGCGCAGGCAGCCGACGCCTCCGCAGGGGTCGCCGGCCGCGTTCCGCGTCGGCGGACCGCCACCTCGTGGGCGGCACGGAAGACGCCACTCGGGTCGACCGTGGCGCGGACCTTGCCCAGCCCGGCCCAGTCCTTCTGGTCGAACGCCGCCGGCAGGTGCGAGAGCACGCCCGCTCCCGGCGCCCTTGCGCGCCAGCGCCCCGCCGTGCTGGCGCAGCTCGGCGATGAGCAGGGACGTCTCGGCCTCGGGACTGGGCGGTCGCCGGCCACCCGGGCGAAGGTGTCCAGCTCCGGCTGCAGCGCCCGCAGCGCCGTGGTGGCCTCCTCGGGAGCCGGGCGGTCCAGGCGTTCCAGGCCCGCAGCACGGGCTCGAGCTGCTCGACCGGCCACAGCATCATGCCCGTCGCCAAGAGCTCCTTCGACCAGCACGCCCTCGCACGGGCACCGACGTCGGCCCCACCGGGTGGCTCGCGGGCGGCTGAGCCCCTGGGCTTGAATGGCGCGTGTGAGCGCCGCGCAGGGACCCCGTCCGGGCCACGAGCGTCGTGCGGCGGGACTCGTGGTCGCGGCCGTCCTGTCCGTGCAGCTCGGCGGCGCGATCGCCGCGACGCTGATCCCCGAGGTGGGCGTGCTCGGCTCGGTGGCGCTGCGGATGTGGTTCGCCGCGCTCCTGCTGCTCGGCATCGCCCGGCCCCGGCTGGGTGGGCGCAGCCGCGAGGACTGGACGACCGCGGTCGCGTTCGGGGTGGCGCTGCTGGCGATGAACTCCGCCTTCTACGGCTCGCTGGAGCGGCTGCCGATCGGGGTCGCGGTCACCGTCGAGTTCAGCGGGCCGCTGCTGCTCGCCGCGGCCACGTCGCGCCGAGCCCGCGACCTCGGTGCGGTCGCGCTGGCCCTCGTCGGGGTGGTGCTCATCTGCGAGGTCCTCAGCGTCTCCCTCGGCGACCTCGACCTGGTCGGCATCGGGCTCGCCGCGACCGCCGGTGCCTGCTGGGCGGCGTACATCCTGCTGAGCGGACGGGCCGGCGCGCGCTTCGAGGGCCTGGACGGCATCGCGCTGTCGATGGCGGTCGCCGCCGTCCTGGCACTGCCGCTGGGGCTCTCCGCGCCCGGGGAGTCGATGCGGCACCCTGACGTCCTGCTCCTCGCGCTGGGAGTGGCGGTGCTGTCCTCGGCGCTGCCCTACTCCTTGGAGCTGGTGGCCCTGCGCAGCCTGGCGCCCGGGGTCTTCGGGGTGCTGCTCAGCCTCGAGCCCGCGGCCGCCGCGCTGGCCGGTCTGGTCGTGCTCGGTCAGACCCTGCAGCCCGACCAGCTGGTCGGCATGACGGCCGTGGTGGCAGCCGGGGTGCTGGTGCTCGGGCGGGGGACCGGCCCGGTCACGCCGCCCGAGCCGCCGATTGGAACCGATCCCGACCTGTCTGGCACAATGACCGGCTGAGTCCTGGCCGCGACGGCCCCTCTCACCGGAGCGCCAGGCCCACCGAGACCGACCCGCCGATGTTTCCCCACCGGACGCGGTCGTCTCACCCGTTCACCACACCTGAGGAGACACCACACTCGTGGCCGTCAAGATTCGCCTGAAGCGGATGGGCAAGATCCGTCAGCCCTACTACCGCATCGTCGTCGCCGACTCCCGCACCCGCCGTGACGGCCGGGTGATCGAGGAGATCGGCAAGTACCACCCCAAGCACGACCCGTCGGTCATCGAGGTCGTCTCCGAGCGCGCGCAGTACTGGCTCGGCGTCGGCGCCCAGCCGACCGAGGCCGTCGCCGCGCTGCTGAAGATCACCGGTGACTGGCAGAAGTTCACCGGCGAGTCCGGCGCCGAGGGCACTCTCAAGGTGGCCGAGGCCAAGAAGTCCAAGCAGGACATCTTCAACGAGATCCTCAAGGAGTCGGGCGGCTCGCTCGACACCGAGGCCGTGACCAAGAAGGCCGACAAGGCGGAGAGGAAGCCGGCCAAGAAGGCGGCCCCCTCCGAGGAGACCGCCGCGGCCGTCGAGGCCACCGGTGGCGACGCCGCCACCGAGGACACCCCGGCCGCCGAGGCCACGGGCGCGTCCTCGGAGGGCACCGAGGAGCCGGCGGCCCCGGTCGAGGCGCCCGAGACCGAGACCACCGAGTCCTGACGTGCTCGCCGACGCGCTGGAGCACCTGGTCCGCGGCATCGTCAAGCACCCCGACGACGTCAGCGTCCGCGACAAGCAGACCCGACGCGGGGCGTTGCTCGAGGTGCGCGTGCACCCTGACGACCTCGGCAAGGTGATCGGTCGCAACGGCCGCACCGCGACCTCCCTGCGCACGGTCATCGGCGCGCTGGGTCGTGGCGGGGCGCGGGTCGACTTCGTGGACGTCGACCGCGGCCGCTGAGCCCCCGTTCGGTTTCACTGGGGCCCTAGTGATGTTGTCACTCCCCGAGCGAAGTTTCGCTCGGGAGGTGCCAGATTCACTAGGGCCCTAGTGAAACTGTTCCCCAGGAGGAGCGATGAGCCCCGACGCCCCCGACGAGGTCGTCGTCGCCCGGATCGGGCGGCCGCACGGGGTCCGCGGCGAGGTGACCCTGGAGCTGCGCACCGACGAGCCGCAGCGCCGGCTCGCGGCGGGTGCGGTGCTCGCCGTCCGGCAGCCCCGGGGGGCCGCGGCCGGGCTGCCCCGCACGCTCACGGTCACCGCCACGCGCTGGCACCAGCAGCGCCTCCTGGCCACGTTCGCGGAGCTGGCCGACCGCACGGCGGCGGAGGGCATGCGCAACTGCCTGCTCGCCGTCGAGGTCGTCCCCGAGGAGCGCCCGGAGGACCCCGAGGAGTTCTACGACCACCAGCTGGTCGGCCTCGCCGTGCACCAGGTCGGCGGCGACCGGGTCGGTGAGGTCGCCGAGGTGCTGCACTCCGGCGCCCAGGACGTGCTCGTCGTACGCCGCGACGACGGCCGCGAGGCGATGGTGCCGTTCGTACAGGCGCTCGTCCCCGAGGTGGACCTGGCCGCGGGCCGGGTGCTCGTCGAGGACCGCCCCGGCCTGCTCGACCCGGAGGACTGAGGTGCGCGTCGACGTCGTCTCGATCTTCCCGGCCTACCTCGAGGCGCTCGACCTCTCGCTGCCCGGCAGGGCGCGTCGCACCGGCCTGCTCGACCTGCGCGTCCACGACCTGCGCGACTGGACCCACGACCGCCATCGCACCGTCGACGACGCCCCGTACGGCGGCGGGGCCGGCATGGTGATGCGCCCCGAGCCGTGGGGGGAGGCCCTCGACGCCCTGGTCCCGCCGGGCGAGGACGCCGTCCTGCTCGTGCCGACCCCGGCCGGCGAGCGGTTCACCCAGGCGCACGCCCGCGCCCTGGCCGTCGAGCCGCACCTGGTCGTGGCCTGCGGGCGCTACGAGGGGATCGACCAGCGCGTGGTCGACCACGCCGCGACCCGGATGCGGGTGCTCGAGGTCTCGCTCGGCGATTACGTCCTCAACGGCGGCGAGGTCGCGGCGCTCGCGGTGCTCGAGGCGGTCGTGCGCCTGGTGCCCGGCTTCATGGGCAACCCCGACTCGCTGGTCGAGGAGTCCCACGAGTCCGGCCTGCTGGAGCACCCCGTCTACACCCGCCCCCCGTCCTGGCGCGGGTTGGAGGTGCCCGACGTCCTGGTCGGCGGCGACCACGGCGCGGTCGAGCGCTGGCGGCACGCCCAGTCCCTGCGGCGTACGGCGGCGCGTCGCCCGGACCTGCTGCCACCGAGCGCCCTGGTGGGGGTCGACAGGGTCGAGGACGCCGAGTGGCGCCCGGCGACCCGGGCCGACGCCGCGGAGCTGCTCACGCTCCAGCGGGCGTGCTGGCTGCAGGAGGCGATCGCGCTCGACACGCTCGAGGTCCCCGCGCTGCACGAGGGCCTCGACCAGGTGGTGGCCGACCTCGACCGCTGGCGCACGTGGGTGCTGCGCAGCGCCGGCCGGCTGGTCGGGTCCGTGCGCGGCCAGCTGAGCGAGGACGGCACGACCTGGGTCGTCGGGCGTCTCATGGTCGCCCCCGACCTGCAGGGCAGGGGTCTGGGCCGCTGGCTGCTGGAGCGGTGCGAGGAGTGGGCGCCCGACGGCGCCACGGCGTACGCCCTGCTCACCGGCGGCACCAGCGAGGACAACCACCGCAGGTACCGCCGCGCCGGCTACCGTCCCCGCGGCTTCACCCCCGGCGACCCGGTCATGTCGATGACCAAGCGGCGGCGCTGACCCCGCGTTCCCACCCGGACCGGCCGCGGCCTCGGCCCGGGCGCGATTTCGCCCGGCGGTGGCGCCTGTGGCACAATCCTTGGTTGGCCCGGCCGTCACGACGACCGTGCGCGCCCCCTCGGGGGACGGCGGTCAGCGGTGCACCTGCCACAGGGGGCACGCCGCGACTGACCCCAGCGTGCCGGACCGCACGAGACATCCCCACGACCGTGGGCGACCTGTGGCGCCGACGAGGAGACCCCCATGACCAACGTCATCGACCAGCTCGCAGCCGACCAGAAGCGCGACGACCTCCCGGAGTTCCGCGCCGGTGACACCCTCAAGGTCCACGTCCGCGTGGTCGAGGGCAACCGCTCCCGCATCCAGGTCTTCCAGGGCGTGTGCATCCGCGTCCAGGGCTCGGGCGTCGGCCGCACCTTCACGGTGCGCAAGGTCTCCTTCGGCGTCGGCGTCGAGCGCACCTTCCCGCTGCACACCCCGATCATCGACCGGGTCGAGGTCGTCACCCGCGGTGACGTCCGTCGCGCCAAGCTCTACTACCTGCGCAACCTGCGCGGCAAGGCTGCCAAGATCAAGGAGAAGCGCGAGGTCCGCTGACCCGCGCCACCCCGGCCCGGTTAGGCTCGCGCCGTGACCGAGCCCGAGGAGCGACCGATCCCCGGACGCCACCGCGAGGAGCCTGGTCGGGCCGGTCAGGACGGCGGGGAGACCGACCGCGCCGAGGGGGCCGACACACCCCGCCAGGGACGCGACCACCTGCCGTTCTGGCAGGAGATGACGCTGCTGCTCGTGGTCGCCCTCGTGCTCGCCGTGGGGATCAAGGCCCTGTTCATGCAGGCCTTCTACATCCCGTCGGGCTCGATGAACGACACCCTCGTCTTCAACGACCGGATCCTGGTGCAGAAGGTCTCCTACTGGGGCGGCGGCGACCCGCGGCGCGGTGACGTGGTGGTCTTCTCCGACCCGGGCGGCTGGCTCGACGAGCAGCAGGTGCCCCAGGCGCGCAACCCGGTGGCCAAGGCGCTGGAGACCTTCGGCCTGTTCCCGACCGGTGGTCACCTGGTCAAGCGCGTCATCGCCGTCGGCGGCGACACGGTCAAGTGCTGCGACCGGCAGGGCCGCGTGCGGGTCAACGACACCCCGCTCGAGGAGGACTACCTCGCCCCGGGCGCGAAGCCGTCCTTGATCACGTTCAAGCAGCGGGTCCCCGACGGCTACCTGTGGGTGATGGGGGACAACCGCGGCGAGTCCGCCGACTCACGCGTCCACCTCGGCGACCCGGGGGGAGGCTTCGTGCCGGTCGACGACGTCGTCGGCAAGGTCTTCGCGGTGGTGTGGCCCCTGCGCCACGCCACGGTGCTGCACCGTCCGTCGACCTTCGAGGCGGTGTCGGAGACGTCCGGTGAGTGAGCTGCCCCGCGGGTCCACGGTCCGGCGCGACGCCGGCCTCTACGGCTACGAGCGCGCGCTGCGCCGCCACGGGCTGACCCCGATCGCGGGCGTCGACGAGGCCGGCCGCGGCGCGTGCGCCGGACCGCTGGTCGCGGCCGCGGCGATCCTGCCCGAGGGCGACCGGGGCGTCGTCCCGGGCCTGGCCGACTCCAAGCTGCTCACCGCGGCCGCGCGGGAGCGCTGCTACGACCAGGTCGTGCGCCGGGCGCTGGCGTGGTCGGTGGTGGTGGTCCCGCCCGACGAGTGCGACCGGCTGGGGATGCACGTGGCCAACGTCGCGGCGCTGCGGCGCGCGCTCGCGCGCCTGGAGGTGCGGCCGGCGTACGTCCTCACCGACGGGTTCCCCGTCGACGGCCTCGGCGTCCCCGGGCTGGCGGTGTGGAAGGGCGACCGGGTCTCGGCGTGCATCGCGGCCGCCTCGGTGCTGGCCAAGGTCACCCGCGACCGGATCATGGTCGGCGAGCACGAGCGCTGGCCGGACTACGACTTCGTGACGCACAAGGGCTACGTCACCGCCACGCACACCGAGGCGCTCGAGCGTCACGGCGCGAGCCCGATCCACCGGCGCTGCTTCGTCAACGTGCGCCGGGTGCTGGGCGATGATGTCCCCACCGCCGGTGAGGCCGAGGCGGCCGAGCGCGTGCTGGAGGAGACCAGATGAGTGCCGAGGACCTGGAGAAGTACGAGGCGGAGATGGAGCTGCAGCTCTACCGCGAGTACCGCGACGTCGTCGGCATCTTCAAGTACGTCGTGGAGACCGACCGGCGCTTCTACCTGTGCAACCAGGTCGACGTGAAGGCCCGCACCGAGGCCGACGACGTGTTCTTCGAGGTCTCGATGACCGACGCCTGGGTCTGGGACATGTACCGTCCCGCGCGCTTCGCCAAGAACGTCAAGGTGCTCACGTTCAAGGACGTCAACGTCGAGGAGCTCGCCGAGTCCGACCTCCAGCCCCCGGAGGACTGAGCCAGGCCGTTCGGGCCACACCGGCGGCCCACCCCTGAGGCGAGCCAGGGAGGCGAGTGGGGCCCGCGAGCCGTCGAGGTCCTCGGGAGGGATCGCGATGAGGGGCGTGCGTGCGCGGGAGACGACCTCCCCCTGAGGCAGGCCGGGACCCGGGCCGGTTCACGTCCCCAGGTCGGCAGACCCCGCGATCCTCCCCAGCCCGTCGCACACGACCGCCGGACGCCCGCGGCAGGCGGCACGCTCCCCTTCAGGAGGTGCGACGGATGACGACGGCAGCACAGCGCAAGGCGATGGGGGCCTACGGCGAGGACCTCGCCGCACGACACCTGGTGGCAGCGGGGATGGTCGTGCTCGACCGCAACTGGCGGTGTCCGGAGGGGGAGCTCGACCTGGTGCTGCGCGACGGCGCCGTCGTGGTGGTGTGCGAGGTCAAGACCCGCCGCGACGGGTCGTGCGGGTCGCCGCTGGAGGCGGTGACCGAGGTCAAGCTCGCCCGCCTGCGCCGGCTGACGGCCCGGTGGCTGCGCGAGCACGACCTGCGGGTGCGCGAGGTGCGCATCGACCTGGTCGGGATCGACCTCAGCCTCCCACCCGCCGACCGGGTCGACCACGTCCGAGGGGTGGGCTGAGGTGCCCGTCGCGCGCGCCCGCACGGTGTGCCTGCAGGGCATGAGCGGCCACCTCATCGACGTCCAGGCCGACGTCGCCCCGGGCGTGATCGCCACGACGCTCGTCGGCCGGGCCGACGCCTCGATCAACGAGGCCCGCGACCGCTGCCGCGCCGCGATCGTCAACAGCGGGCTGACGTGGCCCACGACCCGGCGCGTCACGGTGCTGCTCTCGCCGGCCGACCTGCCCAAGAGCGGACCGCACTTCGACGTGGCCATCGCCGCGGCGGTGCTGGCCGCCGCGGGCGAGGTGAAGGACATGAGGCTCGACGGCTGGCTGTTCCTCGGCGAGCTCGGGCTGGACGGCAGCGTGCGCGCCGTGCCCGGCGTCCTGCCGATGGTGCTCGCCGGCCGGGACCGGGGACTGGGCCGCGTGATGGTGCCCGACGTCCAGGCCGACGAGGCCGCCCTCGTGCCCGGCGTCGACGTGATCGGCGTGCGGTCCCTGCAGCAGGTGGTCGCCCTGCTGACCGACACCCAGGTCCCGGAGGCGCCCGAGGTCGAGCCTCGCGTGGCCGGCCACGTGCTGCGGTGGCGCGGCGAGGGTCGCACCGAGGAGCTCGACCTGGTCGACGTGCACGGCATGCTCGACGCCAGGTTCGCCCTCGAGGTCGCTGCGGCCGGCGGCCACCACCTGCTGCTGACCGGCCCGCGCGGGTCGGGCAAGACCACGCTGGCCGAGCGGCTCCCGGGCCTGATGCCCGACCTCGAGGTCGAGGAGTCGCTGGAGCTGTGCGCGGTCTCGTCGCTGGCCGGTGAGCTCGTGCCGTCGCAGGGCCGGGTGGTCCGGCCACCGTTCCGCGCCCCGCACCACTCGGCCAGCAAGGCCAGTCTGCTCGGCGGGGGGTCGGGCCGGGTCCGGCCGGGCGAGATCTCGCGCGCCCTGCACGGCGTGCTCTTCCTCGACGAGTTCCCCCTGTTCAACCTCGACATCATCGACGCGCTCCGCCAGCCGCTGGAGAGCGGCGAGGTGACGATCGCGCGGGGTGAGGAGGTGGCGACGTTCCCGGCGCGCGCCCTCGTGGTGCTGGCGGCCAACCCGTGCCCCTGCGGCGACTACCACCCCGATGCCCGGCTGAGCCGCTGCTCGTGCTCGGAGGTCCGCCGCCGGCAGTACCGCGCCCGCGTCAGCGGACCGGTCGAGGACCGCATCGACATCCGCCGCCACGTCCAGGCCGTGCGCCCGCACGAGATCGCCGACCCGCTCGCCCGCCCGGAGCCCACCGCGGTGGTGCGCGCGCGGGTCGAGCGGGCGCGTCGGCGACAGAGGGAGAGGTACGCCGGCACGCCATGGCGGCTCAACGCCGACGTGCCTGGTCCGCAGCTGGGGGACCGGTGGCCCCTGCGGCCCGAGGGCGCCGAGCTCGTCGAGGGGCACGTCTGCGACGGCTCGCTCACCCGGCGCGGCGCGGTGCGGGTGCACCGGCTGGCCTGGACGGTGGCCGACCTGCGCGGCCTGCCGGCCGGGGCGGCGCCCGGCCGCGAGGAGGTCGACCTGGCCCTCCGCCTGCGTCTGGGCCGGGACCTTCCCTCCGCCGCCCTCGCCGGGGTGGCTCGATGAGCGGCGAGCGGCACGAGCGGCTCGCGCGCCTGGCGCTCAACACCCTGTTCGAGCCGGCCTCGCCCAAGGTCGCGACGCTCGTCGCCCGGCTCGGGGTGGTCGAGCTCTACGACCGGCTCCTGGCCGACCCGTCCCTGGAGGACCTGCGCGCCACCTCCTCGGAGCGGCTCGCCGCGCTCGACCCGGCGGGCCTGCTCGCCCGCGCCGAGCGCACCGGCATCCGCTTCGTCGTGCCCGGCGACGTCGAGTGGCCGGAGCAGCTGGGGGACCTGGACGCCATCGAGCCGCTCGGCGGCATGGTCGGCGCCCCGCTCGGCCTGTGGGTCCGCGGGGCGGGGTCCCTCTCGACCCTGTGCGCGCGGTCGGTGGCGGTGGTCGGCTCGCGCAGCTGCACGCCGTACGGCGAGCGGGCCGCCGGCGACCTGGCCGCGCACCTGACCCGGGGCGGGCGCACGGTGGTCTCCGGTGCCGCCTTCGGCATCGACACCGCCGCCCACCGGGCGGCGCTGGGGTCGCGCGGCCCCACTGTCGCGGTCCTCGCGGGCGGTGTCGACCGGGCCTACCCCGTCGCCAACGCCGACCTCCTGCGCGTGATCGCCGACCAAGGGGTCGTGGTCTCGGAGGCGTCGCCGGGGTGGGCGCCGGCGAAGCACCGCTTCCTGGCGCGCAACCGTCTGATCGCGGCGCTGACCCACGGCACCGTGGTGGTCGAGGCCGCCCTGCGCAGCGGGGCGCTCAACACCGCGAGCTGGGCCGGCCTGCTCAACCGGGTGGTGATGGGCGTCCCGGGACCGGTCTCCAGCGCGCCGTCCGAAGGGGTGCACGAGCTCCTCCACAGCGGCGCGGCGAGCCTGGTCAGCCGCGGCGAGCACGTCGAGGACCTGGTCGGCGCGGTCGGGGAGTCGACCTGGGTCGCCCCCCGGGCCCCGGAGACGCTGTTCGACCTGCTGCGCGAGGACGACCGACGGGTGCTCGAGGCGGTGCCCCTCGGCACCGGGGTCACCACCACCGCGATCGCCCGCACCGCGGGCGTCTCGACGGGGGCCGCCGGGGACTCGCTGCAGCGGCTGCTGGACCAGGGGTGGGTGGTGGGCGGGGCAGGACGGTGGCGCCAGGCCGGGGACCCCGTGCGCAGGCGCTCGCGACGCCCGCAGCCCGCGTCCGTCCCGCCGTGAGCCCCCGACCCGGCCTACGCTCGGACCGTGCCCCCGCAAGACGTCCCTGGCGCCGCCCCGGTCGGCGCGCGGAGGGTCACGGCCCACGACCGCGTGCTGGCCGACTACGAGCGCCACCTGGTCAGTGAGCGCGACCTGAGCCCCCACTCGGTGCGGGCCTACCTCGGCGACGTCGGTTCGATGCTCGCCCACGCCGCGGATCTGGGTGTCCACGACCTCGCGGACCTCGACCTGCGCGCGCTGCGCAGCTGGCTCGCCAACCAGCAGACGCGCGGCCGCTCGCGCACGACGCTGGCCCGGCGGGCGACCGCGGTGCGGGTGTTCACGGCCTGGCTGCACCGGACGGGCCGGCTCCCCTCGGACCCCGGTTCGGCCCTGGGCAGTCCCAAGGCCCACCGCACGCTCCCGCCGGCGCTCGGCCACGACGACGTCCGCCAGCTGCTCGACGCGGCGGCCGAGCACGCCGTGACCGACGGTGCCGTCGGGGCCCGGGACTCCGCCGTGCTCGAGCTGCTCTACGCCACCGGCATCCGGGTCGGCGAGCTGTGCGCCCTCGACGTCGACGACGTGGACCGTGGCCGACGCGTGGTCCGCGTGCTGGGCAAGGGCCGCAAGGAGCGGACGGTGCCCTACGGCGTCCCGGCCGAGCGCGCGCTGCAGGACTGGGCCACGGCGCGGGCCGAGCTCGCGGTCAGCGAGTCCGGCCCGGCGCTGTTCCTCGGGGTGCGGGGGCGCCGCATCGACCAGCGCGCGGTCCGCCGCCTGGTCCACGCCCGACTCGCCGAGGTGCCGGGCGCCCCGGACCTCGGCCCCCATGGCCTGCGCCACACCGCCGCCACGCACCTGCTCGAGGGCGGCGCGGACCTGCGCAGCGTGCAGGAGCTGCTCGGGCACGCCTCGCTGGCGACCACGCAGATCTACACCCACGTCTCCGCCGACCGGCTGCGCTCGGCGTACACCCAGGCGCACCCGCGCGCCTGAGCCGAGCTGCCGACGAGCCGGAGAGCCACGGTCACCAGGGGTAGAGGCGCACCGGCTGCGGCCCCCCGCCCACGAGCGTGAGCGGGTCGAGGTAGGTCTCGCCGCGGCGCAGCCCCCAGTGCAGGCAGGTCGCCGGCAGGCAGTGGCTGCCCGACCACTCCAGCCGACCGATCCGTGCACCCCGCGCGACGTGGTCACCGCGGTGCACGCCCGCCGTCACCGGCTCGTACGTCGTCCGGGTCGCGCCGTGCGAGACCACCACCACACCGCGACCGGCCAGGCTCCCGGCGAAGGTGACCTCCCCTGCCAGCGACGTCCTGACCGCCTGTCCGACGCGCCCGTGCAGGTCGACCCCGCGGTGGCCGCGGCCGTAGGCCGTCGAGGGCGGGTCGAAGGCCCGCACCACCTCGGGCCGGGGGTCCAGCGGCCAGACGCCCGTGGTCGACGGCTCGACCGGCGCCGGCGCGAGTGGACGCGCCCGCGCCGGCCCGGCGACGAGCCCGCCGGCGTCGGGTCCGAAGACGCGGTGGGGTGCGGGCGCCCGGACGACCTGGTCGGGCATCGCCCAGGCGGGCCGCAGGACCGCGCCGAGGAGCACCAGGAGGACGAGGAGCAGGAGGGCCAGGAGGCGGTGGGGCGGGCGCATGGCGCGAGCCTGGCGTCCGGGCGCGGCGCCGGCGTCCGGACCCGCCGGGCCTGGGGACGGCCGGGGGGTCTGCGTGCCTGGGGACCGATCGCGGCCCGGGCCCGCGTCGGCGGGACGCTCGGTTAGGAGCAGACGGTGCGTCTGCCGTAGGATGACCGGTGGCGACCTGCGCAAGCGGGTCGACTATCGCACGCCCGTCCAACCGCACCGCGCCCGCCAGGGCCCGCGGGCAGGACACCTCGGTCCGACCGGACACCGGGTTCGCCCGGCCGGTCAGGTGGAGTCCTCGCCGGGCGTCAGGGTGGGTCGCACATGCGGCCCACGACAAACCGAGACAGGTGCCGCGCCGGCCGACCTGGGTGACCAGGTCCGGCCTCGTGCGCGGTGCCGTGACCACGAGGAGATCGAGGGCCATGGCCGTCGTCACCATGCGCCAGCTCCTGGAGAGCGGCGTCCACTTCGGGCACCAGACCCGTCGCTGGAACCCCAAGATGAAGCGCTTCATCATGACCGAGCGCAACGGCATCTACATCATCGACCTGCAGCAGTCGCTGGCCTACATCGACCGCGCCTACGCCTACATCAAGGAGACCGTCGCCCGCGGCGGCACCGTGATGTTCGTCGGCACGAAGAAGCAGGCCCAGGAGGCCATCGCCGAGCAGGCCACCCGCGTCGGCATGCCCTACGTCAACCAGCGCTGGCTGGGCGGCATGCTCACCAACTTCCAGACCGTCCACAACCGGATCAACCGGCTCAAGGAGCTCGACGAGGTCGACTTCGAGGACGTGGCCGGCTCCGGCCGCACCAAGAAGGAGCTCCTGCAGATGAAGCGGGAGCGCGACAAGCTCGACAAGACCCTCGGCGGCATCCGCGAGATGAGCCGCACCCCCGCCGCGGTCTGGATCGTCGACACCAAGAAGGAGCACCTGGCGGTCGAGGAGGCGCGCAAGCTGCGCATCCCGATCATCGGCATCCTCGACACCAACTGCGACCCCGACGAGGTCGACTTCCCGATCCCGGGCAACGACGACGCGATCCGCGCCGTCGCGCTGCTCACCCGCGTGGTGGCCGACGCGGTCGCCGACGGCCTGATGTCGCGCTCCGGCGTCCAGGGCGGCGACGCGGCGACCGGCTCCGAGCTGGCCGCCGACGAGCCGATGGCCGACTGGGAGCGCGAGCTGCTCTCCGGCAACGCCGACGAGGCCGCGGCCAAGGCCACCGGGGGCGACACCGCCACCGAGGCGACCCCGGCCACCGAGGCGACCCCGGCCGCCGAGGAGACCCCGGCCACCGGGGGCGACACCGCCACCGAGGAGACCCCGGCCGCCGAGGCGACCGGCGCCTCGTCGGAGCGCCGCGAGGCCCCGGCCGAGGTCGAGGTCGAGACCGCCGACGGCGCGGTCGCCGAGACCGCTGCGGAGGCGGCTGCCGAGGAGACCGCGGACCCCGCGGCGCAGACGGCCTCCGAGGCCGCGGCCGCCGCCGAGCCGCAGGCCTGACCCACCCACGCACGTCCGAGAAGGGACACCGATGAGCTTCACCGCTGCTGACGTCAAGCGGCTCCGCGACCAGACCGGGGCCGGGATGATGGACTGCAAGAAGGCCCTGACCGAGGCCGACGGCGACCTCGACGCCGCCGCCGAGCTGCTGCGGATCAAGGGCATGGACAAGATGAAGAAGCGCGGCGAGGAGCGCGAGGCCAAGGCCGGCCTCGTCGCGACCGCCGGCGGCGCGCTGGTCGAGCTCAACAGCGAGACCGACTTCGTGGCCAAGAACGCCGAGTTCGTCGCCGCCGCCCAGCAGATCGCGGAGGCCGCCGACGCCCAGGGCGCCGGTGACGCCGACGCGCTCAAGGCGGTCTCGCTCGGCGAGGGCACCGTCGGCGAGGCGGTCGAGGCGCTCGCGGTCAAGATCGGCGAGAAGATCGAGCTCGGCCGGGTCGCCTACTTCGACGGCCCGACCGTGGTCTACATGCACCGCCGTGCCGCCGACCTGCCCCCGACCGTGGGCGTCCTGGTCGAGTACGCCGGCGACGCCGACGGGGCGGCCGACGCCGCCCGCGGTGCCGCGATGCAGATCGCCGCGATGCGTCCGCAGTTCGTCTCCCGCGACGAGGTCCCCGAGGACGTCGTGGCCAAGGAGCGCGAGCTCGCCGAGGCGACCGCCCGCGAGGAGGGCAAGCCCGAGGGCGCGCTGCCCAAGATCGTCGAGGGCCGCCTCAACGGCTTCTTCAAGGACGTCGCGCTGCTCGACCAGCCGTCGGTCACCGACAGCAAGAAGACCGTCAAGAAGGTGCTCGACGAGGCCGGCGTGACCGTGAAGCGGTTCGCCCGGTTCGAGGTCGGCGCCTGACCGGGTCCCGGTCCGCCGTACGGCGGTAGGGTGCAAGGACCAGCGACGTGAGGAGGCCGGTTGGTGGAGCTCATGGGCACCACCGACCGGCCTTCGTCATGATCTCGGCAAGCTCCATCACCGGAGGGGAAACCACGTGACCGACTCCTACCAGCGGGTGCTGCTCAAGCTCTCCGGCGAGGTCTTCGGCGGCGGACGGGTCGGCGTCGACCCCGACGTCGTGCACGGCCTGGCGCGCGAGATCGCCGACGTGGTGCGCCGCGGCGTGCAGGTCGCGATCGTCGTCGGCGGTGGCAACTTCTTCCGCGGCGCCGAGCTGCAGAAGAGCGGCATGGACCGCTCCCGCGCCGACTACATGGGCATGCTCGGCACGGTGATGAACTGCCTGGCCCTGCAGGACTTCCTCGACAAGGAGGGCGTCGAGACGCGGGTGCAGACCGCGATCACGATGGGGCAGGTGGCCGAGCCCTACATCCCCCGTCGCGCCATCCGTCACCTCGAGAAGGGCCGCGTGGTGATCTTCGGTGCCGGCGCCGGCATGCCCTACTTCTCCACCGACACCGTCGCCGCCCAGCGCGCGCTGGAGATCCACGCCGAGGTCATCCTCATGGGCAAGCAGGGCGTGGACGGGGTCTACGACGCCGACCCCAACGTCGACAGCGATGCGGTGAAGTTCGACCGGCTCAGCTACGACGAGTTCCTGACCCGCGGTCTCAAGGTCGCCGACGCCACGTCGGCCAGCCTGTGCCGCGACAACGACATCGACATGATCGTGTTCAACCTCTCCGCCGTCGGCAACATCGCCCGCGTCGTCGCAGGTGAGAAGATCGGGACCACGATCTCGCGCGACGGCTGAGCCCCCCGACCGCCCCAGCTGAGCACGCAACCACGAGGAGCAACGTGATCAAGGACACCCTGAACGAGGCCGCCGACAAGATGGACAAGGCGGTGGCGGTCACCCGCGAGGACTTCGCCTCGATCCGCACCGGGCGGGCCAACCCGTCGATGTTCCACAAGCTGACCGCGGAGTACTACGGCACGCCGACCCCGCTGCAGCAGCTCGCCTCCTTCACCGCCCCGGAGGCCCGGGTGATCATCATCAGCCCCTACGACCAGGGCGCGATGGGCGCGATCGAGAAGTCGATCCGCGACTCCGACCTCGGCGTCAACCCGACCGACGACGGTCGCACGATCCGGGTGGTCCTGCCCGAGCTCACCGAGGAGCGGCGCAAGGACTACATCAAGATGGCCAAGTCCAAGGCCGAGGAGGGACGCGTCGCGATCCGCAACATCCGTCGCCACGCCAAGCAGACGCTGGACAAGCTCGAGAAGGACGGCGAGGTCGGCAAGGACGACGTGGCCGGTGCCGAGAAGCGCCTCGACGGGCTGACCAAGCAGCACGTCGACCACATCGACGAGATGCTCAAGCACAAGGAGGCCGAGCTGCTGGAGGTCTGAGACCTCAGCAGCCCACCCCCATGGCGACACCTCCGGAGACCAGCTCCGCCCCGCGGGCGAGCCGAGCCGGCCGCAACCTGCCGGCCGCCATCGGCTCCGCCGTGGTGCTGATCGCGCTCATCCTGGCGTCGCTGGCGTTCCAGAAGGCGCTGTTCATGGTCATCGTGGTCGCCGCCGTCGCGGTGGCGATCTGGGAGCTCGACCAGGGCTTCCGCGCCAAGCAGATCGACCTCCCGCAGGAGCCGCTCATGGTGGGCGGCGTGGTGATGGTGGTCGTCGCCTACGTCTGGGGCGCGCCGGCGCTGGTGACCGCGACCGCGGTGACCGCACTGACCACCATGCTGTGGCTGCTGCGCCGCGGGGTCGACGGCTACGTCCGCGACGCCTCCGCCGCGATCCTCGCGCTGGTCTACGTGCCGTTCCTCGGCTCGTTCGTGGCGCTGCTGCTCGCCGAGGGCGACCGTCTCGGCGGTGGCCTGTCCGACGACGGCGTCGGGGCGATCTGCACCTTCATCGGGGTCACGATCTGCTCCGACATCGGGGGGTACGCCGCCGGGGTGCTGTTCGGCAAGCACCCGATGGCCCCGGTGATCAGCCCCAAGAAGTCGTGGGAGGGGTTCGCCGGCTCGGGCGTGTCCTGCATCGCCGGCGGCACCGCGCTCGTGGTGCTGCTGCTCGACGGCCGCTGGTGGGTCGGGGTGCTGCTCGGCCTGGTCACCGTGGTGATGGCGACGCTGGGCGACCTGTGCGAGTCGGTGATGAAGCGCGACCTCGGCATCAAGGACATGTCGCACATCATCCCCGGCCACGGCGGACTGATGGACCGCCTCGACTCCCTCCTGGCCACCGCAGCGCCGATCTGGCTGATACTGCACTACCTGGTGTTCGACCGCTGATGACCGAGACTCCCCAGACCCCCCAGGCCCCCCCGGCCCCCCGGACGCCGCCGCAGGCGCCCGAGCCGACCAAGGCCCTCCCGCTGGTCTTCGACGAGCCGCGTGGGCGCCGCAAGCCCCCGCGCCACCTGGCCGACCTCGACGCCGCCGGGCGCAAGGAGCTGGTCGCCGGGCTCGGGCTGCCCGGCTTCCGTGCCACCCAGCTGTCGACCCACTACTTCTCCCGCCTGGTCGACGACCCGGAGCAGATGACCGACCTCCCCGCCGAGCAGCGCGTCCAGCTGGTGGAGTCGCTGCTGCCCGAGCTGATGACCCCCCTCCGTACGATGGAGGCCGACGCGGGCGCGACCCGCAAGACGCTGTGGCGGCTCTTCGACGGGGCGCTGGTCGAGTCGGTGCTGATGCGCTACCCCGACCGAGCCACGATGTGCGTCTCCTCGCAGGCCGGCTGCGGCATGGCGTGCCCGTTCTGCGCCACCGGGCAGGGTGGGTTGCAGCGCAACATGACGACCGCCGAGATCGTCGAGCAGGTCGTCGCCGGAGCACGGGCACTCGCCCGCGGCCAGGTCGCGGGCGGCCCGGGCCGGGTCTCCAACGTGGTCTTCATGGGCATGGGCGAGCCGATGGCCAACTACAAGGCGGTCATCGGCGCGGTCCGTCGCCTGACCGACAAGGCACCCGACGGCCTCGGCATGTCGGCGCGCGGCATCACGGTCTCGACCGTGGGCCTCGTGCCGCGGATCAACCAGCTCGCCGACGAGGGCATCCCGGTCACGCTGGCGCTGTCCCTCCACGCGCCCGACGACGAGCTGCGCGACGAGCTCGTGCCGATCAACACCCGGTGGAAGGTCGGCGAGGCGGTCGAGGCCGCCTGGCACTACGCCGAGCGCACCAAGCGCCGGGTCTCGATCGAGTACGCCCTGATCCGCGACGTCAACGACCAGGCGTGGCGGGCCGACCTGCTCGGCGACGTCCTGACCTCCTACGGCGACTGGGGATGGGTGCACGTCAACCTGATCCCGCTCAACCCCACCCCCGGGTCGAGGTGGACCGCGAGCCGCCGCTCGGACGAGCGCGAGTTCGTGCGCCGCCTCGAGGCCAAGGGCGTGCCGACGACGGTCCGGGACACCCGCGGCCGCGAGATCGACGGGGCCTGCGGGCAGCTCGCCGCCCACGAGTGAGCTCAGGCTGCCCAGGCCGTGCGCGGGGACGCGCGGACCACCGGTGCTCTCAGGCCCCGCTCGTTCGGGGGTGGTGGACCCTGCGGGCGGCCAGCGCCATGCGGACCAGCAGGCCGCCGGCGACGAGGGTGAGGACGGCGAAGGTGAGCATCCGGGCGACCAGGTCCTGCACGGTCAAGGGGACCCCGTCGCCGACCTGGGCGACTCCCTGCGCCAGGAGGAGCAGCCCGATGCAGACGTTGAGCACGAGGAGCGCCGTGGCCAGGACCCGTCCACGTGCGGCCCCCCGCTGGACCTCGACGGCGGCGAGGACGGCGACGGGCACGACCACGCCGAGGTCGAGGGCATGCGTCACCTGGCTGGTGTAGGGACCGATCGAACGGCTCAGGTCGGCGCCGAGGGCGCCGGCGACCACCTCGGGCAGCCACGCCGCGGTCAGGGCGAGGGCGACCCCGCCCAGGTAGGCGACGAGGACGCGCCTCCCCGGCACCTGCGGCAGCGCCCGAGCCACCGCGTCGACGTCGACCCGCGGCGCCAGCCGCAGCAGTGCGAAGCCGGACAGTGCCGATGCTGCGACATAGCAGGCGAACGCCTGGTTCTGCGCGTTGCCGAGGGAGAGCGAGAGCGAGAGGTAGAGGAAGAAGGCCAGCTGGCCCAGCAGCACCACCGGGGCCACGACGCTCTCCGAGCGCCACCACCACCGGAGCACGAGCAGCAGGGCCGGCACCTCGACGAGGAGCACGACCAGGTCCTGCCCTCGCATGCCTGCGCCCAACAGCCAGGTGTCCCACCGGTAGAGACCGTGGCCCTCGAGGGTGACCTCGACCCCGCGCACGGTCTCGACGACGTGTCGTCCCGGGCCTCCGCCGATGAGCAGGCCGAGCGCCGCGGCGAGCGCCGCGGCGGCGGCCAGGAGGACCCCCATGACGAGCACGGGGAGGTCGCGGGCCCGGGTGGGCGCCGGTCGTGTCGCGAGCGTGGTGGCCATGGCCTCATCTCCCACCTCCATCGTGCGACCGGAGGAGACTCCCGTGCAGGCCGACCGGGTGTCTGGTCGCTCACACCTCGCTCACACGTCGGTCACACGTCGGTCACCGGTCGCTCACGGGGGTGCCTCGGTGAGCTGAGCGCCCAGCCAGGTGGCCTCACCGTCGACGTCCAGCTGGGCGAGGTAGAGCGGCAGGTCGTGCAGCGCGGCGGCCAGGGCGGCGTCGTAGGCCAGCGCCGCGGCCCCGGCCGCGTGCCGGGCGTGCTCGAGCACCCGGTGGGCGGAGGCGACGACGGCCGACCGGACCCAGCTCGCCAGGCGCCGGGCGTCGGCGGTGCCGGCCTGCGCCTCCCGGCCGCCCTGGCGTACGACGGCCGCGGCCGTCAGCGCGTCGGCGTGCGCCAGCCCGAGGCGGCGCAACCGGGCGGGGGAGCGGCGCTCCTCGGGCACCGCCGCCTCGGTGAGGTCGAGCACCCGCGAGGCGCAGCCGGCCCAGACCGCGGCGACGCCGATGCCGCCGAGGTGGAACTCGGGCCGGCTCAGGTAGGCCTCGGGCGGACCCACGGCGGTGGTGGACCCGTCGGGGGCGACCACGCGGTCGAGGTGGGCGGTGTGGCTGCGGCTCAGCGCCATCGCCGGTGACTGCCACACCCCGTCGTCCCAGGGCCAGGAGGTGACGTCGAGGTCGAGCAGGTGGTGGCGGCCGTCCGTGGTCCACACCGGCACGAGCGCACGGTCCACCATGCCCGCGCCCGAGGCGAAGCGCAGGGTTCCCTCGAGCACCCACCCGTCCGCCACCCGCTCCCCGTGGAGGCCGGTGCCCTGGGACCGGCTGGCCCACACCGCGTAGGCCCGGTCCGGGACCGGCGCGCGGCCGAGCTGGTCGAGGATGCGCAGGGCGTCGAGGTGGCCCTCGGTGAGGCGGCCCAGCACCACGTCGGTCGCGCCGAGCCGCAGCAGGCCCTCGAGGAACGTCGGCCACGGCGCACCGGCCGCCTCGACCTGGTCGGCCAGGTGCAGCACGGCCGTCCGCTGGTCCGCCCGGTCCGTGGCCGGGCGGACGGGATCCGCGGGGAGGCCGGTCGGGAGGCTCAGCGCGGCCGGTCGGCCGGCGCTCGCACCCAGGTGCGGATCTCGAAGTCCCGGTCCTGCAGGCACGTGTGCTCCTCCCAGTGGGCGCGGGTGAGGGTCTCGCCGAGCTCGGCGAGGGAGGCTGCGCCGGTGAGCCAGGTGTCCTCGGCCTGGTGGCGCCAGGAGACCGCGGCCACCTCCCGGGCGCCGGGCAGCGCCGCGACCGCCTCGGCGAGCGCCGCGCGGTCGGCCGCCGGGAGGTAGTAGACCACCTCGGCGAGCACGACCAGCTCGGCGTCCCGGGCTGCGGGCGGCACGAGGGGGAGCGCGCTCACCAGCGTCTCGACGTGTCCGCCGGTGTGGTCCCGGGTGAGCTCGACCGCCCGTGGCGAGACGTCGCTGGCCACCACCCGGTCGCACCGCTCGGTGAGCGCTGCCGCGACCTGGCCGACCCCGCAGGCGGCGTCCCAGGCGCTGGCGTAGCGCTGCTGCGCCAGGGCGGCGAGGAGGCAGGCGAGCTTGCGGCGCTCGTACCACCGGGTGTGCACGCCGAACGGGTCGGTGTCGGCTCGGTAGCGCGGGTCGAAGTCCGAGGGCTCAGGCATGCGTGGTCCACCACCCTGGTGCTTGCACTTGGGCCACCTGGGCAACGTAGGGGCGGACCCGCGGAAGGGACATCCCCCCAAGGGTGCAGCACGACCGAAGGAGCGACGATGACGACGGCAGGAACCCCGCGACTCAGGCTGGCCCTGGTCAACGACTACGAGGTGGTCGTCCGGGGGCTCGCCCAGATGCTGGAGCCGTTCGACGACCTCGAGGTCGTCGAGCTGGACTCCAACCGGGGAGTGGCCCAGCCGGTCGACGTGGCGCTCTACGACACGTTCTCCCAGGAGCAGGGCGACCACGAGAGCGTCCTGGCGCTGGTCCGCAACCCGCAGGTGCGCCACGTGGTGGTCTACAGCTGGAACCTCGACGAGTCCCTCCAGCGCCGCACGCTCGCGGCGGGGGTGAGCGGCTACCTGTCCAAGGCGCTGTCCTCCGCCGAGCTCGCCGAGGCCCTGCGCCGCGTCGCCGCGGGCGACACCGTGCGGACCGCGCCGGAGGAGGCCGAGATCCCGGGCGTGGACGGAGCCCCGGGGGCCGACTGGCCCGGCCGGTCCCACGGCCTGACCGCGCGCGAGTCCGAGGTGCTCGCCCTGATCACCCAGGGCCTGAGCAACCAGCAGATCGCCGAGCGCACGCACCTGTCGATCAACTCGGTGAAGACCTACATCCGGCACGCCTACCACAAGATCGAGGTCACCAGCCGGTCGCGTGCGGTGCTGTGGGGCATCGACAACGGCTTCCGTCCAGACCAGGTGCGCCTGACCCGCGACCACGTCTGAGGCGGGCCTCACCAGGCCTGGGCGATCACCTCGCCGAACAGGTCGTGCTCGTCCACCTCGAGCCCGCGGCGCCGGAACCAGGTGCACAGGTTGGTGCAGTCGCGCAGCAGCAGGTCCGGCCCCGCCGGGTTGGCCACCAGGTCGACGACTTGGGGCAGGTCGATGACGACCAGCCGGTCGCCCGCGGCCAGCACGTTGTACGGCGACAGGTCGCCGTGGGCGAGTCCCGCGCGGGCGAGCAGCCCGAGGGCGTCGCGCATCTGCTCGAAGTACGAGGCCAGCAGGTCCCGGTCGGGCCGGGCCGAGGCCAGACGCGGCGCCGGCAGCCCGTCGGGGTCGGTGACCAGCTCCATCACCAGCTCCGTCCCGTCGACCTGGACGGGGTAGGGGACCGGCAGTCCCAGCTCGAAGAGCCGGACCAGCGCCGACCACTCGGCGACGGCCCACTGGCCGCTGGCGACCGCGCGCCCGTGGGCGGTGCCCTTGGCGAGCGCGCGCTGGTCGCGGGACCGGCGCACCCGCCGGCCCTCGGCGTAGGTGGTGCTGCGGTGGAAGGTGCGGTGCTCGGCGCTGCGGTAGCGCTTGGCCGCCAGCACGGCGCCGTCGGAGCCGGGCTCGGCGCGACGCAGCAGGAAGACGTCGGCCTCCTTGCCGGTCTTGAGGACGCCGAGCTCGGTGTCGATCGCGCCGGCACCGGTCGGCAGCCAGTCGGGGACCGGTTCGGGACCGCGGCAGAGGGCCTCGACGTCGAGGTAGGTGCTCCAGCGCTGCCCGTCGGGCAGGTCGTCCTCGAAGACGGTGAACTCGTCGGCGAGGGTCAGGTCGAGGGTGAAGGTCTGAGGGTCAGACGGGAGGCTCACGTGTGCTCCGGAGGTGAGAGGGGGTGGAGGGCAGGCTGGGACCAGGGACGGTCATGGCTCGTCACTCCTCTCGTCCTCCGGCGCCGGCGGCGCACGTGGACCCCCAGGGTGGGCTGCGCAGAGCGGCTCCGGCAACCGATTTTCCGACGTACCCTGGGGCGTCCCCGAGGAGGGCTCGTGTCGCACGTCCGCCGGCGTCTCGCCGCCACCGCCGCGCTGGTCACCGGCACGCTGGCCCTGTCCCTCGCGACGCTCCCGGGCGGTGCCGTCGCCGCCCAGGCGCCTCCGGTCGACGGGGCGTCCACCGGACCGGACCCCTACTTCCCCGCCGACGGCAACGGCGGCTACCAGGTCGTGCACTACGACGTGGCCGCGCGCTACCGGCCCGGCACCGACGACCTCACCGGACGTACCACCCTGCGGGCCCTGGCGGGCGCGTCGGCGCTGGCCTCGTTCCATCTCGACCTGCGCCTGGCCGCCGACTCGGTCAGCGTCGACGGCGAGCCCGCGAGCTTCACCAGGCCCGGCCCCCACGAGCTGCGGGTCGTCCCCGGCCGCGCGCTGCGCGCGGGGGAGGAGTTCACCGTCACCGTGCGCTACCACGGCCGACCCTCGCGGCGGGGCACGGGCACCGTCTGGGACGGCTACTTCTGGGAGCCGGGCGAGGTCGCGGCGGTCGGTGAGCCGCAGATCGGCCCGCTGTGGTTCGCGGCCAACGAGACCCCGGGCGACAAGGCGACCTACGACGTCACCCTCCGGGTGCCGCGGGGGCAGCAGGCCGTCAGCGGTGGCGCGCTGGTCTCCCGGAGGGCCGAGGGCGGCTGGACGGCCTGGCACTGGCGGCTCCGGCAGCCGGTCAGCACCTACCTCGCCTACTTCGTCGCCGGGCGCCTCGAGATCCGCCGTGAGCGCGTCGACGGCCGGCCGGTGCTCTACGCCGTCTCCCGTCGCCTGGCCCGGACCGAGCGCGAGGCGGCGTTCCGCCGCCTCGGGGACACCCCGCGCGTCCTGCGGTGGATGGAGGACCGGTTCGGGGACTACCCCTACTCCGTCGCCGGGGGCGTCGTGTCCTCGGTCGAGACCGGTTTCGCCCTGGAGACCGCGTCGCGGCCGTTCTACTCGTGGTGGGTCACCGGCGACGTCGTCGTGCACGAGCTGGCGCACCAGTGGTTCGGCGACGCGGTCGCGGTGCGCCGCTGGCGCGACACCTGGCTCAACGAGGGCTTCGCGACCTACGCCGAGTGGCTCTGGGCCGAGGGCCACGGGCGCCGGCCGGTGCACCGCGCCCTGCTCGACTCCTACCGCGCCCACCCCGCCGGCGCGAGGTTCTGGGACCTCCGGGTCAGCGACCCCGGACCGGCGCGCATCTTCGACAGGCCGGTCTACGAGCGCGGCGCGATGATGCTGGCTGCGCTGCGCTGCCGGATCGGGGCGCCCACGATGGGCACCCTGGTGCGCACCTGGGTGGCGCAGCACCGCGGCGGCACCGGCACCGGCCGGGAGCTCCGCGACCTCGCCGCGCAGGTCAGCGGCCAGGACCTCGGTGCGTTCTTCGAGCGCTGGCTCGACGACCCCGACCGGCCCTCCCGCACGGTGCCGAACGGGCTCGGCGGCTGCGCCTGACGGCCCGTGTCCGTCGGGGGGTGGGACCGGCAGGATGGCGCCATGACGTACTCCGAGGTCTTCGCCCGCAGCATCAGCGACCCCGCCGCCTTCTGGGGCGAGCAGGCGGGGCTGGTGGACTGGTTCAAGAAGCCGCAACGGGTCCTCGACGACAGCAGCCCGCCGTTCTACCGGTGGTTCCCCGACGCGACCCTCAACACCTGCTACAACGCGCTCGACCGCCACGTCGCCAAGGGCCGCGCCGAGCAGGCGGCGCTGGTCTACGACAGCCCCGTCACCGGCACCCGGCGCACCTACACCTATGCCGGGCTGCTGGAGGAGGTCGCGGCCTTCGGCGGCGCGCTCCGCGGCCTCGGCGTCGCGCCCGGTGACCGCGTGGTCATCTACATGCCGATGATCCCCGAGGCGGTCGTCGCGATGCTGGCCTGCGCCCGCATCGGTGCGGTCCACTCGGTGGTGTTCGGCGGCTTCGCGGCCCACGAGCTGGCCGTGCGCATCGACGACGCCCGCCCGACCGTGGTCGTGGCCGCCTCGTGCGGGGTCGAGCCGACACGCGTGGTGGAGTACAAGCCGCTCCTCGACCGGGCGCTCGACCTCGCCGAGCACCAGCCCAGCGCGGTCGTGGTCAAGCAGCGCCCGCAGGCCGAGGCCGCGATGCAGGGCGAGCGCGACATCGACTGGGACCTCGCGATGCGCGCCGGCCGCACCGACCCCGCACCGTGCGTCGAGGTGCGGGCGACCGACCCGCTCTACGTGCTCTACACCTCCGGCACCACCGGGCGGCCCAAGGGGATCGTCCGCGACAACGGCGGCCACGCGGTCGCGATGGCGTGGTCGCTGCCCCACGTCTACGACGTGCACGCCGGTCAGGCGTGGTGGGCCGCCTCCGACGTCGGCTGGGTCGTCGGCCACTCCTACATCGTCTACGCCCCGCTGATCTGCGGGGCGACGACGGTGCTCTACGAGGGCAAGCCGGTCGGCACGCCCGACGCCGGCGCGTTCTGGCGCGTGGCCGCCGAGCACCGGGTGCAGGGCCTGTTCACCGCCCCCACCGCGATCCGGGCGATCAAGAAGGAGGACCCGCGCGGCGAGCTGCTCGCCGGGCACGACCTGTCCGCCCTGCGCACCCTCTTCCTCGCCGGCGAGCGCCTCGACCCCGACACCTACGAGTGGGCCACGAGCACCCTCGGCATCCCCGTGGTCGACAACTGGTGGCAGACCGAGACCGGTTGGCCGATCGCCGCCAACCTGCGCGGCCTGGACCCGATGCCGATCAAGGCGGGCTCGCCCTCCGTGCCGGTGCCGGGCTACGACGTCCAGGTGCTCGACCCGACCGGGTCTCCGGTCGCGCCGGGGACCGAGGGCGCGATCTGCCTCCGGCTGCCGCTCCCGCCCGGGACGCTGCCGACCCTGTGGGGCGACGACGAGCGCTACGTCTCGTCCTACCTGTCCAGCTACGACGGCTACTACGTCTCCGGCGACGGCGGCTACGTCGACGACGACGGCTACCTCTACGTGATGGGCCGCACCGACGACATCATCAACGTCGCCGGGCACCGCCTGTCCACCGGCTCGATGGAGGCGGTCATCGCCGCCCACCCCGCGGTGGCCGAGTGCGCGGTCATCGGGGTCGCCGACCCGCTCAAGGGCCAGGCGCCGCGCGGGTTCGTCGTGCTCAAGGCCGGCGTCGACGCCGACCCCGAGGAGATCAAGCGCGAGCTGGTCGCCAAGGTCCGCGACGAGGTCGGTCCCGTGGCGGCGTTCAAGGAGGTCGACGTCGTCGGCGGGCTGCCCAAGACCCGCTCGGGCAAGATCCTGCGCAAGACGATGCGCGAGATCGCCGACGGCAAGGACGCGGCGCCGCCCTCCACGATCGAGGACCCCGGCGTGCTCGACGCCCTCCGCCCGACGCTGCTCCGGGAGGGCTGAGCCTCCCGCCCATCCCAGCGACAGGCAGCTCGCGTCCCGTCCGCAGCCTCACGGCGCCCACACCAGGCCCTGGGTGAGAGCTGCCTGTCCCTCGGGTCCGCCGACCACCGCCAGCAGGACGTCGCGCACGTAGTGGGGCTCGAGCATCACGTGCTCCCACGAGAAGCGCAGCACGGTCCACCCGCGCAGCACGAGCGCGTTGTAGCGGCCGCAGTCGGCGTGCAGCGCCTTGCGGTGCCCGTGGAACTGCCACGACTCGGCCTCGATCACCAGCCGCCGACCACGGTCGACGAGGTCGGGGGTGAGGCGCAGGCCGCGCTCGTCGATGCGGACCTGGGGCTCGACGCACAGGCCGGGGACGTCGAGCGCGATCGCGCGCAGCACCGACTCGAACGCGTTGGCGGCGCGACCGTCGGCCGCCTCGACGACCCGCAGCACCTGCGCCCGACCGGTCGTGCGCACGACCTGGGCCGCGGCGAGGAGCTGGTCCCGGGTGACGCTGCCGGAGCGGAGCGCGGAGTCGGCCACGGCGAGCGCCTCGGGCCAGGGCAGGTCGCGCGCACAGTCGACGACGGTCTGCACGGGATGGGTGAGCGAGACCCCTCGGGAGCGAGTCACCGAGGTGGAAGGGAGGTCTCGCCAGTGCACGTCCGCGCCACCGCGACGGGCCGCGGTCAGGTGGCGCTTGCGGGGGACGGTCAGCTCCGGCCGCTCGGGCGCGGTGGCCACCGACCAGCCGTGGTGCAGGGCGGCGCTGCGGTGCGAGACCGTCGCGCTGAGCCGGGCCGCCTCGGTCGCCGCGTCGTCGAGGTCGGGCAGTGCGTAGCGGCCGCGGCCGACCCTGACCAGCGCCCCGTCGGCCAGCGCGTCGCGCAGGGCTCGCTTGCCGATGACGGCCACGACCTGCCGGCGGCGGGCGACCCCTCCTCGGAGGCCGAGCAGGCGGCGGAGGATCTCGTCATCGGGCATGTCGGGCAGTCTCGCCTGCCGCAGGTGTCTGGCGGTGGAGCTCTCCACAGGCCCCGCGAGGCCGGGCGACAGGCAGCTCATGTACGCCGGGTGGGTGCCGAGCCGGTCGGGTTGCGTGGCTGCACGGAGCATCCTGTCTGTCGGGCCGGTGGCCCGCGGCCGCAGTCAGTGGCCGCCGATCAGGGGCGCCATCGCCCGGGCGATCCGGGAGCCGCGACGGGTCAGGCGCTCCTCTCCGTCGGCCAGGCTCATCGCCCGCAGGCCCGCGTTGATCCCGAGCCAGCGCAGGGGCTCCGGCTCCCAGCGCCGCGACCGGTGCTGCACCCACGGCAGGGCCGTGAGGTCGGTGGTGCGGCCGAGCACGAGGTCGCGCAGGGTGCGCCCGGCGAGGTTGGTCGTGCTCACGCCGTCGCCGACGTACCCCCCGGCCCAGGCGAGGCCGGTGGTGCGGTCGAGCCCGACCGAGGCGCACCAGTCGCGCGGGATGCCGAGCGGGCCGCCCCAGGCGTGGGTGAAGGCGGCGTCGCGCAGCCCCGGGAGCATCTCGCGCAGCGAGGTCCGCAGCGCCTCCCAGACGTCGGGGTCGGCGTCGTGGGCGGCGGAGACCGAGGAGCCGAAGTGGTAGGGCGCCCCGCGGCCGCCGAAGGCGAGGCGGCCGTCGGCGGTGCGCTGGCCGTAGACCACCAGGTGACGGTGCTCGGAGAACGTCTCACGCCGCGCCAGCCCGATCCCGGCCCACACCTCGTCGGGCAGCGGCTCGGTGGCGACCATGAGGGAGTAGACCGGCACGACGGCGCGCCGGTGCCCTCGCAGGCCCGGCGTGTAGCCCTCGGTCGCGCGGACCACGACGTCGGCGCGGACCGTGCCCCGGTCCGTGTGGACCAGACCGGTCTCGATCGCGGTCACCCGGGTCTGCTCGCGGACCACCCCGCCGAGCCGCTCGACCGCCTCGGCGAGCCCGCGCACCAGGCGGTAGGGGTGCAGGGCCGCGCAGTCCGGGGTGTACGTCGCCCCCAGGGCGTCGGGCACGCCGATCCGCTCGGCGGCCTCGGCGGCGGAGAGGAGGACGAGGTCGTCACGGCCCCAGGACCGCGCGTGCTCGACCTCGGCGCGCGCCCGGGCCAGCTGCACCGCGGTGCGGGCGACCACGACCGTGCCGCCCTTGGCGTAGTCGGCCTCGATGCCCTCCGCGGCGACGACCCGGCCGACCTCGTCCACGCTGTCCTGCATGGCGGCGTGCTGCGCCCGTGCCGCGGCGGCCGACGACCCGGGCAGCCGGGCGAGCCGGTCCGGCCCGGCGGGGAAGAGCGCCGAGCACCAGCCGCCGTTGCGTCCCGACGCCCCGAACCCCGCGGTCTCGGCCTCGAGCACGACCACCCGCAGCGACGGGTCCGCACGCAGCAGGTAGTAGGCGGTCCACAGGCCGGTGAACCCCGCCCCCACGACCGCGACGTCGCACGAGACGGGACCTGGCAGGGGCGCACGGGGCGCGGGCGCGGGCGCGGGCCACCACAGCGGAGTGCTCAGCGCACACCCCAGCTGTAGGTCTGCTTGCGCAGCTTGAGGTAGACGAAGGTCTCGGTGGAGGTGACCTGTTCCAGCGAGCGGATGCGCTTGGAGACGATCTCGAGCAGGTGCTCGTCGCTCTCGGCCACCACCTCGACCATGACGTCGAAGGAGCCGGCGACGATGACGACGTAGTCGACCTCGTCCATCGTCGCGATCGCGTCGGCCAGCGGCTCGAGGTCGCCCGAGGCGCGCACCCCGATCATGGCCTGGCGGCTGAACCCGAGCTCGGTCGGGTCGGTGACCGCGACGACCTGCATGACCCCGGACTCGATCAGCCGCTGCACCCGCTGGCGGACCGCGGCCTCGGAGAGGCCCACCACCTTGCCGATCGCGGCGTAGGAGCGGCGGCCGTCCTGCTGCAGCTGCTCGATGATGGCCTTGGAGACCTCGTCGAGGTGGTTGCGGGACCGGGGCGTCCGGGGCTGAGGCTTGCTCACCGGGCGATCGTCGCACCGCGCACCTATGTCGTCAAAGGTTTCGCCCCATCAGACCGAGCGATTCCGCGGTGACACGAAATCGTGACAACGGATTCCCTTGTCGCTGTCCGGTCCTCATGCGATTATCCTCAGCAACCGATCGAGGAGGACGCTCCATGCCCCGTGCCCGTCGCAACCCCGCACTCCCGCCCGTCTTCGACCACCTTCCCGAGGTCGACCGGCGCCTGTTCCTCCGCGGCCTCGGTGCCGCCGGACTGGGGCTCGGCGGGTCGTCGCTGCTGGCGGCGTGCGGCACGTCCGGCACCAAGATCAGCGCCGAGGACGACTGCACGAACACCGACCGGTCGGAGTCGGAGCAGAAGGTCGTCTGGTCCAACTGGCCGGAGTACATCGACGTCGACGGCAAGCGCATGCCGTCGGTGGAGAAGTTCCAGAAGCAGACCGGCATCAAGGTGGTCTACAACACCGACGTCAACGACAACAACGACTTCTACGCCAAGGTCAGGAACCAGCTCGGGGCGTGCGAGCCGATCGGCCGCGACATCTTCGTCCTGACCGACTGGATGGCGGAGAAGATGGTCAACGCCGGCTGGCTGCAGAAGCTCGACAAGAGCAACATGCCCAACGTCGAGGCCAACCTGGTCGAGAACCTCCGCAGCCCGCAGTGGGACCCCGGCCGCGACTACAGCGTGCCGTGGCAGAGCGGCTTCACCGGCATCGCCTACAACGCGAAGTACACCAAGCCGGTGGGCTCGTTCGAGGAGCTGATGACCCGCTCCGACCTCAAGGGCAAGGTCAGCCTGCTCAAGGAGATGCGCGACACGATGTCGTTCATGCTCAAGCTCAGCTCGAGCGACCCGACCGACTTCGACGAGGAGGGGTGGAACAACGCGATCGACAAGCTCAAGGGCTACGTCTCCAGCGGTCAGATCCGCCGCTTCACCGGCAACGACTACGTCGACGACCTCAACAAGGGCGACATCGTGGCGTGCGAGGCCTGGTCCGGCGACGTCATCGCGATGCAGTTCGACAACCCCGACATCAAGTGGGTCGTGCCCGAGGAGGGTCTCGTCCTCTGGTCGGACAACATGCTCGTGCCCAACAAGGCCACCCACAAGGCCAACGCCGAGGCCCTGATGAACTTCTACTACCAGCCGATGAACGCCGCGCTGGTCTCGGCCTGGGTCAACTACATCTCGCCGGTCCAGGGGACGCAGGAGGCGATGGCCAAGGTCGACAAGAGCCTGGTCGAGGAGCCCCTGATCTTCCCCTCCGACGACTTCCTGTCCCAGACGTTCTCGTTCATGGCCACCGACGACAAGACGGCGGAGCAGTACGAGCGCGACTTCCAGACCGCCATCAGCGCCTGACCCAGGCGACCAAGCTCGGACGGAGCACGGTGACCAGCACACTCCAGCAGCAGGACGGCCTGCAGCACAGCCACCAGGGGGATCTCGAGCTCGTCGGGGTGACCAAGCGCTTCGGCGACTTCGTCGCCGTGGACGACCTGTCCCTGACCGTCCCGCAGGGCTCGTTCTTCGCCCTCCTCGGCGCCTCCGGCTGCGGCAAGACCACCACGCTGCGCATGGTCGCCGGCCTGGAGACGCCGACGTCCGGCCGCATCGAGCTGGGCGACCGGGACATCTCGAGCCTCAAGCCCTACAAGCGGCCGGTCAACACGGTCTTCCAGAGCTACGCGCTCTTCCCGCACATGAGCATCGAGGACAACGTCGCCTTCGGGCTCAAGCGCACCGGCGCCTCCGACGTGGCGGCGAAGGTCACGGAGATGCTCGAGCTCGTGCAGCTGGAGCAGTACGCCAAGCGCCGTCCCGCCCAGCTCAGCGGCGGTCAGCAGCAGCGCGTCGCGCTCGCGCGGGCCCTGATCAACCGCCCGCAGGTGCTGCTCCTCGACGAGCCGCTCGGCGCGCTCGACCTCAAGCTGCGCCGTTCCATGCAGCTGGAGCTCAAGCGCATCCAGACCGAGGTCGGCATCACCTTCGTCCACGTCACCCACGACCAGGAGGAGGCCATGACGATGGCCGACACCATCGCGGTGATGAGCTCGGGACGGATCGAGCAGCTCGGCGCGCCCGCCGAGCTCTACGAGCACCCGACGTCGACCTTCGTGGCCAACTTCCTCGGCCAGTCCAACCTGCTCGAGGGCGACGTCGTGCGGGGCGGGGGCGACGACTACGCGGTCGGCGTCCACGGCACCGAGCTGCACGCCACGAAGGTCGCCGCCGGTGTCGAGGGTCGCTGCTGGATCGGCGTACGCCCCGAGAAGGTGACGCTGGAGACCCCGGGGGAGAACCACGTCGAGGGGCTCAACCGGCTGGGCGGGGGACGCGTGGCCGACGTCAGCTTCGTCGGCGTCAGCACGCAGTACCTCATCCGCATGCCGTGGGGCCAGGAGCTGTCGGCCTTCGAGCAGAACACCGGCAAGCGGGTCTCCTTCGCAGCCGGCGACCCGGTGGACCTCACGTGGATGAGCGAGCACACGTTCCTGCTCGACCACGACCAGGACGCGACCGCCGGCTCCCAGATCGACGACGAGTGAGGGACGAGGCATGAGCGCGGTCGAACAGGTCGGCGGGGCGCCGGCCGGCCAGGTCTCCGGCGAGGAGGCGCAGAAGCGGGGGTGGACCGGCTACGTCCTCATGCTGCCGGGCACCTTCTGGCTGGTGATGTTCTTCGTCGTGCCGACGATCACGCTGGTCGCCAGCAGCCTGTACGACCCCAGCGGCTCGTTGCTCAACGGCTACCAGATGACCTGGCACGTGGGGAACTACGCCGACGCGATCGCGCAGTACTGGCCCACCTTCGTCCGGTCGTTCGTCTACGCCGGGATCGCCACCGTGGCCTGCATCCTGCTCGGCTTCCCGCTCGCCTACGCCATCGCGTTCAAGGCGGGACGCTGGCAGAACCTCATGCTGGTGGCGGTGATCGCGCCGTTCTTCACCAGCTTCCTGGTCCGGACCCTGTCGTGGAAGCTGCTCCTGGGGGACAACTCCTACATCACCAACGTGTTCAACGCCCTGCCGGGCATCGACGGCCTGCGCCTGCTGGCCACGCCGTTCGCCGTGGTGACCGGGCTGACCTACAACTTCCTGCCGTTCATGGTGCTGCCGCTCTACGCCAGCCTGGAGAAGATCGACCTGCGCCTGCTGGAGGCCGGCAGCGACCTCTACGCCTCGCCGATCCAGACCTTCCGGCTCGTGACGCTGCCGCTGGCGATGCCCGGGCTGGTCGCCGGCACGCTGCTGACCTTCATCCCGTCCTGCGGCGACTTCATCAACGCCGAGCTGCTCGGCAACACCCGCACCCGCATGATCGGCAACGACATCCAGGGGCTGTTCAACGCCAGCGCGCTCCCGACGGCCGCGGCGCTGTCGGTGATCCTCATGGCGGTCATCGTCAGCCTCGTGTTCGTCTACGTCCGCAAGGCCGGGACCGAGGAGCTGGTGTGAGGGCGCTCAAGGAGTGGGTCGGCCGGCACCTGGTGCTGATCTTCGCCCTGGTCGTGCTGTTCTACATGGTCCTGCCGGTGCTCGTGGTCATCCTGATGAGCTTCAACCAGCCCAAGAGCCGGCTGGGCTACGACTTCCAGGGGTTCACCTTCCGCAACTGGACGCACCTGTGCGACCCCTACCAGCTGTGCTCCTCGGTGTCGGTCAGCCTGCGCATCGGGCTGCTCGCCACGGGCCTCGCCACGCTGCTGGGGAGCCTGATGGCCTTCGCCATGGTCCGCCACCACTTCCGGGGACGCGCGGCGTCCAACCTGATGATCTTCCTGCCGATGGCCTCGCCCGAGATCGTCCTCGGCTCCTCGCTGCTCGCCCTGTTCGTCAACGGCGGCCTGGCCGGCCAGCTGGGGTTCTGGACGATCTTCGTGGCCCACGTGATGTTCTGCCTGTCGTTCGTGGTGATCACGGTCAAGGCCCGCCTGAACGGGCTCGACCCGCGCCTGGAGCAGGCCGCGGCCGACCTCTACGCCAACGAGTGGCAGACGTTCTGGCGGGTGACCTTCCCGCTCGTGGTGCCCGGCATCGTCTCGGCCGCGCTGCTCAGCTTCTCGCTGTCCTTCGACGACTTCATCATCACCAACCTCAACTCGGGTCAGACGGTGACGTTCCCGATGTACGTCTGGGGTGCGGCCCAGCGCGGCGTGCCGATGCAGGTGAACGTGATCGGCACGATCATGTTCCTGCTCGCGCTGTCGCTGGTGGTGGGCCAGCAGCTGGTCCAGCGGGCGCGCTCGCGCCCGGTGCGCGCCTGAGCGGTCCCCGGGCCCGGGAGGCAGGGCTCACGATGCCTTGCACAAACCTGATGCAGACCCCCTTGCGGCGGCGCCTCGTGAGCGCTACTGTGGGATCAGAAGGTTGAACAGTCCTTCTACAGCACGACCAGCGCGACCAGCAGCACCCACGATCTCGGGTGCGCGGAATACCGCCCGACCTTCCGCGCGCCCGACCCTCCTCGAGGTCCGTCCTCCGAGCGCCCGGACACCGACCTCGAACGCCACCGCCCCCGGCATCTCGTGCCGGGGGCGGTGTGCATCCTCAGGATCGTGCAGGCCGGTCCGCGCGCCTCAGAGGATCGACCACGCCTCGGTGAGCACCGAGCGCAGCACCTGCTCCATCTCGTCGAACTGCTCCTGGTCGCAGATCAGCGGCGGGGCCAGCTGGACCACCGGGTCGCCCCGGTCGTCGGCGCGGCAGTAGAGCCCGGCGTCGTAGAGCGCCTTGGACAGGAACCCGCGCAGCAGGCGCTCGGACTCGTCGTCGTCGAAGGACTCCTTGGTCTTCTTGTCCTTGACCAGCTCGATGCCGTAGAAGAACCCGTCGCCGCGGACGTCGCCGACGATCGGCAGGTCGAGCAGCTTCTCCAGCGTCGAGCGGAAGGCCGGCTCCTGGTCGAGCACGTGCTGGTTGATCTGCTCCTTCTCGAACAGGTCGAGGTTGGCCAGCGCCACGGCGGTGGAGACGGGGTGCCCACCGAAGGTGTAGCCGTGCAGGAAGGTGTTCTGTCCCTGGCGGAACGGCTCCATCAGCCGGTCGGTGGTGATCATCGCGCCGAGCGGGGAGTAGCCCGAGGTCAGGCCCTTGGCCGAGGTGATGATGTCGGGCTGGTAGCCGTAGCGGTCGGCGCCGAACATGTGGCCCAGGCGGCCGTAGGCGCAGATCACCTCGTCGCTGACCATCAGCACGTCGTGCTTGTCGCAGATCTCGCGCACGCGCTGGAAGTAGCCGGGCGGCGGCGGGAAGCAGCCGCCGGAGTTCTGCACCGGCTCGAGGAAGACCGCGGCAACGGTGTCGGGGCCCTCGAACTCGATCGCCTCGTCGATCCGGTCGGCCGCCCAGCGGCCGAAGGCCTCGAGGTCGTCGCCGTGCTCGGGGGCGCGGTAGAAGTTGGTGTTGGGCACGCGGAAGGTCGAGGGGACCAGCGGCTCGAACATCGACTTCATCGCCGGAATGCCCGTGATCGACAGCGCGCCCTGCGGGGTGCCGTGGTAGGCCACCGCGCGGCTGATCACCTTGTGCTTGGTGGGCTTGCCGGTGAGCTTGAAGTAGGCCTTGGCCAGCTTCCACGCCGACTCCACGGCCTCGCCGCCGCCGGTGGTGAAGAAGACCCGGTTGAGGTCGCCCGGCGCCAACTCGGCGAGGCGACCGGCCAGCTCGATCGCGGACGGGTGGGCGTAGGACCACAGCGGATGGAAGGCCAGCTCGCCGGCCTGCCGGGCCGCGGCCTCGGCGAGCTCGCGACGTCCGTGGCCGAGCTGGTTGACGAACAGGCCGGCCAGGCCGTCGAGGTAGCGCTTGCCGTTGGCGTCCCAGATGTAGGGGCCCTCGCCTCGGACGATCACCGGCACGTCGGCGGTGTCGTAGGTCGAGTGGCGGGTGAAGTGCATCCAGAGGTGGTCCTTGGCGACCTGCTGCAGGTCGAGGCCACCCTGGGTCCCCGGGGTCTGCGGCGTGGCGCCCGGGCCGATCGGGTCTGTGGACACGAGGTCTCCTTCGTAGGGTCTTCCCCATGGTGCCTGGTGCGGGTGGGACGAGGCAAGCGAATCCGTCGCAATATCCGGGCGAGAAACCCACATTGTGCCGTTGGCCGGCACATCTACGACGGAATCCGTGTCTCGGAGCGCTTCCAGATCGCCTCCTCCGCTGGATAGGCTCGGCCCATGACCCAGACCTTCCGCAACGTTGTCAACGGTGAGCTCGTCGACGCCGCGTCCGGCGCGACCTACGACGTCATCGACCCGACCACCGGCGACGCCTACGCCTCCGCCCCGCAGTCGGGCCCGGAGGACGTGGACCGCGCGTACGCCGCCGCCGACGCCGCCTTCGAGGGGTGGGGCTACGCCACGCCGCAGGACCGCTCCCACGCGCTGCTCAGGCTCGCGAACGCCATCGACGAGCGGGCCGAGGAGATCAACGCCGTCGAGTGCAAGGACACCGGCAAGCCGGTCCAGCTCACGATGGACGAGGAGATGCCCTACGCCTCCGACCACTTCAAGTTCTTCGCCGGCGCCGCCCGGCTCCTCGACGGCAAGTCGGCGGGGGAGTACATGGCCGACCACACCTCGTGGGTGCGCCGTGAGCCGATCGGCGTCGTCGGCCAGGTCACGCCGTGGAACTACCCGCTGCTGATGATGATCTGGAAGATCGCCCCCGCGCTGGCCGCGGGCAACACCGTCGTCCTCAAGCCGTCGGACACCACGCCCGCGTCCTCGACGCTGCTGGCCGAGATCGCCCAGGAGTTCCTGCCGCCGGGCGTGCTCAACGTGGTGTGCGGCGACCGGGACACCGGGCGGGCGCTGGTGGAGCACAAGACCCCGCAGATGGTCGCGATCACCGGCTCGGTGCGCGCCGGGATGCAGGTCGCCGAGTCGGCCTCGCGCGACGTCAAGCGCGTCCACCTCGAGCTCGGCGGCAAGGCGCCGGTCGTCGTCTTCGACGACGCCGACCTGGCGGCCGCCGCCGAGGGCATCGCCGGTGCCGGCCTGTTCAACGCCGGGCAGGACTGCACCGCCGCCACCCGCGTGCTCGTGCAGGCCGGCGTGCACGACGAGTTCGTCGCCGCGCTGGCCGAGGCCGCGAAGGGCATGCCGACCGGCGACCCCGCGGCGGAGGGCACCTACTACGGCCCGCTCAACAACGAGAACCAGCTCGCCCACGTGTCCGGCATGGTCGACCGCCTGCCCGACCACGCCAGCATCGTCACCGGCGGGACCCGGCACGGCGACAGGGGCTACTTCTACGACCCCACCGTGCTCTCGGGCCTCCAGCAGGGCGACGAGCAGATCCAGACCGAGATCTTCGGTCCGGTCATGACCGTCCAGAAGTTCTCCGACGAGGCGCAGGCGCTGCGCTGGGCCAACGACGTGCAGTACGGCCTGGCCTCCTCGGTCTGGACCAAGGACCACGCCCGGGCCCTGCGGGTCTCGCGTCGGCTCGACTTCGGGGCGGTGTGGATCAACACGCACATCCCGTTCGTCTCCGAGATGCCGCACGGTGGGTTCAAGCACTCGGGCTACGGCAAGGACCTCTCGATGTACGGCCTGGAGGACTACACGCGCATCAAGCACGTGATGTCCTACATCGGTGAGTGACCGGGTGGTCGAGGTCTCGACGGGCTCGACGACCGCGATGAGGATCCTCCTGGTCGGCGCCGGCGGCGTCGGCGGTGCGTTCACCGCCATCGCCGCCCGGCGCGACTTCTACGACGCGGTCGTGGTCGCCGACTACGACCTGGCCAAGGCCGAGCGGGGGGCCGCGACCGACGACCGGTTCCTCGCGGCCCAGGTCGACGCCTCGTCGGCGGACGCCGTGGCCGCGCTGTGCCGCGAGCACCGCATCACCCACGTGATGAACGCCGTCGACCCGGTCTTCGACATGCCGGTCTTCGAGGGCGCGTTCGCGGCCGGTGCGGACTACCTCGACATGGCGATGTCGCTCTCGCAGCGCCACCCCGACGCGCCGTATGCCAAGGTCGGGGTCAAGCTGGGTGACGAGCAGCTCGCGCGGGCCGGCGCCTGGGAGGACGCCGGCCGGCTGGCGCTCGTCGGCATCGGTGTCGAGCCAGGGCTCTCCGACGTCTTCGCGCGCTACGCCGCGGACCACCTGTTCTCCGAGATCGACGAGCTCGGCACCCGTGACGGCGCCAACCTGGTCGTCCACGACGACGAGGGCAACGAGGTCTTCGCGCCGTCGTTCTCGATGTGGACCACGATCGAGGAGTGCCTCAACCCCCCGGTGGTCTGGGAGAAGGACCACCCCGAGGACGGCGGCTGGTTCACCACACCACCGTTCAGCGAGCCCGAGGTCTTCGACTTCCCCGAGGGCATCGGTCCAGTCGAGTGCGTCAACGTGGAGCACGAGGAGGTGCTCCTCATGCCGCGCTGGGTCGACTGCCGGCGGGTGACCTTCAAGTACGGCCTGGGCGAGGAGTTCATCACCATCCTCAAGGTGCTCCACACCCTCGGCCTCGACCGCACCGAGAAGGTCCGCGTCAAGGGGGTCGAGGTCTCCCCGCGCGACGTGGTGGCCGCCGTGCTGCCCGACCCGGCGACGATCGGGGCGCGCATGAGCGGCAAGACCTGTGCGGGCCTGCACGTGACGGGCAAGGACAAGCAGGGCGAGCCGTTCGCGACGTACCTCTACCACGTGGTCGACAACGAGTGGTCGATGCGCGAGTACGGCCATCAGTGCGTGGTCTGGCAGACCGCGGTCAACCCGGTCGTCGCCCTCGAGCTGCTCGCGACCGGCGTCTGGAGCGGTGCCGGCGTGCTCGGCCCTGAGGCCTTCGACGCCGTCCCGTTCCTCGACCTGCTCGGCGAGTACGGCGTCCCCTGGGGCCGCCGCGACGGCTGAGCCCTCGCGGCGACGGGGTCGCTCAGCAACCCGGCACCCCTGGACCGTGCCCCGTCGGCGGAGGTCAGCGTCCTCCAGGGCTCGTCGCGGCGTCGGCGTCGGCGTGGGTCGGCACGAGCCAGAGCACGAGGGCGGGCAGGACGACAAGGGCTGGTCGCGCGGGCGTCATGGGCCTCGTTCCGGGGAGCAGGAGGCTCGACCACAGGGGTCGCCCGCCGCCGCCGGGTCTCGGTGGCTCGGCAGCCGTTCGGCCGACGGCAGCCTCAGAGGTCGACCCACCATCCGAGGTCGTAGTCCTGTCGGGCGTCGTCGCGCAGGTCGGTGCACCGCCAGTGCGGCGCGGCGAGCGAGCCGAACCACGTGGTCTTCCACTGGAGGGTGTAGGTCCGGTAGTTCTCGCCGGTCAGCTCGACGCAGCGGGCGACCGCAGCGCGCTGGAAGGCCTGCGTCAGCGGGGGGCCGTAGAGGTAGTAGAAGAGCCCGAGCATCACCAGCACGGTCGCCAGGGCGTGGCGGATCGACGCGGCACTCATCCGCTGGCCGATGGCCGAGATGCCCACGGCTGCTCCCTCCTGGGCGCCGGCTCGGGCGCCCCGGCACCAGGGTAGGGCTCGGCGCCGCTGTGGCGGCGGCATTCGCGCGGTCCCACCTGGGAGGATGGCGCCGTGCAGTCCCACCGCAACAGACGCGACGTGGTCGTCCTCGGCTCGACCGGGTCCATCGGCACCCAGGCGCTCGACGTGGTCCGCGCCCACCCCGACCGGTTCCGGGTGGTCGGCCTGACGGCGGGCGGGTCCCGGCGCGACCTGTTCGAGGCCCAGGTCGAGGAGTTCGCCCCGGCCGTGCACGGGCTGGGGGAGGACGCCTCGACCGAGGCCGCCGCGTACTCCTGCGACGTGGTGCTCAACGGCATCACCGGCGCCGTCGGGCTGCGCCCCACCCTCGCCGCGCTGGAGGCCGGCAACGTCCTGGCCC
This sequence comes from uncultured Actinomycetota bacterium, assembly GCA_963811385.1. Classification (GTDB taxonomy): domain Bacteria; phylum Actinomycetota; class Actinomycetes; order Propionibacteriales; family Nocardioidaceae; genus Marmoricola_A. The sequence continues at coordinate 353,147 of CAWEQX010000017.1, read as the reverse complement.
TGGCCAACAAGGAGTCGCTGATCATCGGCGGCGACGTGGTCACGCGGGTGGCGGGGGAGGGCCAGATCGTCCCGGTCGACAGCGAGCACAGCGCGCTCGCGCAGTGCCTGCGCGGCGGCTCCGCCGCGGAGGTACGCCGGCTGGTGCTGACCGCGAGCGGCGGCCCGTTCCGCGGGCGGACCGTCGAGGAGCTGCACGACGTGACCCCGGCGCAGGCGCTGGCCCACCCGACCTGGGACATGGGCCCGGTGGTGACCACCAACTCGGCCACGCTGGTCAACAAGGGCCTCGAGGTGATCGAGGCCCATCTGCTGTTCGGCATCCCGTTCGACCGGATCGAGGTGGTGGTCCACCCGACGTCGGTGGTCCACTCGATGGTCGAGTTCGCCGACGGCTCGACCCTGGCCCAGGCCTCGCCCCCGACCATGCTCATCCCGATCGCGCTCGGCATGGCATGGCCCGACCGGGTGCCCGGCACCGCTCCGGCCGTGGACTGGACGACCGCGCAGACCTGGGAGTTCTTCCCGCTCGACGACGAGGCCTTCCCGGCCGTGCGGCTGGCGCGTGAGGCGGGGGAGCGCGGCGGCACCGCCCCCGCGGTCTACAACGCTGCCAACGAGGTCGGGGTCGAGGCCTTCCACGCCGGCCGGATCAGGTTCACCGAGATCGTGCCCGCGGTGCAGCGCGTGCTGACCGCGCACGACGTACCCTCGAAGCAGCGGCTCGACGTCGACGACGTCCTCGCCGCCGACACCTGGGCCCGAGGTGAGGCCCGCCGCCTGCTGGGCCTGTCCGACCCGGCCTCGGAGAGGAACGACGCGTGACCGTGGTGCTGTTCGTGCTCGGGGTGCTCGTCTTCGTCGTCGGCATCGCCGCCTCGATCGGGCTCCACGAGGTCGGCCACATGTGGCCGGCCAAGAAGTTCGGGGTCAAGGTCACCCAGTACTTCGTCGGGTTCGGCCGCACCGTCTGGTCCACCCGCCGCGGCGAGACGGAGTACGGCCTCAAGTCCCTGCCGCTGGGCGGTTACGTCAAGCTCGTCGGGATGCTGCCTCCGGCCAAGGACGACCCGACCGGGCAGCCGCGCCAGATGACCACCGGCCTCCTGGGGCAGCTGATCTCCGACGCCCGCCAGGCCGAGGCCGAGCACATCCAGCCCGGCGACGAGCCGCGCCTGTTCTACCGCCTGCCGTGGTGGAAGAAGGTCATCGTCATGTCCGGCGGGCCGCTGGTGAACATCCTCATCGCGTTCGTCCTCTTCTCCAGCCTGTTCGGGTTCCGCGGCACGCTCGAGACGACCACGACGGTCGGCACGGTCTCGCAGTGCGTGGTGCCCGCCAGCGAGGGTGACCGCGGCTGCACCGCCGACGACCCGGTGACCCCGGCCGCCCGGGCGGGCCTGCTGCCCGGGGACCGGCTGGTCTCCTTCAACGGCACGCCGGTCACCTCGTGGCGCCAGATGGTCGACCTCGTCCGCGACAACGAGGCCGGACGCGCGGTCATCGTCTACGAGCGCGACGGTGAGCGGCGCACCACGACCACGGACACCGTGGTCAACCAGGTCCGCTCGCTCGACGGCACGGCCAAGACCGTCGACGCCGGCTTCCTCGGGCTGACCTCGGCCACGGTCGTGCGGCACCACGGGCTGCTCTACACCGTGCGGCAGATGGGAACGATGACCAAGGACACCGTCGTCGCGCTCAGCACCTTCCCGGTCAAGGTCTGGGGCGTCGCCAAGGCGGTCGTCGGGGCCGAGGAGCGGGCGCAGGACAGCCCGATCTCGCTGGTCGGCGCCGGACGCATCGCCGGCGAGGTGAGCAGCGACCAGACCAGCCCGTTGGCCGACCGCGCGTGGTTCCTGGTGACCCTCCTCGCCGGGCTCAACCTGTTCCTCGGCATGTTCAACCTCGTGCCGCTGCTGCCGCTCGACGGCGGGCACATCGCCGGTGCGCTCTACGAGGCGGTCCGTCGGGGGATCGCCCGGCTGCGCCACCGGCCCGACCCCGGCTACGTCGACGTCGCCAAGCTGCTCCCGGTGGCCTACGTCGTGGCCGCCACCCTGCTGGTGATGGGCATGGTGCTCATCGTCGGTGACCTGGTCGCCCCGGTCACCATCAGCTGACCAACTCAAGGGCGGCCCGGCCGCCGTACGGAAAGGTTCCACATGACCTCGGTCTCCCTCGGGATGCCGTCCACACCGCCCCCGGTGCTCGCGCCGCGGCGCAGGACCCGCCAGATCAAGGTGGGCAAGGTGCAGGTCGGCAGTGACGCGCCCGTCTCCGTGCAGTCGATGACCACCACGCTGACCGCGGACATCAACGCGACCCTGCAGCAGATCGCCGAGCTCACCGCCGCCGGCTGCGACATCGTGCGGGTGGCCTGCCCCTCGCAGGACGACGCGGAGGCGCTGCCCGCGATCGCGACCAAGTCGCAGATCCCGGTGATCGCCGACATCCACTTCCAGCCGCGCTACGTCTTCGCCGCGATCGAGGCCGGCTGTGCCGCTGTGCGCGTCAACCCCGGCAACATCAAGAAGTTCGACGACCAGGTCAAGGAGATCGCGGCCGCCGCGCAGGACCACGGCACCTCGATCCGCATCGGCGTCAACGCCGGGTCGCTCGACAAGCGGCTGCTGGAGAAGTACGGCAAGGCCACGCCCGAGGCGCTCGTCGAGTCCGCGGTGTGGGAGGCCTCGCTGTTCGAGGAGCACGGCTTCCGCGACTTCAAGATCTCGGTCAAGCACAACGACCCGGTCGTGATGGTCCGCGCCTACGAGCTGCTCGCCGAGAAGGGCGACTGGCCGCTGCATCTCGGGGTCACCGAGGCCGGCCCCGCCTTCCAGGGCACGATCAAGTCGGCCACCGCCTTCGGCGCGCTGCTCTCGCGCGGGATCGGCGACACGATCCGGGTGTCGTTGTCCGCCCCGCCGGTCGAGGAGGTCAAGGTCGGCATCCAGATCCTCCAGTCGCTCAACCTGCGCCCCCGCAAGCTCGAGATCGTCTCGTGCCCCTCGTGCGGGCGCGCGCAGGTCGACGTCTACAAGCTCGCCGACGCGGTGACCGCCGGCCTCGACGGGCTCGAGGTGCCGCTGCGCGTCGCGGTGATGGGCTGCGTGGTCAACGGTCCCGGCGAGGCCCGGGAGGCCGACCTGGGCGTGGCGTCCGGCAACGGCAAGGGCCAGATCTTCGTCAAGGGCGAGGTGATCAAGACCGTGCCCGAGTCGCAGATCGTGGAGACCCTGATCGAGGAGGCGATGCGCATCGCCGAGACGATGGAGGGCGAGCCGGGCGAGGGCGGCGCCGAGGTCACCGTCGGCTGAGCCGGCACGGGCCGGCACGGGCCGGCACGGGCGCCACCCCGCCCGCTCTCACAGGTCGCGGTGCGCCTCCTCGGGACGGTGGGGCGTGCCGCGACGCAGGTTGACGATGGCAGCCGCCAGGCCTCCCCACAGCAGGAGCATCGCCACCAGCATCATCACCACAGCTCCGGTGCTCATCAGAACTCCTCTCCCTCGACGGGCTCCAGCGGCGTGCTCTCCCGCCAGGGCAGCAGGGTCGCCAGGAAGGCGGCCACCATCACGGCCGCGGCGGCGCCCCAGCCGAACACGCCGAGCATCCAGCCCGGGTAGCCCTCGTAGGGCGTGTCGATGACCGCGCGCAGCTCCTCGAACAGGATGTAGGTCAGCACCGCGGGCGTCACCACGGCGAGCATGACCTGCCACCAGCGGCCCAGGTGCACCGACCCGTCGCGGTTGAGGTGGTCGGCCAGCACCGGCAGCGACCGCAGCGCCCACGCGAGCACGACCATGCTGACGACGGCGACGAGCAGGATGCCGAAGCGGTTGATGAAGTGGTCGACGATGTCGAGCACGTAGATCCCGCTGGTGGTGCTGAACATCGCCAGGCTGATCACCGCGGTGGGGACGCCCACGGCCAGCGTCGAGGCGAGCCGGCCGAGCTCGAACTTGTCGCGCACCGCCGAGATCACCACCTCGATCACGCTGATCAGCGAGGTGAGACCGGCGAAGACCAGGCTGCCGAAGAACAGCACGCCGATGAACGCCCCGCCGGGCGCCTCGCTGATGATCGCGGGGAACGCGATGAACGCCAGCCCGATGCCGTCGGAGGCGACCTCGCCGACCGCGACGCCGTTCGCCTGCGCCATGAAGCCGAGCGCGGCGAAGACCCCGATGCCCGCCAGCAGCTCGAAGCTGGAGTTCGACAGGCCCACGACCAGGCCCGAACCGGTCATGTCCGTGCGCCGGCCGACGTACGAGGCGTAGGTGATCATGATCCCGAAGCCGACCGAGAGCGAGAAGAAGATCTGGCCGAAGGCCGCGGCCCACACCGCGGTGTCGGACAGGGCGCTCCACTCCGGGCGGAACAGCGCGTCGAGGCCCTCGCCCGCGCCCGGCAGGAACAGCGCCCGGACGACGAGCACCAGGAACGCCACGATCAGCAGCGGGATGAAGACCACCGCGGTGGACCCGATGCCCTTCTCCACCCCGAGCGCCATGACCGCGAGCACGACCAGCCAGACCAGCAGCAGCGGCACCGCGACGCCGCTGACGATGTCGGAGGTGACGCCGGGGTCGCCGGCCTGGAGGAAGTCGGCGAAGAAGAACCCCTCCGGGTCCGAGCCCCACGCCTTGTCGACCGAGAAGAAGGTGTAGCGCACCGCCCACGCGATGACCGCCGCGTAGTAGACGGCGATGACGAAGCAGATCCCGACCTGCCACCAGCCGATCGGCTCGCTGCGACGCCCGGCACGCGCGAACGACAGGGGCGCGGACCCGCGGAAGCGGTGCCCGAGGCCGTAGTCCATGAGCAGGAACGGCAGCCCCGCGACCAGCAGGGCCACCAGGTAGGGGATGACGAAGGCTCCTCCGCCGTTCTCGTAGGCGACGTAGGGGAACCGCCAGATGTTGCCGAGCCCGACGGCCGAGCCGATGGCCGCCAGGATGAAGACGGTCCGGGAGGAGAAGGCTCCACGGGCCTCGTCGCTGCCGCTCGTGCCGCCCGTCGTGGGGGCGGGGGACGTGGTCATGGCTCCTCCTCGGGGGTGGGATGCTGCCCCCACCTCACCGAACCGGGGACGTGCAGCGCCATCCCCCCGGGGGTGTCGGGACCGGCGGACGCGTCGGATCGGCACCAGCGTCGTCGCTCGTCGGGGGTTCCGAAGCGGTCCCGTCCGCATAGGCTGGCGACGTGCTCCGCACCCAGCGCGCCGTGCGCGTCCTCGGCCCCGGGGACCTCGAGGAGGTCACCTCGCTGCTGGCCCGCGACCCGGTCGTCAACGTCGTCGCGGACTTCCGTGCGCGCACGACCAAGCTCGAGCCGCGCTGGCTCGGCGGCGAGATGTGGGGCTACTTCGAGGACGACGAGCTGGTCTCGGTCTGCCACAGCGCGGCCAACCTGATCCCGGCGATGGCGACGCCCGAGGCGCTCGAGCGCTTCACCGATCGGGCCCTGCGGCGGGGACCGACCTGCGCGGCGATCGTGGGCCGGCAGTCGGACGTCGCGACGATGTGGTCGCGGCTCGAGCCCGAGTGGCCGGCTCCGCGCGACGTGCGCGAGGGCCAGCCGCACCTGCAGATCTCCTCGGCGCCGCTGGTCGAGCCGGACCCGCGCGTGCGACGCAGCACCCTGCGGGACCTCGACGTGCTCTACCCCGCCTGCGTGGCCATGCACACCGAGGAGGTGGGCGTCTCGCCGGAGAGCCACGGCGGCGGCCCGGTCTTCCACGCCGGCGTCGCCCAGCTGGTCGGCACCGGCCGCTCGTTCGTGCGCATCGACGACGGGCGCGTGGTGTTCAAGGCCGAGCTCGCGGCGGTGACACCGCACGCCTGCCAGGTCCAGGGGGTCTACGTCGACCCGGAGCTGCGCGGCACCGGTCTCGGCACCGCCGGCATGGCCTCCGTGGTGCAGCAGGCCCTGCGCGACGTCGCGCCGGTGGTCTCGCTCTACGCCAACTCCTACAACACCGCCGCGCTCAAGGTCTACGAGCGGGTCGGGTTCCGCGAGACCGCCCGCTTCACCACGATCCTGTTCTGATGCTCAGGAGGAGCCCCATGTCCCACGCCGCCCCGCTGCGCACCGACGCCAAGGTGGTCGTCGGCGCCTTCCTCGCCTCCGGGGTCGCGCACCTGGTGCGCCCGCAGACCTTCGAGCCGCTGATGCCCTCGTGGGTGCCGCGCCACCGTCAGGTGATCTACGCCAGCGGCGTGGCGGAGCTGCTCTGCGCCGCCGGGCTGCTGCTCCCGCCGACCCGGCGCACCGCGGGCCTGGCGAGCGCCGCCCTGCTGCTCGGGGTCTACCCGGGCAACCTCACGATGGCCCTCGACGCCTCGCGCACGCCGAGCACCCCCTACCGCGCCGCGGCCTACGCGCGTCTGCCGCTCCAGCTGCCGCTGATCCGCGGCGCCTGGCGTGCCGGACGCTGAGCACCGAAACCCCGTCGAGACGCGGCGGACCCGAGAAGTAGCCTTGCGCGCATGATCCTGCGCCTCTCCACGCTGTTCCTCCGCACCCTTCGCGAGGACCCCGCCGATGCCGAGGTGCCGAGCCACAGGCTGCTGGTCCGGGCGGGCTACGTGCGCCGCGCGGCCCCGGGGATCTACTCCTACCTGCCCCTGGGGTGGCGGGTGCTGCGCAACGTCGAGCGGGTCGTGCGCGAGGAGATGGACGCGATGGGCGCGCAGGAGGTGCACTTCCCGGCGCTGCTGCCCCGCGAGCCCTACGAGGCGACGAACCGCTGGACGGAGTACGGCGACAACCTGTTCCGCCTCAAGGACCGCAGAGGCGGCGACTACCTCCTCGGCCCGACGCACGAGGAGATGTTCACGCTGCTGGTGAAGGACCTGTACTCCTCCTACAAGGACCTGCCGGTCAGCCTCTACCAGATCCAGACGAAGTACCGCGACGAGGCGCGTCCCCGCGCGGGGCTGCTGCGTGGCCGCGAGTTCGTGATGAAGGACTCCTACTCCTTCGACGTCGACCAGGCCGGCCTCCAGGCGTCGTACGACGCGCACCGGCAGGCCTACATCCGCATCTTCGACCGGCTCGGCCTGTCCTACGTCATCGTCCAGGCGATGTCCGGGGCGATGGGCGGCTCGGCGAGCGAGGAGTTCCTGGCCAACGCCGAGGTCGGCGAGGACACCTACGTCCGCTGCACGACCTGCGACTACGCCGCCAACGTCGAGGCGGTGCGGGTCGTCGCGCCCGCCCCCACGGCGTACGACGGCCTGCCCGCGGCCCACGTCGAGGACACCCCCGACACCCCGACGATCCAGACGCTGGTCGACCACCTCAACTCCGCCCACGCCCGCGACGACCGGGCCTGGGAGGCCGACGACACCCTCAAGAACGTCCTGGTGGTGCTGGTCCACCCCGACGGCACCCGCGAGCCGCTCGCGATCGGCGTGCCCGGCGGCCGCGACGTCGACGAGAAGCGGCTGGCCGCCCAGGTCGAGCCCGCCGAGGTCGAGCCCTTCACCGACAAGGACTTCCAGGTCCATCCCGAGCTGGCCAAGGGCTACCTCGGCCCCGGCGTGCTGGGCGAGGGCAACAAGTCCGGCATCCGCTACCTCGTCGACCCCCGCGTCGTCGACGGCACCCGCTGGGTCACCGGCGCCGACGAGCCCGGCAAGCACGTGGTCGACCTGGTCGCCGGACGCGACTTCACCGCCGACGGCACGATCGAGGCCGCCGAGGTGCAGCCCGGCGACCACTGCCCCGCCTGCGAGGACGCCGGTCGCGACGGGACCCTCGAGGCGGCACGCGGCATCGAGGTCGGCCACATCTTCCAGCTCGGCACGAAGTACGCCGAGGCGCTGGACCTCAAGGTGCTCGACGAGAACGGCAAGCTCGTCACCGTGACGATGGGCTCCTACGGCATCGGTCCCTCGCGGCTGGTCGCCTCGATCGCGGAGAACGCCCACGACGACCTCGGCCTGGTCTGGCCACGCGAGGTCTCGCCGGCCGACGTGCACCTGGTCGCCACGGGGAAGGACGCCGCGGTGTTCGAGGCCGCCGAGCAGCTCGCCGCCGAGCTCTCCCAGCAGGGGTTGACCGTGCTGTTCGACGACCGGCCCAAGGTGAGCCCCGGCGTGAAGTTCAAGGACGCCGAGCTGGTCGGCGTCCCCACGATCGTGGTCGCCGGTCGCGGCGTGGCCGACGGCGTCTTCGAGGTCAAGGACCGGGCGACGGGGGAGCGGGCCGACGTGGCCCGGGACGAGGTCGTCGCCCACCTGGTGAGGGCCGTGCGTGGCTGACCCGGCGAGGGCCGGGGGGGCCGGTCGAGGCGGTGATCTTCGACTGGGGCGGCACGCTCACGCCGTGGCACACCGTGGACTTCGCCGACGAGGCCCGGATGCTCGCGGCCGCCGCGGTCGACGCCCACCCCGAGGCCCACGTGGACCTGATGCGCGCCAACCAGGCGGTGTGGGGCCGGGCCCGCGACCACCACGTCAGCGCCACGGTGGCCGACATCTTCGCCGAGGCCGGGCTCCGGCACGACGAGTCGCTGCTCACCGCCTACCGCGAGTGGTGGGAACCGCACACGATGACCGATCCCGACGTGCCACCGCTGTTCCGCGCCCTGCGCGAGGACGGGCTCAAGGTCGGCGTCCTGTCCAACACGGTGTGGCCCCGGACCTGGCACGACGACATCTTCCGCCGCGACGGGGTGCTCGACCTGGTCGACGGGGCGGTCTACTCCAGCGAGATCCCGTGGACCAAGCCCGCGCCGCAGGCGTTCCTCACCGCGATGCGGGCCGTCGGCGTCGACGACCCGTCGCGGTGCGTGTTCGTGGGCGACCGGCTCTTCGACGACATCTGGGGCGCCCACCGGGTCGGCATGCGCGCGGTCCACGTGCCGCACTCCGACATCCCGGTCGAGCAGGTCGGCCACACCGAGGGCGAGCCCGACGCGGTCGCCCACCGGCTGGCGGACGTGCTCGACATCGTCCGCCGCCTCAGCTGAGCTCGGGGGCTCCCGGGAACGCCTCGGCCTCGCCGCCGAACCCCAGCACGCGCACCGCGGCGTCCTCGAGCGCGACGACCGCCCACCGGCGGGTCTCCCCGGCCGAGGAGGCCACGAGCTGGGCGTAGGTCTCGGCGGAGCGCTCCTCCAGCGACCGTGCGACCGCGAGCAGCTGGGGAGTGCGCCGGCCGGCCGCCGGCACGCGGTAGCCCGGCGCGGGCGGGGTCGGCTGCCCGCCCTTCTGCGTGATGAGGGTCCGCAGGTGGTCGCGGCGCTCCCGGTGCACCTCGTACGCCGCCCGGAGCGCGGCTGCCTGCCTCGGCGAGGCGGAGCCCGAGATGCGCCCGCCGAGCTCGGCGTAGGCCGCGACCGCCGCCTCCTCGCCGGCCAGGGTGGCCTGCAGCGCCTCCTCCGGGGTCACGGTCGGTTCCCGCCGTCGAGCACCACGGCCTGCTGGCGGGCGGCGGCCGCCAGCGACCCGAGGACCCGCGCGAACCGTCCGCTCCGGGCGCTCAGCGCGGCGGAGGCGTGCTGCTCGGCCATGGTCAGCTCGGTCGCGGGGAGCCGGTCGAGCAGCCGGCGCGGGGCCGAGGCCGGCTGCGCGACGGTCGGGGCCGGGTCCTCGCCGCGGAGCAGCTCGACGTGGGCGAGGTGGACCTCGCGTGCCGCGCCGAGCCGGCGGGACACCGGCTCGGACAGGCGCAGCCCCAGGACCCGCTCGAGCCGCGCCACCTGCGTGGCCTCGAGCAGGAGCGCCGCCTGCAGCAGGTCGCGGTCGGGGTCCGCCTCGGGGGTGGGTCGCGCAGCAGCGTCGAGGGCGCCGGGCCGCGTCTGCTCCAGCGGCACGTCGTCGCAGGCCGACAGCGCGGCGGCGAGCACCGCGGTGGTCCCGAGCAGGGTGCGCCGGGAGAGCGTGCCGCTCACCGGGGAACTCCACGTGCCAGCCGTCCCCGGCCCGTCAGCCGCAGGCGCGCGGGGCGCGTCGTGGGGCGCATGCGCGAAGGCTACAACGGGCAGTGCGCGGTCCCCGCGGGGGCGCGAGGGGGACGCCAGGGGCCCTCCCCTTGGGTAGGGTTCGCCTCGAGGGCGGCGCTCGCGCCGCACCGACAACAGCAGAGGAGGAGAGTCCGTGGCGGTGGATCACACCCGGGAGAGGCTCATCGAGGAGCTCACCCCTCCGTTGCTGGCCAGCGGCTACGACCTCGAGGCCGTCGAGGTCACCCCGGCCGGCCGACGACGCCTCCTGCGCGTGGCCGTCGACAAGGACGGCGGCGTCACGATGGACGAGATCGCCGAGGCCACCAAGCAGGTCTCCGCGTTGCTGGACAGCTCCGACGTGATGGGCGAGCAGCCGTACACCCTCGAGGTCACCTCACCCGGTGTCGACCGGCCGCTCACCCTGCCGCGCCACTGGCGCCGCAACGCCGGACGCCTGGTCACGGTCTCCCTCGCCGGCGGCCGCACCGTCACCGGCCGCATCCTCGGCACCACCGACGACGACGCCCAGGTCGGGACCGACGACGGCACGGTCGCGGTCGCGTTCGCCGACGTGGCCAAGGCGCGCATCCAGGTCGAGTTCAACCGGAAGGAAGGCTGAGGCATGGACATCGACATGGCGATCCTGCACGCGCTCGAGCGCGACAAGGACATCAGCTTCGACATCCTCGTCGACGCCCTGCAGCAGGCCCTGCTCACGGCGTACCACAAGACCCCGGGCGCCAAGACGGAGGCGCGGGTCGAGATCGACCGCCGCAGCGGCCGCGTCCAGGTGCTCGCCGCCGAGCTCGACGACGAGGGCACCAAGGTCGGGGAGTACGACGACACGCCCGAGGGCTTCGGCCGGATCGCCGCGACCACGGCCAAGCAGGTGATCCTGCAGCGGCTGCGCGACGCCGAGGACGACGTGAAGTTCGGCGAGTTCTCCGGTCGCGAGGGGGACCTGGTCTCCGGCACCATCCAGCAGGGCCGCGACCCCCAGGACGTGCTGGTCGACCTCGGCCGGCTCGAGGCGATGCTGCCGGCGCCGGAGCGCGTGCCGGGCGAGCGCTACGAGCACGGCACCCGCCTCAAGGCGCTGGTGATCAGCGTGCGCCGCGGCATGCGCGGTCCGCAGGTGCACCTCTCGCGCACCCACCCCAACCTGGTCAAGAAGCTGTTCGCCCTCGAGGTCCCCGAGATCGCCGACGGCACCGTCGAGATCTGCGCGATCGCCCGCGAGGCCGGGCACCGCACCAAGATCGCGGTCAGGTCGACCGTCCCGGGCGTCAACGCCAAGGGCGCCTGCATCGGCCCGATGGGGCAGCGGGTGCGCAACGTGATGCACGAGCTGCACGGCGAGAAGATCGACATCGTCGACTGGTCCGACGACCCGGCGCGGCTGGTCGGCAACGCGCTGTCCCCGGCGCGGGTGTCCTCGGTGCAGGTGGTCGACGCCGAGGCCAGGTCCGCGCGCGTGGTCGTCCCCGACTACCAGCTGTCGCTGGCGATCGGCAAGGAGGGGCAGAACGCCCGCCTGGCCGCGCGCCTGACCGGCTGGCGCATCGACATCCGCTCCGACGAGGACCCGGCCGTCACGGGGCGGGACGTCCGCACGCGCTGACGCCGATTCGGCCTGCGTGGCCCGGCGGGCTATGCTGGACGACGGTTGTCCGCTCCCCGCCCGACCATCAGGAACTGATCTGTGCCGACCACGACGTCGCACCCGGTCCGGACCTGCGTGGGATGTCGGCAGCGGGCAGCCAAGCAGGATCTGCTGCGTGTGGTCGCGCAGGATGGGGCTCTCGTGCCCGATCCGGCCGGCCGCTCACCGGGGCGTGGTGCCTACCTCCACCGCTCCACAGCGTGCCTCGACTCCGCCCTGCGGCGTCGGGCGTTCCCGCGGGCACTCCGTGTCCGGGCCGCACTCGATCCCGAGCAGGTGAGAGCGCACGTGGAGCAGATCGAGACCAGTACGACCGACAGCGTCAGACAGAGATGGAGCAGCAGCTCATGAGCACTCGATGAGTACTTCCCGATGAGCATGCACGACAGCTAACGGTCCGGTCATCCCGACTCGGACCAGGAGGAGAAGCGTGGCAAAGGTCCGAGTCCACGAGCTCGCCAAGGAGCTCGGTGTCGAGAGCAAGGTCGTCCTGGCCAAGCTCAAGGAGATGGGGGAGTTCGTCAAGTCGGCGTCGTCGACGATCGAGCCCCCGGTCGAGAAGAAGTTCAAGACGAAGTACGCCGCGGAGCTCGGCTCCCAGGCGTCCGCCGCCCCCGCCCCGGCCAAGGCCGCGGCACCCCGCCCGGCAGCGCCGGCGTCCGACGGCACCCCCGCCGCGCCGAGCGCCCCGGCCCCGGCCCCGGCCCCGGCGCCGTCCGCCCCCGCGGCCACGTCGCCCGAGGCCCCGTCGGGCCCGGCTGCCCCGGCCGCCCCGGCCGCTCCGGCGTCCGAGCCGGCGTCCGGTGGCGCCCGTCCGGGCCCGCGTCCGGGCCCGCGCCAGCCCGCCCCGGCCCCCGAGCCGGAGGCCCCGGCCGCGCCCGCGGCCCCCGCGGCTCGCGCCGAGACCCCGCGTCCGGCGCAGCCCGACACCCCGTCCGGCGGCGCCCAGACCGGCCAGCCCGGTGCTCGTCCGTCCACGCCCGGTCCCCGTCCGGGTGGCCAGCAGGGTGGCGGCGCTCCGCGTCCCGGTGCGCCCCGTCCCGGGGGCGGCGCTCCGCGTCCGGGCAACAACCCCTTCGGCGCCCCCCAGGGCATGGGCACGCGTCCGCCGACCCCGGGTGGCGGCGCCGACCGTCCCCCGCGTCCGCCGGCCGGGCGTGAGGGCGGTGCTCCGGGTCGTCCCGGCATGCCGCGTCCCAACCCGGCGATGATGCCCAAGTCCCCGACCGCCTTCGGTGGCGGCCCCGGCGGTCGCCAGGGTGGCCCCGGTGGCCGTCCCGGTGGTCCCGGCGCGCGACCCGGTGGCCCCGGTGGCCGTCCCGGCGCAGGTGCCGGCGCCGGTCGTCCCGGTGGTGGTGGCGGCGGCGGCGGTCGTCCGGGCTTCGGTGGTGGCCCCAGCGGTCCCGCCGGCGGTGGACGTCCCGGTGGTGGCGGTCGTGGCCGTCCCGGTGGTGTCGGCGGTGCGTTCGGCCGCCCCGGCGGCCCCTCGCGTCGTGGTCGGAAGTCCAAGCGGCAGCGCCGCCAGGAGTTCGACAACATGGAGGCGCCGACGATCGGCGGCATGCGGGTCCGCAAGGGCAACGGCGAGACCGTGCGCCTGGCCCGTGGCTCCTCGCTGACCGACTTCGCCGAGAAGATCGGCGTCGACCCGGCGTCGCTGGTGCAGATGCTGTTCCACCTGGGCGAGATGGTCACCGCGACCGAGTCGGTCAACGACGCGACCCTCGAGCTGCTCGGTGAGGAGCTCAACTACAACGTCCAGGTCGTCTCCCCCGAGGACGAGGACCGCGAGCTGCTCGAGTCCTTCGACCTCGAGTTCGGTGCCGACGAGGGCGCCGAGGAGGACATGGAGGCCCGTCCGCCGGTCGTGACCGTCATGGGTCACGTCGACCACGGAAAGACCAAGCTCCTCGACGCGCTGCGCAGTGCCAACGTGGTCGCCAAGGAGGCCGGTGGCATCACCCAGCACATCGGTGCCTACCAGGTGCACACCGAGGTCGACGGCAACGACCGCCGCATCACCTTCATCGACACCCCGGGTCACGAGGCGTTCACCGCCATGCGTGCCCGTGGCTCGCGCTCGTCGGACATCGCGGTCCTCGTGGTCGCCGCCGACGACGGCGTGATGCCGCAGACGGTGGAGGCGCTCAACCACGCCAAGGCCGCCGAGGTCCCGATCGTGGTCGCGGTCAACAAGATCGACAAGCCCGAGGCCGACCCTTCCAAGGTGCGCGGCCAGCTCACCGAGTACGGCCTGGTCCCCGAGGAGTACGGCGGCGACGTCATGTTCGTCGACGTCTCGGCCAAGTCCGAGCTCAACCTCGACGGGCTGCTCGAGGCGATCGTGCTCACCGCCGACGCGTCCCTGGACCTGCGGGCCAACCCCGACCAGGACGCCCAGGGCCTCGTGGTCGAGGCGCACCTCGACCGTGGCCGTGGGCCCGTCGCGACCGTGCTCGTGCAGCGCGGCACCCTGCGCGTCGGTGACTCGATCGTCGCCGGTCCGGCCCACGGCCGCGTCCGCGCGATGCTCGATGAGTACGGCGACAACATCGAGCAGGCCGACCCGTCGCGTCCCGCGATGGTGCTGGGCCTGACCGCCGTCCCGGGGGCGGGCCAGAACTTCATGGTCGTCGACGACGACCGGATGGCCCGTCAGATCGCCGAGAAGCGCGAGGCGCGCGAGCGTGCCGCGCTCCAGGCGCAGCGCCGGGTCCGCCGCAGCCTCGAGGACTTCATGAAGTCCATGGAGGAGGGGCAGGCCCAGGAGCTCAACCTGATCCTCAAGGGCGACGTGTCCGGCTCGGTCGAGGCCCTCGAGGACTCGCTGGCCAAGATCGACGTCGGCGAGGAGGTGTCGCTGCGCGTCATCGACCGCGGTGTCGGTGCGATCACCGAGACCAACGTGATGCTGGCCGCGGCGTCCAACGCGATCATCATCGGCTTCAACGTCCGCCCGCAGGGCAAGGCGACGGAGCTGGCCGACCGCGAGGGCGTCGAGATCCGCTACTACTCGGTGATCTACAACGCCATCGAGGAGATCGAGGCGGCGCTCAAGGGCATGCTCAAGCCGGAGTTCGAGGAGTCGACGCTCGGCCAGGCCGAGATCCGCGACATCTTCCGCTCCAGCAAGCTCGGCAACATCGCGGGCTGCATGGTCACCAGCGGCGTCATCCGTCGCAACGCCAAGGTCCGGCTGCTGCGCGACAACAACGTCGTCGCGGACAACCTCGACCTGGCCTCGCTGCGGCGGGTCAAGGACGACGTCACCGAGGTCCGGGAAGGGTTCGAGTGCGGTCTCGTGCTCCGCAACTTCCAGGACATCAAGCTCGGCGACGTGGTCGAGGCGTTCGAGATGCGGGAGATCCCGCGGGGCTGATCCCTGCTCGCCGGTCGGGCGGTCGCTGCGGCGGCCGCCCGGGCGGCGGTCCTCCCTCGTGTGAAAGGCAGAACCATGACCAACCCCCGGGTCCGCAGGATCGCGGACCGGATCAAGGTGGTCGTCGCCGAGATGCTCGAGCGACGGATCAAGGACCCGCGGCTCGGGTTCGTCACGGTGACCGACGTCCGGGTCAGCGGCGACACCCAGCACGCGA
Source organism: uncultured Actinomycetota bacterium (assembly GCA_963811385.1). Classification (GTDB taxonomy): domain Bacteria; phylum Actinomycetota; class Actinomycetes; order Propionibacteriales; family Nocardioidaceae; genus Marmoricola_A. The sequence goes on along the minus strand of CAWEQX010000017.1, from coordinate 337,928 downwards.
GCGTGTTCTACACCGTCTTCGGCGAGGAGTCCGACGTCGCCGGCTCCGCGGTGGCGCTCGAGTCGGCCAAGGGGCTGATCCGCTCCGAGGTCGGCAAGCAGCTCGGCACCCGGCACGTCCCGACGCTGGAGTTCATCCACGACGCGCTGCCGGAGAACGCCCGCCACCTCGACGAGCTCCTCGCCCAGGTGCGGGAGTCCGACGCCCAGGTCGCGGCCAACGCGGCCGGCAAGACCTACGCGGGCGAGACCGACCCCTACCGCAAGCCGCGTGAGCTCGAGGGGCCCGACGGGCTCGACGACCCCGAGGACGACGAGGTCGGGTGAGCCGGGCGACCGGCCCCTCGGGGCTGCTCGTGGTGGACAAGCCGGCCGGCCTGACGTCGCACGACGTGGTCGGGCGGGTCCGCCGGCTGGCCGGCACCCGCAAGGTCGGGCACGCCGGCACCCTCGACCCGATGGCGACCGGCGTCCTGCTGCTCGGGGTCGACCGGGCGACCCGGCTGCTGGGGCACCTCGCGCTCAGTGACAAGGCCTACGACGCCACGATCCGGCTGGGCTTCGCGACCACGACCGACGACGCCGAGGGCGACCCTCTCTCGGCGGTCTCGGCGAGCTCGGTCACCGGACCGGAGGTCCGGGCCGCGCTGGCGGCGATGACCGGCGAGGTCGACCAGGTCCCGTCGGCGGTCTCGGCGGTCAAGGTGGACGGCCGGCGCGCCTACGCCCGGGTCCGGGCCGGCGAGGCCGTCGAGCTGCAGGCGCGACGGGTCCGCATCGACGCGATCGAGGTCCACGCCGTGCGGCCCGCGGGCGACTGGCTCGACGTCGACGTGAGCGTGCGCTGCAGCAGCGGCACCTACGTCCGCGCGATCGCCCGCGACCTGGGGGAGGCGCTGGGGTGCGGCGGTCACCTGGCCGCGCTGCGGCGTACGGCCATCGGCGCCGGCGAGCGCGCCGTGACCCTCGCCGACGCCGCCACCCTGGACGACCTCGAGCCGGGAGCCCTGCCCCTGCTGACGATGGGGGAGTCGGCGCGCCGCTTCTTCCCCGTCGTGGAGGTCGGCGAGGACGAGGCGGTGCGGGTCGGGCACGGCAAGCGACTGGCCCTGGGCCTGGCGTCCGCGCCGACCGCGGTGCTCGGACCCGACGGCGACCTGCTCGGGCTCTACGGGCCCGTGCCCCCGCGCGAGGACGGCGACAGCAAACCGATCGCGGTGTTCTGCTGAGCCTGTGGGAGGCTGGGCGCGGCAACCGGAGTCGACGAGCGAGGAGGCGGGAGTGCGGATCTGGCGCAGTCTCGAGGAGGTCCCGGCGGGCCTCGGTCACACCGTGGTGACCATCGGCAACTTCGACGGCGTCCACCGGGGTCACGTCGAGGTGCTGGCTCGCGCTCGGCAGGTGGCTGACCGGCTCAACCTCGGCCACGTCGTCGCCGTCACCTTCGACCCCCACCCGATCGCGGTGCTGCGCCCCGTGAGCGCGCCGCCGCAGCTCAGCACCGTCGAGGGTCGCGCCGACCTGCTGGCCGACGCCGGCGCTGACGACGTCCTGGTGGTGCCGTTCACCGACGAGGTGTCGGACTGGGCGCCGGAGCGCTTCGTCGAGGAGATCCTGGTCGACACGCTGCACGCCAGCGCGGTCGTGGTCGGCGCCAACTTCCGCTTCGGCCACCGCGCCGCCGGCGACGTGGCGCTGCTGCACCAGCTCGGGGTGGAGCACGAGTTCATCGTCGAGGGCATCGCGCTCGGCGGAGGACCCCAGGTGTGGTCCTCGACCTACGTGCGCACCTGCCTGGCCACCGGCGACGTCGAGGGTGCCGCCGAGGCGCTCGGCCGTCCCTACTCGGTGCGCGGCGTCGTCGGCCGCGGGGACGGGCGCGGTCGCGGGCTCGGCTGGCCGACGGCCAACCTGGCCGCCGCGGACCTGACCGCCGTGCCCCAGGACGGGGTGTACGCCGGCTGGCTGCGCCTCCTGCCCAGCGGCGAGCGGCACCCGGCCGCGATCAGCGTCGGCAAGAACCCCACCTTCCCCGGCCGGCGCGAGCGGCGGGTGGAGAGCTACGTCATCGACGGGCCCGAGGGCCTGGACCTCTACGACCAGGAGGTCGAGGTCGAGTTCGTCGCCCACCTGCGCGAGCAGCGCCGCTTCGACGACGGCGACGAGCTGAGCGAGGCGATCGCGCAGGACGTGCGTCACGCGCGGGCCGCGCTGGACAACGCCTGACGTGCCGCTGCGCCGCCCCCGGTCCGAGGACCCGCTCGTCGAGACCGAGGCCTGGTTCCTGCGCCACGGGATGCCCTACTTCGTGCCGGCCGAGCGCGCCCGCGTGCGCGCCGCACTCGCCCCGCGCCGCTTCGTGCCGCTGGCGGTGGCCGCCGTCCTGGTCGGCGTCGCGGCCGGCGGGCTGCTGGCCTGGCTCTCCGGTGACGTCGCCGTGGCGCCGGCGTTCGTGCTCACCCTCGGGATCGCCGGGCTGGTCGTCTACGGCCTCACCGCGCTGCGGGCCCGGCCGATCCTGACCTACGCGCTCTCCCAGACCTGGGCGAGCCTGGGTCGCCTGCTGCCGATGGCGACGCGGGCGCTGCCGCTGCTGCTGGTGTTCATGACGTTCCTGTTCATCAACGCCGAGGTGTGGATGATGAGCGCCTACCTCGACGGGGCGTCGCTGTGGGTGACCGTCCTGCTGTTCCTGCTGCTCGGGCTGCTGTTCTTCGTGACCCGGCTGCCCGAGGAGATCGACCGGGCAGACGACGACCTCGACGACCAGCGGGTGGCCCTGGTCTGCCGGGGCACGCCGATGGAGGACGAGGCCGCCCGCCTGGCCCGGCGGGGCGGGGTGCTGGCGGAGGAGTCCCACGTGATCCGCTACGAGCGGGCCAACCTGACCCTGGTGCTCGTGATCACCCAGCTCGTGCAGGTGCTGCTGCTCTCGGTCTCGGTGTTCGCGTTCTTCCTGGTGTTCGGGGCGATCACCATGCAGCAGGAGATCGTGGAGGCCTGGGTGGTCGACGCCGGCGTGCACAACCTCGACTGGCTGCCCAACGTCTCGGTGGAGCTGCTGCAGGTCTCGACCTTCCTGGCTGCCTTCGCCGGGCTCTACTTCACCGTCTTCGCGGTGACCGACGAGACCTACCGCGCCCAGTTCTTCACCGGCGTGGTCCGCGAGCTCGAGCAGGCGATCGCGGTCCGGGCGGCGTACGTCGCGGCCTCCCGCGACCGCGGTCCCGAGCCTCCGGCCGACCAGCCCACGCGTCAGCTGCCGCTGGAGTAGCGCCTCGGTCGCGTCCCGCGAGGATTGGGGAGCCTTTCCGGCCCCAGGGGCCGGGAACCCTCCCCGATCAGCGCACCGAGCAGCCGGGGCCGCAGGCGCGTGGCCGGCCGCGCCAGCCGACCGCTCCGAGGAGGTCCCCGACGACCGCGGCGGCACGGCACGAGTCCAGCACCTGCTGCCACACGAGCCGCAGGGTCCGGCCGCCCTGCAGGGCCGTGACGAGGTCGCGCTCGGCGTCGGCCCACCGTTGCGGGCTGGTGTCGTGGCCCGCCCGTCCGTCGAGCCCGACGACCAGGAGCCTGTCGAGGTAGTCCACGTCGCGGTAGGTCCAGCGCTCGCGCACCCGCGTCCTCACCTGCCGCAGACCGGACGGCAGGCCGTGGGCCCGCTCGACCCGGTGGAGGTAGAGCCGTTCGAGGTTCGAGCTGACCCCCGCCTCGAGGTCGGCCAGGACGGAGGTGACCAGGTCGCGGCGCGCGATCCGAGGGGTGGTGGCGGCCTGCTCACCCAACCGGCTCGCCGTGGTCCGGCGGCACCCGACCACGTCCGCGAGCAGACCCACCACCGCCTGCTCGTCGTCGAGCACGGCGACCCGCTCGATCGCCGCGTGGTCGAGGCGCAGCCGAGGCGGGTGCAGGTCGAGCCGCGCCTGCGCGTGGAACGCCCGCGTGCGCCGTACTCGCACCCGCGGCTCACCGCCGACCCGTCGGGACCAGGCGACCATCACCCCGACCTGAGTGGGCCGGTCCACGATCCTCTCCAGCGCGAGCGTGGTGAGCGGGTCGGCCACGGCAGGTGAGTAGCGGAGGCAGGCCACCCACACCGACTGCTCCCAGGACAGGGCGCCGGTGTGGTCGACGTACACCCCGCGGCCGGCGCGCACCAGCACCCGTCGACGTACGGCGGTCTCGATCGCGGAGTCGTCGACCCCCAGGCCGGCCAGCTGGGTCCGGGAGACCACGCCGTCCTGCTGGGCGAGGAGGGCGCGGGCCGGTGGTGGGAGCACGGGACCGAGGCTCGCCGGGCCAGGGGCGTTCCGCGGCCGCCGGAGGCGTGACGGTGGGCGACGACGGCGTCCCCGGGACTGGGGAGCCTTTCCGGCTCCAGGTGCCGGGAACCTTCCCCGGACCGGACATGCCGAAGGGCCGCGACCGGGTGGTCGCGGCCCCTCGGTGGCGCGGCTCAGGCCTTGGGGCCCGTGGTGGTGCGCAGGTAGGGGGTGTGCTCCTCGACGTCCTCGTACTTCTGCTTGGCGTCCTCGGTGGAGACCGTCGGCGGCACGATGAGCCTGTCGCCCTTGCGCCAGTCGACGGGGGTCGAGACCGCGGCCGAGTCGGTGGTCTGCAGCGCGTCGACGGCCCGGAGGATCTCGTCGAAGTTGCGGCCCACGGACTTGGGGTAGGTCAGCGAGAGGCGGACCTTCTGCTTGGGGTCGATGATGAACACCGAGCGCACCGAGGAGGTGTCGCCCTCGCCCTCGTGGATCATGTCGTAGAGCTCGGCGACCGACTTGTCCTGGTCGGCGATGATCGGGTAGTCCACCGTGGTGCTGGCGTACTTCTCGATGTCGGGCTTCCAGCCGGCGTGGTCCTCGGCGGAGTCGACCGACAGCGCGATGACCTTGACGCCGCGCGCCGCCCACTCGTCCTTGAGCTGGCCGACCCGGCCGAGCTCGGTGGTGCAGACGGGGGTGTAGTCGGCGGGGTGGGAGAAGAGCACCACCCAGCTGTCGCCGGCCCAGTCGTGGAAGGACACGGTGCCCTCGCTGGTCTCGGCGGTGAAGTCGGGGGCGGTGTCGCCCAGGTGCAGGCTCATGGTGACCTCGTCGTCCTCTCAGGGGTTGCGTGCACGTCTCATGGGTCCAAGGCACGGCGGTGCCCTGGCATTCCCCGTCTGGACTGTGTCACTCGGCTCAGGTGCGCACCGCGAGGGGTCACGGACCGGACGCGCTGGGCGCCCGGGGTCGTGCGTGCTAAGTGCTAAGCGGGTCCGTGCGCCCCGTCGGCGCGCTCGGTGAAGCTCAGCTCGACGGTGTCGCGCACGGGCCGGAAGCCGATGCGGGTGTAGACCCCGTTGCTGGTGGGGTTGGCCAGGTCGGTGAACAGGCACGGCCGGACGCCGTCGGCCAGCAGCCGCGCGGACAGTGCCGCGGTCGCGGCGGCGGCGTACCCGTGGCCCCGGCGCTCGGGCACGGTGTAGACCGGCCCGACCCGGCTCGCGCCGTGGACCGCGACGTGCCCGCCGACCGAGCTGACCGGCCCCGCGTCGGTGACCCAGAGGAAGAGGTCGCCCTGGCGGATCCGCCGCAGGGCCGCGTCCCGGTCGAGGTCGTCGTACGCGCGGTCGCCGGGGTCGCGCCCCGCCTGCACCTCGGCGTCGTGCTGGAAGCCGGCGAGGTGGGCCACCACCACGTCGAGGTCGTCGTCGGTGGCCGCCCGCAGCCCGCCGGGGACACCGGTCGGCGCGAGCACCTCGCGGACCTCGAACAGTCGCGAGCGCACGAGCACCCGTGCCTCGCCGCCGGCCGACCCGACCCATCCCTGGGCGAACGCCTCGCAGGACTCGGTCGTCCCGGACGCGCCACGCACGTCCTCGCCGCGCGCGTGCAGCCGGCGAGCGAGGTCGGCGGCGTCGTGGTCCGGCATGGGGAGGAGGTACGGCGGGAAGGGCGTCGGGCTGCGGAAGGCGCAGCCCGCGACCCGGCCGTCGGCGGAGCGGGCGACCGCCCACCAGCGGGGCCGGCCCGCGGGCAGGGGCAGCCCGTCGGCCCGGTCGCGCAGGTCCTGCAAGGTGGCGGTGGCCAGCACCGTCGAGACGACCGGGTCGGCACGCAGGTGGTCCTCGGCGACGGCGAGGAACGGCTGCGGCTCGTCGTACAGCTCGATCAAGGAGAGGTCACCGTCACCGGCACGCCGTTGAGCGCGGAGTTGCCGGACACGTCCAGCGCCTCGGGGTCGGTGAGGTCGTTGATGCTCACGCCGGGCACCTGGTTGGAGCGGGACAGTCGCGTGCCGGGTGCGCCGTGGCCGTAGCCGTGCGGCAGCGAGACCACGCCCTGCATCACGTCCTCGGTCGCCGTGACCTCGACCTGGACCTTGCCGACGCGCGAGGCGACCTGGACGACCGCGCCGTCCTCGAGGCCGCGCGAGGCGAGGTCGGCCGGGTGCATGAGCAGGTGGTGGCGGGGCTTGCCCTTGGTCAGGCGCGGGGTGTTGTGCATCCAGGAGTTGTTGTCGCGCTGGTGACGGCGGCCGATGAGCAGCAGCTCGCCGTCGGCCGGCGCGGCGAGCGTCCACCGGACGCGGGCGAGGTCGTCGAGCACGATCGGCTGGGCGAGGTCGACGCGCTTGTCCTTGGTGACGAGCCGCCCGGGCAGGCGCGGCTCGAGCGGGCCGAGGTCGATGCCGTCGGGCGACTTCCTCAGCGCCCGGACCGACAGCTTGGCCGGGCCGCGGCGCAGCAGCAGGTCCACCATGACGGTGGGGGAGGTGCGCAGCCGCAGCTCGCGCCTGGCGCGCGCCGCGAGACCGGCCCTCTTGCCGGTGCGGGCCTCGCGGCGGGCGGTGAGACCGAGCGCCAGGTCGCGCATGACCTGCCAGTCGTGCCGGGCGTCCTCGGCCGGCGCGATGACGGCCGGGGTGAAGCGGGCGGTGTTGCGCACCGCGAGGGCGTTGAAGACCAGGTCGTAGTGGTCGCGCTCGAGCGCCGAGGTCGGCGGCAGCACCACGTCGGCGTGCCGGGTGGTCTCGTTGAGGTAGAGGTCGACCGCGACCACGAAGTCCAGCCCCGCGATCGCCTCACCCAGCCGCTTGCCGTCGGGGGTGGACAGCACGGGGTTGCCCGCCATCGTGAGCAGCGCGCGGACCTGGCCGTCGCCGGGGGCGAGCATCTCGTCGGCGAGGGTCGCGACGGGCAGCTCGCCGCTGGTCTCGGGCAGGTCGCGGACCCGCGAGCGCCAGCGGCCGTGGCCGCCGCGGCCGACCAGCCCCTGGCCGATGATGTCGAGCGCGGGTGAGGTGAACATCGCGCCGCCGGGGGCGTCGAGGTGGCCGGTGAGGAGGTTGAGCGCGTTGACGGCCCAGGCGCAGACGGTGCCGAAGGGCTGGGTCGAGACCCCCATGCGGCCGTACGCCGCCGCGGCCTTCGCAGTGGCCAGGTCCCTTGCCAGCTTGACGATCACGTCCGCGTGGACTCCCGAGACCGACGCTGCCCACGCGGGGGTGAACGGCTCGACCGCCTCGCGGACGCGGTCGACCCCGTCGACGTACTCCGCCGGCCTGACGAGGTCCTCGGCGAAGAGGGTGCGGACCATCGCGAGGAGGACGGCGGCGTCGCTCCCGGGCCGGACGAAGTGGTGCTCGTCGGCTACGCGGGCGGTCTCGGTGCGGCGGGGGTCGAGGACGACGAGGCGGCCGCCGCGCTTCTGAAGGTTGCGCAGCCGCTGCGGGAAGTCGGGGACGGTCCACAGCGAGCCGTTGGAGGCCATCGGGTTGCCTCCGAGGACCAGCAGCAGGTCGGCGCGGTCGATGTCGGGCACCGGCAGCAGGAGCTGGTGGCCGTAGAGCAGGTGCGCCATGAGCTGTTGGGGCAGCTGGTCGACCGAGGTGGCGGAGTAGGTGTTGCGCGACCGCAGCGCCTTGGCGACCTGGCTGCCGTGGGTCATCGCGCCGAGGGAGTGGACGTTGGGGTTGCCGAGGTAGACCGCGACCGCGTCGTCGCCGTGCTGCGCCTGCACGTCGGCGAGGCCGGTGACGGCGAGCTCGATCGCCTCGTCCCAGCCGATCTCCTCCCACCGCGCGTCCGGCCCGGACCCGATCCGGCGGACCGGTCGCCGCAGCCGGTCGGGGTCGGCGTGCACGTCGGCCAGCGCGGTGCCCTTGGGGCAGATGTGGCCGCGCGACAGCGGGTCGGCCGGGTTGCCCTTGATGCCGGTGACCCGGTCGCCGCCCTCGTTCCCCGGGCGGCGCTCGACGGTGAGGAGCACCCCGCAGATCGCCTCGCACAGGTTGCAGACGCCGTGGACGGTCTCGGTGCTCGTGGCTGCCATGACCGCATCCTCACACGAGCGGGGGCGAGCGCGAGCCGCGCGCCGACGGCGCCTGCCCGAGCCTCACCCCAGATGCTTGAGCGCCTCGCGCCGCGACAGCGGCGAGAGCCGGTCGCCGAGCCGCTCGACCTCGGCGAGCACCCAGTCCGGGTCGGTGCGGGCGTGCTGGCGCAGCGCCCAGCCGATCGCCTTGCGCAGCCAGAACGAGTCGTCGTCCACGGTGGCCTCGATCGCGAACTGCAGCAGGTCGAGGTCGGTCTGCTCGCGCCGGCGGAGCTGACAGATGACGGAGGTACGCCGCAGCCACACGTCGGGCGCGACCGCCCAGTCCCGCACCGCCGGCGTCACGGCAGCCGGCCCCGCGGCGAGCGCCGCGCCGACCAGGTGCTGGGCCGTCTCGTCGACCAGGTCCCACCAGGCGCCGGTCACGACGAGGTGCCGCGACAGGGGGAGCGAGGCCGCGTCGAGCCAGCGGCGACCGTCGCGCGCGACGGACAGGGCGGCGTACCTCTCCTCGCGGAAGGCCGCCTCGTCCCACAGCGTCCGGACCGTCGCCTCCCAGCCGTCGCGGGTCGTGAGCGGGTGGACCCGCAGCGCGGAGCGGGTCAGGTGGCGCGTCTGCGGCATCCCGACGCCGCGGAACGGCATCGCCGACTTCATGTAGGCCTGCTGCTGCTCCGCGCGCACCGGGTCGGCCCGGGCCGCTAGCCCGGACCGCACGGCCCCGACCAGGTCGGCGTCCATGCCTGCATCATCGCGCGACGGCGCGCAACGCCGGTGCGAGGCGTCGAGTGGGTGCCTGACCTGCGGCGATTTGGGTCCTGGGAGGCGCGTTGATAGTCTCGACCAGTTGCCGTCTGAACGGCCGCGGATCGAGAGTGCCCGGGTGAACAGGCCCCGGCGCGCCGCGCAACGAGACCCACATCGAGGAGAATCCCTTGTCGCAAGGAACCGACGCTGAGACCAAGAAGCAGATCGTTGCCGAGTACGGCCTGAGCGAGGGCGACACCGGTTCCCCCGAGGTGCAGGTCGCGCTGCTCAGCCACCGGATCGCCCACCTCACCGAGCACCTCAAGCAGCACAAGCACGACCACCACACGCGTCGTGGCCTGCTGCTGCTCGTCGGCCGTCGTCGCCGCCTGCTGAACTACATGCAGGACCAGGACATCGCGCGCTACCGCTCGATCGTCGAGCGACTCGGACTGCGTCGCTGAACCCGCCGGAGCGGCTACCCCCCACGGGTGGCCGCTCCGACTACGTTCGGCCCTGTCCCGCACCCGGGACGCCCCACAACTGAAGATCCATCCACCCAGGAGCGAGACGCGAATCGTCGGCCCGGTCCTCGGTAGTGGCCCTCGGGCTGAGACATTCCCGCAGGCCTCGATCGAAGACCGGCCGCATCAGGTCCCGACGGGACCCGGCTCCACGAGCACATGGCTCGTCCAGCGTTCGCGCTCGCTCCTCAGCACGAAGAGGAGTTCCCGTGGAGGAACCTGTCATCTCCGCCGTCGAGACCGTTCTGGACAACGGCAAGTTCGGCACCCGCACCGTCAAGTTCGAGACCGGGCTGCTGGCCCGCCAGGCCGCCGGCTCCGTCACGGCCTACCTCGACGACGAGACGATGCTGCTGTCGGCCACCACCGCCGGCAAGCACCCGAAGGACCACTTCGACTTCTTTCCCCTCACGATCGACGTCGAGGAGCGGATGTACGCCGTGGGCCAGATCCCCGGCTCGTTCTTCCGGTCCGAGGGTCGTCCCGGTGAGGACGCGATCCTCACCTGCCGCTTGATCGACCGTCCGTTGCGCCCGACCTTCAAGAAGGGCCTGCGCAACGAGGTCCAGGTCGTCATCACCGTCCTGGCGCTCGACCCCGACCAGCCCTACGACGTGCTGGCGATCAACGCCGCGTCGATGTCGACCCAGCTCTCCGGCCTGCCGTTCTCCGGCCCGGTCGGCGGCGTGCGCGTCGCCCTCATCGAGGGCCAGTGGGTGGCGTTCCCGTCCCACGAGCAGCTCGAGCACGCGGTGTTCGACATGGTCGTCGCGGGCCGCGTCACCGAGACCGGCGACGTCGCGATCATGATGGTCGAGGCGGAGTCCACCGAGACCGCCTGGGACCTCATCCAGTCGGGCGCGCAGGCGCCGAGCGAGTCGATCGTGGCCACCGGCCTCGACGCCGCCAAGCCCTTCATCAAGCAGCTCTGCGACGCGCAGGCCGAGCTGGCCAAGCAGGCCGCCAAGCCGGTCCAGGAGTTCCCGATCTTCCTCGACTACGAGGACGACGTGTACGCCGCGGTCGAGTCGGCTGCCTCCGACAACCTGGCGCAGGCGCTGACGATCGCCGGCAAGCAGGAGCGTGAGTCCAAGCTCGACGAGGTCAAGGACGCCGTCCTCGACCAGGTCGCCCCGCAGTTCGAGGGTCGCGAGAAGGAGATCGGCGCGGCGTTCCGCGCGGTCACCAAGAAGCTCGTGCGCCAGCGCGTGCTGCGCGACAAGATCCGCATGGACGGCCGTGGGCTGAGCGACATCCGTGACCTGCACGCCGAGACCGGCCTGATCCCGCGGGTGCACGGCTCGGCGCTGTTCGAGCGTGGCGAGACCCAGATCCTGGGCGTCACCACCCTCAACATGCTGACGCTGGAGCAGAAGCTCGACACCCTCTCGCCGGAGAAGACGCGTCGCTACATGCACAAGTACGTCTTCCCGCCGTTCTCCACCGGCGAGACCGGTCGCGTGGGCTCGCCCAAGCGCCGCGAGGTCGGCCACGGCGCGCTCGCGCGTCGTGCGCTCCTGCCGGTGCTGCCGACGCGGGAGGAGTTCCCCTACGCGATCCGCCAGCTCTCCGAGGCGATGGGCTCCAACGGCTCCACCTCGATGGGCTCGGTCTGCGCCTCCACCCTGTCGCTGCTCGAGGCCGGCGTCCCGCTGCGGGCGCCCGTCGCCGGCATCGCGATGGGTCTCATCTCCGACGAGGTCGACGGCAAGACGGAGTACGTCGCGCTGACCGACATCCTCGGTGCCGAGGACGCCTTCGGCGACATGGACTTCAAGGTCGCCGGCACGCGCGAGTTCGTCACGGCCCTGCAGCTCGACACCAAGCTCGACGGCATCCCCGCCGACGTGCTGGCCGCCGCGCTCAACCAGGCCAAGGACGCCCGCCTGGAGATCCTGGACGTCATGGCCGAGGCCATCGACGCCCCCGCCGAGATGAGCCTGCTGGCTCCGCGGATCATCACCGTGCGCATCCCGGTCGACAAGATCGGTGAGGTCATCGGCCCCAAGGGCAAGGTGATCAACCAGATCCAGGACGACACCGGCGCGTCGCTGTCCATCGAGGACGACGGCACGATCTACATCGGTGCGACCAACGGCGAGGCCGCCGAGGCCGCCCGCCAGGCCGTCAACGCGATCGCCAACCCGACGATGCCCGAGGTCGGCGAGCGCTACCTCGGCACCGTGGTGAAGACGACCAACTTCGGCGCCTTCATCTCCCTGCTGCCCGGCAAGGACGGCCTGCTGCACATCAGCAAGCTGCGCTCGCTGGCCGGTGGGCGCCGGGTCGAGGCCGTCGAGGACGTCGTGTCGGTCGGCCAGAAGATCCAGGTGCAGATCGCCGAGATCGACGACCGCGGCAAGCTCTCGCTGATCCCGGTCGTGGAGGAGTCCGCCGAGGACGCCGCCCCGTCCGAGGCTGACGCGTCCTCCGACGACAGCGAGTGACTCGCGTGCCTGCACGGTTCGCCGAGCAGGCGCCGGGCACCACACGCACCGTCCTGACGGAGCGGGACTCCGCCGGCGCCGTGGTCTCCACGGTCCGGCGGAGTGTCCTGCCCAACGGCCTCCGCATCGTCACCGAGGCGATGCCGGGGGTCCGCTCGGCGAGCATCGGCGTCTGGGTCGGCACGGGCTCGCGCGACGAGACGCCCCGCCTGTCCGGTGCCTCGCACTTCCTCGAGCACCTGCTGTTCAAGGGCACCTCGGCGCGCTCGGCGCTGGAGATCTCCGCGTCGATGGACGCGGTCGGCGGCGAGTTCAACGCCTTCACCGCACGTGAGTACACCTGCTTCCACGCGCGCGTCCTCGACGACGACCTGCCGCTGGCGGTCGACGTGCTCGGCGACATGCTGACCCACTCGCTGCTGCGCCCCCACGACGTGGAGGCCGAGCGCGAGGTGATCCTCGACGAGATCGCCATGCACGACGACGACCCCGAGGACGTCGTCGCCAACCTGTTCTCTGCGGCCGCCTGGGGCTCCAGCCCGCTCGGCCGCCCGGTCGGCGGCACGGCGCCGTCGGTGACGGCGCTGACCCGCGCGCAGATCGAGCGGTTCTACCGCCGGCACTACACGGCGGAGAACATGGTCGTCGCGGTCGCCGGCAACGTCGACCACAGGGCCGTCCTACGCCTGGTCAAGAAGGCGTTCGACTTCTCCTCCGCGCCGGGCACGCCGACGTCGCCCCGGCCGGCCACCCCGTTCAAGCGAGCCGTCGGGCGGACGTTGACCGTCCAGCGGCCCTTCGAGCAGGCCAACGTCATCCTCGGCTTCAACGCCATCGGCCGCGAGGACGAGCGCCGTTACGCCCTCGGCGTGCTGTCGACGATCCTCGGCGGCGGCTCGTCGTCGCGCCTGTTCCAGGAGGTGCGCGAGGAGCGCGGCCTGGCCTACTCGGTCTACTCCTACCCGATCCACACCGCCGACTCCGGCGCCCTGTGCGTCGGGCTGTCGTGCCTCCCGCCCAAGCTCGACGAGGTGCTGACCGTGGTGCGCGGCTCGCTGGCATCGTTGTCCACCGGCGGCGTCACCGAGGAGGAGCTGGCGCGGGGCAAGGGGCAGCTGCGCGGGGGACTGGTGCTCGGCCTCGAGGACTCCGCCTCGCGGATGTCCCGGATCGCCAAGGCCGACCTGCTGTACGGCGACCTGCCGGGCATCGACGACACGCTGTCCCGGATCGACGGGGTCACCGCTGACGAGGTCCACGCGCTGGCTCGCGAGCTCTTCGCGCAGCCGGAGATCCTCGCGGTCGCGGGCCCCCGGCGCTGAGCTCGCGTGTGGTGGGGCGCCACCGACCCGGCGAGCCCGCTCGCTCAGGTCGACGTGGCGGGCCGCCTCGGGCACGGATGGACGGCTGGACGGTCGGCTGTTAGGTTCACGCGGGTGAAGCGCATGTCGCGGTCCGCCATGTCGATGCTGGCGGCCCTGTCTCTTGTCGGTCCTGCAGTCCTGGGAGTCGCGAGCGCGTCTGCTGCGCCTCGGCAGTCCATCGACTACGACGCGCTCGGTGACTCCTATGCCTCCGGCTACGGTGTCCCGCCCTACGCCCCCTGTGGGCAGTCGGACGCCGCGTACGCCGTCCAGATCGATGGACGGATGAAGATCGACCTCGACGACTTCGTCGCCTGTGCCGGTGCCACGACCACGTCGTTGGTCTCGGGCGGCCAGCTGGAGGCGTTGGACAGCGACACCGACCTGGTGACGATCAGCATCGGCGGCAACGACATCGGCTGGTCGTCGGCGGTCGTCGCGTGCCTGCGCGGCACCGACGCCCAGTGCGCAGGCGCGCTCGCGGCGTCCATCGCGACCGTGCAAGGCGTGTTGCCCGGCCTGCTGGACGCCGTGTACGCGAAGATCGAGGCCCGCGCGCCACAGGCGCACGTGATCGTCATCGGGTACCCGCGCTTGTTCTCCCCCGAGTATGGGCCGTTCCTCGGTGCGTCGGTTGCCGAGCAGCAGGATCTCAACGACGGCGCTGATGTGCTCAATGGCGTCATCGCACGCGTCGCGGCCGATCACGGCTTCCAGTTCCTCGACGTGACCAAGCGGTTCCGCGACCACGGCGTCAACGCGCCGGACGCCTGGCTGAACGGGCCGTTCGACCCGGCCGGCGCCCTTCACCCGAACGCCGAGGGCTACCAGGCGTACACCGCTGCGGTCACCGCGGCGGTCAGGCCCTCTCAGTTCCGGTAGAGCGGCTCGTCCCGCGTCCGTCGTCCGTCGCGCGCGCCTATCTGCGGATGCGGGTGATGACGGTGGTGCCGTCGGGCTGGTAGGTGGTGTCGTAGCCGGGCCGGTCGACGAGGCGATGGTGGCGTCCGCAGGGCAGCTGGGACAGGACGAATCCGCCGCGGACCTTGCCGCCGCCGTCGGAGCGCATCCACAGGCTGGTCGCCTTGTCGGCGTCGGCCACTTCCTTGGCCAGCCGCTCGGCGAGCTCGGCTTCGGCGGCGTCGGGGTCGACGACCTCGCGCAGGTGCTTGCCCAGCCGGCGCAGCTCGTCGGAGGGGTGGGTCGCTGCCAGGTGGAGCAGGTGGGCCTCGGCCGCGACCAGCAGCTCGGGGTCGAGGTCGGTCGGCAGCTTGTCGAGGGCGCGTCAACCAGACCACCGGCCACCGAGATTCTCAGACGAAGAAGAAGCCGTCTGACCTGCGGCTTTGCCGCCGAGAACCATCCACAGCCCAACCGAGGCGAACCTCGGTGGCCGCTGCCGGACCCACCCGGCGAGGTGGCTCATGCTCTCGGTCTCGCGGCCCTTCGAGCCGGCGAGGCCCGGCCGCGACGCACGTGACGTTCGTGCTGTGAGCACCCCTGCGCGGGCACCCTCTGCACAGACTCCTCCATCACGAGGTCCGCTCCGCACGTGGCTCCGCTCCCGTCCGGCCGAGGTGAGGGTCGCCTTCGCTATGTGGTCGTTGTCAACCTCGCCATCGTCCTCGAGGGCGAAGTCATGGGCAGCCTCGGTGCCGCCGCGACCACGCGCGGCAAGCCGCCTTCGCCTTGTTGCGATGGGCTATCGCCGCCGGGAGCAAGCTCGTCGTACGCCGGGGCGGGTGCCTCGGCGCTGGCTCCTTCCACCGCTCGCCGGTGGCCCACCATCACGCGGCCCAGACCGAACGAGTCCGCTGCGCGAATGGGTACGGGGCGCGACCTGACCCGGTCCGCGCGACGAGGACGTCGTCCGGTGCGGCGAGCCAGTCGGCGGAAGGTGAAAGCCCAGCACCTCTGTCTGAGGTGCCGGCGCGGCGGGTAGGTGCTCACCGTGGCGAAGAAGACGAACACAGCAATGTCCGCGGACGACCTGGAGTCGGCCTCGCGCGAGGAGCTCTACGGCGTCGCGCGGGAGCGCGGGCTGCCCGGACGCTCGCGCATGACGCGCGACGACCTGGTCGAGGCACTTCGCGAGGAGGACGACCAGGCTTCGCAGAAGCCGGGGATGCCCAGGTCCGCTGCGGCGGTGGTGGCGTCGCGGTTCGACGCCTTCGCGTCGCTCGCTGCCGCGCGCGCCCGCGGCGAGATGGTGATGCTGCCGCGCATGCTCACCGGCAACGACCGCCGTCGCCACGTGCGCGAGACCATCCGGGAGGACCACGAGCGGCGGATCGTGGGGGGCAGCGAGGAGGCGGCGGCGAAGTTCGACAAGCTCGCGGGCTCCCTGTTCTCCTTCTTTCGCGGCACGGCGCTGCTGTTCTACCGCGACCTCGCCGGCGAGGACGCCTTGAACCCCACCGTGCTCGCTCTGGGGGACCTCCACCCCGAGAACTTCGGGGTGATGCCGAGTGCGGACAACGTGCCGATCTTCGGGGTCAACGACGTCGACGAGGCCTCCTACGCGCCCTTCAGCTGGGACCTGAAGAGGGGCGCGGTGGGCTTCATGATCGCCGTGGGGGAGAAGGGTGGTCACGGCAGGAAGCGGCAGCGCAAGGTCGCCCGCGCCTTCGTCGAGGGCTACGTGCAGGGGATCAGCGGCTTCGCGTCGTCGCCCAGCGAGTCGGACCAGCAGTTCCGCGTGGACAACTCTCCGCCCGTCGTGGCGGGCCTGATCCGCAACGCGGTGCGTGACCGTTCGACGTGGTTGGCCTCGAACTACCTCGACGAGTACAGCAGAGGCTTCCGCAACGACAAGGATCTCGTGCCGCTGACGGGACGCCGCGACGAGTTCCAGGCCGCGATCGACACCTTCGTCGCCGGCCGCGGTGGTGCGCTTCCGGACCGGGCCGGGGAGATGCGCGTCAAGGATGTCTGCGAACGCCACGGGCAGGGCACCGCCTCGCTCGGGCTGGCCCGCTACTACCTGCTCATCGAAGGGCCGAACCAGGACGGCACCGACGACCTCGTGCTCGAGATGAAGCAGGCCCGCCGCTCCGCGCTCGCCGGGCTGGTGCCGCCCTCGGACTACATGCTCGACGCCAACGCGGACCGGGTCGCCCACGCACACGACGTCCAGCTGGTGCGCGGCGACGTCTTCTACGGCAGCATCGACTTCGACGGACTGAGCTTCATCCTCCGCGAGCGGGCGCCCTACCGCGACTCGGTCGACCTCGGCGACCTGTCGAAGTCCGACTGGCAGGAGTACGCCGAGACCTGCGGGCGGACGGTCGCCCAGGCCCACGCCCTGTCCGACGAGGCCGGACGTGTCGACTACGACATCGAGCCGGCGATCCTCGACGTCATGCGACCGCAGGAGCTGTTCGTCGACGACGTGCTCCGCTTCGCTGCGGAGGCGGCTGACCGGGTCGCCACGGACCACGAGTACTTCCGCGCCGACCACAAGCTCGGTGCCTTCGGGCGGGTCGACGTCGGCTACCGGTGACGCTGGTTCCCGGGCTCACCACAGCCTGACCTCCCTTTGCTGCCGGCCGGCGGACCGTCGTCGCGGTCGTGCGGCCCTCTTCCGCGGTGCTGAACAGACGTTTAGCATGTTGACTATGAGTTCAGGTATCGACGAGCGGGACCTGACCGCGCGGGCGAACATCCGCAACGCCGCTCTCCGGCTGTTCGCCGAGCGCGGGCACGATGCGGTCACGGTGCGCGCGATCGCCACCGCCGCGGGCGTCTCGCCCGGCCTGGTGGTCCACCACTTCGGGAGCAAGGACGGGCTGCGCACCGCGGTGGACGCCTATGCGGCCGAGTCCTTCGACGCGATCTTCACCGAGCTCGACGACCAGGACCTCGCCGAGATGCTCGCCAGGGGAGAGGCGCCCACGTCCGTCGCCGAGGCGTTCGCCCGGGTCTTCCCGTACGGGTCCCCGCTGCCGGCCTACCTGCGCCGCCTGCTGCTCACCAACGACCCGACCGGCGCCGCGCTCTTCGGCCGGTGGTACGCCGCCACCCGGCGCCTCGTCGACGCGATGGTCGCCAGCGGCGTCGCGACCCCCTCGGAGGACCCGTCGGTTCGGGCGGCGTTCCTGCTGGTCAACGACCTCGCGGTGATCCTGCTGCGCAACCAGATCGCCACCGCCATCGGCGACGACCCGCTGACCCCCGCCGGCCTGCAGCGGTGGGCCAGGGATGCCACCGCCGTGTACGCCGGAGGCGCGTTCACCGCACCTGAGAAGGAGTCACCGTGATGACCGATCCCGACGCCGTCATCCGCACCGAGGGACTCACCAAGCTCTTCGGCAGTGTCCGGGCCCTCGACGGGCTCGACCTCACCGTGCGCCCAGGGGAGGTGCACGGCTTCCTCGGTCCCAACGGCTCCGGCAAGTCCACGACCATCCGCGTGCTGCTCGGGCTGATGAGGGCCACCTCCGGTCATGCCGAGCTCTTCGGCGGCGACCCCTGGCACGACGCCGCGCGCCTGCACCGGCGGCTCGCCTATGTCGCCGGTGACGTCTCCCTGTGGCCGGCGCTGACCGGGGGTCAGTGCCTCGACGTCCTGGCCGCCACCCAGGGCGGGGTCGACGCGCGGCGCCGCGCGGACCTCCTCGAGCGGTTCGAGCTCGACCCGACCACACGCGTCCGCGACTACTCCAAGGGCAACCGGCAGAAGGTGGCCCTGGTCGCCGCCCTGGCCGCCGACGCGGACCTGTTGCTGCTCGACGAGCCGACGTCGGGACTCGACCCGCTGATGGAGCAGGCCTTCCAGCAGTGCGTGCGCGACCGGCGGGCCGAGGGCGTGACCGTGCTGCTGTCCAGCCACCTCATGGGGGAGGTGGAGGCGCTGGCGGACCGGGTCAGCATCATCCGTCGCGGCCGCACCGTCACCGCCGGCACGCTGGCCGACCTGCGCCGGCACACCCGGAGCACCGTCCGCGCGGTCACCGCACGCGAGCCCGACGGACTGGCCGGGGCCGACGGGGTCGCCGATCATCGCGCGGAGCGGACCGAGGGACGCGTGGACTCCCGGTTCACCGTCGACCCCGAGCACCTCGACCCCGTCATCGGACGGCTCCACGCGGCGGGCATCCACACGCTCACGGTCACGCCTCCGAGCCTCGACGCGCTGTTCCTGCGCAGCTACGGGCAGGACCAGGACCGCGACCCCGAGGACTCGGACGGAGCTCTCGCCGAGGCGCCGCGATGACCGCCCAGCTCCTGGACCCCACGACCCGCCCCCACGGCCTGGGCACCATGCTCCGCATCACCTCCCGCGTCCAGCGGCGCAGCGCCCTCGCCTGGGTGCTCGTGCTGGGGGCGAGCCTGATCGGCACCGCAGCGAGCATCGCCGCGCTCTACGACACCCCGGCCAAGATCGACACCTACGCACAGGCCGTCACCTCGGGCAACGCCCTGGTCGCGATCAACGGCAAGGTGGAGGGCATCGACTCCCTCGGCGGCGTGATCCAGGACGAGTTCGGCTTCCTCGCCGCCTTCCTGCTGCCGCTGCTCGGCATCAGCCTGACCGCGCGGGCGACGCGGCGCGAGGAGGAGTCCGGCCGCCTCGAGCTCCTCCTCGGCGGACGCGTCTCCCGCCACCAACCCGCATTGGCTGCGCAGCTCGTGACCACCGCCACGATCGTCACCGTGGGGGTGCTGTTCGCGGTCGGGATGGCGGTCTGCGGCGTGCCGCTCAGCGGCGCCGTGCTCTACGCCCTCTCCCTGTGCGCGCTGGCCTTCGTCTTCGCCGGCCTGGCAGCCCTGCTCGCGCAGCTCACCCCGCACGCCCGAGGGGTCTACACCGGGAGCCTGATCGTGCTGGCGGCGTCGTACGTCCTGCGAGGCGTCGGCGACGTGACCGAGACCTGGCTGACCTGGCTGTCCCCGCTGGGCTGGGCGGAGAGGGCAGCGCCGTTCGCGGACCAGCGGTGGTGGACCCTGGCCATCCCGCTCGCCGCCGGGCTCGCCCTGGGCGGCGCGGCGCTGCGGCTGGCCGCCCGGCGCGACCTCGGCAGCGCCCTGGTCCGCGGCGGCCCCGGCCCCGCGCGTGCGTCGGCGCGGCTGCGCGGCCCGATGGGCCTCGCGCTGTGGATCCACCGGCCCGCCATCCTCGGCTGGCTCGCCGGCGGCATCGCGCTCACCGCGATGATGGGCGCGCTCTCCCAGCAGCTCCTCGAGGCGATGGCCGGCAACCCCGCCCTCGCCGATGCCATGGGCATCGCCGACGCTCGGCCCCTGGACGGGTTCGTCGCGGCAGCCCAGCTCTACCTGGCCGTCATCGCGGCCGGGTACGTCGTGCAGGCCATCGGCACGCTGCGGGTCGAGGAGGCCCAGGGGCGACTGGAGAGCCGGCTGTCCGGCACCTTGTCCCGAGCCCGCTGGCTCGCCGCGCACTCGGTGGTCGTGCTGGCGGGGCTGGTCACCATCGTGCTCGGATCCTCGCTCGTGCTGGGCCTCACGACGGCAGTGTCGGTCGGCGACGCAGCCGAGGTGGGCCCGGCGCTGAGCTCCGGGCTGGCCTACCTCCCGGCCGAGCTCGTTCTCGCCGGGCTGGCGCTGGCGGTCTACGGCCGACGTCCTCGGCTGTTCGGGGTCGCGTGGGCCGGCTATGCCGTGATGACGTTCATCGCCTTCCTCGGCCCCGGCCTGGAGCTCCGGCCGTGGGTGCTCGACCTCTCGCCGACCACCCAGGTGGGCAACCCCCCGGCAGGCGCGACCCAGACCGGCGCCCTCGTGGTCATGACCGGGGTCGCCGTGGCCCTCGTCGCGATCGGCTTCGCGGCGTTCCGCAGGCGCGGGATCCCCCAGGCCTGACGCCCAGGTTGCGCGCCAGGAGGGGCGCCGCGCTCAGCGAAGGGTGTGGGTGAGGACCGAGACTCCTGCGTAGTGGGCGGCGAACGCCACGACGGTGAAGGCGTGGAACACCTCGTGGAAGCCGAACCAGGACGGGAACGGGTTCGGCCGCCGCAGTCCGTAGACGACGGCGCCGACCGTGTAGAGCAGCCCGCCCGCCACGATGAGCGCCACGACCGTGAGGCCCCCACGGGCGAGGAAGTCGTCCATGAAGAAGACCGACGCCCAACCCAGGGCGAGGTAGACCGGGGTGTAGAGCCAGCGGGGGGCGCCGGTCCAGACGACGCGGAACGCCGCGCCCACGAGCGCTCCGCCCCACGCGATGCTCAACATGAGGACCTGCGAGGTCCCCTCCAGCAGCAACAGCGTGAACGGCGTGTAGGTGCCGGCGATGAGCAGGAAGATGCAGGCGTGGTCCAGGCGGGTCAGCAGCTGGTTGACCGGGCGGGCCCAGCGGCCGCGGTGAAGAGCCGCTGAGACGCTGAAGAGGCTGAGGGCCGACAGGGCGAAGACCGCCGCGCCGAGGCGTGGCGCGCCGGGCGCGGAGCTCATGACCAGCACCAGGCCCGCGGCGAGGGCGACGGGGGCGACCGCTGCGTGCAGCCAGCCGCGCAGCCGGGGCTTGACCTCGCCGATGAAGGCCTGCGCGAGGTCGGAGGCCTGGTGCGCGCGCTCGTGGACCGAGGGCATGCGCGAGGCGCCGGCACTGACGGCGTCGCTCATCAGGTCCTCCTCGGTCCTGGTCGGTCCTGGACTGCCCGGCCCCTCGACGGCGGCGGGGCGGTGCCTCCCCGTGACCATGATGAGTGCCGGATGAGTCACATTTGCCCACTTCGGGACAGAAGACTCCTCGTGCGGTCCGCCGGCCTAGTCCGACGGCTCGCCTTTCAGGGCTCCGACGCCGCTCACCGCGACCGTGGCCCACGCCGCCGACGGGGACCTGTCGCCGCCCGGCCAGCTGCGCTAGCCGACGAGCCCTCGCTCCACCAGGGCGACTGCGGCCGTCACGTCCTCGGTGAGCGGACGGTCGACCCGGTCCTCCGCCAGCGCGTCGGCGGTGAGGTCGACGAGGTCTCGCAGGGGGCCGGGAGGGAGCCGGTCGGGGTCCATCCGCAGCGCCCGCAGGACCGCGACGACCTCGCACGCCAGGACGGACTGCGCCATCTCGACCATCCACTCGCAGGCCCACGCCGCCTGGGTCGAGAAGCTCGCGTGCTCCTCGAGGCCGAGCGAGATCGACAGGTTGCCCGTCGAGACCGGTGAGGTGAGCAGGCGGCAGCGCGCGAGGGCGTCCTGGGCGACGTACTCGAGGACCATGAGGCCCGAGCTGTCCGGCGGGCCGGACGCCAGGAAGGCGGGCAGCCCGGTCAGCGACGGGTTGAGCAGGTGCGAGAGCCGCGCGGCCGACAGCGCCATGACGGGATAGCTCGCCTGGCGCAGCGCGTCGAGCGTCGCGGACAGGCGGGCGGTCATGAATCCGCCGTGGTGCACGGGTCGCCCGTCGTCGCCGACCATCGGGTTCTCGGTCGGGTCGTTGACCTCGATCATCACCGACTCGACCAGCGTCGAGAGCGCGTCGACGAACGGGGCGTGCACCTGGGGGACCGTGCGCAGCGCCAGCGGGTCCTGGATGCGGGCGGGTTCCCAGTCCGCGCCCTCGAGGTAGCCGTGGATCCGTGCCGCCACTCGCTGCTGGGACGCGTCCGGGCGGCGGGCGTGGACGCGCGGGTCGAAGGGCTCGAGCGAGCCCTTCAACGCGGCGGTGGAGAGGGCGGCGACCTTCTCGGCCGCGATCGAGAGGTTCACCATCCGGTGGTGCACGAGGGCGGCGCGGGCCAGCGTCATCGCGTTGCTCGACATGAACGGCAGGGCGTCGGCGTCGTCGACCGGCGCGGTCGGCGCGGAGCCGGACCGCCACGGGCGTTCGCCGATCAGGGTCAGCGCGAGCTCGGCGAGGGGGACCAGGTCGCCGGTGCCGATCGAGCCCGACGGGTGCAGGTCGGGCACGGCGCCGGCGGCGATCGCGGCTCCGAGCGACGAGGCGAGCCCGGACGAGACGCCGGATCGGCCGGACGTGATCTGGTGCAGGCGGATCGCCATGCCCGCACGAGCCGTCGCGTCGTCGTACGGCTCGCCGATCCCGGTCGCGTGGCTGCGCCAGAGCCGGAGGCCGGGGGACGAGCCGTCGTCGGGGACCGGGTCGGGCCGGGGGACGTGCCGGAGCGCACCGACGCCGGTCGTGAGGCCGTACACCGCGCCGGACCGGCCCGCGAGCCGCAGCTGCTCCTGCGCGATCGCGATCCGCGCCACCGAGTCCTCGGTGAGCTCCACCGGGGCGGGGCCGCCCCGCAGCGCCCAGTCGATCAGGTGGTCCCACGACATGCCGCCTCCGGGCACCGGACCTCCTCCGTCGTCGAGCCGCCCCCCGATGGCCCGACCCTACGACCGCGCCACGCCCGGGGCGGACAAGGGTGGGTCGTGCCATGACGGGTACGGATGACCGGTGAGCACCGACCCCACCGACCCCTACGTCCGCGTCCGCGGGGCGAGCGAGCACAACCTGCGCGACGTCGACGTGGACGTGCCGCGCGACTCGATGGTCGTCTTCACCGGGGTGTCCGGGTCCGGTAAGTCCTCGCTCGCCTTCGGCACGTTGTACGCCGAGGCGCAGCGCCGCTACTTCGAGTCCGTCGCGCCGTACGCACGGCGGTTGCTCCAGCAGGTCGGCGCCCCGCACGTGCAGGAGATCACCGGGCTGCCGCCCGCGGTGGCGCTGCAGCAGCGCCGCGGCGCCGCCACGTCGCGCTCGTCGGTCGGCACGATCACGACGCTGTCCAACCTGCTGCGCATCCTCTACTCCCGCGCCGGCGACTACCCGAAGGGCGCGGACCACCTGGCCGCCGAGGCGTTCTCGCCCAACACCGTGGCCGGTGCCTGTCCGCGCTGCCACGGGCTCGGCTCCGTCCACGACGTCACCGAGGAGCTGCTCGTCCCCGACCCGTCGCTGAGCATCCGCGAGGGCGCGATCGCCGCCTGGCCCGGGGCCTGGCAGGGCGCCAACCTGCGCAGCATCGTGATGGGGCTCGGCATCGACGTCGACAAGCCGTGGAAGCTGCTGCGCAAGAAGGACCGCGACTGGCTGCTGTTCACCGACGAGCAGCCGTCGGTCTGGATCCAGCCGGAGGAGGGCCGGGTCGACCACGCCTACCACGGCAAGTTCTGGAGCGCCCGCGCGCACGTCAGGCACGTGCTCGCCGACTCCACCAGCGACCGGATGCGCGAGCGGGCGCTGCGGTTCGTGGAGGACGCGCCGTGCCCGGAGTGCCGGGGCAGCGGGCTGCGGCCCGAGGCGCTCGCGGTGAGGTTCGCCGGCCTGTCGATCGCGGAGATGAACCAGCTGTCGTTCACCGAGCTCCTCGCCCTGCTGCGTCCCGTCGCCGGGCAGCCCGAGGAGACCCACGAGGTCGCGGTGCGCATCTGCGCCGACCTGGTGGCGCGGGTCCAGGTGCTGCTCGACCTGGGGCTGGGCTACCTCAGCCTCGGCCGCAGCTCGACGACGCTCTCCCCGGGCGAGGCGCAACGGCTGCGGATCGCGACCCAGCTGCGGTCCGGGTTGTTCGGGGTCGTCTACGTCCTCGACGAGCCGTCCGCCGGCCTGCACCCGGCAGACGCCGAGCCGCTGCTCGACGTGCTGGACCGGCTGAAGGCGGCCGGCAACTCGCTCTTCGTCGTCGAGCACGACCTGGACGTCGTGCGCCGCGCGGACTGGGTGATCGACATCGGCCCGGGAGCGGGCGAGGGCGGCGGTCGTGTGCTCTACAGCGGTCCCGTCCCGGGGCTGGAGGACGTCGCCGGGTCGGTGACCGGCGACCACCTGTTCGGTCGCGCCGAGCGCCCGGTCCACGAGCTGCGCGACCCGCACGGCTGGCTCAAGCTGCGCGACGTCACCCGGCACAACCTGCGCGGGCTCTCCGTCGACGTCCCCCTGTGCGTGCTCACCGCGGTCACCGGCGTCTCGGGGTCGGGCAAGTCCAGCCTGGTCGGCGTGCTGTCAGAGGACGAGGAGGCCCACGAGGCGTTCGACCGGCTGGTGCTGGTCGACCAGCGCCCGATCGGACGGACCCCGCGGTCCAACCTGGCGACGTACACCGGGATGTTCGACGCGGTGCGCAAGCTCTACGCCGGCACCGACGCCGCGCGGAGGCGCAGGTACGGCGCCGGGCGCTTCTCGTTCAACGTCGCGGAGGGGCGGTGCGAGGCCTGCCAGGGCGAGGGGTTCGTGTCCGTCGAGCTGCTGTTCCTGCCCGGCACCTATGCGCCGTGCCCGGCCTGCCACGGCGCGCGCTACGACGACCGGACGCTGGAGATCACCTACCGCGACAAGAACATCGCCGAGGTCCTCGCCATGTCGGTCGACGACGCCGCCCAGTTCCTCGCCGACGTGCCGGCCGCCACGCGGAGCCTGCAGACGCTGCGGGAGGTCGGCCTGGGCTACCTCCGGCTCGGGCAGCCGGCGACCGAGCTCAGCGGCGGCGAGGCTCAGCGGATCAAGCTCGCCACCGAGCTGCAGCGCGCCCACCGCGGGCACACGCTCCACCTGCTCGACGAGCCGACCTCGGGCCTGCACCCCGCCGACACCGCACTCCTCATGCGCCAGCTGCACCGGCTCGTCGACGCCGGCAACACCGTCGTGCTGGTCGAGCACGACCTCGACGTGATCGCCGGGTCGGACTGGGTCATCGACCTCGGACCGGGCGGTGGGGACGCGGGAGGCTCGGTCGTCGCCACGGGCACGCCGGCCGAGGTCGCGCGCAGCGAGGCGGGCGCCACCGCGCCGTACCTGGCGCGGCGGCTCGAGGCGGCGCGCGGGCGCTGAGTCTCTCAGCGCTCCCAGGGCGGCTCGTCGCCGAGCTTGTCGTAGTACTTCGCCAGGTGCTTCTTCACGGGGTCGACGTCGTCCTCGGGCAGGTTGACGCCCCCGCGGCCGCCCTGCATCACGTTGCCCGCGGCCATGAGTCCGTGCGGGACCACCTTGAGCTTGCCGTCCACCACGTCGGCGATGAGCAGCTTGTAGGCGGTGAAGTTGTCCTTCTTGTCCCCGTCGTACCAGACGTGTGCGTTGCGGTACTTCTCGTTGGGCTCGTCCTCGGCGCCGGCCCACTCGCGCACGCGCTTCTCCGCGTCGCTGCCGTTCCAGTCGTGGTCACGGTCGGCGAGCGGGAGGTCCTGGAAGCTGGTGACCGCCATCGTCTCCTCCTCTCGAGGACCCCTGGTGGGTCCCTCACCTGTCCGCTACCCAGACGACGGGGGAGGGGAAACGACCGGCACCGCGAGCGCGGGCTCGCCTCAGACCGGGTTGCGATAGGTGGCCAGGTAGGTCTCCCAGTCCCACCCGGCCAGGAACTCCTCGGCCGCCGTGCGCCCGTGGTCGAACAGCAGGTCGACCTGCGCGCGGCTGAGCCCGAAGTCGACGGCGTTGACGTCGTCGGTGTCCACCCGGATCGTGCGGGCACTGACCCAGGGCTTCGCCAGGTGGGCCTGGTCGTGCCCGACCACCGCGGTCATCGCGACCTGGGCGGCCAGCGCGACCGGTCCGTGCTTGAACAGCCCCAGCACCGGCAGCCGCCGCGCGGCGTTCGCCGGGAGCT
Source organism: uncultured Actinomycetota bacterium (assembly GCA_963811385.1). Classification (GTDB taxonomy): domain Bacteria; phylum Actinomycetota; class Actinomycetes; order Propionibacteriales; family Nocardioidaceae; genus Marmoricola_A. The sequence goes on along the minus strand of CAWEQX010000017.1, from coordinate 312,014 downwards.
CGGGCAGGAGCTTGATGCCGAACGTGGGCCAGCGCGGGGTGCGGCCGTCCGTGCGGTCGAACAGGTCGATCGGGAAGTTCGAGAGCACCCCGCCGTCGACCAGCGTCGACTCCGTCCCGTCGGCCGCGGTGAGGGACACCGGCTCGTAGAAGAACGGGATCGACATCGAGGCTCGTACGGCGTCCGCGACGCGTTGCTCGTGCGGATCGAGCCCGTAGGTGACGCGGTAGTCCCACGGAAACCGCACCAGCTCGCCGCGGGTGACATCGGTGGCGGTGATCACGAGCTTGTCCTGCTGCTCGGGCGGCAGTGAGCTCTCGGGATCGTCCATGACCAGGTCGCCGAACGTCTCGACACCGCACTCGTCGACGAGCAGGTTGCCGACCCACTCGCGCAGCTCGTCGCCCTCGTAGACGCCGTCGTCGAGCAGCAGTGACAGCAGCGGACCGCCCACCGGGACGCGGTCGAGCAGCGACCTGTCGGTGAAGCGGCGGTAGTCGAGCGTCTGCATGATCTCGGTCATCCGCCCCGCGGGCATCCCGGCGGCGACGAACGCGCCGACGATCGACCCGGCCGAGGTGCCGGCGACCCGCGCGAAGGAGTAGCCCGCCGCCTCCAGCGTCGAGATCGCGCCGACGTGACCGATGCCCAGGACGCCTCCGCCCTCCAGCACCAGGTCGGCGACGAGGGCGGACGGGTCGCGGGTGAGCTCGCTCATGCTCTGCGAGGGTGCCAGACTCCACCGCGTGCGAGTCACTCGGATCGGGTTCACCCCGGTCGAGGGCGGGCGCCACCTGGCCGACGACGAGGTCCTGCTCGCCCGGACCGGCCCGGTCGCGCAGCGGGGTGACTCGGTCGTCGTCGGCTGACGGGAGGAGCCCCGGCCTCGCGGCCGGGGCTCCCGTGCGAGGTCGGTGTCGGTCAGACGGCGCCGAGCGAGCGCCAGTAGGCGTTGAGTGCGCCGTTGGTCTTGATGAACCAGATGAGCGGGCCGACCAGGATGATCATGCCCGGGACGTACCACAGGCCCGTGACACCCGAGACCGGCTTGCGGTGTCCGCGGCGCTCGTGGAGAGCGCCCACCTCCGACGCGGTGATGAACGGCATCACGATGCTGACGAAGAACGCCAGGATGAGCGCGATGCCACCGTCGAGGCCCTGACCGGAGTGGCGCCTCATCTCGCTGTGCACCTGGTAGTACCAGACCAGCGAGTAGATGCCGAACGTGACGATGCTCAGCAGGATGCACACGCCCGTGCCGCGGATCTTGCCGATGGGGGCGGCGGGGTTCACGCCGTACGCCGCCGGGGCGTAGCCGTACTGCGCCATCGCCTGCGGGGCAGCCGGGCTCGCGAACGCGGGGTCGTAGGGCTGCTGGGGCGCCTGCGCATCGGTCGGGGGCGCGGGCTGGTTGGTGTCGGTCACGTGTGTCCTTCGAGAAGCGGGAACGGAGGGCTCCTGGCTGATCCAAGCGCGCCGCGAGCGTAGGGTCGCCGGCCCCTGCTGCGCAGTGGAATCTCCATTGGGCTGTCGAGCACTGGCCGATCGGCGGCGGGGTCGGTCCGATCGACGGGGGGCCGTGGCAGGACCCTGCTGGTTCCGTCACCATCGACTCGTGACAGTCCCGCGGCTCCTCACCGAACGGCTGGTCGTCCGGTCCTGGCGACCGGACGACCAAGACGACGTCGCGGCGGCGTACGACCTCTACCGTCGCCCCGAGGTGGTGCGCTGGCTGGGCGCCGTGCCGACCCCCGACCGCTCCGCGGAGGACTCGCGTGCCCGGCTGGAGCGCTGGACCCGGGCCTCGGCCGAGGCTCCGCCCGGCCTCGGGCTGTGGGCCATGACGCTGCGTGAGGACGACCGGCCGATCGGCACGGTCGTGCTGAAGCACCTTCCCGACGCCGACGGCGTGCCGACCCACGATGTCGAGGTCGGCTGGCACCTGCACCCGGACCAGTGGGGTCATGGCTATGCCACGGAGGCGGCACGGGCGCTGGTCGAGGACGGCTTCACCGCGCGCGGTCTCGACGAGATCCATGCCGTTGCCTGGCTCGGCAATACGCCGTCGTTCGGCGTGATGGAGCGGCTCGGCATGACGCGCCACGGGCCGACCGACCGGTGGTACGGCGTCACGCTGGACTGGTGGAGCCTGCGGCGAGGCTGAGGCCGGGGCCTGCCGACTGGTAGGACTGGACGCGGGCCCCGACCCAGGGCCGCGGCTGAGAGGGGAGTCGCGATGGCGGAGTACGTCGGCCCACCGAGCACCTACCTGCGTCGGCTGGTCAGCCCGCAGCGATGGCTCCTGCTTCTGGCGCTCTCGCCCAGCCTGGCCCTCGGCGTCCGGGTCATGCTGAGCCCGGCCGGTGAACGTTGGATCTCCGCGTCCCCGTCTCGGAGCCGCGACTGATCCTGGTGTCGCGGATCGCCTACGCACGGGGAGACCGGCTGCAGCTGGCACGCGGGTCCATCGAGGCGCCCACGCTGCCCGACCGGTCGGCGCCCCTGGGGCAGTGCTGAGACGCGCACTTGTTCGAGGTGCTCTCGGACTCCAAGGTCCAGGCCAGCATCCAGCAACCCACCTACCTGGGGTACGCCGACCGCAGGGCCGAGGCAGCGTCGCCTACTTCCTCGTCAAGGGCGAGCCCGGTCGCTGTGCGGACAGCCCAGAGGGCCTCCAGCGCTACTACGGGGTGACCGAGACCAAGGTGGTCACCGAGTCGTGGCTCGGGGTGGGGACGACGCCCCTCGCCTCGGTGACCGGCTGCGTTCTCGTCGCCCGGGCCGGCTCAGGAACCGTGCGCCTTCTCGGCGACCGGCTGCCACTCGTTCCAGGTCTTGAGCCGCGACTCGTAGTCCGCGGCCGCGATGCCCAGCGGCGCCTTGCCGAAGAACACTCGCAGCGGCGGCTCGTCGGCGTCGACGACCTTCAAGATGGCGCCGCGGGTCGCGGTCGGGTCGCCCGGGTCGCGCCGCGTCGGGCGCTTGCTGGCCGCTTCGCGCACGGCGTCGTACTCCGGCAGCTGCTCGCTGTGCGTGGCCGACGGGCCGGACCAGTCGGTGGAGAACCCGCCGGGCTCGATCAGCGTGACGTGGATGCCGAAGCCGGCGACCTCCTGGGCCAGCGACTGGCTCAGGCCCTCGAGCGCCCACTTTGAGGCGTGGTAGGCGCCGACGCTCGGAAACGCGCTGATCCCGCCGATGCTGGAGACCTGGACGATGTGGCCCGAGCCCTGCTCGCGCATGACCGGGATCGCCGCCTGGGTGACCCACAGGGCGCCGAAGAGGTTCGTCTCGAGCTGCGCCCGGACCTCGTCCTCGGTGAGCTCCTCGACCATCCCGAAGTGGCCGAAGCCGGCATTGTTGACCACCACGTCGAGCCGCCCGAAGTGCTCGGCGGCCTGCTGCACCGCGGCGCGCCCGGCGGCGCGGTCGGTGACGTCGAGCCTCAGCGGCAGCACGGCGTCGCCGTTCGTCTCGACGAGCGCGTCGAGCGTCTCGGGCTTGCGTGCGGTCGCGGCGACCCGGTCCCCGCGCTCAAGGGCGGCCTCGGCCCACTCGCGGCCGAAGCCCTTGGACGCACCGGTGATGAACCAGACCTTGCTCACGGGGATCTCCTCTGGTGACGCACGACGGCGGCGGCGCCAGGTGCGGCGCGCAGCGCGGTCCAGCCTACGGACCGGCCTCGCACCCGGCCGAGGTCCAGGAGGGCGAGACTGGAGGCGTGAGCAGTGTCGCCGCAGCCGCGGCCGTCGTCGTGCTGCTCGCGCTCGTCTTCGACGTGACCAACGGCTTCCACGACTCGTCGAACTCCGTGGCCGCTCCGGTGGCGACCGGTGCGATGACACCGGCGGCGGCCGTCGGGGTCGCGGCGTTGTTCACCATTCTCGGCCCGCTGCTGGCGGGCACCGCGGTCGCGGACACGGTCGGCGGCCTGATCGAGGTCGGTGCGACCCAGACCCTCGACATCCTGTTCGCCGCGGTCGTCGCCGGCGTGGTGTGGAACCTGCTGACCTGGTGGCGCGGGCTGCCGTCCTCCTCGTCGCACGCGCTCGTGGGTGGCCTGGTGGGTGCGGGTCTCACGACGGGCGGGTTCGACGCGGTCCGGTGGGGCGGGCTCGACGGCTGGCGGCCGGACGGCGTCGCCGCCGTCCTCGCGGCGCTCGCCGTCTCGCCGCTGCTCGGCGGCCTCCTCGGCTGGGCCTCGTCCCGTCTGGCCGCCAGGAGCTTGCGCCGCGCGCGCCGCGGGATCACGCGGTGGCTGCGACGAGGGGAGTGGGCGACCTCGGCGGCGCTGGCCTTCAGTCACGGCACCAACGATGCCCAGAAGACGATGGGCCTGATCACCCTGGCCCTGGTGTCCTCGGGTGCGCTGTCCTCGTTCGTGGTGCCGCTGTGGGTCAAGCTCGCCTGTGCCTCGGCCCTGACAGTCGGCACGGCCTCGGGCGGGTGGCGGATCGTGCGCACGCTCGGTCGCGGCATCTATCGGATCCGTCCCCTCGACGGGCTGGCGAGCCAGGGCACCAGCTCAGCCGTGATCGGTGCCGCGGCCGTGCTGGGCGCGCCCGTGAGCACGACCCACGTGGTGGCCTCGTCGGTGGTCGGCGTCGGGGCCGGTCGTCGGTGGCGCCACGTGCGCTGGCCCGTCGTACGCGAGATCGGCCTGGCGTGGGTGGTCACCCTGCCCTCCTGCGCCGGCCTCGGCGCGGGCGTCGCGCTCGTGGAGAGGATGGTGCGGTGAAGCGACACTGGTTCCTGCCCGAGAACCCCGACGTGCTGGCCACACTGAGGGCGCTGGCGCAGGTGGCGACGGAGGGGACGACGGCCTTCGCGGCCTGGGCGGCCGGCGACGCCTCCCAAGCGGACCGGGTGCGTGCCTGCGGCGACCGGGCCGGCGAGCTGCGCCGGACGCTGGGTCTCCAGCTGCGCCAGGCGTTCAGCACCCCGGTCGACCAGGAGGACCTCTACACGCTGGCCGAACGGGTCGCCGCTGTCGTCGGTGGGGCGAGGAACGTCGTCCGCGAGGCCGAGATCTGGGGCCTCCGGCCGGACGACGCCCTCGCGGCCATGGCGGGCGAGGCCCTGGACGGGATGCAGCGGCTGCGGTCCGCGCTCGCCCAGCTGGGCCGGTCGGCCGAGCGGGCCACCGCCGAGGCCGACGCCGCCGCCGAGTGCGAGACCCGCATGGAGCACACCTACCGCGACGCGATGCGGGCCCTGCTCGACCTGGACGACCTGCACGAGGTGACCGGACGGGCCGAGCTCTACCGGCGCACGCTGGAGGTGGGGGAGCGCGTCATGCGCGTCGCGGACCGGGTCTGGTACGCGGTGGTCAAGGAGGCCTGAGCCACCGAGAGCGCGGCGGGCACGAAGGCCACCATCGCCGCGACGACGCCGATCGCACCGGCCGCCACCGAGGAGGTCCCTCCGGTCACGACGAACACGACGGCGGCGATCACGGCCCAGGTCGGCACCCTCCCGGCCCGGCGCAGCCCGAGACAGAGCACGAGCGGTCCGAGCACCATGCCGGCGATGAACAGCACGATGAGCGCGACCAGCAGCGGGTAGGACTCCGAGGCGCTGTCCATGGCAGTGAGGGTCGGGCCCGTCACGTGTGCCTTCCCGTAGAGGGCGTAAGGGCTGTAGAACGCCACCGCGTGCCCGACGGCCGCCACCGCGCCGACGGCGAGCAGGCCGCCGCCGATGGTGGTGAGGCGGGCCCCGCGCCCTCGTGCGGTCGCGACGAGCGCGATCGCGCCGGGCACGAGGCAGAAGCCGGCGGCCGCGCTGAGGACGGCGGCGAGCGCCCAGGCGTCGCCGTGACGTGCCACGGCCGAGCTGAGGACGGCCGGGGACGTCGTCCGGGTCGGCTCGACGAGACGGCGGACGAGGTCGCCGACGGTGAACAGCAGCGGGCCGATCACGAGGCCGGCGGCTGCGATGCGGTGATGGGTCTGGTTCGTCATGCCGCCAGCCTCGGCCGGTCGGGCCGGGCGGCGCGTCGCCCGCGACGGTGATCGCGCTCCTCCGTGCGGTGGACCAGGGTCCACCGCAATGGGGATCCCGTGAGGTCGCCACGGTCCTACGATCGCTGCATGCCTCGTCTGGTGGTCCCACGGAGGCTCGGGCGAGCTCCCGTGACCGACGTCGCCCTCGCGTTCGCCCTGGCCGTCCTCGCGACCGGCGGCCTGCTCACCGGTCAGGTCGACGAGAAGCCGCTCGTGGTCACGCTCCCGATCGCGGCGGTGAGCACGGGCTCGCTCGCCGTGCGCCGTCTGGTCCCGGTCACGGTCGCCGCGGTGGTCTCGGTGCTCTCCGTCGCCCAGGCGCTGGTCACGGGTCACTCCTCCGGCACGCTGTGGTCGCTCGTCGTCGTGCTGGTCCTGGCCTACACCGTCGCGGCCGAGCGCGACGAGGGCCCGGCCCAGCTGGGGATCGCGCTGCTGATCGGCAGCCAGCTGCTGTGCGAGTGGCTCGACCGCGGGTCGGACTACGCGTTCGTCGCCCTGGTCTTCGGCGGCGTCTGGCTGTTCGGCCGCGCGACGCGCACGTGGCGCGACCAGGCGACGTACGCCGAGCAGCACCGCCACGACCTCGCCCGCATCGCCGTGGTGGAGGAGCGGGCCCGCATCGCGCGGGAGCTGCACGACGTGGTCGCGCACAGCGTGAGCGTGATCGCTGTCCAGGCCGACGCCGCGGAGGCCGCGCTCGCCAAGCAACCCGACCGCGCGGGCGCGCCGCTGCGCGCGATCCGCGACAGCGCCCGCGAGGCGCTGGTCGACATGCGTCAGCTGCTGCACGTGCTGCGGACCGACGAGGAGTCCGGAGCCGAGGAGGACCTGACCCCGGCGCGTGGCCTGGGCGACCTGCCTCAGCTGGTGGAGAGCCTGCGCGAGTCCGGCCTGCCGCTGCGCGCCGACCTGCAGGTCGCCGGCGCGCACTCCGCGGGGCTCGAGCTCGCGGTCTTCCGCATCGCCCAGGAAGCGCTCACCAACGTGCGCAAGCACGCCGGCGACGTGCCGACCCGCCTGCTGGTCGCCCAGGAGGAGGACGCCCTGCGGGTCGAGGTGCACAACGAGGCTCCGACGCGGACGCCGGCCGCCGACCCGCTGTCGACCGGGCACGGCCTGGTCGGCGCACGGGAACGGGTCGACGCGGTCGGTGGGACCTTCGAGGCGGGCCGCACGCCCTCGGGCGGCTTCGCGCTCGTGGCCCGCCTGCCGATCGAGGCGAGGCGGGGCCCGCGATGAGCACTCCGATCAGCGTGGTCCTCTGCGACGACCAGGAGCTCGTCCGGGCGGGGTTCCGGCTGATCCTCGACATGGCGGACGGGATCGACGTCGTCGGCGAGGCGGCGGACGGCCACGAGTGCCTCCGGCTCACCCGCGAGCACTCCCCGCAGGTGGTGCTCATGGACATCCGGATGCCATGCCTGGACGGGATCGACGCGACGCGCCGGCTCGTCGCCGCCGGCTCCCCGTCGCGCGTCCTGATGCTGACCACCTTCGACCTCGACGAGCTCGTCTACCAGGCGATGACGGCCGGGGCGAGCGGCTTCCTCCTCAAGGACGTCCCCCGGGAGCAGCTCGTGCGGGCCGTGCGCGGGGTGGCGGCCGGGGAGGCGATCCTCGCGCCGGCGCTGACCCGGCGTCTGGTCGAGCGGTTCGTCGCCGCGCCGCCTCCCGCGACCGGGAGGCCGCCGGCGCTCGCCACGCTGAGCGAACGAGAGCTCGACGTCTTCGCGCTGCTGGCGCGCGGCAGGTCCAACGCCGAGATCGCCCAGGCGCTCTTCCTCGGCGAGGCCACCGTGAAGACCCACGTCAACCGGATCCTGACCAAGCTCGACCTGCGCGACCGGGTGCACGCCGTCGTCCTCGCCTACGAGTCGGGCTACCTCCAGCCGGGACGGACCCGAGAGGACTCCTAGACGACGTGAGTCCGCCCACCTCCGTGCCTCGGGATTCGGGCGAACCGGAGCCCCGGCAATACCCTGGAGCCATGCCGAGTGACGACCAGCCCGAAACTACCTCCACCTTCGACGACCTCGGCATCGACAAGCGCGTGCTCAGGGCGCTCAAGGACGTCGGCTACGAGTCGCCGTCCCCGATCCAGGCCGCGACCATCCCCGCACTGCTCGCGGGCCGCCACGTGGTCGGCCTGGCGCAGACCGGCACCGGCAAGACCGCGGCGTTCGCGATCCCGATCCTCTCCCAGATCGACCTGAAGCAGAAGTCGCCGCAGGCACTGGTCCTCGCCCCGACCCGCGAGCTCGCGCTGCAGGTGGCCGAGGCGTTCGAGCGCTACGCCGGGCACCTGCCGGGACTGCACGTCCTCCCGGTGTACGGCGGCCAGGGCTACGGCCAGCAGCTCTCGGCGCTGCGCCGCGGCGTGCACGTCATCGTCGGCACGCCCGGCCGGATCATGGACCACCTCGACAAGGGCACCCTCGACCTCTCCGAGCTGCGCTTCCTCGTGCTCGACGAGGCCGACGAGATGCTCAAGATGGGCTTCGCGGAGGACGTCGAGACGATCCTCGCCGACACCCCGGACGACAAGCACGTGGCGCTGTTCAGCGCGACGATGCCGCCGCAGATCAAGCGGATCGCGAAGAAGTACCTCACCGACGCCGCCGAGATCACGGTCAAGTCCAAGACGACCACGTCGGCCAACACCACCCAGCGCTACCTGATCGTCAGCTACCCGCAGAAGGTCGACGCCCTCACGCGGATCCTCGAGGTGGAGAACTTCGAGGGCATGATCGTCTTCGTCCGCACCAAGAACGAGACCGAGACCCTGGCCGAGAAGCTGCGCGCGCGCGGCTACTCCGCGATCGCGATCAACGGCGACATCGCGCAGAACGTCCGAGAGCGCACCGTCAACCAGCTCCGTGACGGCAAGCTCGACATCCTCGTCGCCACCGACGTCGCCGCCCGGGGGCTCGACGTCGAGCGGATCAGCCACGTGGTCAACTACGACATCCCGACCGACGCCGAGTCCTACGTCCACCGCATCGGCCGCACCGGCCGCGCCGGACGCTCCGGCGACGCGATCTCGTTCGTGACGCCGCGCGAGCGCTACCTGCTCAAGATCATCGAGAAGGCCACGCGCCAGCCGCTGACCCAGATGCAGCTGCCGTCGGCCGAGGACGTCAACACCACGCGCCTGGCACGCTTCGACGACGCCATCACCGAGGCGCTGCAGCAGACCCACCGGATCGAGGGCTTCCGCGACATCATCAAGCACTACGTCAACGAGTACGACGTGCCCGAGGTCGACGTGGCCGCGGCGCTCGCGGTCGTCGCGCAGGGGGAGACCCCGCTGCTGCTGGACCCCGCGTCCGAGCCGGCGCGGTTCACCGAGCGCGCGCCCAAGACCCGCTCGGCGAAGGACTCGTTCCGCTCCGACGACGGTCCCCGCCAGTCTCGCGAGGGATCCCGTCAAGCCCGCCCGCCGAGGGACTCGCGCTCCAAGGCGTCCGGGCCGATGGCGTCCTACCGGATCTCCGTGGGCAAGCGCCACAAGGTCGAGCCGCGCCAGATCGTCGGTGCGATCGCCAACGAGGGCAGCCTCGACCGCGGCGACTTCGGCCGCATCGACATCCGCGGGGACCACTCCTACGTCGAGCTGCCGGTTCACCTGTCCGCTGAGCAGCTCGCGGCCCTCGAGCGCACCCGCATCTCCGGCAAGCTGATCGAGCTGCGTCGAGAGGAGCCGGGCCCGCGCGAGCGCGCCGGTGCCTGGAAGGACGACCCGCGCCAGGACTTCCAGAAGAAGCCGCGCCACAAGCGTCCCCGCGACTGAGCCATGACCCGACCGATCGAGGTCGCCGGGCTGTGGCGCCACCCGGTGAAGTCCTTGCAGGGCGAGACCCTCACCACCGCCGCCGTCGATCGCGACGGTGTCCGTGGCGACCGGCTGTGGGGCATCCGCGACGAGAGCACGGGCCGAATCCTGACCGCGCGCAGGCGGCCCGAGCTGCTCACCGCCGCCGCGGCGTACGACGGCGACGTCCCGGTCCTCACGCTCCCCGACGGCAGCGAGCTGACCGGTCCGGGCGGGGCCAGCGACCGTCGGCTCTCCGAGTGGCTGGGGAGCCCGGTCTCGCTGGTGCCGTCGGCGCAGGCTCGGGGACGGGCGGAGTTCTTCGCCGACGCCACGGACGATGCCAGCGAGGCGATCGAGTTCACCATGCCCGAGGGCAGGTTCGTCGACGCGGCACCTCTCCTGGTCCTCACCGCCGCGTCGCTGCGTGCCGGGGCGAGCCTGCACCCGGACGGCGCCTGGGACGCGCGCCGCTTCCGTCCCAACGTCGTGCTGGACGTCGAGGGCGACTGCTGGGTGGAGGACGACTGGATCGGCCGCAGGGTCGACCTCGGCGGCCTGGTGGTCATGCCGCGCCAGAGGTGCGTCCGCTGCACGATGGTGACGCGCCCGCAGCCGGGGCTGGACGCGGACGTCGAGGTGTTCCGCACGCTCGCCCGGCACCACGGCGGCACGTTCGGCGTCTGGTCCGACGTGACCGGGCCCGGGACCGTGAGCGTCGGCGACCGGGTGTCCGTCGCCACCGCCGACGAAGTCCCTTGACGCCGCCCCCGGGCAGGAGCAACGTGGAGTCGTTGAGGACGTCCTGACCTGTCGGGGCGTCGAGCCCTGGGAGGGCGCCGTGCACCTCAGCCGGATCCAGCCCACGACCCGCGGCCGACGCGTGGCCGCGCTCCTGTGCGCCCTCGTCGTCGCCGCGAGCACGGCCTCGTGCGGCGGCAACCCCGAGGACGGCGCCAGCGACACGGCGCTGGGCACGCCCCAGGACGTCGCACAGGTGCCGGTCGAGGAGGACACCACGGCGCCAGAGGCCGAGGAGCCCGGCGCGACCGAGGCGCCGGTCGACACGGGCAACCACCCCGTCGCGGTCGAGCTGCCCGGGCTGCCGATCGGCGGCGACGCGATCGTCGTCTCGGACACGCTGCAGTGCGTCGACGTCGGGTGGACCGAGCCGCCCACGCTCCCGGACCGGGTGTCGATCGCGGTGACCGGCGTCGCGCTCACGCCGAGCGACGGGTTCGCGCTCTCCGACGAGCCGTGCGAGGGCGGCGCACAAGCCTGCCTCGACGGCGGCTTCGAGCTCGCCCGGGGCGACCGCTGCTACGTCGCGGTGACCTGGACCGGCCCCACCCTGGACAGCGACCGCACGCTGTCCTTCACCTCGGGGCGGATCCTCTGCGCGCCGGACCACGTCGCGAGGTGCACGGCGTTCCGCGACGAGGTCGCCGCCGCCGGGCCGCAGTCGATCGGCCTCGAGCCGGCGCCGTCCGAGCTGTCCGAGCTGTCCGAGCCGGCCGCGCCGGCCGCGCCGTCGGGGTCGTCCGGAACGTCCGAGCCGGCCGGGCCGTCCGGGCCGTCCGAGCCGGATGCCGACGGCAGTGGGGCCGGTGACGGCGCGGGCGACGGCGCCGTGCCCTCGGAGGGCAGCAGTGGCTGAGCCGCCGCCCGGCGAGGAGTCCCCGGCGGCCCGATTCGAGCACTGGTGGGCCTTCGGCAAGCAGTTCGTCGCCCCGGCCACGCTGCTGAGCTCGCTGCTGTTCTACTTCGGCTACGTGTCCTCGCGCGCGGAGTACCGCTACTTCGGCCTCGACGTCGACACGATCGGGCTCAGCACCCAGGGCTTCGTCATGCGCAGCCCGCAGGCGCTTCTCGTGCCCCTGCTCGCGATCTGCCTCGGTGCGGCCGCGCTGGTCCTGCTGCACCTGGCCACGCTGCGGCATCCGCTCCCGGTCGCCGCCGTGCGAGGGCTGCTGCTGCTCGGCGTGGCCGGCGTGCTGGCCGGGTTGGTCCTGGTCGGTGGGTACGCCGCGTTCGGCGACTGGGCGCCGTACCCGCTGGTGACGCCGCTGCTCCTCGCCGGTGGCAGCGCCGGGGTGCTCTACGCGATGCGGCTGCCCGGGGCGCCGGCCTCGACGCGGTCCGCCGACCCCGACAGCCGCGGACTCCGCCGCGCCGTCCTGGCCTGCGCGCTGGTCGCCATCGTGGCCTGCGTGTTCTGGGCGACCGCGACCCTCGCGGAGTGGACCGGGCGCGGCAACGGCATGCGGCTCGCGCGCCACCTCGACCACCTCCCGCCGGTCATCCTCGACACGCAGGAGCGGCTCTTCCTCACCGACGGCGGGACCGTGCGGGAGACCGCGCTGAGCAGCGCCGAGGATGACAGGTTCCACTTCCGCTACCGCGGGCTGCGGCTGCTCATCCAGGGCGACGGCCTGATGTTCCTCGTGCCGGAGCGGTGGTCGCCCAGCGCCTCGACCCTGCTGGTGCGGCTCGACGGCTCGGTGCGCGTGCAGTTCCGGTTCGTCGACCGCGCGCCCTGACTCCGGACCGCCCACGCACGAGAGCCCCGGACAGGCGTCCGGGGCTCTCGTCACGCGGGTGAGGTCAGTCGCCGACCTTCTTGGAGGCGTCGGCGGTCGCCGTGGCAGCCGACTTCGCCGTCTTGCGTGCGGTCGTCGCGGTGGCCTTGGCGCTGCTCTTCGGCGCCTTGGACTGGCGGCGTGCCGTGTCCGTCGAGCTCTTCGCCGCGCGCTGGGCGGAGCGAGCCGTGCTCTTGCCGGCGTTGCCGGCCTGCGTCGCGGTGGTCTTGGCCTTGCTCGACGTGGTGCGGGCAGCCTTCACCGTGTCCTGCGTGGCCTTCTGGCCACGGATCCGCCGGACCAGCGCGTCGCCGCGGGCGACCAGCTGGGCGTAGGCCAGGTCGTGCTCCTCGAGGAAGCCCTGGACCTTGACCGGCACCTCGGTGGCGCGGTCCTGGAGCGCGGCGACGCGGGCCTCGATGGCGGCGCGACGCTGCTGCGCCTCGCGCGACAGGGCGTCGGCCTGGTCGTTCACCACGCCCATGGCGCGGATTCGCAGCTCCTGCGGCTCGCGCTCGAGCTCGTTGATGCTCTTCTGCAGCTCCGACAGGCGCGTCTGAAGGTCGGTGACCGAGCCCCGGACCAGCTCGACGGCGCGGTCGGTGACGCCGACCGTGGCGTAGAACGGTGCGGTGAGGTCGTTGGTGCGGGTGGTGCGTGCCATAGGTGTCCTTCCCATCTGCCCGGTGGAACCCCGGGCCGGTGGCATGTCCCTCGCGCTCGGAGTGAACACTCCTCGCCGCCAAGGGCTGTCACTCATCGTCTACCCGACGACCTACGGGCTAGACGGAAGCACGCGGTGATGCCGCTCACGTGACGTGGACCTCAGGGATGGAAGGTCGCGCGGTACGCCGTCGGCGTGCGTCCGGTCAGGTCGCGGAACGCCGCGTTGAAGGCCGACAGCGAGGTGTAGCCGACGGCGTGGGCCACGGCGGTGACGGAGTCGTCGCCGGCGGCGAGCGCCTCGATCGCCCGCAGCACGCGCATCCGCCGCAGGACCGCGCGCCAGGTGAGCCCGCACTCGACCTCGAACCGGCGCGCCAGCGACCGCGGGACGAGTCCCACGTCGCGGGCCAGGTCCTCGAACCGAGGATCCTCGGCCAGCCGCTCCTCGGTCAGCGCGAGCGCGCGGCGCAGCTCCGGTGACCGTCCGGCCGGCACGGTGACCGGGCTGGGCTCCTCGGCCAACCGCCAGGCGACCGCCGCGAGTGCGCCGAAGATGCTCCGCGCGTACGACGGCAGCGGCTCCCCGGCGTCGGGCCACCCGACGCACTCCGAGACCAGCGCGCGGGCGAGCGGGCTGAGGTCGAACACCGTGAGCGGCGCGGACGGGTCCGGGGCGAAGCCGGGGTCGAACAGCACCGACGAGGTGGTGACGGGCTGCGCGATGCCGACCCGGATCGGCTCACCTGCCGCGATCAGTGCCGCGCGCGCCGGCGGCAGCACCCACGACCTCCCGTGCGCCTCGAGCCGGAGGGCACCCCGTGAGGCGCAGAGCAGGTAGTGGCGGTCCACGCACAGCTCGGACGGCGGAGCGGGCGCGAAGTCGCGGGCGAACGCGTACGCCTCGCGTCTCACGGACTGCCTCGCACCCGGCCACCGTAGACCGGGTCGGCCTCAGACCGTCTCGAGCAGGTCGGCGCCGAAGCGACGGCTGACCGGCGGCTCGGTCACCAAGGGGCGGAGCACGGCGTTCGACCGCGCGAACGCCTGCGAGGCGAGGTAGGCCGCGAAGGAGGGCCGGTCGGCCCACTCGTGCAGCACGGTGACCGACTCCTCGTCGTCGCGGGCGGCGTAGACCCGGAAGTCGAGGTTGCCCGGCATGGCGCGGATCTCGCCGCGCTCGCGGTCGAGCTGGGCGAGGGCCGCCGGACGGTCGGCGGCGGTGGTGCGGAGGTCGAGGACGGCGATGAGCACGGTGTCTCCTGGGGAGTCGGTGGCGGGACTCCTCGATGGTCGCGGCGCACGACCCCGCCCGGCTCGCGTCGATCGGACGGGTCGAGGCTCGCAGCGGACAGGCCCGCCGACGACCCTCAGAGGAACTGAGCGGGGTCGAACTCCTCGATCGGGATGATCCGCACGCGCGGCAGGGTCTCCTTGAACGCGCGCACGTCGTACTCCAGGTCGAAGGTCTCCAGCCCCCGCTCGGTCATCTCGAGGTAGCCGCCGTTGCGGAACTCGTTGAACCCGATGACCCCGACCCGCCGGCCGTCGAGGAGGTCGCTGACCTGCTCGACGAAGTCACCGTCGTTGCTGACCAGCAGCACGTCGGCCTCGCGGTGCCGGATCTCGGCGAGCGTGCGCTGGATCGCGATGTCGACGACCTTCTCGCCGACCGCCCCCGACAACGCCACCGGGCGGTAGTCCATGGCGAGCAGCGCCTGGACGAACGACATCGGGAGCTCGTTGTTGGCGGCGAGGAAGAACAGCCCCGACACCGGCTGGCTCCACCGGTCGCGCGCGAACTGCAGCAGTCGCTCCCACCGCGGACGCTCCTCGGGGCGGGGTCGCCGGCCGAGGATCGAGGTGCCGAGCGTGGCGTCGATGTTCTCGCCGTCGACCAGGATGTACGTCGTGCGCGAGGCCTCGTCCATGAGGCGAGCCTAGGGCTCAGGCACCGACGTCGCCGGTCGGGACGCGCAGAAGCCCCGCCACCTCACGGGTGGCGGGGCTCCTCAGCGCTGAGGTGGCCGTCGCTCAGACGCCGCGACCGCCGCGGGCCCGGCCCAGGATGAAGACGACGAGGGCCACGATGGCCAGGATGATCAGAATGGTCCACAACATGAGAGGGTCCTCCCGGTAGTCGGTCGCGGTGTCGTGACGAGCACCGGTCTGGTGCTCACGGCCGACGGCCGCACAGCCTTGTTGGCACTGCAAGTCCTCCCCCCACTTCTTCTTGTGCAAACCACAACAGGTCAAAGACCGAAGGTGGTCCAGCACAGCTCGTGGGCGAGCGTCCCGCCGCGGCGGCTCGGGTTCGACTCCCGTCCCGGTCCCGATGAGTTCCGGGGCGTCGGCGGGTCAGACTGCTCGGCGACCGAGGAGGACACCATGGGCAAGGTCATCGCGTCGATCACGACGTCCGTCGACGGCTACGTCACCGGACCCGACGACCACGCCGGTCAGGGGCTCGGTCGCGGCGGGGAACGCCTGCACTACTGGGTGATGGGCGGCCCGTGGACCTACGACGACGGGCACGAGCACGCGATGGGCGGACCCGACAAGAACTTCTACGACGAGCTGGTCGCCGACCTGGGCGCGTCGGTCATCGGTCGCGGGATGTACGACGCCGCCGGCGCGTGGGGCGGGACCAACCCGTTCCCCGGACCGCTGTTCGTGGTCACGCACCGCGTCGCGGACCAGCCGCCCGCCGGCCGCGGCTTCACCTTCGTCGCCGGGCTCGACGCGGCGCTGGACGAGGCGGCTGTGGTCGCGGGGGAGGGCGACGTCTCGATCGGCGGGGGAGCGGAGGTGATCCGCCAGGGCCTCGCGTCGCGTCGGGTCGACGAGCTGGTGGTCACCACCGCGCCGGTGGTGCTCGGCGCCGGCAAGCGGCTGTTCGAGGGGTTCGGGCACGACCTCGACCTCGAGATCAGGCAGGTGGTCGGCTCGCGGTGGGCGACCCACGTGCGCTACGCCGTACGCAACCAGCCTGCGCCACCAGGCCAGGGTCCGGTCGCCGGCGGCTGACTCAGGTCGGCTGCCAGACCTCGACCCGGCTGCCGGCCGGGGTCACCGGCGGCCGAGGGCCAGGTAGGCCAACGGCCCCACCGGCTGCACGGCGAACGCCGTGGCCCACAGCATCTTCGGGCCCCTGACCTCCTCGTGCGGGCGGCGCGCCAGGTCGCGCGAGGCCACGGTGGTGAGGACCAGCTCGACCACCCCGCCGACGATGACCAGGCGCTGCTGGAGCGGGGTGAGGTCGGACCACTGCTTCTTGTTCGCACGACTGCCCATGTGCCGACGCTAGCCCGTCGTGGGTGCGGCGGGGACGGCCACGTGGTCCCGCAGGCCGGGACGACCGACCTGCGCTGCGCTCGCCCCGGGGTCAGTACGGCGGCAGCACCGGCTCGTCGGCACCGCGGCCGACGCGCGCGACGGCGGAGTCACGACCGCGGGGCACCGGGACGGGCCCGGTCGCGGCCGCCAGGCCCGTCGCCGGCATGTTGCCGTAGATCGTGTCGATGCTGGCGGTCCCGACGACGTAGGTCTCGTGCCAGATGCCGACGTCGCCCGAGGCCGCGATCCGGCGGTTGAAGCGGCGCCACGGCTCGAGGTGCGGGTCGTCCTTGTCGCGCGCGAACCGGGCGAGGTCCTCGAAGGAGCGCCAGTACTGCACCAGCATCATCGGCAGGTGCTGGTGGTAGCCGAGCAGTCCCTTCTCGGGATGCTGCTCGAGGTGGCGCAGCATCCGGGGCATCGCGGTGAAGACCGGCCACCACTGGTGCACCTTCCACGGCTTGTTGATCCGCATCCCGATCATGAACACCACGACCTCGTCGCGGCCTTCGAGGTCGGCGGTGAAGCGTCCCTTGTTGATCCCCATGGCGAACCCTCCTGCGCCTCATCCTTCTCCCGATGTCAACCTCGCGCGAGGGGTCGCAGGTGGGTCGGCGGCACGTGGTCGGTCAGCCACACTCGGTTGCCGGAGCGCCAGAACGTCGCGCCCGAGGCGGCCGTCGCGGCGGCGTCGACCCGCAGGACGACCGCGTCGCCGCGCCGCTCAGGTGCTGCGGCGGACCAGGCTCAGACCGCCCCCGATGATGGCCACCCAGCCGAGCGCGCGGCACGCCTCGCCGATCCCGAGCACCAGCTCGGGATCGGCGGAGCTGCGCATCGAGCCCTGCACGAACCCGGCGAGGAACCACAGCACGGCACCGACGATGGCGAGCGCCAGGGGCGAGGGGGTCGTTTTCATCTGTCCATCATGGACGGCTCAGCCGATCGTGGCGCCGTACGACTCGGGGTAGAACCCGGCGTGCAGGTAGGACGGCGCCACGTAGGCGAACCCGCGGTGCCCCCATCCCGTCCCCCACGAGTTGCGGACGATGAACCGACCGTCGGCCCGGTAGCCGACGACGCAGACCGCGTGGCCGCCGTACGTCGCCCCGCTCCACTCGCTGAGCAGCCCGTCGGAGCCCAGCGACATCCACGCGTCGTCGACCCACAGGCCCGCGAGGATCGGGCCCTTGTGCACCAGCCATCGCTTCCAGCGCTGGAGGTCGAGACCGAGGTTGACGTAGGACACGCGGCGACGCGACGCCGCGGCGTAGAAGGCGTTCTCGGGCCCGGTGAACATGGCGGTGTCGACCTCGAACGGCAGGTCGCGCTCGAGTGCGAAGCCGTAGCGGCGCGCGACGTCCATCGCGGCCTTGAGCGAGGTGCCGGACTCCTCGACGAACGAGGTGGGACGGTCGCGGAACTCGTCGGTCTCCTTGGAGGCCATCCACACGAACCGCGGCGACAGCCGCTGGCGCTGCTTGATCCGGCCGGAGGTGACCATCAGCCACCGGCCCACACCGTCGGCGGTCGCCCAGCCGACGCAGGACCCGGTGGCGCCCTGGTCGCCGACCCGCCACCAGGACTCGCGCAGGTCGTGTGCCTCGGGCAGCGTGGCGCGCGCGCTCACCATGCCGCCGGCGACGGCGTCGTCGTAGGTCCAGTCGCGCTCGGTGCCCCGGGAGGGCACCAGGTTGCAGATGCGTCGCTGATTCGAAGTCGTGGCCATGGCCCGCATCCTGCTCCGGAGGACCGTCGAACGCCAGGGTCGTCCGGCTAGGCTCCGGTCATGGACTGGTTGTCCGACCATGCAGCCGCCGCCTGGACCATCCTCGCGGTGCTCCTGGCGATGGCCGAGATGGTGAGTCTCGACCTGTTCCTCATCATGCTCGCCGGTGGGGCCGGGGCCGGGGCGGTGGCCGCCGTGCTCGGTGCGCCCTTCGGCCTGCAGGTGGGCGTCGCGCTGGCGACCTCGGTGGGCCTGCTCGCGCTCGTCCGCCCGCCGATGGTCAAGCGGCTGCACGCCGGCCCGGACCTCAAGACCGGCGCCGACGCCCTCATCGGCGCCCGCGCCACCGTGCTGCGCGAGATCACCCCGCACCAGACCGGGCGGGTCAAGATCGGGGGCGAGGAGTGGACGGCCGCTCCCTACCTCGAGGACGACATCATCCCGCAAGGCGCCGTCGTCGACGTCGTCCACATCAAGGGCGCCACGGCCTACGTGCTGCAGCGCCCCGAGCTGATCTAAGGGAGAACACATGACCGTCGCTCTCGCCCTCCTGGGCGTCCTCGCGATCTTCGTGATCCTGCTGCTGGCGCAGACGATCCGGATCGTCCCGCAGGCGCGGGCCGGCGTGGTCGAACGCTTCGGGAAGTACCGCACCACGCTGCAGCCGGGGCTCAACGTGGTCACGCCGTTCGTCGACCGAGTCCGCTACATGATCGACATGCGGGAGCAGGTGGTCTCCTTCCCGCCGCAGCCGGTGATCACCGAGGACAACCTGGTGGTCTCGATCGACACGGTCATCTACTTCCAGGTCACCGACCCGATCGCGGCGACCTACGAGATCGCCAACTACATCTCCGCCGTCGAGCAGCTGACCATGACCACGCTGCGCAACATCGTCGGCGGCATGGACCTCGAGCAGACCCTGACCTCCCGCGAGGACATCAACCGCGGCCTGTCCGGCGTGCTCGACGAGGCGACCACCCGCTGGGGCATCCGCGTGGGTCGCGTCGAGATCAAGGGCATCGACCCGCCGCCGTCGATCAAGGACTCGATGGAGAAGCAGATGCGCGCCGACCGCGACAAGCGCGCGGTCATCCTCACCGCCGAGGGCCAGCGGCAGTCGTCGATCCTCACCGCCGAGGGCAACAAGCAGGCCGCGATCCTCAACGCCGAGGGCGAGCGCGAGGCGCGGATCCTGCGGGCCCAGGCCGAGCGCGAGGCCGCGATCCTGGCCGCCCAAGGCGAGGGACAGGCGATCCAGACCGTCTTCCAGGCGATCCATGACGGCCAGCCCGACCAGTCGCTCCTGGCCTACCAGTACCTCCAGATGCTGCCCAAGATCGCCGAGGGCGACGCCAACAAGGTCTGGGTGGTGCCGTCGGAGATCACCAAGGCGCTCGAGGGGCTGGGGTCCGCGGTCCACGAGGCCGCCGGGATCCCGCAGCACACCGGCGGGGTCAAGCACCGCGTCGACATGGGCCCCTCGCTCAGCGAGATCGAGCAGGAGCGCAAGGCCAACTCCTCCAGCGCGGAGGACGAGGTGCAGAAGGCGATCGCGGCCGCGGACTCCGCGGCGCAGGGGCGCGGCAGGGCCGCCGACCAGGGGCCGGACGAGGCGCCGCCCACGGCGTGAGCGGCATGAGCACGGCATGAGCGCGGCCGTCCTCGCGCAGGTGTACGACGCGGTGACGGCCTGCGTGGGCGACCTCGACGAGGAGGGGCTCGCCGCCCCGACGCGCACGGACTGGACCGTGGCGGAGCTGCTGTTCCACCTGCTGCTCGACGCGCAGCGCGCGCTGGTCACCTTCGTCACGCCGGCGGACCAGCCGCCCGACACCGACGCGGTCTCCTACTGGCTCGACTCGGACCCGGCCGGCGGTGACGGCGGTGCCGCGCACGCGAGGTTCGTGCGGGCCGCCGCGGCGGCGTACTCCTCACCGCGCATGCTGGTCGCGCAGTGGACCGAGACCGCCGCGGCAGCCGGGCGGGCTGCCCGGCTGGCCCCGCTCGACGACGTCGTGACCACGCAGGGGCACCGGCTCGCGCTGCCCGACGTCGTCAGCACGCTGGTCGTCGAGGCCGCGGTCCACCACCTCGACCTCACCGCGCACGTGCCCGGACCGTCCGTGCCCGCTGCTGCGCTGGCCGAGGTCCGCCGGGTGCTCGTCGGGTTGCTGCGCGGCCCGGTCCCGTCGTCCTGGAGCGACGAGGAGCTGGCGCTCAAGGGCACCGGCCGCACGCCCTTGAGCGAGTCCGACCGCGTCGCGCTCGGGGACCTCGCCGACCGCCTCCCCCTCCTGGGCTGAGGCCTCGTCCGGTTGGGCACGCGCCATAGCGCTCTCCCAACCGGACGAGGCGGAAACCGGGGTGCGCCCCGGCGGGTCCCGGACGGCTACGAGCTCTGCGTCTCCGCGGCCGGCAGCTGACGGCGTACGGCGGCGAGCAGGTCGAAGCTGTCGTTGAACGCGATCCGCGCCCGAGGAGCCTCCTGGTGCACCAGGTTGACCACCTGCTCGAACAGCTCGACCTCGCCGCCGCGCAGGCCGCCACCGAGCAGCACGCAGTCCCAGGCGCGTGACCGCAGCGCGTCGGTCACCACCGCCGGCACGTCGTCGCTGCCGTCGAGGCCCACCGAGCAGGCCGAGGCGTCGTAGCCCGCCCCGGCCAGCTCGGCCATGCCCTGAGCGACGGCGGTGGCGACCGGCTCGGGGTCCCACGGCCCCGGCACGCGGTGGGGGTCGAGACCGATCACCAGGACGCTGCGCATGCCGGGACGATACGTCGGCTGAGTAGGGTCGGGAAGCGTGAGCAACGCGATGAAGGTCGGTGTCCTGGGCGCGCTCGGCAAGGTCGGCCGCGAGGTCTGCACGGCGGTCGAGCAGGCCGACGGGTTCGAGCTGGTCGCCCGCGTCGACGCCGACGACTCCCTCGACGCGCTGGTCGAGGCCGGCGCCGAGGCGGTCGTCGACTTCACCCATCCCGACGTCGTCATGGACAACCTGAGGTTCTGCGTCGGGCACCGGATCCACGCGGTCGTCGGCACGACCGGCTTCGACGACGACCGGCTCGCGCAGCTGCGTGCCTGGCTGGGCGACTCGCCGCGGTCGGGCGTGCTCGTCGCCCCCAACTTCTCCATCGGCGCGATCCTGATGATGCGGTTCGCAGCCGAGGCGGCGCCGTTCTACGAGTCGGTCGAGATCGTCGAGCTGCACCACCCGACCAAGGCCGACGCGCCCAGCGGCACCGCCCGGCGTACGGCGGAGCTGGTCGCCCGCGCCCGCGCCGACGCGGGCCTGGGCCCCGTGCCCGACGCCACCTCGACCGCGCTCGACGGGGCCCGGGGCGCGGTGGTCGAGGGCATCCACGTGCACGGCCTGCGTATCCGCGGCATGGTCGCCCACCAGGAGGTCGTGCTCGGCGGGGTCGGCGAGACCCTGACCGTCCGGCACGACTCGATGGACCGCGCCTCGTTCACCCCCGGCGTGCTGCTGGGCCTGCGCGAGATCGGCTCGCACCCCGGTCTGACGGTGGGGCTCGAGGAGCTCATGCCCCTCGGCCAGCGCCCCTCGTCCGGTTGAGCGCGCGCGATGGCGCGCTCTCAACCGGACGAGGCGGAGCGCGTCAGCGCGAGCGGGCCACCCGGTCCCAGTGCCGGTCGGCCGCGGCGACGCTCGCCGGGTCGTCCACGTCGACGCCGATCCGCGCGGCGGCCCGCAGCACGCGAGAGCTGTGCAGGTCGGGCGCGCGGAAGGTCTCGGGCCGGATGGCGGCGTCGCGACTGGCGTAGGCCCGCTGCTGGGTCGCCAGCCGCGGGGCCGACCCGGCGGCCGCGCGCAGCACCGAGCGCTGCGCGGTCACGCTCGTGCCGGTCAGCACCGGGCTGACCGTCGGCGTGTAGCCGTACTGGTGACCGGTGACCTTGGGGTGGTAGCTCTCGGTGACCGGGTAGGAGAGCCCGTTGATCCACTCCGCGCCGTCGCACACCGCGTGGCCGACGAATCGGCTGGTCGGGTCGGCGAAGGTGAACCCCTTGGCGGCCGCGGCGCTCGCCGTGATGCTGTTGAGCAGGTCCGCGGTGGCGTTGAGCCGCGACTCCTCGGTGGGGGAGAACCACGTGAAGGCGTTGCAGTCCTCGCCGTTGAAGATCCGCGGGTAGCCCACGACCACCACCCGGGCGTTGGCCGCCCGGCTGCGGATCGCGGCGTACAGCGTGGAGAGCCGGCCCGGCAGCGTCGTCCGGATGAACGACTGCGCCTTGTCGATCGCGCCGTAGCAGTTGCTGGCCCACGACGGCTTGGCGCAGGTGGTGAGCACGGAGGCGAAGCCGGCGTCGTTGCCGCCGACCGAGAGCGTGACGTAGCCCGTGGCCGAGGACAGCGGACCGAGCTGGGTGTTCTGCACGTCGGCGACCTTGGCCCCCGAGCAGGCGCGGAAGTTGAGCGCATAGCCCTTGGCGGTCGCGATCAGCGACGGGTAGGCGTAGACCGAGCGCTGGCAGGTCGTCCCGTCGGCGAGGTAGGTGCGGGTGCCGGTCCCGGAGGAGTAGGAGTCGCCGAGCGCGACGTACGACGGGGCCGCGGCCTGGGCGCTCAGCGGCAGGGAGGCGGCCAGGAGGGCCAGGGCGGCGGCTGGTCCGGCGAGGGCCAGAGCGCGGGGGATCGAGGACAAGGGGGGCTCCCTCCGAGTGGGGTGGACCCCTGCACGGTAGGGCCGCCCGGACACCCCGTCCATGGCCCATCCGGGCCTGTCCCGTCCGGTTGGGCACGCGCCCTGCCGCGTTGCCAACCGGACGAGGCGTCGGGCCGGCCTCAGGCGAGCCGCGCGAGCGCGGCGGACGCGGCCGCGACGACGACCACGACCAGGAAGGGCGCGCGCAGCAGCAGGGCGACGACGGCCGCCCCGAGCCCCACCAGTCGCGCGTCGACGGTGACCGCGCGGTCGCCGCCGAGCACCTGCACGGTGATGAGGGCCGACAGCAGCGCGACCGGCAGCAGGTCGGCGACCAGCGCGACCCGGGGATGGCGCAGCACCCGGTCGGGGACGCTCATCCCGGCGAGCTTGAGGCCGTAGCAGGCGGCTGCGGTGGCGAGCAGCCACGGCCAGAGGCCACTCATGCCTGCCCCGCCGACGGTTCGTCGCCGGGCGGCTCGGGCGACCCGGGCAGGGCGACGGCGCCGACGGCGACCGCGACCAGGCCGGCCAGCAGCACCGGCACCCCCGGGGCGGTGACCGGCACGAGCCCGAGGGCGACCGCGACCGCGAGGAGCGCGGTGACCCGGTGGACGGTGCCGTGCAGGCGGGGCCACAGCATCGCCAGGAACGCCGCGCCGATCGCGGCGTCGAGGCCGAGGTCGCGGGGGTCGCCCAGCGCGTGGCCACCGACCGCCCCGACCAGCGTGAAGGTGTTCCAGCTCAGGAAGACCCCGAGCCCGGTGGCGAGGAACCCGGCCCGCACGGTGGCCCGGTCCGGTCGCGCCACCGACATCGCGGTCGACTCGTCGATGACCAGCTGGGCGGCGGCGGCGCGCCGCCAGCCGGTGAAGCCGAGCAGCGGGGCCAGGCGCAGTCCGTAGAGACCGTTGCGGGCGCCCAGGAGGGTGGCGGTCACGGTCGCCGAGGCCGGGGAGCCGCCCGAGGCGACCACGCCGACGAAGGCGAACTGCGAGGCGCCGGTGAACATCAGCAGCGACATCGCGCAGGTCTGCAGCACCGAGAGGCCGGCGGCGACCGAGACCGCGCCGAACGAGACGGCGTAGAAGCCGACCGCGACGCCGACGGTCGCGCCCTCCCGCGCGACGGCGTGCGGGGTCTCGGGGGCGGAGCTCACCGCCCCATCATGCAGACGAGGAGGGTCCTAGCGGCGCGCGGGGGACTTGGTCGGGGAGGTGCCGAAGGTGTGCAGGAACGCCCCGACGGCGGCGACGCCGAGCACGGCGCCGAGGACGGCGCCGGAGGAGGGCAGGAGGGGGAGTCGGGTGGACCAGGCGAGCCAGGCGCCGGTGCCCGCGCAGGCCACGAGGCCGACGACCCAGATGGCGACCTGGTAGCGCATCGGCAGATGTCCGAGCATGTGTTGCCAACCCCCCTGTGACGCGAGGCCCGAGTGCCTCGACCGGGGGTACCCGGCGTCGCACCGTTCACACCGCAGTCTGGGCCCTGGGGCGCGGGTCCACAACCCCTCCCAAAGGAGAGGGATGTGTCAATCAGTGCAGGTCAGACGGGGTGTCAGGTCTGCTCGGACCCCAGATCGGTGTGCAGCCGCACCTGCTTGACCAGGACCGAGCCGTCGTCGTGCAGGTCCAGCGAGCGGTGCGCCCCGTCGGCCGCCCAGCCCTGCTCGGTGAGGAACCGGCGGCGCACGTCGTCCTCCGCGGTGAGCCAGCAGGTCGCCCGGGTGAACCGGTCGGCCCGCAGCGTGTCGACGGCGGCGTGCAGCAGCCGTGACCCGTGCCCCACGCGCCGGTGCCCGGGCGAGACCACCAGGTCGGCGACCTCGCCGTCGGCGACGGGGTCGGCGTCGGGGTCGGGCGAGGGCTGGGTCACCGCGAAGCCGCGGACCGTGGTGCGCTCCAGTGCGACCAGGACGCGGTTGCGCGCGTCGGCCGGCCGGGTCAGCGCCTGCTGCCACGCGGCGGCGAACCGGTCGGGGTCCATCGCGGCCAGCACGTCGGGCGGCAGGAGGCCGGCGTACTCCTCGCGCCAGGTGAGGACCTGCACCGCAGCGATCGCGGGCGCGTCGTCGGACCAGGCGACGCGCACGGAGTGGTCCGCGGTGGGGGTGTGTGCAGCCATGGCGGCATTCTCCCCGGTGCTAGTTTGCTCCGGTGCAGCAGTACCTCGACCTCCTCCGCCGCATCCTCGACGAGGGCGTGGAGAAGGGCGACCGCACCGGCACCGGCACGCTGTCGGTCTTCGGCCACCAGATGCGCTTCGACCTCGCCGAGGGCTTCCCCCTCGTGACCACCAAGAAGGTCCACACCCGGTCGGTGTTCGCCGAGCTGCTCTGGTTCCTCCGGGGCGACACCAACGTGCGCTGGCTGCAGGAGCGCGGGGTGACCATCTGGGACGAGTGGGCCGACGCCCACGGCGACCTCGGCCCGGTGTACGGCGCGCAGTGGCGCTCGTGGCCGACGCCCGACGGCGGCCACGTCGACCAGCTGGACCAGGTGGTCGAGCAGATCCGCCGCGACCCCGACTCGCGCCGCCACATCGTCTCGGCCTGGAACGTCGCCGACCTCGGTCGGATGGCGCTCCCGCCGTGCCACACGATGTTCCAGTTCTACGTCGCGCCCGGTCCACACGGCCCGGGCGACGGGCCGGGGCGGCTCAGCTGCCAGCTCTACCAGCGCTCGGCCGACGTGTTCCTCGGCGTGCCGTTCAACATCGCCTCCTACGCCCTGCTGACCCACATGGTCGCGCAGGTGACCGGGCTCGAGGTCGGCGACTTCGTGCACACGCTGGGCGACGCCCACCTCTACCTCAACCACCTCGACCAGGCCCGGCTCCAGCTGACCCGCGAGCCGCGGCCGCTGCCGACGCTGTGGCTCGACCCCGCGGTGGCCGAGCTGGACGCCTTCGACCTCGAGCACGTCGACGTCAAGGGCTACGACCCGCACCCCGCGATCAAGGCCCCCATTGCCGTCTGACCCCCAGCGCGTGGTCCTGGTCGCCGCCCGCGCCGACAACGGCGTGATCGGCGTCGGTGGCGACCTGCCCTGGCGGCTGCCGCCCGATCTCGCGCGCTTCAAGCGCACCACGACCGGTCATGTCGTGGTGATGGGCCGCAGGACCTACGACTCGATCGGCCGCGCCCTGCCCGGGCGCACCAACGTCGTGGTGACCCGGCAGGCCGGCTGGACCGCCGACGGGGTCCTCGTCGCGGGCTCGCTCGAGGACGCGCTCGCGGTCGCCGCCCGCCACGAGGGCGACGTCATGGTCATCGGCGGGGGAGAGATCTACGCCCAGGCGCTCGACCTGGCCGACACGGTCGAGCTGACCGAGGTCCACCTGTTCCCCAAGGGCGACGCCCACTTCCCCGACCTCGATCCGGCGGTGTGGCGCGAGGTGTCGCGCGAGCCGTACGAGCACGAGGGCGTGCGCTTCGACTTCGTCCGGCTCGAGCGCGCCTGAGCGCTGCCCGGCTGCCCGGCTGCCCGGCTGCTCAGCCGGCGTCGAGCGCCCGCACCTCCGCGGCTGCCCGGGCGCCGGCGAGGACCAGCTCGTCGGCCGTCATCGGGCGGCCGAGGTAGAAGCCCTGGGCGGACTCGCAGTCGACGGCGTCCAGCAGCGCCAGCTGCTCGAGGCGCTCGACCCCCTCGCCGACCACGGGGACGCCTGCCGTGTGCGCCGCCACCACCATGAGCTCGAGGACCGCGCGCATGTGGGGCGAGCCCGTGCGCAGCAGGCCGCGCCGGATCTTGACCGAGTCGATCGGGAGGTGCTCCAGCTGCCCGATCGTGCCGACGCCGGCGCCGAAGTCGCTCAAGCTCACCGAGACCCCGAGCTCGCGCAGCGCCCGTAGGTGGTCCAGCGCCCGCGGGTCGGCGGCGAGGGCGACCTCGCTGATCTCCAGGGCGAGGCGGTGGGGCGGCACCTCGCTGCCGTGCAGGGCGGCCCGCACGTCGCTGACGATGCGCGGACTGACGACGTGGCGGTCGGCGATGTTGACCGAGACCGTGACGTCGCCGAGGTCGGCCCACAGCTCGAGCTGGCGGACCGCCTCGCGCAGCACCCAGGCGTCGAGGTCGCAGACCAGGTCGGAGGCCTCCGCCGTGGGGAGGAAGTCGGCCGGCATCAGCAGCCCGACACCGGGACGGTCCCAGCGCAGCAGGGCCTCGGCGCCGTGCAGCTCGCCGGAGCGGACGTCGATGATCGGCTGGTAGTGCAGCACCAGCTGGTCGGAGCCGATCGCCTCGGCCAGGGCCCGCTCGAAGTCGACCCGGGCCTCGTGCTGGTGACGCAGCGTCTCGGCGAACGGGACCGCCCGGCCGCGGCCGGCGGCCTTGGCGCTGTAGAGCGCGAGGTCGGCCTCGTGCAGGAGCGTCTCGGCGGTGTGCTCGGGCCCGGCGACGCCGATGCCGACGCTGGCGCCCACGCTCGCGGTGCGACCGCCCACGAGCACGATCGGGCGGGACACCTCCGCGATGATCCGGTCGGCGAGCTGGTGCGCCTCCGCCAGGGACTGCAGGCACGGCACCAGCACGACGAACTCGTCGCCGCCGAGGCGGGCCGGCACGTGGTCCTGGTCGACCGCGGAGCGCAGCCGGGCGGCCACCTCGCGCAGCACGTCGTCGCCGGCCCGGTGGCCCAGCGTGTCGTTGACCGCCTTGAACCCGTCGAGGTCGACGAAGAGCAGCGCCACCTGGGACCCGACCCGCCGGCTGAGCTCCAGCTCCGCCCGCACCAGCGCGATCGCCTCGGCGCGGTTGGGCAGCCCGGTCAGGTGGTCGTGGCGTGCACGCTGGTCCAGCTCGTGCTGCAGCGCGCCGCGCTGGCGGTCGGTGTCCTTGAGCTGGCGGATGGTCAGGCCCATCCGCGTCTCGACCAGCAGGAACATCACGGCCGAGCCCGCGACGAGCGGCCAGACCGTCGTCGCCCCTCCCCAGTGCCAGGCGTAGGCGAGGGTGGCGGGCACCGCGAGGGTCGCCACGGCCATGGACAGCTGGCGCTGCACGCTCAGGCGGGAGCGCGAGTCGACGGCGGGAGGACGGTCCCCCAGGGACGGGTGCAGCGCCGCGGCGCCCCACACGACGTACGACCCCACCCAGAGCCCGTCCATCAGCACCGCGGGCACGTGGCCGCCGGCGTCGGCGACCGCCGAGAGCCCGTCGGCGACGATGAGCAGGCCGAAGGCCGCGAGCAGCAGCCGCAGGGTCCACGAGCCGGCAGGGGTGCTGGCCAGCAGCCGGATCACCCCGCCGAGCAGCAGGATGTCGGCCACCGGATAGGCGATGGACACCGCGACCGCCGCGGGCGAGCCGCTGGAGATGTCGAGGCCGGGTCGGCTGAGCACGGTCCAGAACACGAGCCCGATCCCCGTGGTGAGGATCATGCCGTCGAGCAGCGCGGCCACGCCCTGCCCCTGGGACCGGGAGCGCACCATCAGGTGCAGGCTCCACAGCAGGACGGCGTAGCCGACCAGGTAGAGCGCGTCGGCCGGCGAGGGGAACGCATCGTGGCCGCGCACGTCGACGAGGACGAAGTAGACCGTGTCGGCGGACAGCCACAGTCCCTGCGACACCGCCATCACGACCCAGGGCCGGCGCGGGCCGGGCCGGTGCAGGCGGATGCCCACCACCAGCGCCACGAGGACCGAGAGGCTCAGCGCGACGTAGGTCAGGTCGTAGACCATCGTGCTCGAGGTGGTCAGCATCCAGGTCATGGCGAGGCAGCCCACGGCGGTGTGGGCGACCCACGCGAAGCGGCGTACGACGTCGGGAACTTCAGGCATGGCTGCGCACCCCCACGGCGGGAACGGACTCGGGCAGTCCGGGCACGGCGCCCGGCGGAGTGTGGAACATCCACAGCGACAGCGCACGGTGGGTCGCCCAGTCGCCGGCGGCCACGCGCAACGAGACGGGGGTCAAGTCACCCGGGGCGCCCACCCGCACGACCTGGACCGGCAGTGCCGGACAGCCGGGCAGCACCAGCAGCGCCGGCTGGTCCGCGGTGTAGCGCGCGGCGACCTCGCGCGGGAGCGCGACCGCCGCTCCGGACACCGAGACGTCGGCCAGCAGCGCATCGTGCCCGTCCAGCGCCACCGGGACCTGCAGCGCGACCCGGTGGGCGTTGCGCCGCGACGAGGCGTAGTCGGCGTCCCGGATGCGGCGTACGCCCATGACCAGGACGCCGGTCGAGACGAGCACCCACAGGCTGACCGCGACGGTGCCGCCCCACGCGCCCGGCGTCCCGTGCCGGGCGAGCGACCGCGCGAGGGACCAGCCGAGCAGCAGGAGGTTGGCCGCGAGCACCACCCACAGGACCCGGGGCACGCGCCCGACCGCGCGCTCGTCGGCGCCCGCCTTCGGGGTCACCTGGAACTCCAGGGTGCGGCGGGTGAGCAGCCACCACAGGCACGAGAGCCCGATCGGGACGCGGAAGACCCGCAGCGCCAGCGCGGTCGGGAAGTGCAGCTGGCCCCGGAACAGCAGATGGATGCCCAGCACGCGGAAGACCATGAGGCTGACGAAGACCGGGACGAACACCACCGGCGCGACGTCGGTGGTCGGCGCCCCGCTGAGCACCACGATGGCCGGGACGAAGAAGGCCAGGAGGGTGCCGACCCCTTCGAGCCACCAGACCGTGCCGGTGAGGTACTCGTAGAAGTTGCGCCACGACAGCCAGCTCTTGGCGGCCCACAGCCGCTCGATGACCAGCACCTGCATGGCCCCGAGGCCCCAGCGCCGGCGCTGCAGCAGGTACTGCTCCGCGGTGGCGGGCGCCAGGCCCAGGGCGAGCGTCTGGTGGTGGTAGACGGTCTTCCACCCGGCCCGGATCAGGCCGAGGGTGCTGTGCATGTCCTCGATGATGGTCTCGGTGGCGACCCCGCCGATCTCGCGCAGGGCGCTCATGCGCAGCACCGACGTCGACCCGCACCAGAAGGGCCCGGCGCCGTCGTGGTTGCGGGCCGGCATGAGGACGTTGAAGAACATCCCCTGCTCGCCGCTGCAGCCGTCGTCGTCGAAGGCCCCGCTGTTGTAGTAGTTCTGCGGACCCTGGACCAGAGCGACGTCGGGGTCGTCGAACCAGCCGAGGGTCGCGGTCAGGAAGTGCGGCAGCGGCACGTGGTCGCAGTCGAGGACCGCGACGAGCTCGACGTCCGGGGCGCCGGACTCGGCGCACTCCCGCGCGATCAGCTCCAGGGCGTGGTTGAGGTTGCCGGCCTTGGCGTGGTCGTGGTGCTCGCGGCGCACGTAGCGGGCGCCGTACGTCGCACAGAGCTCCGCGACCCAGTCGCGGTCGCCGTCGTCGAGCACCCAGGTCTCGTGCGCGGGCTCGAGGGCGCACGCGGCGGCGATGGTCGGGGCGATCACCTCGGCCGGCTCGTTGTACGTCGGCACCATCACCGCCACGCGCGTCCCGGCGGGCAGCTCGGTGACGGTCCGGGGCGCCCGGGAGTCGATGTCCCACAGCGTCACCAGCCGCACCAGGAGGCCGGGCAGCGGCAGGGTCTCGAAGCCCAGCAGCGCCCAGGCCTGCCACGCGGGGTCGGCGGGCATCGTGGAGGTCACCCTCCAGGTGAGGTAGGCCAGGAGCGCCGTCAGCGCGAGCAGCGCGCCCACGCGCGCGCCGAGCCGCTGCCGCAGCGGCTCGGGACCGGGCGGGCGCAGCTGGTCGACCCAGCCGGCCGTGACCAGCGGGGCCGAGGGTCGACCGAGCGCGGCGGCGGGACCCGGAGCGGCGGCCGGGGCGACGGTCGGAGCGGTGTGGCGCTCGGTCGAGACGGACACCGCTCAGCCCTCCCGCACCGCGGTCGCGAGCGCGGGCACCTGGTCCCACGACGCGGCGGGGCGGGGCCGCCCGTAGAGCCAGCCCTGGGCGATGTCGACGCCGAGGTCGGCGAGCACGCGGGCCTGCCCCGCGGTCTCCACGCCCTCCGCGACGGTCTTCATGCCCAGGGC
The DNA here is from genome assembly GCA_963811385.1 of uncultured Actinomycetota bacterium. GTDB lineage: Bacteria > Actinomycetota > Actinomycetes > Propionibacteriales > Nocardioidaceae > Marmoricola_A. The sequence continues at coordinate 281,268 of CAWEQX010000017.1, read as the reverse complement.
GCGCGCCATGGTCACGATCCCGGCCAGGACCGCGCGGTCGCGCGGATCGGACTCGACCTGGGTGACGAAGCAGCGGTCGATCTTCACCTCGTCGGCGGGCAGTCGGCGCAGGTAGGAGAACGAGGCGTACTGCACGCCGAAGTCGTCGATGGCCAGCCCCACGCCGAGGTCGCGCAGCGCCGCCATGTTGTCGAAGGCCACCTCGTCCTCGCTGAGGAAGACCCGCTCGGTGATCTCCAGGGACAGCCGGGACGGCGGCAGTGCCGAGGCGTCCAGCGCGCGGGTGACCCGCTCGAGCAGGCGCGGGTCGGCCAGGTCGTGCACCGAGACGTTGACGTGGACCGGTCCCGCGACCTCGGGGTGGACCGCCGCCCAGGCGCACGCCTGCCGCAGCATCTCGTCGGTGACGAGGTCCAGGAGCCGCGCCTCGTCGGCCTGGTCGATGAACTCCAGCGGCGGGATCAGCCCCCGTTCGGGGTGGAACCACCGCACGAGCGCCTCGGCGCCCACCACGCGGCCGGTGGTGAGGTCGACCAGCTCCTGGAAGGCTGCCTGCAGCTCGCCCTCCCGCAGGCCACGGCGCAGCTCGGCCTCGAAGGTGCGCCGCGCGGCGGCCTCGGACTGCTCGGAGTCGAAGAGCACGGTGCGCCCACGGCCGCTGTGCTTGGCCACGTAGAGCGCGGCCTGGGCCTCGCGGAGCACCTGCTCCGCCCCGTCGGTCGCCTCGGCCAGCCGCAGGCCGGTGCTGCACCCCACGGGCACCTGCCACTCGCCGTGCGCCACGGGCTCGCGCAGGGCGGCCGCGACCGCGTCGGCCAGCGAGCGCAGCGCCTCGGCGTCGTCGGGCCGGGGCACGACCACGGCGAACTCGTCGCCGCCGACGCGGGCCAGCACGTCGGCTGGGGCGACCACCTCGCGCAGCCGCTGCGCGACGGCGAGGAGCACCTGGTCGCCGGTGGCGGTCCCCAGCTCGGCGTCGACCCGGGCGAAGCCGTCCAGGTCGAGCAGCAGGACCCCCACGTGCCCGGGATGGCCGAGCCCGCCGCGGCGCGCCGCCTCCAGGGAGCGCCCGAGCGCCGAGACCAGGCCCGCACGGTCGGGGAGGCCGGTGAGCAGGTCGCGTTGGCTGCCCTCGGACAGGCGCAGCGCGTGCTCCTCGGCCGTACGCCGCCGGGTGCGCTCGCGCGCCAGGCGCCGGCCGAGCACCTCGACCTCGTCGCGGGCGGCGCAGGACGGGCAGGGCGGCACGGGTCCGGGGGCGCTCATGCGGCCTCCTCGGTGCGGCACACGACCAGGCACGAGGCCGCACCCCGGTCGACGCACTTCGGCTGCAGGACGGTCAGCGACTCGCCCTCGCGCTCGGCGAGGCGGACCAGCAGCCCCTCGACGAGACGGCACGTGCCCGAGGGAGCCTCGAACGACAGCCCGACCACGCGCGACTGGCCGGGCTCGTGCAGGACCTCGACGCGCCGTGGCTCGGTGCCCGGGCGGAAGCGCAGCTCCTCGCGGCTGAACCGAGCCACCGCGGCCGCGATCGCGACCGTCGTGCCGCCGCTGCGCCCGATGCCGCGGGGGAGCCCCGCCGGCAGCGCGTCGGCCAGCCACGCGCCCACCTCGCCGAGGTCGACCCCCTGCTCGCCGGGCGTGCCGGCGCGGGCGACGCGCACCTCGGCCGCCGCGGTCGCGAGCGCGAGGAGCTCCTCGTCCGGGTGGTGGGCGGTGAGCGTGTGGAGCCCGTCGCTGCCCGCGCGGTCGAGCACCTCGTCCCAGGCGTCCTCGCCGAGCGCGGTCGAGACCGCACGCTCCAGCAGCACGAAGGCCATCCCCAGCACGGCACTCCTCACGGCGTCGGGCACGCCCGACGGACGCCGGGCTCCCCCCACATCGGACGGAACCGGACGAACTGGAGTACTTCGCCGGCAAAATGTCCGGCTCGGTCGGGCTCGGTCGGGCTCGGTCGGGCTCGGTCAGGCCTCGGTCGCCTCCGGGAGCTCCACCGCTCCGCTCACCTCGCCGAACAGGCCGGCGTAGGTCGCCCCGGCGACGAGCCCGCCGACCACCGGCGCGACCAGGAAGACCCACAGCTGGACCAGCGCGTCACCGCCGCCGAACAGGGCCGCGGCGATCGAACGCGCCGGGTTGACCGAGGTGTTGCTCACCGGGATCGAGACGAGGTGGATCAGGGTCAGGGCGAGCCCGATCGCCAGCGGCGCCATGCCCTTGGGGGCGCGCGTGTCGGTGGAGCCGAGGATCACGTAGAGGAAGAACGCCGTCAGCACGACCTCGATCACGACCACGGCCAGCAGCGAGTAGCCCGCCGGCGAGTGGTCGCCATAGCCGTTGGAGGCGAAGCCGCTGTCGGTCGAGGAGAACCCCTCCCTGCCGTTCGCGACGACCCACAGCACGGCAGCGCCGAGAGTGCCGCCGCCGACCTGGGCCCCGACGTAGCCCGGGACGTCTGCCCAGTCGAAGCGCCTGCCGGTCGCCAGGCCGATGGTGACGGCAGGGTTGAAGTGGCCGCCGGAGACGTGGCCGAGGGCGTAGGCCATGGTCAGCACGGTCAGGCCGAAGGCGAGCGCGATGCCCAGCACGCCGACCACCTCGCCGGCGAGGACGGCCGTGCCGCACCCGCCGAGGACGAGCCAGAAGGTGCCGAAGGCCTCGGCGGCGAGACGGTGGTGGGTGGGACGCACGGGACCTCCTGGGACCGGGGTGGGGCTGGTCCCGAGAACCACCCGTACAGGTGAGTGTGCGACGAGGCGCCGGTGCGCGCAAGACGGCCTCCGGAGGCGAGCGACCGTCCCACCTCGACCTCCCGCTGACCGCGGCGCCGCCGCGGTGGAGGGGACCGGAGCGGATAGCCTGGGGGCCATGAGCCCCGTCCACGCCCCCTACGGGCGCATGCTGACCGCGATGGCGACGGCCTTCAAGGACGACGGCTCGGTCGACCTCCAGGGCACCGCGGCCATCGCCGCCCACCTGGTCGAGCACGGCAACGACGGCGTCGTGGTCTCCGGCACCACCGGGGAGTCCCCGACCACCACCACCGAGGAGGACGGACTCATCCTCCGGGCGGTCAAGGACGCCGTCGGCGACCGGGCCTCGGTCATCGCCGGCGTCGGCACCAACTCCACGCCGCACTCGGTCGAGCTCACCCAACAGGCCGCCAAGATCGGCGTCGACGCCGTGCTGCTGGTCACGCCGTACTACTCCAAGCCCGGTCAGGCCGGCGTCCTGCACCACTTCCGCACGGTCGCCGAGTCCGCCGACCTGCCGGTGATGCTCTACGACGTCCCGGGGCGTACGGCGACCCGGATCGGCCTGGCGACCTACGAGGCAGCCGCCAGGATCAGCAACATCACCTCGACCAAGGACGCCACCGGCGACGTCACCCAGGTGCCGCTGCTGACCGAGATGGGCTACTCCGTCTACTCCGGCGACGACGCGATGACGCTGGGGTTCCTCGCCCACGGGGCCTGCGGCCTGGTGTCGGTGGTCGGCCACGTGGCCGGCCGCGAGCTCGCCTCCATGATCGAGTCGTTCCTCGCCGGCGACCACACCGCCGCCCTGGCGACCTACCGTCGTCTGATCCCTGCCTTCGAGGCGGTGATGGGCGTCGCCAACTACGGCGCCACCACCGCCAAGGCCTCGCTCGAGCTGCTGGGCGTGCTGCCCAACCGCAACGTGCGTGGCCCGCTCGTGCCCCTGACCGACGAGGAGGTCGCTGCGCTGCGCGCAGGGCTCTCCGCGTCGGGACTCCTCCAGCGCTAGGACACCCGTGTCTCACCACCACCCCGAGCTCCAGCCCGCCGGCCCCCTCGCCCAGGACGCGCTGCGCGTCATCCCGCTCGGCGGGCTCGGCGAGGTCGGCCGCAACATGACCGTCTTCGAGCACGCCGGCCGGCTGCTCATCGTCGACTGCGGGGTGCTGTTCCCCGAGGAGAACCACCCCGGCGTCGACCTGATCCTGCCCGACTGGTCCTCGCTGCGCGACCGGCTCGACGCGGTCGAGGCACTCGTGCTGACCCACGGCCACGAGGACCACATCGGCGCGACGCCGTACCTCCTGCGCGAGCGCGCCGACATCCCGCTGGTCGGGTCCAAGCTGACCCTGGCGCTGCTGCGCTCCAAGCTGCAGGAGCACCGGCTCAAGGAGACCGCCCAGCACGTCGTCGCCGAGGGCGACCGGATCTCGTTCGGTCCGTTCGACCTGGAGTTCGTCGCGGTCAACCACTCGATCCCCGACGCGCTCGCGGTCGCGATCCGCACCCCCGCCGGGATGGTGCTGCACACCGGCGACTTCAAGATGGACCAGCTGCCGCTCGACGGTCGCATCACCGACCTGCGGGCGTTCGCCCGGCTGGGGGAGGAGGGGGTCGACCTCTTCCTCACCGACTCGACCAATGCCGAGGTGCCGGGCTTCACCACCTCCGAGATCGAGATCGGCCCGGCCATCGACCGGGTCTTCCAGCGCAGCCAGGGCCGCATCATCGCCGCCTGCTTCGCCTCCCACGTCCACCGGGTGCAGCAGATCCTCGACGCGGCGGTCGAGCACAAGCGCAAGGTCGCCTACGTCGGCCGCTCGATGATCCGCAACATGAACATCGCGCGCGACCTGGGCTACCTCACCGTGCCGGCCGAGACGCTGGTCGACTCCCGCGACATCGGCGACTACCCCCCCGAGCGCACCGTGCTGATCTCGACCGGCTCCCAGGGCGAGCCGATGTCGGCCCTGGCGCGCATCGCCCAGCGCAACCACCACTTCGTCCACATCGAGGAGGGCGACACCGTCCTGCTCGCCTCCTCGCTCATCCCGGGCAACGAGAACGCCGTCTACCGCGTGATCAACGGACTGGTCCGCTGCGGCGCCCACGTGGTGCACAAGGGCAACGCGCTCGTGCACGTGTCGGGCCACGCCAGCGCCGGTGAGCTCCTCTACTGCTACAACATCGTGCGCCCCAGGAACGTCGTCCCGGTGCACGGCGAGTTCCGGCACATGCAGGCCAACGCGGCGCTGGCCCGCGCCACCGGCATCCCCGCCGAGCACGTGCTGGTCGCCGAGGACGGGGTCGTGGTCGACCTCGTCGACGGCAAGATCGAGATCGCCGGCAAGGTGCCCTGCGGCTACGTCTTCGTCGACGGCGGCTCGGTCGGCGACATCACCGAGTCCGCGCTCAAGGACCGCCGCATCCTCGGCGAGGAGGGGTTCATCTCGGTGATCGTGGTGGTCGACCTGGTCGAGAACAAGGTGATCACCGGCCCGGAGATCCACGCCCGCGGCTTCGGCGAGGACGACTCGACCTTCGGCGACGTCCGTCCCGACATCGTCGCCGCGATCGAGGCCGGCCTGCGCGAGGGCGTGGACGACACCTACCAGCTGCAGCAGATGATCCGCCGCGTGGTGGGCCGCTGGGTCAACAGCCGCCACCGCCGCCGCCCGATGATCATCCCGGTGGTCGTCGAGGCCTGAGCCCGCCTGCCTGCGCGCCCGCCCGCCGCGTACTCCGACGTACGTGCTGTGGTCGGCCGGGATTCACAGCACGTACGTCGGAGTACGTCGGCAGCAGCGCCGGGCGGTCCGGCGGCAGGGATCGGTCACCACCACGGAGCCCAGCCCGGCGGCCACTCGGTCGTCCACGCTCGCTCGTGGGCCGGTCGGGCCCGGGCGCGGTCCCAGGCCGCCTGCACCCGGTCGACCACCTTCGTCGGCGTGGTCAGGTCGAGGCCCACCACCGTGGTGAGCTCGAGGCCGTGCCGGCGCGCCAGGTCGTCGCGCTCGGCGTCCCGGGCCCGCCGAGCAGCGCCGTCGTGGTCGGCGCCGTTGAACTCGATGATCAGCCCGGAGGCCTCCTCCAGCAGGTCCGCCTCGAGCAGGAAGTTCTCCCGCACGTCGAAGATCGGCACGTTGATCCGCAGCGCGGGCAGCCCGGCAACCTGCTCGCACAGGTCGCGGAGCTCCACCTCCTTGGGGGACCGAGCGCCCGGGCGGGCCCGGTCGAGCGCGGCGATGGCGGCCAGGCTCCGGCGCCAGGAGCGGTGGTCCTGCGCGAACGCGCGCATGGTCTCCAGTCGAACCACCCGGGCGGCCACGGCCATCTCGGTCGCGACGAGTGCCGCCCGGGGCACCTTCAGCGACCGGAGCTCGTCGAACATCGCGCGCTCGGGGGCGGTCACTCGCAGCCCCTGCATCATGACGACCTGATCGGCAGGCAGCGGCTCGGAGGTGAAGCGCACGCCGTCCGCCGCGCGGCGCCCCTCGGTCCGGCCGGCAGCGAGGAGGACGGGTCTCTCGACCCACCCGGCCTGCCGGGTGCGGAGCATGCCGTCGAAGTACGCCGCACCATGCACCCGCAGCGCCGCCCAGCCGGTGACCGCCCCGCCCACGGGCAGCTGACCGACGGCGTCGAAGATGCGCTGCTCGGGCACGGCCGGCGCTCGAGTCGGACGGTAGGAGTTCTTGCCGACGCGGTGCCAGTGGGGACCCCGCGCCTGGGCCGTGGTCGGGCCGGTGCGTCCCACGGGATCGATCCGGCGCGGGAGCTCGAGACCGGTCGGCAGCTCGAGTCGCGGGGTGAAGGGCATGCCGCAGGGTGCCTGGGCAGCTGGGGGCGGGCCGGCGACTCCACACATGGGGACCGAACCCGGGCCGCGCTGCTCGCGTCACGCCCCGGCCCGCGTACTCCGACGTACCCGCGTACTCCGACGTACGTGCTGCTCAGCGCCGAATTCACAGCACGTACGTCGGAGTACGCGGGCTTGGAACGTCGCGGGGGCGCGCTCGGTGGTCAGCCGGGCGGTCAACCGCCCGGGCGGCGGAGGGCGTCGATGACCAGCACCGAGAGGCTCGGGCAGGTCTCGCGGTGCTCCCAGGCGATCTCGGCCAGCTGGTTGCGGACCGCGTGCTGGTCGGGGTCGCGCTCGTGCTCGTTGAGGTAGGCGATCAGCGCGTCCGCCAACGGGGTCTCGAACTCGCGGCTGTCCCACGCCAGGCTGCGCACCTGCGCGAGCACCGGGTCGGGGGCGGGCACCGTGAGACCCCGGGGAGGCGGCGGGGCCAGGCCGCGGCGGACGGCCCCGGCGGCCGACAGCATCAGCACGAAGGCCGCGCCGAGCAGGAGGAGCACCAGCAGCATCTCCATCATGCCGAGCACCATGCGGTCCACCTCCCCGGTCGGGTTCCCGCACCCATCCTCCCTCCGCACCCCAGGCCACCGCCCGCCCGGCGCCGCGGGTCAGACCGTGAGGTGCGGGACCTCGGACTCGACGTGGCGCCGCGGCCCCGCCTCGGCCAGGACCATCGCGGCGAGGACGATCGCGCCGCCGACCAGGAGGCGGCCGGTCACGGACTCGCCGCCGAGCAGGATCGCGAACACCGCCGCGAACACCGGCTCGGTGCACATGATGATCGCCGCCCGCGTCGGCGGCAGGTGGGCCTGCGCCCAGGTCTGGGCGGCGAGGGCCAGGCCGGCGGCGAACACCGCCATGTAGACGACCTGCACCCATACCCCGGCCGACTGCGGCAGCGTGACCCCGCCGGGGCTGCCGACGACCAGCCCCAGCACGGCGATCACGCCCAGCTGCACCACGGAGACGCCGATCGCCTCCTCGGGCGTCGACCAGGCCCCGAGAGCGACGATGTGCAGGGCGTAGAGCAGCGCGGCCACCAGGGTGATCCCCTCGCCGAACCCGACCGCCAGCCCGCGCAGGCTCAGCACCGCGAGCCCGGCGGTCGCGAGGGGCACGGCCGCCCAGGTCGTCGCCGAGAGCCGCTCGCGCAGGAGCAGGGCGGCGAGCAGGGGCGTGCACACGACGTACATCCCGGTGACGAACCCGGAGACGCTGGCCGCGGTGTGCTGCAGCCCGACGGTCTGCGCGGCCTGCGCCACGCCGTACAGCAGGCCGAGGACGACGCCCCGGCGCACGGTGACCGCGGACAGCCGGCGCAGGGACCGGGGGAAGATCGCGGCCACGACCACCGCGGCGAGCAGGAACCGCACGCCCAGGAAGTCCATCACCGGCACCTCGGCGACCACGTCCTTGGTCATCGCGAAGGTCGAGCCCCACACCGCCGTGACCGACAGCAGGAGCAGCGCGGCGGTGGCGGAGGCGCGGCGCTCGACGGCGCCGGGCATCACACGATCGAGAGGGTGACGGTGCTGCCCTGGGGGGCGGACTCGTTGCCGCCGGGGCTCTGCCGCACCACGCGGTCCCAGCCGATGTAGAGGTCGGTCTTGACCACCTCGACGCGGAAGCCGAGCTCCTCGAGCGCGGCGGTGGCGTCCTCGACGCTCTGGGTCGCGAGCCGCGGGACGGTCACCATGACCGGACCCTGGGAGACCACGAGCTCGATCTCGTCCTTGGCGAAGCCCTTGCCCGAGCTGGGCGTCTGGGAGATGACGTCGCCCTTGTCGACGGTGTCGCTGTGGTCCTCCGAGGTGGTGACCTCGAAGCCCTTCCCCGACAGCACCGACCGGGCGCGCTCGGCGTCCTTGCCGGTGAAGTCCGGGATGCGGATGGGCTTCGGCCCCTTGCTCACGGTGACCGACACGGCCGAGTCCGGCGGCAGCTCCTTGCCGAAGGACGGGGTGGCCCTGACCACCCGTCCCTCCGGGACGGTCTCACGGAACACCTTGGTGACGTCGCCGAGCGTGAGGTTGCGGTCCTCGAGCAGCTGGGTGACCTTCTCCAGCGTCTTGCCGTGCAGGCGCGGGACGGAGTAGCGCTCGGGGCCCTTGGACACGACCGCCTCGACGGTGCCGCCCTGCACGATGCGGTCCCCGCCGCCCGGGTCGGTGCTGATCACCGAGCCGGCCGTGACGGTCTCGGAGAAGTCCCGCTCGGCGACCTTCCACTCCAGGCCGGCCTTCTCCACCTTGGCCGCAGCCAGCGACTCGGGCTGGTTGAGCACCCCCGGGGCGGAGGTGAATCGGCCCATGCCGAGCCACCACCCGGCGACCGCGACCAGGACCACCAGGGCGAGCACGGCGATGAACAGCACGAGCCCGCGGCGGTGGCGGCGTGGGCGGGGGCGGCGTCCGGCCGGCGGACCGGGGGAGGTCGGGGGCGGGGTCCGCGGACCCGGCACGGCACGGTGCTGCTCGGGCCCGGTCGAGACCGTGGGCTGGTCGTCGACGAACCCGGGGTAGGCCGACCCGCCCGCCCCGGCGCCGAGGCCGGTGGCGGCGCCCGCCATGGCGACGCCGGACCGGTCGATGACGGTGGTGCGCTCCTCGTCGAACGGCGTGACCAGGGTCGGCTGGTCGTCGACGTAGTCGATGCTCGCAGTGTCCACCCCCAGCGCGCGGGGGCGGAAGTCGGCGGCCAGCTCGGGGTCGTCGCGCACCCCGGCGTCGAGGGCGGCGCGGGCGCGACGGACGAACAGCAGCATCACCCGGGCGTCGCGGGGACGCCGGTCGGGGTCGCGGGTGGTCGCCGCGCGGACGAGCGCGTCGACGTAGTCGGGCACGTGCTGCACGGTGTGCTCCGAGGGGAGCGGGATGTCCTCGTGGACGTGCTTCCAGGCCACCTGGATCGCGCCGTCGCCCTCGTGCGGCTTGCGGCCGGTGAGCAGCTCGAACAGCACGACACCGGCGGCGTAGACGTCGGCGCGGGTGTCGACCTGCTTCTGCTGGATCACCTCGGGGGCGAGGTAGGACACCGACCCGATCACCAGTCCGCCGGTGCGCGTGTGCTGGGTGTCGGCGCCGAACGCGCGGGCCAGCCCGAAGTCGGCGACCTTGACCTGCCCGGAGGAGGAGATCAGGACGTTCTCGGGCTTGATGTCGCGGTGCATGATGCCCTGCCCGTGGGCCGCCTCGAGCGCCATCAGGACCTGCTCGAGCAGCGCCAGGGCGCGCTCGGGGCGCATCGGGGACTCGTCGCGCACCGCCTGCCGCAGCGTGGTGCCGCGCACCTGCTCCATCACGATGAACAGCCGGCCGCCGTCGTCGCCCTGGTCGGTGACCGAGACGACGTTGGGGTGGGAGATGCGAGCCGCCGAGCGGGCCTCGCGGACGAACCGCTGCGCGAACGCCGGGTCGTCGCCGAGGGTGTCGTGCATGACCTTGACCGCGACGTCGCGCTCGAGCCTCAGGTCGTGGGCCTCGTAGACGGTCGCCATGCCGCCGCGGTCGATCGGCGCCACGATGCGGTAGCGGCGGTCGAGGACGCGCCCGAGGAGGGGGTCGGCGTCTCGAGGCACGGTGCGGTCCTTCGCTGGTGGCGTCCGGGGTCCCTCGATTCTAGGTGGGGTCGCCCCAGCCGCCGTCCTGCGGCGTGTCCCGGCGTGGCGGGCCTTGCCGCGCTGGGCCATGCTGGGCGGCATGACGCTCCACGGCGAGTACGCCCCCAGCAGCCGGCAGTGGGTCCGCGACCAGGTCGCGGCCTACGAGGCCTCCGACGGGGCCGAGGCCGACACCCTGCCCGGCACCGCCTACCCGATCGTGGTGATCACCTCGATCGGCTCGAGCAGCGGCAAGCTGCGCAAGAACCCGGTCATGCGCGTCGAGCGCGACGGCACCTACGTCGCGATCGCCTCCAGGGGCGGCGCACCCGAGGACCCGGCGTGGGCCGACAACTTCCGCAGGCACCCGGAGGTCGACCTGCAGGACGGCCCGGTCAAGCGGACCTACACCGTGCGCGAGCTCCAGGACGGGCCCGAGCGTGACGACTGGTGGCAGCACTCGGTCGACACGTGGGGCACCTACGCCGACTACCAGAAGAAGACCGACCGGCTGATCCCGGTCTTCCTGCTCGAGCCCCGGGACTGACGTGGCGGAGCCGGCCGAGCTCGAGGGCTGGACCCTCGGACAGCACACCGACGACGGCACGACGCACCCGACGTACCGCCGGGGCAGCGGGCCGGGCGTCGTCGTCATCCACGAGATCCCGGGCATCACCCCCGAGGTCCTCGGCTTCGCCGAGGAGCTCGTCGAGGCCGGCTACACCGTGGTCATGCCGCACCTGTTCGGCTGGCCAGGGGCCCAGGTCGGCCCGCTGAGCGTCGGCAACGCGATGCGACAGGTGTGCGTGAGCCGCGAGTTCACCACGTTCGCGCTGCGCGAGACCACGCCGGTCGCGGGGTGGCTGCGGTCGCTGGCCCGCGAGCTGCACGCCGAGCTCGGCGGACCCGGCGTCGGGGCGATCGGCATGTGCTTCACCGGCGGGTTCGCCCTGGCGATGATGGTCGACGAGGCGGTCGCGGCGCCCGTGGTGGCGCAGCCGTCCGTACCGTTCCCGGTCTCGCCGGCCCGCCGCCGCGACCTCAACCTCTCGCCCGCCGACCTCGCGCGGGTCAAGGAGCGCGCGGCCGCCGGCTGCCAGGTGCTGGGGCTGCGGTTCGCGAGCGACCCCATGGTCGGCGAGCGGTTCGAGACCCTGCGCCGCGAGCTCGGCGAGGACTTCCTGGCCGTGGAGCTGCCGGGACGCCGGCACAGCACCGTGACCACCCACCGCGAGCAGGAGTTCGTCGACGCGGTCATGGGCTTCTTCGCCGAGCGCCTGCACGCCTGACCCGGTCCGGGGGTTTCGGCGGCCCGGGGTGCTGGCAACCTTGGAGGCATGGACGAGCAGCACGACCTCCTCGCGAACCCCAGCAGCGAGCCGTTCGCGAACCAGCCCGACCCGCAGGACCAGCGCACCCGCGACGTCGGCACCCTCGTCGGCGACTGGCTGTCGTGGTCGCAGACCGCCGAGGCGCTGGGCATCTCGGTGAGCAAGGTGCGCCAGCTGATCAAGGAGCACCAGCTCGCCGCGCTCGTGCCGGAGCCGGGCGCGGGCCAGAAGGTCCCGGCCGCGCTCCTCGACGACGGCGCCATCGTCAAGGGCGTGCCCGGCCTGCTGACCGTCCTGCACGACGGTGGCTACACCGACCACGAGATCATCGAGTGGGCCTTCACCGCCGACCCGACGCTGCCCGGGCGCCCGATCGACGCGCTGCGCGAGAACCGCGGCTCGGAGGTCAAGCGGCGGGCCCAGTCGATGGCCCAGTGATGGCCCGGTGACGGCCCGGTGACGGCCCGGTGACGGCCGGGTGAGCCGGTCGCGGACCCGTTGACGCCGCTCTCCTGAGGTCTAAGGTCGGGGAAAGGCCCGTGGGGTCCCGCGGGCGCCCCCGTCGATGTGAGGAGACGAGCATGAGCGGACTGGCCGCCCTCCTGGCAGGTCACACCACCCCCGGCGTCTACCAGTGGCACAACGCGGCCCACGTCGAGGACGTGCAGCACGCGGTGGAGCACGCCGGCTGGACCTTCCGCCACCTCGACGGCTGGACGCTCGAGGACCGCGAGTCCTTCACCAAGGCGCTGTGCGCGGCCGTCGAGTCGCCCGACGTCTCGTCGCTGTCGGAGGTCTCGCTCGCCGACGGCGGGGGGCAGGGCACCGTGCTGCTGTGGGACGGCTGGAGCCCGTTGGCCCGTCGCGACCGGGAGTGCTTCGACGAGGCGATCGGCGTCCTGCGCCGGCGCACGCAGGGGGAGGGTGCGTTCGCGGTGGTCCTGCGCGGAGAGGGTCCCGACCTCGACCTCGAGGAGCTCCCGGTCAAGCACTGACCCGGGAGCTCCTGGCCTCGCGGGTCGAGCTGCTCGGGACCGGTGGCTCAGACCGTGCGCTGCGTCGCGGCCCGCGCGAGCGCGGCGAGGCGCTCCTTGGCGGTCGCGGTCAGCGGCGCCGGCGCCAGTGCCCGCAAGGCGTCGGCGGTCAGCTCCTCGATGCGCTTCTCGACCCGGTCGTGGGCGCCGGTGCGCTCGATCACCCGCTGCAGCCCGGCGACCTCCTCGGCGTCCAGCGGCCGGCCCAGCCCCGCCTCGAGGCGCGCCGCGTCCGCCGCGTCGGCGGTCTCCAGGGCCAGCGCCACGAGCACGGTGCGCTTGCCCTCGGTCAGGTCGTCGCCGGCCGGCTTGCCGGTCGTGGCCGGGTCGCCGAAGACCCCGAGCAGGTCGTCCCGCAGCTGGAACGCCTCGCCCAGCGGGACGCCGTACGCCGTGAGCGCGGAGCGCACCGCCTCGCCGCCCCCGGCGAGGGCGGCGCCGACGTGGAGGGGACGCTCGACGGAGTACTTCGCCGACTTGTAGCGCAGCACCCGCATCGCCTGGTCGACGGTGGACTCGCCACGGGCCTGGACCGAGACGTCGAGGAACTGGCCGGTGATCACCTCGGTGCGGGTGATGTCGAAGAGCTGCAGCGCCTCGAGCGCCTGCGCCTGCGGCAGCCCGCAGACGCGCAGCAGCTCGTCGGACCAGGCCAGCAGCAGGTCGCCCAGCAGGATCGCGGCTGCGGCGCCGTACTGCTCCACCTGCCCGGGCCAACCCGCCTGCGCCGCCTCGGCCTCGAACGCCTTGTGCGCGGCCGGGCGCCCCCGGCGCGTGTCCGAGGCGTCCATGAGGTCGTCGTGCACCAGCGCGGAGCCGTGCAGGAGCTCGAGCGCGGCGGCCGCGCGCAGCAGACCGTGCTCCTCGGCCTCGTCGTCCGGGGCACGCACCGCGTGGAAGCCCACGTGGCAGAACATGGCGCGCAGCCGCTTGCCGCCCGTGACGGCGCCGGCGGCGGCCTCGAGCAGCCGGACCGCGTCGGGCCCCAGCCCGCCGACGACGGCGTACTGGTCGGCCACGAAGCCGTCCAGCACGGACTGGACGTCGGCACGGAAGCGGGTGTCGTCCCAGTCCGGGGTGGCGTCCCAGGGTTCGGCGGTCACGGCGCGAGCGTATCCCTGCCCCGTAGCGTCTACCGTCATGGAGACCGACCTGCGCGACGCCGGCGTCGACGAGCCGGCCGTGCCCGGCCGCGTGGCCGTCAAGCCCGGACCCCGGGTGCCGGAGCTGCTCGAGCGCGGTCCGTCGTACTCCTTCGAGTTCTTCCCGCCCACGGGCGAGGCCGGCACGGCCGCGCTGTGGGACACGCTGCGCTCGCTGGAGGAGCTGCAGCCGACCTTCGTGTCGGTGACCTACGGCGCGGGCGGCACCACGCGCGACCGCACGATCGGCATCACGCGCAAGATCGCCGTCGAGACCACGATGGTGCCGATGGCGCACCTGACCTGCGTGGGCCACACGCGCGCCCAGCTGACCCAGGTGGTGCGCGACTACGCCGCCGCCGGCCTGCGCAACGTCCTGGTCCTGCGCGGCGACCCCGAGGCGGGCCCCGGCACGCCGTGGGTGACCGCGCCCGGCGGCCTCACCTACGCCAGCGAGCTGGTCGCGCTGGTGCGCCGGATCGGCGACTTCTCGGTCGGCGTCGCCGCCTTCCCGCTCGGCCACCGCGAGGCGGCCACCCTCGACGACGACGTCGCCGTGCTGCTGGCCAAGCAGGAGGCGGGCGCCCAGTTCGCGATCACCGAGATGTTCTTCCAGGCCTCGGAGTACGCCGACCTGGTCGCCCGGGCGCGGGCCGCCGGCGTCACGATCCCGGTGGTGCCGGGGATCATGCCGGTCACCAACCTGCGCCAGGTCACGCGGATGGCCGAGCTGTCCGGCCGTGAGGTGCCGGCCCCGGTGGTCGCCCGGATCGCGGCCCACGAGGGCGACGCCGAGGCGGTCCGCCGCGCCGGCATCGCGGTCGCCTCCGAGCTGTGCGAGACGCTGCTCGCCGACGGCGCTCCGGGACTGCACTTCTACACGCTCAACAAGTCCAAGGCGACCCGCGAGATCTACGCCCACCTGCGACTGCCGGTCGGCTGAGGCCGGGAGGCGCGGGGCCCCGGGCTGGGTCCCACCCGCGCCGCCGCCGCGGCAGCGCGCTCAGTTGCGTCCACAAGAGCGTCCTTTGGGCGACGTGTCGGCGACACGCCCGGCAGCTCCGTCCACGTGGACGAGCTTGGACGCGTGTCGGGCGTGGACGCTCTTGTGGACGGAGTTCGACCGTGTCGGGCGTGGACGCTCTTGTGGACGACGTTGGACGCGTGTCGGGGCCCGGGCAGGTCGGGGGAGCCGTCAGGCAGGGCCGATCGCGTCGGCCACGACGGCGGCGGTGAGTCCCACGAAGGGGACCCATCCCCCGCCTCCGGTGTGCGCCCCCGCGGCGTACACCCCGGGCAGTGGGGTCTCGACCGAGAGCCG
This sequence comes from uncultured Actinomycetota bacterium, assembly GCA_963811385.1. Taxonomy (GTDB): domain Bacteria; phylum Actinomycetota; class Actinomycetes; order Propionibacteriales; family Nocardioidaceae; genus Marmoricola_A. The sequence continues at coordinate 266,218 of CAWEQX010000017.1, read as the reverse complement.
GTCGGTCACCGTCGCCCGCCCCTGCCACCGCACGCCGGCGGGGGAACCGGACCAGTGCTCGACTAGCTGGCGCGGGGAGAGGTCGATGCGGGTCTCGACCAGGTCGCGCAGGTCGATCCGCTTGCGGGCGAGGGCCGTGACCAGGTCCTCGGAGAGCTCGCCGCGACCGACCAGGGTCCAGGCGGCCTTGCCCGCCGGCGCGCGCCCGTCGGTCCGCACGGAGATGACGTGGTCGCCGTGCACCACGACTTCGTGCGGCAGGTCGGGCACCTCGTCGCTGAGACCGAGGTGGCAGACCGCCGGGGGGATGGCCGGCTTCGAGCGCGCGACGTGCTGCCTGAGGGCCGGAAGGCGACGGGGGTCGATCGCGACGACGACCTTGTCGCACTCGAGGGTGCCGCTGCTGGTTCGGACCGCGGAGGGACCCCGGGGCCCGGTCACGAGGTCCTCGACGGCCGTGCCGGTCGTCACCGCGACGCGGCGCTCGCCCAGGCGCTTGGTGAGCAGCTCGGCAAGGCGGCCGAAGCCGCCGGGGAAGGTCCACGTGCCGAAGTTCTGCTCCAGGTAGTCCACGATGCCGAACCACGCCGGCACGTGGCGCGGGTCCTGGCCGCCCTGGACGCAGTGGTGCCAGGCCAGGGTCTGCAGTCGCCTGTCCTTGAACGTGCGGTTGACCGCCTTGTGCATCATCAGGCGGCTGCGCAGCAGGTCGCGCGCCTCCGTGCTGGCGGTCGTCGGGGACCACGGCCGCTCGAGGTAGTCGCGACGCAGCACGTCCCACACGTCGGCCTGCCGGTGGACGTAGTCGGCCCACTGCCTCCCGGCGCCCGCGCCGAGGGCCGCGTCGACGGCGTGGATCTGCCCGGCGCGGCTGCCCGAGGGCAGGGCGAGGCGGGTGCCGTCGGCGAACCGGTGCTCCCGCAACGGCTGGACCGGCACCAGGTCGAGCTCGCGCTCGAGCGGACGGCCCGACTTGCGGAACAGGTCCCGCAGCACGGCCGGCAGCGCCGTCGCGGCCGGCCCGGTGTCCCACTCGAACCCGTCCTGGGCGGTGACGCCGACAGCGCCGCCCAGCGTCGGCAGCGCCTCGACCAGCGTGACCTCGTGGCCGAGCTTGGCCAGTCGGGCTGCGCTGGCGCAGCCGGCCAGGCCGCCACCGACGACGGCGACGCGAGCCACCTCAGTCCACCTCGGTCTCGATCGCGCTGGTGAGGGCGAGCAGCTCGTCGTACGTGGTGCTGAAGACGGCGGCCGGGTGGCCGGCCGCGGCCCAGATCTCGGGGTAGTCGCGCAGCGCCCGGTCGAGGTACGTCGGCACGGGCGCCGGGTGCGCCAGCGGCGAGACTCCGCCGATCACCTGACCGGTGTGGGCGCGGACGAACTCCGGCGCGGCCCGTCTCAGCGGCGGCAGCCCGTGCTCGGCGGCGACCTTGGCGGTGTCGACGCGGTGGCGCCCGCTGGTGAGGACCAGGACGGGGGCGCCGCCGGCGTCGAACAGCAGGCTGTTGGCGATGGCGCCTACCTCGCACCCGAGCGCCTGCGCCGCCAGCGCGGCGGTGTGCACCGACGCCGGCAGGACGACCAGGCGTCCGGTGCCGCCGGCCTCGGCCAGCGCGACGCGGAAGGCGGCGATCGAGGGGTGCTCGGCCCGCTGCCCCGACGACGCGTCGGGAGTGTCGGCGGTCCCTGCTGCAGTGGGGTCAGCAGGAGGTCCGGAGGAGCTCGGGGGGTTCGACGCGTTCGACGGGTTCACGGTCCTCCACAGCTCGCGGCACTCGGGGTTGACGCCGTCGGGGGCGCCGGATACCTTGGGTGTTGTTCGAACACATGTTCGAACAACAGGCGGGGGTGACCTCGACCCCCACCCCCGCCTCGCACTCTCTCACGCCCAGGTGGGCGCGGGAGAGCCGTCGCAGGACGGACCGGGGTCGGCGGGTCGAGAGCACAGGCAGGGACAGGGGCGGCGGTCGAGGCCGACCGTCCAGGTCCACAAGGAAGGTGACCCGTGGGAGGTGTGGGGATGCGCAGGTACGACGACCCGGTGGAGGTCCGCCGGGGCATGGTGAGCGGGGCGCAGGGCCCGGTCGAGGGACCCGAGCAGTTCCTGTGGCGCGGACGGCTGTGGAAGGTCGCCGACGTGCTGGCGCGCTGGGTGGAGACCGGTCCGTGGTGGCAGTCCGCGGAGGCCGACGCCGTGCGCGGCACCGACGAGGCGGGCGAGCACGGGGAGGGCCGGTCCGGCGTCGCGGTGGCGACGCTGACCCCGGTGGACCCGCTGGCCGAGCGCGAGGTGTGGCGGGTGGAGGCCGCAGCAGGCCGGCACGCCACCCGCGAGGGCCGCGGCATCTTCGACCTGGTCTTCGACTGGGCGGACGGCACCTGGCAGCTCGCCCGGTGCGTGGACTGAGGGGCCGGCGATGACGACGACGGTCCCGGCCCCGTCCGGCCCGAGCGACCCGTTCGCGGTGCCGGCCGCCAGCTTCGCCTACCTCGAGCGCTCGGCCCGGGCGTTGAGCGAGGCGATCACCGTGGGCGACGTGGGCCTGCGCTACGCCCACGCCCACATGGCGGCCCTGCGGGCGACCGCCGCGCTCCTGGCCGCCCGCGCCCGGCCCGACGTGCAGCCCCGGCGACGCCGTCCCCAGCGCAACGCCTGGGTGCTCCTGGCCGAGGTGGCTCCCGAGCTCGCCGAGTGGGCGGCCTTCTTCTCCCAGGGCGCAGGCAAGCGCGACGCGGCGACCTCCGGCGCCCGGGGTGCGGTGACCGAGCGCGAGGCCGACGACCTGGTGCGCGAGGCCGACCGCTTCCTCGCCCTGGTCGAGGAGTGCCTCGGGCTTGCGCCGCATCGACCGTGCGTCGACCGGCTCGCCCGGCTCGGCTGAGCCGTGGGCGACCCGTTCGTCCACCTCCACGTCGCCTCTGGCTACTCCCTCCAGCACGGCGCGTCCATGCCGGACGTGCTGGTGGAGCGCGCCGCGGCGCACGAGATGGACACCCTCGCGCTCACCGACCGCGACGGCGCCTACGGCGCGGTCCGGTTCGTCAAGGCCTGCCAGCAGGCCGGGATCCGTCCCGTCCTCGGCGTCGACCTGGCGCTCGCCCCCTCCGGGCTGATCCCGGGCCCGGACGCCGGCGCCCCCCAGCGGGGCACGCGGCCGCGTGCCCCGGTCCGGGGCGGTGCGTCGCGTGACCGGCGCCTGCCCCGGGTCACCTTCCTGGCTGCGGGCAAGCGGGGGTGGGCGGCGATCTGCCGCCTGGTCTCGGCCACCCACCTCGCCGGCGAGCGGGGAGACCCCGTCTGCACCCTCGACCTGGTCGCCGAGCACGCCGCCCACCGCGACGTGGTCGCGCTGCTCGGCCCAGCCTCCGAGCTGGGGCTCACCGCCACCGCGCGCCGACCCGACCACGCACAGGCCGTGCTGCGCCGCTGGCGCGAGCTCTTCGACCCCGCCGACCTGGCCGTCGAGGTGGTCAACCACCGGGTCGGTGGGTCCGGGCCGGGCACCGCGGTCCACGCCGCCTGGATGGCCCGCGCCGCCCGGGCCGAGGGGCTGCCCGCGGTCGTGAGCAACGTCGTGCGCTACGCCGACCGCCGCGACGCGGTCGTCGCCGACGTGCTCGACGCCTCTCGCCGGCTCGTGCCGCTCGACCTGCGCCACCTCGACCGGCGCAACGCCGAGGGCTTCCTCAAGTCCGGCAAGGAGATGGCCCTCGCCGTCGAGGAGGTCGGCCGGTTCGGCGGACTCGACGGCCAGGAGTGTCGCGAGCTGACCGCCCGCACCCGTCGGCTCGCCGACCGGTGCGCCCTCGACCCGCGCACCGACCTCGGCCTGGGGGAGGTGCACTTCCCCGAGCTCGCGGCCGAGCCCTCCGGACGCTCCGCCCAGCACGTGCTGCGCGCACGGTGCGAGGGCGCGATCGGGCGTCGCTACGCCGACGCCCCGCGCCAGCGCATCTGGAAGCGCCTCGACGACGAGCTGCAGCTGATCGGCTCGCTCGGCTACGCCTCGTACTTCCTCACCGTCGCCGACGTGTGCGACCTGATCCGCGAGCGCGGCATCCGGTCCGCGGCCCGCGGGTCAGGGGCCGGCAGCCTGGTCAACTACCTCCTCGGCATCTCCGGGGTCGACCCGATCCGTCACGGGCTGCTCATGGAGCGCTTCCTCTCGCCGCTGCGCCGCGACCTGCCCGACATCGACCTCGACGTGGAGTCGGCGCGCCGGAGGGAGATCTACGAGGCGATCCTCGACCGCTACGGCGGCGAGCGCTGCGTCAGCGTCTCGATGCGAGACACCTACCGGGTGCGCCACGCCATCCGGGACGTCGGCGCCGCGCTGGGCATGCCGGGCGGCGAGATCGACGCGATCGCGACGGCATTCCCGCACATCCGCGCGCGCGAGGCCCGCACGGCCTTGCGCGAGCTGCCCGAGCTGCGCGCGGCCGGGCTGGGCGAGCAGCGGCTGGGGCTGCTGTTCTCCCTGGCCGAGCGGCTCGACGGGCTTCCGCGGCACGTCGCCATGCACCCCTGCGGCGTGCTGCTCTCCGACCACACGCTGCTCGATCGCACCCCGGTCGAGGCCAGCTTCGCGGGCTTCCCGATGAGCCAGCTCGACAAGGACGACGTGGAGGACCTCGGCCTGCTCAAGCTCGACGTCCTCGGCATCCGCATGCAGTCGGCGATGGCCCACGCGGTCGCCGAGGTGCGGCGGGTCGACGGGGTGGAGGTCGACCTCGACGACCCGGCGCAGGTGCCGTTCGACGACCCGCAGACCTACGACCTGATCGCCAGCACGCGCACGCTCGGGGTCTTCCAGATCGAGTCGCCCGGTCAGCGCGAGCTGGTCGGCAAGTCCGGCATCGAGACCTTCGGCGAGGTGATCGCCGACATCTCGCTGTTCCGCCCCGGGCCGGTCAAGAGCGACATGATCACCCCCTACCTCGAGGCCAAGCACGGGTTCCGCATGCCGCGCTACCTCCATCACGACCTGCGTCCGATCCTGCGCGAGACGCGGGGCGTGGTGGTCTACCACGAGCAGGTGATCGAGATCCTCGCGCAGCTCGCCGGCTGCGACTACGCCGAGGCCGACGAGGCCCGCCGGGCCCTGGGCACCGTGGAGGGCATGGCCGAGGTGAGGACCTGGTTCTTCCCCCGAGCGCTCGGACGGGGCTACTCCCTGGGCGTGGTCGAGGAGGTCTGGAGGGTCGTCGAGGCCTTCGCCTCCTTCGGGTTCTGCAAGGCCCACGCGGCGGCTTTCGCGCTGCCGACCTTCCAGTCGGCGTGGCTCAAGGCCCACCACACCGCCGCCTTCCTCGCCGGCGTCCTGACCCACGACCCCGGGATGTACCCCAAGCGTCTGATCCTCGACGACGCCCGCCACTTCGGCATCACGGTGCTCGGGGTCGACGTCGACCGCAGCGAGGCGACCTACACCGTGGTGCGGTTGGACCGCCCCGACGACCCCGACGACCCCGACGACCCCGGGGACCCCGGGGACCCCGGCGACCCCGGCGACCCCGGGGACCCCGGCGGGGCACGGCCGCGCTACGGCCTCCGGGTCGCGCTGTCGGAGGTCAAGGGCATCACCGAGGCCGAGGTCGCCCGCGTCGTCGCGGCCCGGCCCTACCAGTCGCTCACCGACTTCTGGCACCGCGCGCCGGTGTCGCGCCCGGTGGTCGAGCGCCTGGTCCTCGCCGGTGGGTTCGACCGGGTCTACGGCATCGGTGACCCGGGTGGTGGCGATGGCACCGGTGCGAGCAGGGCGGCCCCGACCCGCCGCGGCACGGTCACCCGCCGCGACCTGCTGCTCCAGGTCGCCGATCTCGACCGCCACACCCGCGGGCTGCACCGCGCGCTCTCGGCCCGCGGCGTCTCGGGCCGCCGGCGCGCCCCCGCCGCGACCACGCGGCTCGCGCAGGCGGTCGACCGCAACACTGCGGGCGCGGGCCCGCAACGCACGGGGGTGTGGGGCCGGGCCCAGGCGCAGTCCCGGGCGACGCCCCAAGCCGCGCCGGTCGACTCGGTGCAGCTCACCCTCGACCTCGGCGACGGGCCGACCGACACCCTGCACGGTGGCGAGGTCAGCGGGTTGCCCGAGATGGACGCCGTCGAGCGGGTGCAGGCCGAGCTGGAGGTGCTCGGCCTCGACACCAGCCGGCACGTGCTCGACTCCTACGCCCGGTTCCTCGACGAGCTCGGGGTGGTGCGCTCGCGCGACCTGCTGACCCGCCACCGGTCCGGCGAGCCGATGCTCGTCGCCGGGGTCAAGGTCGCCATCCAGACCCCGCCGATCAGGTCGGGGCGGCGTGTGGTCTTCCTGACTCTCGACGACGCCACCGGGCCGGTGGACCTCACCTTCTTCGAGGACGCCCTGGGCTCCTGCGCACCCACGGTCTTCCACTCCTGGCTCCTGGTCGCGCGCGGCGAGCTGCGCCGCACCGGACGGCGCGGCGTCTCGCTGCGAGCCACGGGGTGCTGGGACCTCACCACGCTGTGCGAGGCCTGGCGCACCGGCGGCACCGCAGCCGTCGAGGCGATGCTGGGGCGCCCGGACCCGGCGTGGTCGACGACGGGCAGGTCGGAGCGGACGGCGTCCGCCGGCTCCTGGTGCACTCCAACGGCTTCGCGATGTCGCCCTACGCCGACATCGAGCCCGCCGGGGGAACGGCGCCGCGGCGGCTGTGGCACTCCTCGCCGGGGAGCAGCGGCCGGTGACGCGCACGCCACGAGCGAGGCGCCCGACGACGGGCCCGGTCGGCGCGGCGTCGGTGCCCACGCGCGGACCGCGGCCCCGTCTCCTAGGGTGGGGCCCATGGTCGGAGCCCGGGAGAGTCACAGCCAGACGCGGGCCCACTCGCGCACGGCCGTGGTGTGGGCGGCCCTGTCCGAGCGGCTCGAGCGTGCCGCCGGCACGACCCCGGGGCCTGGCGGTCTGCACGTGCTCGACATCGGTGGTGGCACCGGCGGGTTCGCGGTCCGGGTGGCCGAGCTCGGCCACCGCGTCACCGTGGTCGACCCCAGCCCCGACGCGCTGGCCACCCTGGACCGCCGGTCCCGCGAGACCCGGGTCGAGGACCGCGTCACCGGCCTCCAGGGCGACCTGTCCACCCTGGCCGCCCTGCGGACCGACGGCACCCTGGACACCGCCGACGGGGTCGACGTCGTGCTGTGCCACGGTGTCCTGGAGATCGTCGACGACCCGGCAGCCGCGCTGGCGATGCTGCGTGAGGTGCTCCGCCCGGGCGGGCTGCTCAGCCTGCTGTGCGCGCAGCGCCACGCCACCGTGCTGGCCCGGGCGATGGCCGGCCACTTCGACCTCGCGCTGCGTACCCTCGGCCAGGACGGCCCGTCCGCCGGCACCCCGCATCGCTTCACCGCCGGGGAGCTGGCCGACCTGCTCGCCGCCGCGGGCTTCGAGCAGCCCACGCTGCACGCCGTGCGGGTGTTCAGCGACCTCGTGCCCAGCTCGCTGGTCGACCTCGAGCCCGGCGCCTCCGCGGCGCTGGCCGAGCTCGAGCAGGCCGTGGCCGAGCGACCGGAGTACCTCACCCTGGCCACCCAGGTGCACGCGCTCTCCGTCCGCGCCTGAGCCGGCGGGGTCGCGGTGACCGCGACCCACGCCGAGCCGCCGGCTTCACCCGGCGGTCCGGGTCCCGCCGCCGCACCCACCCGGGCACCCACCCCGGCCCCCACCCCGGCACCCACCCCGGCACCCACCCCGGTGCTCCACGTCGACATGGACGCGTTCTACGCCGCGGTCGCCACCCGGGACCGCCCCGAGCTGCAGGGCGTCCCGGTCATCGTGGGTGGCGGACATCGCGGGGTGGTGCTCTCGGCGAGCTACGAGGCGCGGCGCAGCGGGGTCCGCTCCGGCATCCCGATGACCCGGGCGCGCCGGTTGTGTCCCGAGGCCGAGGTCCTGCGTCCCGACCACACGCTGCTCGCGGCGGTGTCGCGGTCGGTGCTCGAGATCTTCCGGCAGGTCACGCCCGTGGTGCAGCCGCTGTCGCTGGACGAGGCCTTCCTCGACGTCCGCGGCTCGCTGCGCCATCTCGGCCCGCCGGCCGAGATCGCGGCCCGGGTGCGCGCCCGCGTGCACGACGAGCAGGGCATCACGTGCTCGGTCGGGGCGGCCGACACCATCGGCGTGGCCAAGGTCGCCAGCAAGCGCGCCAAGCCCGACGGTCTGCTCGTGGTGCCCGCCGGCGACGTGGTGGCGTTCCTGCACCCGCTGCCGGTCGGTGAGCTGTGGGGCGTCGGGGAGAAGACCGTCGCCCAGCTCGAGCGGCTCGGCCTGCGCACCGTCGGCGACGTCGCCCACACCCCGCGGTCGACGGTGCAGCGCGCGCTGGGCCGGGCCTTCGGGCGGAAGGTGCACGAGCTGGCGTGGGGGATCGACCTGCGCGAGGTCGCCGGGGGACGCGACGGGCCGCCGCCCCAGCGCGGGTTCCCGGTGTCCCCGGACGTCCTCGGGGAGTCCCCGGTCCCCGACAAGAGCATGGGCGCCGACGAGACCTTCGGTCGCGACAGCGACGACCCCGAGGTGCTGCTGCGCGAGCTGCTGCGGCTGACCGCCGCGGTGACGGCACGGATGCGCGCGGCCGGCGTGGTGGGCCGCACGGTCACGGTCAAGGTGCGGTTCGCCGACTTCACCACGCTCACCCGCAGCCGCACCCGGGCTGAGCCGACCGACGTCACCTGCGAGGTCTACGACACCGTGCGCGAGGTCTTCGCCGGGCTCGGGCTGCAGCGGGCACGGGTCCGGCTGGTCGGGGTCCGGGTCGAGCGGCTCCGGCCCCGCGAGGGGACCACCCGCCAGCTCGTCCTGGGCGAGCGCCCCCACGGCTGGGCCGAGGCCGACCGGGCGGTCGACCGAGCCACCACGCGGTTCGGCGACGCGGCGGTCCGACCGGCCTCGCTGCTGGGCGGAGGGCGCCCGTGAGCGGTCCGCACCACCGGCCCCCGGCGGGCTCGGAACAGCACCTTCACCCGCAAGGGGGGCGTAGACCTGCGGCGTGCTGGGCATTTTGTGGTAGGCGCTACCACCGTGTGGACCGGCCGCCTAGAATCGAGACACACGCATCATTGGGGAGGCAACCGTGCCGCTCTCGGAAGAGGAGCTCCGACTGCTCGAGCAGATGGAGCGCGCGCTCGTGGCTGAGGACCCGAAGCTCGCCTCCACCCTCCGAGGCACCCGTCTGCGACAGCGTGCCCGCCGCCACGTCGTCATCGGTGCGGTCGGCTTCGTGGCCGGCCTGGCCGCCCTCATGGCCGGTGTCGTCATCCCCATGGTCGCGGTCGGCATCATCGGCTTCCTGGTCATGCTGGCCTCGGCCTACCTCGCGCTCAGCTCCTGGAAGGCGCGCGACGCCAGCCCGGCGGCGCCCGCCGAGGGTGAGGACCCCGGCACGTTGCGCGTCATCCGCGGCGGCAAGGCCAACCGTGGCCGCGCCAGGTCCAAGTCCCCCAAGCGCAGCGGCTCGGGCAGCAACGGCTCGATGATGGACCGCTTCGAGGAGCGCTGGCGCCGCCGTCGCGAGGGCGGCAACGGCTTCTGAAGGCACCGCGCAACCGGTCGACCTGACCAGCCGGTCGGATCCACGGACGACCACCGGACCGGGCGACCGCACGGACCGACACCACCCGGACCGACCGCCCCCGGGCCGACCGCCCCCGGACCGGCGACCGGCGGCCGGCCGCTGACGGTCAGGCGCTGACCCGGTCGCGGTCCTCGCGGCCCGCCGCCGAGCGCCCCGAGGACGTCGCCGACGACACGGTGCGTCCGGGCGCGGCCAGCGAACGGGGCAGCCAGGTCGCCCGCAGCCGGGCGGGCTCGGTGACCCGCTGGCGCAGCGCGGTGGCGACCGTGGCGGCTGCCTCGACCGCCGCACGACCGGACTCGACGCTCGGGACGTGGGCGGAGAAGCGCGACCGCTCCACGGCGGTCACCAGGGACTGCAGGGCCTCGAGCGCGACGCCCTCGTCCACCACGTCGTCGGCGGAGGTGCGTCGCCGCGCGACCGCCCCGCGTCGCAGCACGTCGGCCAGTCCGAGCGCCCGGACCCGCAGGGTGACCCGGTCGTCCCACCCGAGGCCGAGGTCGAGGGCCGTGGCCCGGAGCTCGGCCCACGCGCCCTCGACCAGCGCGCCGCCGTCGTCGCCGGAGGTACGCCGGCGCCGCGCGGTCTCGCGCAGCCCGCGCGGCACGAGCAGCAGCACCAGCAGCGCGACCGCGCCGACCGGCCACCACGGCGACGGCCCGCCGTCCTGGGCCGCGGCGTCGGCGGGAGCGGTGACGTCCTGCCGGATGCGGCGGGTCGGGGACGCGCTCGGAGCGGCGCTCTGGCTGACCTGCGGGTCGTCGGGGCGCAGCTGCGGCACGGTGCCGCGGGTGTAGTCCGGCACGGTGCGCGCCCGGTCGCCGGGAGTGGGCTCGAACCGCACCCAGCCGGCTCCCTCGAAGTAGAGCTCGGGCCACGCGTGCAGGTCGTGGGTGCTGAAGACGACCTCGCCGGGACCGGCGGGGTCCGGCCGCAGGAATCCGACCGCGACGCGGGCCGGGATGCCGTACACCCGGGCCATGAGCGCCATCGAGGTGGCGAACTGCTCGCAGTAGCCCGTGCGGTCGGTGGTGAGGAAGGAGCGCAGCGCCCCGATGCCGCTGCCGTCGGCGTTGTCGGTGGAGTAGGTGAACCGGTCGTCGTCGCGGAAGAACCGCTGCATCGCCACGGCCGCGGCGAAGTCGGAGTCCGCGCCGCCGGTGATCCGGTCGACGAGGTCCTCCAGCCAGCCGGGGGTCTGGTCCCAGGGCAGCTCGGTGTTGGCGCGCGCGAGCGCCGCGGGCGCCGGCAGCGACTCGACCAGGTCACGGGCGGCGGGGTCGACCTTGTCGCCGGTGGCCTGCCACTCCAGGCCGGCGGTGGTGAGCCCGTCGCCGATGCTGCGCACGTCGCGGGTCTCGGAGTCGTAGCGCCAGTCGCCCGGTGCCGCGGCAGCGCGGGCGGGGAACGGCAGAGGCAGCCACGTGGAGCGCAGGTCGCCGGTGGCGCGGAACCGGTAGCCGTAGGTCTCGGCGCGGTAGGCGTCGCCGGCGCCGACCGGGCGGGGCAGGGTGCCCTGCGCCTTCTGGCTCGACGGCAGCTCGCGCCGGCCCGGCCGCCAGGCGTCGCCGTCGAACTGGTCGAGGGCGGTGACGCGCAGGTAGGCGGGGTCGGGGTCGTCGGTGCGGACGTAGACCAGCGGCACGTCGGGCCCACGGTCGAGGTCGCGCTGCATGTCGGTGATCGGGTTCTCCAGGGAGACGGTGCGTCCCTTGCCGTTGCCGCCGGGTCCGCCCTGGCCGACCAGGCCGTCGTACTCGGGGATCGCCAGCGGCGCCAGCACCGCGGCGGCCAGCGCGACGGCACCGATCTGCAGGGTCAGCGGGCCGTTGCGCTGCAGTGCCTCGGCGGCGCCGAGGGCGCCCCCGTCCTCACCGGTGCGCCGGGAGGTGAAGGTGCGGCCCCACTGGCTGAGCCGGCTGAGGTGGTCGGCCCCGAGCAGGAGCACGAAGAACGCACCGGCGACGGCGAAGGTCAGCCAGGGGAACCCACCGAGGATCGCCACGGGCACGGTGAACGCGGCGAGCAGCGGAAGACCCGCCAGCGGGACGCGCCGGAAGGTCACCGCGAACAGGTCGACCAGCACCAGGATGCCTGCACCGCCGGTGATCAGCAGGGGGGCGATCGTGCGGACCGACGAGGGCACGGGGGAGGGATAGCGCTGTGCCGCGGCCACGCCGTCGTCGAGGGCGGTGACGTGGTCGGCGAGGGTCGCCGGGAGCGGCTCGAGGGCGGAGCGCAGGTCCATCCCGAGGCTCTCGACGTTGAGCAGCACCCAGAGCAGGTAGGCCTGCACGAGCAGCAGCAGCCACCGGGGCAGGGGCAGCGCGCGCAGCCCGACCGACGCCACGGCGTACAGCAGGGCGAGGCGGCCGAGCGGGTCGAGGAAGGAGCTGGGGTCGCCGACCATGTCCGACCAGCCGGTCAGCGTGAAGTACGCCGCCAGGGTGGCGAGCAGCGTGAGCAGGACGGTGCCCCTGCCGTGGCGGGCGAGGCGACGTCGGGCCCGGGGGGTCTCCGTGGTGGTCACCGGGTCGCCTCCTCGGCCGCGACCGACGGGGCGAGCCGTGTGGCCGCGCGTCCACGGGCGAGCTGGGTCCACTGCTCGGGCAGCGAGTCGCGCGGGCCGAGGTCGGTGGCCTGCCAGCCCTGGGTGTGCAGCCACGCGACGGTCGGCCGCTCACCGCGGCCCTCGGGCTCACCGGCGCGGCCGGAGCGCTCCCACGCGGGCGCGTCGAGGCGGACCGCGAGCGCGAGCCCCGCGCTGTGGCGCATGCGGCGCAGCACCCCGGCGTCGGAGGGTCGTCCCTCGCCGAGGACCGCGACCAGGAGGCCGCCCGCCTGGTGGCCCTGGGCCCACGGCGCCTCGAGCCGCAGGCGGTCGACGGGGTCGACCAGCGCGAGAGCCTCGAGCAGGGGACCCGCCTCGCTGCGCACGACGCCGTGCTCGTGCCAGGCGCTGGCGTCCTGGGTGCCCTCGGCAGTGACCAGGCGCACCCGGAAGCCGCGCGCGGTCAGGTGGACCACGACGGAGGCGGCGACCGACACCGCGCGCTCGAAGGAGGAGGAGGGCCCGGAGCCGGCGTGGGAGGCGCGGCGGTTGTCGATGAACACGGTGGCCCGCGACTGCCAGGGCTGCTCCTCGCGCCGCACCTGGAGCTCGCCGGTGCGCGCGGTGGAGCGCCAGTGGACGCGGCGCAGGTCGTCGCCGCGGCGGTACTCGCGGATGGTGACGTCCTCGGCCGAGCCGCCGGCGAAGGCGCGGGGGCGGTTGTCGCCGCTGCCGGTCCACGACCCCGACAGGCCGATGACGGGCAGGGGCTCGACGCGGGGGGTCACCACGACCGCGGTGGTGGAGACGAAGGCGCGCCGCCGCTCGACCAGGCCGAACGGGTCGGCGGACCGCACCGACATGGGGCCCAGGACATGGCGACCGCGCACCTCCGACCGCACGGTGTAGCGCACGGTGCGCTCCCACTGCCCCCGGGCGCGGTCGATCACGAAGCGCTGTCGCGAGCCCAGCGCGTAGGGGACCCGCTCCTCGAGCAGCAGCACGCCGCCCGGTCGCCCCTCGTCGTTGCTCAGGCGCAGCTCGACCTGGGCCGGCTGACCGACGGTGAGGGTGCGGGGGGAGACCGTGCGCGCCAGCCCCAGCCGTGGTGGCCGCCGGGTGAGCAGCGTGGTGGAGACCAGCGGCAGCACGAGCAGCAGGACCCCGATGCGGGCGAGGTCGTCGAGGCCCAGGGCGACCGAGGCGGCGAGGGCGCTCAGCCCGGCGGAGACGAACCCGCGTCCGCGCGCGGTCAGCGCCCTCCAGCCGTCGGCGAGGGCGGAGCGGGCCGAGCCGGAGGCCACCGGTCGTCCTAACGGCCCACGGCGGTCGGCGCCGGGACCGCCTCGACCAGCGTGCGGAGGGTGCGCTCGACCGAGCGTCCGCCCATGGCCGACTCGACGGTCGGCAGCAGGCGGTGGGCGAGCACGGGGACGGTGAGGACGTCGACGTCGTCGGGCACCACGTAGTCGCGGCCCTCGAGCGCGGCCCAGGCCCGGGCGGCCCGGACCAGGTGGAGGCTCGCCCGCGGCGAGGCGCCGAGGGACAGCTCGGGGGACTGGCGGGTCGCGGTCGCGACGGCCACGACGTAGCGCTGCACGGCGGGGGAGACGTGCACCCCGGCGACGGTGCGCGCCAGTCGGCGCACCGTCTCGGCGTCGGTCACCGCCTGCAGCTCGTCGAGCGGGTTGGTGGCCGCGCGGTTGTCGAGCATCGCGATCTCGGCGGTCTCGACGGGGTAGCCCATCGAGACCCGGGCCATGAACCGGTCGCGCTGGGCCTCGGGCAGGGCGTAGGTGCCCTCCATCTCGATCGGGTTCTGCGTCGCGACGACCATGAACGGTGCCTCGAGGTGGTAGGTCGTGTTGTCGACGGTGACCTGCCGCTCCTCCATGCACTCCAGCAGCGCCGACTGCGTCTTGGGCGAGGCGCGGTTGATCTCGTCGCCGACCACGATGTTGGCGAAGACGCCGCCGGGACGGAACTCGAACTGCCGGGTGTCCTGGTTGAACACCGAGACCCCGGTGACGTCGCTGGGCAGCAGGTCGGGGGTGAACTGGATGCGCCTGACCGAGCAGTCCAGGGACCGGGCCAGCGCCTTGCTCAGGACCGTCTTGCCGACGCCCGGCACGTCCTCGATGAGCAGGTGACCCTCGGCCAGCAGCACGACCAGGGCGGTGCGGACGACGTCGCCCTTGCCCTCGATCACGCGCTCGACGTTGGTCCGGATCCGTCCCGCGACCTCGACGACCTCGTCCAAGGTTCCGGTGCCGGCGCCCTGTGCGGCCGTTGCGGTCACGTGTCCTCCCCTGCTCGTGCTGTCCCGACCCACTCTCTCAGGCGGCTCCAGCGGACGGAACGCCTCGGCGACGGCTTCTCCACCGCCGTGACCGGGTCGTGACCTGCGCGGATCGGGCTCGACGGGCGCGCCCGTGGGGGCGGGAGGAGGCGAATGTCGTTGACGGTGGGGCGAAGTGGAGTAGAGTGGAGCGCAGTGGAGGAAAGGGAGCCTTCAGTGGGCCTGCGGGCGGGAGGTGTCGGATGTTCTTCGGCACCTACACGCCCAAGCTGGACGACAAGGGGCGCCTCTTCCTCCCCGCGAAGTTCCGGGACCAGCTGGCGGACGGGCTGATGGTCACCCGGGGGCAGGAGCACTGCCTCTACGTGTGGCCGCAGGCAGAGATCGCCCGCATCACGGAACGGCTGCGGGACGCACCGGTCTCCAACAAGGCCGCTCGGGACTACATCCGCATGTTCTCCTCGGGCTCCTCGGAGGAGACCCCGGACAAGCAGGGCCGCATCACGGTCCCGCCCCTGCTGCGCGAGTGGGCCTCGCTCAGCAAGGACGTGGTCGTGATCGGCGCGATGACCCGGCTCGAGATCTGGGACGAGGCCGCCTGGACGGCGTACTCCGAGTCCCAGGAGGAGTCCTTCGCCGAGCTCTCGGACGAGGTCTTCCCCGGGATCTAGGGCCAGGTCGACAGCACGACAGCAGCACCCGCTCCACCACGCACCACCGAGCACCACCTGCAGCACCGAGCACGCAGCACCACCAGCGGGACCGCCCGGTCTCGTGGGACGAGGCTCACGTCCGCTCCCCGGCCGTCTGGCGCACCTTCCCCGGTGCCAGAAGGCCACTTCCCACGGAGAGCGGACGGGGACCTGGCCCCGCGATCACCGGCGGCCCGCCCGACGGGTCGAGGTCGAGATGAGTCTCCAGCAGCCGGGCGCACGTCGTCGCGACGCCGCTGCGCTCGCGGCGCTGCGCCAGGCCGCCCTGGAGAACCGCCGGTGCAGCCGCCGCGTGCGTCACGAGGTCCGCGACGGCGTCGCGGTCGCAGCCTTCTCGCTGGCCGCCTCGACCGGCCTCACCCTGCTGCTCACCCTCGCCCTCTCCCGGGTCGGCTGAGTGGTGCTCCCCATGACCGCTGACGACCGGGGAGCGCGCCACGTGCCGGTGCTGCAGGACCGGGTCGTCGCGCTGCTCGGCCCGGGGCTCGACCGGCCCGGCTCGGTCGTCGTCGACTGCACCCTGGGCCTGGGCGGCCACAGCGAGGCCCTGCTCGAGCGGTTCGGACAGGCGCGCCTGGTCGGCCTCGACCGCGACCCCGAGGCGCTGGCCCGGTCCGGCGAGCGCCTCGAGCGCTTCGCGGACCGCGTCGACCTCGTGCACGCGGTCTACGACGAGCTGCCGCTGGTCCTGGAGGACCTCGGCCTCGGCCCCGACGAGTCGGTCGACGGGGTGCTGTTCGACCTCGGGGTCTCGAGCATGCAGCTCGACCTGCGCGAGCGCGGCTTCGCCTACGCCGCCGACGCACCCCTCGACATGCGGATGGACCCCACGGGCGGGGTCACGGCCGCCGAGGTGCTCAACACCTATCCCGCCGGGGAGCTGACCCGCATCCTCCGCGAGTACGGCGAGGAGCGCTTCGCCTCCCGCATCGCCGCCCGCGTGGTGCGCGAGCGCGACCGTGAGCCGTTCACCGCCTCCGGCCGCCTGGTCGAGCTGCTCTACGACGCCATCCCGGCCGCCGCGCGACGCACCGGGGGACACCCGGCCAAGCGGACCTTCCAGGCGCTGCGCATCGAGGTCAACGACGAGCTCGGCGTGCTGCGCCGGGCGCTGCCCGCCTCGGTGCGGTCGCTGCGCGTGGGTGGGCGGCTGGTGGTCATGTCCTACCACTCGCTCGAGGACCGGATCACCAAGCAGGTGCTGGCGCAGGAGACCCGGCTGGACGTGCCGCCGGACCTGCCGGTGGTGCCCGAGGAGCTGCACCCCGAGCTGCGCCTGGTCACCCGGGGCGCGGAGCAGGCCAGCGACGAGGAGATCGAGCAGAACCCGCGCGCGCAGTCGGTGCGGGTGCGGGCGGCGGAACGGGTCCGGCCGCTCGGGAGCAGGTCCACGAGGACCACGAGGACCACAAGGGACACGAGGGACACGAGGGGAAGGAAGCGCGGACGATGAGCATCCACACGGGGAGCGCAGCACGGCAGCGGGTCCGGTTCACCCGCCTGGCCGAGAGCGCGGTGGAGCGAGCGCGTCTGACCGTCGTGCCGCGGCGTCGTCCGGCGGCACCGCGCACGCCGTTCGTCATCCTGGTCGCGGTCGTCCTGCTGGGCGGGCTGGTGCTGCTGCTGATGTTCAACACCTCGATGCAGCAGGCCAGCTTCAAGGCGACCCGCCTGGAGGAGCGCGCGACGATGCTCAACGCCAAGGAGCAGCGGCTGCGCATGGAGCTGGACACCCTGCGCGACCCGCAGCGGGTCAGCGAGCAGGCGGCCCGCCTCGGCATGGTGCCCATGCTCACCCCGGCGTTCCTGCGGCTCTCCGACGGCACGGTCCTGGGCCAGGCCCAGCCGGCGGCCGGCGACAGCCGCATCCGGCTCAAGGACCTGCCGCCGGCGATGCCCGACTCCTTCAAGCGCAAGCCCGACGTGGTCTACGCACCGGTCGAGGAGGGCCAGACCCAGGCCGCGAGCGAGGGCACCGGCGCGCCTGGTCTGCTGCCGAGCCGGCACGGGGCACGCTCGGAGGAGCGTCCGCGCCGCTGAGCCGGGCCCGTCCCTGACCCGACGACCTCGCGTTCCGGAGAGAGACCATGCCGCACACCCACCCGTCACCGCGCGGTGGTGCCCCCCGTGGCCGGACGGCGCGCCTGCAGCAGGTGCGCACGACCTCCCTGCGCCGACTCCGCATCGGCTTCGTGCTGATCGCGATGGTGGTCTCGATCTTCGCCGCCCGGCTGCTGCAGCTGCAGGGCGTCGACGCGGCGGCCTACGCCGCCCAGGCGCGTGCGCTGGGCGCGGTGACCGAGGAGCTGCCGGCCACCCGCGGGGCGATCCTCGACCGCAACGGCGTCCCGATGGCCGAGTCGCTGGACGGCCTGATGATCGTGGCCGACCCGACCAAGACCGAGAAGGACGCCCCGGCGATCGCCGAGCTCCTCCAGCAGCGGCTGGGCCTCGACTACATCTCGACGGTCGAGGTCCTCACCGACGCCGAGCGCGAGGACGGCTCGGCCAACCACTTCGGCTACGTCGCGCGCCGCATCCCCTCCGAGCAGGCGCGTGCCGCGGTCAAGGCGCTCGACGACCTGGGCTACCAGGGGATCGACACCCGGTGGGACCCGGTCCGCAGCTATCCCGGCAAGGACGTCGGCGCCAACCTGCTCGGCTTCACGAACCGGCTCGGCCAGGCCGGCGGCGGGCTCGAGATGGTCTACGACTCGCTGCTGGCCGGCAAGGACGGCCATGCGACGTACGACGTGGGCGGCGGCAACCGCATCCCGCTCGGGGAGAACAGCCGCGTCGAGCCGCAGGACGGCAGGAACCTACGCCTGACCATCGACCGTGACGTGCAGTTCTACGGCCAGCGCGTGCTGCGCGAGGCCGTGCAGTCGGCGCGCGCCGAGTCGGGCTCGCTGGTGGCGATGGACACCCGCACCGGCGAGCTGCTCGCCGTGGCCGACTACCCGTCCTACGACGCCAACGGCGACTACTTCGACAAGGGCGACCACCTCGGGTCGGCGGCGTTCCGCGACGTCTACGAGCCGGGCTCGGTGCAGAAGGTCCTGACCGCCGCGTCGCTGGAGGACGCCGGGCTGGTCGACCCGCTGACCCGCATCACGGTGCCGGAGAAGCTCAAGTCCTCCGACCGCGTGATCGGCGACTACTTCGACCACGGCCTGCTGCGCCTGACCATGGCGGGCGTCATCGCCAAGTCCTCCAACATCGGCACCGCGCTGGCCGCCCGGCAGCTCCCGGCGCGCCGGCTCTACGACTACCTGCACGGCTTCGGCGAGGGGGAGCGGGTCGGCATCGAGGGCTTCGGTGGCGGGCCCGGCCTGCTCTCGCCCTGGGCCGACTGGATCCAGGTCGAGCGCGACAACATCGCCTTCGGTCAGGGCGTCGCGGTCTCCGCGGTCCAGATGGCCGCCGCGGTCAACACCGTGGCCAACGGCGGCGAGTACGTCCAGCCCAGCCTGGTCCGCGGCCGCGTGGTCGACACGCAGGGCCGGGTCACCGGCAGCGCCGTCGCCGACCGGCGCCGCGTGGTCAGCCCCACGGCGGCTCGCGAGACCGCGCAGATGATGGAGATGGTCACCGACCCGGTCGAGGGCACCGCGGGCATGGCGTCGATCCCGGGCTACCGCGTCGCCGGCAAGACCGGCACCGCGCAGCGCATCGACCGCAAGTGCCGGTGCTACGGCCGCGACTTCACCGTCTCCTTCGCCGGGTTCGCCCCGGCCGACGACCCGCGGTTCACCGTCTACGTCGTGGTGCACAAGCCGCGCAACGGCGGCGGCGGCGGCTCGACCGGCGGACCGGTGTTCCGCAAGGTGATGGGCTACCTCCTGCAGAAGTACGCCGTCCCGCCGACCGGCTCCGCGCCCGTGCGCACCCCGGTCGAGTGGGTTCCCGGCACCGGCCCGGCGGGCGAGCAGGAGAAGGCCGACCTCCAGCGACGCTTCGGCGACCAGAGCGGCCCTGCGGGGGGCGCCGCCGCCGGACTCGGCCTGCGCTAGTTTCGTGGTCGTGGTCCCCACCAGGCCGGCGCAGCCGGCGCACACCGCCCTGGGCGCCGTGGCGGACCGGGTGGGGGTCGGTCTGGCCGCAGGGCGCCGCGCCGACGTCACCGGGATCACCGTCGACAGCCGGGCGGTGCAGCCCGGCGACCTCTACGTGGCCCCCGCCGGGGCGACCACCCACGGGGCCCGGTTCGCCGGCCAGGCGGTCAAGGCGGGCGCCGTGGCGGTGCTCACCGATCCCGAGGGGGCGCGGATCGTCGAGGAGTCCCGGGTCGGCGTCCCGGTGCTGGTCGTCCCCTCCCCGCGCTCGGCGCTCGGCGCGCTCTCGGCGTACGTCTACGGCGACCCCGCCTCCGACCTGCGCCTGCTCGGGGTGACCGGCACGCAGGGCAAGACCACCACCACCCGGCTCGCCGAGGCCGCCCTCACCGCGACCGGAGCCCGCGCCGCGGTGGTCGGCACGGTCGGCACCCGGATCAACGGCCAGGACGTGGCCTCGGCGCTGACCACCCCCGAGGCGCCCGCGCTGCACGCGCTGTTCGCGGTGATGCGCGAGCAGGGCGTCGACGGCTGCGCGATGGAGGTCTCCAGCCACGCCCTCGTGATGGGACGCGTGGACGGCGTGGTCTTCGACGTCGCGGCGTTCACCAACCTGGGCCGCGACCACCTCGACTTCCACGCCGACATGGAGGAGTACTTCGAGGCCAAGGCGCGGCTGTTCACCCCCGAGCGCGCCCGGGTGGCGCTGGTCAACGCCGACGACCCCTACGGCCGCCGGCTGATCGAGCGCGCGGCCGTCCCCACCCGCTCGTTCTCCCGCGGCGGCGAGGCGCACTGGGTCGCCACCGACGTCGTCCCGACCGGCACCGGCTCGCGCTTCACGCTGCGCGGCCCCGGCGGAGACCTGCCGGTCGAGGTCCCGCTGCCCGGGGACTTCAACGTGGCCAACGCGGTCTGCGCCGTCGCCGGCCTGGCCGAGCTCGGCTTCGACGCCGGCACGGTCGCCGAGGGTCTGGCCCGCACCAGCGGCGTGCCCGGCCGCATGGAGCCGGTCGACGTCGGCCAGGGCTTCACCGCGGTCGTCGACTACGCCCACAAGCCGGACGCGGTCGCGGCGGTGCTGCGCTCGCTGCGGGGCGGCTGCACCGGACGCCTGATGATCGTGATCGGGGCCGGCGGCGACCGCGACCGTGGCAAGCGCCCGGTCATGGGCGAGATCGCCGCACGCCTGGCCGACGTCGTCGTGGTCACCGACGACAACCCGCGCTCGGAGGATCCCGCCGCGATCCGTGCCGAGATGCTGGCCGGTGCGCGGACGGCCGCCGGCAGCGCCGCCGAGGTGCACGAGGTCGGCGACCGCCGCGAGGCGATCCGGCTCGCGGTCTCCCTGGCCCGCGCCGGCGACTGCCTGGTCGTGGCGGGCAAGGGCCACGAGACCGGCCAGGAGGTGGCCGGACGCAAGCACCCCTTCGACGACCGCGACGAGCTGCGCTCGGCGCTCGAGGAGGTGGCCACGTGATCGAGATGACTCTGTCCGAGGTCGCCGCCGTCGTGGGCGGCACCGTCGCCGACGACGTGCCCGGCGCGGGCGACGTCGTCGTCACCGGGGCGGCGTTCCTCGACTCGCGCGAGGTCGTGCCCGGCGGGCTCTTCGCGGCGTTCGCGGGGGAGCGGGCCGACGGCCACCGGTTCGCCGCGGCTGCGGTCGCGGCCGGCGCCGCCGCGGTGCTGGGCAGCCGCCCGGTTGGCGTGCCGGCCGTGCTGGTCGGCGACGTGCGCGACGCGCTCCAGCGCCTCGCCCGCGAGCTGCTCGCCCGGTTGCCGGACCTCGCCGTCGTCGCCCTGACGGGGTCGCAGGGCAAGACCACCACCAAGGACGTGCTCTCCGCGGTGCTCCCCGCCGCCGGCGCGACCGTGGCCACGGCCGGGTCGTTCAACAACGAGCTCGGGCTGCCGCTGACCGTGCTGCGGGCCGACGCCGGCACGCGCTTCCTGGTGCTGGAGATGGGCGCCCGCGGACGCGGCCACATCGCCGAGCTGTGCCGCATCGCGCGCCCCGACGCCTCCCTGGTGCTCAACGTCGGCAAGGCCCACCTCGGCGAGTTCGGCACCCAGCAGGACATCGCCACCGCCAAGGGCGAGCTGGTCGAGGCCCTCCGCGAGGACGGCCTCGCGGTGCTCAACGCCGACGACGCGCTCGTCTCCGCGATGGCCGCGCGCACGTCGGCCCGGGTGCTCACCTTCGGCCGGGGCGAGCGCGCCGACGTACGCCTGTCCGACCTCGAGGTCGGTGCCGACGGCTGCCCCGCCTTCTCGCTGTCGTACGCCGGCCGGAGGGCCCGGGTGCGCCTGCGCCTGCTGGGCGCCCACATGGCCGACAACGCCGCGGCGGCCGCCGCGGTGGCCCTCGGGCTCGGCCTCGACCTGGACACGGTCGCGGCGCGGCTGGCCGAGGTGAGCGCGCTGTCGCGCTGGCGCATGGAGCTGCACGAGCGACCCGGTGGGTCGTGCCTGCTCAACGACGCCTACAACGCCAACCCCGACTCGATGGCGGCCGCCCTCCGCGCGCTGGTCTCGCTCGCGGCAGGACGCGACGGGCGGTCGGTCGCGGTGCTCGGCGAGATGCTCGAGCTGGGCGAGTCCAGCGAGGCGGAGCACCGGGAGGTCGGCAGACTGGCGGGCGCGCTCGGCGTCGCCCGCGTCGTGGGGGTCGGTCCGGCGGCGGCCGCGATCGTCGACGGTGCCCGCGAGACGTCCGAGGAGGAGCCCGTGCTGGTGGAGGACAACGCGTCCGCGGTCGCGTGGCTGCGCGAGCACACCGGGCCCGGCGACGTGGTGCTGGTCAAGGCCTCCCGCGGCGCCCGGCTCGACGAGGTCGCCGACGCGCTGCTCGCCGACGACCCGAGCGACCCACGGGGGACGGCGTGAGAGCGATCCTGCTGTCCGGCGGACTCTCGCTGATCTTCACGCTGATCGGCACCGTCGGGGCCATCCGCCTCCTCGTCGCCCGGGAGTACGGCCAGCTGATCCGCGACGACGGCCCGACCACCCACCACACCAAGCGCGGCACCCCGACGATGGGGGGCACGGTGATCATCCTGGCCTCGATCTCGGCCTACCTGATCGCCACCTTCGCCACCGGCCGCACCCCGTCGGTCTCGGCGCTGCTGCTGCTGTTCCTCTTCGCCGGACTGGGGCTGGTCGGCTTCCTCGACGACTACATCAAGATCGCCAAGCAGCGCTCGCTCGGGCTGCGCAGCAAGGCCAAGATGGCCGGGCAGTTCCTGGTCGCGATCGTCTTCAGCGTGCTGGCGCTCAACTTCCCCGACGACCGCGGCCAGACCCCGGCGTCGCGGTTCATCTCCTTCACCCGGGACTGGGAGCGCTTCACGCTTCCGGCCGTCGTGGTGGTCGTGCTCTTCCTGGTGATGATCGCCGGCACCTCCAACGCGGTGAACCTCACCGACGGCCTCGACGGCCTGGCCACGGGCTCCTCGACGATGGTGTTCGGCGCCTACACGATCATGAACATCTGGCAGAGCAACCAGTGGTGCGGCCGCAACCCCGGCAACGCCTGCTACGAGGTGCGCGACCCGCTCGACCTGGCCGTGCTCGCGTCCGCGCTGACCGGGGCGTGCTTCGGCTTCCTGTGGTGGAACGCCTCGCCGGCCAAGATCTTCATGGGCGACACCGGGTCGCTGGCGCTGGGCGGCGTGCTCGCCGGCTTCGCGATCTTCACCCGCACCGAGCTGCTGCTGGTCGTCCTCGGCGGGCTCTTCGTGACCCAGACGCTCTCGGTGATGCTGCAGGTGGGCTACTTCCGGCTGACCGGCGGCAAGCGGATGTTCCGGATGGCGCCACTGCACCACCACTTCGAGCTCAAGGGCTGGGACGAGATCACCGTCGTGGTGCGGTTCTGGATCATCTGCGGCATCTGCGTGGCCGCCGGCATGGGCGTCTTCTACGCCGAGTGGGTCGCCGGGGTCTGAGTCGACCGCGGTCGAGCCGGCCGGGACCGCGTCAGGAAGAATCGCCCCATGACCTCCCGCGACTTCTCCACCCTCGGCAGGCGCGACTCCTGGGAGGGCGTGCGTGCCGTCGTCGCCGGCATGGGCGTCTCCGGCTTCGCGGCCGCGGACAACCTGACCCACCTCGGGGCCAGCGTCACCGTGCTCGACGAGTCCGACGCCGGCGACCGGGGCGACAAGGGCCGGCTGCTGGAGATCCTCGGCGCCACCGTGCGGCTCGGGGAGGGCAGCACCACCACGCTGCCCGACGACGTCGACCTGGTCGTCGCCTCACCCGGCTGGCGCCCCGACGCCCCGCTGCTGGCGCAGGCCGCGGCCCGCGGCGTCACCACCTGGGGCGAGGTCGAGCTGGCCTGGCGCCTGTCCCACCACGGTGTCGACCCCGCCGACCAGGTGCCCTGGCTCGGCGTCACCGGCACCAACGGCAAGACCACCACCGTGCAGATGCTCGACGCGATGCTGCGCGCCGGTGGCCTGCGCTCCGTGGCCTGCGGCAACGTCGGGCTGCCGCTGGTCGAGGCGGTGATGGACCCCGAGGAGCGCGACGTCCTGGCCGTCGAGCTGTCCTCCTTCCAGCTGCACTACACCCACTCGCTGGCCTGCGAGTCGGCGGTCGTGCTCAACGTCGCCGAGGACCACCTGGACTGGTACTCCGGCGAGCAGGGCATGGACGACTACGCCGCCGACAAGGGCCGGATCTACCAGAACGTCTCCCGGGCCTGCGTCTACAACGTGGCCGACCCGACCACCGAGGACCTGGTCCGCGAGGCCGAGGTGGTCGAGGGAGCACGGGCGATCGGCTTCACCCTCGGCGTGCCCGCGGTCGGCATGGTCGGGGTCGTCGACGACGTGCTGGCCGACCGGGCGTTCATCGAGCAGCGGCGGGTCAACGCCGCCGAGCTCGGCACCCTGGCCGACCTCGCCTCGCCCGCACCCCACGTCGTGGCCAACGCCCTCGCGGCGGCCGCGCTGGCGCGCGCCCACGGCGTACCCCCGGTCGCGGTGCGTGACGGGCTCCGGGCCTTCCGGCCCGACGGCCACCGCATCGCCGAGGTCGCCACGGTCGGCGAGGTGACCTGGGTCGACGACTCCAAGGCGACCAACCCCCACGCGGCGACCTCGTCGCTGCAGGCCTACGACCCGGTGGTGTGGGTGGCCGGTGGCCTGGCCAAGGGCGCGTCCTTCGACACGCTGGTCGAGCAGGTGCGCGGCCGGCTGCGCGGCGTCGTCCTGCTGGGTCGCGACCGTGCCGTCATCGCCGCGGCGCTGGCCCGACACGCCCCCGATGTCCCGGTGATCGAGGTCGCCGAGCAGGACACTGGGGCGATGGACCGTGTGGTCCGGGCGGCCGCGTCCCTCGCCCAGCCGGGCGACACCGTGCTCCTCGCTCCGGGCTGCGCCTCCATGGACATGTTCGCGAACTACGGCGCTCGCGGAGATGCCTTCGCCGAGTCGGTGCACCGTCTGGCCGGAGGCTGATCCACCGGCGCGGGGAAGGCCGATGTGACGACGACCGCGGAGCGACCCACCCGAGCCCCCCGCGGTGCTGCCCCCGGCGCCCCCTCCCTGCGTCGCGGCCTGGCCTCGCGGACGGCCTCGCTGCGCGAGTCCTTCGACCGCCCGCTCACGTCGTACTACCTGCTGCTCGGCTCGATCGGCCTGCTGCTCACCCTCGGCCTGATCATGGTGCTGAGCTCCTCGAGCGTGTGGTCCTACCGCGTCTTCGACGGCAACAGCTATGCGGTGTTCGTCAAGCAGCTGGCCTGGGTGGCGCTCGCCGTGCCGTTCGTGCTCATCGCGGTGCGGATCCCGCACCGCGTGCTGCGCCGGTTCGCCTGGCCGGCCCTCGGCGTCTCGCTGGTGCTGCTCGCCCTGACCCAGACCTCGCTGGGCGTCACCGTGCAGGGCAACAAGAACTGGCTGGCGCTCGGCCCGGTCCAGGTCCAGCCGGCCGAGCTCGCCAAGCTGGCGGTGATCCTGTGGTGCTCGCACGTCTTCGCCACCAAGGAGCGCCTGCTCGACAACTGGAAGCACACCCTGGTCCCCGTCGTGCCGGTGATGGCCGTGGTGGTCGGCCTGGTCGTCCTGGGCCACGACCTCGGCACGGCCCTGGTGCTCATGGCGATCGTGCTCGGGCTGCTGTGGGTGGTCGGCGCGCCCGGCAAGATGTTCATCGGCTCGCTGCTGGTCGCCGGCGTCGCCGCGCTGACCCTGGCCGCCACCTCGCAGGAGCGGATGAGCCGGCTGCTCACCTTCTCCGACCCGTTCAAGTCCTTCGACGGCTCGGGCTGGCAGGCCGCACACGGCATCTTCGCGCTGTCCAGCGGCGGACTGTTCGGCAAGGGCATCGGCGCCAGCCAGCAGAAGTGGGGCACGCTGCCGGCCGCCCACACCGACTTCATCTTCGCCGTGCTCGGTGAGGAGCTCGGCCTGGTCGGCACCCTGCTGGTCCTGGCGCTGTTCCTCACCCTGGCCTACGCCGGCCTGCGCGTCGCGCGCCGCACAGCCGACCCGTTCGCGCGCTACATGGCCGCGGGCATCACGGTGTGGATCACCGGCCAGATGATGATCAACGTCGGCATGGTCCTGGCCCTGCTGCCGGTCATCGGCCTGCCGCTGCCGCTGGTCTCCTACGGCGGGTCGGCGCTCCTGCCCTCGCTCGTCGCGCTGGGCCTGCTGGTCTCCTTCGCCCGTGCCGAGCCCGGCGCCGAGGAGGCTCGCCTGGCGCGTCGACGCCGGGGCGACGCCGTCGTGGCCGGCGGGGTGCGCCGCCGCGTGGCCGGGCAGGCCAGGCGGCGGGAGACCGCACGGCGATGAGGGTGCTCATGGCCGGCGGTGGCACGGCCGGCCACACCTCGCCGCTGCTCGCCACCGCCGACGCGCTGCGCCGGCTCGACGCCGGCTGCGAGGTCACCGCGCTGGGCACTCCGCGCGGCCTCGAGGTGCGCGTCGTCCCCGAGGCCGGCTACCCCCTCGAGCTGGTGCCGCCCGTGCCGCTGCCGCGCCGCCCCTCGGCCGACCTGCTGCGGGTGCCCGGACGGCTGCGTGCCGCTCGCGACGCGGCGCTGGAGGTGGTCGACCGGGTGCGTCCCGACGTGGTCGTCGGCTTCGGCGGCTACGTCTCGGTCCCGGCCTACCTCGCCGCCCGCCGGCGCGGCCTGCCCCTGGTCGTGCACGAGGGCAACGCCCTGCCCGGGGTGGCCAACAAGCTCGGCGCGCGCCTGACCACCCACGTCGCGACCAGCTTCCCCGACACCGCCCTGCGCCACGCTCGCTACGTCGGGCTGCCGATCCGCCGGATGATCTCCACGCTCGACCGGGCCGCGCGGCGGGAGGAGGCCCGCACCTTCTTCGGGCTCGACCCGTCGCTGCCGACCCTGCTGGTGACCGGCGGCTCCCAGGGTGCACGGCGGCTCAACCAGACCCTGTCCGCCGCCCAGCCCGTGCTGGCACAGGCCGGTGTCCAGGTGCTCCACGTCGCCGGACCCCAGGGGTCGGCCGAGGTGGCGATGGTGCCCGGCCAGCCGGCGTACTCCGTGGTGCCCTACGTCGACCGCATGGACCTCGCCTACGCCGCCGCCGACCTCGTGGTGTGCCGCTCGGGCGCCAACACCGTGACCGAGGTGGCCGCGGTCGGGCTCCCCGCCGTCTTCGTGCCGCTGCCGATCGGCAACGGCGAGCAGGCCCTCAACGCCCGCGGGGTGGTCGCGGCCGGCGGTGGCCTGATGGTCGACGACGCCGCGCTGACCTCCGAGTGGGTCGCGGCGACCCTGCCCGGGCTGCTCCACGACACCGAGCGCCTCGCCACGATGTCGCGCGCCGCGGCGGGCCTGATCCGGCGCGACGCCGACGAGCAGCTGGCGCAGATGGTCCTCGCGGCGGCAGGAGCCCACCGGTGAGGATCTCCGTCCCCGACCGGATCCCGCCCGCCGAGGAGCTCGGCCGGGTCCATCTCGTCGGCATCGGCGGCGCCGGGCTGTCCGGCATCGCGCGGGTGATGCTCGGCCGCGGCGTCGAGGTCAGCGGCAGCGACGGCAAGGCGTCGCCGACCCTCGAGGCCCTCGCCGCGCTCGGCGCGCGGGTCCACGTCGGCCACGCCGCCGACCAGCTCGGCGAGGCCGACACCGTCGTGGTGTCGACCGCCGTCCGCGAGGACAACCCGGAGGTGGTCGAGGCGCTGCGCCGCGGCCTGCGGGTCTGGCCCCGGTCCGCCGCCCTCCAGTCCCTGCTGGCCGACCGCAGCGTGGTCGCCGTGGCCGGCACCCACGGCAAGACCACGACGACCTCGCTGCTCACCGTCGCGCTGCTGGCCTGCGGGGCCGACCCGTCCTACGCCATCGGCGGCGACCTCACCGCGACCGGCCTCAACGCGGCGGCCGGGTCGGGCGACCTCTTCGTCGCCGAGGCCGACGAGAGCGACGGCGCCTTCCTGGTCTACACCCCCCACGCCGCGGTCGTGACCAACGTCGAGGCCGACCACCTCGACAACTGGGGCACCGAGGAGGCCTACCACCAGGCGTTCCGCGACTTCCTCGACCGGATCGACCCGGCCGGGTTCCTGGTCGCCTGCGTCGACGACGCGGGCGCCGCCTCGCTGGCGGCCGTGGCGCGCGAGCGCGGGCTGCGCGTGGTGGCGGTGGGGGAGTCCCCCGAGGCCGACCTGCGGGCCTCCTCGCTGACCTTCGCGGGCTCGACCTCGTCCTTCGACGTGACACGCGGTGGCTCCGAGCTGGGCCGGGTGACCCTGCAGATCCCCGGCCGGCACTACGTCCTCGACGCGCTGGGGGCGCTGGCGGCCGGGCTCGAGCTGGGCTTCGCCTTCGACGCGCTGACCGCCGGGCTGTCGTCGTACACCGGGACGCGGCGGCGCATGGAGCGCAAGGGTGAGGTCGGCGAGGTCCGCGTCTACGACTCCTACGCCCACCATCCCCAGGAGATCGCCGGTGACCTCCAGGCCGCCCGGGCACTGGCGGGGGAGGGTCGCGTCGTCGTGGCCTACCAGCCCCACCTGGTCTCCCGCACCCGCATCTTCGGCGCGCAGATGGGGCAGGCGCTCGGCGCGGCCGACGAGGTGGTGGTGCTCGACGTCTACCTCGCCCGCGAGGACCCCGAGCCGGGCGTCGACGGCGCGATGGTCGCCGCCCACGTGCCGCTGCCGCCCGACCGGGTGCGCTTCGTGCCCGACCGCGCCGACGTCCCGCCGCTGCTGGTCGAGCTGGCCCGGCCCGGCGACCTGGTGCTGACCCTCGGCGCCGGCGACGTGACCGAGCTGGGGCCCGAGGTGCTCCGGCTGCTGACCACCCGCACAGGAGGCTGAGCGTGTCCGACCTGCTGAACCGCCCCGACCGGTCCGCCTCGCCGCCCGCCGACGCCACGGGCCTGGTCGCGCGCACCCGACGACGCTTCGCCCGCCGCATCCAGGCCCGGCGCCGCCGGGTCTGGCGACGGCTGCTGCTCGTGGTGGCGACCCTCGCCGTGGCCGGGACGCTGGTCTGGCTGGTGTTCTTCTCCTCGGTGCTGGCGGTCAAGGGGGCGCGGGTCGAGGGCGTCGCGGTCCTCACCGCGCGCGAGGTGACCCGGGCCGCCCAGGTGCCGACCGGGGTCCCCCTCGCCACCGTCGACCTCGGCGCCATCGAGGCCCGGGTGGAGGACCTCGCCCCCGTCCTGGACGCCGACGTCTCACGCTCCTGGCCCGACCGGGTGCTGGTCACCGTCACCGAGCGCACCGCGGTCGTCGCGGTCGAGCGCGAGGGGGCGTGGAAGGGCGTCGACGACGAGGGTGTGGTCTTCCGCGACTTCCGGCGCCAGCCTCCCGGTCTGCCGGTCGTGCAGATGAAGGCCGACACCTCCTCGGAGGCGCTGGCCGAGGCCGCCCACGTCGTCGACGCGCTCCCGGCCGACATCCTGCGCCGCACCACCTCGCTCGACGTCCGCTCGATCGACTCGATCGTGCTGCACCTCCAGGGCGGCGCGACCGTCAGCTGGGGGAGCGCGGACCAGGCCGCCGACAAGGCGCGGGTCCTCGCAGTGCTGCTCCAGCAGCCGGGCAGCGCCTACGACGTCACCGCCCCCGGCCGCCCGACGGTGCGGCCGTAGGGGTTCGGTTTCACTAGGGCCCTAGTGACGTTGTCACTTCCCGAGCGAAGTTCGCTCGGGAGGTACCAGTTCTCCCGCAGGTACGCCGCCCAGCGGTCGCGCCGTTCGCGGGCCGGCCTGCGCCCGCCGTACGCCGGCTCGTGCGGTGGGCGCGCGTGCTCCCCGAGCGGTACTGGTACTTCCCGAGCGATGTAACGCTCGGGAAGTACCAGTTTCACTAGGGCCCTAGTGAAACTGAACCGGCCCGAGGCCACGAAAATCGCGCGATTTGTCGACACGCCTGCGTGTCGCCACAGTCCGACCCGCCCCAGCCCCTACCTTCATGGGCAGGCGACAGGTTGACATAACATTAACCCTCTACCTGAAGGTTAATCTTCAGCCCCGGAGCCCTTCCCCGCACAGCGCACCATCCAGAGCAAGCGCCGCCCGGCACCCCGGAGCGGCACCCCACAAGTGAGAGGGATCCCTGCCGTGGCAGCACCGCAGAACTACCTGGCCGTCATCAAGGTCGTCGGTATCGGCGGCGGTGGTGTCAACGCCGTCAACCGGATGATCGAGGTCGGGCTCAAGGGCGTCGAGTTCATCGCGATCAACACCGACGCGCAGGCCCTGCTGATGAGCGACGCCGACGTCAAGCTCGACATCGGTCGCGAGCTCACCCGCGGCCTCGGCGCCGGCGCCAACCCCGACGTCGGCGGCAAGGCCGCCGAGGACCACGCCGACGAGATCGAGGAGGTGCTCAAGGGCGCCGACATGGTCTTCGTCACCGCCGGCGAGGGCGGCGGCACCGGCACCGGCGGCGCCCCTGTCGTGGCGCGCATCGCGCGCTCGCTCGGCGCGCTGACCATCGGTGTGGTCACCCGCCCGTTCGCCTTCGAGGGCAAGCGTCGCGCCAACCAGGCGGAGGAGGGGATCAACGGCCTGCGTGAGGAGGTCGACACCCTGATCGTGATCCCCAACGACCGGCTGCTCTCGATCAGCGACCGCAGCGTCTCGATGCTCGACGCCTTCAAGCAGGCCGACCAGGTGCTGCTCCAGGGCGTCTCGGGCATCACCGACCTGATCACCACCCCGGGCCTGATCAACCTCGACTTCGCCGACGTCAAGTCGGTGATGCAGAACGCCGGCTCCGCGCTCATGGGCATCGGCTCGGCCCGCGGCGAGGACCGCGCGGTCGCCGCCGCCGAGTCCGCGGTCTCCAGCCCGCTGCTCGAGGCCTCGATCGAGGGGGCGCACGGCGTGCTGCTCTCGATCGCGGGCGGGTCCGACCTCGGACTCTTCGAGATCAACGAGGCCGCCGCGCTGGTCTCCCAGGCCGCCCACGCCGACGCCAACATCATCTTCGGCGCGGTCATCGACGACGCCCTGGGCGACGAGGTCCGCGTGACCGTCATCGCCGCCGGGTTCGACGGCGGGATGCCCAAGCGTCGCGACGCGGTCCACCAGGCGGCAGGCCGCCGCGAGCCGGTCCCGGCCCAGACCCAGGCCGACACCCGCGCCGCGATCGCCTCGCTGCGCCGGGAGACCTTCGACCGCCCGGCACCGGCGCGTCCGACGCAGAGCGCCCCGAGCAGCCGTCCCGCGGACAGCCCCCGCCAGCCGGCTTCCGCCCCGGTGCGCACCTCGCCGCGCTCGGAGGACCTCGACGTGCCGGAGTTCCTCAAGTAGGTGTTCGCCTTCCACGACGTCCTCGGCCCGGTCGGTGCTGCCTTCACCGACCGGGCCGGCGGCGTCTCCACCGGACCCTTCGCCTCGCTCAACCTGGCCGTGCGCACCGACGACGACACCCAGGCCGTGGCGGAGAACCGCCGCCGCGCGGTGGCGGCCCTGACCGGCTCGGCCGACACCCCCGCCGCGCTGATGCGCCAGGTCCACGGCGACACCGTCGTCGAGGCCCGGCTGCCGCTCCCCGCCGAGCCGCCGGAGGCCGACGCGCTGGTCACCGCCCAGCCCGGGGTGGTGCTGGTCGTCCAGGTCGCCGACTGCGTGCCGGTGCTGCTCGCCGACCCCGAGACCGGAGTGGTCGGCGTGGCCCACGCCGGCCGCAACGGCCTGGTCCGCGGCGTCGTGCCCCGCGCCGTCGAGCGGCTCGAGGCCCTCGGCGCTCGGCACCTGCGCGCCTGGGTCGGTCCCCACGTCTGCGGCGGGTGCTACGAGGTCCCGGCCGACCTGCGCGACGAGGTCGCCGCACGCGTCCCCGCGTCGTACGCCGCGACCCGGTGGGGCACGCCCTCGATCGACGTCGGCGCGGGCGTGCGCGCCCAGCTCGCCGAGGCCGGCGTCGACGACGTCCACGTCGTGGCGCGCTGCACCCGCGAGGACCCCGGCCTCTACTCCTACCGCCGCGACGGCGCGTCGTCGGGCCGCCTCGCCGGCCTGGTCTGGCGGCGACCGTGAGCGAGGGCGACGTCGGTCGCGCCGGCGAGGTCGCCGAGCGCCTCGAGGTCGTACGCTGGCGCGTCGCGACCGCGTGCCAGGCCTCCGACCGCGACCCGGGCGAGGTGACGCTGGTCGTGGTGACCAAGTTCTTCCCCGCCTCCGATGTGCGGCTGCTCGCCGGGCTCGGGGTGCGCCACGTGGGGGAGAACCGCCACCAGGAGGCCGAGGCCAAGCACGCCGCCTGCGGCGACCTCGACCTGACCTGGCACTACATCGGCGGCCTGCAGTCCAACAAGGCGGCGGCGGTCGGCCAGTGGGCCGACGTGGTGCAGTCGGTCGACCGGGCCAAGCTGCTGCGCGGGCTCTCGCGCGCCGCGCACGAGCGCGACCGCGTGCTCGACGTGTGCCTCCAGGTCAGCCTCGACCCGCCGGGCGCCGAGGGGCGAGCGGGCGCCGACCCCGCCGACGTGCCCACGCTCGCCGAGGCCGTCGTGACCGCCGAGGGCCTCAGGTTGCGAGGCGTCATGGCGGTCGCGCCCCGCGGCGAGGACCCCGCCCCGGCGTTCGCCAGGCTGGCCGAGGTGGCGGCTCGGGTGCGCTCGGTCGAACCCACCGCGACCTGGGTCAGCGCCGGCATGAGCGGCGACCTCGAGCAGGCCGTCGAGCACGGGGCGACACACGTGCGTGTCGGGTCCGCGGTCCTCGGAAACAGACCCACCAACGGTTAGCGTGAACGCGTGGCCGGACCGGTCACGAGAGACGTGCGGAACGGCAAGCGGAGGTCAGTCATGGGTGGCGCGATGCGCAAGATGGGTGTCTACCTCGGGCTCCTCGAGGACACCGAGCGCTATGACGACGACTACGACGGCTACGACGACGCCCGCGCGGGCGCCGCCTCGCAGCACGGCCACGCTGCCCAGGGGCACGCCGGTCACCAGGACCGCCAGGCGCAGGTCGCCCAGCTGGCCGAGCGTCGCCGTCCGGTGGCCTCGCCGGTCGCCGCCGTCTCGACCCCGCAGGTCACCGAGCTGGCCCGGATCACCACGCTGCACCCGACGACCTACAACGACGCCCGCGCCGTGGGCGAGGCGTTCCGCTCCGGGGTGCCGGTGATCATGAACCTGTCCGAGATGGACGACGCCGACGCCAAGCGCCTGGTCGACTTCGCCGCCGGACTGATCTTCGCCGTGCACGGCTCCATCGACCGGGTCACCGCCAAGGTCTTCCTGCTCTGTCCGCCCAATGTCGAGGTCGGCATGGAGGAGAAGGCGACCCTGGTCGAGAACGGCTTCTTCAACCAGAGCTGACCTGAGAGCTCGCCGAGAACGTTCGCCCCGGTCACCCCTGCGTTGACCCCGATCCCTAGGCTGGGCGCGTGGTAGTCGTCGGATCGGTCATCGCGATCGTCCTCCAGCTGTTCCTCATCCTGCTGTTCGTCCGCTTCGTCTTCGACTGGGTGCAGGTCTTCGCCCGCGACTGGCGCCCTCGCGGCGTCCTGCTGGTGCTGCTGGAGGTCGTCTACAGCGTCACCGACCCCCCGATCAGGTTCATCCGGCGCTACGTCCCACCGCTGCGGCTCGGCGCGATCCAGCTCGACCTGGCCTTCATCATCGTGCTGATCAGCGTCTACCTCCTGATGAGCGTCAACCGCGCGATCTTCCTCAGCTGAGGTCCCGGGCGCCCCTGGCGTCACGCGGGCGAGCGTCTCCGGGCTGCCCCGAGTTGACCCCCGGGCCGGTGCCGAACCGCTACGGTGAGCCCACGTCGAGCAGCGACGCGCCGAGCCGCCAACCGGACGACAAGGACGGATCATGCCTCTGACTCCCGAGGACGTGAGCAACAAGCGCTTCACCGCCGTACGCCTGCGCGAGGGCTACGACATGGGCGAGGTCGACCAGTTCCTCGACGAGGTCGAGGCCGAGCTGACCCGGTTGGTCGCCGAGAACGACGAGCTCCGGGCCAAGGTCGAGGCGCTCCAGGGCGGCGAGCCGGTCGACCTCGGCAGGGTCGAGCAGGCCGGGCCCGCGCCCCAGACCGCACCGGTCGAGGACACCTGGGCCGAGCCGGAGCAGCCGGAGGTCCTGCCGGAGCTCGAGCAGGCCGAGCCGGAGGCACCCGAGCCCGCCCCGGAGCCGGAGCCGGAGCCGGAGCCCCCCGCGGCGGCCGAGCCGCGTGGGCCCGTCCGCGAGACCATCCAGGTCACCACCACCGCCGATGCCTCCAAGGCCGCCACCCGCCTGCTCGAGCTGGCCGGCCGCAACGCCGACGAGCTGGTCGCCGAGGCCCAGGAGCAGGCCGAGGAGATCGTCGGGCAGGCTCGCGCGGAGGCCCAGCGCCTGGAGGAGGACAGCCTCAGCACCGCCCAGTCCGTGGAGGAGGCCGCCCGGACCCGGGCCGAGCAGCTGGACGCCGAGACCTCCGAGCGCCGCACCCAGCTGTTCGGCGACCTCGAGCGCGAGAAGCAGGAGCTCGACGCCGAGGTGGAGCGGCTCAAGGAGTTCGAGCGCACCTACCGCAGCGAGCTCAAGGGCTACTTCGAGCAGCAGCTGCACGCCCTCGAGGGCCACGGCGAGGCCGGCACCCTGGCCTCCGACGAGGGCTGAGCAGCACCGGACCCGCCCGCTCCGGCCGAGTCGGAGGGGCGGCTCCGGTGGGCCTGCCGGCAGCCGCGGTCAGCGGCTCACGCTGAACGCCAGCCCGAGGTCGTCGTCGCGGTGCACCTCGCCGGTCGGCTCGGCCTCGGTGACCGAGGTGGCGAGCACCTCCGCGCCGATCTGCTCGGCGTGGGCGCGCACCGCCGCGGCGGTCGCCTCGTCGCGGGCCTGCCACACCAGCGAGATCCGGTCCGAGACCTCGAAGCCGCTGGCCTTGCGGGCCTCCTGCACCATCCGCACCACCTCGCGGGCGAGCCCGGCGCGGCGCAGCTCGTCGGTGATCTCGAGGTCGAGCGCGACGGTCTCGCCCTGCTCGTTGACCACCGACCAGCCCTCGCGCGGACGCTCGGTGAGGATCACCTCGTCGGCCTGCACCTCGACGTCCTCGCCGTCGAGGCTCACCGTGGCGCGACCCGTGTCGCGCAGCGAGCGGGCGAGGGCCTCGGCGTCGGCCGCGGCGATCGCGCCGGCCACGACCGGGGTCTGCTTGGCGAACCGCTTGCCCAGCGCCCGGAAGTTGCCCTTGGCGCTGTGGTCGACCAGGTCGCCGGCCGAGGCCAGCGGCTCCAGCACGAGCACGTTGAGCTCCTCGGCCACCTCGGCGCGCAGCTCCCCGTCGAGCAGGTCGTACGACGACGAGGGCACCAGGGCGCGCCCCAGCGGCTGGCGGGTGCGGACCTTGGCCTCGGCCCGCGCGGCGCGCCCCAGCTCGACCAGGCGACGCACCAGCGCGACCTGCCGGGACAGCCCGTCGTCGACCAGGGACGCGTCGGCCTCCGGCCACGACGCGAGGTGCACCGAGGCCGGCAGGTCGGAGGACGTCGAGCGGAACAGGTCCTGCCACACGCGCTCGGTGATGAACGGCGTCAGCGGCGCCATCAGCAGCGTGACCACGCGCAGGCACTCGTGCAGCGTCGCCAGCGCCGCGGGGTCGCCGTCCCAGAACCGACGGCGCGAGCGGCGGACGTACCAGTTGGACAGGTCGTCGACGTAGGCCGCGAGCAGCTGTCCCACGCGCTGGGTGTCGAACTCCTCCATCGCGGCGGTGACGCCCTGGGCGGTGCGCTGGGCCTCGCTCAGCGCCCAGCGGTCGAGGGCGGGTCGGTCGGGGACGGCGGGTGCCGGCGTACTCGGGTCCCACGCGGCGGTGCGGGCGTAGAGCGCCTGGAACGACACCACGTTCCAGTAGGTCAGCAGCACCTTGCGGACGGTCTCCTGGATGGTGCCGTGCCCGACCCGGCGGGCCATCCACGGCGAGCCGGAGGCCGCCATGAACCAGCGGACGGCGTCGGCGCCGTGCTCCTCCATCAGCGGGATCGGCTCGAGGATGTTGCCCAGGTGCTTGGACATCTTGCGGCCGTCCTCGGCCAGGATGTGGCCCAGGCACACCACGTTCTTGTAGGCCGACCGGTCGAAGACCAGCGTGTTGACCGCCATCAGCGTGTAGAACCAGCCGCGGGTCTGGTCGATCGCCTCGCAGATGAAGTCGGCGGGGAACGCCTGCTCGAACTTCTCGACCGAGCCCTCCACGTGGGGGTAGCCCCACTGGGCGAACGGCATCGAGCCGGAGTCGAACCAGGCGTCGATCACGTCCGGCACGCGGCGCGCCTCGGCCCCGCACGTCGGGCAGCCGAAGGTGACGTCGTCGACGTAGGGCCGGTGCGGGTCGAGCCCGGACTGGTCGGTGCCGGTGAGCTCGGACAGCTCGGCCAGCGAGCCGACGCAGACCTGGTGGTCCTCCTCGCAGCGCCAGATCGGCAGCGGCGTGCCCCAGTAGCGGCGGCGCGAGAGCGCCCAGTCGATGTTGTTGTGCAGCCAGTCGCCGTAGCGGCCCCACTGGATGGTCTCGGGGTGCCAGCGGGTGGCCTCGTTCTCCCGTAGCAGCTCGTCCTTGCGGGCGGTGGTGCGGACGTACCACGACGGCTGGGCGTAGTAGAGCAGCGCGGTGTGGCAGCGCCAGCAGTGCGGATAGCTGTGCTCGTAGGCGACGTGGCGCCACAGCAGCCCCCGGGCCTCGAGGTCCTGGACCAGCGCGGTGTCGGCGTGCTTGAAGAACTGCCCGCCGACCAGCGGCACGTCGGCCTCGAAGTGGCCGTCGGCCCTGACCGGGTTGACCATCGGCAGGCCGTAGCGCCGGCACACCGCGAGGTCGTCCTCGCCGAACGCGGGGGACTGGTGCACCAGCCCGGTGCCGTCCTCGGTGGTGACGTAGTCACCGAGGACCACGAAGTGCGACCGGCCGCCGTCGGAGGTCGGCGGGAACTCGACGAGCTCGAACGGCCGGGCGTACTCCCAGCGCTCCATGTCGGCGCCGCGGACCCGCTCGCCGACCTCCCAGCCGTCGCCCAGCGCCTTCTCGACCAGCGGCTCGGCGACGACGAGGGTCTCCTCACCGTTGCCGACCAGGACGTAGGTGACCTCCGGGTTCACCGCGACGGCGGTGTTGGAGACCAGCGTCCACGGGGTCGTGGTCCACACCAGGAGCTGCGCGCGACCGGCGTACGGGCCGCTGGTGAGCGGGAAGCGGACGTAGACGCTCGGGTCGACGACGGTCTCGTAGCCCTGCGCCAGCTCGTGGTCGGACAGGCCGGTGCCGCAGCGGGGGCAGTACGGCGCGACGCGGTGGTCCTCGACCAGCAGGCCCGAGGTGTGGATCTGCTTGAGCGCCCACCAGACCGACTGGACGAAGTCGGGGCTCATCGTGCGGTAGGGGTCGTGCAGGTCCACCCAGTAGCCCATGCGGGTGGTCATCGCCTCGAACTGGTCGACGTTGCGCAGCACCGACTCGCGGCACCGGTCGTTGAACGCGGCGATGCCGTAGGCCTCGATGTCGCCCTTGCCGGTGAAGCCGAGCTCCTTCTCCACGGCGAGCTCGACCGGCAGGCCGTGGCAGTCCCAGCCGGCCTTGCGCTCGACCTGCAGGCCGCGCATGGTCTTGTAGCGCGGGAAGAGGTCCTTGAACACGCGCGCCTCGACGTGGTGGGTGCCCGGCCGGCCGTTCGCGGTCGGCGGACCCTCGTAGAACGTCCACCGGGGGGCGCCCTCGCGCTGCGCCATCGACGTGGCGAAGGTGTCTTCGGCGGCCCAGAGGCCGAGGACCTCGCGTTCCATGGCGGGGAGGTCCACCTGGGGCGGGACGGGGCGGTAGGTGCTCATCGCGGGTTCCCTCGCATCACTTCGTCGGTCCCGGGCCCGTGGCCGGGTCCGGACGAAGGGACGAGGCCCGTCGCCGGGTCCCGCGGTACCACCCTCCTTGGTGCCTCCCGGGCCGGGTGGCACCCACTCGTGGTGCGCCGCTGCCGGGTCTACCCGCCCTGCCCGGGCCTCAGGTCCGGGCGTGACGCTCTTCCGGCGGCTCGGGGGTGATCTTCGCTCCGGACAACACCCCCGGGCTCTCACCGTCCCCGGGTCGCTGCCGGCTGTGCTCGGAGCTACTCGTCCCGTCCACGCCTTGCGGTCCCGACAAGTCTGCCAGAGCGCGCGCGAGCGCTGCCGCGCGGTCCGTCGCGCGTCCTGCCTGCCGGGCGTGGCTGGTTGTCAGCCGAGGTCGGCGGGCATATCCTCGCCACGCGCGCGCCGGAGGGGCGCGCGTTCCGTTTCGGTGTTCGAACGCCCCAGGCCTCGGACGGCCCCGACGACGAGGAGTCCCGGCATGGCTCGATCCACGGCCGGCAAGCTGGCCAGCAAGACCGTCTCCAAGACGGCCGCAGCCGCTCGGCGCGTCACCGGCGTCGGCCGCAAGTCCGGTGCGGCCAAGGCTTCCCCGGCGAAGGTTCCCCGGCAAGGGGACGTCCGCGAAGGCGGCTCCGTCGAAGGCGGCGAAGGCAGCGAAGTCGACCAAGGCCGCCCCGGCGAAGGCAGCGAAGCAGGCCTCGGCGGCGAAGACCGCGGCGGCGAAGAAGTCCGCGCCGGCCAAGGCGGCGGCGAAGAAGTCCGCGCCGGCAACCAAGGCGGCGCCCGCGAAGAAGTCCGCCCCGGCGAAGACCTCCGCGAAGAAGTCCGCCCCGGCGAAGACGGCCGCGAAGAAGTCGGCGCCCGCGAAGACCTCCGCGAAGAAGTCCGCGCCCGCGAAGAAGTCCGCCCCGGCGAAGGCGGCGGCGAAGAAGTCCGCCCGGACCGAGGCAGCCGCCGAGAAGACCCCCGCAAAGAAGCCGCCCACGAAGGCCGCGGCGACGAAGGCTCCCGCCACGAAGGCTCCCGCCAAGAGGGCGCCCGCGAAGGCCGCGACGAAGGCCCCCGCCAAGAAGACCACCAAGAAGGCCGCGCCGGCCGCGCTCCTGGTCAAGGAGGACGAGGACCCGTGGACCAAGGCCGAGCTCGACGACGTGCGGGCCGAGCTGATGGCCGACGTCGATCGGCTGCGCGACGAGCTGGACCTCGCCGAGCACGAGCTCGACGAGCTCATGCGCGACGCGGGTGACGGCGCCGGCAACGACCAGGCCGACGTCGGGTCGGCGACCTTCGAGCGCGACCACGAGATGAGCCTGGCCAACAACGCCCGTGGGATGCTCATGCAGACCAACCACGCGCTGGCACGCATCGACGACGGCACCTACGGCGTGTGCGAGAGCTGCGGTCAGCCGATCGGCAAGATGCGGCTGCAGGCCTTCCCTCGTGCGACACTGTGCATGACATGCAAGCAGCGAGAGGAACGCCGCTGACCCCGAGCGGTCCCAGCGGCCGCGTGGCCGGCGACGAGCCCACGACCCCGTCCCGCCGCCGCCTGCGCGTCACCCTCGCGCTCTGCGCCCTCGCGGCGTACGCCGTCGACGTCACCACCAAGTCGCTCGCCATGGACCGGCTCGAGGGCCGCGAGCCGATCGAGGTGCTCGGGCCCGTCCTGCGGCTGACCCTGGTGCGCAACCCGGGTGCCGCGTTCAGCACCGGCACGTCGTTCACCGTCGCGCTGACCGTGCTGGCGATGGTCGCGGTCGTCGTCGTGCTGGTCCTCGCTCGGCGGGTCGGCACCACCGGGTGGGCGGTCGCCCTGGGCCTGCTGCTCGGCGGCGTCTCGGGCAACCTCACCGACCGGATGCTGCGCGACCCGGCCCCGCTGCGCGGCCACGTGGTCGACTTCCTGCAGCTGCCGCGCTGGCCGGTGTTCAACGTCGCGGACATCTGCATCAACGTCGCGGCCGCGCTGGTCATCTGGCTGTCCTGGCGGGGCGTGCCTCTGCGTGGGCGGCGGACGGCCGATCCCGAGCCGACGTGCGACCCCGGGACGGACGCGTGACCGACCACCGCACCGTCCTGGTCCCCGAGGGCATGGCGGGGGAGCGGGTCGACACCGCCCTCGCGCGCATGTTCGGGGTCTCGCGCAGCCGGGCCGCCGAGCTGGTCGGCGAGGGCCTGGTCCACGTCGACGGCCGTGAGGTGGCCAAGTCCGAGCGCGTGCACGCCGGGTCGATGCTCGAGGCCACGATCCCGGCGCTCGCCCCGGTAGCGGTCAAGCCCGAGATCGTCGAGGGCATCGGGATCATCCACGACGACGACGCGCTCGTCGTGATCGACAAGCCGGTCGGGGTCGCGGTGCACCCGAGCCCCGGCTGGTCGGGCCCGACGGTCGTGGGGCACCTCGCCGCGGCGGGGTTCC
Organism: uncultured Actinomycetota bacterium; assembly: GCA_963811385.1. Classification (GTDB taxonomy): domain Bacteria; phylum Actinomycetota; class Actinomycetes; order Propionibacteriales; family Nocardioidaceae; genus Marmoricola_A. Next base: position 226,292 of record CAWEQX010000017.1, on the reverse strand, counting down.
GCATCTCGACCAGCGGCGCCAGCGAGCGCCAGGGGATCGTGCAGCGCCTCGACGTGGGCACCTCCGGGGTGATGGTGATCGCCAAGTCCGAGTCGGCGTACTCGATCCTCAAGAACGCCTTCCGCCACCGCACGGTCGACAAGACCTACCACGCGCTGGTGCAGGGCCATCCCGACCCGCTGCGCGGCACCATCGACGCCCCGATCGCACGCCACCCGCGGTTCGACCACAAGTTCGCGGTGATCTCGGGCGGGCGGCACAGCGTCACCCACTACGAGACGCTCGAGGCGCACCGCTTCGCGAGCTTGCTCGAGGTGCACCTCGAGACCGGGCGCACCCACCAGATCCGCGTGCACATGCAGGCGCTGCACCACCCGTGCGTAGGCGACCCGCTCTACGGCGGCGACCCGGTCCTGGCCGAGCGGGTCGGGCTGACGCGCCAGTGGCTGCACGCGGTGCGGCTGGGCTTCGAGCACCCGGACTCGGGCGACCACGTCGAGTACGAGTCGCCCTACCCCGACGACCTGGCGCACGCCCTGGACGTGGTCCGTGGGCTCGACTGAGCGGTCCACCGACGTGGACGAGGTGACCGAGGTGCTGCTGCGGCCGGCAACGCCCGAGGATCTCGCATCCGTGGTGGAGGTGCACCTGACCTCGCGCAAGGCGGCGGTGCCCTCGATGCCGCCGATGGTCCACCCCGACGACGACGCCACCGCCTACCTCCGGGGCCGCATGGCGGACGCGGAGACGTGGGTCGCGGAGGTGGACGGCCGGGTGGTCGGCTACGCCCTGGTCGACGGAGACTGGCTCGACCACCTCTACGTCCTGCCCCGCCGCGCCGGGCAGGGCATCGGCAGCGCGCTGCTCGACCTGGTCCGGTCGCTGCGCCCCCACGGGTTCGCGCTGTGGGTGTTCGAGAGCAACGAGCCCGCCCGGGCGTTCTATGCCCGCCACGGGCTGGTCGAGCTCGAGACCACCGACGGTTCCGGCAACGACGAGGGCGTGCCCGATGTCCGGATGGCCTGGCTCGGCGACCACCCCCTGGCCTACCTGCGCCGCCAAGTCGACCGGGCCGACGACGACCTGGCCGCCGTGCTGGCCCGCAGGGCGGCGCTGACCGCCCGGATCCAGGACCACAAGCACGTGCGCGGGCACGAGGGGCGCGACCGGGCCCGTGAAGCCGAGATCGTCAGCCGGCTCGTGGCCAAGGCGCCCGCGCTCGGGGAGGACGGCTGGGCGCGGGTCGTCGAGGCGGTCATCACGGCCAGCCTCGACGCCGCCGAGCGCTCGGCCAAGGGCGAGCGCTGAGCCGGTCGGCGTACGGCCGGCGTACGGCTGCGGGGGCTGCGGGCTGCGGCAAAACTGGCACTTCCCGAGCGAGACATCGCTCGGGAAGTGCCAGAACCACTAGGGCCCTAGTGAAACTGGACCCAGCGGATCACCGCGTAGCGCGGTGGACCACCACCGACAGCCCGACGAGCAGCGCGGAGCTGACCAGGACCCCGCCGGTGACGGCGTAGAGCGCACCGAAGACCGGGAAGACCGCGACGGCTGGGACGAGCGCCCACCACGAGGTACGACGGGCGCGCGCCAGGGCGGCGAAGGCCACCGGGAGGCAGAGCAGCATGCTGAGGATCCCCGGGACCATGTAGGACTTGAGCGCCCACTGGTCGGCCGGGATGCCGTCGTAGAGCTTCATCGCGGCGTCGAGGCCGTGCTCGTTGGCGATGGCGGCGGAGAACATGTCGCTGAGCATCAGTCCGGGCATGCTCACCATCACCAGGAAGCCGAGGACCGCGGCGGCGTTCATCAGGCCGCGCCCGCGGCCCCGCACCAGAGGCGTCAGCGCCAGGGGCACCAGGCCCCAGACGCCGTAGGCCAGGTGCAGGGTCAGGACGTGCCACTGGAGCAGGTCGAGGTTCGCGGCGTACACGCGGACCATCTCGCGCCCCTCGTTGGCGACGCCCGGGTCGGTGAACGCGGCGGCCGCGAGCAGGACGCCCGCCACGGCCGGCAGGGCGACCTGCACGCCTCGGCGCAGGCCCGAGCCCGCCGCGGTGGCGACGGCAGGGACGGTGGTGGTCGGCTGGGACAGGGTGGCGGTCATCGTGACTCCTGGTGATCAGCGGGCCGGGTTGCCCGATGACCTGACTCTCGCCCGCCCGACGACCCCGGCTGGAGGGGTCAGCGTCCCGAGTCCGCGGGACGGGTCAGCGTCCCGCCTCGCCGGGACCGCCGAGACCCGCGTCCCGGGCGAGGGCGACCATCTCCGCGCGCGACCGGGCGTGCAGCTTGGTCAGGATCGCGCTGACCCGGTTGCGCACGGTCTTCTCGCTGAGGAACAGCCGCCGCGCGATCGTCGGGTTGTCCAGGCCGCCCGCGATCAGCTCGAGCATCTCCAGCTCGCGCGGGGTGAGCTCGGGGAAGGGGCTGACCGCCGTCGACCGGCCCTGGCTGAACAGCGTGAGCACGCGCTCGGCGATGCCGGCGCCGAAGACCGCCTCCCCGCGGGCGACGCCGCTGATCGCGCGCTCGATGTCGAGGCCGTCGGCCTCCTTGAGCAGGTAGCCCCGGGCACCCGCCCTGAGCGCGGCGAAGATCGAGTCGTCGTCGGAGTCCATGGTCAGCACGACGACGGCGGTCTCGGGGTGCTCGACCTTGATCCGGGCGGTCGCCTCGAGCCCGCCGACCTCCGGCATCCGCAGGTCCATCAGGACCACGTCCGGCGCGAGCGAGCCGACCAGCTCGACCGCCTCGCGCCCGTTGGTGGCCTGGCCGACCACCTCGATGCCGTCGAGGTCCTGCAGCACGCTCACCATGCCGGCGCGGAACATCGGGTGGTCGTCGGCGACCAGCACCGTGGTGCTCATGCCGGGTCCAGGGGCAGCCGGGCGCACACCGTGGTCCCGCCACCGGGCGTGGGGTCGACCTGCAGCCGCCCGCCGACCTCGGCCGCTCGCTCGCGCATGCTCCGCACGCCGACCCCTTCCTTCACCCGGGCGGGCATCCCCACCCCGTTGTCACTGACGCGGACCACCAGATCATGCCCGTCCTGGCCCAGCGAGACCTCCACCCGGCTCGCCACGCTGTGGCGCAGCGCGTTGGTGAAGGCCTCCGAGGCGATCGCGTAGGCCGCCACCTCGACTGCGGCCGGCGGCGGGTCGAAGTCGCGCACCGCCACCTGGCAGGCGGGCTGGTCGTGGCCGGCCACGAGCTGCCGCACCGCGCCGGCGAGCCCGAGCTGGTCGAGCACCGGGGGCCGCAGGCCGTGCACGACGGCGCGCAGCTCGCCGACCCCCGCCCGCAGGCCGTCGCGCAGCGTCTCGGCCCGCTCGGCCAGCACGGGGTCGAGCGGGCGAAGCCGCCGGGCCAGGGAGTCCAGCTGCAGCGCGGTCCCGGCCAGGGCCGGCGCCACCCCGTCGTGCAGGTCCTTGCGCAGCCGGCGCCGCTCCTCCTCGCGGGCCGCCACGATCCGCCCACGGCTCAGCGCCACGTCGCCGACCAGCCGCGCGGCGTAGGCCAGGGTGCCGGCGCGAGAGGCGACCTCGGCGACGGCGCTCTCCTGCTGCGGCGTCCACCGCTCGTGCGCTCGGCGCAGTCCGACGTGGAGCTCGCCGACGGGGCTGCCGAGGGCCTCGACCCGCACCACGCGGGCGCCGTACGCCGGCGTCCCGGAGGTCAGCGTCAGGTCGTCGCTGACGTACGCCGCGTAGGGCAGTCGCAGCGACGCGCGCACGCCGTCGACCAGCCGCTGCAGGGCGTCGACCGGTTGGGAGGCCGCCGCGACCCGCTTGCCGACGTCGGCCACCACGGCGTACGCGTTGTGCCGGTGGCCGAACAGGCGCGTGTCGACGACCCGCTGCACCCGGTCGCGGGCGGCTGCGGCGACGAGGGCGGCCCCGGCGACCAGCAGCGCACCGGCACCGGACCCGGGCACGACCGCCTGGGCGCCGTACACCAGGACGAGGTAGGCCGCGACGACCGTCGCGGTGATCACCGCGAACACCAGCGTCCGGCTCAAGGTGAGCTCCACGTCGAACAGCCGGTGGCGCAGGATCCCCACCGCGATGGCGATCGGGACTCCCACCAGCGAGACCGGGAGGGCCCACAGGTCCCCCCCGGGCAGGCGGCTGAGCCCGAGGCCGGCGAGCAGGACCAGCCCGCCGAGGAAGAGCCACATCAGTTGGGTGCGCTCGCGGTCCTGCGCCCTGCGCATCCGCAGGGCGAGCGACAGCACGCCGGTCGGGATGCCGAGGAAGAACAGCGGTGCCACGCACGCGACGACCACGCCCTTGAGCCACGGAGCGCCCGCGATCCCGAGAGGGTTGTCGACCCCGGGTGCCAGGTCGGGCGGGACGTCGGCGAACATCCGGCCGACGATCGCCACGGTCGCCAGGACGGTCAGCGCCGTGACCAGGCGCCCCCACCGGGGGCTCAGAGGACGACCGTCGGGGAACAGGTGGGGGATGAGCGCGACGGTGTAGAAGTACGGCGGCGCGAAGCCCCACACCGCGATCCAGGCGCAGACCGACCCCAGCAGCCCCTCCCCGCCCGTGTGGGCGGCGACCGCGGACGCGACGTGGTAGGGACCGATCAGCGCGGTCACGAGCATCAGCCGCCCGACCGCGTTGCGTGGCTGGGACTGCAGGATCAGCGCCGCCGCGACCGGCCACGTCGAGCCGAGCACCAGGTCGGGGGCGGCGAACCCGAGCCCGACCTGGTTGTCGTCGAGGTAGACCGACAGGGGGATGGCGGCCAGGCAGCTCACCACCGAGACGACCGCGGCGGTCCAGGCGAAGGCGGGCCAGCGCGAGGTCGTCGCCGCGGTGACGGGCGCCGCGTCGGTGGTGGTCATGGGAGGCATCGTGCCCGACGCGGCGTCCCGGAAGGAGGGGGTCGGTGTCCCTCGTCGGCGGGTCGTGGGGCGCGGCAGGGTCCTGCCACCGCCCCGGAGACGCCGGGGCCTGTGAAGGAGCACCGCCATGACCCAGACCCGGACCGCCCCCGCTCCCGCCGGTGTCCGCCGGGAGCGGCGGGCCTGGCCCCTGACCGCCGCGGCCGCCGGGCTCTGCGGTGTCGTCGCCACCCTCGTGCTCGACGGGCGCGGCGACGTCCCCGACGACGTCTCCTTCTCGCCCGGTCTGTTCGAGGGTCTGGACCCGGTGGTCTACCGTGCCTCGATGGTCGTCGGCTACCTCGCCGTCGTCCTGCTCCTCGTGTCCGCCGCCCACTGGCGCCGCCGGGTCGAGCCGCGCGTGCTGAGCTCCACGGCCGCGCACCTGGTGCCGCTCGCCCTCACCGCCTCGGCGGCCGGTCTGAGCTATGGCTACGGCTGGAAGGGCGCGCTGGGTGACTACATGCCGGGTGGTCCGGAGCACGGGATGTACGACGACCAGGGGCTCTACGTCTACTACCTGCTCACCGACTTCGGCGCCTACATCGGCTGGCTCGGCGTCGTGGCCGCCGCCGGCGCCGTGGCGTGGATGGCCCTGCGCGAGCGCACCGTCTCCCGGTGGATCGGCATCGTGTCCGTGCTGCCGGTCCTCCAGACCACGCTCATGGTCGTCGGCCTGGGCGTCCCGGGCGTGCCGGCGCTGCTCGGCCCGCTGTGGCTGCTGGTCGCCGGGACCGGCCTGTCGCTGGGGCGCAGCACGGTGGTCCGCTGATCCGGGACCGAGGACCACTAGGTTGACCCCATGACCTCAGGACCGGCCGGGAACCTGCCCCGGCCGGTCCGGGTCGGCTACGGCGCCGGGTCGGTCGCGACCGGCGCCTTCGGCACCGTCCCCGGGCTGATGCTGCTGCCGTTCCTCACCGACACCCTCGGGGTCTCCGCCCTCGTCGCGGGACTGGTCGTCCTGCTGCCCAAGGCCTGGGACGTGGTGCTCAACCCGCTGGCCGGCCGGATCTCGGACCGCACCGTCGACCCGCGCGGTCCCCGCCGCCCGTGGCTGCTGCGCGGCGGTCTGGGCCTCGCGGTCTGCTTCGCCCTGCTCTTCGCCGGTCCCGACCTCGGCTCCCGGGTCGCCGACACCGCGTGGGTGCTGGTCGCCTTCCTGGCGTGCGCCACGGCGTACGCGTTCTTCCAGGTGCCGTTCGTGGCGATGCCCGCCGAGCTCACCGACGACTACGACGAGCGCACGCGGCTGATGACCTGGCGGGTCGCGCTGCTCGCGCTGACCATCCTGCTCACCGGCGCGACCGCCCCGCTCATCCGTGACGCCGTCGGGGGCCGCGACGGCTACCGCCTCATGGGCCTGGTCATGGCCGGGGTGATCGCGGTCGGCGTCGTGGCGTCGTACGCCGGGACACGGCACGGGCCCGCCCGCGCGGTCGAGGCGGGGGCGGGGACCCTGGCCGACCAGGTGCGCGTGGTGGCCGCGGCACGCGACTTCCGGGCGCTGCTCACCACGTTCGTGGTGCAGGCGCTGGCCGTGGGGGCGATGCTCGCCGGCGTCGACTACGTCGCCCGCGAGGTGCTGGGCGGCAGCGGCGCCTCGACGGTGCTGTTCCTCTGCTTCGTCGGCCCGGCGCTGCTGCTGACCCCGGTCTGGGCGCGCGTGGGGGAGCGGGTCGGCAAGAAGCGCGGCTACGCCGCCGCCTCGCTCTGCCTCGCCGCCGGAGCGCTGCTGCTGGTCACCGCCCAGCTGGTGCCCGCCGTCGTGGTCTACCTCGCCACCGCCCTGGTGGGCGTGGGCTACGCCGGCGCCCAGGTCTTCCCGCTGGCGATGCTGCCGGACGCCGCGGCGGTCGACGCCCACCGCTCGGGCAGCAACCGGGCGGGGGTCTACACCGGCGTCTGGACCGCGGGGGAGACGCTCGGGCTCGCCCTGGGGCCCGGGCTGTTCGCGCTGGTGCTCGCCGCGGGCGGCTACGTCTCCTCCGAGGGCGGTGACGTGGTGCAGCCGGGCTCGGCGGTCACCGCGATCACCCTCGGGTTCTCCCTCGTCCCCGCAGCCCTGGTGCTGCTGTCCCTGTGGTGGCTGCGCGGCTACCACCTGAGCGCGGCCGAGGTGGCCGCGGCCCGCTCCCACCTGGAGGTGCCGTGAACGACCTGATCGCCCGTCTGCGTGCCCTCGGCGAGGACGACGTCCCGACCAAGGGCGGCCGCACGCTCGCCTACGTCTACGACTCCGGTCTGGCCGACGTCGACGACCTGGCCCGCGAGGCGCTGGGCGCCTACTGCGACAGCAACGGCCTGGACCCGACCGCCTTCCCGTCGCTGATGCGGATGGAGAACGAGCTGGTCGGCATCGCCGCCGACCTGCTCGACGCCCCGGCGTCGGTGGTCGGCACGGTCACCTCCGGCGGCACCGAGTCGTGCCTGCTCGCGGTCCAGGCGGCCCGCGACGCCCACCCCGACGTCCTCCGGCCGCGGATGGTCGTGCCCGACACGGTGCACGCCGCCTTCCGCAAGGCCGCGCACTACTTCGGGGTCCAGCTGGTCGTGGTCCCGGTGGGCGAGGACTTCCGCGCCGTGCCCGGTGCCATGGCCGCGGCCGTCGACGAGGCCCCCGGCGACACGGTGCTGGTGGTCTGCTCCGCGCCGTCCTACGCCCACGGGGTGGTCGACCCGGTCACCGAGATCGCCGCGATGTCGGCCGACCGGGGCGTGCGCTGCCACGTCGACGCCTGCATCGGCGGCTGGGTGCTGCCCTTCGCCTCCCGGCTCGGGCGCTCCGTCGCTCCCTGGACCTTCGCCGTCGACGGCGTCACGAGCATCTCGGTCGACCTGCACAAGTACGCCTACACCCCCAAGGGCGCCTCGCTGCTGCTCCACCGCGACCCGACGCTGCGCCGCAGCCAGTACTTCGCCTCCGCCGACTGGCCCGGCTACACCATGCTCAACTCCACGATGCAGTCCACGCGCTCGGGCGGCCCGCTGGCCGCCGCCTGGACCGTCGTGCGCGCGATCGGCCCGCAGGGGTACGACGACCTGGTGCGGCGCACCCTCGACGGCGTGGACGCGCTGGTCGAGGGCGTCGCGGGGATCGACGGGCTGCGCCTGGTCGCCGCCCCGGACTCGACCCTGGTGGCGCTGGAGACCGACGGCTCGTGCGACGTCTTCACGCTGGCCGACGAGCTGGCCGGCCACGGGTGGTACGTCCAGCCGCAGATGGGCTTCGCCGGCCGTCCGCCGACCCTGCACCTGACCCTGTGCGCCGCGACCGCGCCCGGGGTGCCCGACCTGCTCGAGGCGCTGGCCGACGCCGTACGCCGGGCACGTGCGGCCGGACCGGTCGCCGTCGACCCGGAGGTGGCCGCCTTCGTCGCGGCGCTGGACCCGGCCACGCTCGGCGACGAGGACTTCGACGGGCTGCTCGCGGCCGCCGGGATGGCCGGGGGCGACGGGCCGGAGGGCGGGATCGCCCTGCCCGAGCAGATGGCGGAGGTCAACGCGCTGCTCGACGCGGCCCCGCCGCGCCTGCGCGAGGCGGTCCTGACCGCCTTCCTCGACCGCCTGATGCGGCCGCGTCGCGGGACCGACCCGCTGTGGTCGCGGTGACGGAAGTGTCGGTGCGCTCCGGCAGTCTTCGTCGCGTAGGCTGAGCGCTCTTCCCCAAAGACGTCCTCAGGCGAGCGTGCTCGGCCTGGTCGTTCCGTGCTGTCCGGAGAGGAGAGGGTGCCTTCATGCCTGACGCGTCGTCCGGACCGGGGGAGGGCTTCGCCCACCTCCACGTCCACACCGAGTACTCCATGCTCGACGGCGCCGCCCGCCTCGACGACCTGTTCGCGCGCACCGCCGAGCTGGGCATGGACTCGATCGCGATGACCGACCACGGCAACGTCTTCGGTGCCTTCGAGTTCTGGTCCAAGGCCAAGAAGCACGGGGTCCGGCCGATCATCGGCCTCGAGGCCTACGTCACCCCCGACACCAGCCGCTTCGAGCGCAAGCGCGTGCGGTGGGGCGACGGCGGCAACGACGACGTCTCCGGCTCGGGTGCCTACACCCACATGACCCTGCTGGCCGAGACCACGCAGGGCATGCACAACCTGTTCCGGCTCTCCTCGCGCTCCTCCCTCGAGGGCTACTTCTACAAGCCCCGGGCCGACCGCGAGCTCCTCGCCGAGCACGCCCGGGGGCTGATCGCCACCACCGGCTGCCCCTCCGGCGAGGTGCAGACCCGCCTCCGCCTCGGGCAGTACGCCGAGGCGCGGCGCGCGGCCGGCGAGTTCCAGGACATCTTCGGGCGCGAGAGCTACTTCCTCGAGCTGATGGACCACGGCCTGTCCATCGAGACCCGGGTCCGCGAGGACCTGCTGCGGCTGTCCAGGGACCTCGGCATCCCGCCGATCGCGACCAACGACTCCCACTACGTCCACCCCGGCGACGCCCCCGCCCACGAGCACCTGCTGTGCGTGAGCTCGGGCAGCGTGATGAGCGAGCCGTCCTACGACAAGGGCGGCAAGCGCTTCGCCTTCCAGGGCGACGGCTACTACGTCAAGTCGCCGCAGGAGATGCGCCAGACCTGGCGCGACCTCCCGGAGGCCTGCGACAACACCCTGCTCATCGCCCAGCGGTGCGAGGTCGAGTTCGACACCCAGGCCAACTACATGCCGCGGTTCGACGTCCCCGAGGGCTACACCGAGGACACCTGGTTCACGGAGGAGGTGCAGAAGGGCCTGCACTTCCGCTACCCCCAGGGCATCCCCGAGCACGTCCAGAAGCAGGCCGACTTCGAGGTCGGCGTGATCCTGCAGATGGGTTTCCCTGGCTACTTCCTCGTCGTCGCGGACTTCATCAACTGGGCCAAGGACAACGGCATCCGGGTCGGTCCCGGCCGCGGGTCCGGTGCGGGCTCGATGTGCGCCTACGCGCTGCGCATCACCGACCTCGACCCGCTCGAGCACGGCCTGATCTTCGAGCGGTTCCTCAACCCCGACCGCGTCTCGATGCCCGACTTCGACATCGACTTCGACGACCGCCGCCGCGGCGAGGTGATCGACTACGTCACCCGCAAGTACGGCTCCGACCGGGTCTCCTCGATCGTCACCTACGGCACGATCAAGGCCAAGCAGGCGGTCAAGGACTCCTCGCGCATCCTCGGCTTCCCGTTCTCCATGGGCGACCGCATCACCAAGGCCATGCCGCCGGCGGTGATGGGCAAGGACGTCCCGCTCAAGCAGCTGTTCGACGCCCAGCACCCGCGCTACGGCGAGGGCGGCGAGTTCCGCTCGCTCTACGAGGCCGAGCCCGAGGTCAAGAACGTCGTCGACACCGCGATCGGCATCGAGGGCCTCAAGCGGCAGTGGGGCGTGCACGCCGCCGGGATCATCATGTCGAGCGCGCCGCTGCAGGACGTCATCCCGATCATGAAGCGGGAGCAGGACGGCGCGATCATCACGCAGTTCGACTACCCGACCTGCGAGTCCCTCGGCCTGATCAAGATGGACTTCCTCGGGCTGCGCAACCTCACCGTCCTCGACGACGCGGTGCGCAACGTCGAGCTGAACCGCGGCGAGAAGCTGGTGCTGGAGGAGCTCGCCCTCGAGGACCCGGCGGCCTACGAGCTCCTCGGGCGCGGCGACACCCTGGGGGTCTTCCAGCTCGACGGCGGGCCGATGCGCTCGCTGCTGCGCCAGATGCGTCCCGACAACTTCGAGGACATCTCCGCGGTGCTGGCGCTCTACCGCCCCGGTCCGATGGGCGTCAACAGCCACATCAACTACGCCCTGCGCAAGAACGGCAAGCAGGACGTCACCCCGATCCACCCCGAGCTCGAGGAGCCGCTCGCGGACATCCTCGGCACGACCTACGGCCTGATCGTCTACCAGGAGCAGGTCATGGCCGTCGCGCAGAAGCTCGCCGGCTACACGTTGGGACAGGCCGACCTGCTGCGCCGAGCGATGGGCAAGAAGAAGAAGGAGGTCCTCGACGCCGAGTACGTCCCCTTCTCGGAGGGCATGCGCGCCAACGGCTACAGCGAGGCGGCGATCAAGACGCTGTGGGACGTCCTGGTCCCGTTCTCCGACTACGCCTTCAACAAGGCGCACACCGCGGCCTACGGCCTGGTCTCCTACTGGACGGCGTTCCTCAAGGCGCACTACCCCGCGGAGTACATGGCCGCCCTGCTGACCTCGGTCAAGGACGACAAGGACAAGTCCGCGATCTACCTCAACGAGTGCCGCCGCATGGGCATCAAGGTGCTCCCGCCCGACGTCAACGAGTCCGAGGCCACCTTCACCCCGGTCGGGCCCGACATCCGGTTCGGCCTCAACGCGATCCGCAACGTCGGCGGCAACGTGGTGGCGGGCGTCGTCTCCGCGCGCCAGGAGAAGGGCCGGTTCACCGACTTCAACGACTTCCTCGGCAAGGTCGAGGCGGTGGTCTGCAACAAGCGCGTGATCGAGTCGCTGGTCAAGGCCGGCGCGTTCGACTCGCTCGGGCACCGCCGGTCCTCGCTGGTCGCGGTCCACGAGACCGCGGTCGACCAGTACGTCGAGGTCAAGCGCAACGAGGCGATCGGCCAGGACTCGCTGTTCGGGGGCCTCGACGACGCCGACGGCGCCGGGGGCGCGCTGGCCGGCTGGGGCAGCCAGGTCGAGGTGCCCGACCTCGACGAGTGGGACAAGACCACCCTGCTCAGCCACGAGCGCGACATGCTCGGCCTCTACGTCTCCGACCACCCGCTGCAGGGCCTCGAGCACATCCTCACCAAGGAGGCCGAGACCACGATCGGGCGGCTGCTGGCCGACGAGGAGCGCGGCGACCGCACGCCGGTGACCGTCTGCGGCCTCATCACCGGGGTGCAGCGCAAGATCACCAAGGCCGGGGCGACCTGGGCGATGGTGACGGTGGAGGACCTCGAGGGCGCGATCGAGGTGCTGTTCTTCCCCGCCGCCTACCAGCTGGTGAGCACGCTGCTGGTCGAGGACACCGTCGTCACGGTCAAGGGCAACCTGTCGCGGCAGAAGGACACCCCCGAGCTGCACGGCCAGGAGCTGAGCCGGCCCGACCTGTCCGAGGGGCCCAGCGGTCCTGTCGTGATCAACCTGCCCTCGACCCGCTGCACCCCCGAGACCGTCGACCGGCTGCGCGAGATCCTCGCCACCCACCCCGGGGTCACCGAAGTACGCTTGCGCCTCATGACGAGGACCAGCACCCGCGTGATGCGGCTCGACGACCGCCTCCGCGTCTCGCCGAGCCCGGCGCTGTCCGGTGAGCTCAAGGAGCTGCTCGGACCCCACTGCCTGAGCGGCGTGTGAGGCGCGAGCGGACGAGGTCCCCGTGGGTGGGGGCCCTGGTCGACCTGTCCCTGGTTGCCGGTGCCGTCCTGGTGCTGGGACTGTCGGTCGGGGTGCTGTGGCCGCAGCTGGCCGACCCCGCCGTGTCCGAGCGCACCGCCCAAGGGATCAGCACCTCCGAGGTGCAGCTGGGCAAGGTGTTCTCCGCCGACGGCTGGTTCGTCGTGCTGGGGTTCGCCGGGTCGCTCCTGCTCGGGGTGCTGCTGATGCTGCGCCGCCGGGGCCACGAGGTGCTCGTGCTGGTCCTGCTGCTGGCCGGCCTCTACGTCTCCGCGCGCTGGGTGGCCCAGCCGCTCGGCATCTCGCTCGGACCGGCCGACGCGGTCGAGGCGCTGAGCGATGCCGAGGTGGGCGACACCGCTCCGCAGCAGCTCGCGGTGAGCTCGCGGGCCGACCTGCTCAGCTGGCCCCTCGGCGGCGCCGTCGGCTCCCTGCTGGTCCTGCTCGCCGTCACCCGGCTCGACCGCGACCGCACGTCACGAGATCGGCACGAGTCCGCCGAGAGCCAGGTGAGCGTCCGCTCCGCGGACTAGGCTGCTCCTCCCGGCGCGGGGTGCGCGCCGGACCCTGGGGGAGAGGAACCACGATGAGCGAGCACACGCCCGAGCCGCGGCCCGAGGACGGCGCCACGCAGCCGGTGGAGTACCTCGGTGACGCCCCGGCACCCCCCGAGCAGCGCCCGCGGCGCGGCCGCAGGGCGCTCGTCGGCGTGACCCTCGGCGCGCTGCTCGCCGCCGGGGCGGCCGGTGCCTTCGCCGTCGCCCAGTTCCTCGACGGCGGCCCGCAGGCCGCGACGGCCGCGCCCGCCGACACGATGGCCTGGCTGCAGGTCGACCTCGACCCGTCCGGCGGTCAGAAGCTCGCGGCCTACCGCACGCTCAAGAAGTTCCCCGCGCTCGAGGAGGAGCTCGGCCTGACCTCGCAGGACGACCTGCGCCGGTGGGCCTTCGAGGGACTGACCAGCGACAGTGGCTGCGACGAGGTCGGCTTCGCCGACACCCAGCCCTGGCTGGGCAGCGCGCTCGGGTTCGGTGCTGTGCCCGGCAAGGGCGGCGGGGCCGAGGGTCCCACCGTCTTCTTCGCCCTCGAGGTGACCGACCAGGCCGCAGCGGTGCCAGGCGTCCGGGCGCTGGCGGAGTGCCTGGGGGAGGACCAGGTCGGCACCGCCTTCGTCGGTGACTTCATGGTGGTCGCCGAGACCGACGGCGAGGCTCGCGACATCGCCGCTTCGGCCGAGGAGTCCTCGCTGGCCGACGACGCGACGTACTCCGCCCGCACGTCCGCCGCCGGCGACGACGGGATCCTCACCGGCTACCTCTCGCCGGGCTTCGGCGACTACATGGCCGACCAGCTCGGCTCGCTCGGCGGCATGTTCTCCGAGGGCTCCTCCGCGGGCTCCTCCGAGGGCTCCTCCGGTGGCGGCGGGTCGATGCTGGCCGGCCGGGCCGGGGCCCTGACCGAGGACACCTCCGTGCCGGGTGCGGCGCCCTCGGCCTCCGCGACCGACCTGCCCTCGGACGTCCCGACCGAGCTGATGAGCGACCTGCCCTCGGACTTCCCGACCGAGCTGCTCACCGAGATGCCCTCGGACTTCCCCTCCGACCTGCAGCGCCACGGCGGCGAGGACGACCTCGGCGGCATGGACCCCATGCCGATGCCCGGGATGACGGGCCCCGGCATGCTGCTGGGCGGGCTCTCGCCCCTCGGCGGGACGGGCGGGCTCGACCAGCTCGCCGACCAGCTCGCCGACTTCGGCGGTGCCGCCATGCAGGTGCGCTTCGCCGACGAGTCGCTCGAGGTCGAGGTGTCCTCACCGGGCCTCTCCGGCGAGGTCGCAGGCTCCGGCACCGTCGACCTGGGTGACCTGCCCACCGGCACCGGCCTGGCGCTCGGGGCGGCGACCGGTGAGTCGTGGGCGCAGCAGCTGGTCGAGTCCCTGCGCTCCTCCGACCCCCAGGGCTTCGACGACGACATGGCCGAGGCCTCCCGGGAGACCGGCCTGTCGCTGCCCGAGGACCTCCCCACGCTGGTGGGCGACTCGGTCGTCGTCGCGGTCGACTCCAGCCTCGACCTGCCCCGGCTGTTCGAGTCGTTCTTGTTCGGGCCCGCGCCCGACCACCTCGAGGCGGGCCTGCGCATCACCGGCGACCCCGACGAGATCGCCCCGCTGCTGCAGAAGCTGGCCGACCGGGCCGGCTCCACCGACGGCCCGCAGGTGGTCGTCGCCAGGGGCGAAGACGCCGCCGCCATCGGCTTCGACCAGGACTACGTCTCGCGCCTGGCCGACGGAGGCGACCTCGGCGGGGCCGGCTCGTTCGAGCGGGCCCTGCCGGACTCCGGCGACGCCCTCGGCGCGATCTTCGCCGACTTCGACGCCGGCGGCTGGCTCGACCGGGCGATGGAGGACAGCAGCGCCGACGACCGGGCCAACGCCGAGCCGCTGTCCGCGCTCGGGGTCACGATGCAGCGCGACGGCGACGCGGTCCACCTGACGATGCGCCTGACCACCGACTGATCCGGCCGGGGCTAGTTGGGGCTCCAGCCCGAGCGGGCCACCTCGGTGGCCGGCAGCGACGGCAGGGCCCTCATCGCGCGCAGCTCGGCGCGCAGCTGTCGCCGCAGGAGGCCCAGCCGCTCGGAGGTGCTCGGCGCCTCCAGGAGGTGCTGCCGGTCGACCAGCGGGAGCGAGCAGGTCGCGGCCAGGGCGTAGGACATCAGCTCCGGCTCCGCAGGCAGGGTGCCCGCCATCACCTCGCCGCCACGCAGCTCCGCGACCGTGGAGCGGTACTCCTCGAAGACGGCGAGGGCGCGCGCCGCCTCGTGGGCCAGGAACAGCTCGTCCTCGGCCGGGGTGGAGACCAGCGCGACGTCGGCACGCAGGTAGGGCAGGTCCGCGTCGGTGTCGAGCACGCGCACCCGCCCCCGTCCGACGCAGGAGATGTCGAACCTGCCGTCGGGGTAGGCCTCGGCCACTCGCAGCTGCATCAGGCACCCGGTCCGGTACATCGAGCGAGCCTCGAAGCTGCCGACCTCGTAGCCCTCGCGGATCGCCACGACCCCGAAGACCCGGTCGTCGGGGTCCTCGACGGCGAGCAGGTCGCGGACCAGCGCGCGGTAGCGGTCCTCGAACACGTGCAGCGGCAGCGTCATCCCGGGGAAGGCCACCAGGCCCAGGGGGAAGATCGGCAGCAACCGCTCCATGCCCGCCACCGTAGCCCCCCGTTTCGGTTTCACTAGGGACCTAGTGATGTTGTCACTCCCCGAGTGATGTTTCGCTCGGGGAGTACCGGTTTCACTAGGGCCCTAGTGAAACCGACCCCCCGCGAACGCCTCTAAACTGGGGGGATGATCCGCCGAATCGACCTCCGCGCTGCCAGTGCGACCGGGGGCCAGCCGACCGACTACCGCCGGGTGGTGCCGCGGGGCGCCACCGACGTGGACGGCACCATCGCGGTGGTGCGTCCGATCGTCGAGGCGGTGCGTCATCGGGGCGTCGAGGCGGTCACCGAGTACTCCGCGCGCTTCGACGGCGTCGAGCAGACCGACATCCGCGTGCCGGCCGAGGCGATCCGGCAGGCGCTGGTCGACCTCGCCCCCGACGTCCGAGCCGCGCTCGAGGAGTCCGCACGCCGGCTGCGGGCCACCTGCGAGGCCGAGCTCGAGCGCGACGTCGCCGTCGACGTCGCCCCGGGCGGTCGCGTCACCCAGCGGCTCGTGCCGGTGCAGCGGGTGGGCCTGTACGTCCCCGGCGGCGTCGCGCCGCTGGTCAGCAGCGTGGTGATGAACGTGGTCCCCGCCCAGGTCGCCGGCGTCGAGTCGATCGCGCTGACCAGCAGCCCGCAGAAGGAGTTCGGCGGGCTGCCGCACCCGAGCATCCTCGCCGCGTGCGCGCTTCTCGGCGTCGAGGAGGTGTACGCCGTCGGCGGCGCCCAGGCGGTCGCGATGTTCGCCTATGGCGCGGGGCAGTGCCGTCCGGTCGACCTGGTCACCGGGCCCGGCAACATCTACACCGTCACCGCCAAGCGCCTGGTCAAGGGCGTGGTCGGGATCGACAGCGAGGCCGGCCCGACTGAGATCGCGGTGCTGGCCGACGCGGATGCCGACCCGGCCTACGTCGCCGCCGACCTGGTCAGCCAGGCCGAGCACGACCCGCTGGCCGCGAGCGTGCTGGTCACCCCGAGCGAGGCCCTCGCCGCCGCGGTCGAGGCTGAGCTCGAGGTGCAGGTGAGCGCGACCAAGCACGTCGAGCGCATCCGTACCGCCCTGGGCGGCGAGCAGAGCGCGGTCGTCCTGGTCGACGACCTCGAGCAGGGCCTGGCCGTCGTCGAGGCCTACGCCGCCGAGCACCTGTCGATCCAGACCGCCGACGCCGCGACCTGGGCCCACCGGGTCCGCAACGGCGGGGCGATCTTCGTCGGCCCGTTCGCGCCGGTGTCGCTGGGCGACTACTGCGCCGGGTCCAACCACGTCCTGCCGACCGCCGGCTGCGCCTGCCACTCCTCGGGCCTGAGCGTGCGGTCGTTCCTCAAGGCGATGCACGTCATCGAGTACGACGAGCGCGCCCTGCGCGATGTCGCCCACCACGTGATGACGCTGGCCGACGCGGAGGACCTGCCGGGCCACGGGGCCGCGGTGCGGGTGCGCCTCGGGGAGGGCTGATGCCGCTTCCGCTGCGTGAGGAGCTCCGGGGCATCGAGCCCTACGGCGCTCCTCAGCTCGACCTGCCGGTCCAGCTCAACGTCAACGAGAATCCCTACGCCCCGTCCGAGGCCGTCGTCGCCGACGTCGCCCGGTCGGTCGCGGAGGTGGCGGGGCGGCTCAACCGCTACCCCGACCGCGAGTTCGCCGAGCTGCGCGCCGGCCTGGCGACCTATCTCGGGCACGGCGTGCGGCCCGAGCAGGTGTGGGCGGCCAACGGCTCCAACGAGGTGATGCTGCACCTGCTGCAGGCGTTCGGCGGACCGGGACGCACCGCGCTGTCCTTCGCGCCGACGTACTCGATGTATCCCGAGTACGCCCGGGACACCAGCACCCGCTGGGTCGTCGGCCATCGCGCCGAGGACTTCGCGATCGACCTCGATTCCGCCCGCGAGCTGATCGCACAGGAGCGGCCCAGCGTCGTGCTGCTGCCCAGCCCCAACAACCCGACCGGCACCGCCTTGTCGCCTCGGCACATCGCCGCGCTGTGCGCCGCGACCGCCGAGATCGGCGCAGTGCTGGTCGTCGACGAGGCCTACGCCGAGTTCCGGCGGGCGGGCACGCCCAGCGCGCTCGAGCAGCTGCCGGACAACCCCAACCTCGTGGTGACCCGCACGATGAGCAAGGCGTTCGCGCTCGCAGGCGCACGGCTGGGCTACCTGGCCGCCGGCGTCGAGGTCTGTGATGCGCTGCGCGTCGTCCGGTTGCCCTACCACCTGTCGGCGGTCACCCAGGCCGTCGCGCTCGCGGCGCTGCGTCACACCGACGAGCTGCTCGCCAACGTCGACACCCTGCGCGATGAGCGCGACCGCACCGTCGAGTGGCTGCGCGGGCAGGGGCTGAGCGTCGCCGACAGCGACGCCAACTTCGCGCTGTTCGGCACCTTCGCCGACCGTCACGCCGTCTGGGACGGTCTGGTCGCACGCGGAGTGCTGATCCGGGAGACTGGACCCGAGGGGTGGCTGCGCGTGTCCATCGGCACACCCGACGAGATGGCGGCGTTCCGGGCCGCCCTGCTGGAGGTGGTCACGTGAACCGCAGCGCTCGCATCGAGCGTGCGACCAAGGAGTCCAAGGTCCTCGTCGAGGTCGACCTCGACGGCACCGGCCGCCACGAGGTGAGCACCGGCGTCGGCTTCTACGACCACATGCTCGCCAGCTTCTCGCGCCACTCGCTGGTCGACCTCGTCGTGCAGACCGACGGCGACGTGCACATCGACGCCCACCACACCGTCGAGGACACCGCGATCGCGCTCGGCGACGCGCTCCACCAGGCGCTCGGCGACAAGCGCGGCATCCGCCGGTTCGGCGACGCCATGGTGCCGCTCGACGAGGCGCTGGTGCAGGCGGTCGTGGACGTCTCGGGCCGTCCCTACTGCGTGCACAGTGGCGAGCCCGAGGGCCAGGAGTTCGTCACGATCGGCGGCTCCGGTGTCGGCTACCTCGGCTCGCTGACCCGCCACGTCTTCGAGACCCTGGCCTTCCACGCCCAGGTCGCCCTGCACGTGCGGGTGCTGGGCGGCCGCGACCCGCACCACGTCGTCGAGGCGCAGTACAAAGCCGTCGCCCGCGCCTTCCGCGACGCCGTCGCCCTCGACCCGCGCGAGCAGGGAGTGCCGTCGACCAAGGGCACCTTGTGACCCGAGCGGCACCCGACGTCGTCGTCCTCGACTACGGCTTCGGCAACGTCCGCTCGGCCGTGCGCGCGCTCGAGCGCGCGGGCGCCCGGGTCGAGCTCAGCGCCGACCGGGCGCGCGCCCAGGAGTGCGACGGCCTGGTCGTCCCCGGGGTCGGGGCGTTCGCCGCGTGCGTCGAGGGCATCCGTGCGGTCAAGGGCCACGAGGTGATCGGCCGCCGGCTCGCCGGTGGCCGCCCGGTGCTGGGCATCTGCGTCGGGCTCCAGGTGATGTTCGCCCACGGCGTCGAGCACGGCGTGGACACCCCCGGCCTCGACGAGTGGCCCGGCACGGTCGAGCGGCTGCAGGCGCCCGTCGTCCCGCACATGGGGTGGAACACCGTCGAGGTGCCCGAGGGCTCGCGGATCTTCGCCGACGTCGAGGACGAGCGGTTCTACTTCGTGCACTCCTACGGCGTGCGGCGCTGGGAGCTGGTCACCAACGGCCGCACCCGCCCACCGCTGGTGACCTGGGCGGAGTACGCCGGCGACCGGTTCGTCGCCGCGGTCGAGAACGGCCCGCTGTGCGCCACCCAGTTCCACCCCGAGAAGTCCGGCGACGCCGGTGCCGCCCTGCTGCGCAACTGGGTCGACGGCCTCCGCCCATGACCCACGGACGCCGCGGTTCCCCTGGGTATGCAGCGAACCTGCCGCTTCCCCATGTGGATTCGCCAAGGGAAGGGACTGTTTGCCTGCATACCCAGGGAAACCGACCGACCGGGAGCACCCGGTGAGCAAGGAACGGGCGCGGCGGCGCGCGGAGCGTGAGCGCGAGGCCGCGATCAAGCAGGCGGCCCGGGTCGCCGAGGCCGAGCGCCGCGAGCGCAGGGCGGCTCGGACCCGGGCGCTCCGGGCCGCCGGCCGCCGGGTCGGGCTGGGTCGTACGTCGGGTCGTACGTCGGGTCGTCCCGACAGCCTGCTCGCCCGCAAGCGTCACCGTCAGCACGCGATCGTGCTCGGGCTGCTCGTCGTGCTGCTCGTGGTCGGGTTCGCGGTGCGGCCCGACTGGCCGGCGCGGCTGGCGGTCGTCGTGCTCGCCGTGCTGGCCTACCCGGTGCTGCGCGTGATGCTGTTCAAGCGGGTGTAGTCCCCGGCGTATCACCGCCCGGGGACCCGCCTCCTCCGGTGGCGTGACCCTCACTGCCGCGCGCGTCCCCGCACCCCGCCCGACGACGACGGACCGCGTCCCGGCCGCCACGACCCCGCTGCTCACCGTCGACCTCGAGACGGTCGCCGCGTCGTACGCCGAGCTGTCCGGTGCGCTGCCCGGGATCGCCCTGCACTACGCGGTCAAGGCCAACCCGTCGCCCATGGTGCTGCGCACGCTCGCACGGGCCGGCGCGCGGTGGGACGTGGCCAGCCCGGGCGAGCTGGACCTGGTGCTGGCCGTCGACCCGGACCCGAGCCACGTGTCCTACGGCAACACGGTCAAGAAGGCGGCTGACGTCGCGGACGCGTTCCGCCGCGGGGTGCGCACGTTCACCGTGGACTCCGCGCGGGAGCTGGAGAAGGTCCACGCCCACGCGCCGGGGTCCGAGGTGCTGGTGCGGCTCGCCACCAGCGGACGGGGCGCCGACTGGGCCCTGGGCGGCAAGTTCGGCTGCGGCGAGACGGTTGCACGGGGGCTGGTGCTGCGGGCGGTGCAGCTCGGACACCCGGTGGGCGTCTGCTTCCACGTGGGCAGCCAGCAGCGCGACATCCACGCCTGGGACGAGCCGCTCGCCGCGACCGCGCGACTGCGCGCCGCGGTCCGGTCGGTCGGCACCGAGCTGGTGGCCGTGAACCTCGGCGGCGGGTTCCCCGCGCCCACGCTGGTGCCGACCCCGCCGGTCGCCGCCTACGGCCTGGCCATCGCCGACGCGGTCGTGGAGCACCTCGGCCCGGACCTGCCGCGGCTGACCGCCGAGCCGGGTCGGTTCCTGGTCGCCGACGCGGGCACGCTCGAGGCCGAGGTCGTGCTGGTCACCGAGCGCGGCGGGGCCCGCTGGGTCCACCTCGACATCGGGATCTTCGGCGGCCTGACCGAGACCCTCGACGAGGCGCTGCGCTTCCGGATGAGCGCCTACCGCGACGGTCGCCGGCTCGACGGGCCGGTCGGCGGCGTCGTCGTGGCCGGGCCGACGTGCGACTCCGCCGACGTCCTCTGGGTCAAGCACCGTCCGCTGCTCCCGCTCGACCTGCGCGACGGCGACCGGGTGCTGCTGCACGCCACCGGCGCCTACACCACCGCCTGCTCCTCGGTCGGGTTCAACGGCTTCCCACCCCTGCGCGAGGTCGACCGGTGACGTTCCGCGCGGTCCTGCGCCGGCGCGCGTTCGCGCGCCTCGCGGTCTCGCACGGGCTGGCCACCCTGGCGCAGCTGACGGCCACGCTCGCGCTCGGGGTCGAGGTGCTGCACCGCACCGGCTCGGCGGGGTGGGTCTCGGCGACGCTCGCCCTCGGGTTCGCGCCGTACGCCGTGCTGTCCGGTCTCGCCGGCGTCCTCGCGGACCGCTTCCCGCGCGGTCGCGTCCTCGCGGTCTCGGCCGGGTCGCGCGCGGTGCTGGTGGGCGGGGTGACCGTGGCCCTGGTGGCCGATGCCCCGGTCTGGGCGCTGCTCGCCCTCAGCGGGCTGGTCGCGGTGGCGGCCACGCCGGCCTACCCCGCCCTCGCCGCGGCCACGCCCCAGTGCGTGGCCGACGACGAGCTGGCCGCGGCCAACGCGCTGGTCACCTGTGTGGAGAACCTCACCTGGATCGCCGGACCGGGGGTGTACGGCGTGCTGGTGCTGCTCGGGCTCGGCTCGGCCACCCAGACCGGCGCCGCTGCCGTGCTGCTCCTGGGGTCGGCCGTGCTGGCCGCTGCGGCGCCCACGCCGCGACCGGGCGGGGTGGCCGGCGCGGGGTGGGTCGAGGTGCTGGTCGGGCTGCGCCTGGTGGCGCGGGTCCCGGCGGTGCGTCGGCCGATGACGCTCGCGGTGGTCGACAACCTGCTCTACGGCTACCTCGTCGTCGCGGTCGTCCTGATGGTGCAGGACTCCTCGGCCCCGGCCAGGTGGCTGGGGTGGCTCAACACCGCGCTGACCGTCGGGGCGGTCGTGGCGATGACCGTGGTGGCCCGGCTCACCGCGGGGGAGCGGGTGCACCGCACGCTGCACCTCGCGCTGGCGGGCTTCGCGGCCTGCGTCCTGCTGGTCGGAGCGGTGGGCCCGGGGGTCGTCGCGCTGGTGCTCGTGCTGGTGTGCGGGGCGGCGACGCTGGTCGCCGAGGTGGCGGCGGTGACGTTGCTCCAGCGGGCCGTGCAGGACGAGGTGCTGGCGCGCCTGTTCGGCGTCTACGACCAGCTCAACGTCGGCGCGATCGCGGTCGGCTCGGCGGTCGCGGCGCCGGTCGCGGGCTGGCTCGGCCCGGGCGCGGCGATGGGCGGGCTCGCCCTGGCCTGCGCGGCGGTGCAGGCCGCGGTCGTGTCCCGCCGGCCCCGGTCCGTGCAGGGCATCCCAGGGGTGCGGGACCTGGCGGAGCGGCCGGTGCCGGCTCGATAGTCTCGGGGCCATGTCCCCCCACCTCGAGCTGCTGCCGGCTGTCGACGTCCAGGGCGGTCGCGCCGTCCAGCTGGTGCAGGGCGTCGCGGGCTCGGAGAAGACCTTCGGCGACCCGGTCGAGGCGGCGCTGCGCTGGCAGGAGGCGGGCGCGGAGTGGATCCACCTGGTCGACCTCGACGCGGCGTTCGGTCGCGGCCACAACCGTCAGCTGCTCGCCGAGATCGTCGCGCGCCTCGACCTGCGGGTCGAGATGAGTGGCGGCATCCGCGACGACGAGTCCCTGGCCGCCGCGATGGCCACGGGCTGCCGCCGGGTCAACATCGGCACGGCCGCGCTGGAGCAGCCGGAGTGGTGCGCGCGCGCCATCGCCGACCACGGCGACCGGATCGCGGTCGGGCTCGACGTGCGCGGGCGGACCCTCGCCGCCCGCGGGTGGACCCGCGACGGCGGCGACCTCTACGACGTGCTGGCGCGCCTCGACGGCGAGGGCTGCGCACGCTACGTCGTCACCGACGTCACCAGGGACGGCATGCTCCAGGGCCCCAACCTCGACCTCCTGCGCGACGTGTGCGCCTCGACCGACAAGCCGGTCGTCGCCTCCGGCGGCATCACCGAGCTCGACGACCTGCGGGCCCTCCAGACGCTGCTCGAGGCCGGCGTCGAGGGCGCGATCATCGGCACGGCGCTCTACGAGGGACGCTTCACCCTCCAGGAGGCGCTCGCCCTCACCCTCCCGGAGCGCGCGTGAGCGCCCTCGTCCGGTTGGCCACGCGCCATGGCGCGTGCTCAACCGGACGAGGCGGGGCCGGGGGTGCCCGGTGAGCCTCGCGGTCCGGGTCATCCCGTGCCTCGACGTCGAGGGTGGCCGGGTGGTCAAGGGGGTCAACTTCCAGGGGTTGCGCGACGCCGGCGACCCGGTCGAGCGAGCCCGGGCCTACGACGCCGAGGGCGCCGACGAGCTGACCTTCCTCGACATCTCCGCCAGCCACCAGGGCCGGGCCACCACGCTGGAGATCGTGTCCCGCACCGCGGAGCAGGTGTTCATCCCGCTCACCGTGGGCGGCGGGGTCGCGTCGGTCGAGGACGTCGACACGCTGCTGCGCGCCGGGGCCGACAAGGTCGCGGTCAACACCGCCGCGATCCGTCGGCCCGCCCTCGTGGCCGAGATCGCCCACCGGTTCGGCAGCCAGGTCCTGGTGCTCTCCGTCGACGCGCGCCGTACCCCGGCCGACGCGGCCCCGACCGGGTCCGGGTTCGAGGTGACCACCCACGGCGGGCGGCGCAGCGCCGGGCTCGACGCGATCGGGTGGGCCCGGGAGGCCGCCCGGCTCGGGGCCGGGGAGATCCTGCTCAACGCGATGGACGCCGACGGCACCCGCGACGGGTTCGACCTCGAGCTGATCCGGCTGGTCCGCCGGGCCGTCGACGTGCCCGTGATCGCCAGCGGCGGTGCCGGCGCGGCCGAGCACTTCCCGCCCGCGGTGGACGCCGGCGCCGACGCGGTCCTGGCCGCCTCGGTGTTCCACTTCGGCACGCTGCGGATCGGCGACGTCAAGGCGTCGCTCGCCGCGGCCGGCCAGCCGGTCCGTTAGATCCCGAGGTCGGCGCCGGTCAGCCGCGCCACGTCGTCCGGGTCGCCCGCGAGGTCGACCACGCTCTGCGGCTGGCGGCCGTAGAGGAACAGCAGCACCTCCAGCGGCGTCCCGCGGACGGTGACGTCGGCGCCGGTCCGTGCCCTGCGGCGCACCCGTGCCCGGGCACCGGTGGCGTCGCTGCGCTCGGCCACGATCCCGACCGGCGACCGCGCACCCAGCCCGCGCCCCAGGGTGCGGACCAGCCGCCACAGGGTGTCCTGCTCGCCCGGCGTCAGCTCCCGGGCCGTCCACCCCTCCGTGGCGCGGCGCACGTCCTCGTGGTGCACGACGTACTCCGCGAGGTTGGCCAGGCCGCCCAGCACCGGCACCGCGAACGGCGACAGCAGCGGGGGCCCGGACCGCACCTGCGCGACCAGCGCCGCGAAGTCCTGGGCGGCGACGCGCTCCTGCACCGGGTCGAGCAGGCGCTCGAGCCGCGGCACGAAGATGCCCGCCGCCGCGACCGGGTGGCCCTCGCGGACGACGAGGTGCGCGAGCAGGTCGCGGACGGTCCAGTCGCCGCACAGCGTGGGGGCGTCCGGACCGGCCTCGAGGGACAGGTCGCAGAGTCGTGCGCGCTCGGCCGCCGCCAGGGAGGTCACCGGCTGAGTCTAGGAGCACGGCCGGCGACCTCGCTGCTGGGCGACGGTGCGCGTCCGCGTGTGTGGTCCCCTCTCCTCCTGGGAAGGGAACAAGCCGGACACGACGCCGGTTGCGCCTGAGTTCACCCCTGTCCGGACCGTCCGCCGAGGAGACCCGTGCCCGACGCCCCCGCCGCCCGCCGCCGACCCACGGGCACGCTGCGTCGCGGCTTCAGCGTGCTCGGCGTGGCGATCCGTCGGGAGAAGGCGATGTTCGCCGTCTCCACGCTGGGGGCGATGCTGTTCGGCGGCCTCACGGTGGCCGACGCCTGGGTGCTCGGCTGGTCCACCGACCACGTGGTGCTGCCCGCCTTCGACAGCGGCGTGACGCCGCAGGGCGCGCTGGTCACCAGCGTCGCGCTGTTCGTCGGCGTCGCGGTGGTCCGCGGCGTGAGCATCGTGGCGCGACGGTGGGGCGCCGGCGTCATGCAGTACCGCATGCAGGCCCACGACCGCCGCGCGGTCACCCGGCAGTACCTCGCGCTGCCGATGCGCTGGCACCAGAAGCACCCGACCGGCGAGCTGCTGTCCAACGCCGCCTCCGACGTCGAGGCGGCGTGGGGCCCGATCGCGCCGCTGCCGATGGCGGTCGGGACCGCGGCGATGATCTTCATCGCGGTCGCCCAGATGGTGCTCACCGACGCCGTGCTCGCGCTGGTCGGGCTCTCGATCTTCCCGCTGGTGGTCGTGGCCAACCTGGTCTTCCAGTACTACTCCTCCCCGCTGATGACCCGCGCCCAGGCGCTGCGGGCCGAGCTCAGCGAGGTCGCGCACGAGTCCTTCGACGGCGCGCTCGTGGTCAAGTCCCTGGGCCGCGAGGGCGAGGAGACCGACCGCTTCGGCGCCAAGGCGCGCCAGCTGCGCGACGTCGCCGTGCGTGCGGGCCGCGTCCGCGCGATCTTCGACCCGCTGATGGAGCTGCTGCCCAACCTCGGCGTCCTCGCGGTCCTGCTGGTCGGGGTCCACCGCGTCTCCACCGGCGCCACCCCGCCCGGTGACGTGGTCAACATCGCCTACCTGCTCACGGTCGTCGCGTTCCCGATCCGGTCCTTCGGCTGGCTGCTGGGCGAGTTCCCCCGCAGCGTCGTCGGCTTCGACCGCGTGCGGGCCGTGCTCGCCGAGGCCTCCGGCACGTCGTACGGCGACCAGCGGCTGCGCGGGCGCGGCGCCGGCACGGGGGCGCTGCTCGAGGTCGACCACCTGGCCTACGCCCACGTGCCCGGCCTCGACGTGCTGCGCGACGTGGACTTCACCGTGCCGCCCGGACGCACCACCGCGGTCGTCGGGGCCACCGCCTCGGGCAAGAGCACGCTGGCCACGCTGCTGTTCCGTCTCGTCGACCCCGACCGGGGCGCGGTGCGGGTCGACGGCGTCGACCTGCGCGAGCTGGCGCCCGGCGCGCTGGCCGAGGTGGCGGCGCTGGTGCCGCAGACCGCGTTCCTCTTCGACGACACGGTGCGCGGCAACGTCACCCTGGGTGGCGACTGGAGCGACGAGGACGTCTGGGCGGCGCTGCGGGTCGCGCAGGCCGAGGACTTCGTCCGCGCGCTGCCGGGCGGTCTGGACGCGCGGCTCGGCGAGCGCGGCACGTCCCTGTCCGGCGGGCAGCGCCAGCGGCTCTCGCTGGCCCGTGCCCTGGTCCGCTCGCCCCGGCTGCTGGTGATGGACGACGCCACGTCGGCCGTCGACCCCGAGGTGGAGGCCCGCATCCTCGCCGCGCTGCGCGCAGGCGCCGGGGGCGCGACCGTCGTCGTGGTGGCCTACCGCAAGGCCACCATCGGCCTCGCCGACGAGGTGGTGTTCCTGCGCGACGGCGCCGTGGCCGACCAGGGCACGCATGCCGAGCTGCTGCGCCGCAACCCGGCCTACGCCGACCTGGTCAACGCCTACGAGGCCGAGGCGGGCCCCGACGGCCCCGACGGCCCGGACGGGGCCGACGCCACCACCGAGACCGCCGGAGCGCTCCGATGAGCCTGCGCACCGCCCCACCCGCGCCGGTCGACCAGGACGGCGTGCTCCGCAGCGGCGAGACCGCCACGGCCTGGCGCGTGCTGCGTCGCGGTGCCGAGCTCTCGCCCGAGCTCACCCACGGCATCTGGACCACCCTCGGGTTCGCGGTCGTCGCGACCCTCGGCCGGGTCATCGTCCCGATCGCCGTGCAGCAGATCGTCGACAACGGCATCAAGGCGGACGGGGGACCCGACGCCGGCTTCGTCGCCCGGGCGGTCGTCCTCACCGCGCTCGCGCTGCTGGTCACCGGCGTCTGCTCGAGCCTGATGACCGCGCGCCTGTTCCGCGCCGCGGAGTCGGGCCTGGCGACGCTGCGCACCAAGGCGTTCCGCCACGTGCACGACCTGCCGGTCCTGACCCAGAACACCGAGCGCCGCGGCGCGCTGGTCTCCCGCGTCACCAGCGACGTCGACCAGGTCTCGCAGTTCCTGGTCTTCGGTGGCCTCATCGCGGTGGTCAGCATCGGGCAGGTGATCGTCGCGACGGTGGTGATGTACGCCTACTCCTGGCAGCTCGCGACCGTGGTCTGGGTCTGCTTCCTGCCGCTGTTCGCCAGCCTGCGCTACTTCCAGAAGCGCCTCTCCGCGGCGTACGCCATGGTGCGTCGCCAGGTGGGCGTGCTGCTCTCGGCGATCTCGGAGCCCGTCGTCGGCGCGTCGGTGGTGCGGGCCTACGCCGTCGAGGAGCGCACCCAGGAGCGCATCGACGAGGCGGTGGCCGTCCACCTCGACGCGAGCACCCGCGCGCAGGGCCTGACCGCGTTCTCGTTCTCCCTCGGCGGGGTCTCCGCCGGGTTCGCCAACGCCGGGGTCATCGCGATCGGCGTGCTGCTCGGCGTCGACGGTCAGGTCACCAGCGGCACCGTGCTGGCGTTCGCCTTCCTGGTCACGCTGTTCGTCGGGCCGATCCAGATCGGCACCCAGGTGCTGACCGACGCGCAGAACGCCTTCTCCGGCTGGCGCCGGGTGATCGGCATCCTGGACACCCCGGCCGACGTCGCGGACCCGGGCGCGCACGGCACCTCGCTGCCCGAGGGCCACCTGCCCGTGGTGTTCCGGGGCGTGACCTACGCCTACCCCGGCGGTCCGACCGTGCTGCACGAGGTCGACCTCGAGATCGCCCCGACCACCCGGGTGGCGGTCGTCGGCGAGACCGGCTCCGGCAAGACCACGATCGCCAAGCTGCTGACCCGGCTGATGGACCCGGTGGCGGGCGAGGTGTGCCTGGGCGGCGTGCCCCTGCGCGACGTGCCGTTCGAGGACCTGCGCCGCCACGTCCTGCTGGTGCCGCAGGAGGGCTTCCTCTTCGACGCCTCCCTGCGCGACAACCTGCGCTACGGCCGGGTGGGTGCCGACGACGAGCAGATGCTGCGCGCCGTGGCCGAGCTCGACCTGTCGGACTGGCTGGCGACGCTGCCCGACGGCCTCGACACCCGGGTCGGCCAGCGCGGCGAGTCGCTCTCGGCGGGGGAGCGGCAGCTGGTGGCGCTGGTGCGCGCGCAGCTGGCCGACCCCGAGGTGCTGGTCCTCGACGAGGCGACCAGTGCGGTCGACCCGGCGCTCGAGATGCGCATCTCCGCCGCTCTGGACAAGCTCACCCGCGGCCGGACCTCGATCACGATCGCCCACCGGATGACCACCGCGGAGCGGGCCGACCTGGTCGTCGTGGTCGACCGCGGGCGCGTGGTCCAGCAGGGCAGGCACGCCGAGCTGGTCGCGGAGGGCGGGGTCTACGGCCGCCTGCACGCCTCGTGGGTGGCTCAGCACGGACACCCGTCCTGAGCCGGTCAGGCGCCGGCGGGACAATGGTCGGCATGCCGTCCCCTGCCGCCCCCGGCTCCACCGCCCTGGACCCCGCCGTCGCCGACCGCCTCACGCGCGACGGGGAGGGGCTCGTCCCCGCCGTGGTGCAGCAGCACGGCACCGGCGAGGTGCTCATGCTCGGCTGGATGGACGACGAGGCACTGCACCGCACCCTGACCACCGGCCGCGGCACCTTCTGGAGCCGCTCGCGACGCGAGTACTGGGTCAAGGGCGAGACCTCCGGCCACCGCCAGCTGGTCCGGTCGGTCCGTCTGGACTGCGACGGCGACACGCTGCTGGTGGCGGTCGACCAGGAGGGTCCGGCGTGTCACACCGGCGACCGCACCTGCTTCGACGCCGACCTGCTGCTCGAGACCTCGTGAGGCGCACCGAGAGCCGCACCGGTCCGGGCCTGGGCCTCACCGTCGTGGTGGGCCTGGGGGGAGCGGGGCTGGCCACGGTGTCGTCCGCGCAGGTCTGGGCGCGCGCGAGCGCCACGGCGCCCGCACTCCGCAGTGTCGAGGCCCGCGGCGGCGAGGTGGCGCCGCTCGCCCTGCCCCTGGCCCTGGTCGCGCTGGCCTCCTGGGGCGCGGTGCTGGTCCTGCGTCGTCGCGGCCGCCGCGTGGTCGCGGTGCTCGGCCTGCTCGCGTGCCTCGGCGTCGTCGCGGCCGTCGTGCCCCGGGCCCACACGGCGGGCGACGTCGCCCTCGGCCTCCTGCCCGACTCGGCGTCCCCGGTGTCGAGCTCCGAGACCGTCTGGCCCTGGCTCGCGGTCGCCGGCGCGCTGGTGGCCGCGCTGGGCTTCGTGGTCGCGCTGCGCGAGGCCGGCCGCTGGCCCGAGATGAGCAGCCGGTACGACGCCCCCGCGGGTGAGGCGTCCCCCGCCGGCACGCCACCCGAGGAGGCGAGCAGCACCGAGCTGTGGAAGGCCCTCGACGAGGGACGCGACCCGACCCTGTGACGCTCACCCCCGCACGGGGGGCCGATCCGCACGGACCCGGCCCACTAGGATGTGGCCGCACGACTCGCACGCCCACGCCCGACGAGGAGACCTCATGAGCGCGCACCACGGCCAGACCCCCGCTGCCTGGACGGGCGTCACGATCGCCCTGGTGGCGTTCCTCGTGGGCGGCATCGGCCTGGTCGTGGACTCCATGCCGACGTTCTACGTCGGCCTCGTGCTGCTGGCCCTGAGCCCGGTCGTGGGCGGCGTGATGGCCCGGATGGGCATGGGTGCCGACCCCCGCTGACGGTCTCGTCCTCACCGGGTCGCGGCTCACCCGACTCGGCCCGCCCCTGGGCCTCGCCGCGCTCGTGCTCGGCGCCGCCCTCGTGCTGCACCTGCACGACCCCCACCAGCACGGCTCCTACGGCTTCTGCCCCTGGCTGGCCCTGACCGGCACCTACTGCCCCGGCTGCGGCGGCCTCCGCGCCGTCCACGACCTCACCGACCTGCGCCTGGCGGACGCGGCGTCGAGCAACCTGCTGCTGGTCGCGGCGGCACCCGCCGTCGCGGGCGCGTGGGTGCGGTCGGTGCGCCAGCGCTGGCGGGGCGTGCTCCGCCCGTGGCCCCCGGCGC
The DNA here is from genome assembly GCA_963811385.1 of uncultured Actinomycetota bacterium. Taxonomy (GTDB): domain Bacteria; phylum Actinomycetota; class Actinomycetes; order Propionibacteriales; family Nocardioidaceae; genus Marmoricola_A. Next base: position 196,488 of record CAWEQX010000017.1, on the reverse strand, counting down.
GCCTGCACGCGGCGACACTGGCCGCCACCGGCGTGCTGGTGGCCTTCTGGGTGCTGCGCAACCTGCCGGTCGCGAGCTGGCTGACGCCCTGAGCCGACCCCGCCGTTGACGGTGACGACGCGTCGCCGGCGGCGAACACCCTCGCTGCAGCAGCCCCAGGACCGGTCCGCCGGCTGCTCGGGAGCCGGCTCGGAGGGGTGCTCGTCCGGCGGCTGCGTGAGAGCGCCGACGCGCCTCGAACGCCCACCCGGCGGACCGGCGCGCGCCCTTCCCGCGGGCCGGTCCGGGGCCGGGACCGTTGGCCGCCCGTGAGACGCTGGACCAGGCCGTGCCCCGTCGTCCTGGGGCGCCGGTCCCACCCGCCAGGGTGGATCGTCCCTGCCGTCCGACCAGCACGCCCCGGAGGAAGCCCATGCCGGCCACGCCGCGCGCCGCATCGGTCCTCGACGAGATCATCGCCGGGGTGCGGGAGGACCTCGCGGCCCGCGAGCAGGCGCTGCCTCTCGACGCCCTGCAGGACCTCGTCGCGGACGCGCCCCCGGCCCTCGACCCGATGCCGGTCCTGCGGTCCCCGGGGGTCCAGGTGATCGCGGAGGTCAAGCGGGCCAGCCCGAGCAAGGGCGACCTCGCCGACATCCCCGACCCGACGGTCCTGGCCGCCCGCTACGCCGACGGTGGGGCGGCCGCGATCAGCGTGCTCACCGAGCGACGGCGCTTCAAGGGCAGCCTCGACGACCTGCGCGCGGTGCGGGCCGCGGTCCCGACGCCCCTGCTGCGCAAGGACTTCCTGGTCACCTCCTACCAGCTGTGGGAGGCCCGGGCCGCCGGTGCCGACCTGGTGCTGCTCATCGTCGCCGGGCTCGACCCGCACCAGCTGGCCGAGCTCCACGCGGAGGCGGTGAGCCTGGGCCTGACCCCGCTGGTCGAGGTCCACGACGAGGCCGAGGTCGACGTGGCGCTGGCTGCCGGGGCCCGGCTGGTCGGGGTCAACGCACGCGACCTGCGCACGCTGGAGGTGCACCGCGACACCTTCGCGCGCGTCGCCCCGCTCGTGCCCGACGGCGTCGTGCGCGTCGCGGAGTCGGGCATCCGGGACGCCCGCGACGTCGCCGCCCTGGTCGACCAGGGCGCCGACGTGGTGCTGGTCGGGGAGGCGCTGGTCCGCACCGGCGACCCCGTCGGCACGCTCACCGACTTCCGCGCCGCCGGGGGCCACGCCCCGGCCCGGCCCCCGCTGTAAGCACGGTCCCAGGAGGAACCCCGTGACCACCCAGACCCCGGCCCAGACCCCGGCCCAGACCGCGGCCCCGAGCTACGCCCCCGACGACTCCGGGCACTTCGGCGACTTCGGTGGGCGGTTCATGCCCGAGGCGCTGATGGCGGCCCTCGACGAGCTCACCGTGGCCTGGCGGGACGCGATGGCCGACCCGGCCTTCACCGCCGAGCTCGACCGCATGCTGCGGGAGTACGCCGGCACGCCGTCGATGCTCTACGAGGCCCACCGGCTCAGCGAGGTGGCCGGCGCGCGCATCCTGCTCAAGCGGGAGGACCTCAACCACACCGGCGCCCACAAGATCCGCAACGTGCTCGGCCAGGCGCTGCTGACCAAGCGCATGGGCAAGAGCCGGGTCATCGCCGAGACCGGGGCCGGTCAGCACGGCGTCGCCTCGGCCACCGCCGCGGCCTACCTCGGCCTCGACTGCGTGGTCTACATGGGCCAGGTCGACACCGAGCGGCAGGCACTCAACGTCGCCCGGATGCGGCTGCTCGGCGCCGAGGTGGTCCCGGTGACCAGCGGCTCCCGCACGCTCAAGGACGCGATCAACGAGGCGCTGCGCGACTGGGTCGCCAGCGTCGACCACACCGCCTACCTCTTCGGCACCGCCGCCGGCCCCCACCCGTTCCCCAGCCTGGTGCGCTCCTTCGTGCGCGGCATCGGCGACGAGGCACGGGCCCAGTGCCTCGACCTGACCGGTGCCCTGCCCGACGCGGTCACCGCCTGCGTGGGCGGCGGGTCCAACGCGATCGGTCTCTTCGCCGGCTTCGTCGACGACCCGTCGGTGCGCATCGTGGGCTTCGAGGCGGCCGGCGAGGGGGTCGAGACGCGGCGCCACGCCGCGACCATCCACGCCGGCGAGGTCGGCGTCCTGCACGGCGCCCGCACCTACGTCCTGCAGGACGAGGACGGGCAGACCGCGGAGTCCCACTCGATCTCCGCCGGCCTGGACTACCCCGGCGTGGGCCCCGAGCACGCGCACCTCGCGCAGACCGGCCGGGCGTCCTACCTCCCGGTGACCGACGCCGAGGCGATGGAGGCCTTCCGGCTGCTGGCCCGCACCGAAGGCATCATCCCGGCGATCGAGAGCGCACACGCCGTGGCGGGGACGATGCGGCTGGCCCAGGAGATGCCGGGCGCCACGATCGTGGTCAACCTGTCGGGCCGTGGGGACAAGGACATGAGCACCGCGATGGAGTGGTTCGGCCTCGACGACACAGCCGAGGAGCTCCCGGGGTCGGCGGAGACCGAGCAGTGAGCGACCGCGGCGAGGGCAGGCGGGGCGCGAGCCGGGTCGACGAGGCGTTCGCCCGGGCCCGGGCCGAGGACCGCGCGGCGCTGGTCGGCTACCTCCCCGCGGGCTTCCCGACCGTCGAGGGCTCGATCAGCGCGCTGCGCGTGATGGTCGAGGCCGGGTGCGACGTGATCGAGATCGGGCTGCCCTACTCCGACCCGGTCATGGACGGTCCGACCATCCAGGACGCCGCCCAGCAGGCGCTGGCGGCCGGCTTCCGCACCGCCGACGTGGTGCGCACCGTCGAGGCGGTCGCCGCGACCGGGGTCGCGACGCTGGTGATGACCTACTGGAACCCCGTCGAGAGGTACGGCGTCGAGCGCTTCGCCGCCGACCTGGCGAGCGCGGGCGGCTCGGGCCTGATCACCCCCGACGTGCCGCCCGAGGAGGCCGGTCCCTGGCTGGAGGCCTCGGCCGCCCACGGGCTCGACCGGGTGTTCCTGGTCGCGCCGTCCTCGACCGAGCAGCGGCTGCGCTACACCACCGAGCACTGCTCCGGCTTCGTCTACGCCACCGCCGTCATGGGGGTGACCGGCACGCGCACCTCGACCAGCGACCTGGCCCAGCCGCTGGTCGCCCGCACCCGCGCGGTCACCGACCTGCCGATCGGCGTCGGGCTGGGGGTCTCCGACGGCGCCCAGGCCGCCGAGCTGGCCGCCTACGCCGACGGCGTCATCGTCGGCTCGGCCTTCGTGCGCCGCCTCCTCGACGCCCGCGGCGACGAGCAGCGCGGCCTGGGCGACCTGCGCGCGCTCACCGAGGACCTGGCCGGGGGAGTCCGCCGAGCGGCACCGGAGCGGGCCCGTGCGTAGGGCGGCGCTCCCCGCCGCGCTCCTCGCGGTCGCCACGCTGCTCTCCTCGTGCGGCGGGGCCGGCGCCGACGCGCCTGACCCCGCACGCGCCGACGACGGCCTCTACGGCGCCGTCCTCGACCAGCCCTACCGGGTCGCGGACGTCCCCCTGGAGGACACCGAGGGCCGCACCGCGCCGATCGCCGACCGGCTCGACAAGCCGCTGACGCTGGTCTTCTTCGGCTACACCAACTGCCCGGACATCTGCCTCGCGGTGATGTCCGACCTGGCCAGCACCGTCGCCCGCCTCTCCCAGGCGCAGGCCGACCAGGTGCAGGTGCTGTTCGTCACCACCGACCCGGCGCGCGACGACCCGCGGACGCTGCGCACCTACCTCGACCGGTTCAACCCCTCCTTCGAGGGCCTGACCGGGTCGATCCAGGACGTGGTGACGGCCGGCACGGCCTTCCACCTCGCGATCCAGAAGGGTCGCAAGCTGCCCACCGGCGGCTACGAGGTCACCCACAGCACCCCCGTCCTCGGCCTCGTCCCGGCCTCGGGCGGCGACCCCGCCTCCGCGCGCGTGGTGTGGACCGAGGGGACCTCCGCGGCCAAGCTGGCCGCCGACGTCCAGGACGCCCTCGCCGACCCCGACCTGCTGGAGCCCGCCCGATGAGCACCCTGCCGACCCTGCTCGCGACCGTTCCGCGCTCGATCCCCAGCCCCGACCAGGGGGTCTGGCACCTCGGGCCGCTGCCCGTGCGCGGCTACGCGCTGTGCATCATCCTGGGCATCGTGGTCGCGGTCTGGCTCGGCGAGCGCCGCCTGGTCGCCCGCGGGGGCCGGCCGGGGCAGGTGCAGGACATCGCGATCTTCGCGGTGCCGTTCGGCATCGTCGGCGGACGGCTCTACCACGTCGCGACGGACTGGGAGAAGTACTTCGGGCCGGGCAAGCACCCGGTCGACGCGCTCAAGATCTGGAACGGCGGGCTCGGCATCTGGGGCGCGATCGCGCTGGGCGCTCTCGGCGCCTGGATCGGGGCGCGCAGGGCCGGCGTACGGTTCGCGCCGCTGGCCGACGCCCTCGCGCCCGGCATCGTGCTCGCCCAGGCGCTGGGCCGCTGGGGCAACTGGTTCAACCAGGAGCTGTTCGGCAAGCCGACCGACCTCCCCTGGGCGCTCGAGATCGACCCGGAGCACCGGCCGGCGGGCTACGAGGACAGCCCCACCTTCCACCCCGCCTTCCTCTACGAGTTCGTCTGGAACATCGGGGTCGCGGGCCTGGTGATCTGGGCCGACCGGCGGTTCAAGCTGGGCCACGGCCGGGCGTTCGCGCTCTACGTCGCCGGCTACTGCGCGGGACGCGGCTGGATCGAGATGCTCCGGATCGACCCGGTCCAGGCCAGCGACGTCCTCGGACTGCGCCTCAACGTGTGGACCTCGATCGTGGTCTTCACCCTGGCGATGGGCTACTTCGTGGTCTCCGCGCGGCGTCACCCCGGCCGCGAGGGGTCCGCGCTGGTGCACCCGGACGCGGCGGCCCCGGTGGAGCCCGCCGACGGCCCCGACGGCCCCGACGGGGCCGACGGTTCCGAGGACCCCGCTAGCCTGCCCTCATGAGCGACGAGCTTGCCCCCGACCCCCGCACCGACGGCGAGATCGGCCACGAGCACGCCGACGTCACCGGTGGGTGGCTGCGTCCCGCGGTCTTCGGCGCCATGGACGGCCTGGTCTCCAACGTGGCCCTGATCGCCGGTGTCGCCGGCGGCACGGCCGCCTCGGCGGGGTCCAAGCCGATCATCCTCGCCGGTCTCGCCGGACTGAGCGCGGGCGCCTTCTCGATGGCGGTGGGGGAGTACACCTCGGTCGCGAGCCAGGCCGAGGCCGCCCAGCTGGAGATCGCCAAGGAGCGCCGCGAGATCAGCCGCAACGCCGCGGGCGAGCGGGCCGAGCTGGCCGCGATGTACGTCGCCAAGGGGGTCAGCCCCGAGCTCGCCTCCCAGGTGGCCGAGCAGATCCACGCCGACCCCGAGCAGGCGGTGGCCGTGCACGCCCGCGAGGAGTTCGGCATCGACCCCGACGACCTCACCTCCCCGATGCTCGCCGCCGTCTCCTCGTTCATCGCGTTCACGATCGGCGCCCTGGTGCCGCTGCTGCCCTACCTGCTCGGCGCCACGTCGGTCTGGCCGGCGGTGCTGCTCACGATGGCGGCGCTGTTCCTGTGCGGCGCGGTCGTGACGCAGGTCACCAGCCGGGCGTGGTGGTTCGGCGGTGCCCGCCAGATGCTGCTCGGCGCGGCCGCGGCGGGCATCACCTACGTGGTCGGCTCGCTGGTCGGCAGCACCGGCGCCTGACCCTCCGCTCCAGGGCTGAGAACGCCCCTGGTCTCCCTCGCCCCATGCCTTAGGATCGGGTCGCCCGGGCCAATGTCGTCCCGCACCGACCCCGAGGGCCGGACCGACCGGTCCCGGCCCCCACGAGGCCCCTCACCCCCGCAGCGCTCGCCCCTCGGTGCGGAGCGCTCGGACCACGACGACGGAAAGGGCGTGCCATGCAGGCCTACCCCTCGCCCCAAGGGCTCTACGACCCCGCCTTCGAGCACGACGCCTGCGGCGTCGCCTTCGTCGCGACGCTGACCGGCGTCGCCAGCCACGAGATCGTCGCCCAGGCCGTCCAGGCCCTCCGCAACCTCGAGCACCGCGGCGCCGTGGGCGCCGAGCCCGACTCCGGCGACGGCGCCGGCATCCTGCTCCAGGTCCCCGACCGGTTCCTGCGCGCGGTGACCGACTTCGACCTGCCCGCCGCCGGTGCCTACGCCGTCGGCACCGCCTTCGTCCCCGGCGACCCGGAGGAGGTGGCGACCTCCCGCAAGCGCATGGAGGAGATCGCCGCCGAGGAGGACCTCACCGTCCTGGGCTGGCGCGAGGTCCCCACCGAGCCCGGCCTGCTCGGTGCGACCGCCCGCAGCGTGATGCCGACGTTCGTGCAGCTGTTCGTCGCGGCCCCCCGCGAGGCGGACCAGATGACCCTCGAGCGCCGCGCCTACTGCCTGCGCAAGCGGGCCGAGCGCGACACCGGTGCCTACTTCCCGTCGCTGTCCTCGCGCACCCTGGCCTACAAGGGGATGCTCACCACCGACCAGCTCGACCGCTTCTTCCCCGACCTGGTCGACGAGCGCGTGGAGTCGGCCCTCGCAGTGGTGCACTCCCGCTTCTCGACCAACACCTTCCCGAGCTGGCCCCTGGCCCACCCGTTCCGGTTCATCGCCCACAACGGCGAGATCAACACCGTGATGGGCAACCGCAACTGGATGCGCGCCCGCGAGGCCCTCCTGGCCAGCGACGTGATCCCGGGCGACCTCGAGCGGCTCTTCCCGATCTGCACGCCGGGCGCCAGCGACTCGGCGTCCTTCGACGAGGTGCTCGAGCTGCTCCACCTCGGGGGACGCAGCCTGCCCCACTCGGTGCTGATGATGATCCCCGAGGCGTGGGAGAACCACGCCGAGATGGACGAGAAGCGCCGCGCGTTCTACGGCTTCCACTCCACGATGATGGAGCCCTGGGACGGCCCCGCCTGCGTCGTGTTCACCGACGGCATGCAGATCGGCGCCGTGCTCGACCGCAACGGCCTGCGCCCCAGCCGCTACTGGGTCACCGACGACGGCCTGGTCGTCCTGGCCTCCGAGGTCGGCGTCCTCGACCTCGACCAGTCCACGGTGGTCCGCAAGGGGCGTCTGCAGCCCGGGCGCATGTTCCTCGTCGACACCGAGGAGCACCGCATCATCGAGGACGAGGAGGTCAAGGACCAGCTCGCCCACGAGCACCCCTACGACGAGTGGCTGCATGCCGGCCTGGTGCGGCTGCCCGAGCTGCCCGAGCGCGAGCACATCGTGCACACCCACGCCTCGGTCACCCGGCGCCAGCAGGTCTTCGGCTACACCGAGGAGGACAAGCGCGTCCTGCTCACCCCGATGGCCAGGACGGGCATGGAGCCGATCGGCTCGATGGGCACCGACACCCCGATCGCGGCCCTGTCCACGCGGCCGCGCATGCTGTTCGACTACTTCTCCCAGCTGTTCGCGCAGGTGACCAACCCGCCGCTGGACGCGATCCGCGAGGAGCTGGTGACCTCGTTGGCCGGCTCGATCGGCCCCGAGTCCAACCTGCTCGAGCCGAGCGCGCGCTCGTGCCGCCAGGTCGTCCTGCCGTTCCCGGTGATCGACAACGACGAGCTCGCCAAGATCCTGCACATCAACCGCGACGGCGACATGCCGGGCTTCGTCACCCACGTCGCGCGCGGCCTGTACGACGTCGGCGGCGGCGGCGGCGCCCTGGCGGCCCGCATCGACGAGCTGTGCCGCGAGGTGTCCGCGGCGATCGCCGGCGGCGCCCGCATCATCCTGCTCTCGGACCGCCACTCGACCGCCGAGCTCGCGCCGATCCCCTCGCTCCTGGTCACCGCGGCGATCCACCACCACCTGGTGCGCGAGAAGACCCGCACCCAGGTCGGCCTGGTCGTCGAGGCCGGTGACGTCCGCGAGGTGCACCACGTGGCGCTGCTGGTCGGCTACGGCGCCGCCGCGGTCAACCCCTACCTCGCCATGGAGTCGGTCGAGGACCTCGCCCGCGACGGCTACTTCGTCGACGTCGACAGCGACCAGGCGGTGCGCAACCTGGTCAAGGCCCTGGGCAAGGGCGTGCTCAAGGTGATGAGCAAGATGGGCGTCTCCACGGTCGCCTCGTACACCGGCGCCCAGATCTTCGAGGCGGTCGGGCTGTCCCAGGACGTGGTGGACCGCTACTTCACCGGCACGGTCAGCAAGCTCGGCGGCATCGGCCTCGACGTGATCGCCGAGGAGGTCGCCCGCCGGCACACGCGTGCCTACCCCGCCGACGGCGTGCCGGCGGCGCACCGCACCCTCGAGGTGGGGGGGAGTACCAGTGGCGCCGCGAGGGCGAGCCGCACCTGTTCGACCCCGAGACCGTGTTCCGCCTCCAGCACTCCACGCGCTCGCAGCGCTACGACGTGTTCAAGCAGTACACCTCGCGGGTGGACACCCAGTCCGAGCGGCTGATGACGCTGCGCGGGCTCTTCGAGCTCCAGGGCGCCGAGGCGCTGGGCCGCACCCCGGTGCCGATCGAGGAGGTCGAGCCGGTCTCCGAGATCGTCAAGCGCTTCTCCACCGGGGCGATGTCCTACGGCTCGATCAGCCAGGAGGCGCACGAGACCCTCGCGGTCGCGATGAACCGCCTGGGCGGCAAGTCCAACACCGGCGAGGGCGGCGAGGACGCCGACCGCCTGCACGACCCCGAGCGCCGCTCGGCGATCAAGCAGGTCGCCTCCGGCCGCTTCGGCGTGACCTCGGAGTACCTCACCAACGCCGACGACATCCAGATCAAGATGGCGCAGGGTGCCAAGCCCGGCGAGGGCGGCCAGCTGCCCGGCCACAAGGTCTACCCCTGGGTGGCCAAGACCCGCCACAGCACGCCGGGCGTCGGCCTGATCTCGCCGCCGCCGCACCACGACATCTACTCCATCGAGGACCTGGCGCAGCTGATCCACGACCTCAAGAACGCCAACCCGTCGGCGCGCGTGCACGTCAAGCTCGTGGCCGAGGTCGGCGTCGGCACGGTCGCGGCGGGCGTGAGCAAGGCCCACGCGGACGTCGTGCTGATCTCCGGCCACGACGGCGGCACGGGTGCCTCCCCGCTGACCTCGCTCAAGCACGCGGGTGGTCCGTGGGAGCTCGGTCTCGCCGAGACCCAGCAGACGCTGCTCCTCAACAACCTGCGCGACCGGATCGTCGTGCAGTGCGACGGCCAGCTCAAGACCGGCCGCGACGTGGTCATCGCGGCGCTGCTGGGCGCGGAGGAGTTCGGCTTCGCGACCGCTCCGCTCGTGGTCTCGGGCTGCATCATGATGCGGGTCTGCCACCTCGACACGTGCCCGGTGGGCGTGGCCACGCAGAACCCCGTGCTCCGCGAGCGCTTCACCGGCAGGCCGGAGTTCGTGGTGACCTTCTTCGAGTACATCGCCGAGGAGGTCCGCGAGCATCTCGCGGCGCTGGGCTTCCGCACCCTCGCCGAGGCGATCGGCCACGTGGAGGCGCTCGACACCGTCCGCGCGGTCGAGCACTGGAAGGCCTCCGGCCTCGACCTCGCGCCGATCCTGCACCGGCCCGAGCTGCCGGAGGGTGCGTCGCTGCGCAACACCGCCGGCCAGGACCACGGGCTCGACAGGGCGCTCGACAACGAGCTGGTCCGGATCTGCGCCGACGCGCTGGAGCGGGGGGAGCCGGTCCGCGCCCAGGTCGAGGTGCGCAACGTCAACCGCACCGTCGGCACCATCCTGGGCCACGAGGTGACCAAGCGCCACAAGGGCATGGGCCTGCCCGACGGCACGATCGACATCACCTTCACCGGCTCGGCCGGCCAGTCGTTCGGCGCCTTCGTGCCGCGGGGGATCACCCTGCGGCTGGAGGGCGACGCCAACGACTACGTCGGCAAGGGCCTCTCGGGCGGCCGCATCGTGGTCCGCCCGGACCAGGCGGCCACCTTCGACGCTGCGCAGCAGATCATCGCCGGCAACGTGATCGGCTACGGCGCCACCGCCGGCGAGATCTACCTGCGCGGCCAGGTCGGCGAGCGCTTCTGCGTGCGCAACTCCGGCGCCACCGCGGTCGTCGAGGGCGTCGGCGACCACGGCTGCGAGTACATGACCGGCGGCACCGTGGTCGTGCTCGGCCCCACCGGCCGCAACTTCGCGGCCGGCATGTCGGGTGGCTACGCGTTCGTGCTCGACCTCGACGAGGGCCGGGTCAACCGCGAGCTGGTCGAGCTCGGCCCGGTCGCCGGCGACGCCGCCACCGAGCTGCACGACCTCGTGCGCCGCCACCACGAGGAGACCGGCTCCACCGTCGCAGCCGCGCTCCTGCAGGACTGGGACACCTCGGTGGGCCGTTTCACCGAGGTGATGCCCAGTGACTACAAGCGGGTCCTGGAGGCTCGCGCCGAGGCCCTCGAGGAGGGCCTGAGCGAGGACGAGGCTGCGGCCCGGATCATGGAGGTCCTCCATGGGTGAGCGCAGCGAGCAGCTGGAAGGAAGGGCACAGCATGGCTGACCCCCGCGGGTTCCTGAAGAACGGTCGTGAGGTCGCCGACCGCCGCCCCGTCGAGGAGCGGGTCCACGACTGGCACGAGGTCTACCCGGAGGGCCCGGGTCGCGCCCTGCTGCCGATCATCAAGACCCAGGCCGGCCGCTGCATGGACTGCGGCATCCCGTTCTGCCACCAGGGCTGCCCGCTGGGCAACCTGATCCCGGAGTGGAACGACCTGGTCTGGCGCGAGGACTGGGAGGACGCCGCCGAGCGCCTCCACGCGACCAACAACTTCCCGGAGTTCACCGGTCGCCTGTGCCCCGCGCCCTGCGAGACCGCCTGCGTCCTGGGCATCAACCAGGACCCGGTCACGATCAAGAACGTCGAGGTCTCGATCGCCGACAGGGCGTGGGAGGCCGGCATGGTCCGGCCGCAGCCGCCGGAGTGGCTGACCGGCAAGACCGTCGCGGTCATCGGGTCCGGTCCGGCCGGCCTGGCCACGGCCCAGCAGCTCACCCGCGCGGGCCACACCGTCGCGGTCTACGAGCGCGCCGACCGGCCCGGCGGGCTGCTGCGCTACGGCATCCCCGAGTTCAAGATGGAGAAGCGCGTCCTCGACCGTCGGCTGCGGCAGATGGAGCGCGAGGGCACGATCTTCCGCACCAACGTCGCGGTCGGCGACAAGATCGGTGGGCAGCAGCTGCTGGCGCGCTTCGACGCCGTCGTCCTGGCCATGGGCTCCACCGTGGCCCGCGACCTGGACGTGCCGGGCCGCGACCTGGGCGGCATCCACCAGGCGATGGAGTTCCTGCCCCAGGCCAACCGGGTCGCGCGCGGCGAGGAGGTCGAGGACCAGATCCTGGCCACCGGCAAGGACGTGGTCATCATCGGCGGCGGCGACACCGGGGCGGACTGCCTCGGCACCGCGATCCGCCAGCAGGCCCGGTCGATCACGCAGCTGGAGATCATGCCCCAGCCCGGGACCGACCGCGCGCCGCACCAGCCGTGGCCGACGTACCCCATGACCTTCAAGGTCTCCTCGGCCCACGAGGAGGGCGGCGAGCGCGTCTACGCCGCGTCCACCACCGAGTTCCTCGGCGACGACGAGGGCGGCGTCCGGGCCCTGCGCATCTGCGAGGTGGACGGCACGTTCCAGCCGATCGAGGGGACCGAGCGCGAGGTCCCGGCGCAGCTGGTGCTCTTCGCGATGGGCTTCACCGGCCCCGAGCGCCCCGGCCTGGTGGAGCAGCTGGGCGTCGAGCTGGACGAGCGCGGCAACGTCAGGCGCGACCAGGACTACAAGACCACGGTGCCCGGCGTCTTCGTCGCCGGCGACGCGGGTCGCGGCCAGTCGCTCATCGTGTGGGCGATCGCCGAGGGCCGCGCCGCGGCCGCGGCGGTGGACACCTATCTCACCGGCAGCTCGACGCTCCCCGCGCCGATCCCGCCGACCGAGCGGCCCCTGGTCGTCTGAGCACCCGGCCGTCCGGCCCGCGACCTCGCCCCGAGGTGGTGTGATCGTTCCAATCCCCATGCCGCGTGCCGTAGGGTCGAGGGCGTGCGGAGAGCCAAGATCGTGTGCACCCTGGGTCCGGCGACCTCCACCCCCGAGCGCATCGTCGAGCTCGTCGAGGCCGGGATGGACGTCGCGCGACTCAACCTCAGCCACGGCGCCTACGCCGACCACGAGGCCGTCTACCAGATGGTGCGCGACGCCTCGAACAAGGTCGGCAAGAGCGTCGGTGTCCTGGTCGACCTGCAGGGTCCCAAGATCCGGCTGGGCAAGCTGCCCCACGGCCCGGTCGACCTGACCTCCGAGGACCGGCTGACCATCACCACCCGCGACGTCTCCGCGGGGCACGACCGGCTGGTCGTGCCGACGACGTACGCCGGCCTGCCCGGCGACGTGGGGCCGGGGGACCAGGTCCTCATCGACGACGGCAGGGTCCACCTCGAGGTGCTGGAGAAGGACGCCACCGACGTGCTGACCCGCGTGGTGGTGCCGGGACGGATCAGCAACCACAAGGGCATCAACCTGCCCGGCGTCCCGGTCTCGGTGCCGGCGATGACCGACAAGGACCGGGCCGACCTGCGCTGGGCGCTGCGCCAGACCGTGGACCTGATCGCGCTGTCCTTCGTGCGCAACGCCGCCGACGCCGCCGAGGTGCGCCAGATCATGGACGAGGAGGGGGTCTGGCTCCCGGTCGTCGCCAAGATCGAGAAGCCGCAGGCGATCGAGAACCTCAGCGAGATCATCAAGGCCTTCGACGCCTTCATGGTGGCCCGGGGCGACCTCGGCGTGGAGTGCCCGCTCGAGGACGTGCCGTTCCTGCAGAAGCGGGTGATCGAGGCCGCTCGGCGCAACGCCAAGCCGGTCATCGTCGCCACCCAGATGCTGGAGTCGATGATCACCGCACCGCGGCCGACGCGGGCCGAGGCCTCCGACGTGGCCAACGCGGTGCTCGACGGCGCCGACGCGGTCATGCTCTCCGGGGAGACCAGCGTGGGGGAGTTCCCGATCGAGACGGTCCGGACGATGGCGCGCATCGTGGAGTCCACCGAGGACCACGAGCTCGAGCACATGGCGGCGATCGACTGGCAGCCGCGCACCCGCGGCGGCGTGATCTCCAAGGCGGCCGTCGAGGTCGCCGAGCGGGTCGGCGCGAAGTACCTCGTGGCGTTCACCCAGAGCGGTGACTCCGCCCGCCGGCTCTCCCGGCTGCGCAGCGCCATCCCGGTCCTCGCCTTCACCCCCGTCCCGGTCGTGCGCTCCCAGCTGGCGCTGTCGTGGGGCATCGAGACCTTCATCGGCGAGTCGGTCGACCACACCGACGAGATGGTCCGCCAGGTCGACGAGGCGCTGCTGCGCATCGGGCGGGTCGAGGAGGGTGACCTCGTCGTCATCATCGCCGGCAGCCCGCCCGGCATCCCCGGCTCGACCAACGCGCTGCGGGTGCATCGCATGGGCGATGCGATCAACGAGGTCGCCCCGGCCTACCGCCGCAAGGCCTGAGACCGCGACAACGCCTCCCGCAGGGTGTGTGCCCCGGGTGGGACTCGAACCCACACTGGATGGTGTTTGAGACCACTGTCTCTGCCGTTGGACTACCGGGGCCTGCGCGGCTCACGCTAGCCGACGTGCGTCGGCAGCCACGCCCGGGACGGGGCGGGGGAGCGCAGGACCGTTGACGCGACCACCACCGTTGAAAGCCCCGGACCGCGATGGCAGGGTGGTCCGCGACGTCAGGAGGGACGCCAGGTGACGAGCAGGCAGGCGCGCGTGCCGAGGCACGCGCTGTGGGACGAGCTGGTCCGGGCAGGGCGCGACCTCGGGACCAGGCTGAGCAGCCAAGAGCGGGCGATCCGCAACGCCCGCGCAGCGACCACGCAGCTGTCGCGCCAGCGGGTCGAGCGCGACGCCGTCGAGCTCTACCTCGCCGACCTGGAGGACGAGCGCGCGAGCGACCCGCCCGACCGTGGCGACCGGCCCGGCGCCCCGCGCCCGGAGCCGCACGACCGGTCCGGTGCCCTCGGCCACGCCGGCGCCTGAGGCCGCGACCTCCCGCCACCACCACCCGCTCCCACCGGCCGCAGGTCTGACTACCCTGGTGCCGTGACGAGCCCCGACCCCGTGCTGCCGCGACTGCGGGTCGTCATCGCCGAGGACCAGGCGCTGATCCGCATGGACCTCGCCGAGATGCTCGCCGAGGAGGGGTACGCCGTCGTCGGCCAGGCAGCCGACGGCGAGGAGGCCGTGGCGCTCGCCGAGCAGCACCGGCCGGACCTCGTCGTGCTCGACGTCAAGATGCCGCGCCTGGACGGCATCGCCGCGGCGCAGCGCATCGCCGAGCAGCGCATCGCGCCGGTGCTGATCCTGACCGCCTTCGGCCAGCGCGAGCTCGTCGAGCGCGCCCGTGACGCCGGTGCGATGGCCTACGTCGTCAAGCCGTTCACCAGGAACGACCTGGTGCCCGCGATCGAGATGGCGGTGAGCCGCTACGCCGAGATCGCCATGCTGGAGTCCGAGGTCGCCGAGCTCGGGGAGCGCCTGGCGACCCGCAAGGCCGTGGACCGGGCCAAGGGCGTGCTGCAGCAGCGGCTCGAGCTGACCGAGCCCGAGGCGTTCCGCTGGATCCAGAAGACCGCGATGGACCTGCGCCTGTCCATGCGCCAGGTGGCCGAGGGCGTGGTCCTGCACGGGCCGGACATCGTGGCCCAGGAGGATGACCCCGCACCGGGCTGAACGTCCCGACAGGTCACAAGTTCCTAACGACCACGCGCGCGACACGGTCCCGGGACGGGGGCCGGGCGCTCCCGCGGTGCTACGTTCCGGCCAATCATGGTCGCCGTCGCCGGGAGGCGGGGACCACTCACGACATCTCACGGAGGATCGATGATCCGGATGAACCGCACCTGGCGCATCGCGGCGGCCGCGACCGCCGCTGCGCTCTCGCTCGCGGCCTGCGGCAGCGACGACAGCGGCAGCAACGACAACGCCGGCAGTGGTGGCGGCAGCAAGGACTGCACCGAGCAGAACCTCGCCTTCCTCGGTGCGACCACCGGTGACGCGGGCGCCCTGGGCCTCAACATGGTCTACGGCATCCAGACCGCACTCGACGAGTACAACAAGGACGCCGACTGCAAGGTCGGGCTCAAGCAGTTCGACTCCCAGGGCAACCCGGAGAAGGCGCCGGCCCTGGCCACGCAGATCGTCAACGACGACACCATCGTCGGTCTCGTCGGACCCGGCTTCTCCGGCGAGTCGCTGGCCACCGGCAAGACTTTCTACGAGGCCGGTCTGCCGTCGATCTCTCCCTCGGCCACCAACGTGACCATCACCCAGCAGGGCTGGACCACGTGGCACCGCGTCATCGGCAACGACAACGCGCAGGGCCAGGCCGACGCGAAGTACCTCACCGACACCGTGGGCGCCAAGAAGGTCTACGTCGTCGACGACGCGCAGGACTACTCCAAGGGCCTGGCCAACGTCGTCAAGGAGAACCTCGGCGACGCGATGGTCGGCTCCGACCAGATCCAGGTCGGCCAGACCGACATGTCGGCGGTCGTCCAGAAGGTCACCTCGTCCGGCGCGGACGCGATCTTCTACGGCGGGTACTACACCGAGGCCGGCCTGCTGGCCAAGCAGCTGCGCCAGGGCGGCTTCAAGGGCACGTTCATGTCCGGTGACGGCTCGGAGGACCCGACCTTCGTCAAGGTGGCCGGCCAGGCCGCCAACGGCGCGCTCCTGTCGGCCCCCGCCGGTCCGGCTCCCTCGGACTTCGCCCAGAAGGTCAAGGACGTCACCGGCAACGCCGCCGGCCTCTACACCACCCAGGCCTACGACGCGGCCAACATCTTCCTGGCGGCCCTCGACGACGGCAAGACCACCGGCGAGGAGATCAACACCTTCATCGGCGACTACTCCGGTGACGGCGTCAGCGGTCCGATCTCCTTCGACGAGAACGGCGACATCGAGCAGTCGACGATCTACGTCTACAAGGTCGCCGGCGGCAAGCTCGACACGGAGAACCCCGAGCCCGTCGAGTGATCTGAGCGACGGACACAACGACAGATGACAGACTGCGGCCGGGGGCGGCAATCCGCCCCCGGCCGTCGTCGTCGCTAGGGGACCTGCGGTGAACTTCGACTTCCTGTTCAGCAACTTCATCGGCCTGACCGTGACCGGTCTCGCCGTGGGCGGCATCTACGCCCTGGTGGCGCTCGGCTACACGATGGTCTACGGCGTCCTGCAGCTGATCAACTTCGCCCACTCCGAGGTGTTCATGTACGGCACCTTCGCGGTGGCGTGGGTGTTCGTCTTCGTCCACGGGACCGAGCCGGCCACGCAGGGCCTCGGCAGCACGCTGGGCCTGCTCGCCCTCGCCCTCGTCGCTGCGATGCTGCTCTCCGCCGCGGTCGCGCTGCTGCTCGAACGCGTGGCCTACCGGCCGCTGCTCAAGCGCAACGCGCCCAGGCTGATGGCGCTGATCTCGGCGATCGGCGCCTCCTTCGTGCTGGCCGAGGCGATGGGGCTGCGCAACCGGTTCGCCGGCTGGTTCGGGCTGGACGACAACCTGGAGAACTACGTCTCCAAGGCGCGCGACGTCTACACCAACCCGGTCACCGTCCAGCCGGAGGGCCTGTTCACCCTGGGCAACTACACCGTCAAGGACGTCGACGTCCTGGTGATCGTCGCCGCGCTCGGCATGATGGTGGTGCTCGACCAGCTGGTCCGCCGCACCAAGTTCGGCCGCGGCATCCGCGCCGTGGCGCAGGACCCGGAGTCCGCCGCGCTCATGGGCGTCAACTCGACCCGGGTGGTCCAGCTGACCTTCCTCATCGGCGGCCTCATGGCCGGCGCCGCGGCCACCCTCTACATGATCAAGATCGGGGCCACCCGCCAGAACGCGGGGTTCATCCTGGGCGTCAAGGCGTTCACCGCCGCGGTGCTCGGCGGCATCGGCAACCTGCGCGGCGCCCTCCTCGGCGGGCTGCTGCTGGGCGTCGTGGAGAACTACGGCTCGGCGGTCTTCGGCACCGACTGGAAGGACGTGGTGTCGTTCGTGCTCCTCATCCTGATCCTCCTCGTCCGACCGTCCGGCCTGCTGGGCGAGTCCCTCGGAAAGGCGCGTGCGTGATGGCGGGCACGAGCATCGTCGACCGCGTCACCCTCGGCTGGGTGCGGATGCAGGACCGCTGGAGCCGGCTGCCCAAGGCGAGCCGGCTGCTGCTGGTCGTCGTGTTCGCCCTGTTCTTCTACGCCCTCCCGCTGCTGCGACCGCCGATCCTGACCACCCAGCAGACCGACTTCGGCGGCATCATGTTCTCCTCGGCCGCGCTCGCGCTGGTCGCGGTCGGGCTCAACATCGTCATCGGCTACGCCGGCCTGCTCGACCTGGGCTACATCGGCTTCTACCTGGTCGGCGCCTACACCACCGGCGTGCTGACCTCCCAGCACTGGCACTGGCCGTTCTTCCTGGTGCTGCCGATCGCGGTCGCGGTCACGATGCTCAGCGGCGTGCTGCTCGGGGCTCCCACGCTGCGGGTCCGTGGTGACTACCTCGCGATCGTGACGCTCGGCTTCGGCGAGATCATCCGCCTGGTGGTCACCAACGTGGAGTGGCTCGGTGCCGCGGCCGGCATCAAGGACATCCCGCACCCCCCGACGATCGGTCCGAAGCCGGAGCCCCCGTTCGGCGAGGGTGGCCTGTTCAAGATCCCGCACCTGTCATGGGACGGCTTCGTGCCCTCGGTCGACTCCGACCGCGGCACCCCGTTCCTGGTGTTCGGCGCGGTGGACGCCATCCCCTACTACTGGCTGGTCCTGACGGTGCTGATCCTCGTGCTGATCGGCGACCGGCTGGTCAAGGCCAGCCGCGTGGGCCGCGCCTGGGAGGCCACCCGCGAGGACGAGGACGCCGCCGAGCTCATGGGCGTGCCGACCTTCCGGTTCAAGCTCCTCGCCTTCGCCATGGGCGCGGCGATCGGGGGCCTCTCCGGCTCGCTGTTCGCCAGCAGCCAGGGCGGCTACATCAACCCGCTGAGCTTCCCCCTGCTGCTCTCGATCCTGTTCGTCGCGGCGGTGATCGTCGGCGGCGCGGGCAACCGGTGGGGTGCGGTCCTCGGTGGGGTGCTGGTGGCCTACCTCCCCGAGCGCTTCCGCGAGTTCGCCGACTACCGCCTGCTGGTCTTCGGCCTGGCGCTGATGATCCTGCCGGTCTACCGCCCGCAGGGACTGCTGCCCCCGGCGCGGACCATCCGCGCGCGCGCCATGGAGCGGGAGATCGAGCACGGGAGGGCCGGCGGCAGGACCGGGGACCCGACCCCCAGCACCAGGGACGAGACGGGCAAGGTGGTCTGACATGGCCGATCGCATCCTCGAGGTCGACGACGTCACGCTCCGCTTCGGCGGGCTGACCGCGCTCGACGAGGTCTCGCTGCACATCGAGGAGGGCGAGATCCTCGGTCTCATCGGTCCCAACGGTGCCGGCAAGACCACGTGCTTCAACGTGATCACCGGCGTCTACGAGCCGACGATGGGCCAGGTGCGCTTCCGTGGCGGCTCGCTGACCGGCCGCAAGAGGCACCAGATCACCCGTCTCGGCATCGCGCGCACCTTCCAGAACATCCGGCTGTTCAAGTCGATGACGGCGCTGGAGAACGTCATGGTCGGGGCGGACGCCAACCACAGCAGCGGCGTCGTCTCGTCGCTGTTCCGCACGCCCAAGCACCGCCGCGAGGAGCACGACAGCCACGGCCGGGCCATGGAGCTGTTGGAGTTCATGGGCCTGGCCGAGCGGTGTGACGAGCTCGCCTCCAACCTGTCCTACGGCGACCAGCGGCGTCTGGAGATCGCACGCGCCATGGCGACCGGGCCGGCGCTGCTGTGCCTGGACGAGCCTGCTGCCGGCTTCAACCCGCAGGAGAAGGCCGACCTGATGGCGCTGATCCGACGGGTCCGTGACCGCGGCTACACCGTCCTGCTGATCGAGCACGACATGCGCCTGGTGATGGGCGTGACCGACCGGATCGTGGTGCTGGAGTTCGGCAAGAAGATCGCCGAGGGCACCCCGGCCGAGATCCGCGACAACCCGGCGGTCATCGCCGCCTACCTGGGAGTGGACGAGGATGCTTCTTGAGGTCGAGGGCCTGTGCGTCAACTACGGGCACATCGAGGCCATCCGTGAGATCTCCTTCACCGTGGAGGAGGGTCAGGTCGTCACCCTGATCGGGGCCAACGGCGCGGGCAAGACGACCACGTTGAAGACCATCTCCGGCCTGCGCCCGGTGCGGGCCGGCCGGATCGTCTTCGAGGGCCAGGACATCACCAAGATGGCGCCCTACCAGCGGGTGGCGCTGCGGCTGAGCCAGTCGCCCGAGGGTCGTGGCGTCTTCGTCGGCATGACCGTGCGCGAGAACCTCGACATGGGCGCCTTCGTGCGCAAGGACCGCAAGACCCCGGCCTACACCGAGGACCTCGACCGGGTGTTCACCCTCTTCCCACGGCTCAAGGAGCGGGAGAAGCAGGTGGCGGGCACGATGTCGGGCGGCGAGCAGCAGATGCTGGCGATCGGGCGGGCGCTGATGGCGCGGCCGCGGCTGCTGCTCCTCGACGAGCCGTCGATGGGCCTGGCGCCCAAGCTGATCCAGCAGATCTTCTCGATCATCCGCGAGATCAACCAGCAGGGCACGACCGTGCTGCTGGTGGAGCAGAACGCGGCCCAGGCGCTCAAGATCGCCGACACCGCGCACATCCTGGAGACCGGCGAGATCGTGCGCACGGGCACCGGTCACGAGCTCGCGGGCGACGACTCGGTCAAGGCGGCCTACCTGGGCGGCGACCTCTGAGCCGCCGGCTCAGCGCAACGCGACGACGACCTGGACCAGCACGGGCGCCACGACGAGTCCGGGCAGCAGGTCGCCGACCGGGATCCGGCGCACTCGCAGCAGGTTGAGGCCGAGCCCCAGCAGCATCAGCCCGCCGGTCGCCCCGAGGGCGGCGAGGTGGGCGGCGGGCAGGACGTCGCCGGCCAGCACCCCGACGAGGGTGAGCCCGCCCTGCACCACGAGCACCACCAGGGCGCTGGCGGCGACGCCCCAGCCGAAGGAGGCGGCGAAGGCGACGGCGGCGAAGCCGTCGAGCGCGGCCTTGACGTAGAGCTGGTCCGCGCCCCGGCCGAGCCCGTCGTTGAGCGAGCCCAGGACGGTCAGCGGACCGACGCAGAACAGCAGCGACGCGGTGACGAAGCCTTCGACGAAGCGCGCCCGGGCGGTGTGCGCGGCGTCGGCGACGTGCCGCGGGCTCTCGGGGGAGGAGGGCCGGGCCAGGCGGTCCCGCAGCCAGCCGCCCAGTCCTTCGAGACGGTCCTCGACGCGCAGCAGCGAGCCGGCGATCCCCCCGAGCACGAGGCTGCCCAGCACGACCAGCACCGGTGCCTGGTCGCCGACCGCCGCGGCCAGCGCGGGGGCGAGCACGTCGACGACGCTGAGTCCGGCGATGAGCAGGGTGACCAGTCCGAGGCTGTCGGTGACGACGTCGCGCACGCGCTGGGAGAGGCGGTCCCCGACCACCACGCCGAGGGAGGCGCCAAGCAGAACGGTGCTCATGTTGACGAGCGTGCCGGTTCCGGGAAACACTCGAGTCCTCCTCGTCGCCCGGGCTGCTTCCCGGAGGCAGGACATCACACCACGCTCGGAGGCAGGGGTAGTCCTCGGGTCCGTGGTGCCAGCAGGTGCAACAGGGTGGATGCTCCGCGCCCCCGCGCGGACCCGTCGTGGGAGGTACACGTGTCGCGCACGCCTGTCGACGTACGAGATCTGGGACCGCAGGACGGCCCGGCACTGGAGCGCCTGTGGCGCGACCTGCCGCGGGCCGCGGACGGCTTCGACGGCCGCGACCTGGCCGACGTCGTCCTGGGCGCCCTCGCCGAGGAGCCCGGCTCCCGGGTGCTCGTGGCCGAGGCCGACGGTGAGGTGGTGGGCACGGCCTATCTCCGCAGCGGCCGCCTGTCGCCGATCCTGGCCGACCACACGCTCCACGTCAGCCACCTCCAGGTCGAGGAGGACAGCAGCCGGCGAGGTGTCGGCCACGCCCTGATCGAGGCGGCCCTGACCCACGCCGAGCACCACGACATGGACAACGTGCTCGTCTCCGGCGGCGTGCAGGACCGCGAGACCAGCCGCTTCCTGGCCCGCATGGGCCTCGCGCAGGTGGCCGTCGTCCGCGCCGCCACCGTCGCGGCGCTCCGGGGGCGGATGCCGCTGGAGCCGGCCACCGCCGCTCGCTCGACGCGCTCGGCCTCCCGGGCCAAGGTGGTCGGTCAGGTGGTCGCGGCCCGCCGCCACCAGCGCCGCGCCCGCGTCCGCGACGCCGTCTCCTGACGACTCCCCGCCGGGCCGGACCGCCCCCGGGACTGTCGGACGCGGCGGCTAGCATCGCGGGATGGCTGACCCCGTGCCCGGCGCACGTCCCCGACTGCTCCTCCTCGACGGTCACTCGCTGGCCTACCGCGCCTTCTTCGCCCTGCCGGTGGAGAACTTCTCGACCACGACGGGCCAGCACACCAACGCCGTCTACGGCTTCACCTCGATGCTGATCAACGTCCTGCGCGACGAGGCGCCGACCCACGTCGCGGTCGCCTTCGACGTCTCACGACAGACCTTCCGCTCCGAGACCTACGCCGACTACAAGGCCAACCGGTCCGCGTCGCCGTCGGAGTTCTCCGGCCAGGTCTCGCTGGTCAAGGAGGTGCTCGACGCGCTGCGCATCCCCTACGTCGAGAAGCCCGGCTTCGAGGCCGACGACGTGATCGGCACCCTCGCCACCCAGGCGAGGGCGGAGGACTTCGAGGTGCTCATCTGCAGCGGCGACCGCGACTCGTTCCAGCTGGTCGACGAGCACACGACCGTGATCTACCCGATGCGCGGGGTCTCGGAGATGAAGCGCATGACCCCCGAGGCGGTCGAGGAGCGCTACGGCCTGCCACCGGCGATGTATCCCGACCTCGCGGCGATCGTGGGGGAGACCTCCGACAACCTGCCCGGTGTCCCCGGGGTGGGCCCGGGCTTCGCCGCCCGCTGGCTCGCGCAGTATGGCTCCCTCGACGCCGTGATCGCCAACGCCGACAAGATCACGGGCAAGAAGGGCGAGTCGTTCCGTGAGCACCTCAGCGACGTGATGCGCAACCGCCAGCTCAACGCCCTGGTCTGCGACCTCGACCTGCCGCTGCACCCGCGCGACCTGGGCGTGCGCCCGTGGGACCGCCAGGAGGTGCACACGATCTTCGACTCCCTGGAGTTCCGGGTGCTGCGCGACCGGCTGTTCGCGACGCTGGAGTCCGAGGAGGACATCGACGAGTCGGGATTCGACCTGGCCACCACCACGCTCGGCAGCGGCGAGGTCGTGGCGTGGCTGGACAAGCACGCCACGGCGGGCGCCCGGGTCGGCGTGCAGGTCGTGGGCACCTGGCGCTCGGGCAGCGGCGAGGTCGACGGGCTGGCGCTGGCGACCGAGGACGGCGCGGCCTGGCTCGACGTGAGCGCGCTCGACGCCGACGCGGACGCCGCGGTCGCCGGGTGGCTGGCCGACCCCGACCGGCCCAAGGTGCTGCACGACGCCAAGGGGCCGCTGCTCGCGCTCGCCGCGCGCGGCTGGGAGGTCGCCGGCCTCGAGCGCGACACCGCGCTCTCGGCCTACCTCGCGCGCCCCGACCAGCGCTCCTACGACCTGGCCGACCTGACCCTGCGCTACCTCAAGCGCGAGCTCAAGGTCGCCGAGCAGGCCGACGACGGCCAGCTCACCCTCGAGGGGCTCGGCGACACCGCGGCGGCCGACACCGCGATGCTCCAGGCCCGGGCGGTGCTCGACCTCGCCTCCGCGCTCGACCTCGAGCTGGCCGACCGCGGCGGCACCCGCCTGCTCGGCGAGGTCGAGCTGCCACTGGTGCACACGCTCGCCCGCATGGAGCGCAGGGGGATCGCGGTCGACGTCGAGCTGCTCGAGGGTCTCGAGGCGCACTTCGCCGAGGAGGTGCGCCGGGCCGCGGCCGACGCGTTCGGCGTGATCGGCAAGGAGATCAACCTCGGGTCGCCCAAGCAGCTCCAGGTCGTGCTCTTCGACGAGCTCGAGATGCCCAAGACCAAGCGCACCAAGACCGGCTACACCACCGACGCCGACGCGCTGCAGGGTCTCTACGACAAGACCGAGCACCCCTTCCTGCTCCACCTGCTGCGCCACCGCGACGTGAGCCGCCTGCGCCAGACCGTCGAGGGCCTGCTCAAGACCGTGATGCCCGACGGGCGCATCCACACCACTTTCAACCAGCTGATCGCCGCGACCGGGCGCCTGTCGAGCACCGACCCCAACCTGCAGAACATCCCGGTGCGCACCGAGGAGGGACGGCGCATCCGGGAGGCGTTCGTGGTGGGTCCCGGGTTCGACTCGCTGCTGACCGCCGACTACAGCCAGATCGAGATGCGCATCATGGCGCACCTGTCCGAGGACGCCGGGCTGGTCGAGGCGTTCCGCTCCGGCCACGACTTCCACTCGGTCACCGCCGCCCGCGTCTTCGAGGTCGACGCGACCGCCGTCACGGGGGAGATGCGGGCCAAGATCAAGGCGATGAACTACGGCCTGGCCTACGGCCTGTCCGCCTTCGGCCTGTCCCAGCAGCTCAAGATCGACACCGCCGAGGCGCGCGGCCTCATGGACGAGTACTTCGAGACCTTCGGCGGCATCCGCGACTACCTCGCCGGCATCGTCGACGTGGCGCGCCGCAGCGGCTACACCGAGACCATCCTGGGCCGGCGACGCTACCTGCCCGACCTGACCAGCGACAACCGGCAGCGTCGCGAGATGGCCGAGCGCATGGCGCTCAACGCCCCGATCCAGGGGTCGGCGGCCGACATCATCAAGGTCGCGATGCTCCGTGTGGACGCGGCGCTGGGCGCCGAGGGCCTGACCTCCCGGATGCTCCTGCAGGTGCACGACGAGCTGGTCTTCGAGGTGGCGCCGGGGGAGCGCGACGCGCTCGAGGCCGTCGTACGCCGGGAGATGGGCGCGGCCGCCGACCTGACCGTCCCGCTCGAGGTCTCGGTGGGCTTCGGCCGCAGCTGGCACGAGGCCGCCCACTGAGCCGGCGCATCGACCTCCGGCTCAGGCCGCCACGACCTCGCTCCGCTGCGCTTCCGACGCGTGGCCGGTCAGCATCGACCAGGTCGCCAGCACCAGCAGCAGCACGCCGTCGACCAGGCAGACGGTGACCAGCAGGGCGGTCACCGAGCTGACCAGGGTCGCGAGGGTGAGCAGCGTCAGCAGCGCACCCCAGATCGCGAAGACCATGCGCTGGTGCTGGCGCGCCAGCACGCTGTAGACCAGCATCTGGAGCGCGGCCAGCAGCGTGCCCAAGGTGGCGAAGGCCCACAGGGACGACTGGATCTCGGCGTACTCCCCGCCCCCGATGAAGGTGAGCGCCACGGGGGCCAGGACCAGCACCCCCGCGGTCGCGGTCAGCCCGATGGCGACGACGAGCCCCAGGCCGTAGAGGTGCATCCTGCGGCCCCCCGCCGGACTGGCCATCGCCGGGAAGGCCACGACGCTGACGAACTGGGGGAGGAACAGCACCGCCTTGGCGAGGATCAGCCCGCCTGCGTAGAGGCCGGCCTCGTGCTCGTCGAGCACCGTCCGGGCGATCACGACGTCGGCGTTGGACAGCGCGAAGAACGCCAGGAGGGAGTGTGAGTTGGACGCGAGCTCGTGCAGCATGCCGCCCGTCGCCGCCTCGGCCGGCGGCGGGGTCCGCTCATGGCGGCGGATGACGAACCAGCCGATGACCGTGGGGAAGAACGCGCCGACCGCCAGGCCCAGCATGCCGCCGAGGGCGTCGTCGCGCAGCAGGAGCCCGGTCGCGCCGAACCCGATCCGACCCAGGCCGCTCGTGAGGTAGATCGCGGCCAGGGGCAGCCACCGCCGCTCCCCCTGGAGCACCCCGGCCTGCCCGCCCATGATCGTGAGGGGCACCACGGTCACCGCCAGCAGGGCGCTCAGCGCCCAGCCGTCCAGGCGCAGCGCCCCGTCGATCAGGGGGGTGGCCGCCAGGCAGACCAGTCCCAGACCGAGCGCGGAGACATAGCTGGTCCGCAGGATCGCGGCCTCGATCTGCGTCGCGTGCTGCGGGTTCGCCGAGACCCGCCGCGCAGCGGTCGCCTGCAGCCCCAGGGAGAGCACGTTGAGGACCATCAGCAGTCCCATCACGGCCGCCAGCGCGCTGTACTCCGCAGGGCCGAGGAGCCGGGCCGCCAGCATCGTGAACGCGTAGTTGGTGACGTTCATGATCGCCATCGCGACGGCGATGACGCCACCTCCGACCAGCCAGCGAGGAAGACGTCGCTGCGTGGCGGGCATGCGGGGTCCCATCTGGTCAGGTCGGGGCGGGCAAGGGACAGGATAGGTTCTCCGCGGCTGCGCGGCTGCGCGGCTGCGGCTGCGGGGCCGCCAAACGCGCTGGGCTGTCGAAGAGGTGAGGGCTGGGTGGTCTCTGACAGGGCGCGGGCGTGGCTGCCGCGCCTGTGGGCGGTGGCGCTGGCGTCGCTGCTGCTCGGCCCGGCCCTGCGCCCGGGGTTCGTGCTGAGCTACGACATGGTGTGGGTCCCCGACCTCGCCTTCCGCCCGGACTTCCTGGGACTCGGGTCGGGGCTCCCGCGGGCGGTGCCCTCCGACGCGGTGGTGGCCCTCCTCGACGAGCTGGTGCCGGGGATGCTGCTGCAGAAGGTGGTCCTCGTGGGTTGCCTGGTCGCAGGTGGCCTCGGCGCGGCGCGGTGGACCCGGGACTCGCTCGTGGCTCGCCTGGTGGCGGTCGGGGTCTACCAGTGGAACCCCTTCGTGGCCGAACGCCTGCTGCTCGGCCACTGGCCGGTGCTCCTCGCCTACGCCGCTCTGCCGTGGGTCGCGCTCCACGCCCGCGAGGTACGCCGGAGCGGGCGGCTGTCATCGGGGCTCGCCTGGGCGGTCCTGGTCGGCAGTCTCAGTGCGAGCGCAGGGCTGATGACGGCCGTCGCGGCGACGGCGTTCGCGTTTCGCCGCGGGGGCGGGAGGGCGAACCTGCACGTGGCCCTCCTGCTGGTCGCCACCCAGGCGCCCTGGCTGGTCTCGGGGCTGGTGCACGCAGCGCAGGCCACCACGGCGTCGGTGGGTGCCCGGGTCTTCGCCCTGCAGGACGTGGGCCGCGTCCCCGGCCCGGTCGCGGCCCTCGGGCTCGGGGGCGTGTGGAACTCCGAGGTGGTGCTGCCCTCCCGCACCGGAGTGGGGGGGCTGCTGGCGGTGGTCCTGCCGGTCGCCCTCGCCGCGGTGGGGGCGCGGTCGTGGGCCCGCCGGTGTGGCCGCCGCGACGCCGGCGCCTTCCTCGTGTGCTGGGCGGTGGGCTGGGGCGCCGCCGTGCTCACCTGGCTGGCGCCGGGCGCGACGGGGTGGATGGTGAGCCACGTCCCAGGGACGGGGCTGCTCCGCGACGGCTCCCGGCTGCTGGGGCTCTGCGCCCCGCTGCTGGCGACGGCTGCCGCGGAGGGGGCGGCCCTGGTGACCCGCCGGCTTCCGACGGTGGCGCGTCCGGGGCTGGCGACGGCGCTCGTGCTGCTTCCGGTGGCGCTCCTCCCGGACGCGTCGTTCGGCCTCTCGCACCGGCTCCGGCCCGTGGACTACCCGGCGTCGTGGGCCGAGTTGCGGCGGACCGTCGCCGCCGAGCACGAGGCGGGAGCCGCCGGCGACGTGCTCGTGCTGCCGTTCACCAGCTACCGCGCCCCGGACTGGAACCACCACCACAAGGTCCTCGACCCCCTCGGGCGCTTCCTCACCCCCGACCACGTCACCGCCGACGACCTGGTCGTGTCGGGTCGACGCGTCGCCGGGGAGGACCCGAGGGGACCGGAGGTCCGCAGCGCCCTCGCCGCGGGGGACCCGGCCACGCGCAGCCGGGCACTCGCCGCGCTCGGGATCGGGCTGGTCGTGGCGGACCTGGGCGCCCCCGGCGACGCGCCCGCGGTGGCAGGACGGTCCCTCGCGGCGCCCCCCGACTTCCGGGTGACCAAGATCACGCGCCCGGACACGCGGTCCCGGTCGGCCGTCGCCACCGCAGCGATCGCCGTTGCCTGGCTCGGGTTCGCGGCCTCGGTCCTGCTCGCGTCGGCGCTGTCGGCGCGGTCGGCACGGTCGGTGCGGAAGGCGGCACGCCGGGCGTCCGTGCGACGCTCCCACGACTGATATGGTCACCGCAGCTCACAAGGGAGGAAACATGGGCATCGGAACCATCGTGGGGACTGTGGGGAGTCTCCTCGTCGGGGCTGCGGTCGCCACCGTGACCGTCATCGGCCTGGTGCAGTCGCAGACCGGCGCGGACGGTCAGTCACCCGCCAACGTCAACCAGCCGATCGTGCAGTACGGCACCAACGGCTGAGCATCGCCGGCCCCCGTCCCGGGCTGCCGTCGAGAGCGTCTGACCGACCGGTCAGGCGCTCTTCTGCGCGTCCACGCCCGGGACGTCGACGGCGACGCGCTCGTTCGGGTCCTGGGCGTCGATGCGCTCACCTCGCAGGGCGGCCTCGAGGACGACCGCGAACGAGCTCTGGGCCGCTTCCCAGCTGAACTGGTGGCTCATCAGCCGCGCCCCGTGCGCGAGCCGAGCCAGGGCCACCTGGTCGCTCAGCAGGCCGCGCAGGGCCTCGGTGAGCTCCGCGGGGCTGTCGACCAGCAGCCCCGAGACGCCGTCGCTGATGGACTCCCGGGTGCCACCGGCGTCCCGGTAGGCGACGGTGGGAGTGCCGTGCATGCCGGCCTCACCGACGACGAGCCCCCACCCCTCCTTCAGCGAGGGAAGGGCCAGCACCCAGCTGCGCTCGTAGATCTCGTGCTTGCGTGCCTCGTCGACGTAGCCCTCGAAGACCACCATGTCCCCGGCGCCCACCTCCGCAGCATGCTGGCGGAGCCGGTCCTCCCACCAGCCGCCGCCGACCACGTGCAGACGCAGACCGGGGAACTGCGCACGGAGCGCCACCGCGGCGTCGATGGCGTGCTCGACCCGCTTGTGGGGCACGAGCCGACCGACGACGCACAGCGTCGGGTCTGGGGCCTTGCCGGGCCCCAGGTGGACCGCAGGGTCGGTGCCGTTGTGGACGACGGCGACCCGAGGTCCGCGCACCCCCAGCTCGCGCAGCTCGGAGTGGGTCGCGGACGACACCGCGACGTACTGGCACTGCCGGTAGAGCCACGGGGCCAGGGTCCGCTCGATCCACCAGCCGACCCGTCCGGAGAGGCCCGGATAGACCACGGGCCACTGCTCCCGGTGCACGTGGTGGACGAGCACCACCACCGGGCGCCTGGTCACGAGCCGGCTCAGGAAGGGCATGCCGTTCTGCACGTCGACCACCAGGTCGACGCGTCCGAACCTGCGGCGCAGCAGGGCCCCCATGCCCTGGGCGTAGACCGACAGCTTGGAGCCCTTGCGGACGTAGGTGATCCCGTCGACCGTCTCCGTGGCGGGCGCACCGTCGTAGGCGGCCGAGAAGACGGTGACCCGCCAGCCGCGCTCGACCAGCCCGTGGGCCATCTTGTCGAGGTAGCGCTCGGCGCCGCCGCCTTCGGGGTTGCCGATGTCGCGCCAGCTGAGGAAGACCACGTGAGGATCGGCGAGGGACGCTGGGTGCTGCACTCGCAGAACCTATCGCGCCGCACCGGTGCGTTCTCGCCACGGCCGCCCAGCCCGGCCTGAGGGCCCGAGGGCTCGGGCCCTCCGGCCCTCGGACGCTCGGGTAGGGTGCCCGCGTGCCGCGCCCGACCCGCCCCGAGAGGTCGCCCTTCCGGGCGACGCTGCGGCGCTCCCTCCGCCTCTTCCGGGCGTTCGGCCACGAGCAGTCGGACCCGGCGCGGTTCTACACCGCGCTCGCCGAGGACTCGGTGGACCAGCTGGCGTTCTACGTCGACCTCGAGGGCACCGTCCTGCTCGACGTGGGCGGCGGCCCGGGCTACTTCCGATCGGCGTTCACGGCCGCGGGGGCGACCTACCTCGCCCTGGACGCCGACGTCGGCGAGCTCGCCGGGCTCGGCGAGATCGCCCCCGGCACCGTGATCGGCAGCGGCATGCAGCTGCCGTTCAAGGACGACGCCGTGGACGTGTGCTACTCCAGCAACGTCCTCGAGCACGTGCCGCAGCCGTGGCGGATGGCCGACGAGATGGTCCGGGTCACCAAGCCCGGAGGCGTCACCTTCATCTCCTGCACCGTCTGGTTCGGTCCGTGGGGTGGGCACGAGACCGCGCCGTGGCACTACCTGGGAGGCGACCACGCGCGCCGCCGCTACGTCCGTCGCCACGGGCACGAGCCGAAGAACAGGTACGGCGAGACGCTCTTCGGGGTGACGGTCCGCGACGGGCTGGCGTGGGCGCGCACCCAGACGGCCGCCGAGGTGCTGGACGTGGTCCCGCGCTACAACCCGTGGTGGACGCACTGGATGCTCCGGGTGCCGGTGCTGCGTGAGGTGGTGACGTGGAACCTCGTCCTGGTCCTGCGCAAGCGGTGAACCGGGCTGAGGAGGAGGGCAGACGGCGGTTCGCGTTGCGGCTGGTGGCCTGCTGCCTGGTGCTGGTCGGGCTGGCGATGACCCAGTCGCCGGGGCTGCTGGTCAGCGACACCAAGGTCGACCTCGCCCTGGCGCCGGCCGACTTCCTGGGCCGCGCGCTGCACCTGTGGGACGAGCAGGGCGCTTTCGGCCAGGTGCAGAACCAGGCCTACGGCTACCTGTGGCCGATGGGACCGTTCTTCCTCCTGGGGTCGGCGCTCGCGGTGCCGGGGTGGGTGGTGCAGCGACTGTGGGTGGCCCTGGTCATGTCCGTCGCGCTGGTGGGCGCGGCCAAGCTGGCGAAGGCGCTGGGCGTCCGTTCCGACCTCGCGGCGTTGGCCGGCGGATTCGCCTACGCATTGTCCCCGCGGATGCTCACCACCCTGGGGCCGATCTCCATCGAGGCCTGGCCCGGCGCGCTGGCGCCCTGGGTGCTGCTGCCGCTGGTCCTCGGCAGCCGACGGGGGTCCCCTCTCCGCGCCGCCGCGCTGGCCGGGCTCGCGGTCGCGATGGTCGGGGGGGTGAACGCGGCCGCGACCTTCGCGGTGATCCCGCTGGGGGTCGTGTGGCTGCTGACCAGCGAGCCGGGCGCGCGGCGCCGCACCATGATGCGGTGGTGGCCGCTGTTCACGCTCCTGGGCACCTTGTGGTGGCTGGTGCCGCTGTTCCTGCTCGGCGCCTACAGCCCGCCCTTCCTCGACTACATCGAGGCCGCGGCCAACACCACCTTCCCCACGACGATCTTCGACGCGCTGCGCGGCACCTCCGACTGGGTGCCCTACGTGGACGGCGCCTGGCGAGCCGGCAACGACCTGATCCGCGACTTCTCCCTGCCGATCAACAGCGGGGTGCTCCTGATCCTCGGACTCGTGGGCGCGGCCCGGCGCGACAACCCGCACCGGTCGTTCCTGCTCCTCGGCGCCTCGCTCGGTCTCGTCCTGGTGACCCTGGGCCACACCGGCAGCGTGCAGGGGTGGGGCGCCGGGCTGTTCCAGGACCTGCTGGACGGCGCGCTCGCTCCGCTGCGCAACGTCCACAAGTTCGACCCGGTGGTGCGGCTGCCGCTCGTCCTCGGGCTGGCCTGGCAGCTGGACGTCACGCTCGCCCGCCTGCGTGCCGAGCGCGCCTCCCGCTCCGCGGCCGGCTCGGTGCGGGTGCTCAACAACGCGGTGGTGGTGGGCACCGCGCTGCTGGCCGTGGTCGGCGGGGCCCTTCCCGCCCTGGCCGGACGGCTCACGCCCAGCGGAGGCTTCGTCGGCGTACCGGGCTACTGGCACGAGGCCGCCGACTGGCTGGACGAGCTCCCGGGCACCACGCTGCTGGTGCCGGGCTCGGCGTTCGGCACCTACGTGTGGGGCTCGCCGCGGGACGAGCCGATGCAGTGGCTGGCCCAGTCCCGGTGGGCGGTGCGCAACGCCGTGCCGCTGGCTCCGCCGGGCAACATCCGCATGCTCGACGCCGTGGAGAGCAGGCTCGCCCAGGGCAAGCCGTCCGCCGGCCTGGCGGCGTACCTGCGCCGGGCCGGCGTGGGACACCTCCTGGTGCGCAACGACCTGCAGCGCGGCGGGGACGTGCCGGACCCGGTGCTGGTCCACCAGGCGATCCAGGGTTCGCCCGGCCTGACCCGGGTCGCCACCTTCGGCCCCGACATCGGCGGGCAGGCGCACCTGAGGACCTCCTCCGGCCGGGTCGTCATCAACGGTGGATGGCAGGCCGAGTACCCCGCGCTGGAGGTCTACGAGGTCGCCGGACCGGCCCACACCGCCGTGCGCTCCACGGAGCCGCCCGTGGTGGTCGGCGGGCCGGAGGACCTCCTGGACCTGGCGGACCTCGGCGTGCTGGAGGACGCGCCCGCCGTGCTGGCCGCCGACACCACTCTCGACGGCGACCGCCCGCAGACCGTGGTGCTCACCGACGGGCTGCGGTCGACCGAGCGCTTCTTCGGCCGGGTGCACGACGCCACGTCGGCGACCCTCCCCACCGACGCACCCCTGCGCTTCGACAAGCCGGCGCGCGACTACCTCCTGCCGGACCAGGACCGGTGGTCGACGCACGCCCGGCTCGCGGGCGTCCGGGCGGTGACCGCGTCGTCCTCGGTCGCCGACGCCGGTGGGGCAGTGGGGCCGGGCAACCTGCCGTACGCCGCGTTCGACGGCTCGGCCGACACCGCGTGGCTCTCCAAGCCGGCCCTGCGCGGCTCCGCCTGGTGGCAGGTCACCCTGGACCGGGCCACCGAGGTGCCGTGGGTGCGGGTCACCGTCGGCGCCGACCGCGAGGTGCTCCGGATCCGCACGTCCACCGGAGCGACCCGCACCGTGGAGCTCGCCGCGCGGTCGTCGCGACGCGTGCCCCTGGGGGGTGGCCCGGCCACCTGGGTGCGGGTCGAGGACGCCTCGGGTCGCCCGGCGCACCAGCTGGCGCTCCGGGAGGTCTCGCTCCCGGAGGTCACGGCCCGGCGCTACCTGGTCACTCCGCGGCTGCCGGACGGGTGGGGCGCTCCGGACACCATCGTGCTGCGGCGGGTCGCCGACGCTCGCACCGGCTGCGCGCAGGTGACCGGAGCCGTGCGCTGCGTCGCGGACAGGTCGGTCTCCGAGGAGGAGCCGTTCGGGCTCCGCCGGCTGGTGCGGCTGCCGGCGGCGGGCCGCTACGTGGCCGAGCTGACCGTCCAGCCCCGGCCCCGCCAGGCGTTGTACGACGACATCCTCGGCGGGCAGCTGGTCGCCGCGCGCGGCTCGTCGGTGGCCAACGCGGACCCGCGCTCCTCGGCCGTCGCCGCGGTCGACGGCGACCCGGGGACGACGTGGACGGCGTCGCTGGCCGACCCGCTGCCGGGGATCGAGGTGCGCTGGATCCGTCCCCGCGCGGTCCGCGCGGTGCGCCTCGTGGTGGCCGCGGACGCCGCCGCCCGCCGGCCCACCCGCATCACGGTGGTCTCGGGCGACGACCGGCGCCGGGTGGTGGTCGACGAGCGGGGCTGGGCGCGCTTCCGGCCCATCCGGACCGACCACCTGACCGTGCGCGTCCGCCAGTCGGAGTCCGTCTCCAGCCTCGACTTCGAGTCACGGCCCACCCCGGTGCCGGTGGGGATCAGCGAGCTCAGGATCCCCGGGGTTCCCGGGCTCCCTGCCCGGATCGGCCCGGACCCGGTCTCCCTCCCGTGCGGGAGCGGGCCGATGGTCGAGGTCGACCGGCGGCTGGTCTCGACGGCGGTCACCGCGACCCCGGCGCAGCTCTTCGCCGGGGCCACGGTGCCGGCCCGGCTGTGCACGGCCGGCCCGCTCCTGCTCGGCGCGGGCGCGAACCGGCTCACCGTGGCCCCGTCGCGCGCCTTCCTGCCGATGGCCCTGGTGCTCCGTCGCGAGGGGAGCCGCAGGCCCGGCCCGGCGCTGCCGGTCGCCCAGCAGGGGACCGGCTCCACGCTGCGTCTCGGCCCGGGACCGGGACGACGCGGCGACCAGCCCGGCGACGACGTCGTCGCCCTCCGCCAGAACACCAACCCGGGGTGGCGGGCCGAGCAGGACGGGCAGCGACTCGTCCCCACGGTCGTCGACGGCTGGCAACAGGCCTGGGGGCTGGAGGAGACCAGCGCCCCGCTGAGGGTCGGGTTCCGCCCGACCGACGGCTACACCGGGGGGCTGCTGGGGGGATTGCTCTCCCTGGTCGCGCTGGCCGCCCTGGCCCTCGCGCCTCGGCGACGATGGCTGGACAGCCGCCTGCCGCCGCTCCGGACCCGGGTGCTGTCCCCGACCGCCGCGGGCATGGTCGCGGTCCTGGGCGCGGGGCTCCTCGCCGGCTGGCTGGGCTGCCTCCTGGGGCTGGCCGCGTTCGCGGGCGGGCAGGTGCTCGCGCGCCGTTCCACGGAGGTCGGCGGCTGGGCGGTGGCCGGGTTCCTGGCCCCCGCCGCCCTCGCCTACGCCCTCCGGCCCTGGGGCGACCCGGTGGGCTGGGCCGGGGAGCTCTCGTGGCCGCACTACCTCGTGGTCGTGGCGCTCGCCGGAGCCGTCGGCTGGTCGACGGACCGGCCGTTGCGGCGCACGCTGCGCAGCCGCATCGCCGGCATCTCCACCAGGCGGTAGAGCAGCTCGGCGGCGACCAGGCTGACGACGAGGGTGAGCACCCAGGCCTGGGCCCCGTGGCCGCGGAACACCGGCCAGCCGGTGGTCGTCCACACCAGGTGGAGCACCACGAGGTGGATGCAGAAGACGCTGTAGGAGATGTGGCCGAGGTGCCGCAGGAAGGGCGTCGCCATGACCCGGTGGTACCTTCCCGTCCGGTCGGCGAAGACACCGGTGACGACCACCAGCCCGCCGATCAAGGCGTAGAGGAGGTTCTTGGTGAGTCCCTGGCCGGTGGTGCCCACCGCCAGCAGCGTCGGGCCCGCCACGGGCGTGGCGGCCACGAGCAGCAGCCCGGCCGCGAGCGCCCAGCTGGTCCCCGGCATCGCTCCCAGCAGCGCGACCCAGCGCGTCCCTCGCGCCCCGGCCTGGTGGCGCACGTGCAGCAGCGCGAGCCCGATGCCGACGGCGAACCAGGAGAGGTATGCCGGGAGCCAGCTGGTCGGGATGCCCTCGACGTGCCCGGCCAGCCGGCCGGCCAGCCACCCGTGCCACAGGACGGAGACGACCACGAGCGAGGCGAGCACGACGCCCACGCGGCCCGGGCGCAGGGCCGGCCGCCGGCGTCCGACCGCGGCGACCATGAGGAGCGGGAGGACGGCGTAGAACGCCACCTCCACCCCCAGGCTCCACATCTGCGTGAGCCCCTGGGGGAGCTTGGTCTGGGTGTAGGTGTCGAGCAGCAGCAGGCTGCTGAGCCAGCGCCCGGGTCCGAACCCGGAGTTCTCGTCGATGACGAGGAGGGCGACGACGGCGGAGACGGCGTAGACGGGGTAGATCCGCAGCGCGCGCTTCCAGTAGTAGCGGCCGGTGGGCGGCCCGGGCCGGTCCATCGCCGCTCGGGCGAGGTGCGGACGCGAGAGCAGGAAGCCGGAGAGCACGAAGAAGACGGCCACCCCCACGTCGAGCCTCGCGAACACCGTGCCCCACAGACCGTTGCCGAGGTAGTCGCCGGACTGGAAGGTCACGTGCGTGGTCAGCACCGCCAGGGCGCCGACCGTGCGCAGGGTGTCGAGGACCGGGAACTGGGGCGCGACCTCCACCGGCGGCGGAGCGCCGGTGGTGCGGGTCCCGTCGCCGGTCCCGTCGCCGGTGCCGGCGGTCTCGGTGGTCTCGGTGGTCTCGGTGGTCGTCACAGCGGGAACCCCGGCGTCACGTGGCCCACCTCGATCCGGTCGACGCACATGGAGGTCCCCGGGTCCAGCCCGTCGATGCGCACCGATCTCACCTTCCCCTCGACCTGCACGTACAGGTTGTTCAGCCCAGGCTGCATGACGGCGTCCACCGTCCGGCCGGCGGCGCTGACCTGCACCGGCGAGTCGGCACCCGCCAGGTAGCCGATGCGGATCCACCGTTGGTCGGTCGCCGGGTCCTCAGGAACCCGGATCGTACGACCGCGCTCCTTGACGACCCAGCTGCAGTCCTGCCCCGGCCGGCCCCGGGCGACGACGCCGTCCGCGACGAACGCCTGCCGCAGCGTGCCGTTCTTGCCCACGAGCACCAGCCGGTCGGTCCACTCCGGGAAGCGGGCGCGGACACCGAGCAGCCTCACCAGCCGGCTCACCTGGTTGTCCGGGGCGAAGATCTGCGGGATCACCGACTCGGGCAGCTTCTCGTCGGCGAGGTCGACCGGACCGAGCGCGCGGAGCCGCTGGTCGAGCCGCTGGACGTAGCCCTCGCTGGCGTTCCCGGAGTGCCAGGTGCGGATGTAGAGCGCGGAGCTCCACAGCCCGGAGAGACAGACGAAGGCGGTGACCCCCACGACCCACGCCGGCGGGACCGCGGCCCGCAGCAGGGGGTCCGGGCGGGGCGCGCTGGACTCGACGGCACCGCGCAGCGGGAGGTAGGCCAGCCCGACGCAGAGCGCGAGGGCGCAGGCGGCGTCGGTGAGGTAGCGGTACTCGAGCCCGACGATCCGGCCGAACATCGGGGCGCGGCTGTTCAGCACGAGGAGGAACAGCCCGGCGAGGTAGGCGCCGAGGATGACCCAGGCGCGCAGCGTCCGCTCCCGGCGGAGGAGGCCGTAGAGCACCACGAGGGCCGCCCCCACCCAGCACAGGTGCACCACCCAGCTCGGCGGGTCCGCCACGGAGCCGGGAGGGGCGAAGGGGTACCAGTGCCACGGACCGCCGAAGGCCCCGGTGGCGAACGCCGTGCCGAGCATCGAGTCGGCGACCTCCCCGGCCAGCCCCGACTGCGTGTCCCGGAACGGCTGGCGCACGTTGGTGACGTAGTAGGAGAGGTACGCCGCGACGACGACCGTGCCGGCCACCGCGGCCGGCCAGTAGCGGCGGACGAGGGAGACGACCCGTCCGAGCAGCGAGCCGGAGGCGAAGTAGCCGACGGCCACACCGGCGAGGATCGCGACGACCAGCAGGGCCTTGACGAAGAAGGCGAGGGCGAAGCAGACGGCCAGGACCGTGACGGCCAGCCAGCGGAGCCGCCGTCCCTTGAGGTACTCCACCCAGGAGCCCACGGCGACGAAGAAGCCGATCTGCAGCGGGAACTGGTTGAGCGTCGAGATCCACCACAGCGACGACGGGATGGTCATGGCCGAGCACAGGTAGAGCGCCAGGGGTGCGAGCGCCCCCCACCGGGCGCCGAAGAGGCGGAGCAGCATCCACGCGGCCGCGGACGCGGCGCCGACCTGGAGCACCAGGGAGACAGCTGCGGCGAGGGGCCAGTTCACCGGGCCCGAAGCCTCCACCAGCCAGACGAGGAAGCGGGTCCCCGGCAGCAGCGCCGAGTCGTGCGGCATCAGCAGGTAGTCCAGGTCGGGCCGGGCGACGTCGGCGTCGAGGAGCAGCCGGTAGTCGTCGCGGTAGAACCACCCGGGCAGGACCGCCCAGGCCCGGAACACGGCGTACCCGATGACGAGCAGGGCCGCGGCTCCCACGACGATCTGGCGGCTGTCCTCGGGGTCGGCCGTGAGGCGGGACACCCATCCCTGGATCGCTCGCTGTCGCACCACCCCTCCTCGGGCGGAACTCTGCCACACGCGGGGGCGCCGCACGCCACGCCGAGGTCGGGACCAACGGCGCCCGGTCGGGGCGCCGCGATGCGCTACCCTCAGGCGACTTGTGGCCCTGGGAGGAATGCGGATGCGTAGAGGTTTAGCCCTGGTACTGCTCTTTTTCGGTGCGTTCTTGCTGGTGACAGCCGGAGTGCTCCGGTTCTGGGGCGCGGGCGCGCTCGAGAAGACGCCCCTCAACGTCACCTCGGTCACGCACCTCGAGGGCACGATCGACAAGCTGAACCCCGCCACCGGCGAGGTCGAGAACCTCCCGGTCAAGGTCACCAGCGTGACGAAGAGCGACGACAACAAGTCGACCGACGAGGTCGTCGCGTTCGTGAACTCCACCTGCGTGGTGATCGACCGCAACGACCCGCCGGACTGCGTGGACGCGGACGACCCGGACAGCCGGCTGGTCACGGCCAGCACGGACGTCTTCGCCACCGACCGGGTGACCGCCGAGGCGGTCAACAGCTCCAAGTACCTGCCCGCGGACGCCGAGCCCCACCGCGGGCTGATCAACAAGTGGCCGTTCGACGCGAAGAAGAAGGACTACCTCTACTGGGACGACGTCCTGAACGAGGCGGTGCTGGCGGAGTACTCCGGCACCGAGGAGTACGGCGGCATCAAGACCTACGAGTACGTCGTCAAGGTCGACCAGCAGCCGGCCGAGGTCGTCGAGGGGATCGACGGCCTCTACACGGCCGAGAAGACCATCGACATCGACCCCCGCACCGGATCGATCATCTACCAGAAGAACGAGGACCGGCGCACGCTGGAGAACGGCGACGTGCTCTCGGACCTCTCGGTCGAGTTCACCGACGCCGAGGTCAAGGAGAGCGCCGCGGAGTCCGACGACGGTGCCCGCCAGCTGTGGCTGATCGGCGTGCTCGTCCCCATCCTGGGGCTGGTCCTCGGTCTGCTGTTCCTGGTGGTGGGCGCCTTGATGCTGGTCTGGTCGAGGCGCGAGGAGCGCGGCAGCGTCTGAGGCCGGCCCCTGACGGTGGCTCAGCCCAGGTCCGCGACGAAGATCGCCGTGCCCGGGACGAGACGTCCCCGGAGCGGGCCCCATCCGCCCCAGACGCGGTCGTTGCCCTCGGGCCACTGCGGCTCGTGGAGCGTCCGCAGGACGAACCCATGGGCGTGCAGGAGGCAGACCCAGTCGCCGAGGGTGCGGTGGTGCTCGACGTAGCGCGGCGTGCCGTCGTCCTCCTCCTCGACGTAGGGCGTGCGGTCCCAGTAGGAGCTGGTGATCGTCAGCCCCTCGGGGCCGGCGTCGTCGGGCATCGCCCAGCGGATCGGGTGGGTGACGGAGAAGGCGAACGTGCCGCCGGGCCGGGTCACCCGGGCGACCTCCTCGACCATGTCCTGGCCGTCGGCGACGAACTGCAGGGCGCCGAAGGAGGAGAAGACCACGTCGAAGGAGTCGTCGGCGAAGGGGAGCGCGGTGGCGGTGCCGCAGACGGTCGGGACCACCACGCCGGTGGCCTCGTCGAGGCGGCGGGAGTGCTGCAGCTGGCGCTCCGACAGGTCGAGCCCGACCACGCGGGCGCCCTGGGTGCGCAGCCAGCGCGAGCACTGACCGGCGCCGCAGCCGACCTCGAGCACGTCGCGCCCGGCCAGCCCGGCCGGCTCGCCGAGCACCTGCAGGTCCCGCTCCTGGTGGCCCTCGGGACCCCAGACGAACCCGACGTCGCCGAGGAAGTCGCCGTGCGTGGACTGGTACTCGTCGGCGTAGTGGTCCCAGTCGCAGCGGTTGGCCCGCCGTGACCCCGCCTCGTCGACCGGGCGCCGGGTGGGGTGGACGCCCTCGGGCATCTCCTGGGACGGCTCGGGAGGGCTCACGACCCCACTTCTACCCCAGGTCCGCTCGGTTGGACCGGCCCGTCCGGCGCCGGTAGGGTGTCAAGAGCGTGTGCGGTCCGCTGGATCGAACAGACCGACGTTCTTCTCGCCTCCTCCGGACGTGAACTCTTCCGGGGGTGCTCAGGGCTCACGCGCGCACCGACGACTTCCATCCACCCAAGGACTTCTCCTTCATATGACGCTCACCCCCTCCCTCTCCGACGCCCCGCAGGTCGCGATCAACGACATCGGCTCGTTGGAGGAGCTCCTCGCTGCGATCGACAGCACCATCAAGAACTTCAACGATGGCGACATCGTCGAGGGCACCATCGTCAAGGTCGACCGGGACGAGGTCCTGCTCGACATCGGCTACAAGACCGAAGGTGTCATCCCGAGCCGCGAGCTCTCCATCAAGCACGACGTCGACCCCTCCGAGGTCGTCGCGGTCGGCGACCACGTCGAGGCCCTCGTCCTCCAGAAGGAGGACAAGGAAGGTCGCCTGATCCTGTCCAAGAAGCGCGCCCAGTACGAGCGCGCCTGGGGCACCATCGAGAAGGTCAAGGAGGAGGACGGCGTCGTCACCGGCACCGTCATCGAGGTGGTCCGTGGTGGCCTCATCCTCGACATCGGTCTGCGCGGCTTCCTCCCGGCGTCGCTGGTCGAGATGCGCCGCGTGCGCGACCTCCAGCCCTACGTCGGCAAGGAGCTCGAGGCCAAGATCATCGAGCTCGACAAGAACCGCAACAACGTGGTCCTGTCGCGTCGCGCCTGGCTCGAGCAGACCCAGAGCGAGGTCCGCCAGGGCTTCCTGACCCAGCTGCAGAAGGGCCAGATCCGCAAGGGCGTCGTCTCCTCGATCGTCAACTTCGGTGCCTTCGTGGACCTCGGCGGCGTCGACGGCCTGGTCCACGTCTCCGAGCTGTCCTGGAAGCACATCGACCACCCGAGCGAGGTCGTCACCGTCGGCGACGAGGTCACCGTCGAGGTGCTCGACGTCGACATGGACCGCGAGCGGGTCTCTCTGTCGCTCAAGGCCACGCAGGAGGACCCCTGGCAGCACTTCGCCCGCACCCACCAGATCGGCCAGATCGTGCCGGGCAAGGTCACCAAGCTGGTGCCCTTCGGCTCGTTCGTCCGCGTCGAGGAGGGCATCGAGGGCCTGGTGCACATCTCCGAGCTCGCCGAGCGTCACGTCGAGATCCCCGAGCAGGTCGTCCAGGTCAACGACGACGTCATGGTCAAGATCATCGACATCGACCTCGAGCGTCGCCGGATCTCGCTGTCGCTCAAGCAGGCCAACGAGACCACCGCGGCCACCGACGTGGAGGAGTTCGACCCGACCCTCTACGGCATGACCGCCTCCTACGACGCCGAGGGGAACTACATCTACCCCGAGGGCTTCGACCCGGAGGCCAACGACTGGCTCGAGGGCTACGACGAGCAGCGCGCCGCCTGGGAGAAGCAGTACGCCGAGGCGCACGCCCGCTGGGAGGCGCACGTCAAGCAGCAGGAGGAGGCCAAGAAGGCCGAGATCGAGGCCGGCGAGGCCACCTCGTACTCCTCCTCGGAGGCCGCCGAGGGCGAGGGCTCCCTCGCCAGCGACGAGGCCCTGCAGGCCCTGCGCGACAAGCTCACCGGCGGCAACGACTGATCGGTCCCGGTCCGGCCCGATCCGGGCCGGGTCGCGACCTCGCGTCCTGACCGAGGGCGGTCACCCCACCGGGGTGGCCGCCCTCGGCGCGTCCGGGCCCCTCACAGGCGCGGGAACAGCCGCCCGGCCCGCTCGCCGGGCTCGAAGACCTGCGAGGCGGGACCCACGACCAGGGGGTCCGGCCGGCCCACGACCTCGTGCTCCTTCGACGGGTAGTCGAAGGAGGACAGGATCAGTCGCATCGCCTCGAGCCGGGCACGCTTCTTGTCGTTGCTCTTGATCACCGTCCAGGGCGCGTCGCCGGTGTCGGTGTAGAAGAACATCGCCTCCTTGGCCGCGGTGTAGGCCTCCCACTTGTCGCGGCTGGCCAGGTCGGTGGGGGAGAGCTTCCACTGCTTGACCGGGTCGAGGGAGCGCGAGGCGAAGCGCGCGGCCTGCTCGCGGCGGGAGACCGAGAACCACAGCTTGAACAGGTGCAGGCCGGAGTTGACCAGCATCCGCTCGAACTCCGGGCACTCGCGCATGAACTCCAGGTACTCCTGCGGCGTGCAGTACTCCAACACCCGCTCGACGCCGGCGCGGTTGTACCAGGAGCGGTCGAAGAACACGATCTCGCCGCCCGAGGGCAGGTGCTCGACGTAGCGCTGGAAGTACCACTGGCTCCGCTCCCGGTCGGTGGGCACGCTCAGCGCCACCACCCGGGCGCCGCGCGGGTTCATGTGCTCCATGAACCGCTTGATCGAGCCGCCCTTGCCGGCCGCGTCGCGGCCCTCGCAGAGCACCGCGACCTTGGCGCCGGTGTCCTTGACGTGCGCCTGCAGCTTGAGCAGCTCGATCTGCAGCAGCCGCTTGGTCCGCTCGTACTCCGTGCGCGAGATCTTGGCGTCGTAGGGGTAGCCCTGTCGCCACGACGGCAGGCCGTCGTCGCCGGCCTCCTCGTCCGGGTCGCTCGCCCCGAGGTCGACCACGAGGTCGGCCATCGCGTCGAGCTCCTCGGCGTGACCCGGTGCCCCGGGGGGAGCCGGGTCGGGGTCGACGGCGTCCGCGGTGCCGGCGTGGTGGTGGTGGACGGGCATGGTCCCCCCTCTCGTGGGCGTGCCTCCAGCATCGGCACGGGCGCCCGGCGCCGCTAGGGCCGCTCGGCACCCTCGACCAGGCCGGGCAGCAGGAGCCGCTGGACCTTGCCCGTCGCGGTGTGCGGCAGGGCGTCGAGCCGGTGGTGCTCCTGGGGCCGCTTCGCCGCCGAGAGCCGCTCGCGGGCGGCTGCCGCGAGGTCGGCGGGCTCGGCGTCACCGACGTACGCCGCACAGACCCGCTGTCCCCAGTCGGGGTCGTCGCGGCCGAAGACGGCGACCTGCAGCACGCCCGGCACGGAGGAGAGGACGTCCTCCACCTCGGCGGGGTAGACGTTGACGCCGCCGGAGATGACCAGGTCCTCGCGGCGGCCGTCGAGGTAGAGGTAGCCGTCGTCGTCGAGCCGCCCGTGGTCCCCGACGGTGAACGCCGGGCCGTCGGGCGTCGCGCGCCAGGCCGCCGCGGTCTGGTCGGGCGAGCGGTAGTAGGAGAACCGTGCGTGCTCGGGCACGACGCACCAGATCGTGCGGTCCTGGGCGACGCTGATCCGTCGTCCGGGACGGGCCCGGCCGACGGTGCCGGGCCGCTGCTGCCACTCCTCGCCGGCGCACGCGGTCAGCTGGCCCTCGGTGGAGCCGTAGAACTCCCACGTGGTGCCGGGCGGGAAGGTCGCCAGCAGGCGCTCCTTGACCGGCTGCGGGCAGGCGGCGCCGGCGTGGGCCAGCAGGCGGAAGCAGGTGAGGTCCGGGGTGCCGACCTCGTCCCAGTGCGCGAAGAGCCGCGCCAGGTGGGTGGGCACGCAGAAGGCGGTGGTGGGTCGCTCGGTGGTGATCGCCTCGGTGAGCCTTGCGGTGTCGAACGGG
This sequence comes from uncultured Actinomycetota bacterium, assembly GCA_963811385.1. Classification (GTDB taxonomy): domain Bacteria; phylum Actinomycetota; class Actinomycetes; order Propionibacteriales; family Nocardioidaceae; genus Marmoricola_A. The sequence continues at coordinate 154,365 of CAWEQX010000017.1, read as the reverse complement.
CCGGGCACCACCAGGCGTCCGCCGGCGAGCAGCGTGCCCATCGCGAAGCGCAGCGGGGCCGAGTGGTGCAGCGGGCTCACGACCAGGTCGACGTCGTCGGCGCGGAACCCCCACAGCTCGCGCTCCTCGGCGACCAGGGCCCGGCCCTGCTCCTCGGTGAGCACCCCGCTCCACACGCCCTTGGGTCGCCCGGTCGTGCCGGAGGTCAGGTGCATCGGGCGGGCCAGGGGAGTGCGGCGGGGCTCGCCGGCGACCTGCGCGGCGACCGCGTCGACGACGGCCGGGTCGGTGACGTGGGCCGCCGGCTCGAGGTCCTGCAGGACGCCCGCGGTCTCCGCCGCGGTCAGTCGCGGGTCCAGCGGCACCGGCACGACACCGCGCCCGAGCAGGGCCAGCACCGCCTCGACGTACGCCGGCGTGCCCGGCACCTGCAGCGCCGCGACGGATCCCGGTGGCAGGTCGAGCAGCTCGGTCACGGACCGAGCCTAGGGTCGGGTTGGATGTGACGACGCTCACGGGCAGGATGGAGGCGTGCGCACCGCTCCACCGGGTGGGCGCCGACCGTCGTCGACCAGTGGCGCGTGACCCGCGTCCGCCAGGAGGCACTTGATGAGCACGACCGCGACCCCGGCTCCGGCCCCGTCCGGAGGGTTCGAGGACTTCGAGCGCACGATCGCCGCCGACCTGCGGGTCGAGCCGCGCGACGCGATGCCCGAGGACTACCGCCGCACGCTGGTGCGCCAGATCGCCCAGCACGCGCACTCCGAGATCATCGGGATGCAGCCGGAGGGCTCGTGGCTGACCCGGGCGCCCTCGCTGCGCCGCAAGGCCGTGCTCACCGCCAAGGTGCAGGACGAGGCCGGTCACGGGATCTACCTCTACTCCGCCTGCGAGACGCTCGGGGTCGACCGGGCCGACCTGACCCGGATGCTCGTCGAGGGGCGGCAGAAGTACTCCTCGATCTTCAACTACCCCGCCTCCTCCTACGCCGATGTCGGCACGATCGGCTGGCTCGTCGACGGGGCGGCGATCTGCAACCAGGTGCCGCTGTGCCGCACCTCCTACGGCCCCTACGCCCGCGCGATGATCCGGGTCTGCAAGGAGGAGTCGTTCCACCAGCGGCAGGGCTACGAGCTGCTGCAGACGATGATGCGCGGCACCGACGAGCAGCGCGCGATGGTGCAGGAGTCGGTCGACCGGTGGTGGTGGCCCTCGCTGATGATGTTCGGCCCGCCCGACCACGCCTCCGCGCACACCGCCCGCTCCATGGCGTGGGGGATCAAGCGCCACACCAACGACGAGCTGCGGCAGAAGTTCGTCGACATGACGGTCCCGCAGGCCGAGGCCCTCGGGGTGAGCCTGCCCGACCCGGAGCTGGCGTGGGACGAGGCGACCGGCCACCACCGGTTCGGCGAGCCGGACTGGGACGAGCTGGCGCGGATCATCGCCGGTGACGGCCCGTGCAACGCCGAGCGGGCCGCCGTGCGGCGCGCCGCGCACGAGGACGGCGCCTGGGTGCGCGAGGCCGCCGAGGCCCACGCCACCGGCCACGCAGGGGCGCGCGGATGAGCGGCTGGGAGCTGTGGGAGGTCTTCGTGCGGCCCAAGCGCGGGCTCAACCACGTGCACGTCGGGTCGCTGCACGCCGCCGACGCCGAGTCCGCGCTGCGCAACGCGCGTGACGTCTACACCCGACGCAACGAGGGCGTGAGCATCTGGGTGGTGCGGGCCGAGGACGTCACCGCCTCGAGCCCCGACGAGAAGGACCCGTTCTTCGCCCCCAGCGGCGACAAGGTCTACCGCCACCCCACCTTCTACGACGTCGGTGCCGACGTCCCCCACATGTGAGGGGCGCTCACGTGATCGAGGACGACAACCCCTACACCGCCCTGCTCGAGGACGGTCCGGGCGCCGACGACGGCCACTGGGCCTTCGGCGGCGGCTGGGACGACCCGCTCGAGGGCCTCGACGCCGCCGTGCCGGACGGCATCGACGCGGCCGCCCTGGCGGCGTACTGCCTGGCGCTCGGCGACGACGCGCTCGTGCTCGCCCAGCGGCTGCAGCTGTGGTGCACCCACGCCCCCGAGCTGGAGGAGGAGGTGGCGCTGGCCAACGTCGCCCTCGACCTGCTCGGCCAGGTGCGCCTGCTCTACGCCCGCGCGGCCGCCGCCGACCCCGGCCTGGTGGAGCGGCTCGACGTGCCGGCGTCCTCGCCCGTGCCGCGCGAGGACCGCCTGGCGTTCTTCCGCGACGTCGCGGACTTCCGCTGCGAGGTGCTGACGACGCTGCCCGACGCCGACTTCGCGCACGCCGTCGTGCGGCTCGCGGCCGTCTCGCTCGGTCGGGTGCGGCTCTGGCACGGCCTCGCCGCCTCACCCGACCCGGTGCTCTCCGCGGTCGCCGGGCGCGCGGTCAAGGAGGTGGCCTACCACCGCGACCACGCGGTCGGCTGGGTCCGCGTGCTGGCCGACGGCACCGAGGAGTCCCGCCGGCGCTGCGCGGACGCGTGGGCCGCGGTGACGCCCTGGGTCGGTCGGCCGGACCTCCTCGCCGCCGCGCTGCCCGGCGTGGTGCCCGACCCCGACGCGCTGGCCGCCGCCACCCGCGCGGACTGGTCGCAGCTCGGCGCGGCCTGTGGCCTCCCCGACGGGCCCGGTGACGCGACCTACGACGGCCGCGCCGGTCGGCACGCGCCGTGGCTGGCCGAGCTGGTCGAGGAGATGCAGTCCCTGGCCCGCCTCCACCCGGAGGGCCGGTGGTGAGCGCCGCCGTCCGGGACGCGGTCGCGGCCGTGCCCGACCCGGAGATGCCGATGCTGACCCTGGCCGACCTCGGCGTGCTCCGGTCGGTCGAGATGGAGGGCGAGGTCGCCGTGGTGACGCTGACCCCGACGTACTCCGGCTGCCCCGCGATGGCCGAGATCAAGCACGACGTCCGCGCCGCGGTCGAGGGGCTCGGGCTGCGTGCGGAGATCCGCACCCGGCTGTCGCCGCCGTGGAGCACCGACTGGATCAGCCCGCAGGGGCGTGCCGCGCTGGCCGAGGCCGGGATCGCCCCACCCGGGCGGCCGGGCACCGTGGAGCTGGGCCTGCCCGCCCTCCGGCCGGTCGCGGTCGTGGCGTGCCCGCGCTGCGGGTCCGCCGAGACCCGGCTGACCAGCGCGTTCGGCCCGACCGCCTGCACCACGCTGCACGTGTGCGGCGCCTGCGGCGAGCCGTTCGAGAAGGTGCGCGAGCAGTGAGCCGCTTCCGTCCCCTGACGATCGCGCGCGTCGACCGGCTCACCGAGGACTCGGTCGCGGTCACCCTCGACGCCGGCACGGCCCAGCCCGCCGAGTCCGCCGAGTCCGGCGAGTCCGTGGCCTTCGCCGCCGGCCAGCACCTCGTCGTGCGCCGGCCCGGTCGCGAGGACGAGCCGCGCACCTACTCGCTGTGCTCGGCACCCGGCGAGCCGCTGCGCATCGGGGTGCGCCGGGTCCTGGACGGCTCGGTCTCGACCTGGCTGGTCGACGCGGCCCGGCCGGGCGACGTGCTGGAGGCGACGGCGCCGACCGGGCGGTTCAGCCTGGCGACCTGGCCGCCGGCGCCCGGCGAGCACCACGTGCTGGTGGCGGCCGGCTCCGGGATCACGCCGGTGCTGTCGCTGGCCACGACGCTGCTGCGCGACCACGAGGCGCGGGTGAGCGTGCTGTACGCCAACCGCACCTCGCGCAGCGCGATGTTCCTCGACGAGCTCGCCGACCTCAAGGACCGCTGGCCCGACCGGGTCTCGCTGGTCCACGTGCTCTCGCGCGAGCCGCAGGACGCGCCGCTGCTCAGCGGACGACTCGACGCCGGCCGGTTCGCCGCGGTGCTCGACGCCCTGGTCGCGCCCGACGCGGCGGCGTACTGGCTGTGCGGTCCGTGGGAGATGGTGCGCGACCTCCGGTCGGTGCTGCAGGACCGGGGGGTGCCGGTGGACAGCGTCCGTGCCGAGCTGTTCTTCGTCGAGGACGTGCCGCCCCCGCCGGTGTCGCACGCCGAGGCGCAGGCAGGGGGGGTGGCGGTGAGCTTCACCCTGGACGGGCGGCGCAGCCAGGTCTCCGCCCCACCTGGCACCTCCTTGCTCGACGCCGCGCGGCTGGCCCGCTCCGACGTCCCGTTCGCCTGCCGCGGCGGGGTCTGCGCCACGTGCCGGGCCCACGTGGTGAGCGGCGAGGTCGAGATGGTCCGCAACTTCGCGCTGGAGGACGACGAGGTGGCCAAGGGCTACGTGCTCACCTGTCAGAGCTACCCGAGGTCCGAGGGGGTCGAGGTCGACTACGACGCCTGACCTCGCTGTGCCACGATCGGGGACGACCAGCCCCGCACGTCGAGGAGCCACATGCGCGTCGCCCTGACCGGAGGCATCGCCTCGGGCAAGAGCACGGTCTCCGCCCTGCTGCGCGGGCTGGGGGCGGTGGTGATCGATGCCGACCGGCTGGCCCGCGACGTGGTGGCGCCCGGCACGCCCGGGCTGGCGGAGGTGGTGGCCGCGTTCGGCGACTCGGTCCTCGCCGAGGACGGCTCGCTCGACCGGCCCGCGGTGGCGCGGCTGGTCTTCGCCGACGAGGAGAGGCGCCGCCGCCTCGAGGGGATCATCCACCCGCGGGTGTTCGAGGAGTTCGTCCGGCTCGAGGCCGAGGCCCCCGAGGGCGCGCTGGTCGTCCACGACATCCCCTTGCTGGCCGAGTCCGGCCGCACCGACGACTTCGAGGCCGTGCTGGTCGTCGATGCGCCCCACGAGACGCAGGTCGAGCGGATGGTGCGCGACCGGGGGATGACCCGCGAGGACGCGGAGGCGCGGATCGCCGCACAGGCCGACCGGGACGCGCGGCTGGCGATCGCCACCCACGTGATCCACAACGACGGGACCCGCGAGGAGCTCGAGGCGCGGGTGCGGGAGGTCTACGCCGAGCTGGCCGGCTGAGCGCCTGGGTCGGGCGCCCCAGCCGTTCGGCGGGTGGCCTGCTGAGCCGAGGCCCTCGGCGTACGTCGTCCTGGGCATCCCAGTCCGTCCCGGTGTCGCGGGGCCGACCAGCCGTGCCACCCGGCCGTCGTCACCGTCCAGGAGCGCAGCGTGCCGGGCGTCCAACCGGACGTGGCGCGCACCCCCACCGGGAGCGCGAGGTCGTGCGCCACCGGCCGGCCGGATCACGTCCCCCGCGGCGGCGCCGGGACTCGCCGTACGCCACGATCAGCTTTGCCGAGCCCGACCATCGGAGAGGAGCGCGGTGCCGCCCGCGTGGTTGCGACGCGCGACCAGAGCCCCGTGCCGAGCCACACGACGGCGACGAGCGGCTGCAGGGCGGCCGAGGGACCGGAGACACCGGCACATAGAGCCCGGGGCGGCCGCTGGCCGGCGTACCGGCGGCAAAACTGGCACTCCCCGAGCGAAACATCGCTCGGGGAGTGCCAGAACCACTAGGGCCCTAGTGAAACCGAACCCAGCGGCTCACGCCGCCATGTCGGGGCCGGCGAAGTTGCGCAGCTTGTTGAGCGCCTCCCGCTCGAGCTGGCGGACCCGCTCGGCGGAGATGCCGTGCTTGGCGCCGATGTCGGCGAGCTTGTGCACCCGGCCGTCGACCAGGCCGTAGCGCGCGCGGATGATGTCGGCCGCCCGCGGGTCCAGCTTGTCGACCAGGTTGCTCAGCCGCTCGCGCGACTCGGTGCTGAGGAACGTCGAGTCGGGACCCGGCGCGCTCTCCTGGGCGATCAGGTCGCCGAGGGAGGTGTCGCCCTCCTCGTCGAGCGGGGTGTCGAGGCTGACGTGGTCGCGCGACCAGGCCATGAGGTCGAGCACGCGCTCGACCGACATGCCGAGCTCGGTGGCGATGTCCTCGGGCTCGGGGTCACGGCCGAGCTGGCGCTCGAGGGTGCGGCGGGCGCCGTTGACCTGGTTGATCTCCTCGACCACGTGGACCGGGAGGCGCACGACGCGGGCCTGCTGGGCGATGCCGCGGGTGATCGCCTGGCGCACCCACCAGGTGGCGTAGGTGGAGAACTTGAAGCCCTTGGTGTAGTCGAACTTCTCGACCGCACGGATCAGGCCCGTGTTGCCCTCCTGCACCAGGTCGAGCATCGGCATCTGGCTGCGGCCGTACTTGCGGGCGATCGAGACGACCAGCCGCAGGTTGGCGGTGATGAACTCCTGGACGGCACGCTCACCCTCGTCGACCATCCACTCCAGCTCCTCGCGGGTCGCCCGCTTGGGCGCACCGCCCTTGGCGCGGCCGATGCGGCCGGTCTCGAGGAGGTGCTGGGCGAAGAGTCCGGCCTCGATCGTCTTGGCCAGCTCGACCTCGCGGACGGCATCGAGCAGCGGGGTGCGCGCGATCTCGTCGAGGTAGAGGCCGACGCTGTCGCGTCCCTCGATCTCCCGAGTGTGCGTGATGGTGGAGGTCACGGTCCTTCCCTTCCCACAACGGCGGACCGGTAACCCGGCCCTGCACCAGTCACAACGCCCCGGCTGAGGTCGGTAATCCCGCGGTGGTGGACGGGTTCGGCCGATGGCTCGGAGGTTGCCTTCACTGGGTGTTACGCACGAGGGGGGCCCATAGTTTCCCCGTCGGCAGGAAGTTCAGGTGAATTTCAGGGACGCGTCACCGATCAGCCGGCGCCGAGCGGTGGCGCAGCGCCTGTTCGAGCACCCAGGCATAGGTGAACGCGCGGTCCTTCCAGGCGTTGTAGCGCCCGCTGACGCCACCGTGGCCCGCCGACATCTCGGTCTTGAGCAGCACGCTCGAGGGGTCTGCGACGCGGGTGCGCAGCCGGGCCACCCACTTGGCCGGCTCGACGTAGAGCACGCGGGTGTCGTTGAGCGAGGTGTCGGCCAGGATCGCCGGGTAGGGGCCTTCGTGGACGTTCTCGTAGGGCGCGTAGGACTTCATGTAGGCGTAGACCTCGGCGTCCTCCAGCGGGTTTCCCCACTCCTCCCACTCGATCACCGTGAGCGGCAGCGAGGGGTCGAGGATCGTGGTGAGGGGGTCCACGAACGGCACCGAGGCGAGGATGCCGGTGAAGGCGTCCGGGGCGAGGTTGGCCACCGCCCCCATGAGGAGCCCGCCGGCGCTGCCGCCTTCGGCGACGAGCCGGTCGGGGGAGGTCCAGCCGGTCGAGGCCAGGTGCCGGGCGCAGGCGACGAAGTCGGTGAAGGTGTTGCGCTTGTGCAGCAGCTTGCCCTCGTCGTACCAGTGCCGGCCCATCTCGCCGCCGCCGCGCACGTGGGCGATGGCGAACCCCAGGCCCCGGTCGAGCAGCGAGAGCCGGGCGGTCGAGAACCAGGGGTCCATCGACGCCTCGTAGGAGCCGTAGCCGTAGAGCAGGAACGGCGTCGAGCCGTCGCGCGGGGTGCCGGCCGGCACCACGATCGAGATCGGCACCTGGGTGCCGTCCTCCGCGGTGGCCCACTCGCGGTGCTGCTCGTAGGCCGACTCCTCGAAGCCGCCCAGGACCGGCGTCTGCTTGAGCAGGGTGCGCTCGCCGGTGCGCAGGTCCAGCTGCAGCACCGAGCTCGGCGTGGTCATCGTGGTGTAGCCGAACCGCAGCGTCGGCTGGGTGAACTCCGGGTTGCCGGCCAGCCCGACGGTGTAGAGCGGGTGCTCCATCGGCAGCAGGTCGTCGGAGGTGACGGTGGTGCCGCCCGTGCCGCCCGTGCCGCCCGTGCCTTTCGCGGTGCCGAGCCCGAGCAGGCGCAGCTGGGTCAGGCCGTCGCTGCGCTGGCTCACCACCACGTGGGTCGCGAAGGCGTCCACGTCCTCCAGGCGTACGGCGGGGTCGTGCGCCAGCAGCGGCTCCCACTGCTCGTGGCTGGTCGCGTCGACGGGGGCCGAGGCGAGCTCGAAGTTGGCGGCGCCGTCGTTGTGCAGCACCAGCAGCCGGTCGGTGCCGTCGACGACGGCGTGCTCGACGGAGTACTCCACGCCCTGGCGGCGCGGGGCCACGCAGCGCGGGTCGCCGGTCGGGTCGGCGGCGTCGATGAGATGCATCTCGGTGGTCGTCTTGCTGCCGACGCCGATCACCAGGAAGCGGTCGCTGCGGGTGCGGCCGACCGAGGTCCAGAAGCGCTCGTCGGGCTCGTCGTGGACCAGCACGTCCTCGCGACGGTCGGTGCCGAGGCGGTGCCGCCAGACCTGGTGGGGGCGCCAGGCCTCGTCGACCACGGAGTAGAACAGGTGCTCGCCGGCGAGGTCCCAGGTCGCGCCGTAGCCGATGCTCTCCAGGCGGTCGGGCAGCAGCTCGCCGGTCCGGAGGTCCTTGACCCGCAGCGTGAACCGCTCGTCGCCGGTGGTGTCGGTGCTGAACGCCAGCAGCCGCCCGTCGCGGCTGACCGAGTTGGCGCCGAGGGAGAAGAACTCGTGGCCCTCGGCGAGCTCGTTGAGGTCGAGCACGACCTGCTCGTCCTCGGGGGTCTCGTCGGCCTCGATCGCCGGCGGCGTCCAGTCGTCGGGGTCGAGGACCGGGCGGCGGCAGGAGACGCCGTACTGCCGGCCCTCGATCGTGCGGCCGTAGTACCACCACCCGCGGATCCGGCTCGGCACCGAGAGGTCGGTCTCCTTGGTGCGCGCCTTGATCTCGCCGAAGATCGCCTCGCGCAGGTCCTCGAGGTGGGCGGTGCGGGCCTCGGTATGGGCGTTCTCGGCCTCCAGGTGGGCGATGACCTCGGGGTCGTCCTTGTCGCGCAGCCACTCGTAGTCGTCGACGAACGTGTCGCCGTGGTGGGTCCGCTCGACGGGGCGGACGGCGGCGACGGGAGGCTCGGGGGTGGACATGTCCCGAGCCTAGAGGGGGGAGAATCGCGCTCGTGACCCAGCAGAGCGTGGACCTCAACGCCGACCTCGGGGAGGGCGTCACCGACGACGCCGGGCTCCTGGCGGTGGTGACCAGCGCCAACGTGGCGTGCGGCTTCCACGCCGGCGACGCGGCCACCATGCGCGCGGTCTGCGAGGGGGCGGCCGAGCGGGGCGTGCGGGTCGGCGCGCAGGTGTCCTACGCCGACCGCGAGGGGTTCGGGCGGCGCCGCCTCGACGTGGCGTACGACGTCCTGCGCGCGCAGGTCGAGGAGCAGGTGCAGGCGCTGGACGCGGCCGCGAGGGCGGCCGGGACGCGGGTCACCTACCTCAAGCCGCACGGGGCGCTCTACCACCGGGTCGTCGACGACGAGGAGCAGGCGGCCGCGGTGCTCGCCGGGTCCGGTGACCTGCCGGTGCTGGGGCTGCCGGGCGGCGCGCTGCTGCGGCTGGCCGCCGAGGCCGGCCGGGCGAGGTTCACCGAGGGGTTCCCGGACCGCGGCTACCTGCCGTCGTCGGGGACCGTGGCGCGGCTGGTGCCGCGCGACCAGCCGGGTGCGCTCGTCGAGGACCCCGCCGAGATCGCACGCCGTGCGGTGGGCCTCGCCGCCGACGTGCACTCGGTCTGCGTCCACGGGGACGGCGCGACGGCCGTGGCGGCCGCGCGGGCGGTCCGCGAGGCCCTGGACGCCGCAGGCTTCGTGGTGCGGGGGTTCACGTGAGGGTGCTGCCGTGCGGACCTGCCGCCTTCCTGCTCGAGGTGGACGACGTGCCGGCCGCCTACGCCGCGGTGACCTCTGCCCTGGCTGCCGCGGGCGCCGACGCGACGGACGTGGTGCCGGCGGCGCGCACGGTGCTGGTCGACGGGCTGGCCGGGCTCAGTGTCGAGGACCTGGTCGCGGCGGTGGCCTCGGGTCGCGGCGCGTCCGGTCCGCGCGGGGCCGGCCTCGTCGAGGTGCCGACGGCGTACGACGGCGAGGACCTCGACCTCGTGGCACGCCACTGGGACATGACCCGCGACGAGGTGGTGGCCACCCACACCGGGCTCGACCTCGTCGTGGCGTTCTGCGGGTTCGCGCCCGGCTTCGCCTACCTGTCCGGGATGCCCGAGCGGCTGCACGTGCCGCGCCGGGAGTCGCCGCGGGCGCGGGTCCCGGCCGGCTCGGTCGGGGTGGCGGGGGAGTTCACCGGGGTCTACCCCCGGGCCAGCCCGGGAGGCTGGCTGCTGCTCGGGCGCACCGACCTCGTCCTGTGGGACACCGCCGCGGACCCGCCCGCGACGCTCTCCCCGGGCACGCGGGTGCGGTTCGTGGAGGCCGGATGACTCGCCCCGTCCGGTTGCGCACGCGCTCTGCCGCGTCCCCGACCGGACGGGAGCTGAGGGTGCACGCGGCCGGGGTGCTCACCACCGTCCAGGACGCCGGACGGCCGGGGCTGGCCCACCTGGGCGTGCCCCGGGCCGGATGGCTGGACCCGGTCGCCGCCCGGCTGGCCAACCGGCTGGTCGGCAACGACGAGGACGACGCGGTGCTCGAGCACCTGCTCGGGGGGCTCGAGCTGTCCTGCACCGGCGCCGCCACGATCGCGGTGACCGGGGCCGCGTGCCCGGTCTCGGTCGACGGCGTCGTCGCGTCGCACGGGTCGGCGGTGACCGTGCCGGCCGGCGCCCGCGTCCGGGTGGGTACGCCGGCCCGCGGTCTGCGCTGCTGGGTCGCGGTGGGCGGTGGGCTCCGGGTCCCCTGCGAGCTCGGGTCGCGGGCGACCGACACCCTCTCCGGGCTCGGCCCCGCGCCGCTGTCCGCCGGCGACGCGCTCGCCCTCGGGTCGACGTACGGGACGCCGAGCGGGGTGGTGGTCTGGCCCGACGTGCCGGCCGACCTCACCGAGCTGCGGTGCCGACCGGGTCCGCGCCTGGACTGGTGTGCGCCGGACCTGGCGGACCGGCTGGCCGCATCGACCTACACCGTCGGCGCGCACTCCGACCGGGTCGGGCTGCGGCTGCAGGGACCGGCGGTCGAGCGGGTGCGCACCGAGGAGCTGCCGAGCGAGGGCATGGTGCTGGGCGCGGTGCAGGTGCCGCCCGACGGGCAGCCGGTGGTGTTCCTGCGCGACCACCCGACGACCGGGGGCTACCCGGTGCCGTGCGTGGTGGAGCCCGAGGACCTGCGTCGCTGCGCCCAGCTGCGGCCGGGCGACTCAGTCCGGCTCGTCCTCGTCTGAGGGCACCACCTCGCGCACCGCGAGCGCCGGGTCGTCCTCGGCGAAGGTGCGCACCGGACCGGGTCCGGTCTCGGCGGTCTCGAACCGCACCGTCACCCGCCCCACCCCCGACCCCCACACCCAGCCGGCGCCGTGCTCGGCGTGCTCGACGTCCATGCCGGGAGCCCAGCCGCCGCGCCGCCGCACCAGCTCGGGGTCGACCTCGGGGGTCCGGTCGGGCTCGGGCTCCTCGTCGAGGGCGAAGAGGTCCTCCTGGATCCAGTCGGCGAGCCCCGAGACCCCGACCCCGAGGAGCCGCACGCCGTCCTGGGTGTCGACCTCGGACAGCAGTGCCCGCGCCAGCCGCGCGACGGTCGCCGGGTCGTCGGTGGGGGAGGGCAGGGTGGTCGAGCGGGAGTGGGTGGTGAAGTCGTGCAGCCGCACCTTGATCGTCACGGTGCGGCCCGACAGCCGCGCCTTGCGCAGCCGCTCGGCGACCTTGCGCGCCTGCTGGGTGAGCAGCCCCTCGAGCAGCCGCTTGTCGACCAGGTCGGTGTCGTAGGTGCCCTCCACGCTGACCGACTTGGTCTCGCGCTCGGCGACGACGGGACGGTCGTCCTCGGCGCGGCACAGGGCGTGCAGCCCGGCGCCGTGGGCCTGCCCGACGAGCCGGACCAGCTCGTCGAGCGAGATCGCGCGCAGGTCGCCGACGGTGGCCACCCCGACCCGGCGGAGCCGCTCACCGGTCGCCGGGCCGACGCCGGGGATCACCCGCACCGGCATCGGCGCGAGCAGGTCGGCCTCGGTGCCGGCGGGCACGACGACCAGGCCGTCGGGCTTGTCCAGGTCGCTGGCGATCTTGGCGACCAGCTTGGAGGAGGCGATGCCCACCGAGGCGGTCAGCCCGCCGGTCACCTCGTGCAGGTGGTCCTTGAGCGCCTGCCCGACGACGGTCAGGACGTCGGGGTCGGTGCCGGGCAGGTCCCCGGCGGCCAGGTCGACGAAGGCCTCGTCGACGCTGAGCGGCTCCACCAGCGGCGACAGCTCGCGCAGCGCGGCCATGATGCGCCGGCTCACCTCGCGGTAGACGTGGTGCCGCCCGGAGAGGTACGCCGCGTGCGGGCAGCGTGAGCGCGCCTCGCGTGTCGACATGGCCGAGTGGACGCCGAACGCCCGGGCCTCGTAGGACGCGGTCGCCACCACCCCCCGGCCGCCCGTGCCGCCGACCACGACCGGCTTGCCGCGCAGGGACGGCTTGTCGCGCTGCTCGACGGCGGCGAAGAACGCGTCGAGGTCGACATGGAGGATCGTCGGCTCGGCACGCACGCCCCCCATCATCGCCGCCGCCGCCGACACCTCGTGGGACGGGCCGGGGCGGGCACGTCGGGCCCGCTCCCGTCCCCAGGGCACCCGAGGCCGCGCCTGCCCACAGGCCGGCGCCACGCCCGCGCACGGGTCCCTCGCCGGCCGTGGGATGGGCCCATGACGACCCACGACGACGCCCGCCGGTCCGCCCCGCGGGGCCCACGGACCCGGCCGACCGCTGGCACGAACCCCCCGCGCACCCTGCGCCTGTCCTGCGAGGCCGACGTCCTCGCCTTCGTCCCCTACACCCTGGGGTTCCTCCCACGCGACTCGGTCGTGCTGGTCGCGGTCGGACCGCGTGGCACCCCGATGGTCGCCCGGGCCGACCTCGTCGGTGACGCCGACGACCGGCTCGACCTGGCGCAGGAGCTCGCCCGCGCCTGTGCCGGCAACCGCGCCGAGCACGTCCTCGTGGTCGCCTACACCGACGACCCGGCCCGGGCGATGACGGTGGTCGACGAGCTGACCGACGCGCTCGGGGAGAAGGGCGTGCCCGTGGCGCACGCGTTCCGCGCCGACGGCGAGCGCTGGTTCACGCTGCTGCCCGAGGACGCCACCTGGACGGTCGGCACCGCCTACGACCTGTCGGTCCACCCGCTGACCACCGAGGCCGTGGTCGAGGGGCGGGTGACCTACGCCGACCGCGCGGGGCTGGAGTCCAGCCTCGACCCGGCCGACCCCGACCTGGTCGACGCGGTCGCCGAGGCGCTGCGCGACCTGGGTGCCCTGCCGCCGCCGTCGTCCCCCCGCCACGACCGCAGGGCGCTCCGGGCGGAGGCCGAGTGGGCCGCCCGGTGGGTCCGGGAGCGAGCCGCCCGCCCGGTGGACGTGCCGCGGTGGCCGCCCGCCGAGGACGTCGCCCGCCTCCTGCGCGTGCTCGAGCCGGCCGAGGCGCGCGACGTGGTGTGGGCCGAGGTCACCCGCGAGACCGCGGCGGCCCAGGTGCCGGTCTGGCGTGCCCTCGCCCGTCTGGCGCCGGCGGGCCACCGGGCCCACGCCAGCGGCCTGCTCGCCTTCGCGGCGTGGCTGGTCGGGGACGGCGCACTGGCCTGGTGCGCCGTCGACCGGGCGCGCCAGGCCGACCCCGACCACCCGGTCGCCGCCCTCGTGGCCGCGGCGCTGGAGCACGCGATGCCACCCACCGCGTGGCCCGACGTCGACCGGGCCACGCTGAGCCTGCTCAGTGCGTGAGCGTGGAGCCCTCCGCGGCCGGGTCGGGATCGGAGAACTGCAGCGCCTCGTCGTCGAAGCCGGTGCGCCCCAGCTTCCACGCGTCGTAGAAGTAGTTCTGCTTCAGCTTCCACGGCTCCTTGGAGCCCTGGCGCGGGAAGTCCGCGACCGAGCGCTGCACGTAGCCCGAGGCGAAGTCGAGGAACGGCTCCTCGGTCACGCCGGCCTGCTTGGTCGGGGTGACCACCGCGCGGCCGGTGCGCTGCATGTGCTGGAGCAGCCGGACGACGTAGCCGCAGACCAGGTCGGCCTTGAGCGTCCAGGAGGCGTTGGTGTAGCCCACGACGAAGGCGAAGTTCGGCACGCCGCTGAGCATGGCGCCGCGGTAGACCATCGTCTCGGGCAGCTCGACCGGCTTGCCGTCGACGTGCACGTCGACCCCGCCGAAGGCCAGCAGGTTGAGGCCGGTGGCGGTGACGATGATGTCGGCCTCGAGGTGCTCCCCGGACTCCAGCGAGATGCCGGTGGCGTCGAACCGCGCGATGCGGTCGGTCACGACGGTCGCCTTCTCCTCGCGCAGGGCGCGGAAGAGGTCACCGCCGGGCACTGCGCACAGCCGCTGGTCCCAGGGGTCGTACGACGGGTTGAAGTGGGTGTCCACGTCGACGTCGGGCAGCTGGCGCAGCGTCGCCTTGCGGATGAGCGTGCGCACGGTGTCGGGCCGCTTGCGGGCCAGCTGGTAGAAGAACGACTGCAGCGCGACGTTCTTGGTCCGCGCGATGCGGTAGCGCAGCCCCTCGGGCAGCGCCTGCCCGAGCCGCGAGGTGTAGAACGGGTCCTCCGACGGCTGGGAGACGACGTAGGTGGGGGAGCGCTGCAGCATCGTCACGTGCTCGGCCCGATCGGTCATCGCCGGCACCAGGGTGATCGCGGTCGCGCCGCTGCCGATGACCACGACCCGCTTGCCGGTGTAGTCGAGGTCCTCGGGCCAGTGCTGCGGGTGCACGAGCTCGCCGGCGAAGTCCTCCTGGCCCGGGAAGGTCGGGGTGTAGCCCTGGTCGTAGCGGTAGTAGCCGGTGCAGCCCAGGAGGAAGCTCGCCCGCAGCTCCTCGGTGACGACCTCCTCGCCCGGGGCCCCCCGCTCGACGGTGAGCACCCACTCACCGGCCTCGGAGGACCAGTCGGCGCGCACCACGCGGTGGTGGTAGCGCACGTGCGGCTCGATGCCGCCCTCGCGTGCGGTGTCCTCGATGTACTCCCGGATCGCGTCGCCGCCGGCCATCGTCGTCGGGTCCGTCCAGGGGCGGAACGAGTAGCCCAGCGTCACCATGTCGGAGTCCGAGCGCACGCCGGGGTAGCGGAAGAGGTCCCAGGTGCCCCCCATCGCGCCGCGTGCCTCGAGCAGGGCGTAGGTCCGGTCGGGGAACGCGGTGGCGAAGTGGTGCGCCGCCCCGACGCCGGAGAGTCCGGCGCCGATGATGACGAGGTCGAGGCGCTCGGTGGTGCGGTGGGTCACGTGGTCTCTCAGTCCTGCTCGGTGTGGTGGAGGGAGTCGAGGTTGCGCTCGCTGGTGGAGCGCCCGAGGTGGCGGACCTCCTCGTCCATGCG
This sequence comes from uncultured Actinomycetota bacterium, assembly GCA_963811385.1. Lineage (GTDB taxonomy): Bacteria > Actinomycetota > Actinomycetes > Propionibacteriales > Nocardioidaceae > Marmoricola_A. Next base: position 139,218 of record CAWEQX010000017.1, on the reverse strand, counting down.
CTCGACCGAGGTCGCGGCCTGCTGGAGCGTGGGGCGGTCGCCGAGGCTGGAGTTGAGCAGCGTGCGGGACTTGGCGATCACGCCGACCCAGCCCGGCACGTAGACCCGGCGCGAGCGCCGCGCGATGCCCGCGACGAACGCGTCGACGCACGTCTGCACGTCGGCGGTGCGGTCGAGCGGCGGCGGCATCGTGCCGATCATCTCCGCGAACGCCGACAGGTCGCGCTTGGCGTCCTGCACCAGCGGGGTGTCGATCCATGACATGTGCGCCGAGCCCACCGCCACGCCGTGGTGGGCGACCTCGAGCCGCAGCGCGTTGGCGAAGTGCTCGGCCGCGGCCTTGCTGGCGTTGTACGCCGCCATGCCCGGCGCGGCCGCGAAGGCGGCGAGCGAGGAGACCACCAGCACGTAGCCCTGCCGCTCGATCAGCTGCGGCAGGGCGGCCCGGACGGTGTGGAAGACGCCGTTGACGTTGATGTCGACGACCCGGCGGAAGGTGGCCGGGTCGACCGCGAGCACCGAGCCGTAGGAGGCGATGCCGGCGTTGGCCACGACGACGTCCAGACCGCCGAACCGCGCGACGCCCTGGGCCACCGCGTCCTCCATGGCGGCCAGGTCGCACACGTCGGCGACCACGCCGAGGGCGCAGTCCGCCCCGATGGCGGCCACCGTCTCCTCGAGCGCGGGCCCGTCGACGTCGGTCAGGACCAGCCTGGCGCCGCGGCGGGCCAGCTCCTGCGCCGTCCCGGCGCCGATCCCGCGGCCCCCGCCCGTGATCAGGACGACCTTGCCGGCCAGCGCGGCGAGGTCACCTCGCCGGTCGCGACCCCGAGCGGGGTTGAGGGAACGGAGTCGGGAGACGATGCTCATGCGGACAGTCTGGCAGCAGCGTTCAGTTCTCCTAAGGTGGATGCATGGGCGAGGAAGTCGAGCAGCAGTCATTCACGCGTGAGGATCGGACGCGTTACCGCAAGAAGGTGCGTGCCTGCCTCGACGTCTTCGAGCGCATGCTCGTCGAGGCGAAGTTCGACTTCGACCGCCCCGCGACCGGGCTGGAGATCGAGCTCAACCTCGTCGACGACGAGGAGCGCCCCGCGATGCGCAACATGGAGGTCCTCGAGCAGCTCGGCGACCCCGACTTCCAGACCGAGCTCGGCAAGTTCAACCTCGAGATCAACGTCGCGCCCAAGCGGCTGCCCGAGCAGGGCGTGATGGCCTTCGCCGACGGCATCCGCAACAGCCTCGACGCCGCCGAGCAGGCCGCGCACAGCGTCGGCGCCAACCTCGTGATGATCGGCATCCTGCCGACCTTGACCGCCGAGACCCTGCAGTCCGACTCGCTCTCGGGCAACCCGCGCTACCACCTGCTCAGCGACGAGATCCTGGCGGCCCGTGGCGAGGACATCACCCTCGACATCCAGGGCCCGGAGCGGCTCGCCGTCACCGCGGACTCGATCGCCCCGGAGGCGGCGTGCACCAGCACCCAGCTGCACGTGCAGGTCAGTCCCGACCAGTTCCCGAGCTACTGGAACGCCAGCCAGGCGATCGGCGGCGTGCAGCTCGCCCTGGGCGCCAACTCGCCCTACCTGATGGGGCGAGAGCTGTGGCGCGAGACCCGCATCGCGCTCTTCGAGCAGGCCACCGACACCCGTGGTGAGGAGCTCAAGGCCCAGGGTGTCCGCCCCCGCGTGTGGTTCGGGGAGCGCTGGATCACCTCGATCTTCGACCTGTTCGAGGAGAACGCCCGCTACTTCCCGGCGCTGCTCCCGGTGCTCTCGCAGGAGGACCCGGTCGAGGTCCTGGCCGGCGGCGGCACCCCCAAGCTCGACGAGCTCCGGCTGCACAACGGCACGATCTACCGCTGGAACCGCCCGATCTACGCCGTGGTCGACGACGTGCCGCACCTGCGGGTGGAGAACCGCGTGCTGCCGGCCGGGCCCACGGTGATGGACACCATCGCCAACGCGGCGTTCTACTTCGGCCTGGTGCGCGCCCTGGCCGAGCAGGAGCGGCCGGTGTGGTCCCAGATGTCGTTCACCGCGGCCGAGGAGAACTTCCACTCCGCGGCGATCGCCGGCATCGACGCCCAGGTCTACTGGCCCGGCGCCGGGCAGGTGCGCGCGACCGAGCTCGTCGTACGCCGTCTGCTGCCGCTCGCGGCGCAGGGGCTCGAGGCGTGGGGCGTCGACGGCGGCGAGGCGGGTCAGCTGCTCGACGTGATCCAGCAGCGCTGCCTGACCGGGCAGAACGCCTCCTCGTGGTTCGTGCAGCAGGTGCACCGCCGCTCGGGCGAGGGCGACCGGGCCGAGGTGCTGCGGCGGGTGCTGTCCGACTACCGCCCGCGGATGCACAGCAACGAGCCGGTGCACGCCTGGGACTGAGCCCGACGGCCCGGACGGCCCCGGACGGCCCCGACGGCCCGGACGGCCTTGTGGACCCCGACGGCTCAGCGCTGGACCCGCAGGCGCTTCCACGTCCGCGAGGCCCCACCGACCGGGTCGAGCCAGCCGTAGCGCGTCACCACCCAGAAGCCGCCGAGCCTCATCGAGCGGGCCGAGGCGGCGTGGCGGAGCGCCGCGAGCCAGGCCAGGTCCTCGTCGTGCAGGGTGGGCGTGCCCGGCCGGACCAGCCAGGCGGCCGGCGAGGGCGCGGCGGTGGCCGCCGGGTGCTCGAGCAGGCGGTCGGCCACGTCGAGCCGCACGCCGGCGTCGAGCCAGGCGCCCGGCGGCCACGGTCGACCGCGCCAGGGCGCCACCTCACCGCTGAGCGCGGTGCCCGGCCCGCGCGCGCCCGGCTCGCCGACCCCGAGGCGCGCGGCGAAGAGCCGTCGCCGCTCGGCGAGGCGCACCAGGCCGACCTCGCGGCGCAGCGCCCCCGTCAGGGCGACGGGCAGGTCGTCAGCGGCGGCGCTCGGCGAGGTCACCGGTCGAGTCTCTCCTCCGCGACCGGCGACCCCCGCGGGCTCTCCACAAGGGTCGGCGCGGGCGCCTCAGCCGTGGCTCAGGCGTGACCGAGCCGGGGCGAGTAGGCCAGGTCGCTGCGCACCTGGCGCAGCTGCGAGTCGTCGGCGAACAGCGCCTTGCCGGTGAGGCCGATGAACCCGACCCCGACCTTGACCCAGCGGGGGCGGCCGAGGCACTGGCGGGAGATCCGCATCGAGAAGCGGTCGCGCTCGTAGTTGACCTTGTGCCCGATGACGCAGTCGGTGCCCTGCTGGTCGTCGTCGACGCCCTTCCAGAAGCCCGGCCCGGCAAGGACGCTGAAGGACCGCTCAGCGCCGTCGGGGGTCTTGATCGACACGACCTGGATGACGCCGGCGCCGGTGCGGTCGAGCCGGCGGAACTTGCCGACCACGCGCACGGCTCGGACCTGGTGCCACATCTTGACCTTGACGTAGTCGCCCTGCCCGCGGTGCGGCGCCCGGACGAACCCGTCGTCGCCCATGCTCAGCATCGAGACCTTCCGCACGTCGTGCGACGGGTCGCGGTGGATGTAGCGCTCGGCGTGCGCGGGACCGGTGAGGCCGGCGGCGAGCAGCACCGCGGCGAGCAGGGCGAACGCCGTCCGGGCGGCGGCGCGGCGGACGACGGTGGGCTGGGACATGGTGGGGGCCTTCCTCGAGATGTGAGCGGGACACGGTCACACGCCGGGCCGGGTCCGCGCATCGGCCGTTCGGGTGTGGACGGGGACACCCTCGGGCGTCCCGGCGTGTCACGATGCCGCTCCGCCCGCTGCCCGGTGCCGCGACATGCACCGCCGGGGCGCGGGGCCGTCCGACAGGGAGCACGCAGGAGGCACGTGATGGCCGAGGAGGAGCCGACCGGTGGCACGGGTCCGGGGCACCGCGCGGTGTCGATGACGCGGGTCGCGCCGGGGGAGTACGAGGTCCGCAACGTCCGCGGGGGCACCCTGCGGATCGGCGGGGGAGGCACTGCGGACTTCACCCCCGTCGAGCTGCTGCTGACCGCGATCGCCGGGTGCAGCGCGGTCGACGTCGACGCGGTGACCAGCCGACGCGCCGAGCCCACGACCTTCGAGGTCGAGTCCTCCGGCGACAAGGTCAAGGACGAGCACGGCAACCACCTGGCCGGTCTCGAGGTCACCTTCACCGTCCGGTTCCCCGACGGCGAGGCCGGGGAGCGGGCCCGCCAGATGCTGCCGCGGGCGGTGGCGATGTCCCACGACCGGCTGTGCACGGTCTCGCGCACCGTGCAGCTGGGCAGCCCGATCCAGATGCGGCTGGGCTGACCGGACCGCATGCGCGGTGACGGCCGGGGTACCAGTGCGCCCCGCCGCCCACCTGAGGAGCCGTCATGTGCCGACCGACCCGCGACGGCGACCCCGTCGACCGAGCGGCCCGGGAGGTCCTCGGGCACCCCGAGCTGCGCGACGGCCAGCGCGAGGCGGTCGAGTCGGTCCTCGCCGGCCGCGACACCCTCGTGGTGATGCCGACCGGGGCCGGCAAGTCGGCGATCTACCAGATGGCCGCGCTGCTGCTCGACGGTCCGACGGTCGTGGTGTCCCCGCTCATCGCGCTGCAGCGCGACCAGGTCGAGGACCTGCAGGACCGCGGGGTCGCTGCCGCCCAGGCCAACTCCACCCTGACCGCCTCCCAGCGCACGGAGACCTTCGCGCGCCTGGAGGGCGGCGACCTCGACTTCCTCTTCCTGGCCCCCGAGCAGCTCGCTCGGCTCGAGACGCTGGAGCTGCTCCGCGCGAGCCGGCCGGCGCTCGTCGTGGTCGACGAGGCGCACTGCATCAGCGCCTGGGGCCACGACTTCCGCCACGACTACCTGCGCCTCGGCGCCGTCGTCGAGGACCTCGGCCACCCGACCGTGCTGGCTCTGACCGCGACGGCGGCACCGCCGGTGCGCGACGAGATCGTCGAGCGGCTGCGCATGGACGACCCGGCCCTCGTGGTGCGCGGCTTCGACCGGCCCAACCTGTTCCTGGGCGCCGAGGTCTTCGGCGACGACGACGCCAGGACCGAGGCGCTGCTGGACCGCGTCGAGCGGCACGGCGGCCCCGGGATCGTCTACGTCGCGACGCGTCGCCAGTCCGTCGAGGTCGCCGAGGCGCTGCGCGGGCGGGGCGTCGCGGCCGCCGCCTACCACGCCGGCCTCAAGGCGACCGAGCGCGACCAGACCCAGGAGGCGTTCATGGCCGGCGAGGTCGCCGTGGTCGTGGCGACGGTCGCCTTCGGCATGGGCATCGACAAGCCGGACGTGCGCTTCGTCTACCACCTCACGATCAGCGACTCGGTCGACTCCTACTACCAGGAGGTCGGTCGCGCCGGACGGGACGGCGAGCCGGCCGAGGCGGTGCTGTTCCACCGCCCGGAGGACGTCGGACTGCGGCGCTTCCTCGCCGGTTCCGGTCAGGTCGACCTCGACGAGGTGACCGCGGTGGCCACCGCGGTCCTGCGCCACGACGATCCGGTCGACGTCGACGACCTGCGCGAGGAGACCGACCTGACCCGCGTCAAGCTGATGAGCGCGGTGGGCCGGCTGGAGACCGTCGGGGCGCTCGAGGTGCTGACCGGAGGCGACGTGGTGGCCCGCGACGACGGCCCGGACGTCGACGCGGCCGCCGAGGCCGCGCTGGAGGCGGAGGAGTCGCGACGGAGCCTGGTGGAGTCGCGGGTGGCGATGATGCGGGCCTACGCCGAGACCAGCGACTGCCGGCGCGCGTTCCTGCTCACCTACTTCGGCGACCGCTACGACCCGCCGTGCCCCAACTGCGACAGCTGCCTGTCGGGCACGACCCGCTCCGCGGCCGAGGACGTGCCGTTCGAGCCCGGCGCCCGGGTCGAGCACCGCGAGTGGGGTCCGGGGTCGGTCGTCCGCTACGAGGGCGACCGCAAGGTGGTGGTCCTCTTCGACGACGCGGGCTACCGCACCCTCTCCCTCGAGGCGGTGGTCGAGCACGACCTGCTGAGGCCGTGCTGAGGCGGTGGCGCTGGTCGTCGCGGGGGCGGCCCGCCGGGTCCCGGGGGACCGCGGGCAGCTGGCCCTGCTGGCCCTGCTGGTGCGCTGGCCCAGCTGGTGCTGGGCGTCGCACTGTCGATCGAGTCGGTCGCCCTGCTGCTGGTGGTGTTCCCGCCCTCCCGCTGAGCCGGCGGGGCGCCCCGGGGCAGGATGGGGGGATGGCCCCGCTCCAGATCGCCCAGGACCCCGACGCCGACCGCGTCCTGTCCGAGAGTCCCTTCGCGCTGCTCGTCGGCATGATGCTCGACCAGCAGTTTCCGATGGAGCGGGCGTTCGCCGGGCCGGCCAAGATCCGGGAGCGGTTCGGCTCGATCGACCCGGCCGCGATCGCGCAGGCCGAGCCCGAGGAGTTCCGGGTGCTGTGCTCCACGCCGCCGGCGATCCACCGTTTCCCCGGGTCCATGGCCGAGCGGGTCCAGTCGCTCGCGCGCCAGGTCGTCGAGGAGTACGACGGCGACACGGCCCGGCTGTGGGAGGAGGCCGCCACCGGCAAGGAGCTGCTCGCCCGGCTGACCTCGCTGCCCGGGTTCGGCACGCAGAAGGCCCAGATCTTCACCGCGCTGCTGGGCAAGCAGCTCGGCGTACGCCCCGAGGGCTGGGAGGCCGCCGCCGGCGCCTACGCCGAGGAAGGCTCGTTCCGCTCGGTGGCCGACGTGGTGGACGCCACCTCGCTGGACCGGGTGCGCGCCTTCAAGAAGCAGGCCAAGGCGGCGGCGAAGGCCGGCAATGCCTGACCTGGTGGGGATCTGGGGTACGCCGATCCTTGGAAACGGCTGAGAGCGTGTCACAATGGACATCGCGGCGCTTGACACCATCGTCCTTTGCCGCGCCCATCGCACACTTGGACGAGAGGTAGTTCGTGTCGTCGCGTATGCCACGCAAGGACTCTGCTGAGGCCCTGGGTCACCCCGACATCGTTGCTCTGGTCACCCTCGGCAAGGCGGTGGGGGAGGTCTCGGCCGAAGCGGTCCGACAGACCTCCGAGTCCGCCGGCCTCCAGCCGCAGCAGCTCCGGGCCCTCATCACGCTGCTCAGCACCGAGGGCATCTCGGTCGCCGTCGGTGCCTCCGACACCGCCCCTCGCAAGCGGGTCGCGGCGGCCACCTCGACCGCGCGCAAGGTGACCGCCTCGACGACGAAGAAGGCGCCGGCCAAGAAGGCCGCCGCCACGGACGACGCCGAGGACGCGGCCCCCGCCCCGGCCAAGAAGGCCGCGGCGAAGAAGGCGCCGGCCAAGAAGGCCGCCGCCACGACCGAGGCAGCGGGCCCCGCGGTCGGCCCCGACGGCAAGAAGGTCCTCCCCGACATCCCGGACGAGGAGTTCGAGAAGGACGTCGCGACGGACCCGACGCTCAAGGAGGACGAGAACAAGGGCTTCGTCATCGACAACACCGATGACACCGACGAGCCCGAGCAGCAGGTCATGGTCGCCGGCGCGACCGCCGACCCGGTCAAGGACTACCTCAAGCAGATCGGCAAGGTCTCCCTCCTCAACGCGGTCCAGGAGGTCGAGCTGGCCAAGCGCATCGAGGCCGGCCTGTTCGCCGAGGAGAAGCTCGCCAAGGGCGGCAAGATCTCGGCCAAGGTGCTCGAGGAGCTCGAGTGGATCGCCGAGGACGGCCGCCGCGCCAAGAACCACCTGCTCGAGGCCAACCTGCGCCTCGTGGTCTCGCTGGCCAAGCGCTACACCGGCCGCGGCATGCTCTTCCTCGACCTGATCCAGGAAGGCAACCTGGGTCTGATCCGTGCGGTCGAGAAGTTCGACTACACCAAGGGCTACAAGTTCTCGACCTACGCCACCTGGTGGATCCGGCAGGCGATCACCCGCGCGATGGCCGACCAGGCCCGCACGATCCGCATCCCGGTCCACATGGTCGAGGTGATCAACAAGCTCGCCCGCGTCCAGCGCCAGATGCTGCAGGACCTCGGCCGCGAGCCCACCCCGGAGGAGCTCGCCAAGGAGCTCGACATGACTCCGGAGAAGGTCGTCGAGGTGCAGAAGTACGGCCGCGAGCCGATCTCGCTGCACACCCCGCTCGGTGAGGACGGCGACTCCGAGTTCGGTGACCTGATCGAGGACTCCGAGGCGATCGTCCCGGCCGACGCGGTCTCGTTCACGCTGCTGCAGGAGCAGTTGCACGCGGTGCTCGACACGCTCTCCGAGCGCGAGGCCGGCGTGGTCTCGATGCGGTTCGGCCTGACCGACGGCCAGCCCAAGACGCTCGACGAGATCGGCAAGGTCTACGGCGTGACCCGCGAGCGGATCCGCCAGATCGAGTCCAAGACGATGTCCAAGCTGCGTCACCCGAGCCGCTCGCAGGTCCTGCGCGACTACCTGGACTGAGCCTGCCCGGGAGGGCCCGTCCGCCCACCGCGGTCCTCGTGCGTGCGCAGAGCCGCTTCCGACGATCACACCCCTGGACGTCGGAAACGGCTCTGCGTCGGGTCGTCCGCGTGGGAGGCACGGGCGTTCCTGGTGGAAGGTTAGTGTCTCCGCTCAGGTTCCGGGCCACCCGGGAGAAGACGATGTGCTGCGTCGCTCGCACGGTGAGCCCGACGGTCAGTGGCGCTGCTCGAGCGGGGCCCGCCGGTCCGCCGGCACCGTCGGCGAGGCGGGCAGCGGGACCCCCGGCAGCGCGAGGCTGAACCGGGCACCGCCGGACGCAGGACGATCGTGGCGCAGCTCGCCGCCGTTGGCGAGGGCGAGTCGATGGGCGATGTAGAGGCCGAGACCGGTGCCCTTGACCGTGCCGGCCCGGTGGCGTTCCGCACGCGCGAAGCGCTCGAACAACCGGTCCTCGAACTCGGCCGGGACGCCGTCGCCGTGGTCGGCCAGGCTGACCACGGCCCGCTCACCGTCGCCGCGCGTGCAGAGGAGGTACGGCGGCGCGCCGTACTTCTGCGCGTTGGTGACCAGGTTGGTCAGCACCTGGACCAGGTGGCCGGGGTCGACGAGCCCCAGCGCCGGCTCGAGCCCGTCGAGGTCGACGCCGGGGAGAGGGACCGGCATCAGGTCGAGGACGTCGCGGACCGCCTCGTCGAGGCGGACCGGCTGGGGCTCGGGCACGATGCCGTGGGCCTCGAGCGCGGTGGCGCTGAGCGCGTCGTCGAGCATCAGCTCGAGGTGGCGCCCGGACTCCGCGATGCGGCGCAGGAGGTCTGCGACGCGCGCCGAGGGCAGGTCGGGGGCGGCGCGGAGGATGGAGGTGAAGCCGTTGATCGAGGTCAGCGGGCTGCGCAGGTCGTGGGAGAGCATCGCGACCAGGTCGGAGACCTCCTCGTGCGCCGTGGTGAGCGCGAGGTTGGTCTCCTCGACCGTGGCGCGCGCCTCCCGCTCCGCCTCCAGGGTGCGCTCGTTCCCGCGCCAGTAGGCCAGCAGGGCGACGCTCTCGGCCAGCACGAAGGCGCCGTGGACGACGGCGAGGATCAGCGGGTGGGCCAGCGCGAGCGGGTGGTGGTAGACCTGCCGGGGAGCCAGCGCCCCCATCGTGGCGTGGTGCAGCAGGACGAACCCGACGCCGAGGAGGTAGGGCGTCCACATCTGGAAGAGCGAGACGACCGCGATCACGACGAAGAAGTGGAAGTGCAGCTCGCTCAGGCCGTCGAAGAGGTGGACGAGGACCGCGGAGCACAGCACCAGCGCGAAGGTGGTGATGCTCGCGCGGACCACCCGCGGGGCGCCCCTGAGCATCGCGGCCAGCGCCAGCCCGCCGATGGGCGCCGCCTCGCCCAGGACGGGCCAGAAGCCGCGGCCCTGCCAGGCGCCGATGAACGGCAGCGCCGCGACGTGCACCCAGAGCAGGACGAGGATCGCGCGGTGGCGGGCCCGCCAGATCGGGTCGGGCAGCGTCGAGCCGGTGGGGAGGGCATCGCGGAGCCGTGCACGGATCGTCGACGTGCCACTCACGAGCCCCCCTGCCCGACACGCTCCCCCACGGGCGTGCCCCCACTCCCCGCGGTCATCGTAGCCACGGTGGCGGCGGCCCGGACGAGGTCGGGCAGGTTCGGGCCGGGTCGGTCAGGATCGCGCCGGGCGGGCTCGGCTCACCCGGCAGCCACCAGGGCCACGCAGACCCCGCAGAGGGCGAGTCCCACCCCCTGCACCCGGGTGATGCGCTCGTGCAGCAGCAGCACCGCCAGGAGGATGGTCATCGCGGGGTAGAGCGAGGTGACGACCACCGCGACGGTGAGCAGCCCGGCCGCCGTGGCGGCGCGGTAGAGCACCAGCGCCAGCGACCCCAGCGGGCCACCCGGCCAGGCCCGCCACGCCGCCCGGGCGAGCGGGAAGATCCGGGCGCCCATCGCGGTGGCCAGCGCCACCACGGTGAGGGCGCTGACCCCCTGGGAGGCGACCAGGGGCCACAGGCCGGGGTCCTCCCCGAGCCGGCCGAGGCCGATGAAGGTGCCGGCGAAGCCGATCCCGGCCAAGGCGCCGTCCAGGACGCCGGAGTCGGTCGCCGAGCGCGGGGCGTCGGGCGCGTCCTCGCCGGGAGCGCTCTCGCCGGCGGAGACCAGCCAGATGCCCGGCACCGCGACGGCGACGCCGGCGAGCACCAGCGCGCCGGGGCGCTCGCCGGTGGCCAGCCCCACGGCGACCGGGATGACCGCCGCGCCGACGGCGGACAGCGGCGCCACCACGCTCATCCGCCCGGCGGCGAAGCCGCGGAAGAGGAACGAGATGCCCACCCCCGACCCCACGCCGCTGAGCAGGCCCCACAGCAGGTCGTGGGTGGTGGGCGCGCGCGGCACGGCCAGCGCGACCACGAGCACCGCGAGCGCGCTGGTGAGCTGCACCACGAAGGCGACGCCCCAGGCCGGCGTACGACGCGAGACCAGGCCGCCGACGAAGTCGGAGGCGCCGTACGACGCGGCGGAGGCGAGGGCGAGCAGGACGGTGGTCATGGCCGGGTCACGTGCTCAGCGCGCCGGTGAGCCACAGCACGGCCGCGGTGAAGCCGGCGGCGAGCTCGACGAGCAGGGCGATGCCGACCGCCTTGAGCGCGGCGACGGTGGCCGGCCAAGCCAGCTGCGAGCCCACCCGCCGCAGCTCGGCGAGGTAGACGCCCGCCACGAAGCCGAGCGGCAGGCCGATCACGGGCAGGACGAAGAACCCCACGATCCCGAGCAGGCCGCCGAGGACGAGCGTGGAGGAGGGGACGCCGTGCCCGCGCAGGTGCCGGCCGGCCAGGACGTACTTCAGCGCGGTGCCGGCGGCCAGGACCACCAGGCCGCCGACGACCAGGACCCAGCCGCGCGGCTCGCCGACGTACGCCGCCCAGCCGAGCAGGGCGGCCGCGACCAGGAGCGTGCCGGGCAGCACCGGGACGACGATCCCGACCAGGCCCAGCAGCACGACAGCCCCGGCGAGGAGGTCGGCGACGTCTCGAGGGTCCACCGGGCGAGCCTCTCAGAGCCGGGTCGGGACGCCAGCAGGGCCCCGGCTCACGCCGGGGCCCTGCTGGGTCGTGCTGGGTCGTGCGGTGACTCAGCGCTCGTCGGCCGCCGCGGTGGGCTTGTCGAGGAGCTTGCCGGTCTCGTCGTGCACGTTGACCGCGATCGCGCGGATCTTGTCGCTGTGCTCCCGCCCGTGGTGGGCGCAGAAGAGCAGCTCGCCCCCGCTCGACAGCTCGACGCGGAGGTAGGCCTGCGCGCCGCAGCGGTCGCAGCGGTCGGTGGCGGTCAGGGGAGTGGGTGCAACGGCGGTGGTCATGAGGGGGGCCATCCTTCCTGTCGTCTCGTCGAGACTCGCGGGGGACCGGGTCCCCGAGCAAGCCCGACACTCCTTGGCAACGATCACACGGCCCACAAACTTCCCGGTGGCTCCGGGACGACGGGTGCCGCGCGGTGTGATCCGCCGCACCCCTGGTTCGTGTCTCCCAGCTGTCCGGACTGCCGTCCGTCCTGCGACCAGTGTGCCGGTCCCACCAACCTCACGGGTGCAGATCCCGCCCGGACCTCGAGTTCTTTTGTGTCGTACGTGGTTCGTACCCCCGTGGCGTGCCGTTCACTCCGGGCCCTGCTCGATAGGTTGGGCCAAAACTCCGGAGGCGGTCATCGACAACACCTACAACGCCCATCACCTCCTGGTCCTCGAGGGACTGGAGGCCGTGCGCAAGCGCCCGGGCATGTACATCGGGTCCACCGACACCCGGGGGCTCATGCACTGCCTGTGGGAGATCATCGACAACGCGGTGGACGAGGCCCTGGGCGGCTTCTGCGACCGCATCGTGGTCACCCTGCACGGCGACGGCTCGGCCGAGGTCCACGACAACGGCCGCGGGATCCCGGTCGACAAGGAGCCCAAGACCGGCCTGTCCGGCCTCGAGGTGGTCTTCACCAAGCTCCACGCCGGCGGCAAGTTCGGCGGCGGCTCCTACGTCGCGACCGGCGGCCTGCACGGCGTCGGCGCCTCGGTGGTCAACGCGCTCTCGCTGCGGCTCGACGCCGAGGTCGACCGGTCCCCGGCGACCCAGCACATCAGCTTCCACCGCGGGGTGCCCGGCACGTTCGACGGCGAGGGCCCCCGGGCCGCCTTCACCCCCGCCTCGGGCCTGGTCAAGGGCAGGCGCGTGGCCAAGAGCGTCACCGGGACGCGCGTGCGGTTCTGGCCCGACACCCAGATCTTCACCAAGGACGCGACCTTCGTGATGGAGGACCTGGTCACCCGGGCCCGCCAGACCACCTTCATCGTCCCCGGGCTCGAGATCGTCCTGCGCGACCTGCGGGGGGCCGACCCGGTCGAGGAGGCCTTCAAGCACGACGGCGGCATCACGGAGTACTGCGAGTTCCTCTCGGCCGGCGAGCCGGTCACCGAGGTGCTGCGCCTGACCGGCAGCGACCGGTTCGTCGAGACCGTGCCGCTGCTCGACGACCAGGGCCACATGAGCCCCCAGGACGTCGAGCGCGAGCTCGCCGTCGACGTGGCGCTGCGCTGGACCACCGGCTACGACACCGAGCTGCGCTCCTACGTCAACGTCATCGCCACCCCCAAGGGCGGCACCCACGTGGGTGGGTTCGAGACCGCGGTGACCAAGACCCTCAACGAGGCGCTGCGCGAGTCCAAGACGCTCAAGGTCGCCGAGCCCGACGTGGTCAAGGACGACGTGATGGAGGGGCTCACCGCGGTGGTGACGGTGCGCCTGGCCGAGCCCCAGTTCGAGGGCCAGACCAAGGAGGTGCTGGGCACGCCCGCCGCGCGCGGCATCGTGCGCAAGGTCGTCGCCGCCGAGCTCAAGGCGTTCCTGACCTCCGCCAAGCGCGCCGACAAGGCGCAGTCCAAGCCCCTGCTGGACAAGGTGGCCAACGCCTCGCGGACCCGCATCGCGGCGCGCACGCAGCGCGACAACCAGCGCCGCAAGAGCGCCCTGGAGTCCTCGGCCCTGCCGGCCAAGCTGGCCGACTGCCGGTCCGGCGACAACGAGCGCACCGAGCTGTTCATCGTCGAGGGCGACTCCGCGCTCGGCACCGCCAAGCTCGCCCGCGACTCGGAGTACCAGGCGCTCCTGCCGATCCGGGGCAAGATCCTCAACGTGCAGAAGGCCTCGATGGGCGACATGCTCAAGAACGCCGAGTGCGCCTCGATCATCCAGGTCGTCGGCGCGGGCTCGGGGCGCAACTTCGACCTCGAGGCGGCGCGCTACGGCCGGGTCATCTTCATGGCCGACGCCGACTCCGACGGGGCCCACATCCGCTGCCTGCTCGCCACGCTGTTCTTCAAGTACATGCCCGAGCTGATCACCGCGGGACGGGTCTTCACCGCGGTGCCGCCCCTGCACCGCATCGAGCTCACCAACGCCAAGAAGGGCATGGAGAAGTACGTCTACACCTATTCCGACGTCGAGCTGCAGCGCAAGCTGGCCGAGCTGACCAAGAAGGGGCTGCGCTGGAAGGACCCGGTGCAGCGCTACAAGGGGCTCGGCGAGATGGACGCCGGCCAGCTGGCCGAGACCACGATGGATCCGCGCCACCGCACGCTGCGGCGGATCACCGCGGACGACGCGGCGGTGGCGGCCGAGGTCTTCGAGCTGCTGATGGGCTCCGAGGTCGCGCCGCGCCGGGAGTTCCTGGTGCAGGGCGCCTACGAGATCGACGCCGACCTGATCGACGCCTGAGGGTCGGCCGGCTGCCGTCCCGCGGCCGGCCACCGCGCTCAGACGTGCCGGGTGAGCAGCCCCGAGTCGACGTCGTACAGGAAGCCCCCGACGCGCACGGACTCTCGCACGAGGGGGTGGGAGGTCACCCGGTGCACGTCCTCGGCGAGGGTGGCGAGCTGGTCCTCGATCACGTGGAAGCGCTGCCAGGTCGCGTCGACCCCGGCGGAGTCCTCGACGCGGCGGCGCAGCTCGCCCTCGTCGTGGGAGGCCACCGCACAGCGGGTGTGCGGCACGACCAGGATCCGGTCGACGTTGAGCAGGTGGGTCGCCAGGACCAGCGCCTCGAGGGCGGCGTCGGTCACCCGCCCGCCGGGGTTGCGCAGGATCTTGGCGTCGCCGGCGCTCAGCCCGACCATGCGCAACGGGTCGATGCGCGAGTCCATGCAGGTCACGATGGCGACGCCGGCGTGGGCGACGCCGTCGAAACCCTGGAGGTCGAAGGTGTCGGCGTAGCTGCGGTTGGCCGCCAGCAGGTCGTCGAAGTCGGCGGAGGTGGGCTGGTCGGTCATGTGGCCGAGGCTAGCGGGGGCCACGCCGGTCGAGCACCTGTCGTTCGCCCCATGGTCGTGGGGGAATCGTCACACCCGGGCGCCTGGACCTGCTGCGCGTGACCCCACGTCACCTCAGCGGCTCAGGCGCCCCCGCGACCCAGGCGACCACCGGCACGGGCGACTTGCCGCACGACTCCGGGCGCAGGTCGTCGCGGCTCTCCTGGCGCACCCGCACCTGCCAGCCCCGTCCGTCCCGGTGGCGCACGACGACCCGGTCGTCGGCCACGGCCTCCACCTGCAGGGCGTCGGCGTCGGCCTCCCCGGTCTCCGCGCGTACGGCGGCCTCCGCGGCCTGGGCGGCCGGCGGCCAGGTGCTGCGCCCACGCACGCCCGAGGTGAGGACCTCGCCGCGGTCGGCGGCCTCGAGCAGGTCGGTGGCCGACGCGGCGGTGAGCCGGCCGTGCAGGGACCCGGACGGCAGCACGACGGCGGTCGGGGCGAAGCGGTGGCCGCCGAGGTGCGTGGTCTCCCAGCACCGGCCGGGTCGCGCCGTCGCCGCCTCGGCCGCGACCGGTCGGCCCTCGAGTGCGCAGCAGCGGTCGCGCTTGCCGTTGGTGCAGACCAGCAGCAGCGGAGGGACCGGCACGCACCCCGGCAGCTCGCGGCGCACGACGTCGGCGTCGCCGGCGGCGACCGCGACGGCCAGGGCCTCCCACGGCAGGCCGGCGAGCCGGTCGGCGGGCACCTCGGCGCCCAGGAGCCACGACGAGCCGGGGGTGGTGTGGGCGAGCAGCACGGTGCGCTCCTCGGTGGAGGTGCCGTCGGGCCGCCGCACCAGCACCGGGCGCACGGGGCGGGAGGGGAGCGCACACGCCGCCTCGACGCGTGCCCCGAGCGCGGCGTCGAGGCGGCTCGAGGTCCACGCCCGGGCACCCCACGGACCCGGTTGCTCCAGCGCCAGCCAGCCGACCGCGTGGGGTGCGGTGCCCGCGAGGGGCTCACCGGCGTCGGCGGAGGCGACCCGGCAGCGCAGGTCGGCGGCGACCGTGGGAGGGGCGCCGGCCAGGCGATGACGCGCGCGAGTGGGTTCCCCCGAGAACTGCATGCGCACAGCCTGCCACCTCCTCCGGTCACGGGCGCGGTGGCGTCACCCGGCCACGGCCTCGAACGGCGAGGCCTCGATGTGACGGGTGTCGGCGCCGCGGTAGACCACCAGCGCCAGAAGACCCGCGATCGCGCAGCACACGGCCGCACCGAAGAAGATGGTGTGCAGCTCCACCAGCCCAGCGTCCTGGAGCAGCCGCGCGTAGGCCGGGCACCGGCTGTCGCCCTCCCCGCAGACCTCCATCGGTGCCGGGAGGTCGTCCTGGTTGGCGTAGTAGGCGCGCAGCCCGACGGTGGTGAGCACGCTCAGCCCGACCAGCTTGCCGACGCTGCGCGAGACCACCAGCAGAGCGGTGCTCACGCCGTGGGCGGACGCCGTGGTCGAGGCGAGCAGCGCCGCGTTGGTCGGCGGCATCGCCAGGCCGACGCCGAAGCCGGCCAGGAACAGCGGCACGGTCGCCCACGGGCTCTCCAGCGCCTCGAACGGCCAGTTCGACATCGTCCAGAAGCTGTACGCCGACGCGGCCATCCCCAGCGCGGTCACGATCCCGGGGGGCAGCCGATGGGTGAGCAGCCCGCCGAGCACCGCGCCGACCGGGAGCCCGACCAGGAGGCGCACCAGCACCAGCGCCGCCTGGAGCTGGGAGTCGTTGTAGATCGTCACGCGGGCGAAGACCGGGATGTCCACGAGTGCGGCGATGAGGGCGGCGCCGACGAAGAAGCTCACCACCATCGCCCCCCACGCCGGCGTCCGGGTGATCGCGCCGGGCGGGACCAGGGGGTGCTCGGCCGAGCGGTTGCGCCACCAGAAGGCGGCGGTCGCGACCGCGCTGACCAGGAGCAGCCACGGGCCGGCCGGGGAGAACACCTGCACCTTGGGGTCCGAGGTGGCGAAGGCCAGGATGAGCCCGCCCAGCGCGACGGCGAGGAACGAGGAGCCCCAGACGTCGACCAGCCGTGCCGTGGCGCGCCACGAGCGGACGTCGACCACGGGGTGCTCGGCGCGGAAGAGCCGCACGACGAACAGCACGGCGAAGCCGATCGCCGCCAGGGCGAGCGGCGAGAGCCAGCGTGAGCCCCCCACGAGGGGCACCAGGGCCAGCCCCCAGGTGACGTCGGAGGCCAGCCGGTCGGGGGGCGCCATCACCAGGGTCAGGCAGGCCAGGGCGTCGAAGGCCAGGAACAGCCCCACCCAGTCCGGGCGCCGCCGCTCGACGGGTCGGGTCGTGCCGGATGCGCGGGACCGGATCACCGCGGCGAGCACGAGAGCCACCGCCAGGTTGATCCAGAAGATGTCGCGCCACGTGCCGAGGGCGAGCACCAGGGCGCCGTACAGGGGGCCGACGACGTTGCCGAGCTCCTGGATGCCGTTGACGACGCCCAGGGCGACCCCCCGCTCGCGCGGGGGATAGAGGTCGGCGACCAGGGCGAGGGTCGCGGGCAGCAGGCCGCCGCCGCCGACGCCCTGGAGCACGCGCCCGACGACCATGGACGGCAGGTCGTACGCCGCGGCGGTCACCAGCGAGCCGACCGCGAACAGCACGAGGCAGGCGATGAGCACCGGGACCCGCCCGCGCAGGTCGGCGATGCGGCCGATCAGCGGCAGCACCGCGACGTAGCCGAGCAGGAAGCCGGAGATGATCGGCGCGGCTCGCTGGAGCTCGTCGGCCGAGAGGCCGGCTGCGCCCATCATGTCGGGCAGCGCGAGCACGACGACGTAGGTGTCGGCCGCGGCGAACATCACCGCGACGGCAGCCAGGCCCAGCAGCAGGCGCTGCGCGCGGTCCACGCCGCCCTCCGCGGGCCCGCCGGCGGCGGTCACGGCGCGGTGATGTCCTTGTCGGTGCCGTAGTCGGAGATGTCGAGGGTGTAGTCGACCTCGCCCTTCGGCCCGTAGAAGGGGCCCTGGATCGAGGCCCTGACCAGCTTGCCGTCGTCGTCGACCGAGAACGTCACCGGGAAGTCGGCGGACTCGTCGGCACTGGGGATCACCGAGGCGACGTCCTGGCCGGCCAGGGTGCCGGTGTAGTCGGTGAGCACCTGGTCGCCGTCGCGGGTCCGACCGCCCTTCTCGACGTCGGTGGCGGCCGTGAGCCAGTTGGCCACCCCGGTGTCGGGGTTCATCAGGTTGGCGGGGTCGGGGGCGCCGTAGTCGTCGGGGTTGATCTCGTCGAAGCCGCCGCCGGCGAACGGGATGACCGCATAGACCTTGTCGTCGACCGCGACGACCGGCACGTCGACCGAGACGCCGTTGAACAGGATCTTGATCTGGCCCTCGAAGGCAGGCGCGTGGGTGCCGACGCCGGAGGCGTCCAGCACCCCGTCGACGCCGCTGGGGAGCTCCTCGGTGTGCAGTGACAGCGTGACCCCCGGGGTCGTGTCCAGCTGCTGCTTGGCGTCGGCGAGGACGGTGGTCGGATCCTCCTCGGGCTCGTCGCCACCTCCGCTGCACCCGGTGAGCGCCGTCGCGAGGACGAGGGCGGCGGCCGCGAGCGCGGGGAGGCGGCGGGAGGTGCTCGTCATGGGGTCAGCCTGACAGACACCGGTGACGCCACGGCGGCGATCGGCTGGCTGCCCGGCACCCCGGAGCCGTCGCGCCGGCCGTCGGCGGGCGGCAGGTCGACCGGCTGGCCGGACGCGGCCGCCGCCATCGGGTCGCGACCCGCCCACGCGACCAGCAGGGCGTCCTCGCCCTTGAGGAACCGGTGGCACCGGACGCCGCCGGTGGCGCGGCCCTTGCCGGGGTACTCCGAGAACGGCGTCACCTTGACCGCGCCGACCTCGGTGCCGGGCAGCGCGCTCGAGGACCCCGAGATCGTGACCACGACGGCACCGTCGGTGCGGGTCGCGCCGAAGAACGTGGCCGTGGCGCCGGGCGCCAGCCGGATGCCGGCCATGCCGCCGCCCGAGCGTCCCTGGGGCCGCACCGCCGAGGCCGGGAAGTGCAGCAGCTGGGCGTCGGAGGAGACGAACACCAGCTCCTCCTCGCCGTCGGCCAGCTCGACGACCCCGACCACCTCGTCGCCGTCGGCGAGGCGGACCACCTCCCAGGCGTCGCGGGCGAGCACCTCGGGGTTGACCCGCTTGACCACGCCCTGGGCCGTGCCGAGCGCGAGCCCGGCGCCGTCCTCGCGCAGCGAGCAGAGGCCGATCACCCGCTCGGCCCCCTCGAGGACCAGGAACGACTCGACCGGCTGGCCGCCCTGCAGGTGGGGGGACCCCGCCGTCGGGGGGAGGGTCGGGAGGTCGAGCACGTCGAGGCGCAGCAGCCGGCCCGTGCTGGTCAGCGCGCCGACCTGGCCCCTGGCCGTCGTACGGACCGTGGCGAGGACGACGTCGTGGGTGGCGCGGTCGGTCGGCGGGCCGGGCGGCTCGACGTCGCTGGTGCGCGCGAGCAGGCCGGCGGAGGACAGGTGCACCAGGCACGGGTCGTCGGGCACCTCGAGCGGCACCGAGCTCGCGCTCGCGGCCTGGCCGGCGGCGGCCAGCAGCACCGTGCGGCGCGGGGTGCCGTAGGCCTTGGCCACCTCGGCCAGCTCGTCGGAGACGACCCGGCGCAGCTGCCCGTCGTCGGCCAGGATGGTGTCGAGGCCCTCGATGGTCTGCTCCAGCTCGGACCTCTCGTTCTCCAGCTCGATGCGGGAGAACTTGGTCAGCCGGCGCAGCTGCATGTCGAGGATGTAGGTCGCCTGGGGATCGGTGAGGTCGAAGACCGTCATCAGGCGCTCCTTGGCCTCCCCGGAGCTGTCGCTGCCGCGGATCAGCGCGATGACCTCGTCGATGTCGAGGATCGCGACCAGCAGTCCCTCGACCAGGTGCAGCCGGTCGGCGGCCTTGTCGCGGCGGAACTGCGAGCGCCGGCGCACCACGGTGAACCGGTGCTCGAGGAACACCTCGAGCAGGGCCTTGAGCCCCAGCGTGCGCGGCTGGCCGTCGACCAGCGCGACGTTGTTGATCCCGAAGGAGTCCTCCATCGGGGTCTGCTTGAGCAGCTGGGCCAGGATCGCCTCGGGGTTGAAGCCGTTCTTGATCTCGATCACCAGCCGCAGGCCGTGCTCGCGGTCGGTGAGGTCCTTGATGTCGGCGACGCCCTGCAGCTTCTTGGTCTGCGCGAGCTGCTTGATCTTCTCGATCACCTTCTCCGGGCCGACGCCGTAGGGCAGCTCGGTGACCACGATGCCCTTGCGCCGCGGGGTGACGCTCTCGATCCGCGTGGTGGCCTGCATCTTGAACGAGCCGCGGCCGGTCTCGTAGGCGTCGCGGATCCCGTCGAGGCCGATGATCTTGCCCCCGGTCGGCAGGTCCGGCCCCGGCACGAACCGCATCAGCGCGTCGAGGTCGGCGGCCGGGTGGGTGATCAGGTGCCGCAGCGCCTGCACGACCTCGACCAGGTTGTGCGGCGCCATGTTGGTGGCCATGCCGACCGCGATGCCGGAGGCGCCGTTGACCAGCAGGTGGGGCAGCGCCGACGGGAGGACCGACGGCTCCTCCTCGCGGCTGTCGTAGTTGGGCTTGAAGTCGACGGTGTCCTCGTCGATCGACCCCGTCATCGCGACGGCGGGCGGCGCCATCCGGCACTCCGTGTAGCGCATGGCGGCCGGGGAGTCGTCAGGAGAGCCGAAGTTGCCGTGGCCGTCGACCATCGGGAGCCGCATCGACCACGGCTGCGTCATGCGCACGAGCGCGTCGTAGATCGCGCCGTCGCCGTGGGGGTGCAGGCGGCCCATCACCTCGCCGACCACCCGCGCGGACTTCACGTGACCACGGTCGGGACGCAGCCCCATGTCGGTCATCGTGTAGAGGATCCGGCGCTGCACCGGCTTGAGCCCGTCGCGGGCGTCGGGCAGGGCGCGGGAGTAGATGACCGAGTAGGCGTACTCCAGGAAGCTCGACCGCATCTCGTCGCCGACGTCGATGTCGACGATGTGCTCCTCGAAGTCCTCGGGGAGCGGTGCGGAGCGGGTCGTGCGTCGGGCCATTGGGGCATTCTCGCCGGAGGCGGTTCGCGGACGGCACGGGGCACGCCGTAGGCCACCCGGCGGTTAGATTGGGGACGTGGACGAGGCACCGACGTACCCCGCGCACTGGGAGGCCGACGTCGTGCTGCGTGACGGCGGGACGGCCCACCTGCGACCCATCGGCCAGGACGACGCCGAGCTGCTGGTGGAGTTCTACGCCGACGTGTCGCCGCAGTCGAAGTACTACCGGTTCTTCGCCGCCATGCCGACGCTGTCCGAGCGCGAGGTACGCCGCTTCATCGACGTCGACCACGTCACCAAGGTCGCGCTGGTGGCCGAGGTCGCGGAGAAGATGATCGCGGTCGGCCAGTTCGAGCGGATCGAAGGCGCCCGCCCGCGGGCCGAGGTGGCCTTCCTGGTCCAGGACCGCCACCACCACCGCGGGATCGGGCAGCTGCTGCTGGAGCACCTGGCCCAGATCGGGCGCGAGCTCGGCATCGAGGAGTTCGTCGCCGAGGTGCTGCCCGACAACACCGGCATGCTGCAGGTCTTCCGCGACGCCGGCTACCAGGTCAAGGGCGGCTTCGAGGACGGCGTGGTCTCGATGCGGTTCGGGATCGACGCCACCGAGACCTCGGTGGGCGTCATGCTGGCCCGCGAGCACCGCGCCGACACCGCGTCGGTCCAGCACTTCCTCGGTGCGCGCAGCGTCGCGGTGATCGGCGCTTCGCGCCGCGAGGACACGGTCGGCCGGATGCTCGTGCGCAACGTCGTGCTCGGCGACTTCCAGGGACGGGTCTACGTCGTCAACCCGGCGGCCGACAGCGTGGCCGGCATGCCGGCGTACGCCTCGGTCACCGACATCCCCGACGAGGTCGAGATCGCCGTCATCGCCGTGCCGGCCGAGTCCGTGCCCGACGTGATCCTCGACTGCGCCCACAAGGGGGTGCGGGGCGTGGTCGTGGTCTCCTCCGGGTTCGCCGAGTCCGGCAAGGACGGGCGGGCGCTGCAGCGCCGGGTGCTGCGCCTGTGCCGCACCTACGGCCTGCGCCTGATCGGCCCCAACTGCCTCGGCGTGATCAACACCGCCACCGACCTGCAGCTCAACGCCTCCCTGTCGCCACTGATGCCGCCGCGCGGGCGGGCGGGGTTCTTCTGCCAGTCCGGCGCGCTCGGGGTGGCGATCCTCGAGAACGTCTCGCGCCGCGGGCTCGGCCTGTCCACCTTCGTCTCCGCCGGCAACCGCGCGGACGTGTCCGGCAACGACCTGCTGCAGTACTGGGAGGAGGACGACAGCACGGAGGTCGTCCTGCTCTACCTCGAGTCGCTGGGCAACCCGCGCAAGTTCAGCCGCATCTCGCGACGGGTCTCGCGCCGCAAGCCGGTGATCGTGGTCAAGTCCGGCCGCACCACGCAGGGCGTGCCGATGGGCCATGCGGTCCGGACCTCCGAGATCGGCACGGCCGCCGTCGACGCGATGTTCCGACAGGCGGGCGTGATCCAGGTCGACACGATCGACGAGATGTTCGACGTCGCCCAGCTGGTGGCCCACCAGCCGCTGCCGCGCGGACGCCGTCTCGCCGTGGTCAGCAACTCCGACGCGCTCGCCCTGCTGGCCAACGACGCCGCCGTGGCGACGGGTCTCGAGGCGCGCTGGATCGGCGACCTGCGGCCCGACGCCGACGCGGACGCCTTCGAGCACGCGCTCGACCAGGCCATCGACGACCCCGAGATCGACGCCGTGCTCGCGGTCTACCTGCCTCCCGTCGACGCGGGCGGCACCGACGTCGCCACCGTGCTCGCGGTCGTGGGGGAGCAGTCCGACAAGCCGGTCGTCTCCTCCTTCCTCGCCGCCGAGGGGGTGCCCGAGCTCCTGCGCGTGCCCGACACCACCGGGTCCTCGGCCGGGCGCGGCTCCGTGCCGTCCTACTCCTCGCCCGCGGCGGCGGTCGTCGCGCTCGCGCGCGCCGCGGAGTACGCCGAGTGGCTCGGGCGGCCCGAGGTGGAGCCGGACCCCGACGAGGACGTCGACCCCGCCCGTGGCCGGGCCGTCGTCACCCGGGTGCTCGCCGCCTCCCACGACGGCCGCGCGCTCACCGACGAGGAGCTGCACGACCTCCTCGACGCCTACGGCGTCGAGCTGTGGCGCCGCATGCCGGTCGCCGACGAGGAGGCGGCCGTGGCGGCGGGGGCCGACCTCGGCTGGGACGTGGTCCTCAAGTCCACTGCCGAGCACCTGCGCCAGCGGCCCGACCTGGCCCACGTGTGGCGCAACATCGACACCGAGGCCGAGATGCGTGACGCCTGGCAGACCATGACGGACTCGGTCGTCGAGCCCGGCGCCGACGGCGGGTTCGTGGTGCAGCGGCGGGCACCCGCCGGGGTGTCCCTGTCGGTCCGCGGCCTGGAGGACCCGCTCTTCGGTCCGGTGATCTCCTTCGGGATGGCCGGGTTCGTCAGCGAGCTGCTGGGCGACAACACCTTCCGCATCCCGCCGCTGACCCGGCGCGACGCCGTCGAGATGGTGCGCGAGATCAAGGCCGCGCCGCTGCTGCTGGGCTACCGCGGCAGCGAGCCGGTGGACCTCGCCGCCGTGGAGGACCTCGTGCTGCGGGTGGCGCGGATCAAGAACGACCTGCCCGAGGTGCGCCTGCTCGACCTGTCCCTGGTGATGGCCGGGCCCGGCGGGGCGGCGGTGCTCTCCGCCGAGGCGAGCGTGGCCCCGGCGACCGACGCCCGGTCCGACTGGTTCGTGCGGCGGATGAGCGAGCCGCTGGCCGACACGCTGCCCGGATGAGCCGCCGGGACCGCCTGCTGCCGACGGCCCCGGTCGCGCTCTGCGTCGTGCTGGGGCTGGCCTCGCGCGAGCGGTCCCGCGCTGACCGACGTCGCCACCAGGTCGGACCTGCCCCGCGGCCACGCGTGGCACACTGACCGGCATGTCCGCCCGCGACCACCGCGTCACCGACCGATCCCACGACCTCAGGTCGGCCATCGAGGCCTCCGGCTACTACCCCGACGTGGTGGCCGAGGCGGTCTTCGCCGCCGTCGCGGGGGAGAGCGTCGAGGCGCACCTGGTCCACCACGAGCCGACGATCGACGAGCGCGACGAGGTGCGCCGCCACGTGACCGTCCTCGTGCTGACCCCGACGCGGCTGGTCCTGGCCCACACCGACGACCACGCGCCGGACGACATGCTGCCCTCGCCCTACACCTCGTCCACGACCGAGGCGGTCGCGGTCTCGGCGATCCGCAACGTCGTGGTGAGCCGGATGGTCACCGAGCCCGACTCGCGGGGCGGCTCGGCGGCCGCGGCGGAGGCGGTGCTGACGATCGGCTGGGGGGCGACCGGTCGCGTCGACCTGGAGCCGGCACTGTGCAGCGACCCCAACTGCGAGGCCGACCACGGCTACACCGGCCTGGTCGCCTCCGACGACTTCTCGCTGCGCGTGAGTGCCGCCGCGGAAGGCCCGAACGCCGTCCGCGACCTGCTCGACTTCTCCGCCGCGCTGTCGGCACGCACGTCCGGCGGACCCGGCTCGGTCGGCGTGCGGACGCATCGCTGAGGTGGGCGACTTCGTCGCCCCGGCCTACGGCGACCGCTCCCTGGCCGACGTCCTCCCCGCGGTCGCACGCGCGATCGGGCGACCGCTCGACGACCACGCGCCGCAGGGGAGCGGGCTCGTGCTCCCCGACGCCGGGAGCTACGTCGTCTTCCTCGTCGACGGGATGGGCCGCGAGCTGCTGGCCGCGCACCCCGAGGACGCCCCGTTCCTGTCCGGGCTGCTGGAGGGGTCGGCGGAGGTGACGGCCGGCGTCCCGTCCACGACCGCGACGTCGCTGACCACGCTGGGCACCGGCATGCCGCCCGGCGGCCACGGGGTCGTCGGCTACACCGCGCGCATCCCCGGCACCGACCGGCTGCTCAACCACCTGCAGTGGAGCAAGGACGTCGACTCCGGGGACTGGCAGCCCCACCACACGATCTTCGGGCGGCTGGCCGCGGAGGGGGTCGTCACGACCGCGGTGAACAAGCGCGAGTTCCTCGGGTCCGGGCTGACCGACGCCTCGTCGCGGGGAGCCGCGTTCGTCGGTGCGGACCGGTGGGGCGAGCGGATCGTCGCGGTGCAGGCGGCGAGCTCCGACCACCCCTCCCTGACCTACGTCTACGACGGCGACCTCGACTGGACCGGCCACCGCTACGGGGTCGACTCGGCGCAGTGGCGGGCCCAGCTGTCGATGACCGACCAGGCGGCCGAGCGCCTGCGCGAGACGCTCGCGCCCGACGTACGCATCGTGGTGATCGCCGACCACGGCATGGTCGACGCCGACGACGCCTCGCGGATCGACGTCGACGCCGACCCGGAGCTGCGCGACGGCCTGGTGCTGCTCGGGGGAGAGGCGCGCTTCCGCCACCTCTACTGCGCCGCCGGCGCCGTCGACTCCGTCGCCGCCACGTGGCGCGCCACGCTGGGCGAGCGGGCGACCGTGCTCACCCGTGACGAGGCCTTCGCCGAGGACTGGTTCGGCGAGGTGTCGCCGGGCGTCCGCCCCCGCATCGGTGACGTGGTCGTCGCGGCGAGAGGCACGACGGCCGTGCTCAGCTCGCGCGACTTCCCCTACGAGGCGCGGCTGGTCGGCATGCACGGCTCGCTCACGCCGGAGGAGATGCTGGTCCCCGTCCTGGTCTGCTGACGTGCTTGGATTGCGCGGTGGCCGAGCTGCTCTACTTCACCGGGACGATGGACTCCGGCAAGTCGACGCTGGCGTTGCAGACCAACCACAACTACGCCGCGCGCGGCCGCGTCGGCCGGCTGTTCACCAGCCACGACCGCGCCGGGTCGGCACGGGTGTCGTCGCGGCTGGGCCTGGTGCACGACGCCCTCGAGGTCGGGCCCGACCTGGACTTCTGGGGCTACGTCGTCGACTCGCTGACCCACGGTGCGCGGATCGACTACCTGATCTGTGACGAGGCGCAGTTCTACACCCCCTCGCAGGTCGACCAGCTGGCGCGCATCGTCGACGAGCTGCAGATCGACGTGTTCTGCTTCGGGATCCTCACCGACTTCCGCACCTCGCTGTTCCCCGGGTCGGCCCGGCTGGTCGAGCTCGCCGACCGGATCCAGACGCTGCAGGTGGAGGCGCTGTGCTGGTGCGGCAAGCGCGCCACCCACAACGCCCGCACCGAGAACGGTGAGATGGTCACCGAGGGCGACGTGGTCGTGGTCGGCGACGTGGCGGACCTCGACGAGGCGCCGACCGAGGTGGGCTACGAGGTGCTGTGCCGCCAGCACCACCGGCGACGGATGACCGCCGCCCGGGCGCGTGCGGTGTCGATGATCAGCGACCCGCTGCCGTTCGGCTGAGCCCCGCCTGCACGCGGGCCGCGCGTGCGCGACTTGTAGCGTGGCGCGCGTGCGCGACCTGATCACTCCGGAGTCCCTGGCCGAGCTCCTGCCCGAGGTGACCCTGCTCGACGTGCGGTGGCAGCTCGGGCGGACCGACGGTCGCGAGCAGTACCTCGCCGGGCACGTCCCCGGCGCCGCGTTCGTCGACCTCGGTCGCGACCTCGCGGACCCGCCGGGCGCGCCGGTCGACGGACGCGGGCGGCACCCGTTGCCGGACCCCGAGCGGTTCGGGGATGCGATGCGGCGCTGCGGCGTGACCGCCTCGCGGCCGGTCGTGGTGTACGACGACACGTCCGGCACCGCGGCTGCCCGCGCCTGGTGGCTGCTGCGACACCACGGCCTCGAGGACGTGCGGCTGCTCGACGGGGGGTGGGCGGCGTGGGTGGCCTCGGACGGTGCCGTGGAGGAAGGCGAGGCGCCCGTCGTCACCGGTGACTTCGTGCCCGGTCCCGGCCGGTTGCCGGTCCTCGACGCGGACGGCGCCGCGCAGGTCGCGCGGTCCGGTCTGCTGGTCGACGCCCGCGCACCCGAGCGGTTCCGTGGTGACACGGAGCCGGTCGACCCGGTCGCCGGTCACGTGCCCGGCGCGCGCAACGTGCCGACGTCGGCCAACCTCGGCGAGGGCTCGGGCGCTCGGTTCCTGCCGGAGGAGCAGCTCCGCGAGGTGTACGCCGATGCCGTGGGGGTCGCGCGCAGCGGCGGGACGGTCGGCGTCTCGTGCGGGTCGGGGGTGACGGCCGCCCACGACGCGTTCGTGCTGCACGGCTTGGGCGTCGAGGCTGCCCTGTACGCCGGGTCGTGGAGCGGTTGGACGGCCGATCCCGAGCGGCCTGTGGAGACCGGCGGCTGACCGGGGAGCGGTCGCACCGGGTGCACCGGTAGGGGCCTCGAGCCCGCGCGGCTCGACACCTGGTGGCCGTGCCCACCACCACCCCGCCTACGCCGCCGCCGACGACCCCGGCGGGACCACGCACCTCACCCCCGCCGATGGCCCGGGCCCGGGGCTGCGTCGTCGCGCGTCGGGATCAGGCGAGCAGCTGCGACGTCGCGTGGGTCAGCGTCCTGGCGAAGGGTTCGGGGTGCACTCCGGCCACGGCCAGCACGAACCGGGCCGCCCAACCGCGGGCGCGGGCGACCGCGTCCGGGTCGTAGGCCGGCGCGAGCACCCCGAGCGCGGTGGCACGGTCGTCCGCGGAGAAGGCGAGCCACAGGACGCCGAGGTCCACGGCCGGGTCGCCCGAGGTGAGGTCGCCGTGGTCCAGCACCCCGAGACGCGAGGCGGGGGCCTCCGCGGACCGGGAAGCAGACGGAGCCGCACGTCGGAGCAGCAGGTTGCGCGGGTGCAGGTCGCCGTGGCACCACACCCGCGGGCCGGTCCAGCGGGAGGCGGCGCGACCGTCGGCGAGGACCTGGAGCAGGTCCTCGACCTGCCCCCCGAGCAGGCGCCGGGACTGCTCGAGGGCCTCCGGGCCGACGTCCGCGACGTCGGCGAGGTCGAGCCCCCGGAACGGGTTGAGGGGTGCCTCCGACGGTGCCGGGCGGTGCAGTGCCGGCAACGCGGCCGCGAGCCCCTCCGCCACGGGACCGCGCTCGGCGACCGGCACGTCCTCCAGGAGGTCGCCCTCGACCCAGGTGGTGAGCAGCCACGGGTAGGGATGGGGGTCGGCGGGCACGAGCTGGACCGGCATCGCGGCGGCGGCACCGAGAGCCACGAGCGGAGCGGCGACCTCGGCGCCCCACCTGGCCTCGTTGCGGATCAGGGGGACCGCCAGCTCGCGCACCGGGATTCTCGCGGCGAGCGCGTCGCCGACGCGCCAGACGCTGTTGTCCCAGCCGCGTGCCACGAAGGACAGCGGCAGGTCGGCGAGATCGGGGCGAGGAGAGGCCGCGAGGAGCCGGCGCACGGCGACCTCGTCCGGCTCGGGCACGTCGGCGGGCGGACCGGTCATGTCAGATCGCGCGCGGCGTGGTCCCGGCGAGCTCGGCCACCGGGGGACCCTCGGCCACCGGCGTGCGGGCCCACGCTAGCGGCGCCGGCTCACCAGTGCACGCCCTTGGTGAGCCGCGCCAGCAGCAGCTGCTGCTGGGTGGTCACGTCGGGCTCGGTCTTGGCGGTCTCGCCACGGGCCGCCGCGGAGTCGGGGAACACCTTGTAGGCGAGGTTGAGCACCCGGAAGGCGGTCTTCGGCGCCAGCGTGTGCGCCAGGGCGCCGGCCGTGCCGAGGGTCGTGTTGATCTCGTGTGGCCGGTCGACGAGCGCCCGGACGACCATGTCCGCGGCCTGGGCCGGGCTGATCGTCGGGAACTTGTCGTAGATCTTGGTCGGGGCGATCATCGGCGTCTTCACCAGCGGCATGTGGATGTTGGTGAAGGTGATGCCGTTGCCGACGACCTCGGAGCTGACCACGTTGCTCCACGCGTCGAGCGCGGCCTTGGAGGCGACGTAGGCGCTGAACCGCGGCGGCGAGGTCTGCACGCCGATCGAGCTGATGTTGACGATGTGCCCACGGTGCTGCTTGCGCATCGCGGGGAGCAGGCCCATGATCAGGCGGATCGCGCCGAAGTAGTTCAGCTGCATCGTGCGCTCGAAGTCGTGGAAGCGGTCCTGGCTGAGCTTGACCGACCGGCGGATCGAGCGGCCGGCGTTGTTGACCAGGTAGTCGACGGAGCCCAGCTCGGTCGACAGCCGCTTGGCCAGGTCGTCGATGGCCTCGAGATCGGACAGGTCGCAGGGGAAGAGGTACGCCGTGCCGCCGCGCGCCTCGATCGCGTCCTTGGCGGCCTCGAGCTTGTCCTTGCCGCGGGCCACGAGCACGGGGATGCCGCCGGCCTGGGCGACCTTGAACGCGGTGACCATGCCGATGCCCGACGAGGCGCCGGTGATCACGACCGTCTTGCCCCGGAGGGTCTCGACGACGCGCTTGTCCTTGGCCAGCGACAGGTCGAGCTGTTCCTCCCAGAAGTTCCACACCGACAGGGCGTAGCTCTCCAGGTCGGGCACCGAGATGCCGGAGCCGGCCAGCGCCTGCTCGGTGAGGCGCGCGCCGTAGACGGTGGGGAAGCCGGCGTGCTCGATGACCTCCGGCGGGAGGCCCAGGCGGCCGATCGTCTCGCGCAGCGCGAGCTGGGCGGGCGGCGTGCGGAGGGCGGCCCTGACCAGGTTGCGCGGGCGGATCGACCGGGGGAGCAGCTTGGTCGGCACCCGGCCGGTGACGTCGCGGTCGATCGGGGTGGCGAACTGCGGCGCCTTCGCCGCGTCCGCGAACAGGTTGACCACGTCGACGGTGCGCTGGGGCTCGGGGTTGACCAGGTGGAAGGCCTCGCCGTCGCGGCCCTCGAGGTGGGCCAGGTGGTCCATCGCCTTGGCGACGTAGTCGACCGGCACGAGGTTGGTGTCGCCGAGGTCGATGCCGACCAGCGGGGTCCACGACGGCAGGGCGTCGCGCAGCGCCTTGAGGATCGGGAAGAAGTAGTAGGGCCCGTCGACCTTGTCCATCGCGCCGGTCTCGGAGTGCCCGATGACCATGGCGGGACGGTAGATCCGGAAGGGGACCGCGGACTCCTCGCGCACGATCTTCTCGGACTCGAACTTGGTGCGGTGGTAGGGCGAGGGCAGCCGCTGCCCGACGTCGAACATGGTCTCGTCCCAGAAGCCCTCGTAGTCGCCGGACGCGGCGATCGAGGAGACCTGGTGGAAGCAACCGGCGTCGAGGTCGGCCGCGAGCTCGAGGGCGTTGCGGGTGCCGCCGACGTTGAGCGTCTCGTTCTGCTCGTCGGAGGCGGTCATGTCGTAGATCGCCGCGAGGTGGAAGAAGTGGTCGATCGACCCGGCGTGCTCCGCGACCCAGGCCGGGTCGACGCCGAGCGCGGCCTCGGCCAGGTCGCCGCTCACCAGGGTGACCCGCGACGGGTGGCCCCACAGCCTGACCAGGCGCTCCATGCGGCGCCGCGAGCCCTCCCGCACCAGGACGACGACCTCGCCCTCCCGGTTGTCCAGGAGCTCCTGGACGAGGTAGCGGCCGATGAAGCCGGTGGCGCCGGTGACGAAGTAGGTCATGCGGTCCTCGCGGAGGGGAGTGGGCGGTCAGGGTCGACGGGTCGTCGGTCGTGAGCCGTCAGGGTATGGCCTCGGCCGGGTCGGGGGTAAGCCCTCCACCCGGTGAAGCTACTCACCGGTAACACGGGGTCCGCGCCAGGAGCGCCCGGCTCACGGGTCCTTGGGGGTGCCGAACATGATCTCGTCCCAGCTCGGGACCGACGCGCGGCCGCGGCCACGGGCGGCCCGGGCCGGCTTGCGCGGCTCGTCGGCAGGAGGCTCCTCGGAGGCGGCCTCGTCGGCGGTCCCCGCCTCGGCGGCCGGTTCCCCCGACGACTCCGGCGACCCCGGCGACCCCGGCTGCGCGGGCACCGGGGCGGCGAACAGCGCCTCCTCGAAGGGCTCGTCCTCGACCGGCCCGGACGAGGTGGGCCCGACCGCCACGGGCTCGGCGTCCACCGGCTCGTCCTGGTCCGCCTCGGCGGCGGGGGCGGGGGCGGGGCGCTCGGGACGCTCGCTGGCCTGGGTGACCATCCAGTCGGCGTCGCCGGTGCCGGCCGGCGGGCCGGCCGGCGGTCGCAGGGCGCGGGCGACGGGGGAGAGGTCCTCGGTCACCTCCGGCTCGGGGGACGGGGTGCGGGTCGACTCGCCGGCGGCGCGGCCCAGCACCATGCCGAGGGTGTCGTCGCCGAGCGCGAGCTGGTCGTCGTCCGCGCCGGGTCCGGTCGCCTCCGCCGGATCGGTGGAGGCGTCGATGGGCTCGGTGGGCTCGGTGGCCCCGGTGGCCTCGGGGTCGGTGGACCCGGCCGGCCCCGGGCGCTCGGCCGGAGCGGTCTCCTCGGCCGTCCGCTCGCCGACCAGCATGCGGGCCTCGTCGTTGTCGGCGACCACGAACCGGCCGCCGGTGTCGAAGGTGAAGCGTGCGGTCTGCTGCGCGGCGCCGGAGAGGTACGTCGCCAGGACGGTCCAGCGACCGTCCTCACGTCGCCAGGCGTCCCACTCCACGTCGTCGGTGCCGAGGCCGTGCGGCTCGAGGAACGCCTCGACCGCCTGGCCGAGGTGGCCGACGGGACCGGTCGCGGTGCGGCGGCGCACGGACGCCTTCTGGGCGAGCTCGGCCTGGTAGGCGCGCTCGGCGAGCACGGGGGTGGCAAAGCCCATGATGCGGTCCACGGAGGTCTGGGCCGCAGCGGCCACGTCCTCGGGGCTCTCGCCGGCCCGGATGCGGGCCTGGATGTCACGGGGCCGCAGCACGCTGTCCATTCACTTCTCCGTCGGGCTGTCCGTCGTCGTCACCGGTCCCTCGCGCGGCCGGTTCCCGACACCGTACTTCAGCCTCGCACCCGCTCAGCCCAGCACACGCGCCAGGTGGTCGTTGTCGAAGACGCGGTCGGGGTCGAGCTCGTCGCGAAGGGCCAGGAAGTCGGCGAAGCGCGGGTAGGCCGGGGCCAGGTCGGCGGCGGTGCGGGTGTGCAGCTTGCCCCAGTGCGGGCGGCCGTCGTAGGCGCGCAGCACCTCCTCGACGCCGGCGAAGTAGGCCCGGTGGTCGGTGTCGCGGTGGACGTGGAAGGCGAGGTAGACCGAGTCGCGGCCGTGGGTGGTCGACAGCCAGGCCTCGTCGGGCGGGGTGCAGCGGACCTCGACCGGGAAGGTGATGTCCCAGCCCGCCCGCTCCATCACCCGGCGCGCCTCGGCGAGCGCCTCCATGCCGACCTCGCGCGGCACGGAGTACTCCATCTCCCGGAACACCACGCGCCGCGAGGAGACGAAGACCTTGTGCGACACGTCGCGGTAGGTGCGGGCGCTCAGCGCGCGCGAGGAGATCGCGTTGACCCGGGGGGCGAGCGAGGGGCGCGCGTTGGCGAGCTTGTTGACCCAGCCGAAGACCGTGTTGGACAGCAGCTCGTCGTCGACCCAGGCGCGTGCGCGGGACAGCGGGGCCGGCTCCTCGAGCGTGCGGTTGTCGGTCTTGACCAGGCAGTTGTCGGTGTGGGGGAACCAGTAGAGGTCGACGTGGTGGTTCCTCGTGACCAGGTCGTCGTAGGAGGCCAGCACCTCGTGCCACGACATCGGCCGCTCCTCGGCCTCGAGCACGAACGCCGGCTCGACCCGGAACGTCACCGTGGTCAGCACCCCGAGGGCGCCGAGCCCGACCCGCGCGGCGTCGAACAGGTCGGGGGAGTCGGTGCGGCCGGCGGCCCGCTCGACGCCGTCGGCTCCGACGACGGTGAGCGCCTCCAGCTGGCCGGACAGCGAGGAGGTGACGCCCCCACTGCCGTGCGTGCCGGTGGAGAGCGCCCCGGCGAGGGTCTGCGGGTCGACGTCGCCCATGTTGTGCAGCGCCAGGCCGAGCACGTCGAGGGCGGCGTTGAGCTGGCGCAGGGTCGTGCCCGCCAGCGCGGTCACGGTCATCGCCTCGCGGTCGACCGAGAGCAGGCCGGTCAGGCCGGTGGGGTCCAGCAGCACGCCGTCGGTCGCGGCGATGTCGGTGAAGGAGTGGCCGCTGCCGGCCATCTTCACCCGCAGTCCTGCGGCGCGGGCGGCCACCACCGCATCGGCGACCTCCTCGGGGCTGGTGGGCCGGATCACCTGGCGGGGCCGGGCGGTCGTCAGCCCCGACCAGCTCGTCCACGTCGTCATGGCCGTGCCTCTCCCTCGCTCACCGGCTCAGTCTCCCGCACGGTCGCCGGCGCGCGCGTGACCAGGCCGAGCAGCGCCGCCACGACGAGGCCCGCCACCAGCACGGCGTACGACGCGCGGGCGCCGGAGGCGTCGACCATGGCCCCGGACAGGGCGGCGCCCGGGGCCACGCCGGCGACGATGCCGGTGGAGTAGACCGCCAGTGCCTCGTTGAGCCGGCTGCGCGGCACCAGCGACTCCACCCACGAGACCGACGCGATCAGGGTCGGGGCGATCCCGCCTCCGACGAAGAAGAGGAAGAACCCGGTCAGCACCAGCGACTCGCCGAGGAACGGCGTGGGCAGCGAGGCGACCGCGAGCGCGAGCAGCCCCAGGCGCACCCGGGTCGCGGCCGACCGCCGCAGCGTCATCGCGCCCGTCACCAGCCCGGCGACCAGGCTGCCCAGCGACCACACCGCGAGGATGACCCCGGCGGCGATCGGCCGGTCCTGCTCGTCGGCCAGCGCGACCGTCGCGACCTCGCAGCCGCCGAACGCGATGCCGAGCAGCGTGCCGGTCAGCGCCAGGGGACCGAGCGTGCGCCACGGCAGCCGGCCCATCGACCCGAGGTCGACGTCCCCGGCGTGCGCCGGGGGCTCGGTCGCGCGCTGCGAGTGCAGCCAGACCGCGCCGACCAGCAGGCAGGCGACCGAGGTGGCGATCGTCACCGAGGGCGAGGCGGTCGCCGCCAGGAACGTCGCGACCGCGGGGGAGACCACGAAGACCACCTCGTCCATCACCGCCTCCCACGCGAAGGCGGTGTCGAGCGAGCCCCGGTCGCCCGCACCGTCCTCGGCGTCGAGCGCGTGGGTCCAGCGCGTGCGCACGGCCACCCCGAAGTTGGGCATCGTCGCGCCACCCACGAACGCCGCGAGGTAGACCAGCGGCGACGCCCAGTCCAGTCGCACGCCCAGCACCATCGTGACCAGGGCCGCCCCGGAGACCAGGGCCGCGGGCAGCAGCACGCGGCGCTGGCCGAGCGAGTCGACCAGCCGGGCCAGGGGGATGGCCACCAGCGCGGTGGCCACGACGTAGGTCGCCGAGACCCGCCCGGCGTGCGCGTAGGAGCCGGACGCCCGGGTCACCAGCAGCACGATGCCCAGCCCGGTCATCGACATCGGGATGCGGGCCACCAGCCCGGCCGAGGTGAAGGCCGCGGCGCCGGGCAGCGACAGGACGCGGCGGTAGGTGCTGATCACGCTCTCTAGGATGAGGGTCATGCCCGCCGATCCGTCGCCGTACGACGCCGTCCTGCTGGTCTGCTTCGGCGGACCCGAGAAGCCGGAGGACGTCGTCCCCTTCCTGGAGAACGTCACCCGGGGCCGCGGGATCCCCCGCGAGCGGCTCGAGGAGGTGGGCGAGCACTACTTCCTCTTCGGCGGACGCAGCCCGATCAACGACCTCAACCGCGAGCTGCGCCAAGCCGTGGAGGAGGACCTCCACGGGCGTGGCCTGGACCTGCCGGTCTACTGGGGCAACCGCAACTGGGACCCCTACCTCACCGACACCGTGCGCGAGATCCGCGAGGCCGGGCACCGGCGGGTCGCATGCTTCCTGACCAGCGCCTACTCGTCGTACTCCGGGTGCCGGCAGTATCGCGAGAACCTCGCCGACGCGCTGGGCGGCAGCGCCACCGACGGCCCCCACGACCCCGACGGGCTGCGGCTGGACCGGCTGCGGCACTACTTCAACCACCCGGGCTTCGTCGAGCCGATGGTCGATGCGACCCTGACCTCGCTGAGCGAGCTGCCCGAGCGCCAGCGCAACGACGCGGTCGTCCTGTTCGTCACCCACTCGATCCCGATCTCGATGAACGACGCCTCGGGCCGGTCCGGCGAACGCCTCGGCGGTGCCTACGTCGACCAGCACCGGACCGTGGCCCAGCTCGTCTCCGACCGGGTGCGCCGCGAGACCGGCAACCGGGTCCGGCACGAGCTGGTGTTCTGCTCCCGGTCGGGACCTCCGCAGGTGCCGTGGCTCGAGCCGGACGTCGGTGACCGCATCGCCGAGCTCGCCAAGGAGGGCGCTCCGGCCGTCGTGGTGGTGCCGATCGGGTTCATCGCCGACCACATGGAGGTCATCTACGACCTCGACACCGAGGCCGCGCAGGCCGCCGAGGACGCCGGGATCGGTTTCGTCCGCGCGGCGACCGCCGGCATCGACCCACGCTTCGTGGCGGTGGTCGGCGACCTGCTGCTCGAGCGTGCGGCCGTCGAGCGCGGCGAGAGCGTCGAGCGGCCCGCGCTGGGCTCCCTGGGCCCGAGCTGGGACGTCTGCCCGCCCGGCTGCTGCGCCAACCCGCGCGGCGAGCGTCCCGCCTGCTGCGGCTCCGACTGATGGCCGCGACCGGTCGCCGGTCGGACCTCGACCCCCAGGCGCTGCGCGCGCTCGCCGAGCAGCTGGCCGTCGAGGCCGCGGACCTGGCCCGGCGCCGGCGCGCGGAGGGCGTCGAGGTGGCGGCGACCAAGTCCTCGGGCACCGACGTGGTCACCGCAGCCGACCGCGAGGTCGAGCAGCTGCTGCGCGACCGCCTGGCCGTCCTCCGGCCGGGGGACGGCTTCGTGGGCGAAGAGGGCAGCGACCTGCCGGCCGACGACGCGGACGGCGTCTCCTGGGTGGTCGACCCGATCGACGGCACCGTCAACTTCCTCTACGGCCTGCCCTCGGTCGCGGTCAGCGTGGCCGCTCGGGTCGGCGACGAGGTGGTCGCCGGGGCGGTGGTCGACGTCTTCGGCGGCACGCGCTACACCGCCGCGCGCGGACACGGCTCGACGCGAGACGGACGGCCGCTCCGGGTGCGGCCGGTGCCGCCGATGGGCGAGCGCCTGGTGCTCACCGGCTTCGGCTACGAGGCCTCGCTGCGCACCCTGCAGGGCCGGGCCGTCGCGGCGATGCTGCCCCGGGTCCGCGACCTGCGCAGGTTCGGGTCCGCCGCGCTCGACCTGTGCCGGGTGGCGGAGGGCTCGGCCGACGCCTACGTCGAGGAGGGCGTCCACGTCTGGGACCACGCGGCAGGTGGTCTGGTCGCCCAGGAGGCCGGGGCCCGGGTCGGGCTGCACACCGGGGTGGGCGGTGGCGACTGCATCCTGGCGGCCCCCGCCACGGCGTACGAGGAGATGCTGGAGCTGGTGCGGGAATGCGGGTTCCTCGACGGTGGTTCACCCCCACGCGGACAGGGCACTGCACCTGCGGGGGCGTGAGCCGCGGCTCACGTGTCCGGACGTGTGAGGCCCGGTGCTGCATTTCTTGGGTCCATGGTGCACAATCCGCAACGCGAGCAGGGCCGCGAGGTGGGGGTCGGTCCTGGCCCGCACCCGCACCCACGACGAGGACAGACGCAGGTGGCACGACCCACCGACACGGGAGAGAAGCACGATGGCTACTGACTACGACGCTCCGCGCAAGACCGACGACGAGGCCAGCGAGGAGAGCATCGAGGAGCTCAAGGCCCGCCGGCACGACAAGAACTCCGGCAAGGTCGACGAGGACGAGACCGAGGCGGCCGAGTCCTTCGAGCTGCCCGGCGCCGACCTGTCCAACGAGGAGCTCTCGGTGGAGGTCAAGCCCCGCCAGGAGGACGAGTTCACGTGCATGAGCTGCTTCCTGGTGCACCACCGCAGCCAGCTCGCCGACGGCAAGAACATGATCTGCCGCGACTGCGTCTGACCCGGTCGCACCGGCCGCGACCGACCACGCGACGAGGCCCCCGTCCGTCCGGACGGGGGCCTCGGTGCGTCGGTGCGGGTGCGCCCGCCTCGGCTCAGGGGTGGACCGCCTTGGTGACGGCGGACTCCCCGCGCTCGCGCCGGGCCAGGCGACGGGCCAGGAACAACCGGGCGACGCTGATCGCCGAGCCGCTGATCACGGCCCACAGGATCGCCTCGCGGACCTCGATGTCGGGGTCGGCGGGGTCCGTCGGCGGCTGCTTGCCGCCCGACCCCAGGCGCCACGTCGCGTCGGCCACCTTCTTGACCGCGGCCGTCACCCCGAGGGTGGCGACGAGAGCAGTGACGTTCTGGGCTTTGCCGGCCATGGATCTCCTTCCAGGTGCGACCCAGGGAGGGTCGGCCTCAGTCTGCCCGATCCGGCGCTCCGGTAACCGCCAGCCCGGCGGCGATGGCCGCCGCCAGCGTGCGCGGGTGGCGGCTGGAGACCAGCCAGTAGGGCGCCGGGTCGGCGGGGTCGGTGACCCGGACCAGGACCCCGCGGCGGATGTAGGGCCGGACCAGCAGGTAGGCCCGGGCGTCGGCGTCGACGCCCAGCGCGAGCCGCACCTCGTCGCCGTCGAGCGCACGCGGCTCGGCCAGCAGCGCGAGCGGGATGTGGGCGTGGCCGGCGTAGAGCGTCCCGCCGCGCACCTCGACGTACGCGCCGCCGTAGGAGAGGAAGACCGCGACGTTGAGGGCCAGCATGGAGCCTCCCAGGACGTAGGCCCACACCCCCATCCCGGCGACCAGGAACGCCAGCAGCGCCGAGGCGTGGAACATCGTCGCCACCGCCCACCAGCGCAACGGGACCCGGAGGACCTCGGCGTAGGAGGGGGACGTCGGTGGCACGGCGCAATTGTCTCAGGCTCGCCTCCGCCTCGCGGTCGGCCTCCCCTTAAGGTGGCCGCGTGGTCGACATCAGCCTGCGACGGCTGCACCCCGACGCGGTCGTGCCGTCCTACGCCCACCCCGGCGACGCCGGGGCGGACCTGTGCACCACCGTCGACGTGCGCCTCGCGCCGGGGGAGCGGGCGCTGCTCCCGACGGGGCTGGCGATGGCCCTGCCGCAGGGGTACGTCGCCCTGGTGCACCCGCGCTCCGGCCTGGCCGCCCGCTGCGGCCTGTCGATCGTGAACACCCCGGGCACCGTCGACGCGGGCTACCGCGGCGAGGTCAAGGTGCTGCTGATCAACCTCGACCCGCGCGAGGAGGTCGTGCTGGCCAAGGGCGACCGGATCGCCCAGCTGGTCGTGCAGCGCGTCGAGCAGGCCCGCTTCGTCGAGGTCGAGGCGCTGCCCGCCTCGAGCCGCGGCGAGGGCGGCTACGGTTCGACGGGGGGCTTCGCCTCCCCGACCCCGACGACCGGCGCTCCCACCCACCCCACCGACACGAGCGAGACGAGACGATGAGACGACGCCGCAAGCACCGCGCCACCGGCCGGGCGGAGATCGCCGCCCCGGGTCACCGGCACACCGGGGACACCGGGGACACCGGGGACACCGGGGACACCGGGGACACCGGGGACACCGGGGACACCGCCGGGAGCCGGCCCGCCACCGGGCCGTGGGACGTCGAGGACCACCCGCTCGAGGAGGACGACCCGGGCCGGATCGACCTCGGGGCGATCTCGATCGCCGGGCACCCCGACCTCGAGGTGCGGCTGCAGGTCGACGAGGCCTCGGAGACGGTCGTGGCGGCCCTGCTCGTGGCCGAGGACGGAGCACTCGAGCTGCGGCCGTTCGCCGCCTCCCGGCACCATGCGATGTGGGAGGACGTCCGCGCGGAGATCCTCGCCGACCTCCAGCGCCAGGGGGCCGGTGGCACGGAGGTCGACGGTCCCTACGGCAAGGCGCTGCACCTGGTCATGCAGGGACAGACCCCCGACGGCCAGACCGTCACCCAGCCGACCCTGCTGCTCGGCATCGACGGCCCGCGCTGGCTGCTGCGCGTCTCGGCCTATGGCCGACCGGCCTCGGAGTGGCACTCCGACGGGCTCCTGGAGACCGCGCTGTCGCAGGTGGTGGTGCGTCGCGGCGGCGACCCGATGCCGCCCGGCGACGCCCTGCCGCTGCAGCTGCCGCCCGAGGCGCGGCGTCAGGCCTGACCACAGGGTCGGCGCACCCTCCGGACGCGGTTACGCTGGAGGCATGCCCAAGTCCGGCCGTCTCCGCACCAGCCTCAACCGCTGGGCCAGCCACTCCACCCAGGAGGCGCGCGAGCTGCGCGACGTGACCCAGCGCGCCGGCTGCTGCCCGATCAACCAGGCCAAGGACCGCGACCTGGTCGCGATCGAGGGCATCCTCAAGACCGTGACGCTGCGTCCCCGTGGCGGGGTGCCCGCGCTCGAGGCCGAGCTCTTCGACGGCAGCGGCATCCTCACCCTGGTCTGGCTGGGGCGCCGGCGCATCGCCGGCATCGAGCCCGGCCGCGCGCTCCAGGTGCAGGGCCGCATCGGGGTGCACGACGAGACCCGGCTGATGTTCAACCCGCGCTACGACCTGCGGGCCTCGTGACGGAGCAGGACGAGGCCGACGACGTCGCCACCCGGCACGGCCTGCCGGTCCACGAGGACCCGGCCGACCCCGAGCACCACGTCCACGTCGGCACCGACACCGTCGAGGCCGCCGTACGCCGCCAGCTCGCGACCGCGCTCGGCGGCAAGCGAGGCATGGCCGAGGCAGCCGTCCCCACCATCGCCTTCACCGCGACCTTCGTCACGACCAAGGACGTCGCCGCCGCGGTCGCGGTCAGCGTGGGCCTCGCCGTGGTGCTGCTGGCCGTTCGCCTGGCACAGCGCAGCTCGGTGCAGTTCGTGCTCAACGCGCTGTTCGGCATCGGGATCGGGGTGTTGTTCGTCTGGCTGGGCGGGCGCAACGGCGGCGACGAGTCGCACAAGGCACTGGCCTACTTCCTGCCCGGGCTGGTCTACAACGCCGGCTACGCCGTGGTCATCGTGCTGAGCATCCTGCTGCGGTTCCCGGTGGTGGGCGCGATGGTCGGCGCGATGGCCGAGGACCCGGTCGCGTGGCGCCGCGACCCCCAGGTGCTGCGGCTGTGCACCCGGCTGACCTGGCCGCTGGCCGCGCCGTGCGCGCTGCGCGTGGTGGTGCAGGGGCCGGTCTACCTCGCCGGGCGGGCCGCGGACGACGCCGACGCCTACGTCGCCGCGCTCGGGGTGCTCAAGGTGGTCATGGGCTGGCCGCTGCAGCTCGCGGCGCTGGCTTTCATGGTGTGGCTGCTCAGCCGCAACCGGACGCCGCTGGCCACCGCGGGCTGACCGGGGGTGGTCCGGCTCAGTCGTGCGGGTTGAGCAGGCGCGCCAGCTCGGGCTCGGCGTCCTGGTCGGCCACGAACAGCAGCTCGTCGCCGGCCTCGAGGGGCTGCTCGCGGTCGGGGGTGTAGACCATGCCGTCGCGCAGGATCGTGACCAGGCGGCAGTTCTCGGGCCACGGGACCAGCCCGCACGGCTTGCCCAGGAAGGGCGAGGTCGACGGGAGCGTCATCTCCACCAGGTTGGCGTTGCCCTGGCGGAAGGTGAACAGGCGCACCACGTCGCCCACCGACACCGCCTCCTCGACCAGCGCCGACATGATGCGCGGGGTCGAGACGTTGACGTCGACGCCCCAGGCCTCGGTGAACAGCCACTCGTTGTCGGGGTGGTTGACCCGGCCGACCGTGCGCGGCACGGAGAACTCGGTCTTGGCCAGCAGCGAGGTGACCAGGTTGGCCTTGTCGTCGCCGGTCGCGGCGATGACGACGTCGCAGATCTCCAGCCGCGCCTCCTCGAGGGAGGACAGCTCGCAGGAGTCGGCCAGCAGCCACTCGGCGCCCGGCACGCGCTCGGGCGCGATCGCGCGCGGCTCCTTGTCGATCAGCAGCACCTTGTGACCGTTCTCGATCAGCTCGGTGGCGATGGAGCGGCCGACGGCCCCCGCGCCGGCGATGGCGACGCGCATCAGTCCTCCTCGGGTCCGCGCTCGAAGACGTCGTAGACGTGCTGCGCGTTCTCCTCGCGCATCACCAGGTGCATCATGTCGCCGTCCTGCAGGACGCTCTCGCGGTGGGGCAGCATGCCCTCGCCGAGCCGGTCGATCCAGGCGATGCGGCTCTTGGACTGGTCCTGGAACAGCACCGTGCGCTGCCCGATCCACTGGGGGCTGACCATCATCGCGTCGACCCGGACGGTGCCGCTCGGGTCGCGGAAGTCGGGCTCCGCCCCCACGGGGAGCAGCCGGCGCAGGATCTGGTCGGAGGTCCACTTGACCGTGGCGACGGTCGTGATGCCGAGGCGCTGGTAGACCTCGGCGCGGCCGGGGTCGTAGATGCGCGCCACGACCGAGTCGATGCCGAAGGTCTCGCGGGCCACGCGCGCGGCGATGATGTTGGAGTTGTCGCCGCTGGACACCGCCGCGAAGGCGTCGGCCTCACGGATGCCGGCCTCCTCGAGCACGTCGCGGGAGAAGCCCAGGCCCATCACCTTGCGGCCCCCGAAGGTGGGCCCGAGCCGGCGGAACGCGTCGGCGTTGGTGTCGATCACCGACACGGTGTGGCTGCGGTCCTCGAGGTCCCGGGCGAGGGTGCTCCCCACCCGGCCGCAACCCATGATCACGACGTGCACGGTCGGAACGCTACACCGGGCGGGCGGCCCCGCCGGGCGTTCCTGGTCGAGCGCCCCCCAGGCATGGCCTAGCCTTGCGCCCGTGGGTCTAGGCGACGTCTCCAAGCGCATCATCCTCGGCCGCAAGCTCCGCTCGTCCCAGCTCGGCGAGACCTTGCTCCCGAAGCGCATCGCCCTCCCCGTCTTCGCCAGCGACGCGCTCTCCTCGGTGGCCTACGCCCCCGACGAGGTCTTCATCATGCTGTCGCTCGCGGGAGCGTCGGCCTACGTCTGGTCGTGGAAGATCGCGATCGTCGTCGCCCTGGTGATGCTGACCGTGGTGGCGTCCTACCGCCAGACGGTGCACGCCTACCCCAGCGGCGGCGGTGACTACGAGGTGGCGACGGTCAACCTCGGGCCGACCGCGGGGGTGACCGTGGCCAGCGCCCTGCTGGTCGACTACGTCCTGACGGTGGCGGTCTCGATCTCCTCGGGGGCGCAGTACGCCGCCGCGGCGCTGCCGTTCGTCTCCGGGCACGAGGCCTTCTACGCCTGCGTCCTGGTGGTGCTGCTCGCCGCGATGAACCTGCGCGGCGTGCGGGAGTCGGGCACCGTCTTCGCCATCCCGACCTACAGCTTCATGATCGCCATCCTGGGCATGTGCCTGTGGGGGCTGCTCCAGGCGGTCGGGGGCACGCTGCCGGACGTCGAGTCGGCCAACCTCTCCATCCAGCCCGCCGAGGGCTACGAGGGCGACATCACCTCGCTCGCCCTGGTCGCCCTGCTGGCGCGGGCGTTCTCGTCCGGCTGTGCGGCCCTGACCGGCGTGGAGGCGATCTCCAACGGCGTGCCGGCGTTCCGGAAGCCCAAGAGCCGCAACGCCGCCACCACGCTGCTGCTGCTCGGCACCATCGCGGTCACGATGATGATCAGCGTCATCACGCTGGCCAAGAAGATGAACCTGCGCTACGTCGACCCGCACGAGGGCGACCGGCTGATCGGCCCCGACGGCGTGCCGCTGCCCGCGGACTACGACCAGCACACGGTCATCGCCCAGATCGCCCGCGGCGTGTTCGCCGACTTCGACCCCGGCTTCTACGCCGTCGTCGCGGTCACCGGGGTGATCCTGGTGCTGGCCGCCAACACCGCCTTCAACGGCTTCCCGGTGCTCGGCTCGATCCTGGCCAAGGACGGCTTCCTGCCGCGGCAGCTGGGGTCCCGCGGCGACCGCCTGGCCTACTCCAACGGCATCGTGATCCTGGCGCTCTTCGCAATGGTGCTGATCTTCGCCTTCGACGCCCAGGTCACCCGGCTGATCCAGCTCTACATCGTCGGGGTCTTCGTCTCCTTCAACCTCAGCCAGCTGGGCATGATCCGGCACTGGACCCGCCACCTCAAGGAGGAGACCGACCCGGCCGAGCGGCGACGCATGCTGCGCTCGCGCGGCATCAACACCTTCGGGCTGGTGATGACCTCGATCGTCTTCGTGATCGTGGTGCTCACCAAGTTCCTCGCCGGCGCCTGGATCGCGATCCTCGCGATGGGCGTGTTCTTCGTGATCATGCGGTCGATCCGCCGTCACTACGACAACGTGGGCGCCGAGCTCGAGGTGGACGCCGACGACCAGATCCTGCCCACCCGCGTCCACGCGATGGTGCTGGTCTCCAAGGTGCACAAGCCGACGATGCGGGCCCTGGCCTACGCCAAGGCAAGCCGGCCCAACGTGCTCGAGGCGGTCATGGTCTCCACCGACCCGGTCGAGCGCGACCGGATCGTCGACCAGTGGGACCGGCGCGGCATCGACGTCCCGCTCAAGATCCTCGACTCGCCCTACCGCGAGATCATCCGGCCGATCGTCGACTACGCCAAGGCGATCCGGGCAGCACAGCCGCGCGGGGTCGTCGCGGTCTTCATCCCGGAGTACGTCGTGGGCCGCTGGTGGGAGCAGCTGCTGCACAACCAGACCGCGCTGCGGCTCAAGACCCGCCTGCTGTTCACCCCCGGCGTCATGGTCATCTCGGTGCCCTTCCAGCTGCGGTCCTCGCGGATCGGCGAGGAGCGGGCCGCCCGTCAGGACGAG
This sequence comes from uncultured Actinomycetota bacterium, assembly GCA_963811385.1. Classification (GTDB taxonomy): domain Bacteria; phylum Actinomycetota; class Actinomycetes; order Propionibacteriales; family Nocardioidaceae; genus Marmoricola_A. The sequence goes on along the minus strand of CAWEQX010000017.1, from coordinate 96,018 downwards.
CAGGTCGCGGCCGGCCGCTCCTACGGCAGCTGGTCCACGGGCCTCGACGAGGACCTCGATTGAGCCGACGCTCGCGCGAGCGCGCGGCCCACGGACCCTCCGCGGTCGGCCGCCGCTACGAGGTCACCTGCGGCCCGTGGGCCCACGGTGGCCACGTGGTCGCGCGCCTCGACGTCGCGGTGCCCGAGATCGGCGGCACGGTGGTCTTCGTGCGCCATGCGCTGCCCGGCGAGCGCGTCACGGTGCTCCTGACCGAGGGGTCGGTGGGGGACCGGTTCCTGCGCGGCGACGCCGTCGAGGTCCACACGTCCTCGCCCGACCGGGTCGAGGCGCCGTGCCCCGTCGCGGGCCCCGGTCTGTGCGGCGGCTGCGACCTGCAGCACGTGCGGCTCGACGCCCAGCGGGCGGCCAAGGCCGCCATCGTCGAGGAGCAGCTGCGACGGCTGGCGCACCTCGACACCGAGGTCGTCGTCGAGCCGCTGCGCGACGAGGGCGGGCTGCGCTGGCGCACCCGGGTCACCTTCCACCGGCTGCCGTCCGGCCGGCTGGCGATGCGGGCGCACCGCTCGCACCGGCTGGTCCCGGTCGAGGACTGCCTGGTGCGCGCCCCCGACGCGGTGGTCGCCGTGCGCGGCGAGTGGGAGCCGCCCAGGACGGTGATCGAGCAGGTCGGTCGCCACGCGCTCGCCGTCGACGCGGACGGGTTCTGGCAGGGGCACCGCGACGCGCCCCGGGCCTTCGTCGAGACGGTGCTGGCGATGGCCGCGCCCGGTCCCGGCGACCGGGTCGCCGACCTGTTCAGCGGGGTCGGGCTGTTCGCGGTGCCGCTGGCCGAGGCGGTGGGGGAGACCGGTGCGGTGCTCGCGGTCGAGGGCGACGCGGTCGCGGCGGGCCTGGCGGCGAGCAACCTGGCGGCGTACTCCCACGCCCACGTCTCGCCCGGAGCCGTCGCCGACGTGCTGGCGCACGAGGTCGACCACGGCTCGACCTACGACGTGGTCGTGCTGGACCCGCCGCGGGTCGGGGCCAAGCGCAGGGTGCTGGAGCAGGTCGTGGCCCTGGGGCCGCGCACGGTGGTGTACGTGGGGTGCGATCCGGCGGCGTTCGCGCGGGACGCGGCGATCCTGGCCGAGCACGGCTACGCCCTGGCCGACCTGCGCGCGTTCGACGCCTTCCCGATGACTTCTCACGTGGAGGTCGTTGCGCATCTTGTGAAGAGCGACTCTGGTCTGCGGTGATGTGATCGGGTTCGTCAGCACGAGCCTCGGGAGCGGGCCGGCGGGCTCACTGTGGCTCGCTTTGCAGTCCGGGGCAGGTTCCACAATCCTTTAGACCCTTATAGGATTGTGCACATGGGAGCAGTCAGCGTCGCCCAGGCCGCGGAGCGGCTGGGCGTCAGCGTGCCCCGGATCCACCAGCGCATCGCGGACGGCTCGCTGTCTGCTGAGCGGATCGGCTCCCAGTGGGCGGTTGATGAGCGCTCCCTCCTGCGTATCCAGGAGCGCAGCAAGGCCGGCCGTCCATATTCGGCCCGCTCTGCCTGGGCGGTCATCGCGGCGTCCGAGGACGACCGCGACCGGGCGGGCGCCAGAGGGCCTGCGGTGTCGGCGCGGGCGCGGATGCAGTTGAAGCGTTTGCTCGAGCAGGCCGCGGAGCCCGTCGCCGATGAGGAGGTCGTCAGGCAGTTTGTGGTGTCGATCCGGTCGGTGTTGCGCAACCGGGCCCAGCGTCGACTGCTTCGTGCGGCGCCGGGCGATCTTGTCGATCTGAGGGCCGATGACCGCTGGGCCATGCTCGTCGACCTGGGGGCGAGCGGCATCGCCTCGCCCGACGTCGAGGGATACCTCGGCGAATCGGATGTGGATGGGGTCGTGAGGGATTACCTGTTGGTCGAGGCTGACAGGGATGCGAACGTCGTGCTTCACGTCCTCCCAGATGCGCAGTACCCGTATCCGGACTCACGTCTTCGGCTCGCGGCGGACCTCGCCGAGCATCGCGGGCCGAGGGAGGAGGCCAGGGCAGCCGAGCTGCTGCACGAGCTGGCCATCGAGCGGAAGGCAGGCGAGCGATGATCGTCCTGCCGGCCATGCCGCCCGAGCAGACCGCTTCCTGGCTGGGTCTGCTGGACCTGCATGAGCGACTCGCGGTGGGCTGGACGCTCATCGGCGGCCAACTCGTCCATCTGCATTGCGCTGAGCGCGGACAGTTTCCGGTGCGGCCGACGAACGACGCTGACACGGTGATCGACGCGCGCGCCGACCCCATGATGTTGGCCACGTTCACCGGGGTACTGACCGACCTCGGTTCACCTCTGCTGGAATCTCGGCCGAGGGGCTCCAGAGCGGCGTTGCGGAAGCGGGGGCGCTGGAGTTCCCACGTCCACCGAAGGCGGGCGATGCGCCATGCCCGAGGACCAACGCGCACACCGTCAAACGCCAGGCCCTTCCTCGGAATATTGAACTGAACGACCTGTGCACGCCCGTGCTCGCGGGCGGCCAGCTCGCGATTGATCTTGACGTGGAACCGGTGTCCGTCCGGGTGACGTTCGTTCGGCCCGTGTGCTGATATGTGTAAGCCCGCTTTTTCCCCAACCCCCCACGGGTCGATGTAGAAGTCCGACTTCTTGGCCGTGATGCGCCAAGTGTTTCCGACGGCGTGGTTCTGCCCGTCGGTCAGGGAGAGCAAGATCTCTTCCTTCTGCATGTGGGGAGTGTAGGTACCAATGCCTTCAGCGTTGGGAGGGAAACGTCCCGGCGATGCGGAAGATGTCAAGCTATCTGAGACACGTCTCGTTACGCGGTCTTTATGAGGGCCTCCGGTGAGGGCTGGTTGATCCAGGCGTCCGTGGGAAGCTTCGGTGGCTGGAGTCGGCGGTTGCTGAACCGTTCGGGGCGAGCGGCGTGCGCGGCGTCGAGGGTGTGCTGACGCTGGGCTCGGATCTCAGCTGCGGTGCCGTGGGGGAGCGACGCGGGGGTGTGCAGCCCGATCCCGCACCGGGTCGCTCCGCGAGCCCATCGGCCAGTGGGACCTGAGCCGTCCCTCTCAGGGCAAGAGCTCCCAGTACTGTTTGCGGGCCGGCATGGCGTGGATGACCAGCTCCTCGCCGCCCTGAAAGATCAGGACTACGGTTTCGAGAAGACGCGCCTGGGTGTCGAAACCGAGTCGTAGTTCGCGGTGCGGCCATTCGTCCTCCTCGAGTGGCTCGACCCAAAGAGGCCAGTCGGCTGCCTGGACAGAGTCCTGCGGGAGTACCCCGTGTCTGAGGGCGCTGTCGTGGACCTTCACGCGGCGAAGTCGGCCAGCGCCCTGCGGATCGCTTCGGATCGCGAGATTTGTTCGCGCTCGGCAATGGCGTCGACCGCAGCCAGTTCCTCGGCAGTGAGGCGTACCGCGACGACCTGCATCGGCTCGGCGCCTCGCCCGGGCCGGCCGCGCCCGCGCCGCTTCAGCTCCTCGACGTCGTAGCCAGCTTCGGCCTCGTCGGCCCACTGTTGGATCTGCTCCTCGCTCACCACCCCAAAATTGTACTGACGAAAATCAGATCAGCGGAAGTAGCCGGCGAGGAAGCAGCACTTTGCATGCGGAGAAGGAATGGCAGTCGCTGATGGGGTCGGGCTCTGCCCGGCGCCCGAGCCGACCACATCCGGTGGTGCGACCGGGCCGAACCTTTGGGGAGGTGCGCCATGAGCGCACTACTTGTCGGGTACGCCCGATGCTCGACCGATCAGCAGGATCTCACCGCGCAACGCGACGCTCTGCTCGGCCTCGGTGTCGAGGCCGAACGCATCTACGTCGACCAGCGGCCTGACCGGCACCAACCGAGAACGCCCCGGCCTTCGCGAAGCCCTGGCCGCCTGCCGTGCTGGCGACACCCTGGTGGTCACCAAGCTCGACCGCCTCGCCCGGTCCTTGCCCGATGCGCGTGCGATCGCGGACGAGTTGACCGCCCGGCAGATCAGCCTCTCGCTCGGCGGGTCCGTCTATGACCCGACCGACGCAGTCGGTCGTCTGCTGTTCAACGTCCTGGCCATGGTCGCGGAGTCGGACCTGATCCGGCTGCGTACCCGGGAGGGCATGAAGGTCGCCAAGGCCAAGGGTCGGCTCCGCGGCAAGCAGCCCAAGCTCAACCGCCGCCACGGTCTACCGGGCCATCGAACGTCAACGCAACGAAGCCAGAGCCGGACTGCGCGAGGCAACATCGAGACGCTGATATCGCCAAAGTGCCGGCGTCCCGCATCCGACACCCACTCGGGACGCCGGCCCCCGCAACTCCCGCACGGATCTCAACGCCCCTTCAGGGTCCCATGACCGGGACGCTTGCTCCACAGCGTCTTGGGGTCACGGTCGGGGTTCTCGGCCCGACCTGCCGGCTTCGCGATCTGGTGAACGTTCTGTGGCCGCCGCGGGCTTCCCCGGGCTTGCGAGTTCCAGGAGGCGTTTCCCGACCAGGACGGCGAACACCGAGAACGGCGCCAACGACGCGATCGCAAACACCATGCCGACCGTCCCGAAGTTCGTGGGGACGGTCATGAGGGCGGCGCTCACCAGGCCCCACACCGCCGTGGCTCGAGAGAAGATCGAAGATCGCAGCATCAGAACGGCCAGGACCGCCAAGGTCACGAAAGTGAAGTAGTAGTAGATGTCATAGCCCGTGCCCGCCCACGTCGCGAGCATGCCGTCTCCGGTCGCCAGCAAGGCGGTGCGGGTCTCGGCGTCGGCGTCGGCGTAGGCCTGGGCGAGGGAAAGCATCTCGACCGGTCGCGGGCTGCTCATGTAGGCGGCTATCCCGACAACGCAGAACGCCAGCGCGATGGCGACGGCCGACCGGCTGACCCGCCACAGCACGACGGCCAGCGCGAGATAGACCAGGTACATCAGGGCGTTCGAGACGACGTACAACACGTCCAGCGAGACCAAGCCCAGAACCGGGTTGTCCACCAGCAGTTCGAAGAATCCCTCCGTCGACTCAGGCGGTGGCCAAACGACGTAGATGGGGACCTGCACCACGATCATCACGACACTCGCGAAGGCGCACCACGCCCCCGTGACGAGGAACCCGCGCCACTGCCGTGCGTCACTGCGCACGGTCGCCTCGTCAACGTCGGCCATGGGGTGTCTCCGTCCGCCTCCGTCCACTGACGAGCGATCAGCCTCCACCGGAACTGGGTCACGCAGTCGCCCGTGCTCGACGCTAGCGCTAGGTGGTCCCGCCCGCACCGGTCAGTGCCTCTGGTCCTTCACCTGCATGGTCGGGCCGATCGCCGGAGGAGCATTCGTGCCCGCGCCGGTACCCCCACAGCCACAAGAAGATCTGTATCGATTCGGGATCGGCACGCGGAGCGTGCCCCAGCGGATCGGCAGAGCCTCGACTCCCTCCGGCCCCCGGTCGGGCTCCCACCTCCGACCGTGCGCGGCACTGCCGACCGGCACTGTGACCTGCGGAACTGCGCTCGGCCCCACCGCAAGCGCAAGATGGAGGAGTCGAGATGAAACGACCAGAGAGGCGGTCTCGATGGCGCTCCTGCACCGCATACCTGTCCCCAGCGCCACCCGCCGTCCCAGGTCGGCACGACCCCGCTGGATCGGTGCCTGGCTCGGGCTGTCTGCCCTGGCGATCGCCAACGGCGTCGCGCGCCAGACCCTCTACGGCGAGGCCGTGGGCGATCAGGCGGCGCACCAGATCTCCACGGTGACGCTGATCATGCTGATCGCCGGCTATTCGTGGCTGCTGCAGCGGTGGTGGCCGCTGACCAGCAGCCGGACGGCCTGGCAGGTTGGCGCCGCGTGGGTGGCGATGACGATCGCGTTCGAGTTCGGCTTCGGGCACTACGTCACCGGCAACTCCTGGAGCGCGCTGCTCGCGGACTACAACATCCTCGAGGGCCGACTGTGGCTGTTCATCCCGGTGACGATCCTGGTGGCACCCGAGCTCGCGAGGCGCGCGAGGGCGCGATCTGATGGCTGACGGCGGCAACAACGCCGGCGCGGCTGGCAGCGGCGCCCTGTACGGACTGGGCATCTTCGGGGCCTGGGTGCTTTTCTGGCAACAGGCCGATGGCTTCTGGGAGCACGCCTACACGATCTTCCAGGGCATCTTCTGGCCGGCGTACATGGTGTTCGAGGCCTTCAGCGCCCTCGCCGGCTGAACCCTGATCCGACGCCGACCGAAGATGCCTCAGGCTCGAGCTTCGCTCGACACTGACTGCGCGAGAAGCAAGCCGTGGCGGTTGGCCGCTGCTGTCTTCGGGGGATGCGAGCACTGCACCGGCAGTGCGTCCCAGCAGAGGAACGGCTGCACGCTACCGGCCATTGTCCAGAGAGCCTTCGGCCCGCGGAGCCTCGTTGCCGACACTCGTCCGCGACGATCCTGTACTGGAGCGCGTCCCGCGCAACGATCCCCCTGCGGTGATCGGCTCAACTGGTCCAACCGCTGTCGGCGGCCACGAGAAACTGCCCGGAGACGGCCACGAAGCTGCCCGGTGGCGGACATGAGAACTGCCCGCTGACGGTCATGGGATCTGCCCGACACGACGTCGTCTGTCTCGCTGCGTTGCGCGGTTGAGGCCCCTTCCTCGGGTGCGATGAGCGGTGCTGATGCGCCCTATCGCTCCCGAGGAAGGGATGAGTTGAAGTCTGCCGAGGAGATCATGAAAATTCTGGATGCCTACGACCTGACCGGGTCGTTGCGTGATGCCGGCGAACTGGCCGGCTGCTCTCACCACACGGTGAAGCACTACGTGGACCGCCGTGCCGCTGGCGGTGAGCTCGAGAAGGCGGCAGCCCGGCCGCAGCTGATCGATGAGTACCTGCCCAAGGTCGAGGAGTGGGTGGAGCGGTCCAAGGGCAAGGTCCGCGCTGACAAGGCCCACGAGAAGCTGCTCGCGCTGGGCTACACCGGCTCGGAGCGCACCACCCGACGTGCGGTCGCAAAGGTCAAGCAGTCTTACCGGGCGGGGCATGTGCGGGTGCACCGGCCCTGGGTGACCGAGCCGGGAATGTGGCTGCAGTACGACTACGGCGACGGCCCCGTCGTCGACGGCGTCAAGACGGTGCTGTTCGTGGCGTGGTTGGCGTGGTCGCGGTTCCGGGTCGTGATCGCGCTGCGGGACAAGACGATGCCGAGTGTGTTCGCCGCCCTGGACCAGACGTTCCGTCGGCTGGGCGGGGTGCCGACCTATGTGTTGACCGACAACGAGAAGACCGTCACGGTCGAGCACATCGCCGGGATCCCGGTCAGGAACCAGCAGCTGGTCGGGTTCGCTGAGCACTACTCGGTGGTGGTGCACACCTGTGTGCCTGCAGATCCGGCGTCCAAGGGTGGCACCGAGGCGTCGGTGAAGATCAGCAAGGCCGACCTCGTGCCGAAGGACACCAACCTGCTCGAGGAGTACGCGAGCTTCGCGGAGCTCGAGGCGGCCTGCGAGGCGTTCTGTCAGAAGGTCAACACCCGTGCCCACCGGATCACGAAGCGGCCGCCGGTCGAGATGCTCGCCGAGGAACGAGCCCGGCTGCACCCGGTCCCCGCGGTGGCGCACACCGTCGCGTTCGGCACCACGAGGGTGGTGCCGGCGAACACCCCGATGGTGACCTTCGAGTCCGGCCAGTACTCGGTCCCACACACCCTGCTCGGTGCAACAGTGTGGGTCCGCACCCACGGGGTCGGTCAGGACGAGTGGGTCGTCATCGTCCATGTCGGCGACGACGGTCCGATCGAGGTCGCCCGCCACCGTCGCGCCACGCCGGGAACGCCGAAGATCGATGACGGACACTTCCCACCCCAGCCGTCCGGCCCGCTGGAGCGCCAGCCCCGAGCGAAGAACGCCGCGGAGTCGCAGTTCCTCGACCTGGGCGAGGGCGCCCGCCTGTGGTTGGTCGAGGCCGCTGCCGCGGGCACGCCGCGGATGCGGGTCAAGATGACCGAGGCGCTCGCGTTGGCCAAGCTGTTCGACCCCGTCGAGGTCGACTGGGCACTGGGACACGCCGCGGTCCATGGCCGGTTCGCCGAGGCCGACCTCTCCTCGATCCTGGACCACCACCATGGTCGTGGAGCCGGGCAGCCCGGCACCGGTGAGCACCGTGCCAGCGAGGACTCCTCGCTGACCCAGGGCACCGCCGCGTGGGCACGGCTCGGCCAGCGGTCCACCGCGGACAGCGACAGCGAGGTGACCCGATGACGACAAAGAGCCCCATCAGCACCGCGCCGCCGTTGCCGGCGGAGTTGGAGGAGCTGCTGCGCAAGCTGCGGCTGCCGCACATCCGTCGCCACGCCCCCGAGGTCGTCGCGACCGCGAAGGCCCAACGCTGGGAACCCGCCGAGGTCCTCAAGGCACTGTTCACCGAGGAGGTCGCCGGCCGGGAACGCTCCGCCCTGGCCACCCGTCGGGCGGCCGCAGGGTTCCCGACCGGGAAAACCTTCGATGCGTGGCAGCCCGAGATCTCCTCGATCCCCGCCCCGACCCAGCAGGCGCTGCGGACCTTGGAGTGGGTCCACCGGCGAGAGAACCTCGTGGTCTGCGGGCCATCCGGGACCGGGAAAACGTTCCTGCTCGAAGCCCTCGGGCAACGAGCCGTCGAGACCGGACTCAAGGTCGCCTGGTTCACCCTCGAAGACCTCGGGGTCCTGCTGCGCCGGCACCGTGCGGACGACACCGTCACCAAGGCCATCGCCCGAATCCTGCGGGCCGACCTGGTCATCGTCGATGACATCGGGCTCCTGGCCGTCGCCGCCGACGCAGCCGAGGGCCTCTACCGCCTCGTCGACGCCGCCTATGAGAAGCGGTCGGTCGCGATCAGCTCGAACCTGCACCCCTCCGGGTTCGACGAGCTCATGCCCAAGACGCTGGCCACCGCCACCGTCGACCGACTGCTCCACCACGCCCACGTCTGCCAGACCAGCGGCGACAGCGTGCGCCTGACCCAGGCACTCGCCGGCCAGGGGGTGAGCCCGTTGAGCTGAGCAGCCTGGTCGGTGGTGGCCACAGCCCCCTGGGCAGATCCCGTGGCCACCACCGGGCAGATCTCATGGCCGTCAGCGGGCAGGTTTCATGTCCGCCCCCGGGCAGTTCCTACTGTCCCTTGACAAACCGCCGCAGGCGATCACCGTACGGGGTTTCCCCAAGCGGAACGCGTGCGGACGCGCTCAAGCGTTGGTGAGCCAAGGATTGCTGAGGTCCAGCTCGAGCCCGCTGAAGTCGTCGGTGTTGCGCGTGGCGAGGAGCGCGCCATGGCATCTACAGATGGCAGCAATCTGGGCGTCGAAGCCGGCGATCGGTGTCCCGGAGTGCTCACGTTCCGTGACGATGGCGGCGTACTGCCTGGCAGCAGCGGTGTCGAAGGGCAAGATGCGGTCGGCGAACGTTCCAAAGACGTCGTCCGCGGCGTCGGTCAGGAGTTTCCGTCGGCGACCGGCCGGCAACCGGGCGATACCGAAGAGCACCTCCGCAAGCGTGACCGATGTCGTGAAGACCGTTGTTGGCGGCACCTCGAGCACCCAGCCTGCGACGCGCGCATCCGGCACAGGCCGCATCAGCTCGGAGACCACGTTCGTGTCCAAGACGACGGGGTCCGGTGGTGCAGCTGTGCCGCGTGTCACCGGGAGAGGTCCGCGGCGCGGGGCGCCTCCGTACGGGAGGGTAGGTCGAGTTCCACTCCGCCGAGGTCGGTGAACCTGTTCAGCAGAGCCTGACCCAAGCCATCCGCATCCGCAGGAGGACCGACCGCTTCGGTGAGAATCGCACGGATCTCGGCCTCCATGGAGCGGCCGTGCTGAGCCGCGCGGACACGGAGCCGCTCACGCACCGATTCGTCGAGGTCTCTAACGCTCACAGCAGCCATGCTCATCACCTCTCGCTAGCAATGCTAGCAGGCTGGGAGGATCCCCCCGGGGGACGTCCTGGCCTCGCACCGGCGTCTCACTGGGGCGTCAGATGCGGGACGGCCGCTCCGACAGCGGATCCCCTTAAGGAAGAACCAAGCGCTGGCCCGGTCGACGTAACGTGAGTTGTTGAACAACCCGTAGGCATTTTCCATCTTCGCTGCATCTCGACATGCGTCATCGCTCGCAACGAGAAACCCGGGTCGACGCTGCCGTACCTCCTGCGCATCCGCTCGGAGAGGGGATCATTCTCAAGGCGAAGGACGCCTGGCCGCGTACCGGCAACGTCTGCCACCGTGTCGAGGAGTGGCCGGACGCCGCCGAGATCATCGAGCGGGTGCCGGTGCGCTCCTGCGTACGACGGGGCGCGGCGATCGACCGCGTGCTCGATCGCGGCCGGGGAACCGCTCCCAGATCATGATCACGAATGCCCGCCGGGCGGCAGATGCTCGTCTGGCAGACCGCGCGCACGTCCCAACAAGCGCGCCCTGCGGTTTCTCCTCCACGCGCCCGCGCCAGTGGCCTCGCTGACCTGGAGATCGCGCTCGACATCCGCGAGCGGTGCCCCTTCACCTTCGCCGACCGCCAGGCGACGACCCGGCGGGAGCGGCTCAAGGCCGGCGACTACGGACCCCTCGTCGACGGGCTGCTGCACGCCACGGTGGAGCGCAAGTCGCTGGTAGACCTCGTCACGTCGCTGACGACCGGCAAGCTCACATTCCACTCACCGAACTGGCTGGGATTCCGCGCGCCCCGGTCGTCGTCGAAGAGGGCTACTCGCCGGACTTCAAGGTCGACCGCGTCCGGCCCAGCGTCGTGGCCGACGGGATCGCCGAATGCCAGATCCGGTTCTCGACCGTTCCGATCGCCTTCTGCGAGACCACGCAAGCTCGCCCAGGAGTGGACCTACCGCTTCCTCGCGGCTGCCCAGGTCGGGCTCTTGGAGGAGATGGTCGGCGACCTCGCCGTACGAGACCTCGAAGCGGTCGGCGCCCGATGGCCGGAGGGCTCGGATTGGGCTCGGTTTGATCCGCAACCTCCCGCAACGGCGTTCTGCCGAGGTCACGGCGAAACAGCGACATCGTCGCAGGTCAGCGGCCAGTTTGGTCCGATGTGGGCGGCCGGTCGCACACGCATCGCACTCACGCTCAGGCCCCATCGACCTGTTCCCGATGACCCACCACGTCGAGGTGATCGGCAGGTTCGTGGAGGCCCCTGTGGAGGCCCCTGGCAAAGTACCTTGACGTCGTGTATCTTGATATCAAGATAAATCGTCGGGGAACCCGGGACCACGGGTGACGCGCCCGCGCGAAGTGGGCAGGATGGGCCCTGGGACGCACGGCAGACCGAACCAGGCACAGCGAGGAGACACCGCATGGCGAGCAAGGACAGCTTCGGAGCCAAGGCCACCCTGGACGTGGACGGCCGCTCCTACGAGATCTTCCGGCTCGACGCGGTGAAGGGGGACGGTCTCGACGTCGACTCGCTGCCCTACAGCCTCAAGATCCTGCTGGAGAACCTCCTCCGCACCGAGGACGGCGCCAACATCACCGAGGACAGCATCCGGGCGGTCGCCGGCTGGGACGCCGACGCCGACCCGGACATCGAGATCCAGTTCACCCCGGCGCGGGTGATCATGCAGGACTTCACCGGCGTGCCCTGCGTGGTCGACCTGGCCACGATGCGCGAGGCGATGGAGGAGCTCGGCGGCGACGCCTCGCGGATCAACCCGCTCGCGCCGGCCGAGATGGTCATCGACCACTCGGTCATCGCCGACGTCTTCGGCACCCCCGAGTCGTTCGAGCGCAACGTCGAGATCGAGTACGAGCGCAACAACGAGCGCTACCAGTTCCTGCGCTGGGGACAGGGCGCCTTCGACGACTTCAAGGTCGTCCCGCCCGGCACCGGCATCGTCCACCAGGTCAACATCGAGCACCTCGCCCGCGTCGTCTTCGAGCGCGAGGTGGACGGCGAGACCCTCGCCTACCCCGACACCTGCGTGGGCACCGACTCGCACACCACCATGGTCAACGGCATCGGCGTGGTCGGCTGGGGCGTCGGTGGCATCGAGGCCGAGGCCGCGATGCTCGGCCAGCCGGTCTCCATGCTCATCCCGCGCGTGGTCGGCTTCAAGCTGTCCGGCGAGCTCCCCGAGGGCTCGACCGCGACCGACCTGGTGCTCACGATCACCGAGATGCTGCGCCGCCACGGCGTCGTCGGCAAGTTCGTCGAGTTCTACGGCGACGGCGTGGGGGCGCTGCCGCTGGCCAACCGCGCCACCATCGGCAACATGAGCCCGGAGTTCGGCTCCACGATCGCCGTCTTCCCCATCGACGAGGAGACGGTGAAGTACCTCGAGCTGACCGGCCGCTCGCCGGAGCAGCTCGAGCTCGTCGAGACCTACGCCAAGGAGCAGGGGCTGTGGCACGACCCCTCGGTCGAGCCCCGCTACTCCGAGCGGCTCGAGCTCGACCTGGGCGAGGTCGTCCCCTCGCTGGCCGGGCCCAAGCGCCCGCAGGACCGCGTCGAGGTGACCGAGGCCAAGGCGTCGTTCCGCGAGGCGCTCAAGGACTACGCCGCCGACGACGACAGCGACGCCGAGGGGGGCAGCGGCAAGCCGGGCGTGCCGTCCAACCAGGTGCCCGACGAGGCCCAGCCCTCGACCGTCGACGAGGCGTCGGCGGAGTCCTTCCCGTCCAGCGACGCACCGGCGTACTCCGGGCACGGCAACGGGTCCGGCGCGCCGCACGGCCACCCCTCCGGCGATGGCTCCGGCCGGCCGTCGCGGCCGACCCGGGTGCGCCTGGAGGACGGCGAGGAGTTCGACCTCGACCACGGCGCCGTCGTGATCGCGGCGATCACCTCCTGCACCAACACCTCCAACCCGTCGGTGATGATCGGCGCGGCGCTCCTGGCCAAGAACGCGGTCGAGAAGGGCCTGGCCCGCAAGCCGTGGGTCAAGACCACGCTCGCCCCGGGCTCCAAGGTGGTCAGCGACTACTACGAGAAGGCCGAGCTGACGCCCTACCTCGACAAGCTCGGGTTCAACCTGGTCGGCTACGGCTGCACCACCTGCATCGGCAACTCCGGGCCGCTCATCCCCGAGGTGAGCAAGGCGGTCAACGACGCCGACCTCGCGGTCGTCTCGGTGCTCTCGGGCAACCGCAACTTCGAGGGCCGGATCAACCCCGACGTGAAGATGAACTACCTCGCGTCGCCGCCGCTGGTGGTCGCCTACGCGCTGGCCGGCTCGATGGACGTCGACCTGTTCGACGACCCGCTGGGCCAGGACCAGGACGGCAACGACGTCTTCCTCAAGGACATCTGGCCCTCGCCGCAGGAGGTGCAGTCGACCATCGACGAGTGCATCACCTCCGAGATGTTCACCACCGACTACGCCGACGTCTTCGCCGGTGACGAGCGCTGGCGCTCCCTCGAGACCCCGGACGGCGACACCTTCGCCTGGTCCGAGGACTCCACCTACGTCCGGCGCCCGCCGTACTTCGACGGCATGCCGCAGGAGCCGCAGGACGTCACCGACATCGAGGGCGCCCGCGTGCTGCTCAAGCTCGGCGACTCGGTCACCACCGACCACATCTCGCCCGCCGGCGCGATCAAGAAGGACTCCCCGGCCGGGAGGTACCTCTCCGAGCACGGCGTCGAGCACCGGGACTTCAACTCCTACGGCTCGCGGCGCGGCAACCACGAGGTGATGATCCGCGGCACCTTCGCCAACATCCGGCTGCGCAACCAGCTCGCCCCCGGCACCGAGGGCGGGGTGACCAAGGACTTCACCAAGGACGGCGAGGTCACCACGGTCTACGACGCGGCGCAGAGCTACGCCGAGGCCGGCACCCCGCTGGTCGTCCTGGCGGGCAAGGAGTACGGCTCCGGCTCGTCGCGCGACTGGGCGGCCAAGGGCACCGCGCTGCTCGGGGTCAAGGCGGTCGTCGCCGAGTCCTACGAGCGCATCCACCGCTCCAACCTGATCGGCATGGGCGTGCTGCCGCTGCAGTTCCCCGAGGGCGAGACGGCGGAGTCGCTGGGCCTGACCGGCGAGGAGACGTTCTCGGTCACCGGCGTCACCGAGCTCAACGAGGGGCGCATCCCCTCGACGGTCAAGGTGAGGGCCGGCGACACCGAGTTCGACGCCAAGGTGCGCATCGACACCCCCGGCGAGGCGGAGTACTACCGCCACGGCGGCATCATGCAGTACGTCCTGCGCAGCCTGCTGCGCGACTGACCGAGCCCCGGTCGAGCGCGTCGAGCGCGTCGAGCTCGGCGGGGACCATCTGGCGGCGGGTTCCCTCCGGGGAGCCCGCCGCCGGCGTGGAGGGGGTGTGGACATCGACCTGACGCAGGCCCTCGACGAGATCGCCGCGGACGCCCCCACCCCCGACCTGACCGCCGGCGCGCTCTGGCGACGGGGGATCCGCCGTCGCAACCGCCGCCGCGCCGGCGTCCTCACGGCGACCCTGGCCGTCGCCGCGTTGGTGGCGGGCGCGGTCGGCGTGGCCGCCACCCCCGGGACGCTGCACACCGACGAGGCGCCGCCCGCGAGCGCGGTCGACGACGCGCACCTGCCCGACCGGGTGTGGATGCCGTCTCCCTGGACGCCGGGCACGGACCGTGCGGGGGACCCGGGCCGCATCGCGGTGCTGTTCTGGGACAACGGACGGCGACAGTCGCTGTCTCCGGTCCGCCGTGACTCGGGCGGGGGCTTCCTCGCGGTGTCGGCGGTCGACGGGAGCTACCGCTACCTCGACCTGCCGGACCTCGTCCTGGACGCCGGCTCGGAGCCCGCGCTCTCGCCGGACGGGCGCTACCTCGCCTACGCCCTGCGGTCCGCGGGCGCCGACGACCCGGCCGCGGTGACGACGGGCTGGGCGGTGTACGACGCGCGGTCCGGGCGCACCGTGCGGCACGTCCCGCGGGGCACGCCGAAGGGCGTCGGGCAGAGCGCCCTGGCCTGGTCCCCGGACTCGCGCACGCTGCTGGCGGACGTGTGCACGGTGACCCAGGTCGACGCAGGCAGCCTTTCCTGCGAGACCCGCCGGACCGACGCCTGGGACGTCGCGACCGGCGCGCTGCGCGAGCTCGCCGGCGCGGTCGCCTCCCAGGTGGTGGGGACCGCGGGCGGTGACCTGCTGCTGCAGAGCGGACGCCGGCTGGAGCGCCTCGACGTGACCACGGGCAGGACGACTCCGGTGGGGCGGGTGGGCGTGACCTCTGAGACCGGGGAGGAGGCCGCCGCGGTCGCCGGCGGCGTGGCGACGGTCGCGACGGTCCGCTACGAGGGGATCGAGCGGGGCGGTGACGCCTTGGCGGTCGACGACCAGACCACGCTCGCCCTGCGTGTCACGCGTCACCGGCTTGACGGGTCGGCCCTCGGCCGGCCCTGGGTCCCGGTCCGCCGGGCCGCCCAGGTCGACCCGCTGACGGTCGGCCCGGACGGGTCGGTGACCACGCTGACCACGCTGCCGAGCGAGCGGCCCGTGGTCCTCCGCCTGACCCGGGACGACGCGACCGTCGTGACGGGCTTCGAGCCCGGCTGGACCGGGTCGATGGCCCAGGTCGCCCGGGACCTGCTGGATGAGCCGACTGTGCCGGGTGTCCGGCCACCGGAGGTGACCGACCCCCGCGCAGTGGGCGGCGGGGTCGGCCTCGGCCTGCTCGCCGCCGCCGGCCTGGGGCTCGCGTGGCTGCGCCGCCGCCGGGGGGTGAACGCGTGAGTGCCCCCGAGGGGTTCGAGGAGTACGTCGCCGCGCGGCTCCCCGCGCTCAGCCGGACGGCGTACCTCCTCACCGGGCACCACCAGGACGCCGAGGACCTCGTGCAGCGCGCGCTGGTCAAGGTGGTCGCCGTGTGGCCGCGGATCGCCGCAGACCCGGACGCCTACGTCAAGCGCGTGATGTACCACGACAACATCTCGCGCTGGCGAGGCCGCAGCCGTCGTCCCGAGCACCTGACCGACGTGCTGCCCGAGCGGACAGTGTCGGCCGACGCGACCACCCGGATCGCCCTGCAGGACGCGCTGGCCCGGCTCACGCCCAAGCAGCGCACGGTGCTGGTGCTGCGGTTCTACGAGGACCTGACCGAGGTGCAGACCGCCGAGGTCATGGGCGTGGGGGTCGGCACGGTGAAGTCGCAGACCCGTCACGCGCTCAAGCGGCTTCGCGAGCTCGCGCCCGGGCTGGAGGCGCTGCTGGTGGGCTGAGGTGCTCGAACACGTGTTCGAACCAGGCGTAGGCTGGGCCGATGAACCGTCCCTACACCCCGCCCGGCTGGCCCGCCCTCGTCCGTCCCCCCGGCGTCCCCGGCTGGGAGGAGACCGCGTCGACGTGGCTGCTCGACCAGGCCCCGCCGGAGTTCCGCGGCTATCCCGTCCTGCGCCGGCACGTGGTGGTCCTCGCCCGCTTCGTCGCGCTGCACGTCGAGGCCGCGCAGGCCGCCGTACGCCGGGGCCTGAGCGAGGCGCGCGGGGTCCTGCGCGACGTCGCCGACCCCGACACCGTCGAGGCCGCCGTCACCGTGTGGCAGGCCGAGGAGGCCCGGCTGGTCGCCCAGCGCCGCGCGGTGGGGCTGCTGGAGGAGGCGCTGCGGGGCCGGCGCTACGTCGCCCGGCTGTGACCGGGGAGCCCGCCGGACCCCGGACGCGACGTTGTCCCTGGACCGCGGGACACCCGGCCCGCCAGGCCGAGGGCGCCGCGCCCCGCGGCGCCTCGCGCTCCAGGCCCTCGCCGTCGCCGGGCTCTCGCTGTTCGAGTCCGTGGCCGGCCCCGTCGCGCCCCTGATGCTGCCGGTCTCGCGCGGCTTCTGGCTGGGCGACAGGCAGCACCGCAGCGGCGACCGCTGACAGCCGGTGACCGGGCCGAAGCGATCATCAAGGCCCGCGAGGCCGGCTTCGGCCGGGACGCCTGAGGACGGTCCGCCACGGTCCTCCCCGTACGATTGCGGGATGCCGCTGCTCGACTCGCTCACCGGTCCCGGTGACCTGCGCGCGCTCTCGCCGCAGGAGCTCCGGGAGCTGGCCGCGGAGATTCGCGACCGCCTGGTCAGCACCTGCTCCCCGCGCGGCGGCCACCTCGGCCCCAACCTGGGCGTCGTCGAGCTCACGATGGCGGTGCACCGGGTCTTCGAGTCCCCCCACGACAAGGTGGTCTGGGACACCGGCCACCAGGCCTACGTCCACAAGATGCTCACCGGCCGTGCCAAGGCGTTCGACACCCTGCGCACCGAGGGCGGCCTGTCGGGCTACCCCAGCCGCGCCGAGTCCGAGCACGACCTGGTCGAGAACTCCCACGCCTCCACCGCGCTGTCCTACGCCGACGGGCTGGCCAAGGCCTACTCCCTGCAGGGGGAGGACCGCCACGTGGTCGCGGTCATCGGCGACGGCGCACTCACCGGAGGCATGGCCTGGGAGGCGCTGAACAACATCGCCTCGGTCGGGGCCGCCGAGCGCCGCCGCCTGGTCATCGTGGTCAACGACAACGGCCGCTCCTACACCCCGACCGTCGGCGGCCTCGCCGAGCACCTGACCTCCCTGCGCACCAGCCCGCGCTACGAGCCGATGCTCGAGGCGGTCAAGCGCCGCCTCAACGGCATGCCCGGCGTCGGTCCGGCGGTCTACGACGCGCTGCACGCGGTCAAGAAGGGCATGAAGGACGTGCTCGCCCCGCAGGGCCTCTTCGAGGACCTCGGGCTGAAGTACGTCGGCCCGGTCGACGGGCACGACCTCGGCGCGATGGAGCAGGCGCTCCACCAGGCCAAGCGGTTCGAGGGCCCGGTGATCGTGCACGCGATCACCCAGAAGGGCTGCGGCTACGACGCCGCCGAGCGGCACGAGGCCGACCAGTTCCACTCACCCGGTCCCTTCGACGTGGAGACCGGACGCGAGGCGGCCAAGGCACTGATCTGGACCGACGTCTTCGCCGACGAGATGGTCGCGGTCGGGGCCGAGCGGCCCGACGTCGTCGGCATCACCGCCGCGATGCTGCACCCGGTGGGCCTGCACCTGTTCGCCGAGCGCTACCCCGACCGGGTCTTCGACGTCGGCATCGCCGAGCAGCACGCCACCACCTCCGCCGCGGGCCTCGCCATGGGCGGGCTGCACCCGGTGGTCGCGGTCTACGCCACGTTCCTCAACCGTGCCTTCGACCAGGTGCTGATGGACTGTGCGCTGCACCGCTGCGGCGTCACCTTCGTGCTCGACCGGGCCGGCGTGACCGGCGACGACGGCGCCTCGCACAACGGCATGTGGGACATGTCGCTGCTGCAGGTCGTGCCGGGCCTCCGGCTGGCGGCGCCGCGCGACGGCGCCCGGGTCCGCGAGCTGCTCCGCGAGGCGCTCGACGTCGCCGACGCCCCGACCGTGGTCCGCTTCCCCAAGGGCCCGCCGCCGGCCGACCTCGAGGCCGTGGACCGGGTCGGCGGTGCGGACGGGGTCGACGTGCTCGTGCGCCGCGGTGACCGCGACGTGCTGCTGGTCGGCGTCGGCGCGATGGCCTCGACCTGCGTCGAGGTCGCCGAGCGCCTGGCCGCCCAGGGCATCGGGGTCACCGTGGTCGACCCGCGCTGGGTCAAGCCGGTCTCCCCGGCCCTCGTCGCGCTGGCCGCCGAGCACCGCCTCGTGGTCAGTGTCGAGGACAACGGCCTGGTCGGTGGCTGCGGCTCGGTCCTGCTGCAGACCCTCAACGCCGCCGGGGTGACCACGCCGGTGCGCCTGCACGGCATCCCGCAGGAGTTCCTCGACCACGCCAAGCGCGCGGCGGTCCTCGAGCACATCGGCCTGACCGCGCAGTCCGTGGCGCGCAGCGTCGTCGAGGCGATGACCGCGATCGACGACGAGCGCGCCGACGCGCGCCCGGCGACCCGCTCGGTGGAGACGCCATGACCTCCCCCCACGTGTTCATCGTCGACGAGGTCCCCGAGCTCCCCCTCCAGCAGGACGGGTCCGGGCCGGTGATGATCACCGTGCTCGAGGGCTTCCTCGACGCCGGCGGCGCGGCCCAGAGCGCGCTGTCCCACCTGCTCGGGGCCGACCAGGGCCGGGTGGTCGCGACCTTCGAGATCGATGCGTTCTACGACTACCGCGCCCGGCGTCCGCCGATGACCTTCGCCGAGGACCACTACGAGGACTACCAGGCCCCGCGCCTGGTCTGCCGCCTCGTGCACGACGCGGCCGGCACGGCGTACCTCCTGCTCCACGGTCCGGAGCCCGACACGCACTGGGAGGCGTTCTGCGCCGCGGTGCGCACCGTCGTCGAGCACTTCGGGGTCAGCCTGGTCGTCTCGTGGGGCGCGGTGCCGATGGCGGTGCCACACACGCGGCCGGTCATGGTCACCCACCACGCCAACCGGTCCGAGCTGGTCACGCGCGCCTCGATGTGGCGCGGCGCGATCCGCATCCCCGCGTCGGCGCAGGCGCTGCTCGAGCTGCGGCTGGGGGAGTGGGGCCACCCCGCGACCGGGTTCGTCGCCCACGTGCCGCACTACCTCGCCCAGGTCGACTACCCCCTGTCCGCGATCCCGCTGATCACCGCCGCGGCCGAGGCGACCGGGCTGGTCTGGGATCTCACCGCACTCCACACGCGCGCCGCCGAGCGGGCCGAGGACATCACCCGCCAGGTCGAGGACTCCGCGGAGGTCCGGGACGTGGTGGCCGGGCTCGAGCAGCAGTACGACGCCTTCCACCGTCCCGAGGACGACGAGCGCCTGCCGATGGCCGACGACGGCGACCTGCCGACCGCCGACCAGCTCGGCGCGCAGTTCGAGCGCTTCCTCGCCGACCTCGACGAGGGTGACCGAGACGACAAGGGCCGATAGCCGCTCCCGTCGGGACCTCCCCTCGGCGCGTGGGACGATCGGGCCATGCCTTCCTCCGCCGCCGAGCTCGTCGAGCTCCTCGACCTGGAGACCATCGACCTCAACCTGTTCCGTGGCAAGCAGCCGGACACGCAGATGCAGCGGACCTTCGGCGGCCAGGTTGCCGCGCAGGCGCTGGTCGCCGCGGCGCGGACCGCGCCCGACGAGACCTCGGTGCATTCCCTGCACTCCTACTTCCTGCGCCCCGGCGACCCCACGGTGCCGATCGTGTACGACGTCGAGCGCGTCCGCGACGGCCGCTCGTTCGCCACGCGGCGGGCCCTGGCCCGCCAGCACGGTCGGCCGATCTACGGCCTGACCGCGAGCTTCCACGTCGAGGAGGAGGGGTTCGAGCACCAGGACGCGATGCCCGAGGTGCCCGGCCCCGACGAGTCCTTCGACGTGACCGAGTGGATGGCCGGCGACCCACAGCGTCGCGACGACTGGGTGCGCGAGTGGTCGGCCCTCGACCTGCGCCTGGCCCGTCGCGAGCCGGGCCAGGGGGAGGAGGACTCCTACACCGGCCCGGTCGACGTGGCCTACTGGATCCGGGTCACCGGCGACCTGCCCGACCAGCCGCTGGTGCACCGTGCGGCGCTGACCTACCTCAGCGACATGACCCTCCTCGGCGCGACCCTGGTCAAGCACAAGGTGCACCCGAGCCACCCCCGGGTGCAGGCGGCGTCGCTGGACCACACGATCTGGTTCCACGGTGACTTCCGCGCCGACCGCTGGCTGCTCTACACCCAGACCTCGCCGGTGGCGACCGGCGGGCGCGGTCTCGCGCTGGGGCACCTGTTCACCCAGGACGGCCGGATGGTGGCCTCGGTGGCGCAGGAGGGCCTGATCCGTCCGCGCCGGCAGGGCTAGCACGCGTCCGGCGAAAGCCCGGACAGGCGCGCCGGACCCGGGCTAACTTTGGTGCCCCTGGGCACCACGGTCACTCCTGTTGCGGAGGTGACGACGGTGACTCATCCCCGTGCACCCGCCCGTGTTGAGGAGCCGTCGCCGTGTCCCGTCCTGCCCGCCCGTCCCGCGCCACCACGCTGCGTGCCACCGCGGCCGCCGCCGTCGCCGCCGCGGTCGCCGTGCCCGCCGCGGCGCACGCCGCCGCCCCGCTGACCGACTACACCATGCCCTTCACCTGCGGACAGGTGTGGACCGGCAGCAGCCGGTCGACGCACTCGCCGAGCCCGCTGTCGATCGACTGGAACCGCGACGGCGACCTGGGCAAGAAGGTGCTCGCGCCGGCGCCGGGCGTCGTCACCCGCGTGCAGAACCTGGGCACCCGCAGCTACGGCCTCTACGCCATCGTCGACCACGGCAACGGCGAGACCTCGCTCTACGCCCACCTCTCGGCCGAGTACGTCAGCGTCGGCCAGCGCCTCGACACCGGCGACCTCGTCGGCGCGGTCGGCTCCTCGGGCGGCTCGACCGGCCCCCACCTGCACTTCGAGGAGCGGAGGAACGGCACCGACGTACAGCCCTGGTTCGACGGGGTCGCGTTCACGTTCCCCTCGGCACTGGCGTCGCGGAACTGCCCCGACGTGCCGGTCGTGGGCGACTGGGACGGCGACGGCAAGGCCGACCTCGGCACGTTCAGCCGCAGGGTCTACGGCTGGTTCAACCGGCTCGCCGGCGGCAAGGTCACCAAGGTGCGGATCGGGAGCGGGACCGACCAGCCCCTCGTCGGCGACTGGGACGGCGACGGCACGGTCGACGTGGGCGTCCGCAAGGCGCGCACCGCCGACTTCGTGCTGCGACCCGCCTCGGGTGCGCCCGCCGTGCGCCTCGCGCTCGGGGCGGTGGAGGACCGTGCGGTCGCCGGCGACTGGGACGGCGACGGGCGGACCGAGGTCGGCTACTGGCGTCCCTCGACCGCCACCTTCACGCTGCGCCAGGGCAACGGCACGCTGTCGGCGGTCCCGCTCGGCTCGGTCGGCCAGCTGCCGGTCACCGGCGACTGGAACGGTGACGGGGTCACCGACCTCGGCGTCTTCGACCCCACCACGGCGACCTGGTCGCTGCGGGTGGTCGCCCAGGACGGCACCGTGTGGACCGCGACCACCACGCTGGGCGCCGTCGGCGACCTGCCCGCCCCCGGGGACTGGGACGGCGACGGCACCACCGACCTCGGCACGTGGACGCCGTCCACCGCCGCCTGGACCCAGCGGGTCGCCCCGACCGTCACCGGCGGCACCCCGCGCCTGCTGACGAAGGTCTTCGGCACCGCGCGGTAGCTCCTCCGCGGACCGGGTGAAGGTTCGGTGCACCGTCGCACCCGGGCGGTCCCGGTGCCGTCGGGCTGGCTAGGTTCTCCGTCGTGCGACTACTCCTGCGACGGGCCGGCTGGACGGTCACGGTCCTCCTCCTGCTCGGCGGTGGGTCGCTCACGCTGGCGCGGGTGTGGCAGCCCACCTCGGGCCCGTTCGCCGAGCCGGCCGTGCAGCTCGCCGCCTTCGTGCCGCTGGCGATCCCCGCCTACGCCGTCGGCGTCGTCGGCGTCGTCGGCGCGCTCCTGCTGTCCCGGCGCAGCAGGCCGGCGCTGGTGGCGCTGGTCCTCGCGCTCGCCGGCCTCGGTCTGCACCTGTGGTGGATCGGCCCCTACCTCACCGACGACGCCCCGCCGGCGGCCGACGGGCCCCGGCTGCGGGTGCTCACCGTCAACGCCTACGTCCACGGCGGTGCCACCGGCGCCCAGCTGGTCGACCTCGCCCGGTCCGCCGACGCCGACGTGGTGGTCGTGCAGGAGCTCAGGCCGACGACGTACGCCGAGGCGCTGGCGGCGGGGCTGGAGGGGCTCTACCCGGAGCGGGTCGGCGGGACGGAGTACGGCGCGACCATGCTCTGGTCACGGCTGCCGCTGCGCGACGTGCAGGACCTGGGGGACCGCACCGGCGGCGGGAGCGTCCGGGCGACGGTGGTGGTCGGCGGGACCGGGCTCGACCTGCTCGGCGTGCACACCGCACCGCCGGTCCGGGTCCGGCCGTGGCGCGCCGACCACGCTGCCCTGCTGGCGCTGGTCCGCGACCGGCGTCCCGACGTGATGGCCGGGGACTTCAACGCCACCGCGGACCACGTCCAGCTGCGTCGTGAGCTGGGTGTGGGGCTGCGCGACGCCGGGGAGCTGACCGGCTCGGGGTGGACGCCGACCTGGCCGAGCAACGGCCTGCGGCGCGTGCTCGGCCTGCCCGTGCCGCGGTTCGCCACGATCGACCACGTGCTGGTCGCACCCGGGTGGACGGCCGTGTCGTACGCGCGGCTGCCCGTGCCGCGCAGCGACCACACCGCCGTGCTCGCCGAGGTCGCTCGCTCCGCTCGCTGATGCCTCGTCCGGTTGGGCACGCGCCATGGCGCGTGCCCAACCGGACGAGGCGGGGTCAGTGGGCGCGGCCGTGCAGGTGGGGCGCGCCGGACCTCGGGTTCACCAGGCTGAAGGCCGTGCCCGCCTCGGTGGTCTCGGCGCGGAACTGCACCGTGCCGGGCAGGAAGACCGGCGTCTTGAACGCGACCTCGACGCTGACCCGGTCGGGCAGGCGGTTCTCGATCGCAGCCACGCTGCGTGCCTTGCTCCACATGCCGTGCGCGATCTGGCGCGGGAAGCCCAGCACCTTGGCGCTCCAGGGGTAGAGGTGGATCGGGTTGCGGTCGCCCGACACCGCGGCGTAGCGCCGGCCCAGGTCGCCCGGCAGGCGCCAGTCCACGCCACCGGTCCCCACGGCGGGCAGGTCCAGCCCGGCCGGGGCGGACTCCTCACCCGGGCCGCGGCGCAGGTAGGTCGAGACCTCCTCCCACACCAGCTCGTCGCCGACGCGGACCTCGGTGACCATGTCGAAGACCCGGCCCTTGGCGTGCGGGCGCAGGTCGGCCGGACGCACGCTGACGTCGTACCTCTCCGCCGCCGTCGAGGGCCGGTGCCGGGTGATCGTGTTCTCCAGGTGCACCGTGCCCATCGCGGGGAACGGGAAGGCGCTGTCGGTGAGCAGGGCCATGTGCAGCGGGAACGCCAGCATGTGCAGGTAGGGCAGCGGCAGGGTGTCCTTGCGCGGGAAGCCGCAGACCGAGGAGTACGCCGCCACGTGGCCGGCGTCGACCGGCACGCCGGCCCGACGCAGCTCGAGGTCGGGCAGCTCGGTAGCCGTCGTGCGGACCCCGGGCAGGGCGGAGACCCCCGGCAGCACCGGGAGCACCGCCTTGGCGATGAGCGGCAGCCCGCTGGGCGGGTTGTCCAGGATGCGGATCTCGGTCATGCGCCGAGCATCATCTGGCCGCAGACGCGGACCACGTTGCCGTTGACCGCGCTCGAGGCGGGGTTGGCGTACCAGGCGATCGTCTCGGCCACGTCGACGGGCAGGCCGCCCTGCTGCATGGCGTTGAGGCGGCGGCCGACCTCACGGGTCATGAACGGCACGGCCGCGGTCATCTTGGTCTCGATGAACCCGGGAGCCACCGCGTTGACCGTGATGCCGTGCTCGAGCGTCGGGGCGAGCGCCTCGACGAGGCCGATCACGCCGGCCTTGGAGGCGGCGTAGTTGGTCTGGCCGACGTTGCCCGCGATGCCGGCGATGGACGCGACGCCGACGATGCGGCCGTTGGGGTTGATCGCACCCTCCTCGAGCAGCACCGTGGTGATCCGCTCGGGGGCGGTGAGGTTGACCGCGACCGCCGAGGCGAACACGTCGTCCTTCATGTTGGCCAGCTTCTTGTCGCGGGTGATGCCGGCGTTGTGCACCACGATGTCGGCGCCGCCGTGCTTGGTCTTGACGTGGTGCGCGATGCGCGCCGCGGCGTCCTTGGCGGTGATGTCGAGGGTGAGCAGGTCGCCGTCGATGTCCTTCATCACGCGGTCGAGGTCCTCGGCCGCCTGAGGCACGTCGATGCCGACCACGGTCGCGCCGTCGCGGTGCAGCACTCGGGCGATCTGCTCGCCGATGCCGCGGCTGGCACCGGTGACGACCGCGGTCTTGCCGAGCAGCGGCGTGGTCCAGTCGACCGGCTCGATCATGTCGGTGGCCCTGGCGTCGCCGACGGCGCCGATGCGGATCACCTGGCCGCTGACGTACGCCGACTTGGGCGAGAGCAGGAAGCCGAGGGTGGAGGCGAGCCCGGAGTCGGCCTCGGGGGCGACGTAGACCAGCTGCACGGTGGTGCCGTTGCCGGCCTCCTTGCCCAGGGAGCGGGTGAAGCCCTCCAGTGCCCGCTGGGCGACGTGCTCGGCCCGGTCCTCGACCGCCTCCGGCGGCGTGCCGATGACCACCAGGCGCGCGCAGGTCTCGAGCTTGCGCAGCTTGGAGGTGAAGAAGCGCTGGAGCTCGACCAGCTGCTCCGAGGACGTCAGGCCGGTGGCGTCGAAGACCAGGCCCTTGTACCTCTCACCGTCGGTGAGGTCCTCGACGAACGAGACGCCGAGCTCGTCGAGGGCCAGGGTCAGCGCCTTGCCGAGACGACCGGCACCGCCCACGACCACGGTGCCCTGCACCAGCGGCTGTCCCTCCTCGTAGCGCTCGAGCTCCACCGGGTTGGGCAGGCCGAGGTTCTTGGCCAGGAGCTGGCCGACCGGGGTGTGGATCAGGGACTGGTAGCGGTCGCTCATGCGGGCAACCGTAACGAGTGGTGTAACTCGGAGTCCACCGATGGTGATCTCGCCGACAATCGGTTTCCCCGAGCGCGCCGGGGGGACAGGATTGACCCGGTGACGGGCCCCGGTGGCGGACCGTCGCTGCCCTGTCCCAGCAACGAGGAGCGTCATGCAGGCCCAGACCCGCCGCGTCGCCGTCATCGGCGGCAACCGCATCCCCTTCGCCCGGTCCAACACCGTCTACGCCGACGCCTCCAACCAGGAGATGCTGACCGCCGCCCTCGACGGTCTCGCCGACCGCTACGGCCTGCAGGGCACCCGGGTCGACAAGGTCGTGGCCGGCGCGGTGCTCAAGCACTCGCGTGACTTCAACCTGACCCGAGAGTCGGTGCTCGGCTCGACGCTGGCGCCCGACACCCCGGCCTACGACATCCAGCAGGCCTGCGACACCGGCATCCAGGCCGCGATCCTGGTGGCCTCCGAGATCGCCCTCGGCCAGATCGAGGTCGGCATCGCGGGCGGCACCGACACCACCTCCGACGCCCCGATCGCCGTGGGGGAGGGCCTGCGCAAGGTCCTCCTCGAGCTCAACCGGGCCAGGACCGCCCAGGGCCGCCTGGCCGCGCTGGCCAAGCTGCGCCCCGGCCACCTCGCCCCCTCGATCCCGCAGAACAGCGAGCCCCGCACCGGCCTGTCGATGGGGGAGTCGGCCGCGGTCACCGCGCTGGAGTGGCAGATCCCCCGCGACGAGCAGGACGAGCTGGCGGTGCGGTCGCACCGCCACCTCGCCGCGTCGTACGACCGTGGCTTCCAGGACGACCTGGTCACGCCGTTCCGCGGCCTGGAGCGCGACCAGAACCTGCGCCCCGACTCCACGGTCGAGAAGCTCTCGACCCTCGAGCCGGTCTTCGGCAAGGGCGAGACCGCCACGATGACCGCGGCCAACTCCACCCCGCTGACCGACGGCGCCTCCGTGGTGCTGCTGGCCAGCGAGGAGTACGCCGAGGCGCAGGGCTGGGAGGTCCTGGCCTACCTCACCGACTGGGAGACCGCCGCGGTCGACTACGTCCACGGCCAGGAGGGCCTCCTGATGGCGCCGGCCTACGCGATGCCGCGCATGCTGCAGCGCAACGGGCTGAGGCTCCAGGACTTCGACTACTACGAGATCCACGAGGCCTTCGCCTCCCAGGTGCTCGCCACGCTCAAGGTCTGGGACGACCCGGTCTACTGCAAGGAGCGCCTCGGCCTCGACGAGCCGCTGGGCGAGATCGACCGCGCCAAGCTCAACGTCAACGGCTCCTCGCTCGCCGCGGGCCACCCGTTCGCCGCGACCGGCGGCCGGATCCTGGCCAACCTGGCCACGCTGCTGCACGAGAAGGGCTCCGGCAGGGGTGTGATCTCGATCTGCGCCGCCGGTGGCCAGGGTGTCACCGCCATCGTCGAGGCCCCCTGAGCCCGACCGCCGCGATCGTCGCACCGAGCCCCACCGACAGGCACCTCGCGGCCCGATCGACGGCGCCCCGCCCAGCCCCCGGAGCGCCGGCCGAGAGCTGCCTGTCGGTCCGACCGGCGGTGATCAGCGACGCACGCGGGCCAGGGCGAGGGCGGCCTCGACCAGCGTGTCGGTGACCCGCTCGGACTCGACGGGTGCCACGGCCGGCACGCCGGGCGCCTCCTCGCGGACGACGACCCCGAGCCGGGCGAGCTGGAGGCCGCCGAGCCCCATCGCGTAGGTGGTGTTGGCGACCAGGTCGGGGTCCTCGATGTCGAAGACCCCCTGCTCCATGCCCTCGCGCAGGATCGCGACCGCGCCGGTGAGGCAGCCGGTCATCGCGCGTCCGAGACGGAACAGCGCCGAGGGGCTGATCTCCTCGAGCAGCTCGGGTCCGCTGCGCAGGATCGTGACGCCGCAGTCGACGAACGCGGGGTGCTCGCGCCCGTAGTCCAGGAACGCCGTCGCGCCGCGCCGAAGCCGCTCCTCGGGTCCGGCTGCCGGGTCGTCGGCCTCGACCAGCGCCTGCTGGAGCTCGCGCAGGTAGCCGACCAGGGTGAGCGCGAAGAGCTCCTCCTTGCCGGTGAAGTGGCGGTAGATGATCGCCCGGTTGACCCCGACGGCGCGGGCCACGTCCTCGATCTGGGCGTCACGGACCCCGCGAGCGTCGAGCAGCGAGCGGGTCGCGGCGATGATCGCCGCCTCGCGGGCCCGCCGTCGCTCGGCCGCGGCCGACCGCCGGCGGTCGGGGCGGCGGCCGTCGTCAGGGGCCTCGCCCCCGGTGGTCGGGCCGTCCCCGCGGGTCGAGCTGGTCGAGACCACGTCCTCGTCGCTCATGCGCCGATCGTACGGCTGTGTAACTGGGAGTTGCACTCCTGGTCGCCCAGCCCGTGGGGGCCGGCGAGCGCTCACGCCAGCCGCCGGACCGTCTCGATCGTGTCGGCCTCGTCGGCGGTCTTGTCGTCGCGGTAGCGCAGCACCCGGGCGAACCGCAGGGCCAGCCCGGCCGGGTAGCGCGAGGAGGTCTGGAGCCCGTCGAGGGCGATCTCGACGACCTGCTCGGGCCGCACGGTCACCACCCAGCCGTCGGTCGGCCCGACCGCCAGCTCGGTGAACCGCTGGGTCTGCCAGGCCAGGACCTCGTCGCTCATCCCCTTGAACGTCTTGCCGAGCATCACGAACCCGGTGTCGGAGAACCGCCGGTCGGGGTCGCGGGCGGCGAGGTGGATGTTGGACAGCCGGCCCTGGCGGCGGCCGCTGCCCCACTCGACCCCGACGACCACCAGGTCGAGGGTCAGACGCGGCTTGACCTTGATCCAGCCGGCGCCGCGTCGGCCGGCCTCGTAGCCGCTGTCCGCGGCCTTGACCACGACGCCCTCGTGCCCGGCGGCCAGCGTCTCCTCGAAGAACGCCCGGCCCTCCTCGACCGACCGCGGCTGCACCCGGGGCACCTGCAGCGACTCGGGGGCGAGGGCGGCCAGCCGGGCCAGCCGGGAGGACAGCGGCTGGTCGACGAGGCTCTCGCCCCCGGCGTGCAGCAGGTCGAAGAACACCACCGACAGGGGCACGCGCTCGGCGGCGGCGGCCACGTCGGCCGAGCTGCCGGTGCGCGAGGCGGTCTCCTGGAACGGCCGGGGCCGTCCGCCGGGGCCGAGCGCGAGCACCTCGCCGTCGAGCACGAGGTGCTCGTCGGGCAGCGACCGGGCCGCCGCCACGACCTCGGGCAGCCGGTCGGTGATGTCGTCGAGGCTGCGGGTGTAGGCGCGCACCTCCTCGCCGTCGCGGTGCACCTGCACGCGGATGCCGTCCAGCTTGCGGTCGACGTACGCCGCGGGGCCGGCCTTGGCCAGCGCCTCGCCGAGGTCGGCGGCCGACGAGGCGAGCATCGGCCGCACCGGCCGTCCGACCACGAGGTCCACCGACGCCAGCGCCGAGGCGCCGCCGTCGTGCAGCGCGAGCCGCGCGAGGGCGCCGGAGTCGGGGAGGTACATCGCGGCCCGCCTGACCTCGGCGGACGGGATGCCGGACGCCCCGGCGATCGCGTCGAGCAGGATCGAGTCGAGCGCGCCCTGGCGGAGGTTCTCCAGCACCAGGGCGACCAGGTAGCGCTGCTCGTCCTCGGTCGCCCGCCCGAACAGCGAGGCGACCGCCGCCGCGCGCACGCCGCGCGACCCGGTCCCGGACGCGGCCGCGACCGACTCGAGGGCGGCGTCGACGTCGGCCACCGTGAGCGACGGCGAGCCCGACGGGGCAGGGAGGTCGCGCAGCGAGCGGTGACCGAGCCCGGTGCGGCGCTGGCGCGGCACCCCGGAGAGGTAGGTCGCGACCACCGCGACCTCCTCGGGCCCGGCCCGCCCGAGCAGCCCCGCGACCAGCTCGGTCTTGGCGTTGCGCGACCGGGTCGCGGCCACGCGCGTCGAGACGTCGATGAGGTCGGCGAGCAGCATGGGGACATCCTGCCCAGCCGCACCGACAAGGACCGCGGGGACGACACCTACCCTGGGGGCGTGAGCGAGCGGGAGGTGGAGCGCACCTGGCGGCCCGCCTGGCCGTGTCCCGTCCCGCGGGTCCTCGGCGGGCTGCGCCGCGGCCCGGGCGACCCGACCTACCTCACCGACGCCCATGGCACGGTCTGGAAGACCTTCCGCACCCCGCAGGGCCCGACCACGCTGGCCGTGCGGCCCCTCGCCGCCGCGGGCGAGGTGCGGGCGAGTGCGTGGGGACCGGGCGCGGACTGGGTCCTCGACGGCCTGCCCACGCTGCTCGGCGCCGACGACGACCCCACGGGTTTCCTCGTCCACCACGAGACGCTCGAGGCGCCGGCTCGCACCTACGGCGACTGGCGGGTGCCGCGCACCCGGCTGGTCGTGGAGTCCCTCGTGCCGGCGGTCATCGAGCAGAAGGTCACCGGCAAGGAGGCGTTCCGGGCCCAGCGCCTGCTGGTCCGCGAGCACGGCGACGTCGCGCCTGGACCCGGCGCCGCGCTCGGCCTGCGGGTCTTCCCGACCGTCGAGCGGATGCGCCGGGTGCCGTCCTGGCGCTGGCTGCAGTACGGCGTCGACCACTCCCGCTCCACCACCCTCCAGCGGGCGCTGCAGGTGGCGGGCGCGCTCGAGCGGCTGGTCGACGTACCCCCCGCGGAGGCCGACCGCCGGCTGCGCACCGTCCCCGGCATCGGCGTCTGGACCTCGGCCGAGGTGCGCGCCCGTGCGCTCGGGGACGCCGACGCGGTGAGCTTCGGTGACTACCACGTGGCCAAGGACATCGGCTGGGCGCTGACCGGCACCCCGGTCGACGACGCGGAGCTGGCCGTGCTGCTCGAGCCCTACGCCGGCCACCGCCTGCGGGTGCAGGTCATGCTGGGCATGGCCGGGCTCCGCCGCCCCCGGCGCGGTCCCCGGATGACCCTCCCGACCCACGTCCCGGCCGCGCGGCGCGGCCGGTGAGGACGCTCAGAGCAGGGGGCGCAGCGGGGTGAGGAACAGCTCGGTCAGCTTGGCCTGGACCGGCCGGGACTCCCACACGTCGAGGGTGAGCTGCTCGCAGTTGCGCAGGTCCATCTCGAAGATGCGCTCCATCTCCTGGGCCATCGCGGGGTCGATCACCTCGAGGTTGACCTCGTAGTTGCCGGTCATCGACAGCCGGTCGACGTTGGCCGTGCCCACGGTCGACCAGGCGCCGTCGATGGTCGCGGTCTTGGCGTGCACCATCGCGCCGCGGAAGCGGTGGATCTCCACGCCCGCGGCGAGCAGCTCGCGGTAGTAGCCCCGTGTCAGCCAGTCGGCGACCACGTGGTTGGAGGTCTCGGGCACGAGGATCTTGACCTCGACCCCCCGCCGCGCGGCGCGCTCGAGGCTGTCGGCGAAGTCGGAGTCGGGGATGAAGTAGGCCTGGGTGAGGTAGATGTGCCGGGTCGCCCGGTTGATCGCCTCGAGGTACATCGCCCGGATCGGGAACATCCACAGCCGCGGGATGTTGCGCTGCACCCGGATGCGGGGCTCCCACTGCGAGGGCGCCTCGACCACGAGGGGACCGCCGTGGTGACCGCGGCGGTGGAGGTTCCAGAAGTCCGCGAAGGCGCGGGTGAGGTCCCACACGGCCGGGCCGGTGACCGCGACGTGGGTGTCGCGCCACTCGGTGGCGAAGGCCGAGCCGATGTTGTAGCCGCCCACGAAGGCCACCTCGTCGTCGACGACCAGGATCTTGCGGTGGTCGCGGCCGTAGCGCCGCAGGTCGAAGAACCGGAGACCGGCGCCGTAGACGGGGTAGCGCAGGACGTGGACCGGCGGCCGGAAGTGCTTGAACCGGGGGGAGACGACCAGGTTGGCGAAGCCGTCGTAGATGGCGTAGACCTCGACCCCGCGCGCGGCGGCGTCGTAGAGCGCCTGCTTGAACCGCTCGCCGACCTCGTCGCCCTTCCAGATGTAGGTCTCCAGCAGCACGCGGTGGCGGGCGCGGCCGATCGCCTCGAGCATCGCGTCGTAGAGGTCGGCGCCGAAGGTGAAGCTGGTGACCGTGCCCTCCCCGACCCGGACGTCGGTGGGGGTGCGCGTGGCGAACGGCTTGGCCCGCTTGCCGCGACGGCGGTAGGAGTCGACCAGGGTCAGGGCCACCGCGAGGGCGACCTGCAGACCGAAGGTGACCAGGAGGCCCTTGCGCACCCGGGCGCGCAGCGAGGGTCCGGGGCCGGTGCCCCGGACGAGGTCTGCCAGTCGCTGTCGCACAGGCAGGAATCTACTGTCGGTGGCCACGGTTATGGTCACTGACATGAGGCCCGTCACCGATCTGCAGCGCCGGGTGGCGCCGTTCGAGGTCATCTCGGACTACAGTCCCTCCGGGGACCAGCCGACCGCGATCAAGGACATCGCGTCCCGCGTCCAGGCCGGGGAGCAGGACGTCGTGCTGCTCGGCGCCACCGGCACGGGCAAGACCGCCACGGTCGCGTGGGCGGTGGAGCAGCTGCAGCGCCCGACGCTGGTCATGCAGCCCAACAAGACACTGGCCGCGCAGTTCGCCAACGAGCTGCGCCAGCTGCTGCCCAACAACGCGGTCGAGTACTTCGTCTCCTACTACGACTACTACCAGCCCGAGGCCTACGTCCCCCAGACCGACACCTACATCGAGAAGGACTCCTCGATCAACGAGGAGGTCGAGCGGCTGCGTCACTCGGCGACCAACTCGCTGCTCACCCGTCGCGACGTCATCGTGGTCTCGACGGTCTCCTGCATCTACGGCCTGGGCACCCCGCAGGAGTACGTCGACCGGATGATCCGCCTGCGCGTGGGGGGCGAGGTCGACCGCGACCAGCTGCTGCGCCGCCTGGTGGAGATCCAGTACACCCGCAACGACCATGCCTTCACCCGTGGCACCTTCCGGGTGCGGGGCGACACCCTCGAGGTCTTCCCGGTCTACGAGGAGATGGCGGTCCGGATCGAGCTGTTCGGCGACGAGATCGAGCGGCTGATGACCCTGCACCCCGTCACCGGCGAGGTGCTCACCGAGGACGAGGAGCTCTACATCTTCCCGGCGACCCACTACGTCGCCGGCCCCGAGCGCATGGAGCGCGCCATCCGCGGCATCGAGCTGGAGCTGCAGGACCGGCTGGCCGAGTTCGAGCGCCAGGGCAAGCTGCTGGAGGCCCAGCGGCTGCGCATGCGCACGCAGTACGACATCGAGATGATGCGCCAGGTGGGCTCGTGCGCCGGCATCGAGAACTACTCGATGCACATCGACGGCCGCACCCGCGGCTCGGCGCCCAACTGCCTGCTCGACTACTTCCCCGAGGACTTCCTCCTGGTCGTCGACGAGTCCCACGTCGCCGTGCCGCAGATCGGCGGCATGTACGAGGGCGACATGTCGCGCAAGCGCAACCTGGTCGACCACGGGTTCCGGCTGCCCAGCGCCATGGACAACCGGCCGCTGCGCTGGGAGGAGTTCCTCGACCGGATCGGTCAGACCATCTACCTCTCCGCGACCCCGGGCCCCTACGAGCTCGACAAGGTCGGTGGCCTGGACCACGTCGTGGAGCAGATCATCCGGCCGACCGGCCTGGTCGACCCCGAGGTCGTGGTCAAGGCGACCAAGGGCCAGATCGACGACCTGATCCACGAGATCCGCACCCGCACCGAGCGCAACGAGCGCACGCTGGTGACCACGCTGACCAAGAAGATGTCGGAGGACCTCACCGACTACCTCCTCGAGGCCGGGATCCGCACCCGCTACCTCCACAGCGAGGTGGACACGCTGCGCCGCATCGAGCTGCTCCGTGAGCTCCGGATGGGGGAGTACGACGTCCTGGTCGGCATCAACCTGCTCCGCGAGGGGCTCGACCTGCCCGAGGTGTCCCTCGTGGCGATCCTCGACGCCGACAAGGAGGGCTTCCTGCGCTCCGACAAGTCGCTGATCCAGACGATCGGCCGCGCGGCCCGCAACGTGTCCGGCCAGGTGATCATGTACGCCGACAAGATCACCCCGTCGATGGAGCTGGCCATCGACGAGACCAACCGGCGCCGGGAGAAGCAGGTCGCCTACAACACCGAGCGGGGGATCGACCCCCAGCCGCTGCGCAAGAAGATCGCCGACATCACCGAGATGCTGGCCCGCGAGGAGGAGAGCACCGAGGAGCTCCTCCAGACCTGGCAGACCCAGGGCAAGGGCAAGAAGTCGCCCACCCCGGCGCTGCGCAAGAGCGACGTCGGCATCGGCCGCGACCTGGCCGGCGCCCCCAGCAGCGAGCTCGCGCAGCTCATCCAGGACCTGACCGACCAGATGAAGGCCGCCGCGGCGGAGCTGCAGTTCGAGCTCGCCGCCCGGCTGCGCGACGAGATCGGCGACCTCAAGAAGGAGCTGCGCCAGATGATGCAGGCCGGCGTGAGCTGAGCGCGAAGCGGTCCTGCTCGGCCAGCAGCTTCTCCATCCTCGCCTCGTCGACCCGGTTGACCAGGTACTTGTCGTCCTGCGCGTCGCGCACCACCTTGGCCAGGGTGAACGACGAGGAGACCAGGAACAGGCTGGTCATCGCGGGGAACGCCCGGACCCACGGGTCGACGGGCAGGTAGATGATCGCGAAGACCAGGCCCACCAGGGCGACGCCGAAGGAGAGGCCGGCCTGGGCGAAGAAGGCGGCGGTGTTCTTGGTCGGAGCGGGTGTCGTCGTCATCGCTCCATCCTGGGACTCCCAGGGCGTCTGCCGCATGGGTGCACGTACTCATCTCGCTGTGCCGGTCTGAGACACTGGGCGACGGTCCCGGCGCCGGTCCGGGCCAGTCGAACGGAGGCTGTGTGGACGTCCCGCTGTGGGTGTGGTGGGTGACCCTCGGGGTGACGGCCGCGGTGCTGCTGGTCGACGTGGCGGTCATCGGACGCCGCCCCCACGAGCCGTCGCGGCGCGAGCTGGTCGCGGCCCTCGGCAGCTACCTCGGCGCGGCGGTGCTCTTCGGCATCGGAGTCTGGCTGACCAGCGGGGCGCGCTACGGCAAGGAGTTCTTCGCCGGCTGGCTGACGGAGTACTCCCTCTCGGTGGACAACCTGTTCATCTTCATCATCATCATGAGCCGCTTCAGCGTGCCCAAGGAGCTGCAGCAGAAGGCGCTGATGATCGGCATCGTGCTGGCGCTGGTCTTCCGCGGCGTGTTCATCTTCGTCGGGGCCGCGGCGATCGAGCGGTTCAGCTGGGTCTTCTACCTGTTCGGGGCGTTCCTGGTCTACACGGGCCTCAAGCTCGCCCTCGAGGGGGGCGACGACGACGAGGAGTACGAGGAGAACCGCCTGGTGCGGTGGACCCGCACCGTCCTGCCGCACACCGAGGAGGGGGAGTGGGCCGGCGGGCGCATCTGGGTGCGGGAGGGCCGGTTCCTGTTCACCCCGATGTTCGCGCTCATCGTGGCCCTCGGCACCACCGACCTGCTGTTCGCCCTCGACTCGATCCCGGCCATCTTCGGGCTGACCAGCGAGGCCTACCTCGTGCTCACCGCCAACGTGTTCGCGCTGATGGGGCTGCGCCAGCTCTACTTCCTGCTCGGCGGGCTGCTGCAGCGGCTGGTGTTCCTCTCCTACGGCCTGGCCGTGCTGCTCACCTTCATCGGCGTCAAGCTGGTGCTCGAGGCCCTGCACACCAACGACCTGCCGTTCCTCAACGGCGGGGAGCCCGTCGGCTGGGCGCCGGAGATCCCGATCGAGGTCTCCCTCGGCATGATCGTCGGCACCCTGGTGGTCACCACCGTCCTGAGCCTGTGGCGCTCGGGCGGGCTGCCGGACCGCGACGAGGTCCGGCAGCCCTGAGCGAGCCTCAGAGGTCGGCCGGGCGCAGCACCCGGTTGATCCCGTGGGCGATCTGCTTGTTGCCCACGTTGATGTTGCGGAAGGCGATCGCGGGGTTCTGGTCGTTCGGGTCGGCGTCGACCAGGCTCACGTAGCGCCACCCGAGGAAGTGCCGGACGTCCACCGTGATCGGGTCGGCACCGGGCAGGGCGGTGCCCAGCCGTGCTCCGTCGGCCCGCAGCGCCTGGTGGTAGAGCACCCGCGTGCCCGGGACGACGTGGTAGAGCAGGACGTTCTCGACGGTGTCGACCCCGAGGCCGGCCACGGCGGCGAAGACCTGCGCCTCGGTGCGGTGCTGGCGTCCGGCCAGGTCGTTGACCAGCGCGCGGAACGCCCGGTCGGTCGGGACGAAGGCGGTCAGCCGGGTGTTGCCCTGGGCGAGCACGCCCACGGGACTGCCGGGCTTGGCCGTGAGCACCGTGCGCACCGCGCGGTCGACGATGTCGAAGTCGTTCCACCGGTCGTCGAAGTGGTTGCCGTCCTGGGCGAGCACCGTGGCGAGGCTCCGGCTGCCGAGCTTGCCCTGGGCGGACGCCGCGGTGCCGGTGGTCGCCGTCATCCCGGCGGCCAGGCCGAGGGCGAGAAGTCCTCCGAGGATCCGGTGGGGGCGGAGTCGGTTGGTCATGGTGTCTCCTTCGTGGGGCCGGTCCCTCCGACCGGCGTGCTGGCGGTTCGGGGACCCTCCCGAGTGGGATGGGTCACAGGCCCCCGTCGCTCGTCGCGGTCCAGACCTGCGACGGGCCCGAGGTCACGGCCGTGCGGGGCGACGGCTCGTCGGCGCCTCGACGACATCTCGCCTCCGACCTCCTGACCCGGTCCGCCGGGGCGCTGGACGTGCTAGGAAGAACCGCCGGGTTCGAGTAGGTGAGAAGACGTTCTAGGTTCGGCGGAGGCGGGATGAGCGCGACGGTGACCCACGAGGTGGACTTGCTGATCATCGGGGCGGGACCGGTCGGGCTCTACGCGGCCTACTACGCCGGGTTCCGCGGGCTGCGCGTCGGGGTGGTCGACTCCCTGCCGGAGCTGGGCGGCCAGGTCACCGCGATGTACCCCGAGAAGGACATCCTCGACGTCGCGGGCTTCCCGGTGGTCAAGGGCAAGGAGCTCGTGGCGGGGCTGGTGGAGCAGGCCGCGACCGCCGACCCGACGTACTTCCTGGGCCGCACCGCGACCGACCTGGCCTGCGACGAGGCGGGCGGCACCGTCACGGTGACCCTCGACGGGACCGACCAGGTGCTGGCCAAGGCGGTCATCATCACCGCGGGGATCGGCAAGTTCTCGCCCCGGCCGCTGCCCGCGGCCGACGGCTGGACCGGCGACGGAGTGGCGTTCTTCGTGCCGAGCTTCGAGGGCTACGTCGGCAAGGACGTGGTCATCGTCGGCGGCGGCGACAGTGCCTTCGACTGGGCGCTGGCGCTCGAGCCGCTCGCGACCTCGGTCACCCTGGTCCACCGCCGCGACGCGTTCCGCGCCCACCAGGCGACGGTCGACAAGGTGATGGCCGGCACGACCCGGATCATCACCAACGCCAACGTCACCCAGATCATCGGCAACGGCTCGGTGACCGAGGTGGTCGTCGAGCACACCAGGACCAAGGAGACCGAGACGATCCCGGCCCAGGCGGTCGTCGCCGCGCTCGGCTTCGTCGCCGACCTCGGGCCGATCCAGCGCTGGGGACTGGAGACCGACAAGCGCCACATCGTCGTCGACTCCACCACCGCGACCAACCTGCCCCGCGTCTTCGCCGCGGGCGACATCTCGGACTACCCCGGCAAGGTCCGGCTGATCGCGGTGGGGTTCGGCGAGGCGGCGACCGCGGTCAACAACGCGGCCGTGGTGATCAACCCCGAGGCCCACCTGTTCCCCGGCCACTCCTCGGAAGGATGAGATGAGCTCCTCACGCCAGGCGGTCTCGATGAGCGAGGCGGAGGTCGAGGACTTCCTCGGCGCCCACCGCAAGGTGCAGGTCGCCACGATCGGCAAGGACGGCGCGCCCCACCTGACCACGTTGTTCTACGTCGTGCAGGACGGCCGCCTCGCCTTCTGGACCTACGCCAGCTCCCAGAAGGTGAAGAACCTCGAGCGCGACCCTCGGGTCACCGCCCTGGTCGAGGCCGGCACCGACTACGCCGAGCTCGCGGGGGTCTCGATCCAGGGGACCGCCGAGGTGGTCCGCGACGCCGAGGCGATCCGCCGCATCGGCACCGCGGTGGTCACCGCGATGGCCGGCGGTGCCGACCTCGGCGACCTCGGCCGTGACATCGTCGAGCAGCAGGTGGCCAAGCGGGTCGGCGTCGTGGTCACGCCGGACAGGGTCGCCAGCTGGGACCACCGCAAGATGGGCGCGCCCCCGGGCACGCAGCGGTGAGCCCGGGTCAGTCCTTCGGTGGCTTCCTCAGCCGCGAGGGGTCGATCACCTCGGTGGGGTCGTCCTCGGCCGGGGGCGCGGCGTCCTCCTGGCCGGCCGACGGGCCCGGGCGGCGCACGCGTGAGGTCAGCGGCCGCCGGCCCCGGGTGAGTCGCAGCTGGCGCCGCACCCGCTCGTCGGGGTCGAGCTCGCGCACCACCCGGCGTACGGCGGCGATCGTGGCGGTCAGCACCTCGAGCCGCGCGGGCGCGACGGTGTCGAGGTGGGCCTGCAGCTCCAGCTGCAGCTCGCGCAGCCCGGTGAGGCGCTCGCGGAGCACGGCCAGCGAGGTCGCGCTGGCCTCGCCGGACCCCATCGCGTCGTCGGCCACGGTCTGGCCGAACGCGTCGACGGTGCCGGCGACGGCCCGACACGTCCGCGCGCCGAGGTCGCGCAGGTCGGCGTCGGCCGCGTCGTCCCCGGCGCCGGCCTGGGCGGCCTGCTCGGCGAACGCCCGGAACAGCCCGCGCACCGACACCGCGGTGTGCTCCAGCGCCTCGAGGCCCTGGCGCAGGCCGGGGCCGCGGTCGGGACGGCCGACCGCGCGCACGTTGAGGCGGCGGCTCTGCTCCGCCTTGAGCAGCGCCGCCCCGGCGTCGGGCACGCGGTAGGTCACCTCGCGGGCCTGCCCCAGGAAGCGCTCGGTGAGCCGGAGCAGGTCGTCGCCGGACTCCGTCTCGGTCTCGAGGTCGCGTGCCGCGGTGCGCAGCAGGTCGGCCAGCGAGTTCGCGACGTCGTCGATCGCGGTGCCGGCATCGGCACTGGCCACGCGGGGCGGCCAGAGCAGGTTGACCACCACGCCCATGCCCGCGCCGACCAGCGTCTCGAGCACCCGGTTGCCGGCCGCCGACTCCGCGCTCAACGAGCCGACCCCCATCACCAGCATCGCGCTGATCGGCACCTCGAGCAGGTTGTTGCGCAGCCGCAGGGTCTGTCCGATCAGCAGCGAGACCAGGATGACGAGGCCGAGGCTCCACCAGGTGAGCGGCACCACCGAGGCGACCCCGATCGCGACCGTCACCCCGACCACGACGGCGACGACCCGGTCGAGCCCGCTGGCCAGCAGGCTCCACGGGGTCACCTGCACCACGAGCATGGCGGTCAGCGGCGAGAGCAGCGGGGTGGCGCTGGGGAAGGCCAGCTGCGCGACGACGTACGACGCGACCGCCGCGACCGTGATCCGCACCGACCACAGCGTCCCCGAGCGGCCACGCAGGCGCAGCCGGGTCAGCTGCCTGACCACGCTGTTCCGCCACCAGTCGCGCACGTCTCCGTCATACCGTCCCCGCACCGCGGGGCCAAGCCGACGGCCCGAGGGGGGAGCGCCCGGTCGCCGGTGCCGGTCGGTCGCGTCGGGGGACCGTCACCCGACGCGCTCGGGCGGACTAGCCTCGGGGCGTGCCCGAGCTCCCGACCGTCGTCGCCACGCGCTACGTCACTCCGCTGCGCGAGGGCGGCTCGTTGCCCGGCATCGTCGAGGCCGACGACCTGGGCACCTACGTGTGCAAGTTCCGCGGCGCCGGGCAGGGCCTTCGCGTCCTCGTGGCCGAGGTCGTCGTCGGTGAGCTCGCCCGGGAGCTGGGCATCGCGACGCCCGCGCTGGTCGGGCTGCGGCTCGACCAGGTGATCGCGCGCTACGAGGCGGACGAGGAGGTCCAGGACCTCCTCACCGCGAGCCTGGGGCTCAACCTCGGCATCGACTTCCTGCCGGGCTCGTTCGGCTTCGACGCCGGGTGCGAGCCCGACC
The DNA here is from genome assembly GCA_963811385.1 of uncultured Actinomycetota bacterium. Classification (GTDB taxonomy): domain Bacteria; phylum Actinomycetota; class Actinomycetes; order Propionibacteriales; family Nocardioidaceae; genus Marmoricola_A. The sequence continues at coordinate 56,737 of CAWEQX010000017.1, read as the reverse complement.
CGGCCGATGCCGCACGGGTGCTGTGGCTCGACGGGCTGTGCGCCAACGTCGACCGGTCGTGGCGCAACCCCAACCTGCTGATGTGGCACGGCCGGCTCTGGGCGATCGACCACGGCGCCTGCCTCTACTTCCACCACTCGTGGTCCGGCGGGATCGGCCCGCCCGAGCGCTTCGCGGTGCAGCCCTACGACGCCTCCACCCACGTGCTGCGCGCGTTCCTCGGGGGAGTGCCGGAGGCCGACGCCGAGCTGGCGCCTCGGGTGACCCGCGAGCTGCTCGAGGAGGTGGCCGGCCGGGTGCCCACCGAGTGGCTGGAGCCCGTGCCCGGCGCGGACCCGGAGGTCGCCCGGACGGCCTACGTCGAGTTCCTGCTGGCCCGCGTCGGCGGCGACCGGCCGTGGCTGCCGGGAGGTGCCTCATGAGGGTCGGCTTCCAGTACGTCGTCCTGAGGTGCGTCCCGCGCGTGGACCGTGAGGAGTTCGTCAACCTCGGCGTCGTGGTCTACAGCCAGCAGGCCGACTTCCTGGGCTGCGCGGCGCACGTCGACGAGGACCGGCTGCGCGCCGTGGACCCCGGGCTCGACCTCGAGGCGGTGCGGTCGGCGCTGGCCACGATCGAGCACGTGTGCGCGGGCGAGGCCGCCGCGGGCGACGCGGCCGGGGCGCCGATGACCCAGCGCTTCGGCTTCCTCAGCGCCCCCCGGAGCACGGTCGTGCAGCCGGGTCCCATCCACGGGGGGACGACGACCGACCCGCACGCCGAGCTCGCGCGGCTGGTGGACCGACTCGTCGGGTGACCCTTTCGGGACGTTGGTCGCGCGATCGCACCGGCGGCTCCGGGCGGGAACGAATCCACTGGCCCGGTGCGACAGTGAGGGCATGAGGAGCGACACGGTCACCACGGGGGAGCGCGACGACGCCGCCCTGGTCGCCGCGGCCGCCGAGGGCGACACGGGCGCCCTGCGGGAGCTCTACGACCGGCACGCCCCCTGGCTGTTGATCCGGCTGATGCGCCGGTGCAACGACCGGGACGTGGCGCGCGAGGTCGTGCAGGACACCTTCCTCGCCGTGTGGCGGACCGGTGGGTCGTGGCGCGGCGACGGCGAGGTCGCCGGATGGTTGTGGGGGATCGCCTTCCGCACGATGGTCTCGCGGCTGCGCCGTCGCCGCGACGAGGTCCTGGTCCCCGACTGGGACGCCGCGGCCGTCGGCACCGCCCCGCCCGTGGAGGACCAGGTGCTCCTCGGGGTCGAGTACGGCGACCTGGCACCAGCACTGCGCCGGCTCTCCCCGGAGTTCCGCGCCGTCGTCCAGGCGGTCGTGCTCGACGGGATGAGCCCTCGGGAGGCCGGACGGCTGCTCCACGTGCGCGAGGCCACCGTCCGGACCCGCCTCCACCGCGCCAAGGCTCAGCTGCGGCGCTCGCTCACCGAGACACCACTGGAGGGATGGCGATGACCACCAGCCCCCGGCCGGCCGCCTCGACGTGGCACGCCGCGCCGCGGCTCCTCGACGACTACGCCGCGGGTCGTCTGGATGCCCTCGACGCGGCATCCGTCGAGCAGCACCTCGACCGTTGCGCCCCCTGCCGTGCGCTCGTGCGTCCCCTCGTCGACCACCTCGTGCTCGAGCAGATGTGGGACCAGGTCCGGCACGGTGCCGAGCGCCCCGCGCCCCCAGCCGCGGTGCGCCTTGCCCGCCGGCTCGGGCTGGGCGAGCCGACCGCGGTGCTCCTCGCCTCGACCACCGCGCTCCGCACGGCCTGGCTGACCAGCTGCCTGGTGGCCCTCGGCTTCGCCCTGCTCGCCTCGCGGGTCGCGGGGCACGACGCGCTCTGGCCCTTCCTCCTCCTGGCGCCGCTCGTGCCCGTGCTGGGGGTGGCGACCTCCTACGACCGTGCGGACGACCCGGGCGAGGCGCTCGCGGTCACCGCGCCGTACGGCCGCACCCGACTGATCTGGGTGCGGACCGTCGCCGTCCTCGTCTCCTGCCTGCCGGCCACGGCGGTCTTCGGGGTGCTGCTGCCCGGCCCCGCCTGGGTGGCGGTCGCCTGGCTCGGTCCGGCGCTGGCGATCGTGCCGGTCATGCTGGCCCTGGCGGGCTTCGTCGGTCCCCGCTATGCCGCCGTCACCCTCACCGTGGCGTGGAGCGGTCTCGTGGTCGGCGGTGTGCGCCGCTTCGGCTCGACCTGGCCGGTCGAGCCCGACCAGCAGGTGGTGTTCCTCGCGCTCGCCGTGGTCGCGACGGTGGTGCTGGTGGTGCGCTCGCGCAGCACCCGGGGAACGGGGGTGGCGCTGTGAGCGCACCGGGCGCCGGCACCATCGAGCTGCGTGGGGTGGCCCGCGCCTACGGCAGCACCCGTGCCCTCGAGGCGGTCGACCTCGTCCTGGACCGGGGGGTCACCGGTCTGCTCGGACCCAACGGCGCGGGCAAGACCACGCTGTTGCGCATCGTGGCGACCTCGATCGCCCCCGACCACGGCCTCGTCCGCCTCCGCGGCATCGACCCACTCTCCGGGCACGCGGCCGTGACCGAGGCGCGACGGCACCTGGGCTACCTCCCCCAGGAGCTCGGCTTCCCCAGTGACATGACCGTGTTCGGGTTCGTGGAGTACGTCGCGGTCCTCAAGGAGTGGAACCGCGCGCCCCTGCGCACCCGCGAGGTCCGCCGTGTCCTCGACCTCGTCGGTCTCGGTGACCTCTCGGGTCGCAAGCTCCGCAAGCTGTCCGGCGGCCAGCGTCGCCGGGTCGGGCTGGCGCAGGCCCTCCTCGGTGACCCCGAGATCCTGGTGCTCGACGAGCCCACGACCGGCCTCGACCCCGAGCAGCGAGCCTCCCTGCGCCGGACCCTGTCGGTCATCGCCGCCGACTCGGCCGTGCTCCTCTCCACCCACCAGACCGAGGATGTCGCCGCCCTGTGCGAGCGGGTGGTGGTGATGGCGCACGGACGCGTGCGCTTCGACGGGGGCGTGGTCGACCTGGTCCGCACCGCCCGTGACCGGGTCTGGCTCTGCGACGACCCGGTCGAGACCGGACTCGCGTCGTGGCGCACCGGCACCGGACGGCACCGGGTGGTCGGCGGGCCACGACCACCGGGTGCCGAGGCCTGTGAGCCGACGCTCGAGGACGCCTATCTGCTCATGCTGGGCGCCGATGCCGGCGTCGGGGCCCTGCCCGCCATCTGAACCACCTCCCGTCACCTTCCGCGGCCTCTCGGCCACGACCTCAAGGAGATCCGCCATGTCCACGACCGCCGACCTCGGCCTCCGGGGCCGTCCCAGCCTGTCCGCGATGACGCGCATCGAGGCGCGTCGACTGGCCCGGCACCCGGCCTTCCTGACCGGCACCATCGCCGCCTTCGGGATCCTGGTCGCCTTCCAGCTCCAGGACCAGGTGAGCAACGACCTGCTGTCCTGGCCGGTGATCCCGGCGTTCTTCATCGGGCTCGGCAGCCTCGTCGCCGTCGCTCGCCTGACCCGGTCCACCGAGGGATCCGAGGAGGCCGTCTCGACCGCCCCCGGCACGGAGGCCCGGCGTACGGCGGCGCTGGCCTTCGCCTGCCTGGTCCCGTTCGCCGCCGGGCTGGCCTGGGTCGGCGCGATGCTGGGCGTCGTGGCGAGCCACCCGCCCGCTCCACAGGAGTGGTGGTTCGACACCACGCCGGACCTTCACGTGTGGGCCGTGCTGCTCGCCGGGTCACCCGTGGCCTGCCTCGGGGGTGGCCTGCTCGGGCTCCTGACCGGCAGGTGGCTGCGGTTCCCCGGAGCCTCCGCCGTGGTCGTCCTGGTCACCGTGGTCGGGTGCATGCTGGGCCAGTCAGCCTCCGAGAGCGCGCACCCCACCGCGCGCCTGTGGACCCCGTGGGCCTCCTTCCAGTCCGGGACCAACAGCGACGGCACCCAGCTCCTCTACGCCGGCAACGCCACCGCGTACCTGGTGTACGCCCTGTGCCTGTGCGCGGCGGCTGTCCTGGTCGCGATGTGGCACGACCGCAGCGCCCGGAGCACCCGCATGGTCGCGACGTTCGCCGTGGTGGTGGTCGTCGGCGTGGTCTCCCTCGGTCTGGCGATGACCACCGGAATCGCCGACAACCGCGTCTCGGACCCGATCCCGGCCAAGGTCAGGGGGTAGCCCGGTGCGGCTGTGGTACCTCCGCCGCGGGGTGCCATGGGTCGCGGTGGCGGGGTGTCTCGCCGTCGCGGCCGCTCTCGCCGCGGCAGCGCATCACTGGACGTCCGCCGCCCTGGTGCTGCTCCCGTTCGCGGTCGCCTCGGGTGCGGCCGCTGCGGGGTTCCTGCTCGACGAGGAGGGCGCCGCGCTGCTGTCCTCCACTCCGCGCGGAGGCCGGTGGGCCGAGGCCACCCGCCTGGCCGCTCTGCCCGGGGTCGGGGTCGCGGTGCTCGTGCTGGTGCGACCGGTCGCCGACGCTGCCGGGCTCACCCCCGTCGGCTGGTCGGTCGTCCCGCTGGTCGGCGTCGCGCTGGGAGCGTCCGCGGCACGGGTGCTGCGACCACGGTTCGCCAGCCCGGGGAGCCACGTCGCGGTCCTCCTCGTGCTGACGACGGCGCTGCCGTTCACGATCGGCGCTCTCCTCGGCTGGACGCCACCCTGGCCCGCCGACGAGCTGTCCGGCGGCGTCGCGGGACTCTGGGCCGCGCTCGGGGCAGCGGCACTCCTGGTCCTCGTGGGGTCCCTGCTCCACGCGGAGCCCCGGACCCGCAGGAGGTCTGCTTCGATGGCGCCATGAGCGAACGGGTCGAGACGACGGTGTCCGAGCTCGTGCGGCGTGCCCCCAAGGTGCTGCTGCACGACCACCTCGACGGCGGGCTGCGCCCGTCGACGGTGGCCGAGGTCGCAGCCGAGGTCGGCCACACGCTGCCCGCCGCCCCCGACGCGCTGGGCGGCTGGTTCGTCGAGGCCTGCGACTCCGGCTCGCTGGAGCGCTACATCGCGACCTTCGAGCACACGATCGCGGTGATGCAGCGCCGCGACGACCTGGTCCGGGTCGCACGCGAGTGCGTCGAGGACCTGGCCGCCGACGGGGTGGTCTACGCCGAGGTCCGCTGGGCGCCCGAGCAGCACCTCGAAGCCGGCCTGACCCTGGAGGAGACCGTCGAGGCGGTCCGCGAGGGCTTCGCCGACGGCGAGGCCGCCTCGGGCGGTCGGATCATCGTCCGCCAGATCCTCACCGCGATGCGCCACCAGGCTCGCTCGCGCGAGATCGCCGAGCTCGCGGTGCGCTACCGCGACGCGGGCGTGTGCGGCTTCGACATCGCGGGGGCGGAGGCGGGCTACCCGCCCACCCGCCACCTCGACGCCTTCGAGTACCTCCAGCGCGAGAACGCCCACTTCACCATCCACGCCGGCGAGGCCTTCGGGCTGCCGTCGATCTGGGAGGCCCTGCAGTGGTGCGGCGCCGACCGGCTCGGCCACGGGGTCCGGATCATCGACGACGTCACCGTCGACGACGCCGGGCGGGCGCACCTGGGCCGCCTGGCGGCGTACGTCCGCGACAAGCGCATCCCGCTGGAGCTGTGCCCGACCTCCAACCTGCAGACCGGCGCGGCGACGTCGCTGGCCGAGCACCCGATCGGCCTGCTCGCCGACCTGCGGTTCCGGGTCACGGTCAACACCGACAACCGGCTGATGAGCGGCACCTCGATGAGCCGCGAGCTGCAGCTGCTGGTCGACACCTTCGGCTTCGGTCCGCGCGAGCTGCGGATCTTCGCGGTCAACGCGATGAAGTCGGCGTTCCTGCCCTTCGACGAGCGGCTCGCGGTGATCGAGCAGGTGCTCAAGCCGGCGTACGCCGAGCTCGGGGCCTGAGCGGGTAGGTGCGGCCCGCGCCGACACCGTCGAGCTCGCCCGCACCCGCGACCGGCAGTGGGGCGCGAGCGGTGGCCGGTCGGGCGAGCGCGCGGATCGCCACGGCGTCGCCGGCGGTCAGCTCGACGCAGCCGAACCTGATCCGCGAGGTCGGGAGGTGGGCGCGCACGTCGTCGAGCAGGACCGGCTCGACCTCCTGCAGCCCGGCACGCAGGCGCCATCCCCGGGCGATGACCTCGCTGGGCTCCGGCGCCTCGCCGGTGACCTCGCCGACGACGGTCACCGCCCTCCGGCCTCGACGCCGCGCCGCGTGCTCCAGCGACGCCACCACCACCCAGTGCCGCGGTCCCATGCCGTGCACGCGAGGACGGGCCGCCGACAGTCCGGGTCATCCCTCCACGGCGGTGCGGACCAGATGTCCCAGCTCGTGCATCGTGGTCAGGACCTCGTCGCGCCGGTCCGGGCCGTCCGGGTCCCAGCCGGCGATCGCGGCGTAGGCCCAGGTGTCGCTCGGACCCATCACGACGCCGACGTCGGCGCGGACCCCTGCGTCGGTGCCGGTCTTGGAGAACACGCGCAGGCCGCGGTCCGGGTCGTGGTGGGCCAACGGGTCGAGGCCCATCGCGGAGGCGACCATCGACAGGTCGAGCCCGCCGCGCAGCCAGTCGAGCACGCGCAGGCTGGCCGCCCTGCCGCCCACCCCGCCGTCCGCGAGGCCCGACATGGTCGTGAACCAGTCCGAGGCGCACCCCACGCTGAGCGTCGCGGGCATCCCGGGCTCCCGGCGGTCGCGGACGAGGTCGAGGAGCATCGACCCGCCGGGGGCGAGGGTCTCGGCGCGCGCCTGCACGGCCTCGAGCCCGAGCAGCCCGATGACGGCGTTGGTCGCCCAGTTGTCACTCGCCGTCCCGACCAGGTGGGCGACGTCGGCAAGGGGGAGCACGTCGGTGCGCAGGTGCTGCCACAGGCCCGAGTCCGCGACCGGCTGCACCGAGCGCCGGTCCACCGGCAGGTCCGGGGACAGCGCCCCGGACTCGAGCCGGGCCGCCAGCTCGACCAGCACGAACACCTTGGCCACGCTGGCGGTGCGCAGCAGCCGGTCGGGCTCGAGGGCCAGCACCGGCGGCTCGCCCACCGGACCGGCCGCGATGCTCCAGGTGGTGCCGGGCGGGGTCTCGGCGAGCTCGACCGCCCGGGGCGGCTCGGCCACCGGGGGCGTCAGAGGTTGATCATGTGGCCGGCGATGCCCTCGACGGCCTCCTTGACCGCCTCGGACAGCGTCGGGTGGGCGAAGACGTTGCGAGCCACCTCGTCGGCCGTGAGGTCCCACTTCTGGGCCAGGGTCAGCGCGGGCAGCAGCTCGGTCACGTCCGGGCCGATCAGGTGGGCGCCGAGGATCTCGTGGTAGGTCGAGTCCGCGACGATCTTGACGAACCCGGTGGTGTCGCCCAGGCCCTTGGCCTTGCCGTTGGCCGAGAAGGGGAACTTCGCCACCTTGACGTCGTAGCCCTTGTCCTTGGCCTGCTGCTCGCTGTAGCCGAAGGAGGCGATCTGCGGCTGGCAGTAGGTCGCGCGCGGGATCATGTCGAAGTCGATCTCGACGGTCTCGGCGCCGGCGATCGTCTCGGCGGTCACGACGCCCATCGCCTCGGCGGTGTGGGCGAGCATGAGCTTGCCGGTGACGTCGCCGATGGCGTAGACGCCGTCGACGTTGGTGCGGCCGCGGGCGTCGACCTTGATCGCGCCGCGGTCGGTGGTCTCGACCCCGGTCTTGTCGAGGCCGTAGCCGTCGAGCCGGGGGGCGAACCCGATCGCCTGCAGGACGCGGTCGGTCTCGAGGACCTCCTCCTTGCCGTCCTTGCTCACGGTGACCTTGACCTTGCCGCCGCCGCCGGGGTCCTCGATCTTCTCGACCTTGGTCTTGAGCAGGACCTTCACGCCGAGCTTCTTGTAGTGCTTGGCGAGCTCCTTGGAGATCTCGGCGTCCTCGGTCGGCACCATGCGGTCGAGGAACTCGACGATGGTGACGTCGACGCCGAAGTTCTTCATCACGTAGGCGAACTCGACGCCGATGGCGCCCGACCCGGCGATGACGATGCTCTCGGGCAGGCCGCTGTCGAGGATCTGCTCCTCGTAGGTCACCACGTTGTCGGACAGCTCGGTGCCGGGGACCAGGCGGGTGGTCGCGCCGGTCGCGATGATCACGTGGTCGGCGGTGACGTCGGAGGTCTTGCCCTCGTCGTCCTCGACCGAGATCGTCTTGGCGTCGACGAAGGTGCCCCAGCCGTCGATCTCGGTGATCTTGTTCTTCTTCATCAGGAAGTGGACGCCCCTGACGATCTCGGCGGAGACCTGGCGCGACCGCTCGTGGGTGACCCCGAACTTCATCGAGACCTCGCCCTCGATGCCGAACTTGTCCTTCTCGTGCTGAAGGATGTGCGACAGCTCGGCGTTGCGCAGCAGCGCCTTGCTCGGGATGCAGCCGACGTTGAGGCAGACACCGCCCCAGTACTTCTTCTCGATGACCGCGGTCTTCAGACCGAGCTGAGAGGCGCGGATCGCGGCGACGTAGCCCCCGGGGCCCGCGCCGAGGACGACGACATCGAAGTGCTGGCTCATGGGAGCGAGCCTATCGCGCGTCCGTCAGACCGGAACCAGCTCCACCGCACCGACGGCGTACCTCGCCAGGACGACACGTGCCACCTCCGGGTGGGCGCCCAGCGGGTCGGACACGGCGACCGCCCCGGCCTCGAGCGCGAGCTCGGCGGCTCGGTCGTAGAGCTTGCCGGGGGCCAGGATCAGGGACCCGACCGCGATGTGGCGGCGACCCTGCGAGCGCAGCGTGCGGACCGCCTCGCCGGTGGCGGGCGGCGAGGCCGAGGCGAACGCCGCGACGACGGGCAGCTTGTGGTGGGCGCCCCAGACCCGCGCCAGGCGCTGGATCGACTGGATCGCGATCGGGTCGGAGGTGCCGGCCGCGGCGAGCACCAGCCCGTCGAGCTCGCGCACCCGGGCCGCGCAGAGCGCGTCGCGCAGGCGCTGGTCGAGCACCTCGAGGAACATCGCCTCCAGCCCGAGCACCGGGGTGGCGCGGACCTTGAGGCCCTCGTGGCGCTCCATCGCGGCGGCGATCGCCCGGGGGACGTCGACCTTGGCGTGGTAGGCCTCGGTGAGCAGGAGCGGGACGACCACGATCTCGTCGACCCCGCCGCGCACCAGCCGGGCCACGACGGTCTCGAAGGACGGCTTGGACAGCTCGAGGAACGCGGTCTCGATGCGCAGGTCGGGACGCAGCGCCCGCACCTCGTCGACGAGCGCCTTCACCGTGGCGGCCGAGCGGGGGTCACGGCTTCCGTGTGCCAGTGCCACCAGGGCGGGTGCGGCCATCGGAGCCTCCTTCATCTCGTGCTCCCGGGGGAGCGGTCTGTCCGGCTGGGTTGCGGTGGTCTCGACGGGCTCGACCACCCTGTCTGGGGTCTAGAGGTGGATGCCGCACTCGGTCTTGTCCTGGCCGGACCACCGACCGGCGCGCTTGTCCTCGCCCGGCGCGACCCGGCGGGTGCACGGCCAGCAGCCGATCGAGGGGTAGCCGTCCTGCTGCAGGGGGTTGACCAGCACGTCGTGGCGGGCGATGTAGCGCTCGACCTGCGCGTCGGTCCACCGGGCGAGCGGTGAGACCTTGACCTTCTGCTTGCGCTCGTCCCAGCCGATGACCGGGGCGATCACCCGGGCGTGGGTCTCCGCGCGGCGCAGGCCGGTGGCCCACGCGTCGTACGACGCCAGCGCGTCGGCGAGCGGCTGCACCTTGCGCAGCGCGCAGCACAGGTCGGGGTCGCGCTCCCAGAGCCGCTCTCCGTGCTGCGCCTCCTGCTCGGCGACGGTCTGCGCCGGCTCGATGCTCAGCATCCGCACCGGCAGGGTCAGCTCCACCGCGTCGCGCGTGCCGATGGTCTCGGCGAAGTGGTACCCGGTGTCGAGGAAGACCACGTCGATGCCCGGTACGACCCGGCTCGCCAGGTGAGCGAGCACCGCGTCGCCCATCGAGGAGGTGAGGCAGAACCGGTCGCCGAAGGTCTCCGCGGCCCACTCGACGATGTCCTCGGCGGGGGCGAGCTCGAGCTCGGCGCCGACGGCGTTGACCAGGTCGCGCAGCTCCTCGGGCGAGCGGCCCTCGGTGTGGCTGCCGCGGGTGTTGCGCGCGGCGGTGGTGGTCGCCGCACTCACGCGTCCACCTCGACCAGCTCGGCCTCGCCGCGCAGCGAGGACTCCTCGGCCCGGGCGACCCAGGTCGCGAACGCCTCGCCGTCCTCGCGCTCGGCGAGGTAGTGGCGCACGACGTTCTCGACGTAGTCGTCGAGCTTGGCGCTGGTCACCTTGTGTGCCCGCAGCTTGCGGCCGAACGGCGTCTCGGTGAACCGCGAGGCCATGCCGATGCCACCGCCGAGGTGGACCTGGAAGCCCTCGACCTGCCGGCCGTCCTCGTTGACCTGCTGCCCCTTGAGCCCGATGTCGGCGATCTGGGTGCGAGCGCAGGCGTTGGGGCAGCCGTTGACGTTGACCGTGATCACCGTGTCGAGGTCGGGGATGCGGCGCTCCATCTCGGCGACCAGCGCACGTGCCCGCTCCTTGGTGTCGACCAGCGCGAGCTTGCAGAACTCCAGGCCGGTGCAGGCCATCGTCGAGCGCCGCCACGGCGAGGGGTTGGCGGAGAGGCCGATCTCCTCGAGGTCGGCGACCAGTCCCTCGACCTCGTCCTCGAGGACGCCGAGCACGACGACCTTCTGGTACGACGTGAGCCGGACCCCGCGGGCCGCGTGCTTCTCCACGACCTCGGCGAGGGCGGTGAGGGTCGTGCCGGAGACCCGGCCGGCGATCGCGGAGGCGCCGACGTAGAACAGGCCGTTCTTCTGCCGGTGCACGCCGATGTGGTCGCCGTTGGTGGTCGGCGCGGAGGGCGACGCGCAGTCGACCAGCCTCGTGCGGAGGTACTCGTCCTCGAGCACCTGGCGGAACTTCGCCACGCCCCAGTCGGCGACGAGGAACTTCAGGCGCGCACGGTTGCGCAGGCGGCGGTAGCCGTAGTCACGGAAGACCGAGACCACGCCCTCCCACACGCCGGGCACCTGGTCCAGCGGGATCCAGACACCGAGCTTCTGGGCCAGCATCGGGTTGGTGGACAGGCCGCCGCCGACCCACAGGTCGAAGCCCGGGCCGTGCTCGGGGTGGACCGTGCCGACGAAGGAGACGTCGTTGACCTCGGGCGCGCCGTCGAGGCTCGGGTGGCCCGAGACCGAGGTCTTGAACTTGCGCGGGAGGTTGGCGTAGTCGGGGTTGCCGACGTAGCGGCGCTTGATCTCGGCCAGGGCGGGAGAGCCGTCGATGATCTCGTCGGCGGCGAGGCCGGCGACCGGTGAGCCGAGGAAGGGGCGTGGCGAGTCGCCGCACGCCTCGGTGGTCGACAGGCCCGCCCTCTCCAGTCGCTCCCAGATCGCCGGGACGTCCTCGATGCGCACCCAGTGCAGCTGGATGTTCTGCCGGTCGGTGATGTCGGCGGTGTCGCGGGCGTAGGTCGTGGAGACCTCGCCCAGAGCGCGGAGCTGGCCGGAGCCGAGGATGGCGCCGTCGCTGCGCACGCGCATCATGAAGTAGCGGTCCTCGAGCTCCTCGTCGGACAGCGCCGAGGTCTGCGTGCCGTCGAGGCCGGGCCGGCGCTGGGTGTAGAGCCCCATCCAGCGGAACCGCCCCCGCAGGTCGTCCGGGTCGATCGAGTCGAAGCCCTCGAGCGCGTAGACCTTCTCGATCCGGTCGCGGACGTTGAGGGGGTTGTCCTCCTTCTTGACCAGCTCGTTGGCGTTGAGCGGCTCGCGGTGCCCGAGGGCCCACTGACCCTCGCCGCGGGGCCGGGCCGCGCGGGCACGACCGGGGCCGCGGGGCTCGGGGCCCGTGGCGGGGGAGTGGTCCGTCGTGGACGGCGTCGTCATGGGGATGAACCTCTGAGTCGGTGGCAGGCGCGTGCGCGGACTCCGGACCGACGACGTTGTCGGGTGCAGTCGGCGCTTGCCGTGCCGGGCGGTGATCCCGCGGGGCGGGGTCGGGGCAGGCTGGCGTCAGGCCGACATACACATGCTGCTGCGGGTGCGACCGAGGTCCACGTGGCGTCGAGCCACGAGGTCCTGGGAGGTCGCCGCAGAGATCATGGACGGAAGTCTCACGGGACAAGACGCCGCCACACAAGCGTCGCTCTCAGCTAATGAGACGGCTGTCCGGGATGCGAGACGCCCGCCGGGCGATAGGCTGAGCCGCATGACCGCGACCTCTCCCGCCGACACCGCTGCGTCCCCCGTCACCCAGGCGTCGCAGGCCTACGACCTCGCCCTGGAGGTGATCGCCTCCGTCGAGCCGCGTGTGGCGGAGGCCACACGCCAGGAGCTCGCCGACCAACGTTCCTCGCTCAAGCTGATCGCCAGCGAGAACTACGCCTCGCCCGCCGTCCTGCTCACGATGGGCACCTGGTTCTCCGACAAGTACGCCGAGGGCACGATCGGCCACCGGTTCTACGCCGGCTGCCGGAACGTCGACACCGTCGAGGCGCTGGCCGCGGAGCACGCGCGCGAGCTGTTCGGCGCGGAGTACGCCTACGCCCAGCCGCACTCCGGCATCGACGCCAACCTGGTCGCGTTCTGGTCGATCCTGGCGCAGCGGGTCGAGGGGCCGGCGCTGGAGAGGCTCGGCGCCAGGGGCGTCAACGAGCTGAGCGAGGCCGACTGGGAGTCCCTGCGCCACGAGCTGGGCAACCAGCGCCTGCTCGGGATGTCGCTCGACGCCGGTGGTCACCTCACCCACGGGTTCCGGCCCAACATCAGCGGCAAGATGTTCCACCAGCAGCAGTACGGCACCGACCCGACGACCGGCCTGCTCGACTACGACGCCCTGGCCGCCAAGGCGCGCGAGTTCAAGCCGCTGGTGCTGGTGGCCGGCTACTCCGCCTACCCCCGCCGCGTGGACTTCGCCAAGATGCGCGAGATCGCCGACGAGGTGGGCGCCACCCTCATGGTCGACATGGCCCACTTCGCCGGTCTGGTGGCGGGCAAGGTCTTCACCGGCGACGAGGACCCGGTGCCCCACGCGCACATCGTCACCACCACGACCCACAAGTCGCTGCGTGGTCCCCGCGGCGGCCTGGTCCTGGCGACCGAGGAGCTCGCACCGTCGGTCGACCGCGGCTGCCCGATGGTCCTCGGCGGCCCCCTGTCCCACGTGATGGCGGCCAAGGCGGTCGCCCTGGCCGAGGCGCGCCGCCCCGAGTTCCAGACCTACGCCCAGCAGGTCGCCGACAACGCCAAGTCGCTGGCCGAGGGCTTCCTCACCCGCGGCGCCACCCTCGTCACCGGGGGCACCGACAACCACCTGGTCCTGCTCGACGTCACCTCGTTCGGCCTCACCGGTCGCCAGGCGGAGTCCGCGCTGCTCGACGCGGGCGTGGTCACCAACCGCAACTCGGTCCCGGCCGACCCCAACGGCGCCTGGTACACCTCCGGCATCCGCTTCGGCACCCCGGCACTGACCACGCGCGGCTTCGGGGCCGACGAGTTCGACCGGGTCGCCGAGCTGGTCGTCGACGTGCTGCGCCACACCGAGCCGACCACCACGTCCAAGGGCGCGGCCTCGAAGGCCGGCTACCGCCTGGCCGACGGGGTGGCCGACCGGGTCAAGGCGGCGTCGGCGGAGATGCTGGACAAGCACCCGCTCTACCCCGGCCTCGAGCTCACCTGAGTCGCTCGGTGGGCGACCTCCTCCCGGCGTACGGCGACCGCCCGCGCCTGCACGTCCGCGCCGACCACGGCTGGGTCAACGACCCCAACGGGCCGGTGCTGCGCGACGGGCGGCTGCACCTGTTCTTCCAGCACAACCCGGGCAGCCCGGTGCACGGCGACATCTGCTGGGGCCACGCGACCAGCGACGACCTGGTCACCTGGCAGCTCCACGAGGTGGCGCTGCGGCCGACCCCCGGCGGCCCGGACGCCGCCGGCTGCTGGTCGGGCTGCGTCGTCGACGAGGGCGACCGGTTGGTCGCGGTCTACACCGGCATCGCCACCGGCCCGACCGACGGCACGGTCTGCCTGGCCGAGTCCACCGACGCCGACCTGAGGCACTGGACCAAGCTGCCGCCTGCCGAGGCGCCGGTGCCCGAGGGTCTCGGCCTGACCGAGGTGCGTGACCCGTGCGTGGTCGAGGTCGACGGGCAGCGCGTGGGCGTCATCGGCGCCGGTGGGGTCGGCACGCGCAACGGCCACGTCCTGCTCTACTCCTGCGCCGACCTCACCCAGTGGTCCTTCGAGTCGGTGCTGTTCCGCGAGTGGGGGCCGCTGACCGAGCTCACCGGGCCGGTCGACACCTGGGAGTGCCCGCAGCTGTTCCCGCTCGACGGCCGCTGGGTGCTGGTGCTGTCCCCGTGGCGCGACGACCTGCTCGGGCCGGTGGTCCACGTCGTCGGCGACCTCGAGCGCGACGCGTCCGGCCTGCGGTTCGTGCCGGAGTCGTGCGGACGGCTCGACCACGGCCACGACTTCTACGCCCCGATCGCGCTGGTCACCCCCGACCGGGTCCTGCTGTGGGGCTGGTCGTGGGAGGACCGCTCCGCCGAGGAGGTCCTCGCGGCGGGCTGGGCCGGCGCGCTGACCCTGACCCGCGAGCTGTCGCTGGTCGACGGTCGCCTGGTCAGCCGGCCGGTGGACGCGCTGGAGGACCTGCGCGGTCCCGCGCTGGACCTGGCGGCCGAGGGGCGGCTGCCGGAGGGCCCGGTCGAGCTGCTCGTGGAGGCGTCGGGCGACCTCGTCCTCGATTTGGGCGGGCTGCGGATGGAGCTCGCCGACGGTCGCGTGCGGCTCCACCGCGAGGTGCACGACGAGTGGCGGCGCGGGTGGCGCAGCGACGCCGCCCTGCCGGCGCGCGCGGTGCATCGGCTGCGGATCGTGGTCGACGGACCGGTCGTCGAGGTCTACGTCGAGGACGGGCCGTGCTTCACCGAGCGGGTCCACGCGCCCCTGACCGTCCCGGACGTCGCCGGGCTCACGGTGCACCGGCTCGGCTGACCTCAGTCGAGGAACCCGCGGACCAGCGCGAGGAACTCCTCGGGACGGGTCGCATGCACCTCGTGGCCGGTGTCGAGCGTCGCGTGGGAGCCGCGGGGGAGCAGCTCGGCGAGGTCGGCGACATGCTCCTGCGGCACGAAGCTCGACGGCCCGCCCCCGACGAGCAGGGTGGGCACCGCGACGCGCCGGACCGTGTCGGGCCAGTGGCCCGCCGGGGCGTCGATCTCGGGGCGCACCTGCTCCACGACCGCCCAGTCGAAGGCCGGCTCGCCGTCGGGCCTGGTCGGCGGCGCCGGTCGGCGCGGGTGCAGCAGCCCGACGTCCTCCAGCACCATCCGGCGTACGCCGAGCGGCGCGCCGGCGACCGCACGGCAGCAGACCAGGCCGCCGAGGGAGTGGCCGACGAGGTCCAGGTGCCGCCCGAGCCGCGGGAGCAGGCCCGCGAGGTCGGCGGCCATCAGGTCGATCGAGTAGGTCCCCGGCCGGTCGCTCGCACCGTGGCCGCGCAGGTCGACCGCGTGCACCGTCCGGTCGCGCGCGAGGTCGTCGGCGACCTCGTCCCAGGTCGAGGCGTCGCCGCCGGTGCCGTGCACCAGCACGAGCGGTGGGTGCCGGGCGGCGTCGCCGGCGCGCGTGTGCACGGCCAGCCGGACGCCGTCGAGGTCGTACCGCCTGGTCGCGGGCCTCACCGGCCCAGCCTCTCCAGGAGGGACGACGGGGAGCTCACGACCGCGCCGCGCGCCGACACCAGCCCCGCCAGGACGCGGTCGGCGGTGACCACCGTGCACCGGTCTCCCGCGCCGGCCAGCTCGGCCACGAGCGCGACGATCGCCGAGTCGCCGTCGCGCGGAGCGTGCACGGTGCGGACGTGGAGGTCGCGACCGGCCCGGACCCCGGCCTTGGCGGCCCCCTCCAGCACGAGCACCACCTCGTCGTGGTCGAGGTCGGCCCGCAGCAGCTGGTCGTGCAGCCGCCGGGCCGCCCCCGGACGGTCCTTCCACCACCCGTCGGGACGGGACCCGACCACGTTGGCGCCGTCGACCACCAGCGTGGTCACGTCTCCACCACCGCCCCCTGGGCCTCGGCCAGCAGCACCGCGCCGGCGAGGTCGATCCGGGTGTCCCGCAGCTCGGCGGCGGCGAGGTCGCAGCGGTCGAGCACCGCACCGCGCAGGTCGGCCCCGTGCAGGACCGCGTTGCGCAGCGTCGCGCCGGTGAGGTCGGCGCGCCCCAGGTCGGTGCCGGTGAGGTCCGCGTCGGTCAGGTCGGCCTCCGCGAGCACCAGGCCCGACAGGTCGAGGCCGGTCATCGCGGCCCGGCGCAGGGTCACGCCGCGCCACTGGCCGCCGGTGACCGTGAGTGGCCGCAGCGTGCAGTCGACGAACACGCTGCCGCTGAGCCGGCAGCCGTCGAAGGTCGCCCCGAACAGGTTGCTCTGGCGGAACTCGCAGCCGGCGAACGAGCTGGCCGTGTGGGTCGAGGCGTTGAGCCGCGTGAAGGCGAACGTGCACGCGGTGAAGGTCGTGCCCGACGTGGTCGCCTCGGTCAGGTCGACGTCGGTGAAGGTGCAGTCGCGGAAGGTCACCCGGCCCAGGTCCTCGGCATACCAGTCCTCCTCGCGGAAGTCCTGCTCGACGACCTCCTGGCCGTCCTCGAAGATGCTCATCGGACGAGGGTGAGCGAGACCTCCGACGAGATCCGGTAGGGGCCGGTGGTCACGAGCCCGCCGACCACCCGGCGCAGCCGGCTGACCTCGGCGCGCACCGTCACCTGGTGCGCCTCGTCGCCGAAGGTCCGCAGGGACAGCGCTGCCGCGCTGAGCCCCTCGCGGCCGGCGTCGTGCAGGTCGGCCAGCAGCCGTGCGTGGCGGCGGGAGAGCGGGGTGCGCCACGAGCCGTCGGGGGAGGAGACCTCGAGCAGGGCCTCGTCGCCGCCGAGGTCGAGGGTCGCGCTCATCGAGCCGCGGGCCGGGGTCGGCCTGACCAGCCACCCGTCGGCGAGCCGCTCGGGCACGCACAGGCCGAGCCCGGGCACCGCCAGGGTGCGCTCGGGCGAGGGCACCGCGATCCGGTCGCGGGCGGCGACGCCGCTGTGGTGCGCGACCCAGCCGTGGTCGTCGACCAGCAGCAGCGGTCCGGAGGTCGAGGCCAGCACGGGGCCCGCGGAGCGGCGCAGGCGCTCGAGGCGCTCCTGGTGGCGCCGCCACAGCTGGGCCTCGGCGAGGCGGGTGGCGGTCTCGACCAGCGCGACCAGCGCGGGGTGCAGGGTGAGCGCGGGGCCGCTGACGTCGACGACCCCGAGCAGCTCGCCGGTGCGGGGGTCGTGGATCGGGGAGGCCGTGCAGTACCACGGGATCTGCCCCTCCTCGAAGTGCTCGGCGGAGAACAGCTGCACCGGCGCCGCCTCGGCCACGGCGGTGCCGATCGCGTTGGTGCCGACCTGCTCCTCGGTCCAGACCGCTCCCTCGGAGAACCCGAGCCGGTCGGCCTCGAGCAGCACCCGCGCCGAGCCCTCGCGCCACAGCATCGTGGCGTCGGCGTCGGTCACCACGACGATGAAGCGGGAGGCGTCGGCGACGCTGCCCAGCACCGACCGGATGTCGTCGACCACGAGCGCCAGCGCCGACCCGCGGCGGCGGCGCTCGACCTCGTCGCGGGGCAGCGGGTCCCGCGCATTGGGGCGGCTGGGGTCGAGCCCGAGGCCCATCACCCGCTGCCACGAGCGCGCGACCAGGGCGCGGGGAGCGACCGGGGGCGCCGAGCCGCCGAGGACGGCGTCGTGGACCCGCCGCAGCGCCCGGGCGTGCACGCCGAGGTCGGTGCCGGGGCGCACGGCGGCGTACGTCGAGGAGGTCACGTGGGGAGCCTAGGTGCGGGGTGTGAGTCGCGCCACATCCGATGCAACCCGCTGCAACCCTTCCGCACGGTCCCGTCGCGGGCGTCTGCTGAGGCCCATGACCGACACCATCGACCGGACCGCCGACGCCACCGTGTCCCCAGCCGACCGCGCCGGCGCGTGGCTGAGCGCCTTCGAGGACGCGCTGGAGGCGCGCGACGTGCCGCGGGCGGCCGGCATGTTCGCCACCCAGTCGTTCTGGCGCGACCTGGTCGCCTTCACCTGGAACCTCAAGACCGTCGAGGGTCGCGAGGGGGTGGCCGACCTGCTCACCGCGACCCTCGCGACCACCGACCCGTCGGCGTTCGCGACCAGCGAGCCGCCCACCGAGGAGGACGGCGTGGTCACGGCCTGGTTCACCTTCGAGACCGGCACCGGCCGGGGCAGCGGCCTGCTGCGCCTGGTGGAGGAGGACGGCGTCGACGCGGCCTGGACCTTCCTGACCAGCCTCGAGGAGCTCAAGGGCTTCGAGGAGCCGCGCGGCCCGCGCCGTCCGATGGGCGCCGCGCACGGCGCGGACAAGCACCGCGCCACCTGGGCGGAGCAGCGCCAGGCCGAGGCCGAGAGCCTGGGCTCGACCACGCAGCCCTACGTGCTGGTGGTCGGTGGCGGGCAGGGCGGCATCGCGCTCGGCTCCCGGCTGCGCCAGCTCGGCGTGCCCGCGCTCGTGATCGACAAGCACCCGCGGCCCGGCGACCAGTGGCGCAACCGCTACAAGTCGCTGTGCCTGCACGACCCGGTCTGGTACGACCACCTGCCCTACCTGAAGTTCCCCGACAACTGGCCGGTCTTCGCGCCGAAGGACAAGATCGGCGACTGGCTGGAGTCCTACGTGAAGGTCATGGAGGTGCCCTACTGGTCCTCCACCGAGGCCAAGTCCGCCACGTGGAACGAGGCGGCCGGCGAGTGGGTGGTCGAGGTCGAGCGGGAGGGCGACCCGGTGCGTCTCACCCCGACGCACCTCGTCTTCGCCACCGGCATGTCGGGCAAGCCGCGGATCCCCGACCTCGAGGGGATGGACCTGTTCAAGGGCGACGTCCACCACTCCTCGCGCCACCCCGGGCCCGACGCGTACGCCGGCAAGCGGGCGGTCGTGATCGGCAGCAACAACAGCGCCTTCGACATCTGCGGGGCGCTGTGGGAGCACGACGCCGACGTGACGATGGTGCAGCGATCGAGCACCCACATCGTCAAGAGCGACAGCCTGATGGAGATCGGCCTCGGCGCGCTCTACTCCGAGGAGGCCGTCGCCGACGGCGTGACCACCGAGAAGGCCGACCGGATCTTCGCCTCGCTGCCCTACCGGATCCTGCACGAGTTCCAGGTGCCGCTCTACGACCAGATGCGCGAGCGGGACAAGGACTTCTACGACCGGCTCGCGAAGGCCGGCTTCGAGCTCGACTGGGGCGCCGACGGGTCCGGGCTGTTCATGAAGTACCTGCGGCGCGGCTCGGGCTACTACATCGACGTCGGCGCGGCGGACCTCGTGGCGAACGGCGACGTGGAGCTCGTGCACGGCCAGGTCGCGCGGCTCACCGAGGACGCCGTGGTGCTCGAGGACGGCACGGAGCTGCCGGCCGACCTCGTGGTCCTGGCGACCGGCTACAACTCGATGAACGGGTGGGTCGCCGACCTGGTCGACCAGGAGACCGCCGACCGGCTGGGCAAGTGCTGGGGCCTCGGCTCCGACACCCCCAAGGACCCGGGTCCGTGGGAGGGCGAGCAGCGCAACATGTGGAAGCCGACCCAGGTCGACCACCTGTGGATGCACGGCGGCAACCTGCACCAGTCACGCCACTACTCGCTCTACCTCGCGCTGCAGCTCAAGGCGCGGCTCGAGGGCCTGGACACCCCGGTCTACGGCCTGCAGGAGGTGCACCACACCGGCTGAGCGGCCGACCCACGGCTGCCCACCCCGGTGCTCGGTCAGAGCGCCGGGGTGGCGCGCTGCACGATCTCGGCGTACTCCAGGCCGCGGGGCAGCAGGCCGAACGTGCCGCCCATCGCCCCGCCGAGCCGCGAGGCGCAGAACGCGTCGGCCACGGAGTCGGGGGCGTGCTGGACCAGCAGGGCGCCCTGCAGGCACAGCGCCATCTGCGAGGCCAGGCGCCGGGCACCGAGCTCGGCGCCCTCGGGGTCCATCGAGTCCGCGAGCGACTCCAGCGTCGAGGTGATCGCGGCGTCGAGGCGGCGGTCGGCACCGGCCGCCCGGCCGACTTCGGCGATCCAGGCGTCGACGACCTCGGGCTCGCGGCCCAGCGCGCGGAGCACGTCGAGGGCGTTGACGTTGCCCGAGCCCTCCCACACCGAGTTGAGCGGCGACTCCCGGAAGAGCAGCGGCATGCCGGACTCCTCGACGTAGCCGTTGCCGCCGAGGCACTCCAGCGCCTCCGCGACCATCGCGGGCGTGCGCTTGCAGACCCAGAACTTGGCCAGCGGCAGCGCGATCCGGCGCAGCGCCTGCTCGTGCGGGTCGGTGCGGTCGTCGACCGCCGCGGCCAGCCGGATCGCCAGCGCGGTCGCGGCCTCGGACTCGATGGCGAGGTCGGCGACGACGTTCTGCATCAGCGGCTTGTCGGCCAGCCGGCCGCCGAAGGCGCTGCGGTGCGCGACGTGCCACGACGCCTCGGCCAGCGCGCGCCGCATCAGGGCAGCCGAGCCGAGCACGCAGTCGAGCCGGGTCGCCGCGACCATCTCGATGATCGTGCGCACGCCGCGGCCCTCGTCGCCCAGCCGCTGGGCCCACGTGCCGTGGAACTCCAGCTCGGAGGAGGCGTTGGACCGGTTGCCGAGCTTGTCCTTGAGGCGGACGACGTCAAGACGGTTGCGGGTGCCGTCGGGCAGCACGCGGGGGAGGAGGAAGCAGGTCAGCCCGCCCTCGGCCTGGGCGAGCACGAGGAACACGTCGTTCATCGGTGCGGAGGTGAACCACTTGTGCCCGTGGAGGGTGTACTCGCCCTCGACCTCGGTGCGCACCGCGCGGGTCTGGTTCGCTCTGACGTCGGAGCCGCCCTGCTTCTCGGTCATCCCCATGCCGGCCAGCGCGCCGGCCTTGTGCTCGGCCGGCCGCAGCCCGAAGTCGTACGTCGTCGAGGCCAGCCTGGGCGTCCACTCCTTGGCCAGCGCGTCGTCGACGCGCAGGGCCGGGACGGCGGCGTAGGTCATGGAGACCGGGCAGCCGTGGCCGGGCTCGGTGAAGCTCCACGACATGAACCCGGCCGCGCGGCGGACGTGGGCGTGCGGGTCGTCGCTGGTCCACGGGGTGGCGCCGAGCCCGTGGCCCACGCTGCGGGTCATCAGCCAGTGCCACGACGGGTGGAACTCGACCTCGTCGACCCGGTTGCCGTAGCGGTCGAACGGCTTGAGCACGGGCTCGTGGGCGTTGGCCAGCAGGCCGTGCTCGCGCGCCTCCGCGGTGCCCGCCTCCGCGCCGACTCGTTCCAGGCTGCCCGCGGTGTCGGCCGAGGCATGGCGCGTGACCGCCTCGACCAGCGCCACGTCGCTGGTGAACGTGTTGAGCCCCACGAGGGGCGGAGCCTGGTTCGTCGCTACCCGGGTGCCGTCGTCCATGCCGTTACCGTAGAGCCATGGCGCGACCGGAGCATCCTCCTGCCGCCAGCTGGAGGGGCGCGCCGGCCCGCGGGAGGGCCGCCGTCGACACGGTCTGGCGCCTCGTCGTCTCGACCGTCGCCTCCTGCCTGCGCAACCGCGTCACCGGGCTCGCCGCCGAGGCGGCGTTCTTCGCCCTGCTCTCCCTGCCGCCGTTGATCTTCGGCCTCACCGGCTCGATCGGGTGGGTGGTGCAGAACTTCACCGACCAGCGGGTGGGGGAGTTCAGGGCCGAGGTGGTGCGCCTGGCCGGCAAGCTGTTCACCGACAACACCGTGCAGAGCATCATCGTGCCGACGATGGACGACGTGCTGCGGACACCGCGCTACGACGTGGTGTCGATCGGCTTCGTCCTCGCCCTCTGGTCCGGGTCCCGCGCGCTCAACGTGTTCGTCGACACGGTGACGATCATGTACGGCCTCGGCGGCCATCGCGGCATCGTGCGCACGCGCGTGCTGTCGTTCTCCCTCTACGTCCTGGGCCTGGTCACCGGCGTCGTCACCATCCCGCTCGTCGTCGCCGGGCCCCAGCTGGTCGACACGGTGCTGCCGCCGCGCCTCGACGCGCTCAACGCGCTCTACTGGCCGGTGGTCGTGGTCCTCTGCGTGGTCTTCACCGCGACGCTCTACCACGTGTCGGTGCCGGTGCGGACCTCGTGGCGCTACAACCTCCCCGGCGCCGCACTGACGCTGGCGATCTGGGTGGTCGGCTCCTACATCCTGCGCTGGGTGCTCACCGCGACCGCGCGCGACTCGACCTCGATCTACGGCCCCCTCTCGGCACCGATCGCGGTGATGATCTGGCTCTACATCATCGCGATCGCGGTGCTCATCGGCGCCGCGCTCAACGCCTCCTTCGACCAGCTCTGGCCCGAGTCCGAGCCCGCTCGGGCCCGCATCGAGCTGGTCCGGCGCCTGCGTGCACGGGCCCGTCAGCTGCGGCTCCGCGGGGCCGAGGATCCGCCGGACGCGCCCGACGTGCCCGACGCGCCCGACGGGGACGACCGGGACGACCGGGACGCCGGGGACACCGAGCTCACCGTGCGGCTCGCGGCGTACGACGACGAGGCGCGCGACACGGTCCCGCGCCGCTGACCCGGGGTGCGGCTGCGGGACTGGGTGGCTCTGGGATGCTGTCGGCGTGGCCAACATCAACCTGCCCGCGCCGGTGGCCGTCGCCGGAGGATGCCTGTGCCTGCTCGGGGGCTACCTGATCGGCGCCGTCGCCGGCCCGAAGGCCTCCGACCCCAACGTCGCCACGGTCGAGAGCTACGACCCCGGCTCCCGCCGGCTGTGCCTGACCGGGGACAACGTCGCCGAGCACCCGGGGGCGCAGGACGGCGTGCTGTGCGGTGAGTGGCGCAGCAACTCGGTCTCCACCCGGCCGGCCAAGGGCGACACGTTCCGCTACGTCTCCCTGGACCGCTCCTCCGACGGCGAGGACACCACGACCTACCTGTACGGCGACGTCGAGACGCGCGGGTAGTTTGAGTCACGTGCCAGACGCGCCGCAGGAGGAGACCGCCACCCTGGGGTCGATCCGGTTCCCGCAGATCGTGCGGTCACCGGGGTGGATCCTCACCCGGCGCATCCTCATCGCCGTCGCGCTGCTCCTGGCGACGATCGCCATCGTCTACGCCGACCGCACCGGCTACCGCGACACCGCCGACCCCAGTGGCAAGGTGGACCTGTCCGACGCGTTCTACTACACGACGGTCACGCTCAGCACCACCGGCTACGGCGACATCACGCCGGTGTCGCAGACCGCCCGCCTGGTCAACGCCATCGTGATCACGCCGCTGCGCATCGCCTTCCTGGTGCTGCTCATCGGCACGACCATCGAGGCGCTGACCAGCCAGAGCCGGGAGATGTACCGCGTCGCCCGGTGGAGGAGACGCATGAAGAACCACGTCGTGATCGTCGGCTACGGCACCAAGGGCCGCAGCGCCATCCAGACCCTGCTCAGCAACGGGGTCTCGCGCGAGGACATGGTGGTCGTCGACCCCAACCCCAACGCGATCCAGGACGCCAACAACGACGGCCTCACCGCCGTCGTCGGCGACGCCACCCGGCGTGACGTGCTGCGTCGCGCGGGCACCACCCAGGCCAACCAGATCATCATCACCACCGACCGCGACGACTCGACGGTGCTCTCGGTGCTCAACGCCCGGCAGCTCAACACCAAGGCCTACGTCGTGGCCGCGGTCCGCGAGAGCGACAACGTCCACCTGGTGCGCCAGTCCGGCGCCGACGCGGTCGTGACCTCCTCCGACGCGGTCGGCCGGCTGCTCGGCCTGTCGGCGGTCTCGCCGGCGCTCGGGTCGGTGATCGACGACCTGCTCAGCTATGGCGAGGGCCTCGAGGTGGCCGAGCGCGACCTGCTGGTCCCCGAGGTGGGCAAGCAGCCCCAGCAGCTGCCCGACCAGGTGATCGCGGTCGTGCGCGACAACAAGGTGCACCGCTACTACGAGCCCGTCGTCACCCAGCTCGCGCGCGGCGACCGGCTGGTCGTCGTACGTCCCGCCGAGGAGCTGCCCTGGGCGCCCCGCCCCGGCACCCACGACGAGGACTTCGCCGACGACGAGGACTGAGGTCCACCGCCTCGGGACCGCGCCGGGCGCCCCCCGACGCGACGAGCGATAACCAGGAGAGAAACCGTCACCGATCCGCCTAGCGTGGTCGCACCATGACCGTGCTCACGACCGACCCCACCCCGGACCAGCAGCGGACGGTGCCCGAGGGCACCGACCCGTCGCGCAGGATCGACGCGTCCCGGATGAGGAGCCCGCTCGCGATGGCCGCGCTGGCCGCGTCCGCGGTGGGCGCCGTCGGGCTGACCCTGGGCACGGTCGTGGCCGGCAGGCTCGCCGAGGACCCGACCCGCGCCCTGGTCTGGCTGCTCGCCACCTGTCTGGTCGGTGCGGCCGTGGTGGACACCGTCGGCAAGATCGCCTGGGTCGGCTGCTCGGACCGCGCCGAGGGCCGGCTGCGCCAGGACCTGCTCCGAGCCGCGCTGCGCCAGCCGCTGTCCGCGCTGAGCGAGCAGGCGGTGGGGGAGATCCTCGACCGGATCGACGACGACTCCCACGAGGTGGGCAACCTGGTGCGGTGGCAGCTGTGGATGCTGGCCCGCACTCTCTTCGCCACGCTGCCGATGTGGGTGGTCGCCGGCCTGACCTGGTGGCCGTCGTTCGTGCTCTTCCCGGTGCTCGCCGCGGTCACGTGGCTCGCCATCCGGTCGCTGCTCGGGGAGATCGCGCGTCGCAAGGTCGTCGAGGAGATGGCGTGGACCGACCACGCCGCCGTGCTCGAGGAGGGGATCGCCGGTCGCGACGACCTGCGCACCAGCCTGGGCCAGCCCCACGTCGTACGACGCGTCGCGCGGCTCTCCGCCGACGTGCACGCGAGGTTCCGGGCCGTGGTCGACGTCGAGAGCCGCCTGGTCCGGCGCGCCGGCGTGCTGCTCCACGGGCTGCTGGCGGGCATCGCGGTCGCCGGGGTGGCGATCGCCTCGCGCGGCAGCCTCTCGGTCGCCCAGCTGGTCACGCTGTTCCTCGTCACCTCGACGTTCGTCGGCCAGATCGCGATGGTGGCCAACCACCTGCCGGACCTGCAGGCCGGCCTCGGAGCGATCCTCCGCCTGCGACAGATGCTCGCCGTCCCGCCGGAGCCCGAGGGCGGGTGCCCGCTCCCCGAGGGGCCTCTCGACCTGGAGCTGCGCGACCTGCACTTCTCCTATGCCGAGGGCACCTTCGCGTTGCAGGGCATCGACC
The DNA here is from genome assembly GCA_963811385.1 of uncultured Actinomycetota bacterium. Classification (GTDB taxonomy): domain Bacteria; phylum Actinomycetota; class Actinomycetes; order Propionibacteriales; family Nocardioidaceae; genus Marmoricola_A. The sequence continues at coordinate 31,546 of CAWEQX010000017.1, read as the reverse complement.
TGGCGGTCCCTGCGGGCCAGACCGTCGCCCTGGTCGGCCGCACCGGCTCCGGCAAGTCGACGCTGGCCGCCCTCGTCTCGCGCGCGATGGAGCCGCCCCGAGGCACGGTCTTCCTCGGCGGGACCGACGTCCGCGACCTGGACCTGCAGCGCCTCCGACGTTCGGTCGGGGTGGTCACGCAGCGCACGGAGATCCTCGCCGGCACCCTGGCGGAGAACATCACGCTCTTCGCCGAGATCCCGCGCGGCACGGTCGAGGCGGCGGTGGTGGAGCTGGGCCTGGACGGCTGGGTCGCCGGGCTGCCCGACGGCCTCGACACCCTCCTGGGCCCCGGCGGCACGTCGCTCTCGGCCGGCGAGGAGCAGCTGGTCGCCTTCGCCCGGCTGCTGGTCCGGGACGTGCGCGTGGTCGTGCTGGACGAGGCCACCGCGCGCATGGACCCGCTCACCGAGCGCCGCGTGGTGGCCGCGGCCGACCGGCTGCTCGCGGCCCGGACGGGCATCCTCGTCGCCCACCGGTTGTCCACCATCGAGCGGGCCCCGCTGGTCGCCGTGCTCGAGCGCGGGCACGTCGTCCAGCATGGCGCCCGCACCGACCTCGCCGTGGCGCCCGGGCCGTTCCGCGACCTGCTGGCGGCCAGCCGCTCCGAGCACGGTCACACCCCGGCTGCGGGGGACGGCATCGACGCCAAGGGCGCGGTCGCGGCCACGCTCTCCGAGGCCGACAGCACCGACAGCACCGGCGTCGGCGGTCGGCGTCGCTCGGGGCCGCCACCGGAGATCGAGGACGTCGGCACGGGGCCTTCCCTGGCGCGCGGCATCGCCCACGCACTGTCGGTGCGTCCGGTGTGGGGTGTCCTGGGAGCCCTCCTGTTCCTGCTCGCCTCGCTCACCGGTGCGCAAGGGGCGGTCACCGGACTGCTCTGGGGGCGCGTCGTCGAGGACCTGCAGCGTGGGGGGAGCCCCTCGTGGCTGATCGGCGCGGTCGTGGTGAGCCTGCTCGCGGCGCCCATCCTGCTGGCCGACGCCTTCTGGCGCTACCCCCGGTGGTGGGTCGAGGTGATGCTCCGGGCCCGGATGGCGGTGCTCTTCGGCCAGACCAGCCAGCGCCGCGTCGCCCGGACGCCGCCGGGCGAGGTCGTCGCACGCTCGATGGACGCCGACCGCTACGCCAGGTACGCCGACCGCTGGGTCGACTTCGTCAACGGCCTGATCATCGCCGGCGTCACCGCGCTGCTCGCCGGCACCTGGATCGCCGGGGCGGTGCTGCTCGCCGTGATGGTCGCCTCGGCCCTCGCCTCGACGCTGGGCCGGCCCGTCGCGGGCCGCTCGGCGGCCGCCGCGTCCACCGCCCGAGCGCAGTTCGGCCGCGCCCTGGTCTCGGCGCTGGACTCCGCGCGCACCGTCAAGCTCGCGGCCGCGGTCCCCGAGGTCCACGCCCACCTGCACCGGGTCGACTCGGGCCGTGTCGCGGCGGCGGTGAAGGAGCACCGGGTCCAGGCCTTCCTCGACGGCGTGCCGATGGTCATGGTGCAGTGCGGGGTCGTGACGGCCTGGGCGATCTACTTCTCGGGCGGCTGGAGCCTCGCGATCGCCCTGCTCGTGGCGAACGCGGTCGGTGGCTTCGACTGGTTCGGCCGGGTCGCCGGCATGGTCGTGACCGAGGCGCCCGGGACGCGGGCCTGGCAGAAGGAGACCAGCCGGTTCGCCAGCGGCGCGGACCTGATGGACCTCCCGCCGCGGGTGGACCTGGTCAGCGGGGACGCCCCGGAGCCCGATCCGGTCCGGCGCGTGCCGCTGGAGCGCCTGGAGCTCGCGGGCTTCTCGGCGGTCCACGACGACGGCACGATCGGGGTCAGCAGCGTCGACCTCACCGTGGAGGCCGGCGAGCTGGTGCTGCTGGTCGGGCAGGTCGGCTCGGGCAAGTCGAGCCTGCTCTCGGCCCTTGCCGGGCTGATCGAGCACTCCGGTGCCTTGCGCTGGAACGGTCGAGAGGTCACCGACCCGCAGGCGTTCCTCCGGCCCGCCCAGGTCGCCCACGTCGCCCAGGTGCCGCGGGTGCTGTCCGGCAGCTTCTCCGACAACGTGCTCCTGGGTCACCGGCGGGACTTCGACGACCCGGTCTCCGCCGCCCGGCTGGCGCGTGACGTCGACGAGGCCGGTGGCAAGGACGCCCTCGTCGGGCACCGTGGCGTGCGGCTCTCCGGTGGCCAGGTCCAGCGGCTCGCACTCGCGCGAGCGCTGGCCGCTGACGCCGAGCTGCTCCTGGCCGACGACGTCTCCAGCGCGCTCGACGCTGCCACCGAGGTCGAGCTGTGGGCGGCGCTGCGCCAGCGGCGGGCGACCGTGATCGGCGCCACCGCCAAGCGGGCGGCTCTGGCCCAGGCCGACCGGGTCGTCGTCCTCGTCGGCGGCGAGGTCGCCGCCACCGGCCCCTGGCACGAGCTGGCGCCGGCGTGGGACCACCTCGCCGGGTAGGCCGCGGTCGCGGTCGAGTGACGCCGGAAGCGGTCAGGGGCGGCTCGTCCCGGGCGGCGTCGTGTCGGCGACGACCGCCCCTCGCTGGCCCATCGGGCGCTCGACACCCGTCGTGGAGTCGCGGAACGTCTGCCGCTCGGACTCGCCGTTGACGGCCGCTCCGAACACGACGATCAGGACGGTGATCCAGAGCCACAGCATGCTGATCGCCACACCCGCGAGCGAGCCGTAGGTGGTCCCGTAGGTGCCGAGGTTCTGCACGTAGGCGAACAGCGCGGCGGTGGTGGCCACCCAGAGCACCGTGGCGCCTGTGGCGCCCCACGTCGCCCACCGCCACTGCGGGTTCTTGCGGTCCGGGGCGAACCGGTAGACGACGGCGAGCATCGCCCCCACCAGCAGCGCCAGCGCCGGCCAGACGACCACCGCCACCACGGCGCCCACCTCGGTCGAACCGCCACGTGACTCGTCGGTGGCCCGGGAGATCGCGCCTGTCACGGCGATCGCTCCGCCGAGGAGCAGCGCACCGCCCAGGACGAAGAGCAGCCCCAGCAGGGCTCGTTGCAGGAAGCTCCTGGTCTCCCTCTCGTGGTAGGCCACGTTCAACGCGTCGATGAGAGCCATCATCGCGCTCGTGGCGGTCCACAGCGCGAGCCCGAGCCCCACGACTCCGCGCACCGTCAGCACGGTCGTCGAGGCGGTGGTGATGCTGGTCAACTGGTCCGAGACGAGAGACTCCACCTGCGGCGGCAGGACCTCCGCCACCTGGGAGAGCTGCTCGCGCGCCTGCGCAGGCGTGTTGATCGCACCGTAGACCGAGAGCGCAGTCACCAGCACGGGCGCGATGGACAGGACGGCGAAGAACGCGACCCCGGCGCTGAGGAAGGGGAGTCGAGCCTCCACCATGTGACCCACCGCGCGGCGCACCAGATCGCGCCAGCTCTGTGCAGAGAGCTGCCGGGGGGCGGCCGCATCGTCCCCCTCGCTGCTCGTGTCTCCTCCTGGGTCGCGCGTCACATGGCCATCATTCGCTCTGCCGGCGGGCGTGTCGATGCTCGACGTGAGCACGCGCTGTCGCCCGCGGCGACGTCGCGGTGACAGTCCGGACGTGCGTCCCACGCCGCGCGCAGTCTCGGTCGCGCCCGCAGACGGCGAAGTGACGCGGCCGCGTGCCTGATTGCGCATTCGCGGCGGTTGGACGCACCGCAGGGACGAGTAACCCGCGCCAGTCCTTACGATTGACCGGCGGTTATGGCTGCTGCTGATCAATCTGGTCAGTCCGCATTCCCACGCATGCGTGGCTGAAGCTCATTCGGACGGGGGGAGATCGATCTTCTCTTTCCTTGCGGCCAGCTCGTCGAGCTTCGCGACCGACGGCTCCTCCGCGGCGTGGAGAAGGGCGCTGTAGTCCTCACCGAGACGACCGAGCTCGGCGAATCTAGTCCAATGGTGTTGCACCATGCGCTGTGGGCGGAGGATCGTCTGCGCCCCGGCGAAGGCACCCGCGAGAAGGCCGAGAACTCCAGGTATCCAGGTCTCGTCGCTAAGCGCGGCGGCGGCAGCCGCTCCAGCACCGGCAACTACGCCAGCGATGCCGAGGAAGTAGTGAATTACTTGATGCTTGTTCGCCATCTTCTTCGCCCACGCCCGCGACTTGTCAACGGCGTCGATCCGCTGGATGACTTCGTCCCGAAGAGTCACGTCTTTACCCCTGGTCTGGCGGACGGTGCCACCACGGTAGTGCAGAGAGCCATAGCCCGCGCTCCCGCGGGGGTCAAGCCAGCCCGCGAGGGCACCCACACTGTGCCTACCAGGGCGTCATAGTGGGCGGAGTGACGTGCGCACCCCGCCGTGAGGACCGGACCATGCCAACGGCCCGTCGCCGTCCCGCGCAGCCCCAGGGCTGCCGTCAGAACACCGTCCAGTCGGAGTACGTCGTGAAGGCGTCGAGCGCGGCCAGCCCTGCGGCCGAGCTGCCCGACGGACCCAGGGCCGGGCTCCACACGCACACGACCCCGCGGTCGGGGATCACCGCCAGGATGCCGCCACCGACGCCGCTCTTGGCCGGCAGGCCGACGCGGTAGGCGAACTCGCCGGCCGAGTCGTAGGTGCCGCAGGTGAGCATGACCGCGTTGATCCGCTTGGTCTGGCGCGGGCTGAGCAGCTGGGTGCCGTCGGAGAGCACCCCGTCGCGCGCGAGGAAGAGGCCGGCCAGCGCGAGCTCCCGGCAGCTCATCGACAGGGCGCACTGGGCGACGTACTGGTCGATCACCTCGTCCACGGGCCGCTCGAGGTTGCCGTAGGCGGCCAGCAGGTGGCCGAGCGCCATGGTCCGGTGAGCGGCCTCGAGCTCGGAGCGGGCGACCACCGGGTCGATGCTCACGTCGTTCCGGCCGCTCTCGCGACGCACGAGGTCGCGCAGCGCGCCGGACGCGTCCCCGGTCAGCGACTGCAGCCGGTCGGTGACCACGAGTGCGCCGGCGTTGATGAACGGGTTGCGGGGGCGCCCGTCCTCCTGGTCGAGCTGGAGGAAGGAGTTGAACGGGTTGCCCGACGGCTCGCGCCCGACCCGCTGCCAGATGCCCTCGCCCTCGGTGGCGACCACGAGCGCGAGGGTGAAGACCTTGCTGATGCTCTGCACGGAGAAGGGCGCCTCGGCGTCGCCGACCACGTGCACCTGGCCGTCGCACGAGGCCAGCGCCATCCCGAACTGGTGGGGCTCGACCGCCGCGAGACTCGGGATGTACTCCGCCAGGCGGCCACGTCCCACCTCCGGAGCGGCTGCCTCCTGCGCGCGCCGCAGCGCGTCCTCGATGTGCACCGGCCCATCCTCACGCACCCCTCGGTCCACGGATGCGCCCGGGGCAGCCGTTCAGCAGTCTCCGAGCGCCGCCTGCTCTCCCGGCGCCGCCTGCGCCACGCGACGAACCCGGCGACAGCCCGGCCGACCAGCGGCTGCGCGTCGCCCTGGCCGTGCTCGGGGTTCAGCCAGCTCCCGCGCGCGACCTGCCGGGAGGCCTCGGGATCGGCTGCGGGGTTGCGCTCGCCGGGGCGGCGCTTGGGTTGTTCCGCCAGGCCGGGATCCTCGCACAGGCGGGCCGGCATTACGGCCGGTCGCAGGACACGCGCCGCAGGTGCCGGGTGGGCCAGGGATCCTGGGCGACAGTGTCTCCATGCGTCGTCTGCTCCTCGTGCTGCTCACCCTCGTCGTCGGCGTGGCCGGTGGTCTCGCCCTGGCCGTGTGGGCCGACGTACGCACCTTCCCGGGGGTCGACGCCCGGCGTACGTCGGCGGAGCCGGCGGCGACCGCGACGGTGACGGCGACGGCCACGGCGACCGAGACCGTGACGGCCACCCCCACGCCCACACCGTCGCCCTCCGAGGCGCCCACGCTCATGGCGTCCCCGACCGCGACGGCGGCCGCGACCACCTCCGCACCGGCCCCGACGTCGGCGGCTCCGTCCGCGACCGCGGCGCCCGCGGCGCCCGCGGGCAAGGTGGTGCTCAAGGTGACCTCCGACGGGTCCAACCTGGTGCGCACCTCCGCTGGGTTCGTGACGTGCTACCTGCTCAACTACTTCGGCGACCGGTCCGTCGAGTGCCTGCCCGAGGACAAGGCCTACGCCGACCCCAAGAAGCCGAGCACCTGCGAGTACGACTGGGCCGCGCAGTTCACCCTCACCGACAAGGCGACCTACGGCGTCTGCCGCAGCGACGCCAACGACCGCGACACGGTCACCGTGCTCCGGCCGGGGCAGCGTGTGGTCAACGGGCCGCTGAGCTGCCGGTCCGCGACGGACCGCGACGCGATCGAGTGCCGCAACGCCCGCACCGGCCACGGCTTCACGGTCACCCCGCAGGACTACCGGCTCTTCTGACCGAACCCGAGTCGTTCGCGGCCGGCACGCGCTCGGCGAAGGCCCGTGTCCCGGACCGGATGAGCTGCGCGTCGCGCATGCGTGTGAGGCTAGGGCCGGCGCCCGCGTCGGGCGCCGTCGAAACCCGACCGCGAGGGGGCCCCTGCCGTGATCACCCGAGCCGACGTCGAGGCCGCGCGAGCACGCGTCGCCGGTCGCGTCCGGCGCACCCCGCTGCTGGCGATGGACGCCACGGACACCGCGGCCGGCTGGTACAAGCTCGAGCAGCTGCAGCACACCGGGTCGTTCAAGGCACGCGGGGCGTTCAACCGGATCCTGGTCGCCTCCGAGGAGGGGCGCCTCGACCCGCGCGTGGGCATCGTGGTCGCCTCCGGCGGGAACGCCGGGCTCGCGCACGCCTACGCCGCGCGCGCCCTCGACGTCCCCGCCACGGTCTTCGTCCCGGAGAGCGCACCGGCGGTCAAGGTCGACAAGCTGCGCCGCTACGGCGCCGAGGTCGTGCTCAGTGGGCGGGAGTACGCCGCCGCGCACGCCGCGGCCCTCGAGCACGCCGCCACCACCGGGGCGGTCTACCACCACGCCTACGACCAGCCCGAGGTCGCGGCCGGTGCGGGCACCCTGGCCCTGGAGGTGCTCGAGGACCTGGTCGACGAGGTGGACACGTTCGTCGTCGCCGTCGGTGGAGGAGGGCTGCTCGCCGGGGTCGCCGCCGCTGTCGAGGGCATGGCCCGGGTCGTCGGCGTCGAGCCACGCACCATCCCCACCCTGCACACGGCGCTGGCGCAGGGCGGCCCCACCAGCGTAGAGGTGGGTGGGGTGGCGGCCGACTCGCTCGGTGCGCGCACCCTCGGCGACATCGCCTACGACGTCGCGGTGCGGACCGAGGTGGCCTCCGTGCTGGTCGGCGACGAGGACATCGTCGAGGCGCGACGGCGGCTGTGGGACGAGCTCCGCGTCGTCGTCGAGCACGGTGCCGCCACCGCGCTCGCCGCGCTCACCGCCGGCGCCTACCGGCCCGCGACGGGGGAGCGCGTCGTCGTCGTGCTCTGCGGCGCCAACACCGACCCGTCGGACCTCTAGGCCGAGCTGAGGCCGAGGCGGTTGCCGTCGGGGTCGGTGAACGTCACCTTGCGCACCCCGTTGTCGTAGGCCTCGTGCTGCATCGGCTCGACGCCGCGCTCGGCCATCGCAGCGACGCGCGTGTCCAGGTCGTCGTCCTCGGCCAGGAACAGCGTCACCTCGCCGTGCCCCGGCGGCCGGCCCCCGAGGGCGGCGTCGACGTAGACGTAGCGGTGCTCGCCGACCTGCCACACCGCCTCGCTGTCGTTGGGCAGCATCACCGGGTCGGAGCCGAGCGCCGCCGACCACCACCGGACCGCGACGTCACGGTTCGCGACGAGCAGCCCGGCGAACAGGTCGCTCACCGGAACGCGCCGCCCGCGCGGCCGCCCGGCCAGTCCTCGAGGTGGTGCCAGGCGTGCGGCGAGAACGTCAGGCGGGTGCCGTCCTCGTCGGTGATCACCAGCAGGCCGCTGGGGTTGAAGGCGTACGCCGCCCGGTCGCCGTACTCCGTGACCGCGCCGCCGTGCTCATAGAGACGAAAGACCATGCGGCCGAGGATGTCAGGTGCCGCAGTAGGTCGTGTAGTCCCCGAAGCTGTCCGGCGCGGGCTCGAGGTAGCGCTCGAGGCCGGGTCGCTCGTCGTAGGGCGCGGTGACCGCCTCGAGCAGGCGGTGCAGCGGCGCCAGGTCCCGGCCGTTCGCGGCGGCCAGCGCCTCCTCGACCAGGTGGTTGCGCGGGACGTACGCCGGGTTGGTGCGGTCCATGACCGCCGCGTCGGGCTCGAGCGCGAGCCAGCTGTCCAGCCACGCGTCGATCCCGGCGAGGTCGAGCACGAGCGCGCGAGCGGGCTCGCGGTCGCCGCGGGCGGCGTCGCCGAGCCGCCGGAAGAACGAGGTGAGGTCGACGTGGCCGGACTCGAGCAGCGCGAACAGGTCGGTCGACAGCGGCGCCACGACGTCCTCGGCGAGGCCGTCGGGCAGGCCGAGCTTGGCGCGCAGGCCGGCGTACCACGCGGCGGAGTAGTGGTCGCGGAAGCGGCCGAGCGACTCGGTGGCGTGCTGTGCGGCGGTCTCCGCGTCCTCGTCGATCAGCGGCAGCAGGGTCTCGGCGAGGCGGGCGAGGTTCCACTCCGCGGCGATCGGCTGGCGGCCGTAGGCGTAGCGGCCGCCGTGGTCGATCGAGCTGAAGACGGCCGCCGGGTCGAAGGCGTCGAGGAAGGCGCAGGGGCCGTAGTCGATGGTCTCGCCGGAGATCGTCATATTGTCGGTGTTCATCACCCCGTGCACGAAGCCGACGAGCATCCACCGCGCCACGAGCGAGGCCTGCGCGGACACGACGGCGTCGAACAGGCCCAGTGCGGGGTTGTCGGCGTCGCGGGCGGCCCGGTGGTGGCGGTCGATCGCGTGGTCGACCAGCCGCTGCAGCAGGTCGCGGTCGCCCCGCGAGGCGGCGTACTGGAAGGTGCCGACGCGCAGGTGGCTGCGGGCGACGCGGGCCAGGACGGCGCCCTGCTCGACCCGCTCGCGCAGCACGTCGCGGCCCGTCGCGACGACCGCGAGCGAGCGGGTCGAGGGGATGCCGAGGGCGTGCATCGCCTCGCTGACCACGTGCTCGCGCAGCATCGGGCCGAGCACCGCGAAGCCGTCCCCGCCGCGCGAGAAGGGCGTGCGGCCGCTGCCCTTGAGGTGCAGGTCGCACAGGCGGCCCTCGCGGTCGGTCAGCTCACCGAGCAGGAGGGCGCGGCCGTCCCCGAGCCGGGGGGACCAGCCGCCGAACTGGTGGCCGGCGTACCCCTGGGCGACGGGCGTCGCGCCCTCGGGGACGGCGGTGCCGAGCAGGAGGTCGAGGCCCTGCTCGCTGCGCAGGAGCTCGGGGTCGAGGCCGAGGTCGCGGGCGAGCGGCTCGTTGAGGACGAGCAGGCGGGGGTCCGGGGCGGGAGCGCCCTGCCAGGCCAGCGCGAGCTCGGGCAGCTCGCTGGCGAAGCGGTGGCCCAGGCGGACGACGTCGAGGGTGGTGCTCACACGACCGAGCCTACGAGCGGGGTGCGCGCTCGCAGGCTCGGACGGTGGCTGCTAGCGGAACAGCCCGCCGGGGACCCGGACGACGGTGCCGGCGCCCTGGATCCCCAGGAAGCTGGCGATGCTCCACGAGCTGGCGTAGAGCTGACCGCCGCGCAGCACCAGTCCGGTCGGCATCGTCACCGCCGCGTGCGTCCGGTGGCCGTGGCGGATCCGCGTGATGCGACCCACGTCCGCCGGGTCGAAGCCGGGGGCGGGCGGACCGTCCGGTGCGCCGTGCAGGACCTGCGAGAAGTAGATCGTGCCGTCACGACGGACCGCCACGCCGGTGGGCGCGGTGAGGTTGGTCCACGTGCGCTGGACCTTGCCGGTGTGGGCGTTGACCTTGTAGATGCGCCCGGCGTTGGGCGCCTCGGCGCCCAGCGTGCTGACGTAGACGCTGTTGCCCAGGACCTGAACGCCGGTCGGGACCGGGTCGCAGCCTTCGGTGCCCGGGTTGGCGTTGGCGTCCGGCCCCTTGCACGCCTCCACGTCCGTGACGGTCGGCGGCACGAAGAACGTGGAGACCCGACCGGTGCGGGGGTTGACCTTCAGCACGTCGTTGGCGCCGCCGTCGGCGACGAACAGGCCGAACCTGGACCAGGTCATCGCGAAGGGGTTGGACAGCGCGTCGACCGGCTGGCCGTCGACGAACTGCACCTGGCCGTCGGGGTTGTGCCGCAGCTCGTAGCGCAGCAGGTTGGCGATGACCTTCTTGCCCTTGCCGTTGTAGGTCATCCGGATCACGCGGCTCGGGCCGTACTTGCCGCCGGAGGGTGAGCCCTCTTCGTTGGGGCCGCCGATCACGGCGAAGACCCGTCGCGGGCCGCCTGCGACGCCGGCGACACCCGGCACGCCGCTGAGGATGGTGCGCTGGCGACCGTTCATGAAGACCCGGGTGACCTTGCCCGCGTTCTCCGCGACGATCAGGCCGCGATGTGCTCGCGCTGTCTGAAGGCCGAAGGGGTCGTCCAGTCCGGACGTGATGACGATGCCGTGCCCGCTGCGTCCGTGTCCGTTGCTGCTGCTCGCGGCCACCGAGCTGGGCGGAGCGGCGACCAGGGCCGCAGCCGTTCCGAGGGCCAGCACCGAGGCCAGTGCGGCTCTTGTGTGAGAAACCATGGAGGTCCTCCGAACTCGTGATGATGGAGACTCCGGTCTAGTGGTCGCGCGGGGAGCTTCGACAGGGTCTAGGGTCCCTCTCGGATCGGGACCGCCGAAGGGGTGACGATGAGCCGTGGACGACCTGCGTGTCGAGATGCTCCGGGCCTACGACCGCGACCTGCGCGGCGACGCCGAGGTCGTCGGCGCGGCCCGGCTGACGGCGATGGATCCCGTGCTCCTGGCCGAGTTCGACGACGGGGGCGGCGGGTTCGTGTCCTACCGCAGTCTCGAGGGGCTCGAGGGGGCGGCGCTGGACCGCCTCGTCGCCGACGTGGTCGCCTTCTTCCGCGACCGGACGGACGCGGAGCGGTTCGAGTGGAAGACGCGCGGGCACGACGCCCCCGCCGACCTGGCCGACCACCTCACCGCGGCAGGGCTGGTGGCGCAGGACGAGGAGACGGTGATGGTCGGTGAGGCCGCCGCGCTCGTCGTCGACCTCGATCTCCCCGAGGGCGTCGCGGTGCGCCGCCTGGAGCACGGAGTCCCGGGGCTCGAGCACGACCTGGCCGCGCTCCTGGACATGCAGGCCGGGGTGTTCGGCCAGTCCTGGGGCTCGGTGGCCTCGGCCCTGGACGGCATGGGCCGCGGCGAGGAGTACTGGGTGGTCGAGGCGCCGTCGCCGCAGGGCGGCACGCGCATCGTGTCGGGCGGTCGCCTCGTGTGCGTCGAGGGCACCGAGTTCGCCGGCGTCTGGGGCGGTGCGACGGTGCCCGAGTGGCGGGGGAGGGGCCTCTACCGAGCGCTGGTCTCCGCCCGCTCGCGGTCCGCGCTCGCGCGCGGGTTCCGCTACCTCCAGTCCGACTGCACCCCGATGTCCCGCCCGATCCTGGAGCGCAGCGGCCTGCTCGCGGTGACCACCACGACGCCGTACGTGTGGACCCGCTAGGCAACCTCGCCGGCCCGCAGCAGCATGCGCTGCAGCACCTGCGCCGCCCGGGCCACGGCGTCGTCCTCGCCGGTGACCAGCAGGTCGAGCAGCAGGCCGCGGGTGGCGGCCAGCGCGAGCCGGGCGTGGTCCTCGGCCTCGTCGGCCGGGATGCCGGCACGCAGGCACTGCTCGGTCACCGCGGGCAGCCAGTCGGCGACCATCCCACGCGCGAAGTCCTCGGCGTGCGGGCGGCCCTGCGCAGCGTGCGTGGCGGCCTCGAAGAACAGTGGTCCGTAGCGGCGGACCGCGCTCACCGTGTCCTGCCAGTACGCCGCCGCGGCGGTCAGGGGGTCGGCGCCGGGATCGGCGTACGCCGCGGCCATCGCCTCGCGCTGGCGTGCCTCGACGGCCAGCGAGACGGCAGCGACCAGCCCCTCGCGCGACCCGAAGTGGTAGATCAGCATCCGGTGGCTGGTGCCGAGGTCCTCGGCGATCCCACGCAGGCTGCGGTCCCCGAGCCCGGTCCGGCCGAAGTGCTCGACCGCCTGCGCCAGCAGCCGGTCGCGAGGACCGGGCGCGGCCGGGTCAGCCACCCAGGACCCGCTTCTCCAGGCACACGCCCTCGCGGTCGACGTACTCCTGGGTGAGCCGGCCCCACACCAGCCGCGCCAGACCGCGCAGCGGTCCCTGCTGGTCGATGCCCAGCGTCACCGTCGAGCCGCCGTGCCCGTCGGGCTCGACCACGTGCCGGCCGACGAACCGCAGTCCCGGGGCGGTCGACTCCCAGGTGAAGTGGTGGCCGGGCTGGACCTCGGTGACGGTCCAGGTCGCGGCCGGGAGCCGCGGCTGACGGATGGCGGCGCGGTCACCGACCGCCGGCGGGCTGCCGGCGCCGTCGAGCAGGGTCAGCTCCTCGACGGTGTCGAGCCAGTCGGGCCAGTGCGCGACGTCGGCGAGGACGGCGTAGACCTGGGCCGGGGGAGCGGGGATCGTACGGGTCGAGGAGATCATGTACCAAACGGTACACCGGAGCGGCCGCAGTACGCCAGGTCCTCGACCCGGTCGGCGGCGAGGACGACTCAGTCGAGGACGGCCAGCAGCGCCCGGGCGGCCGCGTCGGCGGGGTCCAGGTCGACGTGCTCCGACCCGCTCTCCAGACGGACGACGTGGCCGCCCGAGCGCGCGGTCAGGCTGACGAACGCGCTGCCCAGCCGCGCCAGCAGCTGCTCGAGGGTGGGGAGCCAGATCGCCGCGCCGGTGTCGACGGAGTCCAGCGCCCACTCGGTCGTGCCGTTGAAGGCGAAGACCCGCCCGCTCGGCTGGTCGCGGACCTCGACCACCATCTCGCTGACCAGGAACACCACCTCGTCGAGGTCACGCTGCGGCAGCCAGAACCGGTCGCCGTTGTCCGGCGTCCAGTCCAGGCCGGCCTCCGAGAGCCGGCGGGCGAGGTCGTGGGAGATCACTCGTCCAGTGTCCCCCTGCGACCTGACCTACCCTGCTCGCGGAGGTGGGCGGTGAGAGAGGTCGCGCTGACGGTCAGGTTCGTGCTCGAGCTGTGTGCCCTGGCGGCCCTCGCCTGGCGGGGCGTCGAGAGCGGGAGCGGCGCGCTCGGCAAGATCGCGCTCGCCGTCTTCGGCGCAGCCGTGGCCGCACTCGTCTCGACCGACCACGTCGGCCTCGGGGTCGCGCTCGCGGTGGTCTACGTCGTGGACCGCGCGGCGCTGGCCGCGCGACCCGGGTGAGCGGGGCCCGATCACGGCCGGGCCGGGGCGCTCAGTCCTCCGGCAGGGCGGCGAAGTCACGCTTCGCCTGGCGGTACCAGTCCATCGACTTCTTCGGGTGGCGCCACCGCTTCTTCATGTCGTCGCGGGCGGGCTGGTGGGTGGCGTCGCCGGCCTGTTCCGCCTCCTTGAGGTGCTGGTCCTGCGCGTTGATCACGTCGTCGGCGGTCTCGCCGCGGTGCGCGAGGTCGCAGGGTCCGCCGAGCTGCTTGCAGGTCATGGTCCTCATGGTGTCCTCCTCGGTCGGTGCTGACTGTCCTGCTCCTACGACGACGGGGACCCCGCCGGTGTGACCGGTCAGCGTGGCACGTCGCCGTCGCGGCGCACGACGAGGGCGAGGACGTCGGGGTCCGCGCGGAAGGTGATCGCCTGCACGCGCCCGTCGACGACGGTGAAGTCGAAGACCACCTTGGCCTCGCCGCGGTGGATCCACGCGGCCACCGGCCGGTCCTCGACGTACGCCGGGAACGCGGTGCGGGCGGCGCCGTCGAAGAACGCGGCGACGTCGTCGCGACCCTCGATGCGCTGCGGGGTGCCCATGAGCACCGCGGCCTCGTCGGCGCCGACGACCGCGTCCGCGGCGAGCAGCGCGAGCAGGCGGGCGAACTCGCCCTCGCGGGCCGCCTCGAGGAACGCGTCGACCACCTCCCAGTCGGCGAGCCGGTCCTCGGGCGAGGGCTGCTTGATCTTGGCGCGGGCGCGCGAGGCGAGCTTGCGAGCGGCGACCGGCGTGGTCTCGAGCAGTGTCGCGATCGTCGGGAACGCGAAGCCGAACGAGTCGTGGAGCACGAACGCGACTCGCTCCTGCGGCGACAGCCGGTCGAGCACCACCTGCAGGGCGATGCCGACGGTGTCGGCGAGCACCACGTCGTCGACCGGGTCGGGCGCGGACCCGAGCGGCTCGACCTCCTCGGCGGGCACGGGCGTGCGGGACTTCAGCCGGTCGAGACACAGGCGGGTGGTCACCGTGGTGAGCCAGCCCGGGAGGTTGTCGATCGTCGCGTCGGAGCCGTCCATCCGCAGCCACGCCTGCTGCACCACGTCCTCGGCCTCGGCGTGGTCCCCGAGGATCCGGGCGGCGAGCCCGCGGAGCCGCGGACGCTCCTGCTCGAACGTCTGCGTCTGGTCCACGAGCCCAGGCTAGGGACTCGCGGCCCTGGTCGCGCGGCAGCGATGAGTCCGCCGGCCGGCGCCGGTCAGTCCTGGCACGAACCGCCGGACCGAAGGGACCTCCCATGACCACCAGCCCGCTCGCCACCACCGACCTCGGCATCCCGGCAGGCGCGCCCTGCTGGATGGACCTGGTCACCTCCGACGTCGAGGCGTCGGTCGCGTTCTACACCCAGCTGTTCGGCTGGACCTGCGCCGAGGCCGAGAGCCCGCAGGGCTACCGCTACTTCGCGCTCGACGGCCGCGCCGTCGGCGGCGTCATGGCGGCCGACCCGAGGTGGGGCATGCCCGACGCGTGGTCGGTCTTCCTGCGCAGCGACGACGTCGCCGCCACCGCCGCAGCCGCCGTCGAGCACGGCGGCGAGGTGCTGATGGAGCCGTGCGAGGTCGCGCCCAACGGCAGCTTCACCATCCTGCGCGACGCCGGGGGAGCGGTGGTCAGCGCCTGGCAGGCCGGGACCGAGCACGGCTTCGGCGTCCTCGACGAGCCCGGCGCCCCGGCCCACTTCGAGCTCCACACCCGCACCTTCGAGGCGACGCACGGGTTCTACCGCCACGTGTTCGGGTGGGGCGACCACGTCACCGACGCGCCCGGGTTCCGCTACGCGACGTACGCCGCCCCGGGGGACGGCGACATGCGCGCCGGGATCATGGACGACGCGGGCGACGCAGGGATGCCCGAGGAGGACTCGCGCTGGGCGGTGTACTTCCGCGCCTCCGACGCAGGTGCCGTCGTCGAGCGGGCGGTCGCGCTCGGGGGCGAGGTGTTGATGGCGCCCGAGACCACGCCGTACGGCGTCCTGTCGGTCCTGCGCGACCCCACCGGTGCGGAGCTGCGTCTGCAGGGCTGAGGGCCGGACGACGCCGGGGGGCCGCCCCGAACGGGGCGGCCCTTCGTGCTGTCGGTCGGCGACACCGGGTGTGCACCGGTCCTGATGCACTTTCCCATGCGATCCCTCGGCGTCCCATACGGGCTGAAACCCCGCCCCTGACCTGGGAGGTTCCCGGTCAGTCCCGGTCCCGTCCCGTGGCTGGGCCAGGACGAGTGCGCACCCTCGGATGCGGCTGGCTCAGAGCAGGTGTTCGGCGAGCAGGTCAGCGGCGGCCGACATTCCTGCGGCATTGGGGTGGTAGGGGACCGCCCCTCCCGTCAGGAAGTCCGGGGAGAAGGCCCACACGGTGACCCATCGGTCGTCCGAACACACGTCGTGGTCGCGGCTCGCCTTCGACAGTTCGACGAGTTCGGCGCCGGTTTGCTGAGCGGCGTGCTTGGTGGCCAGCTGGAGCCGGCGGGCGACGTCGAGTGAGGACTTGATCTGCTCGGACGTCAGCGGAAGTGCGGCGCAGGGCTTGGCATTCCGCGGTAGCAGCGTGAGGTAGTCGACCAAGACCACCCGTGCGTCAGGCGCCTTGCTCCTGACCGCAAGCACCGTTGAGGCCAGGTTCGCTGTCACGACATCGAGCGCCTCCTGGGTCGCGGCCGGATCCGGTGGAGTGCAAAGCGCCGCGAAGACGGCAGGAACGGGTGCGTTGTTCGGCGCCGAGCAGGAGTTGCGCCACAGGTCACCGATGTAGTTGACGTCGTTTCCTCCAACGGTGATCGTCACGAGGTCGGTGGTGGCAGAGACGGAGTCGACCTGGGGAGCGCGCCGGCCACCCAACAGCAGGGTCTGCGGGGTATCCGTGATGTTCGCGCTGGTCGCGGCCGCGCACGTCACGTCTTCCAGCTGGAGTTCCAACGCCGCCGCGAGGAGGTGGGCGTAGTTGCCGCTCGACCGGGCGCAGAAGGGGTCGATGGTGCGCGGCACCCCCGGCCCAGAACCGAAGGAACTTCCCAGGGCCACGTACTCGTCACCGGGGGCGAGCGGGGTCGTTGTTGCGGCGGTCGCTGGCGACACCGGGACCAGTGCCGAGGTCGTGCTGATGCAGGCCGCAGCCAGGACGCTCGAGACTGCACGTAGGACTTGGGATGCGCGCATGGTGTTCTCCTCATGAGATCGGTCGGGGATCGGTTGACCCGCTGGGCGCGAAGGCGCCTGGCGGTCAGGTTCGGACTGATGTGTGGGGCTCGATCGGTGCGCTTCTGCTGGCAGCCATCTGCTCACTGCGATGAAGCAGCTGATGTTGTCGCGCGCCCGAACCAGTGCGCTGTTGGACCAGCTGGTGCGGGCAGTGTGAACGCGACTCAACGGCTCATGCCTCGTACACCCGTGGTGAGCCATGTGCGCAGCCGCTGCACGGCCTCGTCGCCGTCCGGGGTGGCTGGCCGGTCCAGTGGCGCGTGCTCGGACTCGCGCAAGATGTCGTGCCACACGGGGACGCCGGCTTCGCGCAGACGGTCGACGAAGGGCTCGCTGGCCCGCCGAAGCGTGTCGCGGCCGCAGCTGAGCACGTAGGTGGGCGGCAGCCCGGCGGGGCTTGCGAGCCCGGGAGAGACGTACGGGTCATGCTGCGGCGCGGTGCCAGCCCAGTTGCCGAACATGTCGCGCACCCACTCGTCGGAGACCAGGTTCGGCATCGCGGCGAGGTCTGCTTCGACCTGGGGCGCCGCTGCCGGAAGCTCGGCTTGCAACACCGGGTAGCCCAGGAAGAGGGAGGCGGGTTCCGGCTGGCCGGTGTCGCGCAGCCGGAGGGCGGCACCGGCGACCAGGCAGCCGCCGGCGCTACCGCCTCCGAGGTGGAGCCGCGCCGGGTCGACGCCGAGTTCGTCGGCGTGCTCGGTGGCCCAGCGCCATGCGGTCAGCACGTCGTCTTGGGGCTCGGGATAGTGGACTCCGTTGATGCACATGCGGTAGTCGACCGACAGCACGGGAATCCCCGCAGCGGCCAGCTCGATGGCGGGCCAGTGCGCCTCCTCCTGGTCCAGGCTCCCGATCACGAAGGCGCCGCCGTGTACCCACACGAGCGCCGCGGTGGCCGGCGGCGCACCGGTGGGAGGGAGGTACAGGCGCGCCCGCAGCCGGCCCCCGTCGTCGCTCTCGACATCGCGGATCTGGACCGCGCGCAACGGTGGACGCTCGGCCAGCAGCCGGTCCTGCCAGCGCCGGCCATCGGGGACACCACCGGCGGCTTCCACCAGGCGCAACACGTCGGAGAAGGGCGGCATGGTGGAGGTGACGCCGCCCTTGGCGCCGTCCAGCAGCCGCTCCCGCAGCGGCGCAGGCAGCGCCTTGACGACGCGGAGGGCGTAGCCGACCGCGGCGAAACGTCGCCTCCCGCGCCCTGGGTGCATCGGCGTCTCCAGCGGGGTTTCGGTCATGAGGGTCACTCCTTGGGTGCCGGGGGTACGTGGGTGCGAGGGCGGCTGGGGTGCGCGGTCACGGCAACGTCGCGTCGACGAAGCCGCGCATCAGTCGCCTGTACCGTCGGCCTTCGGGCAGCGGCAGGGCCGTGAAGCCGTGGATTGCGCCGGGCCACTCGTGGAGCTCGACCTGCACACCGTCGGTGCTCATTGCTGACGCGACTCGACGTGCGTCGTCGAGCAGCAGGTCGCGGGTGCCGACCGAGATCCAGGTTCGTGGGAAGCCGTCGAACGACCCGTTCAAGGCGGAGACGGCCGGGTCGTTCAGCTCACGGCCGCCGGCGAACCACGCCGCTTCCTGCTCCAGCTCGGATCGGACCAGCATGTCTCGGCCCATGTTCGCGGTCGCGCTGGGTCCGCTCATCGACAGGTCAGCTGCGGGGAAAGCGGCGATGGCTGCGGTGGGCATCGGCAGCCCCTCTCGGGCCGCGCGCTGCAGCAGGAGAAGCATCAGCCCGCCCCCGGCCGACTCGCCGCATACCACCATCCGCTCGGGACCGGGGGAGGCGAGCAGCGCCCGGTAGACGGCGAGGGCGTCATCGACCGCTGCCGGCCAGGGATGCTCGGGTGACAGTCGGTACTCGACGCTGACGATGTCGGGTCCGCCGTCTGCGCAGACGCGAGCGTGCGCAAGAGCCTGACGCGCCGAGCCCAGGGCATAGGCTCCACCGTGGAGGTAGAGCATGGTCCCCCGTGAGCCACCACCGGAAGACAACCGCAGCACCGGCACACCGCCGAGGGGCTCCTCGGTCACGGTGACGCCCCGGGACGCCCGCAGCAGCCGCTCGATCCTGCTGATCGCGCGCCGCTCGCCTGCCAGGTCCACCGGTCGACCTTCCCGGCGCTGGGCGCGTGCCCCGGCCATTGCGGCCACCATGCGCATCGGCAGGCTGGGGCCGACATGGGTCGGGGCTGGGGGCAGCGGTGCGTTGGTCATGATTCGCGTCCCGTCACCGCGGCGGCATCCGTTGCGCGGCTCAGCGACATGAGCCGCTCGAACACCGCAGCGGGGACGGCATCGCCGAGCATGTCGACCACCTTCTGCATCGGCATCGAACCGATCATCCGCAGCAGCTCGGGCGTGGGGGCAGGGATGCCGCGGTCGGACGGCACCTCGGCTGCCAGAGCCGCGAGCAGCACCGGCCCCACCGTCGGGTGTGAGTGCCACTCCTCGACCGTGGACTCGAGCGTCAGCTCGCGCGCCAACGTGTCCCCGGCGAGGTCGATCGCCTCCTCGAGCAGCACCGTCGCGGCGTCCTGACACACCTGCACGGTGTAGCTGCCCGGGGCGACGACCCAGCCGGAGCGCTCGACGTCGAAGTAGGCGAAGGCGCGGCGGTCCAGCTCCAGGGACACGGTGCGGGCCTCGTCCGGCTCGAGGTGGACCTTCGTGAACGCGCGAAGCTCGCGCACCGGTCGACGCACGGGTCCGGCCGTGGTCGAGACGTAGACCTGGACGACGTCGGCGCCGGCGCGGTCGCCGGTGTTGGTGACGGTGACCATCGCGCGGGCGGTGTCGTCATCGGTGACCTCGACGGTCAGGTCCGTGGTCTCGAACGTCGTGTAGGACAGACCGTGCCCGAACGGGTAGCGGGCCGCGACACGGACCGTCTCGTGCCATCGGTAGCCGACCATCACGCCCTCGCCGTAGCGCACGTGACCTTGCTCGCCCGGGAAGTTGACGTAGCTGGCGGTGTCGGCCAGTCGCACCGGGATGGTCTCGGCGAGCCGGCCGGAGGGGTTCGCAACACCGAACAGCAGCTCGGCGAGCGCACTGCCGCCGGCCTGGCCGAGCAGGAACCCCTCCAAGATGGCATCCACGTCGTCGTGCCACCCTTCGAGCGAGACCACACCCCCGTTGGAGAGCACCACGACGGTGCGCCGGGCAGTCGCTGCGACCGCTTGGATGAGATCGACCTGGGCGGGCGGCAGAGCGAGATCGGTACGGTCGAAGCCCTCGGACTCGTCGGCTTCGCTCAGCCCGGCGAACACGACCGCAACATCGACCGTGCGTGCCATCGCGACCGCATCGGCGCGCAACGCGTCGACGGCGTCGACGGCGAACCGACGGCGCCGTCGGAGTCGGCCGTGACGCCGTCGAGGGTGAACCCGGGTGCGAACAACACCTCGCAGCCCCGTTCGGCGCCGAGGGAACGCATCGCGGCCAGCGGGACGTCGACGTGGGTGGCGTTGACCCGCGAGCTGCCACCGCCTTGGAAGCGAGGGGAGCGGGCGAGCTCTCCGATGACCCCGATCCGGGCGCCGGACGTCAGCGGCAGCACGTCGTCGTTCTTCAGCAGCACCGCGCACTGGACCGCGAGGTCGCGAGCCAGCGCGTGGTGCGCATCGACGTCGAACCCGCGGACCGGGCCGGCGTCGAAACCAGCCGGGTCGATGTCGTGGTCGATGGTCCAGCGGGCCAGCGTCATGATGCGGGCCACGGCAGCGTCGACGACGGCCTCGTCGAGCTCGCCGGCATGGACGGCGTCGATGATCCGCTGCCCGCTCTTCCCACCCGCGCCTGGCATCTCCAGGTCCACGCCGGCGCGGAGCGAGGCGACGGGGTCGCCGACCGCGCCCCAGTCCGAGACGACGACGCCGGTGAAGCCCCAGTCCTCGCGCAGGAGGTCCGTGAGCAGCCACCGGTTCTCTGCGGCGGCGATGCCGTTGAGCTTGTTGTAGGCGCACATGACGGTCGCGGGTGCCGCGTCGTGG
Organism: uncultured Actinomycetota bacterium; assembly: GCA_963811385.1. Lineage (GTDB taxonomy): Bacteria > Actinomycetota > Actinomycetes > Propionibacteriales > Nocardioidaceae > Marmoricola_A. The sequence goes on along the minus strand of CAWEQX010000017.1, from coordinate 11,073 downwards.
ACTACCCGCTCGAAAGCGGGCAGGTAGATCTCGCGCAGCGTGCGCTCGTCGACCTCGGCGCTGACCCGCATCCTTTCGGTCTCCTGGTTGTTGGCAGCGAAGTGCTTCACCGACGCACCCACACCCTGCGCCTGCTGCCCGCGAACGTGGGCGGCACCGAGCGCGCCGGAGAGCAGCGGGTCTTCGGCGTAGTACTCGAAGTTCCGTCCGCACAGCGGCGACCGCTTCATGTTCACCCCCGGCCCCAGCACGACGTGAACCCCGAGCGTCCGAGCCTCCCGGCCGACGGCCTCACCGATGCGGTGGGCTATCGAGGGGTCCCAGCTGGAGCCGACCGCGACCGCCGGAGGGAAGCAGGTGGCCGGCTGGCTGGCATGCACTCCGAGATGGTCGGTGACATCTGGCTGTCGCCGTACGCCGTGCGGCCCGTCGGTGAGCACGATCGAGGGAATGCCGGTCCGGTCGAGGGGCTCGGTGGTCCAGAAGTCGCGGCCGGACAGCAAGGTGGCCTTCTCCGTCAAGGTGAGGTCACCGGCGTGGGCGGTGGTCATCTGCGGCTCCTACGGATGCTGCGTGGGACGCCGCGTGCGGCGCGCTGGGCACTGAGTGGGGCGGGGTTCATCGGACGGACCTGATCGGGAGGACCGCGACTGCGCCGATGACGGAGATGACGATGCCCACCGGGAAGATCGCGGAATACCCCAGCGTGCTCACGATGGTGCCGGCGACCGCAGCCGCGAGCGCGGAGGGGAGCGCCACCGCGATGTTGAGCACACCGAGGTAGCGGCCGTTGTCCGCGGTCGTCGGGAGCACTTCGGTCAGGAGGGCCTGGTCGACCGCGAGGTAGGCCCCGAAGCCGAGACCGGCGACGAGTGCGTAGATGGCAAAGCCGGTCACAGTCGGCATCAGCCACGGCGCGACGAGCGACGCGGCGATCAGCAGCCCGGCGGCCACCGCGACCGGCTTGCGGCGACCGATCCGGTCGCTGAGCGGGCCACCGAGGACGGTGCTGACCAGGGTCGCTCCCAGCGCGGCAAGCGCAAGGAGTGGTAGCACCTTGACCGCCTCGTCGCCCAGTCCGACGTAGTCCTGAAGCAGGAAGAGCTGGAAGGTGTTCACCAGGTAGAAGCCCATGAGGGTCATCAGCCGCCCGATGAAGCCGTAGGCGAAGTCCGGGTGCCGACGGGGATCTACCCAGAATGTCCGCAGCAGCATCGACCAGTGCAGCGGTTCACGCGGTTCGTCGCGGTTGTCGTGGTCGGGATTGAAGCGCACCAGCCCGACCCCGGCGAGGACGATCATCACGGCCAGCGTGCAGTACCCCACGAACGGCGCAGCCGAGAGGCCCGACCCGAGTACCTGACCACCGAGGATGCCGAACAGGATGCCGAGCCCCGACACGGCGGAGAACAGCCCTCGGACGCCCCGGGGAACCCGGTCGGGCATGATCGCGGTCTTCGGGCCGAGGTAGAGGTTCAGCGCCACGTTGAGCAGGACGTAGACGATGACGATGCCGAGGAGCCCGCTGAGCCCACCGAGCACGACCAACGCGACGGCGGCGCCGAGTGCTCCACTGATGATCCATGGCGCTCGACTTCCTCGCCGGCTACGGGTGCGGTCGGAAAGCAGTCCGGCGATCGGCTGGGCCACCATCCCGGCCACTGCACCCAGGGCGGCGGCGAGCGCCAGGTTGGCGGCCTTGCGTTCGGGGTCGAGCTGCTCGATCTGCAGCGGCAGCAGCACTGCGTTCACCGCACCGATGCACACGTAGACGCCGAAGCTCGCGAGTCCGTACCAGACCAGCAGCCGGCGGAGCCGGCCGGTGACCTTGATCCGTTCGACGCTGTGGGGGTCGTAGCCTTCAGGGCTCAGCCGCGCGGTCGGGATGCTCGAGCTCAACGGCTCCCGGAACGGCTCCGGGAACGGCTCCGTGGACGGCGGGGTGGACGGCGGGGTGGGCGACATGGGTGACCTCAACAGACCAGGTGGGCGGTCGTGGCGACCGTCGGTGGGACCAGGGGTTGGCGCACCGGACAAGTGCCGGGCGTGGGGTAGTCGTGGCCTCAGGCCGGTTGCATCGAGCGGTCGGGCCGCTCGGTCGGTGCATGATGAGTTGCGTTCCGTCGGCCGCGGCGCCACACCAGGGCACCTGCCACCAGCAGGAGGAGGAGACCCGTCAGGCTCGCCGCGAGCGGGACGGTGACGCGCAGCAGGTACAGGCTCGCGGCGGTCTGCTGGGCGTCCTTCGCGCCTGCCGCGATGTCTTCATCGGACACGGCGAACTCACCTTCGGTGATGGTCAGGACGCGTTCGCCGTCCAGCTCGGCGTAGGTGTCCTGGGACGAGGTGCCGCCGATGACCAGCCCCGTTTCCGGTTCGACCAGCATCGTTCCGGATGAGGAGTACACGCGGTCGGCGGTGACCGACGGCTCGTCACTCCCGGCGAGGGACCCGGGCAGGTCGAGTTCGCCGACCACTGTCGGCGGAACGGCCGTCTCGTACTCGAACGCGCGGATGCCGGCGACCTCGGTCTCTCCCACGTACTCGGCCGTCACCGTCTTCTGCAGGGTGCCGTTCCACATCTGGTAGGACTTCTTCTGGGCGTTGAACGGCAGCTTGACGACGTAGCCGGCGAAGGGGACCTCGTCGACCACGTTCCCGCCGCTCTCCTTCCGGCTACCGCTCCACGGAACCAGTGCGCCGGTCTGCTCGTCGATGGCGTAGCGAGTGAGCTCGCCGGACAACGGCAGCCGGTTCGCGCGACAGTCCTCGCCACCGTCGGGGTAGTCGGTGTCGGTCGGGTCGGTGCACACGTAGGTCTCGAGAGCCACGACGTCCCTCCCGGTTTCCTCGCGCGCCGATGCGGTGTGCTCGCTGCTGGCTCGGACTCGGGTGACGTTGGTCAGCGAACCGGTCACCTCGGCGAGCTTCGCCATGCTGAAGTACGTGGCCGGAGCACCTTCGACGGAGCGGGCGATCACCGTCGCGTCGGTGTCCACCGGGACCACAGCAAGCGCCGGATAGGCGTACACCCGCGCCAGCACGCCCATGGTGAGCAGCAGCGACCCGAGCATGGTCAGGGCGTAGATCTTCTTCATGACGTCTCCAGAGAGATGGCGCACACCGATGAGGCGAACAGCTGGGGATGGGTCCAGCGACAGTCCGGACGATGGGGCGGCCACGGTCCGCGGGTCTGTGGTGGTCTTCACAAACCGTACGATGTTTGGTTTTGGGAGTCAATGGGTGAGACCTGGCTTTCACAGCGAACACTCGCGGTGCGGCCGTCGTCTTCCGTGACCCCGCGCGAAGCAAGGTCCCCTGCGAGGCCCAGCACGCGCCCGCGCCCGGTCGACCCCAGAGCGCGACGACGATCGCCCGAGACGCCTGACCGGTAGCATCGCGCTGTGACTGCTGATGTGCGCGGCCGCTATCCCAAGGGAATCGCCAAGCGGGCGGCGATCCTCGAGGCCGCCTTGGACGTCCTCGAGCGGGAAGGCGAGACTGGCGCCTCGTTGCGCACGATCGCCAAGGAGGCCGACATCAGCCTGGCCGGTCTCGTCCACCACTTCCCGACCCGCGACGTTCTCTTCACCGAGCTACAGCACGAACTCGACCAGCGTGCGACCGAGACCTACTTCGCGGGCTTCCCCGCCGAGGACCCCGGCTCACTGCTGGCGGCGGCCATGCGCGCGAACGTGGAGCGACCAGTGCTCGCGGTGCTGCACCTGATGCTTTCGACCGCTGCGATCCAGCCTGGGCACCCGGCTGCTGGATACTTCGCTGAGCGGTACGCGCGCATGCGCAGCGTCTTCGCCGACCACGTGCGGAGGTTGCAGTCGACCGGTGACGTCGGCGCCGACCGCGACCCGGACTACATCGCCACGGCAATCATTGCCGCCGCCGACGGCATCCGCTTCCAATGGCTCTGCGACCGTTCGATCGACATGCCCGCTCACGTGGTCAGGACGTGGGACACGCTGTTGGGGCGTACGCCGCAGGGCACAGTGGAGCAACGGTCTCGAGCGCTGCGAGTCGATTAGCAGTTCGGGGTGAGAGCGCCGCTCGCCACGGTCACACCGGGTCGGCAACAGTCCTCGGTAGTTGGAGGAGGCGTCGCTCGACGACGTTCACCTGGCACGGCATCGGTTGCGGTACGTGGCGCGTGAATGAGTGGGGTCACCGTCGGAGGCGGGCCAGCAAGTGCCCAGGCGCTTCCCGACTGCGACCCGGTGACAGCGCCGAGCCCGCGGCCGCAAGCCGGGCCACCTCGGCGGCGAACTGCTCTCCACGGCATCCCGGTCGTGGGGAGCGCGGCGGCCGCTGTCGTATGCGGGTGGCGCAAGCACCTGGACGAGGCGCAGGCGCAGACCGGTATCTCGTACTCTGCGGACCCGCTTCGCCACCTCGAGCGTGGACACCAGGATTGGGGACCGGGTGGGTGCTACTGCGCTGATCCCGAGAACGGGAAAGGCCCCCGCCGCGGCGTCTGCCGAGGCCAGGAGCCTGTTCCTAGGTGATTCTGGTGGGCGATACTGGGTTTGAACCAGAACGCGAGCACTTTGGGTTGGACTGGAAACTGAGTGTCAAAGTATGCTCTGACCTGCGGAAACGTCTTCCAGAAGCGGTGGACACGGGTGGACACAAAAGGCCAAAATCGGCCCTTCATCCGATGCATATCCGATGCAAGATGCGGAGTAGGGCGATGGTCAGAGGCCAGAGCAGCCAGGTGAGGAAGCGTTCTTTCGGGCAGCTCACCGTGATGCGTAGCGGCCGCGTGCAGGCGCGCTACACCGGCCCGGACGGGGACCTCCACACCGCCCACAGCACGTTCGAGGACCGCGACGCGGCGATGATGTGGCTGCACTCCGAGCGCCGGCTGATTGAGGACGCGCCCGAGCGATGGACGCCTCCCAGGGCCCGCGCCGCCGCCGCCAAGGTCAAGCGGATGACCTTCGGCGAGTACGCCGCAGCCTGGCTGCCCGCCCGCAAGACCAAGGGCAGACCGTTGGCCGACCGAACGCGCGACCACTACCAGGACCTGCTGGACCGGTTCATCCTGCCGACGTTCAAGGACGTACAGCTCACCGCGATCACCCCGGACATGATCGACCACTGGTACGAGCTTGTTGCCGTCGGCCGCCCGACCTACCAGGCCCACTCGTATGCGCTGCTTGCGCACCATCCTCGGGACCGCGGTCGACCGCGGCCTGATCACCACCGCCAACCCGGCGAAGGTCCGCGGCGGCGGGAGCACCAAGAGGCGCCACAAGGTCAAACCAGCCACCCTCTCTGAGCTCGCCGAGATCGTCGCTGCGATGCCCGAACGACGCCGGCTCATGATCCAGCTCGCGGCGTGGTGCGGCCTCCGGTTCGGCGAGTTGGCCGAGCTGCGCCGCAAGGATGTTGACCTCGGTCGAGGGTCATCAAGGTCCGCCGCGGCGTTGTCCGGGCCAAGGTCGACTCCGACGAGGAGTCGGGCCGTCAGGCAATCGTGAAGGGGCCGAAGACCGACGCGGGCGTGCGCGACGTGCCGATCCCGCCGCACCTGCTCGACGACGTCAGGGCGCACCTGCGCGACCACGCCGAGGAAGGCCGCGATGGTCTGCTCTTCCCCGGCCGCGCGGGACACCACCTGACCACCAGCTCGTTCTACGGACGCGAGTCGACCTTCAGGAAGGACAAGAGCCTCCACCGCACGGGACACGGTTGGTACGAAGCAAGACGCGTGGCCGGACGCCCCGATCTGCATTTCCACGATCTCCGCCACACCGGGCTCACGAACGCCGCGGTCGCCGGCGCCACCATGGCCGAGCTCATGGCGCTGGCCGGCCACTCAACCCCGGGGGCCGCCATGCGCTACCAGCATGCGGCTGCTGACCGCATGCAGGAACTCGCGAAGAGGCTCTCGGACATCGCTCAGCAGGGGGACTGATGATTCGCCGGCTGCCAGTGTTGTGGGTCAACCCCGCATGAAGTCGGCGACGACTCGCCCAAGCTCGTCACCGGCATCCTCCTGCAGGAAGTGGCCGGCATTCTGGAGGGTCGGATGGCTGAGGCCCCGGGTGCCGGGGATGAGCTTGCGCAGGATCGGTGCCATCGCGCCAGTGATTGGATCGCTGTCGCTGAACGCGACCAGGAACGGTAGGTCGCAGGCCGACAGCACCTCCCACGCGGCGCGGTTGGCCTCGCTGGCGGGATCGTCAGGCCGGGTGGGCACCAGACCGGGCATGGCTCGGGCACCTGCCTTGGCGCGCTCGTCGGGGAACGGCGCGTCATAGGCCGCCCGGACGTCGTCGGTCATTGGGCGTACGCAGCCGGCGGCGACCAGCCGACCGATGTCGAGCACGTCAGCCTTCTCGACCGCGCTGCGGAAGTGCCGCCACACCTCGGGCATGTCGAAGTCGCCGGTCGGCAGCCCGGTGTTCGCCGCGACCACCCGGGTGAAGCGGTCCGGGTGCTCGGCGAACAAGCGAAGCCCGATCAGCCCGCCCCAGTCCTGGCCGACCAGGGTCACGTCGCGGAGGTCGAGGTGGTCGAAGACCAGCTCGCGGGTCCATTCGACCAGCCGCGCGTAGGAGTAGTCGGCCTGGTGGGTCGGTTTGTCAGAGCGGCCGAATCCGACCAGGTCAGGCACCACGCACCGAATCCCATTCTCGATGAGCACCCGGACCACGTGCCGGTAGAGGAACGACCACGAAGGCTCACCATGCAGCAACAACGCCACCGGCCCGTCGGCCGGTCCCGCGTCGATATAGGCCACGCGCAGGGTGCCACCGTCGGGATCAACGACCTCGGCGTATGCCGGCTCCCAGGGGAAGTCGGGGAGTTGCTCGAAGGCGCTGTCCGGAGTTCGAAAGATATCCATGCCGGTCAGTCTGGCAGGGCATCGGGGCTACACGAGGCCGCGAAAGGTGTAGGTGTCGAGGGCATTCGCAACCTGCCCAACCCGCCCACGCCGAGACCGTCGTCGTCGAGCGAGCGTCGAATGGCCTGGTCAGGCACACAGGGTGCTTCTTTGCCTTTGCTGCGGCGGCGAAAGGGTGCACCCTCGATCGGCTAGCCGGGGTACGTCCCCGGCCTTCGACCCGCCCCAGAGTGATTGGAGTACCAATCCGATCACGCGTACGCCATGCCACGGGACTGCTACGGTCGCGCTGATTCGTTAGCACATGTGGGGATCTCGGATATGCGCGCGTTCCATTGGCTCGTTGCTCTAGCAGTCGTTCTTGGCGTCGCGGGGTGCGGGGGCAAGGACCCTGTCATGCCAGATGTCACTGGCACGAGGCTCGACGCTGCGAAGAGCGCCATCAAAGACGTGGGTTTCGGCGACAAGGTGAAGGTCGACGGCGGTGGGATCTTTGGCGTGATCGAGGAGTCAAACTGGGAGGTCTGCAAGCAGTCCCCAGCGGCAGGGAAGCCCCTGACCGGTACTCCGCGCTTGTCCGTCGAGCGTTCTTGCGACAAAGGCAGCGACACGCCGACCGAGTCGCCGAAGCCCACCGAGAGTCCGTCTGTGACGCCCACGGTGTCCGCCGCCCCCGAGCTTCCGGCGATCAACACTGTCAAGAACAACCCGGAGCTTGCGGCTCTGTTGAAGCTGGCTGACAACTGCTCGAACAAGGTGGACCGCTTCGCGAAGAAGTACGCGGATCAGACCATCGAGTTCGACGGTTCCATCCAAGCGATGGCACCGCACGGTACCAATAAGACCCGATTCGACATCCTGGTCGGGCCTGGAGACTTCGACCCGAACAAGGGGATCGGCCCAACGTTCCAGTTCAATGACAAGAGCGTTGTCTACGACCTGCACCTCACCGGCAAGCACATCCCGGACTACGTCAAGGTTGGCCAGAACTACACCTTCACCGCACAGCTGGGCGGCTACGACTCGGACTCCTGCTTGTACCAGCTGACACCGGTCGAGACGAAGGTCGGTACAAGAGACCGCGGCCCGCAACGGATTCGGTCTTCACCACTTCGGCCTCGATGTCCTCCTTGTAGTGATCACAAAGGGGCTTCGGCTGACCCGGACCTTTGTCCGGGAGATGCGTCGTGGCTGAGGTGGAGCAGCCTGCCAGGTGATCGGATACGCACTCCGATCACCCGCCGCCCGGCATGACCCCCCTTGCCGCCTGGCAATGCCACGCCCGGGTCCAGATCGCAAGGAAGGGCGCCCAGGTCACCGCCGACGCTCATCCCAGTACTTCCACAGGTCCAGCAGCGACGGTCCGCCTCGCCACAGGAACCAACCCATGGCAAGGACGAGAGCGACTGAAGCGCCCCAGGTTTGATGCCGCTCCTGTTTGAGTCCAGGAGGATGTGCAGCATGCCTGAAAGATGTTGTTGTACGACCTGCTCGGCATAGAGCGCACTGTGTGAGGCGGTTGTAGTAGCGGTAGGGCTCCGTATGGTGCGCGGCGAATGGCACCACGAGGGCGAGATACTCGACGAAGGGCAAGAGGATTCGTCTCGACGATGTCCTTCATGCCGCGATAGTTGGTCAACGCACCGCCCCCCTCAATCTCGACAAGGGTGAGTCGTCCTGCGGCATCAACGAACACAGCGTCGGGCTGCACCGCGCCGAGGCTCTCGTCGCCCTCTCCGTATAGGTAGGGAATCTTCGGGTATCGATCCCGCGTCTCGAGGTTCCAACCTTGCCGTAGGCCGTAGTTCCCTACGGCCGGTGACCCGCTCGGCGCTAGATGCCGCTCGAGACGACGAGTGATCGCTTTCGTCTCTGTCTTGGATGCGGTCCACCAGTCGTCCCGGATCCACGCCGCTTCGCCAGCGACTGCATCAATCAGCTCGCGTAAAGCTGGCGTCGGCCGCGCGTTACCGGGATGAACTGCCAGCGGGGAGGTTCGACGTAGCGCACCGGTACAGCATGCCGTCCCATCGAGAAGATGAGGCCAGACCTTCGCGATTGGCCGGCTCAACGCGAGTACATGACTCGTGACTACCGAACTCGACGCACCGCGCCGGAGGCGAACCAGTGAACGAGGACGACCGCGAGGGAGACGGCGGCCTCGGCCTCGGCGCGGGGCACGTCCACGACGCTCCCGTCCGGCTGCGCGTGCCGCTCCTGGTTGTGCCACAGCGTCCGCAACATCGCGAGGAGCGTCTCGCCGGAGGTTTGCTCCTCGGCGTCGAGGCCGCCGACCGTCCAGCGATCGACGGTATCGCCGATGTCGACGACCCTCCCCAGCGTGCCCCGCTTGTTCTTCGGTCACGGTCTCCGGAATCGCTACGGCCTCGACCGCGAGAACGGCGTCTCGGTAGGCGCGGTCATAGTCCGGGGACTGGCGATAGAGCGCGTTCCACGCCGAGGCGATCTTGCGCGCTGCGTCGGTCTCCGGCGAGGACACCAGATCCACGAGGGCCTGCGTGGTCTGGTTCACCCGGCGCTGAAGGCACCAGTACGGCTCGATAGGCGACCTGCCACACTGACCCGCCCTCGGTGAGCATCTTGTCGAGTTCCTCGGCCGTGCGGACTACCTCTTGCGCGGTCTCGTGGTCGCCGTTCGGTAGACCTCGGTGCCGGTCTCTTCGAGGTCGTGCAGGAAGAAGTCGAGGAGCGCGAGCCGGTCGCCTTCGCTGGCGGCGTCCCAGTACGTCGCGAACGGATTCTCGCGCTCACGCCGAGGGATCCTGACTCTCAGCCATCGCTCGGCCTTGTGGTTGAGATTTGGCATCCTACACCTCGGTCCATCGCCCATCGCCAGAGGGACCGCTCCAGCCATCGGGGACGCCTTCAACGAGCGCGTCATACTCATGCGCGCTCTGCGTGTCACGCACGCCGAGCGGACGCCACACCGGCCGCTCCTCGTCGGTCTCCACGTCCCCTGGCTTCCCCCTCGACTACAAGCCCGCTGGGGGTACTTGTCCCCGGCGCATCGCTAGGAAGCCCCGAGGGACGCTCACTCGTCGTCTCGGCGACTTCCTTCGTTTCGGTCGCCCGTCTCAGCGCCCTTCTCGAGGTCTCGTAGACCGGCTACTGACTCGTGGCGGGCGGTCCGACCTCCCGCCGCGCTGGGGCTCCGGCGTCTCGCCGTTGTTTTCACTCATGCCTTATCCCCTCGTGTCAGACGCAGCATATTCAGTCCAAGCGCGGCCAGATCCAGGAGCGCAAGCCCGAGCGTCCACACCGAGCGCTTGAACCAACAAACCGATTGGTCGCCTCACCCTCAGCGGTCGAGACCGGCGAGTCCTCGCTTTCTTGCTGACTCAGAAGAACCGTCTCAGTCAGGTCATGGCCGAAGTCCTGGTTCGGCTTGTGACGTACTCGCCCCACCACGACCGGAGTTGATTGAGGTTGTGCATCCGTACCTTCTTCGTGCTGATGGCAAGTAGCGCGAAGAAGGCGGCGACAAGCAGCAGCCCGCCGCCGTAGGCCCAACAGCCACGTCCACCCTGTCGGGTGGAGCCCATCCAGGCCCGCCCCCTGTAGAGCAACGCCAGCGTCACACCGGCGAACCCGAGGACCGCAACCGCTCGCGTCGCCGCACCCTCCGCGCGCTTGTTGTGCCACTCCATGACCCATCGGGCATGCTCCATAAAGAAGAGCAGCCTGCGCGTTGGGCGTCTGCCTCGGGTCGGTCACCGACCCATCCTCTCCTGGGCTGACGTCCCACCGCTCGTATTGCTCTTCGTGTCGAACGAGCGATGCCCCGGGGTCGAGGAAGCAGGCGGCCCGGGCACTCCTCGGCCCGCACCTCGCCGACGAGGATTCGGGAGGGACGCATCGGCAGCGACTCCTTGATGAAGCCGCGCAGCCGGATATCGCCGGTCCCTCGAGACCCGCCAGCCTCGTCTGCCGGGACAGCCGCAGGTCGCTCGCTCGACCATCTCGCACAGCGGGGCGGCTGAGCGCAACGTGGTGGGTTGCTACTGCGTGCGCCCAGGGGAAGACCACGATGCTCAACGCGCTGGCCGCCGCCATCGCCGAAGGGCAGCGGGTGGTCAGTGCCGAGGGGTGCCTCGGCCCGCTCCTGGCCCTCAACGCCGGACTCCCGGCATGGCGTCGCTGCACGCCGACTGCGCACGGTAGGCCCTGGGCGAGATGTGCACGTTGCC
>CAWEQX010000016.1:0-97539 GCA_963811385.1 uncultured Actinomycetota bacterium | reverse complement strand
GGGTGAACGCCGGCGACGACGTCAGCCCCAAGTCCGGGTTGCAGGAGATCTTCGAGGAGATCTCCCCGATCGAGGACTTCTCGCAGACCATGTCGCTCTCGTTCGAAGAGCCGGTCATGATGGACCCGAAGTACACCACCGAGGAGTGCAAGGAGAAGGACCTCACCTACGCGGCCCAGCTCTACGTCTCCGCGGAGTTCACCAACAACGAGACCGGTGAGATCAAGGGCCAGACGGTCTTCATGGGCGACTTCCCGCTCATGACCGACAAGGGCACCTTCATCATCAACGGCACCGAGCGTGTCGTGGTCTCCCAGCTGGTGCGGTCGCCGGGCGTGTACTTCGAGCGCACCCCGGACAAGACGTCCGACAAGGACATCTACACCGCCAAGCTCATCCCGTCGCGCGGCGCGTGGCTGGAGTTCGAGATCGACAAGCGCGACATGGTCGGCGTGCGCCTGGACCGCAAGCGCAAGCAGAACGCCACGGTGCTGCTCAAGGCGCTCGGCTGGACCGACGCGCAGATCCGCGAGGAGTTCCGCGACCCGCGCAGCCCCGACAGCGACCCGCAGCCCTACGAGTCGATCGCCCTGACCCTCGACAAGGACCACACCGAGGCCCAGGACGAGGCGCTGCTGGACATCTACCGCAAGCTGCGCCCGGGCGAGCCGCCCACCCGTGAGGCCGCGCAGACGCTGCTGGACAACTACTACTTCAACGGCAAGCGCTACGACCTGGCCAAGGTCGGCCGCTACAAGATCAACAAGAAGCTCGGTCTGACCGAGGCCTTCGACCAGCAGACGCTGACCATCGACGACATCGTCGCCACGATCAAGTACCTGGTGGCCCTGCACGCCGGCGACGTCACCATCGAGGCGCCGGCCGGTGCCACCGAGGTGCGCGCGGACGACATCGACCACTTCGGCAACCGCCGCCTGCGCACGGTCGGCGAGCTGATCCAGAACCAGCTCCGCACCGGCCTGGCCCGGATGGAGCGGGTGGTCCGCGAGCGGATGACGACCCAGGACGTCGAGGCGATCACGCCGCAGTCCCTGATCAACATCCGTCCCGTGGTGGCGGCGCTGAAGGAGTTCTTCGGCACCTCCCAGCTCTCGCAGTTCATGGACCAGACCAACCCGATCGCGGGCCTGACCCACAAGCGCCGGCTCTCGGCGCTGGGCCCCGGCGGTCTGTCCCGTGACCGCGCCGGCTTCGAGGTCCGCGACGTCCACCACTCGCACTACGGCCGCATGTGCCCGATCGAGACCCCCGAGGGTCCCAACATCGGCCTGATCGGCTCGCTCTCGACGTTCGGGCGGATCAACCCGTTCGGTTTCGTCGAGACGCCCTACCGCCGGGTGGAGAACGGTCGCGTCACCGACGACGTCGTCTACGTCACCGCCGACGAGGAGGACCGCTTCGTCATCGCGCAGGCCAACGCCGTGCTCGACGAGAACGGCCGCTTCGTGGAGGAGCGGGTGCTGGTCCGCACGCGCGGCGGCGAGACCGTCGACGTCCCGGCCGACGAGGTCGACTACATGGACGTCTCCCCGCGCCAGATGGTGTCGGTGGCGACCGCCCTCATCCCGTTCCTCGAGCACGACGACGCCAACCGTGCGCTGATGGGCTCCAACATGCAGCGCCAGGCGGTGCCGCTGATCAAGTCCGAGGCGCCGCTGGTCGGCACCGGCATGGAGTTCCGCGCCGCGGTCGACGCCGGTGACGTGGTGGCGGCCGCCAAGGCCGGCGTGGTGCAGGCCGTCTCGGCCGACGCCATCGAGGCCATGAACGACGACGGCACCTACACGACCTACCGCATGCAGAAGTTCCGCCGCTCCAACCAGGGCACCTGCATCAACCAGCGTCCGCTGGTCTCGGCCGGTGACCGGCTCGAGGTCGGCACGCCGATCGCCGACGGTCCCTGCACCGACGACGGCGAGATGGCGCTGGGCCGCAACCTGCTCGTGGCCTTCATGCCGTGGCAGGGCCACAACTACGAGGACGCGATCATCCTCAGCCAGCGCCTGGTGCAGGAGGACGTCCTCACCTCGATCCACATCGAGGAGCACGAGGTCGACGCCCGCGACACCAAGCTGGGCCCCGAGGAGATCACCCGGGACATCCCCAACGTCTCCGAGGAGATGCTGGCCGACCTCGACGAGCGCGGCATCATCCGCATCGGCGCCGAGGTGACCACCGGTGACATCCTCGTCGGCAAGGTGACCCCCAAGGGCGAGACCGAGCTGACCCCCGAGGAGCGCCTGCTCCGCGCGATCTTCGGCGAGAAGGCGCGCGAGGTGCGCGACACCTCGATGAAGGTCCCGCACGGTGAGTCCGGCACGGTCATCGGCGTGCGCGAGTTCGACCGCGAGAACGGCGACGAGCTGCCCCCGGGCGTCAACCGCCTGGTCCGGGTCTACGTCGCGCAGAAGCGCAAGATCTCCGTGGGTGACAAGCTCGCCGGCCGTCACGGCAACAAGGGCGTGATCTCCAAGGTGCTCCCCGTCGAGGACATGCCGTTCCTCGAGGACGGCACCCCGGTCGACGTGATCCTCAACCCGCTCGGCGTGCCGGGCCGGATGAACATCGGCCAGATCCTGGAGATCCACCTGGGCTGGCTGGCCAAGACCGGCTGGGACGTCGCCGAGTACGACGGCGACAACCCCGACGACGACTGGAAGGAGCGCCTCATCGCGATCGCCGCGGACAAGGCGCCGGCCGACTCCAACGTCGCCACCCCGGTCTTCGACGGTGCGCGGGAGGACGAGATCACCGGTCTCCTCAGCTCCACGCTGAAGAACCGTGACGGGATCCGCACCGTGGGCGGCACCGGCAAGGCGCGCCTGTTCGACGGGCGCTCCGGCGAGCCGTTCCCGGACCCGGTCTCGGTGGGCTACATGTACATCCTCAAGCTCCACCACCTGGTCGACGACAAGATCCACGCGCGGTCGACCGGCCCCTACTCGATGATCACGCAGCAGCCGCTGGGCGGAAAGGCCCAGTTCGGAGGCCAGCGGTTCGGCGAGATGGAGGTCTGGGCGATGGAGGCCTACGGCGCGGCCTACGCCCTCCAGGAGCTGCTCACCATCAAGTCCGACGACGTGCCCGGTCGCGTCAAGGTCTACGAGGCGATCGTCAAGGGCGAGAACATCCCCGACTCCGGCATCCCCGAGTCGTTCAAGGTGCTCGTCAAGGAGATGCAGTCCCTCTGCCTCAACGTCGAGGTCCTGTCCCAGGACGGCTCCGCGATCGAGATGAAGGACGCGGAGGACGACGTCTTCCGTGCCGCGGAGGAGCTCGGCATCGACCTGTCCCGTCGCGAGCCGTCCTCGGTCGAGGAAGTCTGACCACCCCACCCGGCGTACGAAGCAAACAAAGGAATCAGCTTTGCTGGACGTGAATTTCTTCGATCAGCTGAAGATCGGCCTGGCCACCGCGGAGGAGATCCGCAACTGGAGCCACGGCGAGGTCAAGAAGCCGGAGACGATCAACTACCGCACGCTCAAGCCCGAGCGTGACGGTCTCTTCTGCGAGAAGATCTTCGGTCCCACCCGGGACTGGGAGTGCTACTGCGGCAAGTACAAGCGGGTGCGCTTCAAGGGCATCATCTGCGAGCGCTGCGGCGTCGAGGTGACCCGCTCCAAGGTCCGGCGCGAGCGCATGGGCCACATCGAGCTCGCCGCCCCGGTGACCCACATCTGGTACTTCAAGGGCGTCCCGAGCCGGCTGGGCTACCTGCTCGACCTGGCCCCGAAGGACCTGGAGAAGGTCATCTACTTCGCGGCCTACATGATCACCAAGGTCGACGAGGAGGCGCGTCACCGCGACCTGTCCTCGCTCGAGGCCAAGGTCGACATGGAGCGCAAGCGCCTGGAGGGTCGTCGCGACGACCAGATCAACAAGCGCGCGGAGAAGCTCGAGGAGGACCTCGGCGCGCTCGAGGCCGAGGGCGCCAAGTCCGACCAGAAGCGCAAGGTCCGCGACGCGGCCGAGCGCGAGATGAAGCAGCTGCGCGACCGCTCCACCAAGGAGATCGACCGGCTCAACGAGGTCTGGGACACCTTCAAGTCGCTCAAGGTCCAGGACCTGATGGGCGACGAGATGCTCTACCGCGACCTGCGCTCGTGGTTCGGCAAGTACTTCGAGGGCTACATGGGCGCCGCGGCGATCCAGAAGCGCCTCGAGGACTTCGACCTGGAGGAGGAGGTCGCGTCCCTCAAGGACACGATCCAGAACGGCAAGGGCCAGAAGAAGGTCCGCGCCCTCAAGCGCCTCAAGGTCGTCGACGCCTTCCGCAAGACGGGCAACAAGCCGGTCGGCATGGTGCTCGACGCCGTCCCGGTCATCCCGCCGGACCTGCGTCCGATGGTCCAGCTGGACGGCGGCCGCTTCGCGACCTCCGACCTCAACGACCTCTACCGCCGCGTGATCAACCGCAACAACCGGCTCAAGCGACTGCTCGACCTCGGTGCGCCGGAGATCATCGTCAACAACGAGAAGCGGATGCTCCAGGAGGCCGTCGACTCGCTGTTCGACAACGGCCGTCGTGGCCGGCCGGTCACCGGTCCGGGCAACCGTCCGCTCAAGTCGCTGTCCGACATGCTCAAGGGCAAGCAGGGCCGGTTCCGCCAGAACCTGCTCGGCAAGCGCGTCGACTACTCCGGCCGTTCGGTCATCGTGGTCGGGCCGCAGCTCAAGCTGCACCAGTGCGGCCTGCCCAAGCAGATGGCGCTGGAGCTGTTCAAGCCCTTCGTGATGAAGCGGCTGGTGGAGCTCAACC
Organism: uncultured Actinomycetota bacterium; assembly: GCA_963811385.1. Taxonomy (GTDB): domain Bacteria; phylum Actinomycetota; class Actinomycetes; order Propionibacteriales; family Nocardioidaceae; genus Marmoricola_A. The sequence continues at coordinate 92,759 of CAWEQX010000016.1, read as the reverse complement.
ACGCGCAGAACATCAAGTCCGCCAAGCGGATGGTCGAGCGCGCGGTCAGCGGCCTGACCCGCTACGCCGTGGTCTGGGACGTGCTGGAGGAGGTCATCGCCGAGCACCCGGTGCTGCTCAACCGTGCGCCCACGCTGCACCGCCTCGGCATCCAGGCCTTCGAGCCCCAGCTGATCGAGGGCAAGGCGATCCAGATCCACCCGCTGGTCTGCACCGCCTTCAACGCCGACTTCGACGGTGACCAGATGGCGGTCCACCTGCCGCTGTCGGCGGAGGCGCAGGCCGAGGCCCGCATCCTCATGCTGTCGACGAACAACATCCTCAAGCCGTCCGACGGCCGCCCGGTGACCATGCCGACGCAGGACATGATCATCGGCCTGTACTTCCTGACCCACCGCAACGAGGGCCAGGAGTACGCCGGCGACGGTCGTGTGTTCGGCTCGACCGCCGAGGCGATCATGGCCTTCGACCGGGGCGAGATCGAGCTGCAGAGCAACGTGCGGATCCGGCTCGAGGACGTCATGCCGCCCGAGGGCACCCCGGTGCCGGAGGGCTGGTCGCTCGGTCGGCCGCTGACCCTGGAGACCACGCTCGGTCGTGCGCTCTTCAACGAGGCGCTGCCCGTGGACTACCGGTTCGTCAACAACGAGGTCGGCAAGAAGCAGCTCGGCACGATCGTCAACGACCTGGCCGAGCGCTACACCAAGGTGGAGGTGGCCCACGCGCTCGACGCGCTGAAGGACACCGGCTTCCACTGGGCGACCCGCTCGGGCGTCACGGTCTCCATCGACGACGTGGTCACCCCCGGTGGCAAGGCGGCGATCCTGGAGAAGTACGACGCCGAGGCCAAGAAGGTCCAGGTCAACTACGAGCGCGGTCTGATGACCGACGACGAGCGCCGGCAGGAGCTCATCGAGATCTGGACCCGTGCCTCCAACGAGGTGGCCGGCGAGCTGGAGAAGACCTTCGCGGGCGACAAGGGCAACCCGATCTACATGATGGTCCACTCCGGTGCCCGAGGGAACATGCAGCAGGTGCGGCAGATCGCGGCCATGCGTGGCCTCGTGGCCAACCCGAAGGGCGAGATCATCCCGCGTCCGATCAAGTCGAACTTCCGTGAGGGTCTCACGGTGCTCGAGTACTTCATCGCGACGCACGGCGCCCGGAAGGGTCTGGCGGACACCGCACTGCGGACCGCCGACTCCGGCTACCTCACCCGTCGTCTGGTCGACGTCTCGCAGGACGTGATCATCCGCGAGGAGGACTGCGGCACCGAGCGTGGCCTGGCCACGCCGATCGGTCAGCGCGACGAGGACGGCACGCTCCGCCTGACGGACAACGTCGACACCTCGGCCTACGCCCGCTCCGTGGCGACCGCGGTCGTCCACCCGGAGACCGGCGAGGTGCTGCTCGGGGCCGGGGACGACCTCGGTGACGTCAAGATCGACGAGCTGATCGAGGCCGGCATCGACGAGGTCAAGGTCCGCTCGGTCCTGACCTGCGACGCCAAGACCGGCACGTGCGCCAAGTGCTACGGCCGCTCGCTGGCCACCGGCAAGCTGGTCGACATCGGCGAGGCCGTCGGCATCATCGCGGCGCAGTCGATCGGTGAGCCCGGCACGCAGCTGACCATGCGGACCTTCCACACCGGTGGTGTGGCCTCCGCGGACGACATCACGCAGGGTCTCCCGCGTGTGGTCGAGCTGTTCGAGGCACGCAGCCCCAAGGGTCGTGCGCCGATCAGCGAGGCCGCGGGCCGGATCAGCATCGACGAGACCGAGAAGGCCAAGAAGGTCATCGTCACCCCCGACGACGGCTCGGAGCCGCTGGAGTACCCCGTCTCCAAGCGGTCCCGTCTGCTCGTCGACGAGGGCGACCACGTCGAGGTCGGCGACAAGATCACGATCGGCACGCCCGACCCGCAGGACGTGCTGCGGATCCTCGGTGTCCGTCAGGCGCAGAAGCACCTGGTGGACGAGGTGCAGGAGGTCTACCGCAGCCAGGGCGTGCAGATCCACGACAAGCACATCGAGATCATCGTGCGGCAGATGCTGCGCCGGGTCCTGGTGCTGGAGCAGGGCGACACGCACCTGCTGCCGTCGGACCTGGTCGACCGTCCGCGCTTCGAGGCGGAGAACCGCCGCGTGGTCTCGGAGGGCGGCAAGGCCGCGGCCGGTCGTCCGCAGCTGATGGGGATCACCAAGGCGTCGCTGGCCACCGAGTCGTGGCTCTCGGCGGCGTCCTTCCAGGAGACCACCCGGGTCCTCACCGACGCGGCGATCCACGCCAAGTCCGACTCGCTCCTGGGTCTGAAGGAGAACGTGATCATCGGCAAGCTGATCCCGGCCGGCACGGGTCTCGAGCGCTACCGCAACGTGCGCGTCGAGCCCACCGAGGAGGCCCGCGCCAACGCCTACACGGTGAGCGGCTACTCGTCGTACTACGACGACTTCTCCAACACCGGTGGTCAGCAGGTCGTGGCGCTGGACGAGTTCTCGTTCCGCTCCTACGACGACTGAGCACACCCCGCAGTGCCGTCCGACGGCCCGTCCCGCGACCAGCGGGGCGGGCCGTCGGCGCGTGGGAGCGGGTCTGGCAGGGTGGAGCCATGCGTGCCGCCGACCTGGCCGAGAAGGTCCCCTTCGTCCGACGTTCCACCACCGGTGCCGAGGCGGCGCGCGTCGTCGCGGAGTACCGCCTCCCCGGGCTCGTCGTCGTCGACGACGACGGGGTGCCCACCACGGTGATCCCCGGCAGCCAGCTGCTCGACATCGTGGTGCCGCTCTACGTGCGCGACGACCCCAAGCTGGCGCACGCCTACGACGAGAAGGGCGCCGACGAGCTCTGCGACCAGCTCAACCGGACCACGATCGGCGACCTGCTGGACTCCCGGGACGTACGCGTGATCCAGCCGCCCAGCGTCCTGCCCGACGACACGCTGCTGGAGGTCGCGACCACGATGGCGCAGGAGCACTTCCCGTTGCTGCTGGTCAAGGAGAAGGACGGGACGTTCGTGGGCACGATCCTGCTCTCGCGGGTGCTCGCGCAGATCGCCCGGCGCGCGGGCCAGGACAGCGACCTGGTGGAGCGCCGGCTGACCCGCGACCTCGTGCAGCGGCGGGAGCCCTGGTCGCCGCCGGACCCGGAGGCCGACGGCGGGGAGGGTCGCGACCGGTGAGCCTGACCGCCATCGGTGCCCTGGTCGTCTTCGCCACGGCCTACGTCCTGATCGCGACGGAGAAGCTCAACCGCTCGCTGGTCGCGCTCGGCGGCGCCGCCGCCATGGTGGCCATCGGCGCCATGCGGGGCGAGGACATCTTCTTCTCCGAGGAGACCGGGGTCGACTGGAACGTCGTCTTCCTGCTCTTCGGGATGATGGTGATCGTCGGGGCGCTGCGGCAGACCGGCATCTTCGAGTACGTCGCGATCTGGTCGGCGCAACGGGCGCGGGCCCGGCCGTTCCGCGTGATGGTGATGCTGGTGCTCATCACCGCGGCCGCCTCGGCCCTGCTCGACAACGTGACCACGGTGCTGCTCATCGCGCCGGTCACCCTGCTCGTGTGCGACCGGCTCGGAGTCGACCCGGTGCCCTTCCTGCTCGCCGAGGTGTTCTCCTCCAACATCGGCGGCACCGCGACCCTCATCGGCGACCCGCCCAACATCATCATCGCCAGCCGCTCGGGACTCTCGTTCAACGACTTCCTGGTCAACCTGGTGCCGGTGGTGGTGATCATGCTGGCCTTCTTCGTCGGGCTGTGCTGGCTGCTCTGGGGCCGCCGGATGCGGTTCGACCCCGAGCGCGCCGACGCGCTCATGGCGCTGACGCCCGGGGAGCTGGTCACCGACCGGACCCTGCTGGTGCGGCTCGGCGGGGTCCTGGCGCTGGTGCTGCTGGGCTTCGTGACGCACTCGGTCACGCACCTCGAGCCGTCGCTGGTCGCCCTGCTCGGGGCCGGCGCCGCGGTGCTCCTGGCCAACCGGGGCTACGAGGTGCGCGACTACATGCAGGAGGTCGAGTGGGAGACCCTGCTGTTCTTCGCCGGCCTCTTCATCATGGTCGGGGCGCTGGTCAAGGAGGGGGTCATCGGCGAGCTCTCGACCGCGGCGACCAACGCGATCGGCGACAACTTCCTCCCGGCGTCGCTGGGATTCCTCCTCGGCTCGGCGGTGCTCTCGGGCGTGGTGGACAACATTCCCTACGTCGCGACGATGGCGCCGCTGGTGCTCGACACCGTGGGTGCGGCCGACGGGCTGCCGCCGGAGCAGGTGTCGCTGTGGTGGTCGCTGGCGCTGGGGGCCGACCTGGGCGGCAACCTGACCGCGATCGGCGCGAGCGCCAACGTGATCGTGGTCGGGATCGCCGCCCGCAACGGGCACCCGATCTCCTTCTGGCACTTCACCCGCTACGGCGTGATCGTGACCGCGATGACCATGGCGGTCGCCGCGCCGTACATCGTCCTGCGCTACTTCGTCCTGGCCTGAGGTCGCCGAGCAGGGCGTGACCCGGCGCGGACCCGTCGCGTGGTCCACGACGGGGTGATCCGGGGTGGGGAGCGTGGTCCTGCGCCTCCTCGGGCTGCGGGCGCGGCCGCGGGGCCGGGCGGCTGGACCGGAAGTTGCGCGAGGCGTCGCGGGCCGGTCCACACCCGTCCCCGCCCTCCGGCGCGCGGGGCGTGCCTAGACTCCTCGCCATGTCGCCCACACCTCCGCCTGCCGACGGCGCGGCGGGGCCGCTGCGGCGGCAGCGGGTGGCGGCCTACGCGCTGGTGCGGCGTGCCGACCAGGTCCTCCTGGCCCACCTCTCGCCCCGCGTCCCGTTCGAGGGCTGGACGCTTCCCGGTGGGGGCGTGGACCACGGGGAGAGCCCGCGCGACGCGCTGCGCCGCGAGGTGCACGAGGAGACCGGCCTCGAGGTGACGCCGGGCCGGGTGCTCGACGTCTACTCCCACCACTTCACCGGTCGCAGCCCGACCGGCGTGCTCGAGGACTTCCACGGCCTGGGGCTGATCTTCGAGGCCGAGGTCGAGCCCGCGTCGCGCGACCGTGAGCCGCAGGTGCTCGAGGTGGACGGCTCCACCGACCGCAGCGCCTGGGTCGACCTCGCCGAGGCCGCTCGGCTGCCCCTCACCGGCGCCGCGCGCTTCGGCCTGCGGCTGCTGGGCGTCCAGACCCCGATCCCCGAGGAGTACCGACGATGAGCCCCGACCACGCACCGCACGAGACCGTCTTCACCTACGCCGCCCCGTCGCTGAAGTTCGGGCCGGGCGCCTCGGAGGAGCTCGGGCACGACCTGGCCGCCCTCGAGGCCCGTCGCGTGCTCCTGGTCACCGACCCCGGCGTGGCCGCGGCCGGGCACCCGGCGCGGATCGCCGAGCAGGTCCGCGCCGCCGGCATCGAGGTGGTCGTCTTCGACGGCGTCCACGTCGAGCCCACCGACGTCAGCCTCGAGGAGGCGGTGGCGTTCGGCCGCGACCACGGACCGTACGACGCGATCGTGGCGGTCGGCGGCGGCTCGGCGATCGACACCGCCAAGGCGGTCAACCTGCTGACCAGCAACGAGGGCGAGCTGATGGACTACGTCAACGCGCCGGTCGGCCGGGCGCGCGCGCCGCGCCACGCGCTGGCTCCCCTCGTGGCCGTCCCGACCACCACCGGCACCGGCAGCGAGAGCACGACCATCTGCGTGCTCGACGTGCTGTCGCTGCACGTCAAGACGGGGATCAGCCACCCGCGCCTGCGGCCCACGATGGCGGTGGTCGACCCGCGGCTGACCATGTCCCAGCCCGCCGAGGTCACCGCGGCCGCGGGGATGGACATCCTCTGCCACGCCCTGGAGTCGTGGACGGCGCGCCCCTACTCGTCCTACGCCCGCAAGAGGCCGGAGGAGCGGGTGCCCTACTGCGGTGCCAACCCGGTGGCCGACATGTGGGCGGAGAAGGCGCTGACCCTGCTGGCCGCGTCGTTCCGCACCGCCGTGCACGACGGCGGGGACGAGCACGCCCGCGAGCAGATGGCGTTGGCGGCGACGTTCGCCGGGATGGGGTTCGGCAACGCCGGGGTGCACATCCCGCACGCCAACGCCTACCCGATCGCGGGACGGGTCAAGGACTTCCGCCCGCGGGGCTACCCCCAGGACGAGCCGATGGTGCCGCACGGCATGGCGGTCTCGCTGACCGCGCCGGAGGCCTTCCGGTTCACCTTCGAGGCCTCGCCCGAGCGGCACCTGCGGGCCGCGGAGCTGCTCGGTGGCACCCAGGGTGCCGACGGTCCGGAGGGGCCGGACCGGCTGCCACGCACCCTCGCGCGGCTGATGCGCGACGTCGGGATGCCCAACGGTATCGGCGAGGTGGGCTACGGCGAGGGCGACGTGGACGACCTGGTCGAGGGGTCGCTCAAGCAGCAGCGCCTGCTGGCGACCGCCCCGGTCGAGGTGGGCCCGGATGACCTGGCCGGCATCCTGCGAGGGTCGCTCGAGCTCTGGTGAGCCCGGTCGGCCCGCTCAGACGGCCCGCTCAGACGGGCCGCTCGTGCACGACGCGGCCGTCGACGAAGGTGAGGTCGACGCGCGCCTCGTGGAGCTCCTCGGCGGGCTGCGTGAACAGGTCGCGGTCCAGCACGGTGAGGTCGGCGAGCATGCCGACGGCGAGGCGCCCGGTCCGGTCGTCGAGGCGGTTCACGTACGCCGACCCGGCGGTGTAGGCGGTCAGCGCGGTCGCCAGGTCGATCGCCTGGTCGGGGAGGAACGGCGGCGTGCCCGCCGGCTGCGACGGCGCGACGCGCGTGACCGCCGTACGGATCGCGACGAGGGGGTCGGGGCTGCTGACGAACCAGTCGCTGCCCATCGCCAGGCGCGCGCCGGACCGCACCAGGTCGCCGAACGGGTAGTGCCAGGCCGCGCGCTGCTCGCCGACCAGGGGCAGGCAGAGCTGGTCGACCTGCCACTCGTGGGTGGCCCACAGGGCCTGCAGGTTGGCGGTGACGTCGAGCTCGGCGAACCGCGGGACGTCGTCGGGGTGGATGACCTGGATGTGGGCGAGGTGGTGGCGTCCCCCTGGCCGGCCGTTGGCGCGGCGGGCGGCCTCGATCGCGTCGAGCGCCTCCCGCACCGCGCGGTCGCCGATGGCGTGCACGTGCAGCGTGAACCCGTGGGCGTCGAGCCGCACCGCGGCCTCGCGCAGCACGGCCGGGTCGACCATGGAGATGCCGCTCTCGTGGCCGGGCAGGCAGCAGACGTCGGGGTGGGGGAGGTAGGGCTCGAGCATCGAGGCCGTGCCGTTCTCGACGATCCCGTCCTGCATCACCTTCACCGCGCCCGTGCGGAAGCGGCCCACCTCGCAGGTGGCGCGGCGGTGCACGAGCTCCTCGACCTGCTCGAGCCCGTCCCCACGACGCCACCACAGGGCGCCCTCCACCCGCGCGGTGAGGGTGCCGTCCGAGGCGGCTGCGCGGTAGTACGGCGTGGGGTCGGCCCACCCCCCGAAGTCGCCGAGGATCGCGTCCTGCCAGGCGGTCACCCCGTGCGAGTGCAGCCGGGCCTGGGCGGCGCGCAGGCCGGCGAGGTAGTCCTCGTCCGACGGAGGCGGCAGCACGTGGTCGACCAGGCCCATCGCGCCCTCGTGGAGCACCCCGGTCGGCCGGCCGTGCGCATCGCGCTCGAGGTAGCCGTCGACCGGGTCCGGGGTGTGCTCGTCGATCCCGGCCAGGGCCAGGGTGCGGCTGCTGGCCCAGCCCGCGTGCCCGTCGCGGATCGTGAGCCACGCCGGGCGGTCCCCGACGAGGAGGTCGAGGTCGGCCGCGGTCGGGGTGCGGCCGAAGGTGTCGAACGACCAGCCGCCGCCGAGCAGCCAGCCCTCGGGACGCAGGAGCGAGACCTCGACGATGCGGCGCTGCGACTGCTCGCCGTCGAGACCGGCCAGGTCGCAGCGGATGATCGTGACCCCGGCGAAGACCGCGTGCACGTGGGCGTCCTGGAACCCCGGCAGCAGCATCCGTCCGGTGAGGTCGACCTCCTCGGTGCCCCGGTCGCGCTGGCCGAGGGCGTCGTCGTCGAGGGCGACGATGCGTCCGTCGCGCACCCCCACGGCGTACGACGGACCGGGACCGGAGGTCCACAGCCGTCCGGGGCCCGAGGGGTCACGGCGCAGCAGGAGGTCGAGCGTCATCTGCCCATGATCACGGTCGCGGTCCAGCGGCGCTCCAGCGGCTCCCTAGAATCGGCCGCATGTCCTCGGCCCGCCCGTCCCTGACCGGGGACGACCCCGACGTGGTCGCCGCCCTGCGGCGGGCCGGCCTGACCGACGTCGACGACTCGCCGCTGGCGCGCACGCTCTACTCCTCCGACGCCTCCGTCTACCGCCTCGAGCCCCGGGTCGTGGCCCGGCCGCGGCACCGCGACGAGGTCGCCGCCGTGCTGGGCGTCGCCCGGGAGCTGGGCGTGCCCCTGACCGCGCGCGGAGCGGGCACCTCGATCGCCGGCAACGCGGTCGGCACGGGCATCGTGATGGACACCTACCGCCACCTGCACCGCGTGCTGGAGCTGGACGCCGAGGCGGCCGAGGCCACCGTCGAGCCCGGCGCGGTGCACGCCACGCTGCAGCGGGCCGCGGCGGCTCACGGGCTGCGCTTCGGACCCGACCCCTCGACGCACACGCGCTGCACGATCGGCGGCATGATCGGCAACAACGCCTGCGGCTCGCGCGCCCTCGGCTACGGCCGTACCTCCGACAACGTGGTGTGGTTGCGCACCCTGCTCGCCGACGGCACCGGGGCGGCGTCGCGCGCCGACGAGCTGGGGGCCCTCGTCGACCGCCACCTCGGGCTGGTCCGCACCGAGTTCGGCCGCTTCGGGCGCCAGGTCTCCGGCTACGCCCTCGAGCACCTCCTGCCCGAGCACGGGCGCTCGGTCGACCGCTTCCTGGTCGGCAGCGAGGGCACGCTCGCCCTGGTCACCGAGGCCCGCGTGCGCCTCGTGCGCGACCTGCCGGTCCGCGTCCTGGTCGTCCTCGGCTACCCCACGCTCGCCGACGCCGCCGACCACGTGCCCGCGATCCTCGAGCAGCGGCCGGTGGCGTGCGAGGGCATCGACCACCGCATCACCGAGGTGCTCGCCGCGCCGCCCGACCTGCCCGGGGGGCGGGCCTGGCTGCTGGTCGAGCTGACCGGGGACGAGGCCCGCGAGGTCGCCGACCGCGCCGCGCGGGTGGTCGCCGGTGCGTCGCCGCAGGACCACCGGGTGGTGGAGGACCAGCGCGAGCAGGCCGCGATCTGGGGGGTCCGCGAGGACGGCGCCGGCCTCGCCGCGCGGGCCACCACCCCGCCCGGCCAGGCCGGCTGGGAGGACGCCGCGGTGCCGCCGGCGCGCATGGGCGCCTACCTCCGCGACTTCGACGCGCTGCTGGCCGCCCACGGCCTCGACGGCGCGCCCTACGGCCACATCGGCGACGGCTGCCTGCACATCCGGGTCAACTTCGACCTCGCCTCGCCGCCCGGCCGTGCGGGCTACCGCCGCTTCGTGGAGGAGGCCGCCGACCTCGCCACGGCCTACGACGGCAGCCTGTCCGGCGAGCACGGCGACGGCCGGGCCCGGTCCGAGCTGCTGACCCGGATGTACTCCCCGGAGGCCCTGGCCCTGATGGGCGCGGTCAAGCACCTGCTCGACCCCCACGACCTGCTCAACCCCGGGGTGCTGGTCGACCCCGCTCCGCTGGACGCCGACCTGCGCCTGGCCCACCTGCCGGCCCACCCGCCCCGCACGACGCTGCGGCTGGCCTCCGACGGAGGAGACCTGGTCTCCGCGGTCCACCGGTGCACCGGCGTGGGCAAGTGCCTGGCCGACGGGACCCGCGACGGCGGCGTGATGTGCCCGTCCTACCTGGCCACCCGGGAGGAGAAGGACTCCACGCGCGGTCGCGCCCGCACGTTGCAGGACGCCGTCGCCGGCCACCTGCCCGGGGGGCTGTCCGACCCGGCGGTCCTCGAGGCGCTCGACCTGTGCCTGGCGTGCAAGGGCTGCGCCCGCGACTGCCCGACCGGGGTCGACATGGCGACCTACAAGGCCGAGGTCCTGCACCGGACCCACACCGGCAAGGGGAGGCGCAGGCGGCCGCGCACGCACTACACCCTCGGTGGCCTGCCCCAGCTGCTCTCGCGGGTCCCGGCGGGGGTGGTCCGCCTGGGGCTGCGGGCCACGCCGGGCCTGGCCGCCCGCATCGGCGGGGTGGACCCGCGGCGGCGGCTCCCGGTCCCGGCCCCGCGGCCGGTCTCGGCGCAGCGCCACGACGCGGCGGCCGACGCCGACGTGGTGCTGTGGGTCGACACCTTCACCAACCGCTTCGCGCCCCAGGTGGCCGAGGCGGCCGCCGAGGTCCTGGCCGCGGCGGGGGCCCGGGTCCGCGTCGTGGCCGACGGCTCGCAGTGCTGCGGGCTGACCCTGGTCAGCGCCGGCCGGCTCGACGAGGCCCGCGCCACCCTGGGCCGCCTGCTCGGGACGCTCGCCGACCGCAACCCCGAAGGGCTGCCGGTCGTGGTCCTCGAGCCGTCGTGCCTGGCCGTCCTGCGCCACGACGCCCACCAGCTGCTGGAGCGCCCGCGGCTGCCCGAGCTGCGCACCCTGGCCGAGCACCTCACGGCGCTGGGGTGGGCGCCCCCGTCCCTCGACGGCGTCGAGGTCGTGGCGCAGCCGCACTGCCACCAGGCCTCGGTCGTGGGCTGGCAGGCCGACGAGGCGCTGCTGCGGGGGACCGGCGCCGCCCTGACCCGGGTCGGCGGCTGCTGCGGGCTGGCCGGCGACTTCGGCATGGTCCCCGACCACTACGACGTCTCGGTCAAGGTCTTCCAGCACGACCTGGGACCTGCGCTGGAGGAGCGGCCGGGAGCCCTGCTGTGGGCCGACGGGTTCTCCTGCCGCACCCAGGCGGCCGACCTCGCGGGACGCCCCGGGCTGCACCTGGCCGAGCTCCTGCGCGACGGCGTACGCCGGCAGGGGAGCGCGGCTGGGGACGCCGATTTTGACCCTCCCCACGCCACCCGGTAGATTAGGCGATCGTGCCTGGCCGCCCAGGCCGTCACGCGTGCTCGCAGTCGCCGCCCCGCATCATCCGGGCGACACGCCCGACCGCGGGGGTGTGCTTCAAGCCCCCCGTCCGGCGAGCGCCACCCAGACGTAGTCACAGAGGAAAGAGAACGACGCGGTGCCCACAATCCAGCAGCTGGTCCGCAAGGGCCGCCAGGACAAGGTGTCGAAGAACAAGACGCCCGCTCTGAAGGGCTCGCCCCAGCGGCGAGGCGTGTGCACGCGTGTGTACACCACCACCCCGAAGAAGCCGAACTCCGCGCTGCGCAAGGTGGCTCGTGTCCGTCTGTCCAGCGGTGTCGAGGTCACGGCCTACATCCCGGGCGTCGGCCACAACCTCCAGGAGCACTCCATGGTGCTCGTGCGTGGCGGCCGGGTGAAGGACCTCCCCGGTGTGCGCTACAAGATCATCCGCGGCTCCCTCGACACCCAGGGCGTCAAGAACCGCAAGCAGGCTCGCAGCCGCTACGGCGCGAAGAAGGAGAAGAGCTGATGCCGCGCAAGGGCCCCGCTCCCAAGCGACCGATCGACATCGACCCGGTCTACGGCAGCCCCGTCGTCACCCAGCTGGTCAACAAGATCCTGATGGACGGCAAGAAGCAGACCGCGCAGCGCATCGTCTACACCGCGATGGAGGGTGCGCGCGACAAGACGGGCACCGACCCGGTCGTGACCCTCAAGCGCGCGCTCGACAACGTCAAGCCGCAGCTGGAGGTCAAGTCCCGCCGCGTCGGCGGCGCGACCTACCAGGTCCCGGTCGAGGTCAAGGGCAACCGTGGCATGACCCTGGCGCTGCGCTGGCTGGTGCAGTACTCCCAGGCCCGTCGTGAGAAGACCATGGCCGAGCGCCTGATGAACGAGATCCTCGACGCCTCCAACGGCCTCGGTGCCGCGGTGAAGCGTCGCGAGGACACCCACAAGATGGCCGAGTCCAACCGGGCCTTCGCGCACTACCGCTGGTGACCCCGGCCCGGTAGGCCGTGACCCGGGCCGCAGCCCCACCGGCGGCGCGCCCGGCTCCCATCCCTGATCCACTTTTCGCCCCACTAGTCTCGAGGAGACATCACAGGTGGCTGTCGACATCACCACGGACCTCAACAAGGTCCGCAACATCGGCATCATGGCGCACATCGACGCCGGCAAGACCACGACGACCGAGCGCATCCTCTTCTACACCGGCATCACCTACAAGATCGGTGAGGTCCACGAGGGTGCGGCGACGATGGACTGGATGGAGCAGGAGCAGGAGCGCGGCATCACCATCACGTCCGCCGCGACGACCTGCTGGTGGAAGCAGCACCAGATCAACATCATCGACACCCCCGGTCACGTCGACTTCACCGTCGAGGTCGAGCGTTCGCTGCGCGTCCTCGACGGCGCCGTCGCCGTCTTCGACGGCGTGGCCGGCGTCGAGCCGCAGTCGATGACCGTGTGGCGCCAGGCCAACAAGTACGCCGTCCCGCGGATGTGCTTCGTCAACAAGCTGGACCGCACCGGCGCCGACTTCTTCCGCTGCGTGGACATGATCGTCGAGCGGCTCAACTCCACCCCGCTGGTCCTGCAGCTGCCGATCGGCGCCGAGCAGGACTTCCTGGGCGTCGTCGACCTGGTCGGCATGCGCGCGCTGACCTGGCGCGGCGAGACCACGATCGGTGAGGACTACACCGTCGAGGAGATCCCGGCCGAGCTCGCCGAGCAGGCCGCCGAGTACCGCGAGAAGCTGGTCGAGACGCTGGCCGAGGTCGACGACGATGTCATGGAGAAGTACCTCGAGGGCGAGGACTTCACCGTCGAGGAGCTCGAGGACGCGATCCGTCGCGCCACGCTCGCCGACAAGCTCAACCCGGTCCTGTGCGGCACCGCGTTCAAGAACAAGGGCGTCCAGCCCCTGCTCGACGCGGTCGTGAAGTACCTCCCCTCCCCGATCGACGTCGACGCGATCGTCGGCCACGCGGTCAACAAGGAGGAGGAGGAGCTGCGCCGCCGTCCCAGCGACGACGAGCCGTTCGCCGGTCTGGCCTACAAGATCGCCTCCGACCCGCACCTCGGCAAGCTGATCTACGTCCGCGTCTACTCCGGCAAGCTCGAGGCGGGCACCCAGGTGCTCAACTCGGTCACCGGTCGCAAGGAGCGGGTCGGCAAGGTCTACCAGATGCACGCCAACAAGCGTGAGGAGATCGCCTCGGTCGGCGCCGGCCAGATCGTCGCCGTCATGGGCCTCAAGGAGACCAAGACCGGCCACACCCTGTGCGACCTCTCCAACCCCGTCGTGCTGGAGTCGATGACCTTCCCGGCCCCGGTGATCGAGGTCGCGATCGAGCCCAAGACCAAGAGCGACCAGGAGAAGCTCGGCGCCGCCATCCAGCGGCTCTCCGACGAGGACCCGACCTTCACGGTGAAGACCGACGAGGAGACCGGCCAGACGATCATCGCCGGCATGGGCGAGCTCCACCTGGAGATCCTGGTGGACCGCATGCGCCGCGAGTTCAAGGTCGAGGCCACCGTCGGCAAGCCGCAGGTCGCCTACCGCGAGACCATCCGCACCAAGGTCGCCAACCACAGCTACACGCACAAGAAGCAGACCGGCGGCTCGGGCCAGTTCGCGAAGGTGATCGTCTCCCTCGAGCCGAACATCGACCCCGACACCGGCACCGGCGCGGGCTACGAGTTCGCCAACAACGTCTCCGGTGGTCGCGTCCCCCGCGAGTACATCCCCTCGGTGGACCAGGGCGCCCAGGAGGCCATGGAGTTCGGCGTGCTCGCCGGCTACCCGATGGTGGACGTCAAGTACACCCTCGAGGACGGCGGCTACCACGACGTCGACTCCTCCGAGCTCGCCTTCAAGCTGGCCAGCATCCAGGCCTTCAAGGAGGCCGCCCGGATGGCCAAGCCGGTCCTGCTCGAGCCGATGTTCGCGGTCGAGGTGACCACTCCGGAGTCCTTCCTGGGCACGGTCATCGGCGACATCAACTCCCGCCGCGGGCAGATCCAGGCCCAGGAGGAGAGGCACGGTGACATGGTGGTCAACGCCCTGGTGCCGCTGTCCGAGATGTTCGGGTACGTTGGGGACCTGAGGTCGAAGACCTCTGGCCAGGCGTCCTACTCCATGGAGTTCGACTCCTATGCCGAGGTCCCGAACAACGTCGCCGAAGAGATCGTCAAGAAGGTCCGCGGCGAGTAGCCTCGGCCCCTCGCCGACCCGTCGCCCGGTCGCGTCGACACCGTCGAGACCGTCGGCACCCAGGGCGTCACCAGCTTCAACGAGACACTGAACCACACAACAGGAGGAGCCCACCGTGGCCAAGGCTAAGTTCGAGCGGACTAAGCCGCACGTCAACATCGGAACCATCGGTCACATCGACCACGGGAAGACGACGCTGACCGCAGCTATCACCAAGGTGCTGCACGACAAGTACCCGGACCTCAACCCCTTCACGCCGTTCGACCAGATCGACAAGGCGCCCGAGGAGCGGCAGCGCGGCATCACGATCTCGATCGCGCACGTCGAGTACCAGACCGAGAGCCGGCACTACGCCCACGTGGACTGCCCCGGTCACGCCGACTACATCAAGAACATGATCACCGGCGCGGCGCAGATGGACGGCGCGATCCTCGTGGTCGCCGCCACCGACGGCCCGATGCCCCAGACCAAGGAGCACGTCCTCCTGGCCCGCCAGGTCGGCGTCCCCGCCATCGTCGTCGCGCTGAACAAGTGCGACATGGTCGACGACGAGGAGCTCATCGAGCTCGTCGAGATGGAGGTGCGCGAGCTCCTCTCCGACTACGAGTTCCCCGGTGACGACCTCCCGGTCGTGCGCGTGGCCGCCTTCCCGGCGCTCAACGGCGACGACAAGTGGGGCGAGTCGATCGCCGAGCTCATGACGGCCGTGGACGAGTACATCCCGCAGCCCGAGCGCGACATCGACAAGCCGTTCCTCATGCCCGTCGAGGACGTCTTCACCATCACCGGCCGCGGCACGGTCATCACCGGCCGCATCGAGCGTGGCGTCGTGAAGGTCAACGAGGAGGTCGAGATCATCGGCATCCGCGAGAAGTCCTTCAAGTCGACCGTCACCGGCGTCGAGATGTTCCGCAAGCTGCTCGACGAGGGCCAGGCGGGCGAGAACGTCGGCCTGCTGCTCCGCGGCACCAAGCGCGAGGACGTCGAGCGCGGCATGGTCGTGATCAAGCCGGGCACCACCACCCCGCACACGAACTTCGAGGCGTCGGTCTACATCCTGTCCAAGGAGGAGGGCGGGCGTCACACCCCGTTCTTCAACAACTACCGCCCGCAGTTCTACTTCCGCACCACGGACGTGACCGGCGTCGTGACCCTCCCCGAGGGCACCGAGATGGTCATGCCGGGCGACAACACCGAGATGTCGGTCGAGCTGATCCAGCCGATCGCCATGGAGGACGGCCTCAAGTTCGCCATCCGCGAGGGCGGCCGGACCGTCGGCGCGGGTCGCGTCACCAAGATCAACAAGTGATCTCGGCAGGCTCGGTCCGCCGGGCCTGATCGCGTCACCGAAGGGCCCCGACCGTGCGGTCGGGGCCCTTCGCCATGTCACCAGGGTCAGGAGGAGTGTCGATGCAGCGCGACCCGGAGGCGGGCGTACGCCGCGCGCACCCAAGCGCCGGCCTCACGTCCGACGGGCGCCGGATGCAGGTGGTCACCAGCTACACCCGGCGCGGCAGCCGGCTGACCAGCGGCCAGCAGGCCGCGTGGGAGCGCCGGGCCGGCGAGTGGCTCGTGCCCGAGGCGGTCGAGCACGAGGACCGCCTGGACCAGCAGCGCTGGTGGGGTCGCGAGGCACCCGGGGGCCTCGTCGTCGAGATCGGCTCGGGCAACGGCGAGGTCGTCGCCGAGCTGGCGGCGGCCCGCCCGGAGGCCAACGTGCTGGCGGTCGAGGTGTGGCGGCCCGGCGTCGCGGCCACGATGATCCGCCTCGAGGAGGCGGGGCTGACCAACGTCCGCCTGCTGATGCTCGACGCGGTGTGGGTGCTCGAGCACCTGGTCGGTCCGGGCGAGCTGGCCGGGCTGTGGACGTTCTTCCCCGACCCCTGGCACAAGTCGCGACACCACAAGCGCCGCCTGGTCACGCCCCGCTTCGCCGGCATCGTCGCCGGTCGACTGCGCCCCGGTGGCACGTGGCGGCTGGCGACCGACTGGGACGACTACGCCGAGCAGGTCGACGCGGTGCTGGCCGGCGAGCCGCGCCTCGAGGGCGGGCGCACCGAGCGGTGGGCCGAGCGTCCGGTGACCAAGTTCGAGCGGCGGGGCCTCGACGAGGGCCGTGCGATCACCGACTGGTGCGTCAGGCGCGCCTGAGCAGCGCCCCGACCGCCTCGGCGAACACCTCGGTGTGGCGGTCCACGTCGGCCTCGGTGTGGTGCGGCGAGAACAGGGCCATGTTGTGGAACGGCGTCAGCAGGATGCCGCGGTTGAGCGCCCACAGGTGCATGAACCCCTCGAGCTCGTCGTCGATCGCAGCGGCCGCGTCGGCGCCGTTGCGCGGCGGTGGGCAGAACCAGTACTCCGCGCGGCAGCCGATCTGCTGCACGTGCCAGGGCAGGTCGTGCTCGGCGATGACGCCCGCGACGCCGTCCTTCCACCGCGTGGCCAGGGGGACGGCGACCGCGAAGTCCTCCTCGCGCAGCGCCGAGGACAGCGTGGCCCGGGTCGCGGCCATTGCCAGCGCGCTGCCGGTCAGGGTGCCGCCGACCCCGGCCACGTCGATCTCGTGGCCCCGCATAGGCGCCTCGAGCCGCTCGGCCACGTCGGCGGTCATGCCGTAGGCCGCCACTGGGACGCCGCCTCCGATCGGCTTGCCCACGACGAGGAGGTCCGGCTCGAGCCCCCAGGCGGCGGTCGCCCCGCCGGGACCCGCGCACAGGGTGTGGGTCTCGTCGACGACCCACAGCACCCCGTGCTCACGGGTCAGCTCCCGGACCCGGGCGAGGTAGCCCTCGTCGGGCAGGATCATGCCGATGTTGGTCAGGGCCGGCTCCATCAGCAGGGCGGCCACGTCGCCCTGGGCCAGGGCGGCCTCGAGGGCCTCGAGGTCGTTGAACGGCACGACCCGGGTGGTCACGGCGACGTCGACCTGCGGGCCCAGGGCGCCCGGCCGGGGGACCACGCGGTCGCCGTCGAGCACGGCGAGGGTCTCGTCGACCGTGCCGTGGTAGCACCAGTCCATCACCGCGACCTTGGGGCGTCCGGTCAGGTGGCGGGCGAAGCGCAGCACGAAGCGGTTGGCGTCGGTGGCGGTCATGGCGAACTGCCACCGGTCCAGCCCGAACCGGCGGCGCAGCTCCTCGCCGACCCAGGCGGCGTCGCTGCTCGGCATCATCGTGGTGAAGCCCTGGGTGGCGCGCTCCTGCACGGCCTGCGCCACCTCGGGCAGGGCGTGCCCGGTCATGGCTCCGGTGTCGCCGAGGCACAGGTCGACGTAGTCCCGGCCGTCGACGTCGGTGAACCGTGCCCCCTGTGCCCGGTCGACGAACAGGGGGAAGGACCCGGCCCACCTGGTCATCCACGGCATCGGGACGCCGGCCAGCAGGCTGCCGTCCGCCTCGCGGGCGAGCGCTGCCGAGCGGGGGTGGTCGTGCCGGAAGCGGTCCTCCTCGGAGGCCCGGAGGGAGCGCAGTCGTCCGCGGTCGATCATGGCGACAGCGTAGGGCGGCGCAGCAGCGCGTCCTTGTGGGCCACGTCCCGACGCAGACGGGTGACGTCGCGCTCCCGTCGCTCGGCCAGCACCGCGGCGACGAAGTCCTCGGGGTGCGTGCCCGGCGGCGGGGCCGGCGCGACGTACGGCGCCAGCGCAGCGGCCAGGCGCTCGGCGGTGGCCCACCGGTGCTGCGGCTCGAGCGTCGGGGCCCGCAGCAGGAACTGGCGCGCGGCGACCGCGGTGCCCACGGGCGGGTCGGCGAGGTCCGCGGAGGCGGCCCAGGCCCGCAGCCGCGGCGGGCAGGCCCGGGGCTCGGCCAGGCGCAGGCGGAAGCGTTCGCGGACGACGTAGGTCCCGGCGACGAGGTCGCCGACGCGCTGACCGCGCGCGGTGGCGAGCGCGCTGAGGAGGGCGGGCACGCCGGACAGCAACCACACCTCGACGACCCCGACGAGCGCGCGGACGAAGGCGTGGCGGAACGAGACGGGGCCGGCGTCGAGGCGCACCACCCGCAGCCCCATCGCCCACTTGCCGAGGGTGCGGCCGCGGGTCAGGGTCTCGGCGGTGACCGGGACGCCGACGACGATCGCGACCCCGGCCACCAGGACCGCCACCGCCGTGAGGGCGCCGTCGAGCCCGGGGGACACCGCGCCGACGAGGAGGACCGCGACGACGACCAGTGCCGCGGCCACCAGCAGGTCCAGGGCGCCGGAGACCGCGCGCAGGCCGACGCTCGCCACCGGGAGGTCGAGCGCGACCGCCTCGCCGGTGAGGACCAGGTCCTCGCGCCGCGGGCCACCACTCATCGCGCCACTCATGGCGCCACCCTAGGACCGCGGGCCGCGTAGCGTGACCGCATGGACCTCGACGCCCTCGCCGCCGTGCACCGCGCGGAGTGGGCGCGGCTCGACGAGCTCGGCCGCCGGCGCCGGCTGTCCGGGTCCGAGGCCGACGAGCTGGTCGAGCTGTACGCCGAGGTGGCCACCCACCTGTCCCTGGTGCGCTCGCAGGCTCCCGACGCCGAGGTGATCGCCCACCTCTCGACGGTGCTGGCGCGGGCACGCCGCCGCCAGACGGGCACCCGCACGACGAGCTGGCGGACGTGGGGTGACTTCTTCCTGCGCTCGTTCCCGGCCGCGCTCTACCGCACGCGGCGCTGGTGGATCGGCACCGCGCTGGTCAACGTGGCCGCAGCCCTCGGCATGGGCTGGTGGCTCCTGCGCCACCCGCAGGTCGAGACCGGGCTGGTCGGCGCCGAGCAGGCACGGCAGATCGCCGGCCAGGACTTCGAGGGCTACTACTCGACGTACGCCGCCTCCCACTTCGCCGCCCAGGTCTGGACCAACAACGCGTGGGTCGCGGCGCTGTGCATCGGCCTGGGCGTCTTCGGTCTGCCGGTGGTGTGGGTGCTGTTCCAGAACGTGGCCAACCTCGCCCTGATGGGCTCGCTGATGGTGCGCAACGACCGCACCGGGCTGTTCCTCGGGCTGATCCTGCCCCACGGCCTGCTCGAGCTGACCGCGGTGTTCGTGGCGGCCGGCGTCGGGCTGCGCCTCTTCTGGTCGTGGGTGCGTCCCGGTGACGTCCCGAGGGCCCGGTCGCTGGCGCGCGAGGGGCGCGCGGCCGCCGGGGTCGCGCTGGGTCTCGTCGTGGTCCTGCTCGTGTCCGGGATGATCGAGGCCTTCGTGACCCCCAGCCCACTGCCGACGTGGGCACGCATCGGCATCGGGGTGGGGGCCGAGCTGGCCTTCCTGGCCTACGTCTTCGGCCCGGGTCGCGCCGCCGCTCGGGCCGGCGTCACCGGCGACGTCGACGACGAGCTGCTCGAGGCGACCGTCGCGACGGCGGGGTGAGCCTCACAGCCGGCCCGCGGCCTTGAGCCGCAGGTAGTGGTCGGCGACGGCGGCGGGCAGGTCCTGCGGCGAGGTCTCGAGCACCTCCACCCCGGCATGCTGCAGGGCCGCGGCGGCGCGACGCCGACGGACCCGCCCGCCCGCGCGCCCGGCGGCGGCGTAGGCCCCGGCCGGACCCGACGGCGCGGTGGCGCCCTCCTCGGGGTCGGCGGTCGCGGCGACCAGGACCTCGTGGCGCCGGGCCAGCGCCGGCAGGCGCGGCAGCAGCCCGTGCTCGCCGACCGCGGCGTCGAGCGAGGTGAGCACGACCAGCAGGCTGCGCTGCGCGGTGACCGACTGCGCGGCCCCGGCCAGCATCCGCCAGTCCGCCTCGACGAGGACCGGCTCGAGGTCGCCGAGCGCCGCCTGGAGGTCGGGCAGCACGCCGTGGCGGCGCCCGGAGGAGAGGTGCAGCCGCAGGACGACGTCGCCGGCGAGGACGTCCACGGCGTCGCCGGCGCGCGCGGCGAGGGTGGCCAGCAGCTGGACGGCCTCCATCGCGGCGTCCAGGCGGGGCACGTCGGCCACCCGTGCCGCCGAGGTGCGGGAGGTGTCCAGGAGCAGCACGACCCGCCGGTCGCGCTCGGGCTGCCAGGTGCGCACCACGGTGGTGCGGCTGCGCGCGGTGGCCCGCCAGTCGATGCTGCGCCAGTCGTCGCCCCGGACGTACTCGCGCAGCGAGTCGAACTCCGTGCCCTGGCCGCGCACGCGCACCGCCGTCCGCCCGTCCATCTCCCGCAGGACGGCGAGCCGGCTGGGCAGGTGCCTGCGGGACTCGAAGGGAGGCGCGACGCGCAGCTCCCCGGGCACGGGGAACGAGGCCTGCCGCCCGGCGATCCCCCCCGGGCCGCGCGAGCGGACCGTCACCCGGTCGGCGCGCAGGCGGCCGCGTCGCGTCGGCCGCAACGGCGTGGTGAGCCGGACCTGCTCGCCGCCCGCGAGGTGCAGGCGGTGCCGGTTGTCCGTGGCCCCCGCCGTCGGCTGCCAGGCGTCGCGCAGCGCCCCGCGGACCGTGCGGCGACCGGGGTTGCGCACTGTCAGCACCGTCGCGCTCGTGCCCCCCTCCCGGGCCGGGGGTACGTCGGCGCGCGCGACCTCGAGCCCGCGCGGCGACGGCGCCGCGACGACGTCGAGCACGACGAGCAGCGCGACCACGAGCAGCCACGCCCACGCCGTGCCGAGGCCGGGTCGCACCGCGAGGGCGACGAGGCCGCACAGCACGAGCAGGGGCGCACGGCCGGTCAGGTGCACGGCGTCACCGGGGCACCTCGACCGACTGCAGGGCACTGGCCAGGACGCGGGCGGCGTCGACCCCCTCGAGCTCCGCGGAGGGGGTGAGGACCATGCGGTGCGACAGGGTCGCCGAGGCGAGGGACTTCACGTCGTCGGGGGTGACGAAGTCGCGGCCGTTGAGCCAAGCCCACGCCCGGCTGGTCCGCAGCAGCGCGGTGGACCCGCGCGGACTGACGCCCAGGGAGACCGACGGGCTCTGCCGCGTCGCGCGGGCGACGTCGACGACGTAGCCGCAGACCTCCGGCGACACCGTCACCGTCGCGACCGCGGCGATCGCGTCGTGCACCCGGTCGGCGGAGGCCACCGTGGAGACGCCCGCGCTGGCGAGGGCGTGCGGGTCGAAGCCGGCCGCGTGGCGGCGCAGCACCTCGATCTCGTCGTCGCGGCCCGGCACGGGCAGGGTGACCTTGAGCAGGAAGCGGTCGAGCTGCGCCTCGGGCAAGGGGTAGGTGCCCTGGAACTCGACCGGGTTCTGCGTGGCCGCGACGAGGAACGGCGTCGGGAGCGGGTGGCTGACCCCGTCGACGGAGACCTGCCGCTCCTCCATCGCCTCGAGCAGCGCCGACTGCGTCTTGGGCGGCGTCCGGTTGATCTCGTCGGCGAGCAGGAGGTGGGTGAACAGCGGCCCGGGTCGGAACACCAGTCCGCCCTCCCGGCCGTCCAGCAGCATCGAGCCGGTGATGTCCCCGGGCATCAGGTCGGGGCTGAACTGCACCCGCTTGGTGTCGACGCCGAGCGCGGCGGAGAGCGCCCGCACGAGGAGGGTCTTGGCCACGCCCGGCACGCCCTCGAGCAGGACGTGTCCCTCGCAGACCAGGGCCACCAGGAGGCCGGCGACGGCGGCGTCCTGCCCGACGACGGCCTTGCCCACCTCGCGGCGCACGTCCTGCAGGGCCTCCCGGGCGGCATCGGCCCGCTCGGCCGGGATCGGGTCGGGTGGGGTCATGGACGGTCCTTTCCGGGGTGGGTGCTGAGCAGCCGGGCGAGGTCGGTGGCGAGCCGGACCAGCGCGGGGTCGTCGGCGACGGGACCGTCGTCGAGGAGGGCGCGCAGGGTGGCGCGGTCGGGGGAGCCGGGCCGTCGCGCCAGGTCGTCGCACAGCGCGTCGACCGACGCCGTCGGCGGGAGGCTGGCCCGGGCACCCAGCCGGGCGCGGGCGTCCGCGCGGAGGGCCTCGGCGGCGTGCCCACGGTCCCGGGCGGCGTGGTAGAGCCGCCCGCGGCTCGCCTCGGCCTCGTCGGCCCGCACCACGACGGGCAGCGGCTCGACGACGAGGGGCCCGAACCGGCGGCCCGTCCACAGCAGCGCCACCAGCAGCGCCACGACGAGCAGGAGCAGCGACGGCCGCAGCCAGTCGGGCAGCACCTGGTCGAGGGTGCCGGCGTCCGCCCGGATGTCCCCGGGGAGCAGGTCGTCGGCGGTGGCGTCGTACCAGACCACGCGCGGGTGGCGGCCGAGCACGCGCAGTGCCACGGCGGCGTTGTCCGCGTCCCGCACGGCCGCGTTGGTCAGCGCGCCGGGGGCGCCGACCAGCCAGGTGTCGCCGGTGCTCGCGACGAGCCCCGGCAGCTCGGCTCCCGGTCCGGCGCGGAAGCAGGCGGTGCCGTCCGGGACGGAGTACGTCGTCCCGCCGCCCGACAGCGTGAGCCCCTCGAGCAGGGGCAGGTCGCACTCCGCCCCGAGGTCGCCGCCGATCGTGGAGCCGGTCGAGGCCCGCAGGCCGAGGGCGTCGAGGACGGCAGCGGGCGGGGCGAGGAGCACGGTCGTCGCCGCGGCGGCGGAGGCCTCGCGCAGCGCCGGGTAGGTCGAGGTGCCGAGCTGGCCGGTCGTGGTGACCACCAGCGTCGTGCCGTCGTCGACGGCCGCACCCCGCAGCTCGGCGTCCGAGTCGACGACCTCGACCGCGACGCCCTGCTGCTCGAGCACCCGGGCCACCGCGCGCGTGCCGTCCTCGGCCGGGTTCTGCGGGTGCAGGGGCTCCGTCGACCCCGCGCGGTCGAGGTTGGCGACGGTGAGCAGGACGGTGCCCACCAGCACGACGAGCGCGAGCAGCACCCACCCGCGGATCCCGCCGGCCCGCGACGTGGCGGCCCCCGTCGTGGACGGGCTCACCCGGGCACCACGAGGCCGCGGTCGCCGGCCGGGGCCTGCGGACGGGCGCGGCGCAGGTCGTCGTCGAGGGCGAGCAGGTCTCGGGCCTCGGGACCCGTGGCCGGTCGACGGCCGTAGACGACCCGGTCGAACCCGTCGGCCGCGGCCCGCAGCCGGTCGGCCCGGTCGGGGAACCGCGCCGCGACCTCGCTGTAGACCTCGTGGGTGGTGCGCCCCGGCGCGTCGTCGACCAGCCCGCGCTCGACGCAGCGGCGGGCCAGCGCCCGGGCGGCGTCCGCGAGCGCGTCGTCGGGACGCCCGGCGGCCAGGGCCGCCTCGGCGCGGGTCCTCAGGTCGTCCGCGGAGTCCGGCAGGTCGAGGACGCCGGCCTCCGGGCCCGGCCCCGGGGCGTCGCGCCGGACCCGGGAGAGGGCCGTCACCAGCACGACGGCGACCACGCCCGCGAGCACCACGGCGACCAGGAGCCCCACCCCGCTGTCGCCGGCCACGGAGACCAGGGCGCCGAGCCGGTCGCCGACCCAGTCCAGGAACCGGTCGAGCAGCGAGGGGTGGGGGTACTCCGGCCGGGCCAGCTCGCGGGCGATCCAGTCCCGCGCCTGGTCGGGCGAGGGGTCCAGCCCGCTCACGGCGAGGCCGGTCCCGTGCCCCGGGCCGCGCTCGCCATCAGCTGGACGTCGAAGGCCTCCTTGCGGATCCGCTGGTCGACGTACTGCAGGACGGTGACGGCCGCGGTGAACGGCGTGGCCAGCGCGGAGGAGACCAGGAGACCGAGATAGGTGCCGAGCACGTAGACCAGCCCCGCCGCCGACTCGGGCACCACGAGGAAGCCGAGCATCCCGCCGAGGCTGAACGGCATCGAGATCAGCCCGGAGGCGAAGCCCGCCACCACCTGGGTCAGCAGGGTGATCCCGAACAGCCGCCAGAACTGCCCGCGGCTCAGCTCTGCGGCGCGGCGCATCGAGGCGACGACGCCGGTGCCCTCGAGCACGAGGGCGGCCGGGGCCAGGATCAGCAGGCGCACCCACACGACCAGCACCAGGACCACCGCGCCCACCCCGAGCGCGAGCCCGACCAGCACGCCGAGCACGGCGTCGACCGTGACGGCCAGCACGGCGCCCACGACGACCGCCAGCACCAGGGGCACGGCGACCAGCAGCCACGACAGCACGGTGAGCCCGAGCAGGCGCGGCACCCGGCCCCGCACCGCCCGCCACGCCTCGCCCGCGCCGACCCGGCGGCCGAGGACGGCCTGGGCCACCACGTGCACCACGAGCCCGGTGACCAGCAGCACCGCGAAGGCGGCGAGCAGCTGACCGACGTAGCCCATGACCGTGGACAGCGGCAGGTCGACCGAGGTCTCCCCGCCCGGGGAGGCGCTGAAGGCCTCGGGGTCGACGGGACCGGCGCCGAGCCGCCCGACGGCCGCGAGCCCGATGGACACCGCGGTGGGGACCAGGAGGAACCAGGTCATCACCACCGCGCCCATCCCGATCATCGCGCGCGGGTTCTGGCGCATCGCGGCGAAGGCCCCGTCGTACAGGTCGCCCAGGCGCAGCGGCCGCAGCGGCACGATGCCCGGCTTGTGCACCGGCGCCGCGGAGGGTCCCCACCCCGGTGGCGGAGGCGGCGGCCCGAGGGGCGTCGGTGGAGGCGGAGGGGACGGCGTGGCAGGCTGCCCGGAGGGCGAGGTCCACGAGCTCTCGTCGGTCACCGGTCCATTCCACCAGTCCTGCGCGTGGTGGGGGACCGCGATCGCCCGGATTTGCAGTGGCTCGGTGGGTCTGACAAGATGTTCCGGTTGCTCCGGCGGGGCCGCCGGGGCGCGGGCAACAACTTGACTGCTGAATCGGTGTTCTGGATCGAGGGCAGTTCATCGTGCCCGTGCCGCACCGTGAGGCCCCTCTCCGCCCGGCTTCGAGCCGGGCAGCCACCACAACAGCATCCGAGGCGAGGGTTCGTCGCGCGTGCGAAGCAGACGCGACACGCCCGACCTCGGGTGCGCCGGTGGGGAGCAGGACACGACGACAGAGTGAGGACGGCTGATGGCGGGACAGAAGATCCGCATCAGGCTTAAGGCCTACGACCACGAGGTGATCGACACCTCCGCGCGCAAGATCGTGGACACGGTCACGCGCACGGGTGCGAAGGTGGCCGGCCCGGTGCCGCTGCCGACCGAGAAGAACGTCTACTGCGTCATTCGGTCGCCCCACAAGTACAAGGACTCCCGGGAGCACTTCGAGATGCGCACGCACAAGCGGCTCATCGACATCATCGACCCCACCCCCAAGACGGTGGACTCGCTGATGCGTCTCGACCTGCCTGCCGGCGTCGACATCGAGATCAAGCTCTGAGGGGTGTGACCTGATGACGATGGAGCACGCCATCAAGGGCCTGCTGGGCACCAAGCTCGGCATGACCCAGCTGTGGGACGAGAACAACCGCGTGGTCCCCGTGACGGTCGTCGCGGCGGGCACCAACGTGGTGACCCAGGTCCGCGGGCCGGAGAAGGACGGCTACAACGCCGTGCAGATCGGCTTCGGCGAGATCGAGGGCCGCAAGGTCAACAAGCCGTCGGCCGGCCACTTCGCCGCCGCCGGCACGACCCCGCGCCGCCACCTGGTCGAGATCCGCACCAGCGACGCCGCGTCGTACACCGTGGGCCAGGAGCTGGCCCCCGCGGAGGTCTTCTCCGCCGGCGACGTGGTGGACGTCAGCGGCACGACCAAGGGCAAGGGCTTCGCGGGTGTGATGAAGCGCCACGGCTTCGCCGGTGTCTCGGCGTCGCACGGTGCGCACCGCAACCACCGCAAGCCGGGCTCGATCGGTGGCTGTGCCACCCCGGGCCGCGTCTTCAAGGGGATGCGCATGGCCGGCCGCATGGGCGGCGTCACGGCCACCACGCAGAACCTCACCGTCCACGCCGTCGACGCGGACAAGGGCCTGCTGCTGATCAAGGGTGCCGTCCCCGGCCCCAAGGGCAGCCTGCTCGTCATCCGCACCGCTGCCAAGAAGGGTGGTGTCCAGTGAGCGCCAAGGTCGTGCAGGTCGACCTGCCCGCCGAGATCTTCGACGTCGAGGTGAACGTCCCGCTGATCCACCAGGTCGTGGTGGCCCAGCAGGCCGCCGCGCGTCAGGGCACGCACGCCACCAAGACCCGCGGCGAGGTCCGTGGCGGTGGCCGCAAGCCCTACAAGCAGAAGGGCACCGGTCGCGCCCGTCAGGGCTCGACCCGCGCGCCGCAGTTCGCCGGCGGTGGCACCGTCCACGGCCCGCAGCCGCGGTCCTACGACCAGCGCACGCCCAAGAAGATGAAGGCCGCCGCCCTGCGCGGTGCGCTGTCCGACCGCGCCCGCGCCGGTCGCGTCCACGTCGTCGAGGCCCTGGTCGAGGGCGAGGTGCCCCGCACCAAGTCCGCGCTCGCGCTGCTGCGCGAGGTCACCCAGGCCCGCAAGGCCCTGGTCGTGGTCGACCGCGGTGACGACCTGACGCGCCGCTCGCTCCGCAACGAGCCGAGCGTGCACCTGCTGCCGGTCGACCAGCTCAACACCTACGACGTGCTGGTCGCCGACGACGTGGTCTTCACCAAGGCCGCCTACGACGCCTTCGTCGCCGGCCCTGCCAAGGGCAAGTCGGTCAAAGCAGTCGCGACGTCCTCTGAGGACGCCACCACTGGCACCGAGGAGATCCACCAGTGAGCACATTCCACAAGGACCACCGTGACGTGATCATCCGTCCGGTCGTGAGCGAGAAGAGCTACGGCCTGATGGACCTCAACAAGTACACGTTCCTGGTGCACCCCGATGCCAACAAGACCGAGATCAAGATCGCCGTCGAGAAGATCTTCGACGTCAAGGTGACCTCGGTGAACACCATGAACCGTCAGGGCAAGGCTCGCCGCACCCGCGTGGGCATCGGCCGCCGCGCCGCCACCAAGCGGGCGGTCGTCAGCCTCGCCGAGGGCCAGAGCATCGACATCTTCGGAGGCCCGGTCGGCTGACCGGGACCAACGAGATCGAGGACTGAGAAGACACATGGGTATCCGTAAGTACAAGCCGACCACGCCGGGTCGACGCGGCTCGTCCGTCGCCGACTTCGTGGAGATCACCCGGACCACGCCGGAGAAGTCGCTGCTGCGCCCGCTGCCCAAGAAGGGCGGCCGCAACAACCAGGGACGCATCACCACCCGTCACCAGGGCGGTGGCCACAAGCGCGCCTACCGCGTCATCGACTTCCGTCGCTACGACAAGGACGGCGTTCCCGCCAAGGTCGCGCACATCGAGTACGACCCCAACCGCACCGCTCGCATCGCGCTGCTGCACTACGCCGACGGCGAGAAGCGCTACGTCGTGGCGCCCAAGGACCTGCGCCAGGGCATGACGGTGGAGGCCGGCGTCAAGGCCGACATCAAGCCCGGCAACAACCTGCCGCTGCGCAACATCCCGGTCGGCACCACGATCCATTGCGTGGAGCTGCGTCCGGGCGGCGGGGCCAAGCTGGCCCGCTCGGCCGGCAACAGCGCCCAGCTGGTCGCCCGCGAGGGCTCTCGCGCGACGCTGCGTCTGCCCTCGGGCGAGATGCGCTTCGTCGACGTGCGCTGCCGCGCCACCATCGGCGAGGTCGGCAACGCCGAGCAGTCGAACATCAACTGGGGCAAGGCCGGCCGCATGCGGTGGAAGGGTCGTCGCCCGACCGTCCGTGGTGTCGTCATGAACCCGGTCGACCACCCGCACGGTGGTGGTGAGGGCAAGACCTCCGGTGGCCGCCACCCGGTGTCCCCCTGGGGCAAGCCCGAGGGCCGCACGCGTCGTCGCAAGGCTTCCGACGCCCAGATCATCCGTCGTCGCAAGTCCGGCAAGCGCCGCTGACCTGGCGTCGTAAGCAGAGTTAGGACACAGCATGCCTCGCAGCCTGAAGAAGGGCCCCTTCGTCGACGACCACCTGCTCAAGAAGGTGGAAGCGCAGAACGAGAAGGGCACCCACAACGTGATCAAGACGTGGTCGCGGCGCTCGATGATCCTGCCCGACATGATCGGGCACACCATCGCGGTGCACGACGGTCGCAAGCACGTCCCCGTCTTCGTCAGCGACTCCATGGTGGGCCACAAGCTGGGCGAGTTCGCCCCGACCCGGACCTACCGCGGGCACGTCAAGGACGACCGGAAGAGCCGCCGCCGCTGAGCGCGGAGGCACAACGGAGAGCACAGAGATGAGCACTATGCGCACCAACGAGCCGAGCGCCCGGCGCGAGAGCCTGCTGGGTGACCAGCCCGGCGCCTTCGCCCGCGCCCGCTACGTCCGCATCACGCCGCTGAAGGCGCGTCGCGTCGTGGACATGGTCCGCGGGATGGACGTCGAGTCCGCCGCCACCGTCCTCGCGTTCGCGCCGCAGGCCGCCGCCGAGACCGTCGGCAAGATCCTGGCGAGCGCGGTCGCGAACGCCGAGACCACCGAGGGCCTCGACGCCGCCGACCTGGTCGTCGCGAAGGCGATGGTCGACGAGGGCCCGACGATGAAGCGCTGGCGTGCCCGCGCGCAGGGCCGCGCCTCGCGGATCAACAAGCGCACGAGCCACATCACCATCGTGGTGGCGCCCGCCGGCACCGTTGCCGGTCCGGACGCCGCCGACACCAAGGGCAAGAAGGGACGGAAGGCCTGATGGGTCAGAAGATCAACCCCAACGGGTTCCGCCTGGGCATCTCCACCGACCACCGCAGCCGCTGGTTCCCGCCCCGCGGGCAGTACAAGAGCTACGTCGGTGAGGACGTCGCGATCCGCAAGCTGCTCAGCAAGGGCATGGAGCGCGCCGGCATCTCCCGCGTGGAGATCGAGCGCACCCGTGACCGCGTGCGCGTGGACATCCACACCGCACGCCCGGGCATCGTGATCGGCCGCCGCGGCGCGGAGGCCGACCGGATCCGGGGCGAGCTGGAGAAGCTCACCGGCAAGCAGGTGCAGCTGAACATCCTCGAGGTGAAGAACCCCGAGATCGACGCGCAGCTGGTCGCCCAGGGCGTGGCCGAGCAGCTCGCCGGTCGGGTGGCGTTCCGCCGCGCGATGCGCAAGGCGATGCAGACCTCGATGCGCAGCGGCGCCAAGGGCGTCCGCATCCAGTGCTCGGGCCGCCTCGGTGGCGCCGAGATGTCGCGCTCGGAGTTCTACCGCGAGGGCCGCGTGCCCCTGCACACCCTGCGTGCGGACATCGACTACGGCTTCTACGAGGCCAAGACCACCTTCGGCCGCATCGGCGTGAAGGTCTGGATCTACAAGGGCGAGGTCGCGGGCACCCGCGCCGAGCGCGAGGCGCAGGCCGCCGCGCGCGCCGGTGCGCCGGGCCGTGGCCGTGGTGGCGCCGGTGGACGTGGCGGGGACCGCCCGACCCGGGGCAGCCGCGGTGGCGAGCGACCGACGCGCGCCGGCCGCGGGGACGCCCCCGCGTCGACCGGCACCGAGACCGCTGCCCCCGCCGAGGCGACCGCGACCGCGGCTCCCGAGGCGGCGGCGACCGCTCCGACGACCGGTGGGGAGGCCTGAGCCATGTTGATGCCCCGTAGGGTCAAGCACCGCAAGCAGCACCACCCCAACCGCCGTGGGGCGGCCAAGGGCGGCACCACGCTCGCGTTCGGCGACTTCGGCATCCAGGCGATCGAGGGTCACTACGTGACCAACCGTCAGATCGAGTCGGCCCGTATCGCGATGACGCGGCACATCAAGCGTGGCGGCAAGGTGTGGATCAACATCTACCCCGACCGCCCGCTGACCAAGAAGCCGGCCGAGACCCGCATGGGTTCCGGCAAGGGCTCGCCCGAGTGGTGGATCGCCAACGTCAAGCCCGGTCGCATCATGTTCGAGCTGTCCGGTGTGCCGGAGGACGTGGCTCGCGAGGCCATGCGCCGCGCGATGCACAAGCTCCCGATGAAGTGCCGGTTCGTGTCACGTGAGGGTGGTGACTTCTGATGGCCAACAACTCCGTGAAGGCCCACGAGCTCGACGACATGAGCAACGTGGACCTGGAGACCAAGCTCCGCGAGGCCAAGGAGGAGCTGTTCAACCTCCGGTTCCAGTCGGCCACCGGCCAGCTGGAGAGCCACGGCCGTCTCAAGACGGTCAAGCGCGACATCGCCCGCATCTACACCGTGGTGCGTGAGCGAGAGCTCGGGATCCGCCAGACGCCGGGCGGTGCGGCATGAGTGAGGAAACCAACGTGAGCACGACCGAGACGACCAAGGACCGCGCCCCCCGCAAGGTGCGCACGGGCCTCGTGGTCAGCGACAAGATGGACAAGACCGTGGTCGTCCTGGTGGAGGACCGCGTCAAGCACGCGCTGTACGGCAAGGTCATGCGCCGCACGAGCAAGCTCAAGGCCCACGACGAGGCCAACGAGTGCGGCACCGGTGACCGCGTGCAGATCATGGAGACCCGCCCGCTCTCGGCGACGAAGCGCTGGCGCGTCGTGCAGATCCTGGAGAAGGCGAAATGATCCAGCAGGAGTCGCGACTCAAGGTCGCCGACAACACCGGTGCCAAGGAGATCCTCTGCATCCGGGTGCTCGGTGGCTCTGGGCGCCGCTACGCCGGCATCGGCGACATCATCGTCGCCACGGTCAAGGACGCGATCCCTGGCGGCAACGTCAAGAAGGGCGACGTGGTCAAGGCCGTCATCGTGCGCACCGTCAAGGAGCGCCGCCGGCCGGACGGGTCCTACATCCGATTCGACGAGAACGCCGCCGTGATCCTGAAGAACGACGGGGAGCCGCGAGGCACCCGCATCTTCGGTCCCGTCGGCCGCGAGCTGCGCGAGAAGAAGTTCATGAAGATCATCTCGCTCGCGCCGGAGGTGCTCTGACTCATGGGGAAGAGCCTGAACATCAAGAAGGGCGACACCGTCAAGGTGATCGCGGGCAAGGACAAGGGCGCCGAGGGCAAGGTCATCGCGGTGCTCCGCGAGTCCGACCGGGTCATCGTCGAGGGCGTCAACCTGGTCAAGCAGCACACCAAGGTGATGCAGCAGGGCGGGCGCGCCGGCACCACCGGTGGCATCGTGACCAAGGAAGCCTCGATCCACGTGTCCAACGTGATGCTGGTCGCCGGCAAGGACGCGACCCGTGTGGGCTTCAAGCGGGTCGACGTGGACAAGCGTCGTCGCGACGGCTCGACGTACTCCGCCCAGCGCAGCGTCCGCGTGGCGCGCAAGACCGGCGAGGAGATCTGAGATGACCGACACCGCCACCGAGGCGACGCAGCGCACGGCGCCGCGTCTCAAGCAGAGGTACCGCGACGAGATCATGACGGCGCTGCACGAGCAGTTCGGCCACGACAACGTCATGCAGGTGCCCGGGCTGACCAAGATCGTGGTCAACATGGGCGTCGGCGAGGCCGCGCGTGACTCCAAGCTGATCGAGGGCGCGGTCCGCGACCTCACCCAGATCACCGGCCAGAAGCCGCAGGTCACCAAGGCCCGCAAGTCCATCGCGCAGTTCAAGCTGCGCGAGGGGATGCCGATCGGCGCGCACGTCACGCTGCGCGGCGACCGGATGTGGGAGTTCCTGGACCGGCTGCTCTCACTCGCCCTGCCCCGCATCCGCGACTTCCGCGGCCTCTCGGACCGTCAGTTCGACGGCAAGGGCAACTACACCTTCGGTCTGACCGAGCAGGTCATGTTCCACGAGATCGACCAGGACAGGGTCGACCGCTCGCGGGGCATGGACATCACCGTGGTGACCACGGCGACCAACGACGACGAGGGTCGCGCCCTGCTCAAGGCCCTGGGCTTCCCGTTCAAGGAGAACAACTGATGGCGAAGACTGCTCTCAAGGTCAAGGCGGCCCGCAAGCCGAAGTTCGCGGTGCGCGGCTACACCCGCTGCCAGCGCTGCGGCCGGCCCAAGGCGGTCTACCGCAAGTTCGGCCTGTGCCGGATCTGCCTGCGCGAGATGGCCCACCGCGGTGAGCTGCCGGGCGTGACCAAGTCCTCCTGGTGAGCCTCACCCCCTCCACCCGCTGAAGGTCCGGCAGCGCGCCGGAAACCACAGAAGAGAAAGAAACGCATCCCATGACGATGACCGACCCGATCGCAGACATGCTCACGCGTCTGCGCAACGCCAACCAGGCGTACCACGACTCCGTGACCATGCCCTACAGCAAGCTCAAGCAGGGCGTCGCGGAGATCCTGAAGCAGGAGGGCTACATCACCTCCTTCGACGTTCAGGACGCCCCCGAGGGCGCCGTGGGCAAGACGCTCACGCTCACGCTCAAGTACGGCCCCACCCGCCAGCGCTCGATCGCCGGCATCCGACGGATCAGCAAGCCCGGCCTGCGCGTCTACGCCAAGGCCAGCGGCCTGCCGCGGGTCCTCGGTGGCCTCGGCATCGCGATCATCTCGACGAGCCAGGGTCTGCTGACCGACCGTCAGGCCAACCAGAAGGGCGTGGGTGGGGAAGTCCTCGCCTACGTCTGGTGACGAGGGACTGAGAGAGGAGAGGAACTTTCATGTCGCGTATTGGCAAGCTCCCCATCCCGGTCCCGTCCGGTGTCGAGGTCTCCCTCGATGACCGCGTCGTGACGGTGAAGGGCCCCAAGGGGACGCTCACCCACACGGTGGTGCGCCCGATCTCGGTGGCGAAGAAGGACGACGGTGCCCTCGCGGTCAGCCGTCCCGACGACGAGCGCGAGTCGCGTGCCCGTCACGGCCTCACCCGCACCCTGATCGCCAACATGGTGACCGGGGTGACCGAGGGCTACGAGAAGAAGCTCGAGATCGTCGGCGTCGGCTACCGCGTGCTGTCCAAGGGTCCGACCCAGCTGGAGTTCCAGCTCGGCTACTCGCACCCGATCATCTTCGACGCCCCCGAGGGCATCACCTTCGCCGTCGAGAGCCCGACCAAGCTCGGGGTCGCCGGCATCGACAAGCAGCTCGTGGGCGAGGTCGCGGCCAACATCCGCAAGCTGCGCAAGCCGGAGCCCTACAAGGGCAAGGGCGTCCGCTACGCGGGCGAGGTCGTGCGGCGCAAGGTCGGAAAGGCTGGTAAGTGACCATGGCCATCTCGCTCAAGCAGAGCAAGCACACCCGGGGTCGCGTGGCCTCGCGCCTGCGGCGCCAGGTCCGGGGGCGCAAGCGCCTCTCCGGCACCGCCGAGCGTCCGCGCCTGGTGGTCACCCGCTCCTCGAAGCACATCAGCGCCCAGGTGGTCGACGACCTCGTCGGCCGCACGCTGGCCTCGGCCAGCACGATGGAGGCCGACCTGCGGTCGTTCGAGGGTGACAAGTCGGCCAAGGCCAAGCGCGTCGGCGAGCTCGTCGCCGAGCGCGCCAAGTCGGCCGGCATCGACGGCGTGGTCTTCGACCGCGCCGGCAACAAGTACCACGGCCGCGTCGCGGCCCTCGCCGACGGCGCCCGTGAGGGCGGCCTCGCGTTCTGACGCGAAGGAAGGACGAACAATCATGAGCGGATCCCAGCGCCGTACCGGTGGTGGAGACCGTCGCGGTGGTCGTGACGACCGTCGCGGAGGCCAGGCCCCCGACAAGAACGCCTACATCGAGCGCGTCGTCGCCATCAACCGCGTCGCCAAGGTCGTCAAGGGTGGTCGACGCTTCAGCTTCACCGCCCTGGTGATCGTCGGCGACGGCGACGGCATGGTCGGCGTCGGCTACGGCAAGGCCAAGGAGGTGCCGGCCGCCATCGCCAAGGGCGTGGAGGAGGCCAAGAAGGCCTTCTTCCGCGTGCCCCGCATCCAGGGCACCATCCCGCACCCCGTGCAGGGCGAGAAGGCCGCGGGCGTCGTGCTGCTGCGTCCGGCCGCCCCTGGTACCGGTGTCATCGCCGGTGGCCCGGTGCGCGCCGTGCTGGAGTGCGCCGGCATCCACGACGTGCTCAGCAAGTCGCTCGGCTCGTCGAACCAGATCAACATCGTGCACGCGACCGTCGAGGCCCTCAAGAGCCTCGAGGAGCCCGAGGCCGTCGCGGCTCGCCGTGGCCTGCCCGTCGAGCAGGTCGCCCCGGCCGCGCTGCTGAAGGCGCGCGCGGAGGTGACTGCGTGATGGCACTGCAGGTCAAGCAGACCCGCTCGTCGATCGGCTGCAAGCAGAACCAGCGCGACACCCTGCGCTCGCTCGGCCTGAAGCGCATCGGCGACGTGGTCACCAAGGAGGACCGCCCCGAGATCCGGGGCATGGTCCACACCGTGCGTCACCTCGTGACCGTGGAGGAGGTCGACTGATGGCCGAGTCAACCGGCAACAAGCTGCTCAAGGTCCACCACCTGCGTCCCGCCCCGGGCGCCAAGACCGCCAAGACCCGCGTGGGCCGTGGCGAGGGCTCCAAGGGCAAGACCGCGGGTCGTGGCACCAAGGGCACCAAGGCCCGCTACCAGGTGCCGGCGTCGTTCGAGGGTGGCCAGATGCCCCTCCACATGCGCCTGCCCAAGCTCAAGGGCTTCAAGAACCCGTTCAAGGTCGAGTTCCAGGTGGTCAACCTCGACCGCCTGAGCGCGCTCTACCCCGACGGTGGCCAGGTCACCGTCGAGGACCTCGTCGCCAAGGGAGCCGTCCGCGACGGCCACCCGGTCAAGGTCCTGGGCCAGGGGGAGATCTCCTCGGCGGTCCAGGTCAGCGCCCACGCGTTCTCGGCCTCGGCCAAGGAGAAGATCGAGGCGGCCGGCGGCTCGGCCACCGCGCTCTGACCCAGTCGCACCTGCTCGCACAGGGGCCGGTCGCGCTCTCCGTCGTACGGCGGTCACGGGCGTGCCGGCCCCTGTTAGGCTTCCCGGGGCCGTGAGAGCCCGTAGAGAAATGAGGACCTGTGCTAGGCGCATTCGTCAACGCGTTCCGCACGCCTGACCTCCGGCGCAAGCTGCTGTTCGTGATCGGGATCATCGTGATCTTCCGGATCGGCTCGCAGCTGCCCTCGCCGGGCGTCAACGTGGCCAACGTGCGGGCCTGCGTCGCGCAGGTCGAGAACGACGGGATCTACGGGCTGGTCAACCTGTTCTCGGGCGGGGCGCTGCTCCAGCTGACCGTGTTCGCGCTGGGGATCATGCCCTACATCACCGCGAGCATCATCCTGCAGCTGCTGGTCGTGGTCATCCCCCGGCTGGAGGCCCTCAAGAACGAGGGGCAGGCGGGCCAGACCAAGATCACCCAGTACACCCGCTACCTCACGCTCGCCCTGGCGATCCTGCAGGCGACCGGCATCGTGGCGCTCGCCCGGGCCGGGCAGCTGCTGCAGTGCGACCAGCCGCTGCTCTACAAGAACACCATCACCACGATGCTGATCATGGTCATCACGATGACCGCCGGCACCGCGGTGATCATGTGGCTCGGGGAGCTGATCACCGACCGCGGCATCGGCAACGGCATGTCGATCCTGATCTTCACCCAGGTCGTCGCGACCTTCCCCGCCTCGCTGTGGGCGCTGCAGCAGAAGAAGGGCTGGGGCGTCTTCGCCATGGTCGTGGTGATCGGGCTGATCATCATGGCCGCGGTCATCTTCATGGAGCAGGGACAGCGCCGGATCCCGGTGCAGTACGCCAAGCGCATGGTGGGACGCCGCATGTACGGCGGCTCCTCGACCTACATCCCGCTCAAGGTCAACCAGGCCGGCATCATCCCGGTCATCTTCGCCTCGAGCCTGCTCTACCTGCCGGCGCTGGCCACGCAGTTCGACCGCAACGGCACCAGCCCGATCACGCGCTGGGTCGGGGGTCACCTGGTCAAGGGCGACCACCCGATCTACATGCTGTTGTTCTTCGGGCTGATCGTGTTCTTCACCTACTTCTACGTCGCGATCACGTTCAACCCCGTCGAGGTCGCCGACAACATGAAGAAGTACGGCGGTTTCATCCCCGGGATCCGGGCCGGCAAGCCGACCGAGGAGTACCTCAACTACGTCCTGTCCCGGATCACCCTTCCCGGAGCGACGTACCTCGGACTCATCGCTCTCATCCCGCTGATCGCGCTGGCCGTCGTCGGCGCGAACCAGAACTTCCCCTTCGGCGGCACCTCGATCCTGATCATGGTCGGTGTCGCGCTGGACACGGTGAAGCAGATCGAGAGCCAGCTCCAGCAGCGCAACTACGAAGGGTTCCTCCGCTGATGCGACTCATCCTCATGGGCCCCCCGGGTGCCGGCAAGGGCACCCAGGCCAAGGTCATCGCCACCCACTTCTCGATCCCGGCGATCTCGACCGGTGACATCTTCCGGGCCAACGTGGCCGGTCGCACCGAGCTCGGGCGTGAGGCGCAGCGCTACATGGACGCGGGGGAGTACGTCCCCGACGAGGTCACCAACGCGATGGTGCGCGACCGCATCGGCCTGCCGGACTGCACGCCGGGCTTCCTGCTCGACGGCTACCCCCGCACGCTGGCCCAGGTCGACGAGCTCGACGCCATGCTCAAGGACCTCGACGTGGCGCTGGACGCCGTCGTGGTGCTGACCGCGGACCTGGACGAGCTGGTCTCCCGGCTCCTGCAGCGCGCCCACGTCGAGGGCCGTGCCGACGACACCGAGGACGTGATCCGGCGCCGGCAGGAGGTCTACGCCGAGCAGACCGAGCCGCTGATCAAGGTCTACGCCGAGCGGGACATGGTCGTCTCCGTCGACGGCATGGGCGAGATCGACGTGGTCTCCCACCGCATCTTCGACGAGCTCGAGCAGCTCACCGCCTGACGGCGGCCGCGATGTGGGGCGACCGCGGGATCGAGCTGAAGACCCCCGGGGAGGTCCAGGCCATGCGCGCCGCGGGCCTGGTCGTGGGACAGGCGCTGGAGGCCCTGCGTGAGGCCGTCCGTCCGGGCGTGAGCACCGCCGAGCTCGACGCGCTGGCCGAGGCCACCATCCGGGGCGCCGGGGGGATCCCCTCGTTCAAGGGCTACAGCGAGCCGCCGTTCCCCGCGACCATCTGCGTCTCCGTCGACGACGAGGTCGTCCACGGCATCCCGGGCACCCGCCGGTTGGTCGAGGGCGACCTGGTCTCGATCGACTGTGGCGCGATCGTGGAGGGCTGGCACGGCGACGCCGCCATCACGGTGCCGGTCGGCGCGGTGCCACCGGAGGTCGAGGAGCTCGTGCGGGTCACCGAGGACGCGATGTGGGCCGGCATCGCCGCCTTCCGCCCCGGGGGCCGCGTCGGCGACATCTCCCATGCCGTGGAGGCCCACGTGCGCTCCCAGGGGGAGTACGGCGTCGTGGAGGACTACACCGGCCACGGCATCGGCACCGCCCTGCACCAGCCGCCGGACGTGCCCAACGTCGGCCGGGCCCGGCGCGGGGCCAAGCTGGTCCGGGGCCTCGCGCTCGCGATCGAGCCGATGGTCACGCTGGGCAGCGCCGAGACCGTGCTGCTCGAGGACGAGTGGACGGTGGCGACCGCCGACGGGTCCTGGGCCGCCCACTCCGAGCACACCAGCGCGCTCACCGAGGACGGCATCTGGGTGCTCACCGCCCTGGACGGCGGCCGCGAGCGGCTGGAGGCCCTCGGGGTGCCGTTCGGCGGTTGAGCGCCACCTAGACTCGCCGACGTGGACTACGCGGACTCGATCCTGGACCTCGTCGGCAACACCCCCCTCGTGCGACTTCGGCACGTCGCGCCGCACGACGGGCCCCTCGTGCTGGCCAAGGTGGAGTACCTCAACCCCGGCGGGTCGGTGAAGGACCGCATCGCCGTGCGGATGATCGACGCGGCCGAGGCGTCCGGGGAGCTCGAGCCGGGGGGCACGATCGTCGAGCCCACCTCGGGCAACACCGGCGTCGGGCTGGCCATGGTCGCCCAGCAGCGGGGCTACAAGTGCGTCTTCGTCTGTCCCGACAAGGTCAGCGAGGACAAGCGCAACGTGCTGCGGGCCTACGGCGCCGAGGTGGTCGTCGCGCCGACCGCGCTGCCCCCGGAGCACCCGGACTCCTACTACAACGTCTCCGACCGCCTGGTCCGCGAGATCGAGGGCGCCTGGAAGCCCGACCAGTACTCCAACCCCCACAACCCGCGCTCGCACTACGAGGACACCGGCCCGGAGCTGTGGCGCCAGACCGAGGGGCGGCTCACGCACTTCGTGGCCGGCGTCGGCACCGGCGGCACGATCTCGGGCACGGGCCGCTTCCTCAAGGAGCAGGACCCGGCCGTGCAGGTGGTCGGCGCGGACCCGGCCGGCTCGGTCTACTCCGGTGGCACCGGGCGGCCCTACCTCGTCGAGGGCGTGGGCGAGGACTTCTGGCCCGAGGCCTACGACCGCGGCGTGGCCGACCGGATCATCGAGGTCTCCGACGCCGACTCGTTCGCGATGACCCGGCGCCTCGCCCGGGAGGAGGGGCTGCTGGTGGGCGGCTCGAGCGGCATGGCCGTGCACGCCGCCGTCCGTCTGGCCGAGGAGCTCGCCGGCACCGACGAGGGCAAGGACGCCGTCATCGTCGTGCTCATGCCGGACTCGGGCCGGGGCTACCTGGCCAAGGTGTTCAGCGACGAGTGGCTGGGCCGCTTCGGCTTCCTCGCCGCCCGCGGCGGGACGACGGTCGGCGAGGTGCTGCGCGGCAAGGACGGGCGGCTGCCCGACCTGGTGCACACCCACCCGCAGGAGACGATCGCCGAGGCCGTCTCGATCCTGCGGGAGTACGGCGTCTCGCAGATGCCGGTCGTGCGGGCCGAGCCGCCGGTCGTGGCCGCGGAGGTCGCCGGCGCGGTCTCGGAGCGGGCGCTGCTCGACGCGCTCTTCCACGGCGAGGCCCGTCTCAACGACCCGGTCGAGCAGCACATGGGCGAGCCGCTGCCACCGGTCGGTGCGAGTGCGCCGGTCGAGGAGGCGATGGACCTGCTCGCGGGCGCGGACGCGCTGCTGGTGCAGGAGGACGGCAAGCCGGTCGGCGTCGTCACGCGCCAGGACCTGCTGGCCTTCCTGGCGCGCTAGCCGCGACGGGCCCCGCCGGGTCCGGAGCGGTTGCTGCCGAGGGCCTGCGCGACGGCTCCGACGACCACGCCGAGTCCCGCGCCCATCGCCGTGCCCAGGGCGATGCCCGACCCGCCGGCGAGGACGACTCCGGTCGCAGCGCCGGCGCCGGCCCCGGCACAGAGGGCCACAGCGGTCCACAGGTCGGGTGCCACGCGCCGTCGGGCTGTCATGTCCGCTCGCCTCCTGCTCCCAGTCTCCTCCCGGGGACGCGTGCGGACGCCGTTGCGTTGCTCACACCGGGGCCTCGCTGCTCGCAGGCGCCGTCGAGCTCAGCCGGTGGCGGGGAAGGGCACGCCCGTGGTCGCGTGGCAGCGGTAGCCGTGCGGGTTCTTGGCGAGGTACTGCTGGTGGGACCGAGGAAGCGGCGTGGTCCGCGTTGCCGCTGGGATCACGCAGGGCGGGCACGTGCGACCGAGAAGTCGCCACGGGCGTTGGCGATGGCGAGGAGCGACGCAGGCGGCTCCTCGCCGCGTTCCAGCATGCGGCGGACCTTCATCTGGGCAGCCTTGACCTCGGCAGAGGACACGAACGTCTCGGCCCGCCCAGGCACGCGGCGATCAACCATCGTCGGCCACCTCCACGTCGTAGTTCCCGCTCTCGTCAGGGTACTCCTCGACCACGGCCGTCGCCTCGGACAGCACCGCATCGAGCACACCGTCCAGGATGCCCTGATCCTCCGGCTGCAGCATTGCTGGCTTCGAGTGGTCGAGCGCGTCGAGCACCGATACCGCCAGCAGGCGCTCGTCATCGCTCTGGGCTGTGGCCTTGTCGGCCGCCCAGCGCAAGATGCGCATGGTCTCCTCACGGCGACGCCACTGGTCGAGCTGCTTGGCTGCCTTTCGGGCGCCCGCAAGCCAGGCCGCCAGCACGGCGGACGCCCCCGCGATGACTGCTGGCACTACGGTGAGCACGACGACCAGCCACGATGGCAGCTCGGTCGTTTCCTTCACGTGCGCGAACCTACCCAGGTTCGCCGACATCCCAGGCGCGCGCTCCGGCGGCGAGCCGGCTCCGGAGCCAGCCGTCGGGGGCGCCGCGTCACTGCACCACTGCTACGCCTCAGCAGGGAAGGGTACTCCGGTCGTCGCGTGGCAGCGGTAGCCGTGCGGGTTCTTGGCGAGGTACTGCTGGTGGTAGCAGTAGTCGCAGGACGAAGTTACCTCGGCGCGAATGGTGCTAGGGGATCCCATCGAACAGGGCCTCATCGCCGAATATTGCAGGTTGTTGATCCACGCATTTGTAGCGAGTGTTCTTGCTCTGAGGTCGTCCACCCCCGTGGATCTCGACTTTGCCCTCTTCGCGAAGGGTTCGGAGCCATCGGCGAACGATCTGGTCGTTCAGTCCAGTGCGGGTGGCGATCTCCGAGCGTGAGAGGACGTTGTCTCCTAGGGCACTTAGGATCTCGGTTCTTCGGTCGGCGGGCGATTGCCGGCGCGGCGATTGCTGCGCGGCGTCGGTCTTAACGCGTGGGTTGAGTCGGTAGCGTGCCCACCGTCGCGTTCCTTGTTGCGTCACGAGTTCCCGTGCCACGAGGTCCTGCAACTCCACCGTGGCCTGTCGGGAGTCGAGCCCAGTAGTGCTTCGGTAAGTGAGGTTGTCGAGTTCTTCACCGGCGCGCAGCATGGCCAGCCCAACCATCTGGCTGTCCGTCATTCCATCCTCGCCAAGCGCGCCCAACCAACTCAGGACTTCGTCACTCATGAGGGTGTGATTCGGAAAGGTGACGCTGAAGTTGGAGATCTTGTTCTCGAACTTCGGCAGCGTCATGCGAGCGTCACGTAGGGCGTCAATCATCGCCCTGATCCCGGAACCGCGATTCTCACAGACCGTCCTGGT
Organism: uncultured Actinomycetota bacterium; assembly: GCA_963811385.1. GTDB lineage: Bacteria > Actinomycetota > Actinomycetes > Propionibacteriales > Nocardioidaceae > Marmoricola_A. Next base: position 51,958 of record CAWEQX010000016.1, on the reverse strand, counting down.
CTCACCAGGAACAGACACGTCCTCGAGGATCTTGAGAAGGCTTGCGTTCCGAGAGGACGAAACGCCCTCCTCACCTAGGTTCATCACACTGACTGGTCCGAAAAGCCCACCGGGGTTCCGGATCGTGAGCCGATCCGGGTACATCTCGATCTGGACCTGGGTTCCCATCGAGGCGGCAGACAAGTCGCGGTGTACGAGAGCGTTGACGAGCGCCTCACGTAGTGCCGTCTCTGGGTACTCCCAGACATCGGCTCGGCCGTAACCCGAGACGATCGATCGTCTGGTCATGTTGCGCCTCATCGCGCCCATCGCGTCCTTGACCATGACGGGGATGGGGCCTTCTAGTGACACGTTGTCTAGGAACCGCTCTCCACTCTTTGGGTCGCCGCCAGACGTTGTCGGGTAATGGACAAACGTGAGCATGAGTTGCGGGAAGTGCTGCTGGGGGTATCGGCCGAGAGCCAGCAAGCCGCCGAGTGACAGGCACTCGTCTGCTCCGGTGTCGCCGCGGACGAGCACTTTGGAGCGGCGAAGTACGTCGGTGTCATCAAGGTCCGCAAACGCATACGGTCGCGTTGTCCGCAGCCGATCGATGAACTGTCTAACCATGGTCTCGTCGAGGTCCGCTAATGACGTGCCCGCCACCGGCTGCTCGTCGTCGCGCGGCTGGCCGCGGCCTGCAAGCATCATCTGAACCTCGTATGAAGTCAGCTGATGGTCGCCATCGTTTACTCGGACATAGCTGCCCCGGTTCATTCCAGCCCCGCGGTAGAAGCATGGCTTCTCGCCGAGTGCCAGTTCCGGGACCTCGGCAACGACGAGTTGAACGCCCTCGAAAGTGTGCTGCCGGATCAACGGGCGAAGAGGGGGCTCCATCTCCGTCGCGCAGGTACTTGCCAGATCGGCAGCCATCTTGGCTGCGTTCTCGATGCCCGTCGCTGCGAAGTTCTGGGACTCGTCGAGGCCCAGAATCAGAGTCCCGCCGGTGGTGTTAGCGAAGGCCGAGAGGGTCTCGCGTACAGAGCGCGGTAGCGCCTTCTCCGCGCGCTTGGCCTCGACATCGAATACGTCGCTGCCGAAAACCCGCAAGTTCTCGATGATCTCTGCAAGGTCAGAGTCGTCCAAGTTGCCGCTCCCGTCACTCACAGCCACCTTAGCGCAGAATGATCATGATCATCCCCGCGATGATCATGATCTCGTACATGTTCATGATCATGTACGTACGACGGCTACTCGCGTAGCAACCGACGCCCCGTGGGTTGACTCCCGCGGGCCCTACGGTCCCCGGTCAGTCCTCCACCGGGAAGGGGACACCGGTGGTGCTGTGACACCGGTATCCGTTGGGGTTGCGGGCCAGGTACTGCTGGTGGTGGTCCTCGGCGTAGTAGTACGCCGGCGCGGGGCCGACCTCGGTGGTGATCGGGTCGTGTCCGCGCCGCGCGAGCTCCTCGCCGTAGACCTTGGTGAGCTGCTCGGCGACCTCGGCCTGCTCGGGCGTCGTGGTGTAGATCGCGGAGCGGTACTGCGTGCCGACGTCGTTGCCCTGGCGCATGCCCTGGGTGGGGTCGTGGACCTCGAAGAACTGCTTGACCAGCCTGGCGTAGTCGACCTTGGCCGGGTCGTAGACCACCCGCACCGCCTCGGTGTGGCCGGTGCGGCCCGAGCAGACCTCCTCGTAGGAGGGGTGCGCGGTCTCGCCGCCGGCGTAGCCCACCGAGGTGGACCAGACCCCGGGGACCTGCCAGAAGATCTCCTCCGCACCCCAGAAGCAGCCCAGCCCGAAGAGCGCGACCTCGAGGCCCTCGGGCACCTCGTCGGTGACCAGCGGCGTGCCGAGCACCAGGTGGCGGTCGGCGAGGTGGAACGGCCGCTCGGGGCGGCCGGCGAGCGCCTCGCCCGGGGCGGGGAGGCTCGCGGTGCGGCGGGAGAAGAGCATGGAGGGCCCATCGGTCGGAGGTGGTGGTTCCCCTCCAGTTTCCTGCGCCGGTCAAGCGGCTACGGTCGGAGGATGAGCGAGCAGCAGTCGAGCGAGTGGGGCTTCGAGTCACGGGCGATCCACGTCGGGTCCGAGCCGGACGCCGCCACGGGCAGCGTGATCCCGCCGATCTACGCCACCAGCACCTACAAGCAGGACGGCGTGGGCGGTCTGCGGGGCGGCTACGAGTACTCCCGCAGCGGCAACCCCACCCGCACGGCGCTGGAGCGCTGCCTGACGGCCCTGGAGGGAGGCACGCACGGCTTCGCCTTCGCCAGTGGGCTGGCCGCCGAGGACACGCTGCTGCGCACGATCTGCCGGCCCGGTGACCACGTGGTCGTGCCCGACGACGCCTACGGCGGCACCTACCGCCTGGTCGACCAGGTGGAGCGGGCGTGGGGGCTGGAGCACACCACGGCGCCGGTGAGCGACCCCGAGGCGGTCGCCGCGGCCATCCGTCCGGGGGTCACCAAGGCGGTGTGGGTCGAGACGCCCACCAACCCGCTGCTCAACGTCGCCGACCTCGCCGCGCTGGCGCAGGTGGCCCACGACGCCGGTGCGCTGCTGGTGGTCGACAACACCTTCGCCTCCTCCTACCTGCAGCAGCCGATCGCCCACGGCGCCGACGTGGTCCTGCACAGCACGACGAAGTACGCCGGCGGCCACAGCGACGTGGTCGGCGGCGCCCTGGTCGTCCACGACGAGGAGCTGGCCGACCGGATCGGCTTCCACCAGAACGCCATCGGCGGCGTGGCCGGTCCGTTCGACTCCTGGCTGGTCCTGCGCGGCCTCAAGACGCTGGCGCTGCGCATGGAGCGGCACTGCGACAACGCCGAGGCGGTCGTGGCGTTCCTCGAGCAGCACCCGGCCGTCGGCGAGGTGTTCTATCCCGGACGCCCCGAGCACCCCGGCCACGAGGTGGCCGCCCGCCAGATGCGGCGCTTCGGCGGCATCGTCTCGTTCCGGGTGAGGGCGGGCGAGCAGGCCGCGGTCGACGCGTGCGGGCGCACCGAGCTGTGGACGCTCGGCGAGTCGCTCGGTGGGGTCGAGTCGCTGATCGAGCACCCCGGTCGGATGACCCACGCCTCGGTCAGCGGCACCGAGCTCGAGGTGCCGGACGACCTGGTGCGCCTCTCGGTCGGCGTCGAGACCGCCGAGGACCTCCTGGCCGACCTCGACCGCGCCCTGTCCTGAGCGCGCCCGGACGGAGGTGCGCCGTGGCCACCGGTCGCCCGCCTAGAGTGTCGAGGTGACTGGGAGCGAGCACGAGCCGCCGGCCGAGGGGCCCGACGAGGAGGTCCCACCCGCGCAGCGCTCGCGCCGCCGGGCACGCCGCGGCGACCCGGACGACGGCGGGGCCCACGAGCGCCTCCTGCGCGCCCAGGCCTGGGCCGCCCACCTCGCCGAGCAGCGGGCCCGGCACCGCGAGCAGCTCGAGCGCGCCCAGCTCCAGCCGCAGGCCGTCGGCGGCCCCTCCAACTTCACCCCCGCGCAGGTCCCCTACGGCGTCGACCTCGCCGCCGCCTGGTCGTGGCGCCTGCTGGTGATCATCGGCGCGACGGGCCTGGTGCTGTGGATGCTCAGCCAGGTCACGTTGGTGCTCATCCCGGTCTTCGCCGCGCTGTTCGTCGCCGCGCTCGCGGCACCCGTGGTGCAGCTGATGGCCAACGTCGTGCCGCGAGGGCCGGCCACCCTGCTGGTGGTGCTGGCGCTGATCGGCGCCGTCGTGCTGATGCTGGTCTTCGCCACCCAGCAGGTCGTGGAGGGGTCCAACGACCTCGCCGACCAGGTCGTCGCCGGCCTCGACAAGATCCGCACGTGGCTGCAGGACGGCCCGCTGCACGCCACGGACAAGCAGATCGACGACTCGATCAAGTCCATGCAGGACGTCGTGGTCAGCTCCAACCAGGAGCTGGTCGGCCGGGTCCAGGAGGTCGGCACGGCGATCAGCCACATCGTCGCGGCGTTCTTCATCGCCCTGTTCTCGACGTACTTCTTCCTCGCCGACGGCGAGCGCATCTGGCTGTGGGTGGTGCGGCTCTTCCCCCGGGCGGCGCGCCAGCGGGCCGACGCGTCGGGTCGCGTGGCGTGGCTGAGCCTGACCCAGTTCGTCCGCGCGACCGTGCTGGTCGCGGCGACCGACGCGCTCGGCATCATGGGGGTCGCCTTCTTCCTCGACGTGCCGTTCGTGATGGCGATCGGCGTGCTGGTCTTCCTGGGCGCGTTCGTGCCGCTGGTGGGCTCGACGGTCTCCGGCTCCGTCGCCGTGCTGGTCGCGCTGGTCGACCAGGGCCCGGTCGTCGCGCTGGTCATGGCCGGCGGCGTGATCGCGGTGCAGCAGCTCGAGGCGCACGTGCTGCAGCCGTTCCTGCTCGGTCGCATGGTCGCGGTCCACCCGCTCGGCGTCATCCTGGCGGTGGCCTGCGGCATCCTCGTCGCGGGCATCCTCGGCGCCCTCCTGGCGGTCCCGCTGGTGGCCGCGGTGAACTCCGTGGTGACCTACCTGGCCACCGACCCCCCACCCTCGGTCACGGAGGGCTCCCACGTCACCAGCGACCCCGAGGTCGACGCCGACCCGGGGGCCTGAGGCGTCCTAGGGTGAGGGAGTGACCGAGACCACCGACCCCCGCGACCCCCTCGACCCAGCCGTTCCCAGCGCCGCGGACATCACCGAGGCCCGCCGCCTGCTCGAGGGCGTCGCGGTGCGCACGCCCCTCGAGGAGTCGCGCTGGCTGTCGAAGATCGCCGGCGGACCGGTCTTCTTCAAGGCCGAGAACCTCCAGCGGGCCGGTTCCTTCAAGATCCGCGGCGCCTACGTCCGCATGGCGCGTCTGTCCGACGAGGAGAAGGCGCGGGGCGTCGTCGCCGCGAGTGCCGGCAACCACGCCCAGGGCGTCGCCCTGGCCGCGCAGATGCTCGGGATCAAGGCGGTGGTGTTCATGCCCGAGGGCGCCCCGATCCCCAAGATCAAGGCGACCCTGGGGTACGGCGCGGAGGTGCGGTTCCACGGCCAGACCGTCGACGTGGCGCTCCGGGAGGCCCGCCGCCACGCCGACGAGACCGGCGCGGTGCTGGTCCACCCGTTCGACCACGAGGACATCGTGCTGGGGCAGGCCACCTGCGGCGCGGAGATCCTCGAGGAGTGCCCCGAGGTCCGGACGCTGGTGGTGCCCACGGGCGGGGGCGGCCTCCTGGCCGGGATCGCGGCGGCGGTGAAGCCCTCGCGCCCCGACGTCCGCCTCGTGGGGGTGCAGGCGGAGGGGGCGGCGGCGTACCCGCCCTCCCTGCGCAGCGGCGCGCCGACCGCGTTGGAGTCGATGAGCACGATGGCCGACGGCATCGCGATCGGCCGGCCGGGGGACGTGCCGTTCGGCACCATCCTGCGGCTCGTCGACGAGGTGGCCACGGTCAGCGAGGACCGGCTCTCGTGGGCGCTGCTGATGCTGGTCGAGCGCGCCAAGCTGGTCGTGGAGCCGGCCGGCGCCGCCGGGGTGGCCGCGGTGCTGGACCGGGCCGAGCGCACCGGGGGCGAGCCGTTCGAGACCCCGGCGGTGGTGGTGCTCTCCGGCGGCAACATCGACCCGCTGCTGCTGATGAACGTGATCCGCCACGGGCTGGCGGCCTCGGGCCGCTACCTGGGGTGCACGGTGGTGATCCCCGACCGGCCCGGCGGGCTCGCGGGGCTCCTGGGCGTCATCGCCGAGACCGGCGCCAACGTGATCGACCTGCGCCACGAGCGCACGTCGGCCTACCTCCACATCGGGGAGGTCGACGTGGCCGTGCAGCTGGAGGCCAAGGGCGCCGAGCACGCGGTCGAGGTGCTGGCGCACCTGCGGGCCGCGGGCTACGGCGTGCGGGAGTGAGCCGGGTCAGCCCTGGAAGGGCGTCGCGGCGGTGATCGTCACCGAGATCTTCTTGCCGGTGGGTCCCTCGAACTCGACCTCGTCGCCGATCGAGTGGCCCGAGATCGCCGACCCCATGGGGGACTGCGGGGAGTAGACGGTGTCGACCTCGACGTGGTCGGCCATCTCGCGGGAGCCGAAGAGGAACTTCTCCTCGTCGCCGGGGCCGAAGGCGACGGTCACCAGCATGCCGGGCTTGACCACGCCGTCGTCGGCCGGCTTCTCGCCGACCTCGGCGCGACGCAGCTGGTCCTGGAGCTGGTTGATGCGGGCCTCGAGCCGGCCCTGCTCCTCACGGGCGGCGTGGTAGCCGCCGTTCTCCTTGAGGTCGCCCTCGTCGCGCGCGGCGGCGATCTTGGCGACGATGTCGTCGCGGACCGGGCCCTTGAGCTCCTCGAGCTCGGCGGTCAGCTTGTCGTAGGACTCCTGGGTCATCCAGACCGTCGCGGGGGTCTCGCCCTGCTGCTGGGTCACAGCGTCTCCTTCTGGGGTCGTGCGTGCGGGGGAACGTCGGGGTGGCCGTGCGCGACTGCCGGAGGCGTGCGCGGGCAAGTGGTCGAGTCTAGCGAACGACCCGAAGCGGGTCAGCGCGGGCGCTTCTGGTCCGGGCTGGTGCACCCGTCGCCGACCACGCCGACCGCGCGACGCTCGGTGGGGATCGCGAGCTCGAGCACCTGGCGTGCGGCCCCGGACTCCACCACCTGCTCGGCGCGGCCGACGGTCGAGTGGTCCTGGGCGACCGCGTGGACCCGGCAGGTGGCGCGCACCGAGGCGTCGCCCCGCACGACCACGAGCTCGGCGACCACCTCGTGCTCGGACCGCACGTCGTAGGTCTGGAGGGTCGAGCGGACGTCGGGGTCGGCCTGGTCGAGGAAGGCCCAGACGACGAACACCACGAGCACGGCGCCCGCCAGGGCGGCCACCGCGAGGCCCAGCGTGGTGCCCCGCCGGCGCCCGCGGCCGGCACGGCCGTAGCGCTCGGCCAGGGCGGCCGCGGAATCGCTCATGGGTCCCATCCTCCCACCGGGGCAAGGAGGTGCAGGCACCTGCCGACCGCTCCCTAGACTGGAGTCCATGCTGCGCCTGATGCACGTGCACGCCCATCCCGACGACGAGTCGAGCAAGGGCGCTGCCTCCACGGCGAAGTACGTCGCGGAGGGCGTCGACGTCCACGTCGCCACCTGCACGGGCGGGGAGCGGGGCTCGATCCTCAACCCCAACATGGACCGGCCCGACGTGCTCGCCAACATCGCCTCGATCCGCCGCCAGGAGATGGACGCCGCCCGCGCGATCCTCGGCATCACCCAGGACTGGCTGGGCTGGGTGGACTCCGGCTTCCCCGAGGGGGACCCGACGCCCCCGCTGCCTGAGGGCTGCTTCGCCCTGATGGACCTCGAGGAGGCGGCCGAGCCGCTGGTGCGCCTGATCCGGTCGTTCCGCCCGCACGTGCTCACGACCTACGACGAGAACGGCGGCTACCCGCACCCCGACCACGTGATGTGCCACCGGGTGGCGGTGCACGCCTTCGAGGCGGCCGGCGACCCGGACCGCTACCCCGGCACCGGGGACCCCTGGCAGCCGCTCAAGCTCTACTACCACCACTCGTTCCACTACGCCCGGTTCAAGGCGCTGCACGACGAGATGGAGCGCCGCGGGCTCGAGTCGCCCTACGCCGAGCGGCTCGCGGACTGGAAGCCCGACCCGGTGCACGCCGCCCGCGTGACCACCCGGGTGCCGTGCTCGGAGTACTTCGCGGTCCGCGACCGGGCGCTGCTGGCCCACGCCACGCAGATCGACCCGGACGGCTTCTGGTTCGCCTGCCCCCTCGACGTGCACCAGGCCGCGTGGCCGACCGAGGACTACGAGCTCGCCCGCAGCCTGGTCGAGACCGACCTCCCGGAGGACGACCTGTTCGCCGGCATCCGTGACCTGGAGCACCTGGAAGCCGCGCGGGAGTCTGGGACACTGGAGGCATGAACACCGTGTGGCTGACCGCGTCCCTCCTGGCCCGGGCCGCCGACCCGGTGCCGGCGCCGGAGGACGTCAAGCCCGGCTGGATCGCGCTGGTCACCGTGCTGCTGCTGTGCGGGGCCAGCCTGTTCCTGTGGTTCTCGATGCGCAAGCAGCTGCGCCGCATCCAGGTGCCTCGCGACGACGTCGAGCCGCCCGCCGAGCAGGTGACGACCCAGGACGAGCCCCCCACGCTGCGCTAGCGAGGTCGGTTTCCCTGGGTATGCCGGAGAGCTGCCCCTTACCCAGGTGAATTCACCTGGGGGAGTTCTGGGTCGCCTGCATACCCAGGGAATCTGCCCGCGCCGTCTCGAGCAGGTCGGGGGACGGTGCCATCGCCCACCGGATCGTGCGGGTGATGCCGGCACCGGCCACCGGCACGAGGCGTCGCTCGAGCAGCGGGTGGCGGGTCAGACCGAGCTCGTCGCTGGCCCAGCGCGGCAGCATCTCCGTGGCCGCGGCCACGATGAGGCGGTAGCCCGGGAGCGCCGCCCGGGGCAGGTCCGGGTGCTGCACCAGCCAGCTGATCGCGTCGCGTGCCTCAGGGGTGGCGTGCAGCTCCGGACGCAGGTCCGCGAGGGACTCACGCAGCTGCGCCTCGGTGTGCGGCACCCGCTCGGCCCCGAGCCGCTCGGCGACCAGCGCCGCCTGGTCGACGTACTCGTCGCGGCCGGCCTGGTCGAGGGGCCGCGCGCCGTAGCGCTGGTGCGCGAGCAGGAAGCTGTCGATCTCCGCGACGTGGACCCAGCGCAGCAGGTGCGGGTCGTCGGCGGAGTAGGGCGTCCCGTCGGGCATCGTGCCGCGGATGTGGCCGTGGATGCGACGTACCAGCGCCACGGCCTCCTCGGCGTCCTCGATCGTGGCGAAGGTGGTGGTGGCCAGGAAGGAGCTCGTCCTCGCCAGCCGGCCCCACAGGTCGCCGCGGTAGCCGGAGTGGTCGGCGACGGCCTGCATCGCCAGCGGGTGGAGCGACTGCAGCATGACCGCGCGCATGCCGCCGATGAACATCGAGGCGTCGCCGTGCACGCGCTGGATCGCGCTGTCCGGGCCGAACCAGCGCGGCCCGGGGGTGCGGTGGATGCGCTCGCGGCGGCGGGGCCCCTCGTCACCGGCGACCCGGTGGAACAACGCGTCGCCCAGCCGGCGGCGCACGGCCCGGACCGGCGCGGCGCCGGCCGGAGGACGGGCGATGGTGGTCACGTCACCAGGTTCGCAGGGCAGGCAACCGCGGACGGGCCGGTCAGCGGCGCACGAGGTGGACCAGCGCGTCCCACGCCGTGGCGTCGGTGGTGCCTCCGTGGCCGTCGTCGGCCTGCACGGGGCGGGCGACCCGGTCGGCGGTGGTGACCTGGGGCGCCTCGAGGCCCTCGAGGTCGGCGAGCACGTCGGCCGCGGTGTAGAGCACCGCGGGGTCCTGGGGGCCGCCCGTGCCCTCGGCGAGGTTGGTGGAGTCGTGCGCGACCAGGAAGAAGGTGCCGCCCGGCGCCAGCGCCTCCCAGGCCCGGCGTACGACGGCGCGCCGCGGCGCCGCGGACAGCTGGAGGTAGGCGAGCACCACCAGGTCGACCTCGGGCAGCGGCGCCTCGGTCGCGTCGCCGACGACCCAGTCGACCTCGACGCCCGCCTGCGCGGCCGCCTTGCGCCCGCGCTCGACGGCGACGGCGGAGAAGTCCAGTGCGGTCATCCGCCAGCCGAGGCCGGCCAGCCAGATCGCGTTGCGGCCCTCGCCGCAGGCCAGGTCGAGACCGCGGCCGGGCCCGAGGTCGCCCAGGCGCTCGGCCACGAACGCGTTGGGGCCCCGCGACCACTGGCGTGCCGCGGCGTAGCGCACGTCCCAGTCCCGCGCCTCCACGACGCTCAGCCCTGGGCGTCCGCGTCGTCGCCGTGGGTGTGGTCCTGCTCGGCGATCTGGCGCCGCACGTCGTCCATGTCGAGCTCCTTGACCGCGCTGATCACCTGCTCCAGTGCGGGAGCCGGCAGCGCGCCGGGCTGGGAGAAGACCAGGATCTTGTCGCGGAAGGCCATCAGGGTCGGGATGGAGGTGATGTTGGCCATCTGGGCGAGCTCCCGCTCGGCCTCGGTGTCGACCTTGCCGAAGACCACGTCGGGGTGGCTCTGCGAGGCCTCCTCGTAGGTGGGGGCGAACTGCCGGCATGGTCCGCACCACGCCGCCCAGAAGTCCACGAGCACGATGTCGCTGTCGACGACGGTCTGCTCGAAGGTGTCCTTGGTCAGCTCGACGGTGCTCATGTGTCCTCGTCTCTGCGATGGGGTCGCCCCGGTCGTGGGGCCGTTCATGAGGGACAACCACACGCCGACGTGTGGTGTTCCTTGCCTCAGCCGTGCCCGCTGTCGCCGGCCAGCACACCTCGCGCGGAGGCGGGCGACGACGACCGGGGAGCCGCTGGTCAGCGCCGGCTGAGGAACCGCAGCTGCAGGTGCGCGGCACCGGTGTCGTCGTACGCCCGCCAGGCCGTGACCCCGCCCGGCCCGACCGCGCTCGCCGCGGCCGCGGCGTCGTCCGCCGGGTCGGACAGGGTGGAGGGCGCCCCCCACCCCGCGCCTGCCGGGTGGTGCGCCGCCTCGACCAGGTGCCCGGACGGTCCGCCGGCGGTCCAGGTCAGCAGGGCCGCGCCCGACCGGCCGACGGTCAGCCCGAGCGCGGGCGGGCTGTCGCCCACGCCGGGTCCGGGTGAGGCGACGGTGAGCGGCGCGGTCCATGCCCTGCCCGGCACGTGCGCCGACGTCATCACGTCCGTGCCCGCGCGGGTCCAGGCGACCGTGCTGCGTCCCGCGGCGGTGGTGCCCACCACCGGCTCGGACGTGGTGGGGGTGGGATCGAGGGTCACCGGTGCGCGCCAGGGCCGGCCCGGTGCCGCCGTCGCCGCCTGCGGGTGGAAGGCCCCGCTCGCGACGTCGTACGCCGACCACGTGGCGGTGGCGCGGCCGGCGTCGTCCATGGCCACCTGCGGCGGCTCGGCGTGGCGGCCGACCAGCTCACGCGGGCCCCACCCACCCGCGGCCCGGCGGACGGCGTAGACGCGCGCGGCGACGGTGTAGACCACGACCGCGCGGCCGCGATCGCCGATCGCGGGCTCCGGCGTGCGCGCCTCGACCGGGGACAGCAGGACGGCGGCACGCCAGGAGCCGCCGGCAGGGCGGTAGCGCGCCTGCACGCGGGACCCGCCTGAGTCGTCGGCGCCCCACATCCAGGTGGCGACGGCGGCGCCGTCGTGGCTCATGGCGAGGCGCGGGCGGAAGGCGCCGGGGAAGGCGGAGCCGTTGCTGGGCCACGCGGCGCTCAGGGCGCGGGCCCGGGACCAGTGCTCGCCCGGGTCGCGGTGCGCGGTCATCACCTGCGGTCCCATGCCGGGCAGGTGGCGCACCCAGATCGCGGTGACGCCGCCGCGGCCGTCGATCGCGGCCGCCGGGGCGGTGCCGTTGCCGAGCCGGTGCGGTGGGCCCCAGCGTCCCGCGGGGCTGCGGGTGATCGCGACGACGCCGTTCTGCGTCCGCCACACCACGGTGGCCGTGCCGTGCGGGCCGAGCACGACATCGGGACGGCTGATGCTCCGGCTGGCGGCCAGGTCCACCAGCGGACCCCAGGTCCAGGCCCGGGCCGCGGCGCCGGCCGCCGGTGCCGCGGCACCCACGCTCGTCGCGAGGAGGGCCCCCGCTGCCGCCGTGCCGACCATGCGTGCTGCCCGCCTTGCGCCCATGGCCCCAGTCTGTGCCGCGGCCAGGCCCCGCGACAGTGCCCGAGGGCCCCGGCGGGGGGCCGGTCGGCAGGGGCTCAGCGCAGGGAGTACGTCGCCAAGGAGATGCCGACGTAGTGGGTGATGAAGGCCAGGATGGTGAAGGTGTGGAACACCTCGTGGAAGCCGAACCAGGAGGGCCACGGGTCGGGCCGCTTGAGGCCGTAGACGACCCCGCCCAGGGTGTAGAGCACCCCGCCGACCGCGACCAGCACGAAGACCGCGACGTCGCCCGCCGCGACGAAGTCGCCGGCGTAGAAGATCGCGGCCCAGCCCAGCGCGACGTAGATCGGGACGTAGAGCCAGCGCGGGGCGTCGGCCCACAGCACCCGGAACAGGACTCCCGCCAGGGCGCCGCCCCACGCCACGCTGAGCAGCACCACGCGGTCGGTGCCGTCGAGCAGCAGCAGGGTGAACGGCGTGTAGCTGCCGGCGATGAGCAGGAAGATGTTGGCGTGGTCGAGGCGCTTGAGGACGCCGTGGGCCCGCCTGCTCCAGGTGCCGCGGTGGTAGAACGCCGACACCGTGAACAGCAGCACCGCGGTCGCCATGTAGATCGCGGACCCGACCCGGGTCATCGCGGTCGGGGACAGGGCGATCAGGACGGCCCCGGCCGCCACCGTCAGGGGGGAGGTGACCGCGTGCAACCAGCCGCGCAGCCGCGGCTTGATCTCCTCGACGACGGTGTGCACGGTCTCGTGGACGTGCGCGCCGAGCTGCTCCACGGCCGCAGCGGCGCGCTCAGGGCGGGGTGGCGCTGGCGGCATGCCTCCACGGTACCTGCGCTTCCCGGGCACCGGATCTTCACGCGCGAACTCGGGACAGGAGGCGTCCGACGAGTAACCTCGTGACACGTGGGAGCCGGTCGGGACGCCGTGAAGCGTGTGCTCTACCCGGCGTACGAGGCCAGGCTCGTGCGCCGGCTCCGCGACGCCGAGCTGCCCGCGCACGTGGGCGTGATGCTCGACGGCAACCGCCGCTGGGCGCGCGCGGTCGGGGCGGACAGCGCCGCCGGCCACCGCGCCGGGGCGGCCAACATCGAGCCGTTCCTCGGCTGGTGCGAGGAGCTCGGCATCGAGGTGGTCACGCTCTGGCTGCTGTCCACCGACAACCTCAACCGGCCCGAGGCCGAGCTCGCGCCCCTGCTGCGGATCATCGAGGAGGTCGTGGGCGAGCTGACCGCCACCGGCCGCTGGCGGATCAACCCCGTGGGGGCGCTCGACCTCCTGCCGGACACCACGTCGCACACCCTCAAGGACGCCGCCGACGCGACCCGCCACGTCGAGGGCCTGCTGGTCAACGTCGCGGTGGGGTACGGCGGCCGCCGCGAGATCGCCGACGCCGTGCGGTCCCTGCTCCAGCACCACGCCAGCGAGGGCACCACGCTCGAGGAGCTGGCCGAGATCCTCGACGTCGAGCACATCGCCGAGCACCTCTACACCAAGGGCCAGCCCGACCCCGACCTGGTGATCCGCACCTCGGGGGAGCAGCGGCTCGGGGGGTTCCTGCTGTGGCAGAGCACCCACAGCGAGTACTACTTCTGCGAGGCCTACTGGCCCGACTTCCGGCGGGTGGACTTCCTGCGCGCCCTGCGGGCCTACGCCGAGCGCCACCGCCGCTTCGGGGTCTGACCCCGTTCGCGGCACGTTCACCCGCGGTCGCGCGTGTCGGCGCGGTCGGGACCCCTGGCCGCCGTACCGTCGGAGACAGCCTCGGGTGGGGAAGCCCGGGGCGCGGGAGGCCCAACCTCGTGACGACTCACGAACAAGCGAGAGGGTCCGCACTCGGACCCTCGGGCCCGGTCCCGGTCGGCCACGACTGAGGGACCGGGGCGCTGAGTGCGCGTGCCGGTCCCGCGAGGAGCGAGATGTTCCAGACCAACCGCACCACGCGCACGTACGTCCTCGACACGAGCGTCCTGCTCGCCGATCCCTCCGCCCTCCACCGCTTCGAGGAGCACGCCGTCGTGCTCCCGGTCGTCGTGGTGACCGAGCTGGAGGCCAAGCGCGACCACCCCGAGCTGGGGTACTTCGCGCGGGCGGCGCTGCGGCACCTCGACGAGCTGCGCATCGAGCACGGGCGCCTGGACCGCCCGGTCCCGGTGGGCCAGGACGGCGGCAGCCTGCGCGTGGAGCTCAACCACACCGACGCCTCGTCGCTGCCCTCCGGCTTCCGCCTGGGCGACAACGACACCCGGATCCTCGCGGTGGCCCGCAACCTGGCCGACGAGGGGCACCTCGTCACGCTGGTCAGCAAGGACCTCCCGCTGCGGATCAAGGCCTCGGCGGTGGGCCTCGAGGCCCAGGAGTACCGCGCGGAGCTGGCGCCCGAGTCGGGCTGGACCGGCATGGTCGAGCTCGACGTCGAGGCCGCGGACCTCGACGAGCTCTACGGCGGCGGCCGGGTCGAGCTGCAGGAGGCGCGCGAGCTGCCCTGCCACACCGGCCTGGTGCTGCTCTCCGAGCGCGGCAGCGCCCTGGGCCGGGTGCGGCCGGACAAGAGCGTCGCGCTGGTCCGCGGCGACCGCGAGGCCTTCGGCGTCCACGGGCGCTCGGCCGAGCAGCGGATCGCACTCGACCTCCTGCTCGACCCCGAGGTCGGCATCGTCTCCCTCGGCGGACGGGCCGGCACCGGCAAGTCGGCGCTGGCGCTGTGCGCCGGGCTCGAGGCCGTCATGGAGCGGCGCCAGCACCGCAAGGTGGTCGTCTTCCGGCCGCTCTACGCCGTCGGCGGGCAGGAGCTGGGCTACCTGCCCGGCAGCGAGGCCGAGAAGATGGGTCCCTGGGCCCAGGCGGTCTTCGACACCCTCGGCGCCATCACCGGCACCGACGTGATCGAGGAGGTGCTCGACCGCGGCATGCTCGAGGTCCTCCCGCTGACCCACATCCGGGGCCGGTCGCTGCACGACGCCTTCGTCATCGTCGACGAGGCGCAGTCGCTGGAGCGCAACGTGCTGCTCACCGTGCTCTCCCGCATCGGCGCCAACTCCAAGGTCGTGCTCACCCACGACGTCGCACAGCGCGACAACCTGCGGGTCGGTCGCCACGACGGCGTGGTCGCGGTGGTGGAGCGGCTCAAGGGGCACCCGCTGTTCGCCCACGTCACGCTCAGCCGCTCGGAGCGTTCGCCGATCGCGGCCCTGGTGACCGACCTGCTGGAGTCCGTGACCGTCTAGGTCCGTGCCCGACCGGCTCGGTCCACCGGTCCAGACCGGTGGACCGAGCCGGTGAGGGGTCTCACACCGTTCTCGGGAAGACCCCGCCTGACGCGCGCCGGTCGCCGGGCGTGGTCCTGGGCACACCCGCTCAGGTCGACAGGGCCGGCGTGCCCGGGCGAAGGTGGACGACGTCCGGCCTGCTCGGGGGTCGGACCGCGGACCCGGTTCCGCCCCGTCCTGTCGTCGACGTCTCTGCGAGCTGCAAGTCTGTGACTTCCCACCCTGCCCAGGCCGACACCACCCCTCACGAACGCCGTCCCCTCCGCTCCGCGCTGCGCCGTGCCCTGACCGGCGTGGCCCTCACCGCCGTGGCCGGCACGGTGCTCGGTGGCGCGGCGGTCGCGCTGGACCACGAGCGCGACGAGCCCGACACGGCCGCGGCCGCCCTGGCCGCCGCACAGACCCGTCGTACGCCGGTCGCCCGCGACCTCTCCGAGCGCGGCTCGACCACCTCCCGCTCGCTGACCCGCAGCCCGGTCGACCCGGCGAAGGCCGCGCTCGTGCGCAGCGCCACCCGGTCCGGCGGCCAGGTCGCCCGCACCGCCGACCTCGGCGGCGGCGACCCCAAGGCGATCGCGCAGGCGATGCTCGGCCGGTTCGGCTTCGGCTCCGACCAGTTCTCCTGCCTGGAGGCGCTGTGGACCAAGGAGTCGGGCTGGGACCCGCACGCCAGCAACCCGTCCTCCGGTGCCTACGGCATCCCGCAGTCGCTGCCCGGGACCAAGATGGCCACCGCCGGCGCGGACTGGCAGACCAACCCCGCCACGCAGATCGAGTGGGGCCTGGGCTACATCCGGGCCTCCTACGGCTCGCCGTGCGCCGCCTGGGGTCACAGCCAGTCCTACGGCTGGTACTGACGACCCCCGGGTGACCGACCGGGCCGGTGGGTACGAGGCCGCCATGGTCCCGACCTCCACCCGCCCCGTCAGCGCGGTCTTCGGCGGATCCCGCGGCCTCGGCCTGCTGGTCGCGCGCGAGCTGCTCTCCCGCGGGCACACCACCGTCATCCTCGGTCGTGACGAGGAGACCCTCGCCGAGGCCGTCGGCCAGCTCCGTGAGGAGCGCCCCGGCGCCGACCTGCGGGCGCTGGTCTGCGACGTCGCCGACCGGCACCAGGTCGGCGAGTCCGTCGGCCGCATCGAGCGCGAGATCGGTCCGCTGCAGAACGTCTTCGCCGTGGCCGGCGTGATCGACGTCGAGCCCGCGGCGGCGGTCTCGCTGGACGACGTGCTCGAGGCGGTCTCGGTGATGACCCTCGGACCGGCGCACGTCGCCCTGACCGCGCTGCCGCACCTGCGTCGCCGCGGTCGAGGCCGCATCGGCATCGTCACCTCGGTGGGCGGCGAGGTCTCCCCGCCGCACCTGCTGCCCTACGCGACCGCCAAGTTCGGGGCGATCGGCTTCTCCGACGGCCTCGTGGCCGCCCTGCAGGGCACGGGCGTCACCGCGACGACCGTCGTGCCCGGCCTGATGCGCACCGGCGCCCACGTGGCGGCGCGCATGGGCGGGCAGCCGGAGAAGGAGTACGCCTGGTTCGCCACCGCGGCCTCGCTGCCCCTGCTCAGCATCGACGCCGAGCGGGCGGCCGCACGCATCGTCAGGGGCGTGCTCGCCGGTCGCGCCCGCGTCACGCTGACACCGCTGGCCTGGATGGCCGTGCGCGTGCGGGGGCTGGCTCCGGGCACCACCGCGCGCCTGATGGGCGTGGTCGACTCGCTCCTCCCGGGGCCGGGCGACCGGCGCCGGCAGCGCGGACGGGAGGTCGCCGACCGGCCCGGTCACGGCGTCCTGGACACGCTCACCACCCTCGGGGAGCGGGCCCGGGCGCGGTTCAACGAGCCGTGACCCGCTCGGCCAGGCGCACCGCGTCCCACGGGGCGTGACCCTGGGCGTCGTTGTCGAAGTAGACCACCACCTCGTGGTCGGCCGACCAGGCCCGGCAGCGCTCGGCCCAGGCGTCCAGCGACTCGTCGGTGTAGCCGCTGGCGTAGAGCTCGGTGTCCCCGTGCAGACGCACGTAGCGCAGGTCGCTGGTGTCGGCATCCGCCTTCGGCCAGCGGCCGGCGGTGTCGGCCAGCACGCAGGACACGTCGTGCTCGGCCAGCAGCGCGAACGCCTCGTCGTGGCAGAAGGTCGGGCTGCGGAACTCCAGCGCGTGCCGCACGGTCCGCTCGGCGTCGGTCGTGGTCAGCGCCCGGTCCTCGGCGAGCTTGTCGTCGTGCCCGGTCGCCAGGGCGGCGGCCGCGGTGGTGGTCCGCGGCAGCAGGGCGAGGAAGTCCGCCAGCACGGCACGGTCGTAGGCCAGTCGCTCGGGCAGCTGCCACAGCACCGGTCCCAGCTTGGGGCCCAGCGCCAGCACGCCGGAGGCGAAGAAGTTGGCCAGCGGGGTCTCGACGTCGCGCAGCCGTTTGAGGTGGGTGATGAAGCGGCCGCCCTTGACCGCGAAGACGAAGTCATCGGGCGTCGCGCTCGCCCACCGTGCGTAGGACGAGGGTCGCTGCAACGAGTAGAACGAGCCGTTGATCTCCACCGACCCCATCCTCTCGGCGGCGTAGGCGAGCTCGGCCCGGTGGGGGAGGCCTGTGGGGTAGAAGTCGCCCCGCCAGCCGGCGTACGTCCAGCCGGAGATGCCGACGCGGATGTCTCCCATGGCTGTCCCGGGCCGCCTCAGGGGTGCGTCATCGACTCCACGTCGAGGGCCTCGTCGAGCTGGTCCTCGGTGAGGTCGCCGTTGTCGACGTGGCCCTGGGCAATCACCGCCTCGCGGATCGTGGTGCCGTCGGCGATGGCGCGCTTGGCCACCTTGGCCGCGGCCTCGTAGCCGAGGTGGCGGTTGAGCGGCGTCACCACGGACGGGGAGGACTCGGCGTAGGCCCGCATCCGGTCGGCGTCGGCCTCGATGCCGTCGATGCAGCGCTGCGCCAGCACCGTGCTCGCGGCGGCCAGCAGCCGGATCGACTCGAGCAGGTTGCGCGCGATGACCGGCATCTGCACGTTGAGCTCGAAGCTGCCGCTCGCGCCCGCGGTGGCGACGGTGACGTCGTTGCCGATCACCTGCGAGCAGACCATGAGGGTGGCCTCGGGCAGGACCGGGTTCACCTTGCCGGGCATGATGCTCGACCCCGGCTGCAGGTCGGGCAGCCGGATCTCGGCCAACCCCGTGCGCGGGCCGGAGGACATCCACCGCAGGTCGTTGCAGATCTTGGTCAGCCCGACCGCGAAGGTGCGCAGCTGGCCGGACAGCTCGACGAGGGAGTCGCGGCCCCCCTGGGCCTCGAAGTGGTCGGTGGCCTCGGTGAACCGCAGGCCGGTCCGCTCGGAGAGCTCCTCGATCACCGCGGCGGCGAACCCCGGTGGGGTGTTGATGCCGGTGCCCACGGCCGTGCCCCCGAGCGGCAGCGCGGCGACCCGCGGCAGCGACGAGGCGAGGCGCTCCTGCGCGAGCCGCGCGATCGCGGCATACCCCCCGAACTCCTGGCCGAGCATCACCGGCGTCGCGTCCATCAGGTGCGTGCGGCCCGACTTCACCGTCGTGGCGAACTCCTCGGCCTTGGCCTCCAGCGACCGGGCGAGCGTCTCGAGCGCGGGCTGGAGCCGGTCGGTGACCGCGCGGACCGCCGCGACGTGGATCGAGGTCGGGAAGGTGTCGTTGCTCGACTGGCTGGCGTTGACGTCGTCGTTGGGGTGCGCCTCGACGCCGGCCCGGGAGGCGAGGGAGGCGAGCACCTCGTTCATGTTCATGTTGGAGCTCGTGCCGGAGCCGGTCTGGAACACGTCGATCGGGAACGCATCGTCGTGCTCGCCGGCCACGACCTCGTCGGCGGCGGTCACGATCGCGTCGGCGACGTCCTGGTCGAGCACCCCGAGGCGGGCGTTGACCGTGGCCGCGGCCGCCTTCACCAGCGCCAGCGCGTGGAGGTGGTCGGGCTCGAGGGGGGTGCCGCTGATCGGGAAGTTGCCCACCGCCCGCTGGGTCTGCGCCCGCCACAGGGCGTCCGCCGGAACCTCGATCTCACCCATGCTGTCGTGCTCGGTCCTGGTGTCAGTCATGGGTCTCCCGTACCCGCCAGGTGCAGCCAGTAGGCCTCGTCGCGCTCCTGGAGCCGGACCGGCAGCTCCACGGTCCGGGCGCTGCCGAACACCGCGGTCAGCGCCGTCTCCAGCGGCTCCGACCGGGTCGACGACCAGACCGCCACGGCGCCACCGGGCGCCAGCAGCCGGCGTACGTCGGCGAGGAACTCGGGCTCGTAGAGCGCGGCGTTGTCCTCGTGCACGAGGAAGTCCGGCCCGTTGTCGGTGTCCAGCAGCACCAGGTCGTAGGACGCGTCCCGGGCCTCCGCGACCACCTGCTGCACCGGCGCGCACACCAGGTGCAGCCGGTCGTCGGCGAGGTAGGGGTCGCCACCGCTGCTCAGCCGCCCGATCGTGCCGTCGCGGAACCACCGGATCAGCGCGTCCTCGAGCTCGGCCACGACGACGTGCTCGACCCTGCGGTGGGCCAGCACCTCGTGGGTGGTGAAGCCGAGCCCGAGGCCCCCGACGAGCACCCGCCGTGCCGAGGCGGCCTCCCGCAGCGCCGCGCGAGCCAGCTCGACCTCGCTGGTCGACTCCTGGCTGTCCATCACGAAGACGCCGTTGACCCGCAGCTCCAGCACTCCCGGCGCGTGCGGGTCGTCCGGGTCGTGCCGCCGACGCAGCACCACCTCGCCGCGCTCGGACGCCGCCTGCGCCACCTCGACGTACTCCACCTGGCCAGTGTGGACCCCCGGAGGGGCCGCTCACCATCCCTGGGTGCCGGGCCCGCCCTTGAAGGGGCCGGCCACCCGCCGGGTGATCCAGCCGCCGTAGAACGGTCCCTGCTGCGCGACGACCTCCACCCCGTCGACCACGCACCGGTCGACCGCGTGGGCGTAGAGCGCCACGTGGTCCGTCAGCACCGTGGCGCGAGGCGACGGGTCGGGGTAGGTCCACGCCGCCTGCGACGCGACCACGTCGCCGCTGACGAGGTCGAGGTAGGTCGCCCGGCCCTTCCACTCGCACCACGACGAGCCGGCAGCCGGGCGCAGGGCCCCCTCGACGAACGCCCCGGGCGGCAGGTAGTAGGTCGGCGGGTGCGAGGTCTCCAGCACCGCCCAGGCGTCGCTGGTGTCGGCGATGGTGGCGCCGCCGAGCACCACCTGGATGCGCTCGCCCCACTGGACGAGCTGGGGCGGGCGCGGGAAGTCCCAGACCGAGACCTGGCCGGGGGCGACGGGGTCACGAGGGGGCGGGTAGCTCACGACCTCCAGCCTGCCACCCTGGCCCCATGCACCCACCCGTCGATGTGGTCGCCACGTGACGTCAGCGCACGGAGAACGACGCCCACACCGTCTTGTGGCCGTCCCCGTCGAGGCGTACTCCCCAATCGCTGCTGAGCACGCCGACGAGCCACAGGCCGCGCCCGCCCACGTCCGTCACCTGCGGGGCGCACCGGACCGGGACCGACGTCGCCGAGTCGACGACGCTCAGCCGGAGCGACTCGTCCTCCAGCGCCAGGGTCACGGTCAGCGGAGTCTGCGCGTGCGTCACCCCGTTGGTGACCAGCTCGCTCGCGACCAACCTCACGTCCTCGATGAGGTGGTCGAGTCCATGGGCTCCGAGCTCGGCGCACACGTAGTCCCGTGCCAGCGAGGCACTTCGCGGCTCTGCCGCCAAGACGATCTCATCCGACCAGCCGGTCGTCATGACCATGTCGTGTCCCCAAACGTGAGCGTGTGAATCGACACAGGGGCGGGGTCCGGGCAACCGTGCGTACCTGCACCCTACCCGGCGCCGATCCCGCGAACCGTCCCCACGATCGTCCGCACGACGCCGAGGTGGTCGCGCTGGTCGACCCGGAGGTTCAGGCCTTGACCGTCGGCGGGGGCTTGTCCGACGACCGGACCCGGAGCCCCGAGAGCGGGACCGTGACGGTGCCACCCGGGTCGGTGAAGAAGTCGTTGCCCTTGTCGTCCACGACGATGAAGGCCGGGAAGTCCTCGACCTCGATCCTCCAGACCGCCTCCATCCCGAGCTCCTCGTACTCCAGCACCGAGACGGACCTGATGCAGTCCTGCGCGAGCCGGGCCGCGGGGCCGCCGATCGAGCCGAGGTAGAACCCGCCGTGCGCCTGGCAGGCGCGGGTCACCTGCGCCGAGCGGTTGCCCTTGGCCAGCATCACCTTGGAGCCGCCCGCGGCCTGGAACTGCTCGACGTAGGAGTCCATGCGGCCGGCGGTCGTCGGGCCGAACGAGCCGGACGCCATGCCGTCGGGCGTCTTGGCCGGTCCGGCGTAGTAGACCGGGTGGTCCCGCAGGTAGGACGGCATCTCCTCGCCCGCGTCGAGGCGCTCCTTGATCTTGGCGTGCGCGATGTCGCGCGCCACCACGAGCGGGCCGGTCAGGGACAGCCGCGTCTTGACCGGGTGCTCGGTCAGCTCGGCGAGGATCTCGTCCATCGGCCGGTTGAGGTCGATCGGCACGACCTGCCCGCCGGCGATGTCCTCGGCCACACCGGCGGACGGCATGTACTGCGCCGGGTCGGTCTCGAGCTGCTCGAGGAAGACGCCCTCGGCGGTGATCTTGCCGAGCGCCTGCCGGTCGGCCGAGCACGAGACCGCCAGCGCGACCGGGCACGAGGCACCGTGGCGGGGCAGGCGCACCACACGGACGTCGTGGCAGAAGTACTTGCCGCCGAACTGGGCGCCGATCCCGAACGACTGGGTCAGCTTGAACACCTCCTCCTCCAGCTCCAGGTCGCGGAACGCGTGCGCGGACATGGATCCTGACGTCGGGAGGCCGTCGAGGTAGTGGGCGGAGGCGTACTTCGCGGTCTTGAGGGCGTACTCCGCGCTGGTGCCGCCGATCACGACGGCCAGGTGGTAGGGCGGGCACGCGGCGGTGCCGAGCGAGCGGATCTTCTCGTCGAGGAACTCCAGCATCCGCGTCGGGTTGAGGACGGCCTTGGTCTCCTGGAACAGGAACGACTTGTTGGCCGACCCGCCGCCCTTGGCCATGAAGAGGAGCTTGTACTCCGGCCCGTGCTGGCCGACCGGGGTCGAGTAGAGCTCGACCTGCGCCGGGAGGTTGGTGCCGGTGTTGCGCTCCTCCCACATGGTCAGCGGGGCGAGCTGGGAGTAGCGCAGGTTGAGCCGGGTGTAGGCGTCGTACACCCCCCGCGAGATCCACTCGCCGTCGTCGGCGCCGGTGAGCACGCCCTCGGACTTCTTGCCCATGACGATCGCGGTGCCGGTGTCCTGGCACATGGGGAGGACCCCGCCGGCGGAGATGTTGAGGTTCTTGAGCAGGTCGAGCGCGACGAAGCGGTCGTTGCCCGACGCCTCCGGGTCGTCGATGATCCGTCGCAGCTGGGCCAGATGGGCCGGGCGGAGGTGGTGCGCGATGTCGTGCATGGCCTCCGCGGTGAGCCGCTGGAGCACCTCCGGGTCGACCTGGAGGAAGGCGCGGCCCCCGGCCTCGATCGTCCGGACCCCCTCGGTCGTCAGCAGCCGGTACGGCGTGGCGTCGGGCCCGGTGGGCAGGAGGTCGGAGTAGTGGAACTCGGGGTTGCTCACGGGGTGGCAGCCTAGTCGTGGGTGCGCTCGCCTCACACCGCCCACTAGGCTCGTGGGATGCCTCCGACGAGCTCTGAGTGGTGGCGGCACGCGGTCGTCTACCAGGTCTACATCCGGTCGTTCCGCGACACCGACGGCGACGGCCTCGGTGACGTGGGCGGGATCCTCGCGGGTCTCGACCACCTGGCGTCCCTCGGCGTCGACGCGCTGTGGATCAACCCGTGGTACCCCTCGCCGCAGGCGGACGCGGGCTACGACGTGGCCGACTACCGCGACATCGAGCCGGACTACGGCACGCTGGCCGAGGCGGAGCGGCTGATCGGCGCCGCGCACGAGCGGGGACTGCGCGTGATCCTCGACATCGTGCCCAACCACACCTCCTCCGAGCACCCGTGGTTCCGCGCGGCGCTCGAGGGCGACCAGGCTGCGCGGGCGCGCTACCACTTCAGCCCCGGCAAGGGGCCGGACGGCGACGAGCCGCCCAACAACTGGCAGAGCACGTTCGGCGGTCCCGCCTGGACGCGCGTGCCCGGGGAGCCGGGGCAGTGGTACCTCCACCTCTTCGCCCCGGGACAGCCCGACCTCAACTGGGACAACCCCGAGGTGCGCGAGGAGTTCGAGGACGTCCTGCGGTTCTGGTTCGACCGGGGCGTCGACGGCTTCCGCATCGACGTGGCCCACGCGCTGGCCAAGGCCGAGGACCTGCCCGACGCGGACCCCGACACCATCGGCGACTGGGCCGCCTGGCATCCCGCGTGGGACCAGGACGAGGTCCACGACGTCTACCGCGGCTGGCGGCGCGTGGCCGACTCCTACGACCCGCCGCGGGTCTTCGTCGCCGAGGCGTGGGTCTCCAGCAACGAGCGGCTCGCGGCCTACCTGCGCTCCGACGAGCTGCACACCGCCTTCCAGTTCGACTTCCTCCGTGCGCCCTACCGACCCGGGTTGATGCGCGAGGTCGTGGCCGACGCGATCGAGACCGCGCACGAGGTCGGCGCCACGCCGACGTGGGTGCTGTCCAACCACGACGTGGTGCGCCACGTGACCCGCTACGCCCGCACCCAGGCCGAGGGGCTGGTCGACACCGGCACCCTGAGCCTGGCCTGGGCCGACGAGCCGGCCGACGTGGAGCTGGGACGCCGCCGCGCCCGGGCGGTGCTGCTCCTCACGCTCGGGCTGCCCGGCTCGGCCTACCTCTACCAGGGCGAGGAGCTGGGCCTGCCCGAGGTCGAGGACATCCCCGACGACCGCCGCCAGGACCCGGTCTTCGAGCAGTCCGGCCGCACGCTGGTGGGGCGCGACGGCTGCCGGGTGCCGCTGCCGTGGGCGGGCGACCACCCGCCGTACTCCTTCAGCCCGGAGGGGGCCGCACGGGAGCCCTGGCTGCCGCAGCCCGGCGACTGGGGACCGCTGTCCGCGGCGGCCCAGGAGGAGGACCCCGACTCGGTCCTCGCGCTCTACCGCACCGCGCTGCGGCTGCGCCGCGAGCGGTGGGTGGGCGCCGGCGAGCTGACCTGGGTCGACGCGCCGCCGGCGGTGGTGGCCTTCCGCCGCGGTGACCTCGAGTGCTGGCTCAACACCGGCGACGAGGCGGTCGACCTGCCCGAGGCGGCGGTGCTGCTGGTCAGCGAGCCCGGCGCGGAGCCCGGGCTGCTGCCCGGTGCGGCGTCGGCCTGGCTGCGCCGCTGACGTAGGTCGCTCAGCGGGCGCGGAGGTGGGTCAGCGTGACCGTCTCCGGGCGCCGGCGCGGCACCCAGTAGCCGACCGTGGCCAGGGCGCGCCCGCTCATCGGGCGTCCGCCGGTGGGCCCCTCCGGCGGCAGCGGCAGGGACTTGCTCACCTCGCGGTGCTCGACGGGGCCCTCCCAGGCCAGGTCGAAGACCGCGTCGGGGTCGAGCCCCGGCACGCGGACCGTGACGCCGCGGTTGCTCGCCGCCTCGTCGAGCTGGACGTGGGCCAGCAGGGCCTCGCGTCCGTCGGCGGCGACCACGCCGTGCAGCTGGACACTCGGGTCGGCGCTCTCGGGGCGGACCGTGCGCCCTCCGTGGAGCAGCGGGCGGAAGGTCTGGTGCCGCTGCACCCAGGACGCCAGCAGCTCCAGGTCGTCCTCGGAGGCCTCGGTGAGGTCCCACTCGATGCCGAAGGCCCCGAACAGCGCGGTCGCGCAGCGGAAGTCCAGGGAGAGCGTGCGACCGGTGGTGTGCGAGACCGGTGAGGACACGTGCGCGCCCAGCAGCTCGGGGGCGACCAGCTGGACGGTCCACCGCTGGATCTGCTGCCGGGCGAGGGCATCGGTCATGTCGGAGGTCCAGAAGCGCTGCACGCGCTCGGCCACGCCCAGGTCGATGCGACCGCCGCCCGAGGCGCACGACTCCCAGGCGACGTGCGGGTGCGCCGCCGCGAGCCGGTCGAGCAGGTCGTAGAAGCCGAGCGTCTGCTCGCGCACGACCGGCGCGCCGCCGCGGGGGGCGGAGCCGGCCTCGAGCAGCTCGCGGTTGTGGTCCCACTTGACGTAGTCGACCTCCACCCGGTCGAGGACGGTGCTGATCTGCTGGACCAGGTGGTCGCGCACCTCCGGCCGGCTCAGGTCGAGCACCTGCTGGTGGCGGCTCTCGCGCGGCAGCCGCCCGCCGGTGGCGAGGACCCAGTCGGGGTGCTCCGCGAACAGCCGGGAGCGCGGGTTGACCATCTCGGGCTCGAACCACAGTCCGAACTCCATGCCGAGGGCGTGCACGTGGTCGGCGATCTCCTCCAGGCCGCGGGGCCAGACCGTCTGGTCGACCTCCCAGTCGCCGAGCCCGGCGGTGTCGTCGCGGCGGCCCAGGAACCAGCCGTCGTCGAGCACGAAGCGCTCGACGCCGACGCGGGCGGCGCGGTCGGCGATCGTGCGCAGGTGGGCGGGATCGTGGTCGAAGTAGACCGCCTCCCAGCAGTTGAGGACGACCGGCTGGAGGTCCGGATGGGCGGGCAGGGCGCGCTGGTAGGCGTGCCACGACGCGGCGAGGCCGTCGAGGCCGTCGTCGGCGGAGGCGAACAGCACCCACGGCGTCGTGTAGGACTCGCCCTGGCCCAGCACGACCTCGCCCGGCAGCAGCAGCTCGCCGCCGCCGACGGTGGTGCCGAGCTCGGGGGAGCGCTCGACCCGCAGCACCGAGCTGCCGCTCCACGCGACGTGGCAGGCGAGCACGTCGCCGTCCGCCGTGCCGAACCCGGGCCGCCCCAGGGCCACGGTGGTGGCCGATCCCAGGCCGGGGCGTCCGCCGCGGCTCTCGCGCAGCCACAGTCCGTCGGTCACCAGGTGCCGCTGGGGCGACCGCTCCCGCTCGTGACGACCGGTGAGGTCGAGCACCTCGCCGAGGTCGTCGGGGACCGGCAGGACCAGCTCGAACCCGTCGAGCGCCCAGCCGCCCTCGCCGGTGTTGCGCACCGTGCCACGCGTGCGCAGCACCCCGCCGGGGGCGGACTCCAGCTCCAGGGCCAGGTCGAGCCCGGCGGCCGGGTCGCTCGCCTCGAGCCGCCAGCGGTCCGGCACGGACTCGACCGCGGTGACCTCGAACCGGGTCGACCAGTCGGTGCCGGTCACGACCCGGGTGCCGTCCACGCGCAGCCGGTGGCCGCGCAGGTGCGGCCGGGTGAACAGGTCGTGGGTGTGCTCGCCGAGCAGGGGGACCCCGAGGCGCTCGTCGGCGCCCGCGAGACCGGCCTCCGCGGGGTCGGTCCCGCGCCACAGCCCGGTCCAGGTCGCTCGGGGCAGGGTGCCGTCCCCGGGCGGGGGTGCCAGGACGACGCGGGTCGCGGGTCGCCCCTCGACAAGGGGAAGGGGGACGACGCCGGTGGCGCCGTCCCCCTCGATCGCTGGGCTCACCCCTTGACGGCACCCGCGGTGAGACCGCGGACGAAGAACCGCTGCATCGACAGGAACACGATGATCGGGACCAGCATCGAGAAGAACCCGCCGGCCGTCACGAGGTTCCAGCCGGCGCCCTGCTGGCCCAGCAGGTTGTTCTGGATCGCCACGGTCATCGGGGCGTTCTCGCCGGGGCCGATGAAGACCAGGGCCACGAAGAGGTCGTTCCACACCCAGAGGAACTGGAAGATCGCGAACGAGGCCAGCGCCGGCATCGACATCGGCAGGATCAGCCGCCAGAAGGTCTGGAAGTGGCTGGCACCGTCGATCTCCGCCGACTCGATCACGCTGTGCGGCAGCGTGGCCATGTAGTTGCGCAGGATGTAGATCGCCAACGACATGCCGAACCCGATGTGGGCCAGCCAGACCGCGGGGTAGGTGCCCGACATCTCCAGGTTGTTGTAGACCTGGAGGATCGGCACGAACGCCACGAAGTTGGGGACCACCAGGAGCGCGACCACCAGCAGGAACAGCGCGTCGCGGAACGGGAACCGCATGAAGGTGAAGGTGTACGCCGCGAAGGCCGACACCAGCAACGGGATGAAGGTGGCCGGCAGCGCGATCGCGATGGTGTTGATGAAGGCGTTGCCGAGGTCGGCCCGGTCGATGGCCTCCGTGTAGTTGTCGAGCCCGACGAACCCGAACGCCTTGCCGCCGAAGATCGACCACCACCCCGTGGTGTTGGCGGACTGCTCGCCACGCAGGGAGGTGATGAAGAGCCCGACCAGCGGGACCATCCAGAGGAAGCAGATGATCCCGAGGACGATCCGGGTGAACCATCCCGCGTTGGTCGGCTTGTCGGCCCCGCCACCACCGGAGCGCTTGCGGGTCCGGGGGGCCTCGCCCCCGGCCCCGGGCTTCTGGTCGTCGTTGCCGCCGCCTTTGAAGGACGGCGTCGTCTTGTCGGTGCCGCCGGCAGCACCGAGTGCCGGCTGTCCGCTGCTCGTTGTTGTCACAGTCCTGCCTCCTGGCGGCGGAAGTGCCTGACCTGGTAGATCATCACCGGAGTGGTGACGAGGAGCAGCAGCACCACGATCGCCGACGCTGCTCCGTTGTTGAAGTTGACGGTCAGCTGCTGGTAGAAGGACACGGCCAGGATGTTGGTGCCGAACTGGCCGTTGGTCATCACGTAGACGATGTCGAACGTCTTCAGCGTCGACATGAGCACGGTGATGAACACGGTGATGATCGTGCCGAGGATCTGCGGCACCGTGACGCGGAAGAAGATCTGCCGGTCGTTGGCGCCGTCGATGCGAGCCGCTTCGATCGTGTCGGTGGGAACGCCCTTGATCGCGGCGGACAGCAGCACCATGCCGAAGCCGATCTGTGCCCAGAGCAGCATCACCATCAGCAGCAGGCTGTTGAGGTGCCACTGGTCCTGCTGGATCCACGAGACCGGGTCACCGCCGAGCCCGGTGACGATGGCGTTCTGCAGGCCGATCTGGTCGCGGCCGGCGGGCCGGTAGGCGTAGACGAAGCGCCACACCGTCGCCGCTCCCACCATGCTGATCGCCATCGGGAGGAAGATGATCGTCTTCGAGAGGTTCTCGTAGCGAGGCCGCAGCCGGTCGGAGAGCGTGGCGATGGTGAGGCCCAGGACGATCGTGACCGCCGGCACGATCGCCAGCCACAGCAGGGTGTTGAAGATCGTGGCCTGGAAGTTGTCGTCGGTCAGCAGGTCGCGGTAGTTGTCGAGCCCCACCCAGTCCTCGCTGAGGGCGTCCTGGAAGCTCCCGATGATGGCCAGGACCGACGGGTAGATCAGGTAGAGCGTGATCGCGAGGTACGCCGGGAGGATGTAGAACCACGGCTTGATCCGGTGCTCCCAGGGGCCCGGCAGCAGCTCGGCGAGCTTGTTGAGCACCCAGAAGACGAGGACCGCGGCGCCGACGCCGATGAGGACGGTCACGAGGGTGTTGAGGGCTTTGAGCCACATGCCGGGACCCTTTCTGTACGACTGAGGTCAGGACGGGAGAGGGCCGGTGGGAACGGCGCGAGGTCGCGCTGTTCCCACCGGCACCGTCGACATCAGCTGTCCGGCCAGCTGTCGTCGATGTTCTTCAGCGCGGTGTCCAGGTCCTTGTTGCCGCCGACCCAGGCGGTGATCTCGCTCCAGAAGCTGCCTGCGCCGACCTCGCCCGGCATCTGGTCAGAACCGTCGAAGAGGAAGGTGTCCGCCTGCTGGGCGGTCTTGGCGGCCGTCTGCATGACCTCGTTCGGGTACTGCGTCGGCGAGGTCCCCGTGTGCGGGGAGAGGTAGGCGCCGGTCTTCACGGCCTCCTCGCCGATGTCGGGCTCGGCCAGCCACTGCATGACCTTCTCGGTGTCCGCGTCCTGGACCAGCATGGTGGCGAGGTCACCACCACCCACGACGGGGGGCGCGTCGCCCGCGGTCGCAGCCGGGAACCCGAACACTCCCACCTCGTCGTTCAGGTTGTTCTGGACGTTGTCCGGGAAGAAGCCGGTGATGAAGGTGCCCTGCTTCTCCATCCAGCAGCCGGGCTTGGCGTCCCACATCGGGTCGTCAGCAGCGCCGAAGTCGATGGCGGTCGGGTCACCGGGAGCGTTCGTCACCACGTTGGTCTTGAACCAGTCGGCCGCCTGGCGAACGGGCTCGGAGTCGAAGGGCTCCTTGTGGGTGACCCAGTCGTTGTAGAAGTCGACGCCGCCGAAGCGGGCCACGAGGTCCTCGAACCAGTCGGTCGCGGGCCAGCCGACGGAGCCTTCGGAGAAGATGCCGAGGCACCACGGGTTCTCACCCTTGTCGGCGAGCTGCTGCGAGAACTGCGCGAGCTCGTCGAGGGACTTGAACTCCGTCGGGTACCCCTGCTTCTCCCACGCCTTCTTGGGGTAGAAGACGATGCTCTTGAGGCTGGCGTTGACGACCAGGCCGTAGTACTTGTCGTTGAACGTGCCGGCCTCGACGATGCCGGGCAGCATGCTCTCGTTGAGGGCATCCATGTCGATCACGTTGTCGAGCGGCTCGATGCCGTTGCGCTTCACCATGTTCGAGACCACGCCGGGCTGCGGGATGATCGCGATGTCGGGTTTGTCGCTGGCCCGCAGCTTGGTCATGATCAGCTTCTCGATGCTGGTGACCTTCTGCCACTTGATGTCGACGTCACTGCCCGCCTTCTCCGCGAGCTTCGTCTTGAGGCCTTCGAGGATGGGGGTGTCCACGCTCGTCCAGATCGTCACGCTTCCGTCGGCCTCGTCGCTGCTCCCCGCCGCCGCCACAGGCGGCGAGCGATGCAGCAAGGGCGGTGGTGACCGCGGCGGCAAGGACCGCGCGACGGCGGCGGGTGAATGTGCGCACTGGGATTCTCCTCGTCTCGGGGGTGACACAGGACACATCTGTCGGTCCGTCCACCCTTTCCCCGACTCCAGACAGTGTCAAGCAACGGAACCACAACGATTCCGCCGGCAGCCGCGTCACCCGCTCGCGGAGAGCCGCTTCGGCACCGCAGCAGTGGACGGCCCTGGCTCGGGACCCGTACGGTGACCCAGGTCACTTCACAACGGATCGTCCGGCACGTTCCTGCCGGTGGAGGGAGAGCCACTCGTGGCGAACGTCAGCTTTCAGAAGGCCCAGCGCTGGTACCCCGGCGCCGACAGCCCGGCCGTTCCGGGCATCGACCTGGAGATCGAGGACGGCGAGTTCATGGTGCTCGTCGGCCCGTCGGGCTGCGGCAAGTCCACCACCCTGCGCATGCTCGCCGGGCTGGAGGAGGTGACCGACGGCAAGATCCTCATCGGTGATCGCGACGTGACCAGGCTGCCGCCCAAGGACCGCGACATCGCGATGGTGTTCCAGAACTACGCCCTCTACCCGCACATGACGGTCGCCGACAACATGGCGTTCTCCCTCAAGATGGCCAAGGTGCCCAAGGAAGAGCAGCAGGAGCGGGTGACCGAGGCCGCCCGCATCCTCGGCCTCACGGAGTACCTCGAGCGGAAGCCGAAGGCACTCTCCGGCGGTCAGCGTCAGCGGGTCGCGATGGGACGTGCGATCGTGCGCTCGCCGCAGGTGTTCTGCATGGACGAGCCGCTGTCGAACCTCGACGCCAAGATGCGCGTGCAGACCCGCACCGACATCGCCAAGCTGCAGGCCGACCTCGGGGTCACCACGGTCTACGTCACCCACGACCAGATCGAGGCGATGACGATGGGTGACCGGGTCGCCGTGATGGACAAGGGCTACCTGCAGCAGGTGGACTCCCCGCTCAACCTCTACAACCGCCCGGCCAACCTCTTCGTGGCCGGCTTCATCGGCTCGCCGCAGATGAACCTCATCGAGGCCACCGCCAAGGACGGGCAGGCCTGCATCGGCAACTACACCGTCCCGGTGGACGAGGCGGCGTCGAGGAAGATGAAGGGCGGGGGCATCACCATCGGCGTGCGGCCGGAGAACTGGCGCGTCGTCGGCGACAGCGATGGTGGGATGCCCATCAAGATCGCGGTGGTGGAGGAGCTCGGTGCCGACAGCTACGTCTATGGCAGCTCCGACGTCGAGGGCGTGCCCTCGACGGTCATCATCCGGGTCAGCGGGCAGACCCATCCGCGCAAGGGTGATGTGCTGCACGTGACCACCGACCCGGAGCACGTGCACGTGTTCGACACCGAGACCGGCGAACGGCTCTCCGACTGAGGGATCGTCCCCGGTGCCGGACGACACTCCCGGGGCGCGGTGGCGCGCCCCGGGACGGGTCAACCTGATCGGTGAGCACACCGACTACAACGACGGCCTCGCGCTGCCGTTCGCGCTCGAGCAGTCGTGCGTGGCCGCCGTACGCCGGGCCGGGGACGGGACGTTCACCGCGACCTCGGCGCAGCTCGACGAGCCGGCCGTGCTGGAGTCCCTGGACGGTGTGCGCACCGCGCCCTCCTGGGCCCGCTACGTCCTGGGCTGCGCCTGGGTGCTCGCCGACCGCGGGGCCGAGGTGCCGCCGCTCGAGGTGCACGTCGACTGCGACGTGCCGACCGGGGCCGGCCTGTCCTCCTCCGCGGCCGTCGTGTGCTCGGTGACCACCGCGATCGCCGACCTGCTCGACCTCGACCTCGACCCCGACGCGCTGCTCGCGGCCACGCGCGCGGTCGAGAACGACGTGGTCGGCGCCCCGACCGGCGGCCTCGACCAGCTCGCTTCGCTGCGCTGCGAGGCCGAGCACGCCCTGCTCTGCGACTTCCGCGACCTCTCCACCCAGCAGGTGCCACTGCCCCTCGCCGACCACGGGCTCGCCCTGCTCGTGCTCGACACCCGCACCGAGCACCGCCACTCCGACGGCGGCTACGCCGCCCGCCGCGAGGGCTGCGAGCGCGCCGCCGGAGCCCTCGGCCTGGAGTCGTTGCGCGAGCTCGACCTCGACGGCCTCGACGACGCGCTGAGCCGCCTCGACGACGAGCAGGGACGCTACGTCCGTCACGTGGTGACCGAGAACGACCGGGTCCGGCAGGTCGTCGCGCTGCTCGACCAGGGACGGGTGGGCGACATCGGGCCGCTGCTGTCGGCTTCGCACGCCTCCCTGCGCGACGACTACCGCGTCACCGTGCCGGAGCTCGACGTCGCCGCCGACACCCTCGTGCAGGCCGGGGCGCTGGGCGCCCGGATGACCGGGGGCGGGTTCGGCGGCTGCGTCATCGCGCTCCTGCCCCAGGACCGGGTGGATCCCGCCGTCGAGGCGGTCCGCTCGGCGTACGCCGAGCACGACTTCGGCGAGCCCCGCCACCTGGTCGCCCACCCGTCCGCGGGCGCCCGCCCCGCGCCGACCGAGGAGGACCCGTCGAGGTGAGATCGCGCGCGCCGTTGCAGACCGTGCTGCTCGACCACGCCCGTCCGGCCGCGCTCGAGCGGCTGGGGCTGCTCGAGGGGGAGGCGTGGTGCGCGCGGCTCTCCCTCGTCCTCCCCGACCTGCTCGAGGCTCTCACCGTCGCCTACCCCGGTGCCGAGCCGGACCGGCTCGTCCGCGACCTCCTCGACGACGCCCTCGCGGCCACGGTGGCGCGCGACGAGCCGCTGCGGGTCCTCGACCGGGTCCGCGAGGTCGACCCGGCCTGGTTCCTCGACGGCCGGGTCGGCTACGTCTGCTACGCCGACCGCTTCGCGGGCGACCTCGCCGGGGTGGTGGACCACCTCGACCACCTCGACGACCTCGGCGTCGGCTACCTCCACCTGATGCCGCTGCTGGCCCCGCGCGAGGGTGAGAACGACGGCGGCTACGCGGTCGCCGACTACGACGCGGTCGACCCCCGGCTGGGCACGATGGCCGACCTCGAGCGGTTGGCGGTGGCGCTGCACGAGCGCGACGTCGCGCTGTGCGTCGACCTGGTGCTCAACCACACCGCCCGCGAGCACGCGTGGGCGCAGGCCGCGCTGGCGGGGGACCCGACCTACCGCGCGTTCTACCGCTTCTTCCCCGACCGGACCCTGCCCGGCCTGTTCGAGCGCACCCTGCCCGAGGTCTTCCCCGACATGGCGCCGGGCAGCTTCACCCACCTGCCCGAGACCGACGAGTGGGTCTGGACGACCTTCCACGAGTTCCAGTGGGACCTCGACTGGTCCAACCCGGCGGTGCTGCGCGCGATGCTCGGCGTGCTGCTGCGGCTGGGCAACCGGGGGGTCGACGTGGTCCGTCTCGACGCGGCGCCCTTCCTGGGCAAGCGGATGGGCACCGACTGCCAGAACCAGCCCGAGGCGCACGCGATCCTCCAGGTGCTGCGCGCGGCCACCCGGCTGGCCATGCCGGGGCTGGTGCTCAAGGCCGAGGCCATCGTCGGGCCCGACCAGCTGCTGCCCTACCTCGGCGCGCACGAGCGCCAGCGACCTGAGTGCCAGCTGGCCTACGACAACCAGCTGATGGTGATGCTCTGGTCGGCGCTGGCCACCCGCAGCGTGACCCTCGCCGAGCAGTCCCTCGGCCGTCGCCCCCCGACCCCGGCCGGGACGGGCTGGATCAGCTACGTCCGCTGCCACGACGACATCGGCTGGGCGGTCGGCGACGGGGACGCCTGGGCGGTCGGCCTCGACCCCGAGCAGCACCGCCGCTTCCTCGCGGCGTACTTCGCCGGCGAGCACCCCGGCTCGTTCGCTCGCGGGCTCGACTTCCAGGTCGACCCGCTGTCCGGCAGCCGGCGTACGTCGGGGATGACCGCCTCGCTCGCCGGGCTGGAGACGGCGCTGGCGGCCGGGCTCGACGTCGAGGTGACGGCGGCGCTGCTGCGCATCGAGCTGGTGCACTCGGTGGCCTACTCCCACGGCGGCCTCCCCCTGGTCTACATGGGCGACGAGGTGGCGCTGCTCAACGACGCCGGCTGGGCGGACGACCCCGCCCACGCCGACGACAACCGCTGGCTGCACCGGCCGCGCATGGACTGGGAGGCCGCCCGACACCGCCACGACCCGGCGACGCCGGCGGGCCGGGTCTTCGAGGCGCTCGTGGCGCTCGGCGAGGCCAGGCAGCGCACCGAGTCGCTGCGCTCGGACGCCCCGACGCGGGTGCTGCGCCACGGCAACCACCACGTGCTGGCCTACGTCCGCGACCACCCGCGGGACGCGCCGGTGCTGTGCCTGGCGTGCTTCAGCGACGAGCCGCAGACCGTCGAGCCGTGGCTGCTCGGCGCCGCCGGCGTCGGGCCCGACCCCCGGGTGCTGCATGCCTCGACGGCCGGGGGTCCGGTCGCCGAGGTGGGTGACCCGCTGCGTCTGCCGGCGTGGTCGTTCGTGTGGCTGACCCGCCGCTGACCGACCGGTCCCCGGTGCGGTCGGTCAGTCGTCGCCGGCCCGCCTCGCGGAGCGCTCGACCGCCTCGACGTACGTCGGCCAGAGGCCCGAGGGCAGGTCGTGACCCATGCCCGGCACCAGCATGAGGTGGGACCCCGGGATCGCGCGTGCCGTGGCGCGTCCGCCGGTGTGGTGCACCATGCGGTCGCTGAGCCCGTGCACGACCGTCGTCGGCACGCTCACCTGGCCGAGGGCGCGGCGCCGGTCGGGCTGGGTCACGATCGCCAGCATCTGGCGCATCACCCCGGACAGGCTGATCCCGCGGTCCCAGGTGGCCGCGGCCCGGGCGCGCGCCCGCTCGGCGGGGTCGCGGTAGGCCGGGGAGCCGATGATCCCGGAGAAGGCGGCGGACCGCTCGACGTACTCCTCCCGCGTGCTGCCCGCCCGGCCGAGCAGGTGCGGCAGCAGCCGCGGGTCCTGCCAGCCGGTGAGCCGGTGGCCGGTGCTCGACATCACCGAGGTCAGCGAGCGGATCCGGTCGGGGTGCTCGATCGCCATCGTCTGCACGATCATGCCGCCCATCGAGACGCCGCAGACGTGGGCCCGCTCGATGCCGAGCTCGTCGAGGACGGCCAGCCCGTCGAGCGTCATGTCGCTCAGGGAGTAGGGCGCCGCCGAGCGCCGGCCGAGGAACGCCTTGACCAGGTCGAGTCGCTTGATCCGCCTGGCGGCGGTGAAGCGGTCGGAGCGCCCGGTGTCGCGGTTGTCGTAGCGCACGACGAAGAAGCCGGCGACCGCGAAGCGGCGGCACAGCTCCTCGGGCCACCAGGTCATCGGCCCGCCGAGCCCCATCACCAGCAGCAGCGGGCGGTCGGCCGGGTCCCCGAAGGTCTGGTAGCAGATCCGCAGCCCGCCGGGGGAGGTGGCGAAGCGCTCCGCCGACATCGCGACGGCCGCCAGGGCGGCCTCGGTCGGCTCCGGGATCTGGGTCGAGGTCTCGCTCATGCGTCCCAGGCTAGCCAGGGCGTGAGCAGCGCCGAGGAGGGCGAGCGCTGTTCAGGTCCCGCGCTGCAGGTCCCACGGCGCGGCACCCGACGGGTCTACCGTGGACAGATGCCCCTGCGCACACGCTCACCGATGGCGGACTTCCTGGTGCCGGACGGCTTCGCCGGCCCCACCGGGCTGCGGGCGCTCGTGCGCGAGGCGAGCGTGGTGACCGAGGCGGTGGCCTACCGCCGCCGCGCGCTCGCCACCGTCGCGCACCAGCGCGCCACGCCCTACGCCGTCCGCCGCGACCGGCACCCGGTCAACGACCCGGTCGTGCTGGTGCCCGGCTTCATGGCGGGCGACTGGACGCTGCGGCTGATGAGCAGCCACCTGCGGCAGCTGGGGTTCCGCACCTACCGCTCCGGCATCCGGGCCAACGTGGGCTGTCTCGACGAGGGCACCCACGCCCTGGAGCGCCGGCTCGAGCACGTCGCGGCGCGGCGGGAGCGCAAGGTGACGATCATCGGGCACAGCCTCGGCGGGATGATGGCGCGCGGCCTCGCGGCGCGGCGGCCCGACCTGGTGGCGGGCATCGTCACGATGGGCAGCCCGATCATGGCGCCGGGCGCCGCCCACACCGGCCTGCTCGCGATGGTGGCGCTGCTGCGCCGGCTCGAGGCGATGGGCCTGCGGGTGATGGGCCAGGACTGCACCGAGGGCGGGTGCGCGCTGCGGATGTGGGAGGAGTCGCGGCTGCCGCTGCCCGAGGGTTTCCCGTTCACCGCGATCTACAGTCCCCGCGACGGCATTGCCGACTGGCGGGCGTGCATCGACCCCGCCGGCCAGGCCCGCGAGGTGCGCTCCAGCCACGTCGGCATGGCCCTCGACCCGGTCGTGATCGACCTGGTCACCCAGACCCTGGCCGCCATCCACCAGCAGCCCCTCGAGCGGCGCCTGCTGGGTGAGCTGCAGCGTCACGAGCTCCGGGCCGGCTAGGCAGGCGCCTCAGACACGGGGCCAGCCGGCGGGGAGCTCGTCGAGGCGCGGCGGGTCGGCGCCGCGCCGGGTGACGGTGACGGCGGCGGCGGCGTGGGCGGCGGAGAGGTACTCCGCCACGTGGGAGTGCGTCGGCCCCTCGACCCAGGCGCCGGCGGCCCGGTCGGGCAGGGTCGCGGCGACCAGTGCGGCCATGAACGAGTCGCCGGCCCCGACGGTGTCGGCCACCTCGACCTTGCGGGACTCGGCCACCACGACGACGCCGGTGCGGCTGACGGCCGTCGCGACCCCGCCCCCGCCGGTCACCACCACGAGGGCCGGCCCTTGCTCGAGCACGGCGTGGGCCACGTCGAGCACCTCGCGCCCGGGCTGGAAGAACGCGGCGTCCTCGTCGCTGAGCTTGACCAGGTCGCACAGGCCGGCGAGGTCGAGCACGTCCTGCCAGGCCACCTCGGCGTCGGGGGTGAAGGCCGGGCGGGCGTTGGGGTCGAAGCTCACCGGGAGCCCGGCGGCGTGGGCCGCGGTCGCCAGCGCCACGACCGCGTCGCGGCCGGGCCGGACCCCGGCGCCGATCGAGCCGACGTGCACGGCGCGGCAGTCGTCGGGCAGCGGCGTCGGCGGCAGGTCCCAGGTCACGCGGAACTCGTAGGTCGCGACCCCCTGCGCGTCGAGGTGCGCGACCGCCACGCCGGTCGCGACCGACGGGTCCGCGGCGCCCTCCGCGAGGGCGACGTGGCTCGCGGCGAGGTGCTCGCGCACCAGGAGGCCGTCGGCGTCGTCACCGAGCCGCGTGACCAGCCGGGTCGGCACCTGCAGCCGGGCCAGGCCGACGGCGACGTTCATCGGGGAGCCGCCGGGGCGGCGTACGGACTCGCCCTGGGGTGTCACGACCACGTCGACCAGCGCCTCGCCCACGACCAGCACGACCACGGCAGTCCCCGCTCAGTGCTCGAAGTCGATGCTGGCGTAGGTCTTGAGCTTGGCCAGCTGGTGCTCCGAGACGATGGACCGGATGGTGCCGCTGCGGCCGCGCATCACCAGCGAGTGGGTGGTCGCGCCGCCGCCGCGGAACTGCACGCCGCGCATCAGCTCGCCGTCGGTGATGCCGGTGGCCACGAAGAAGCAGTCCTCGGCGGTGACCAGGTCGTCGGTGGTCAGCACGTGGTCGGGGTCCAGGTTGAGCCCGGCGTCGACCGCGCGCTGGCGCTCCTCGTCGTCCTGGGGCCACAGCCGTGCCTGGATCACGCCGTCGAGGCACTTCAGCGCGCAGGCGGCGATGATCCCCTCCGGGGTGCCGCCGACGCCGAGCAGCAGGTCGACGCCGGTCCCGGCCCGGGCCGCCATGATCGCGCCCGCCACGTCGCCGTCGCTGATGAGCTTGATCCGCGCCCCGGTGGCCCGGACCTCGTCGACGATCGACTGGTGCCGGGGGCGGTCGAGGACGACGACCATGACGTCCTCGGGCCGGGCGTTCTTGGCCTTGGCCACGGCCAGGATGTTCTCCTTGACCGGGTTGCGGATGTCGACCACGTCGCGCGCGTCGGGGCCGGTGACGAGCTTCTCCATGTAGAAGACCGCCGACGGGTCGTACATCGAGCCGCGCGGGGCGACCGCCATCACCGAGACCGCGTTGTTCTGGCCCTTGGCGGTCAGGGTGGTGCCGTCGATCGGGTCGACCGCGACGTCGGTCTCGGGGCCGGTGCCGTCGCCGACCTCCTCCCCGTTGTAGAGCATCGGGGCGTTGTCCTTCTCGCCCTCGCCGATCACCACGACGCCGCGCATGCCGACGGTGGAGATCAGCGTGCGCATGGCGTTGACGGCCACGCCGTCGGCGCCGTTCTTGTCGCCGCGCCCGACCCAGCGGGCGGCGGCCATCGCGCCGGCCTCGGTCACGCGGACCAGGTCCAGGGCGAGGTTGCGGTCGGGGGCTGACGGTGAGGGGGCCAGGGAGCTGGGCAGGTCCGGCATGGGCTCACCCTAGCGGCCTCCGCGGGGAGCGCTCCCGGGTCGCGGCCCGCTGGGAGGGGCCCGGAAGAATGGGGGCCATGAGCAGTCAGGCAGGGCGCTACCAGCGGTCGTTCAGCGGCCTGGTCGGCGCGCTGGTCGTCCTCCTGGCCGTGATCGCCGGCTACGTCGCCTTCCGTGCGGTCAACCGCAACGACGTGGCCGACCCGGTCGTGGCGATCGACTGGCGGCCGCGGGCCACCAACGCGCGGGAGCAGGCCGACTTCTCCGTGCTCACCCCGGAGGAGCTGCCCGAGGGGTGGATCGCGACCAGCGCGCGGTGGACCGGCGGGCGCGACGCGCACTGGCACCTCGGGCTGCTGACCGGGCGGCGGCAGTACGTCGGCCTCGAGCAGCGGGACCGCTCGGTCGAGGACATGGTCGGGCAGTACGTCGACCCCGACGCCGCGCAGGGCGAGGACGTCCGCATCGGCGGTCGGACCTGGCAGTCGTGGTTCGACGACCGCGACCAGGCCCTGGTGCTGGAGCAGGACGACGTCACCACGCTCGTGGTGGGGTCGGTGGACCGCGGGACCGTCGAGGACTTCGCCCGCTCGCTGCGCTGAGCGACCGGCCGGGCCGACCGCTCAGTCCCCGGCGTCGCCGGACGTCTCGGCCAGGACCGCCTCGAGCCGCTCGCGGGCGCCGTCGAGCCAGTGCTGGCAGATCTCGGCCAGCCGCTCGCCGCGCTCCCAGAGCGCGATCGACTCCTCGAGGGTGGCGCCGCCCTGCTCGAGGGTGCGCACGACCTCGAGCAGCTGGGCGCGGGCGTCCTCGTAGGACAGGGCCTCGGGTGCGGGGGTCGACGGGGTGGGGCTCATCGGACGTCTCCTGGGTCGGGGCTCGGGGGCGGGTCGGCCACGGTGAGGGCGAGGCGGCCCGCGTGCAGGCGGGCCGAGACCGGCGCCCCGGGGGCGACCTCGTCGGGCGCGGTGAGGACGTGGCCGTCGGCGTCCTGCAGCACGGCGTAGCCGCGGCGCAGGGTCTCCAGCGGCGAGAGCGCCCGGACCCGGGCCTGGGTGTGGTCGAGGTCGTCGGCAGCCCGGTCGAGGAACAGCGACAGGCACCTCCGGCCGCGTCCCAGCGCCTGCGCGACCTCCTCGTCGCGCTGGTCGAGCAGGCTGGTCGGGGCGGCCAGGCAGGGGCGGTCGCGCAGCCGCTGGAGCTGGTTGTGCTCGGAGGCGATGAGGTTCCACACCACCCGGCGGCACCGGTCGCGCAGCTCGGCGACGCGCCGCGCCTCCTCGCCCACGTCGGGCACGACGAGCTTGGCCGCGTCGGTGGGCGTCGAGGCGCGCACGTCGGCGACCAGGTCGAGCAGCGGGGTGTCCGGCTCGTGGCCGATCGCGGAGACGACCGGGGTGCGCAGCCCCGCGACGGTGCGGACCAGGGTCTCGTCGGAGAACGGCAGCAGGTCCTCGACCGAGCCGCCGCCACGGGCGACGACGATGACGTCGACGGCGGTGTCGCGCTCGAGCCGCTGGAGGGCCTCGACGACCTCCCGCACGCAGTTGACGCCCTGCATGGAGGCGTAGGCCGGGACGATCTCCACCGCGGGCCAGCGGCGACGGGCGTTCTCCAGCACGTCGCGCTCGGCGGCCGACCCCTCGGCGGTGACCAGCCCGAGGCGCCCGGGCAGGAACGGCAGCCGGCGCTTGAGCTCGGTGGCGAACAGACCCTCGGCGGCGAGCAGCTGGCGACGTCGCTCCAGACGGGCCAGCAGCTCGCCGAGGCCCACCATGCGGATCTCGTCGGCGGCGAGGCTGAACGAGCCGCGCTGGGCGTAGTAGCGGGGTCGCCCGTGCACCACGACGCTGGCGCCCTCGACCACGGGCGGGTCGGCGCCGTCGACCACGCCGCGGGGACAGGTGACGGTCATGGTCACGTCGCCGAGGGAGTCGCGCAGGGTGAGGAAGACGGTGTTGAGGCCCGTGCGCCGGTTGACCTGGGTGATCTGGCCCTCCACCCACACCGCGCCCAGGCGGTCGACCCAGCCGGCGACGAGCTGGGCGATCTGGCGCAGGGGCGCAGGACGCTCGGCGCTGGTCTCGAGAGCCATGTCACCTCCTCCTCGGGCGGGCGGCGCGCCCCAGGAGGGGCTCGCGCCGGGCTGGTCGGCACCCTACGCGGCACCTCCTACGATGGGACCCATGAGCACCGACCTCGGGATGCCCCCCGTCCTCGACTCCGGCGAGGCCCACCGCGCGCTGCTGCTGGCCGCGCCGCGGGGCTACTGCGCCGGCGTGGACCGTGCGGTGATCACCGTGGAGAAGGCTCTCGACCTCTACGGCGCCCCGGTCTACGTGCGCAAGCAGATCGTGCACAACAAGCACGTCGTCTCGGAGCTGGAGGCCCGTGGCGCGGTCTTCGTCGACGAGCTCGACGAGGTCCCGACCGGCGCCACCGTGGTGTTCTCCGCCCACGGGGTCTCGCCGGTCGTCCACCAGCAGGCCGCCGACCGCGGGCTCAAGACCATCGACGCGACCTGCCCGCTGGTGACCAAGGTGCACCACGAGGCCAAGCGCTTCGCCACCGAGGACTACGACATCCTGCTGATCGGTCACGCCGGTCACGAGGAGGTCGAGGGCACCGCCGGCGAGGCCCCCGGGCACATCCAGCTGGTCGAGACGCCCGAGGACGTCGCGGCGGTCGAGGTGCGCGACCCGGCCAAGGTCGCCTGGCTGTCCCAGACCACGCTGTCGGTCGACGAGACCATGGCCGTGGTCGACGCGATCCGCGCACGGTTCCCGCTGCTGCTCGACCCGCCCTCGGACGACATCTGCTACGCCACCCAGAACCGCCAGATGGCGATCAAGGAGATCTCGGGCGAGGCCGACCTGGTGATCGTGGTCGGCTCGGGCAACTCCTCCAACTCGGTGCGCCTGGTCGAGGTGGCCCTGGAGGCCGGCGCCAGGGCGGCCCACCGCGTCGACGACGCCTCCGAGATCGACGAGGCCTGGCTCGAGGGCGTGCGCTCGGTGAGCGTCACCTCGGGTGCCTCGGTGCCCGAGGACCTCGTCGACGGCGTGCTGTCCTTCCTCAACGAGCGTGGCTATCCCGCCGCACGGGCGGTGCACACCGCCGAGGAGTCGCTGATCTTCGCGCTCCCGCCGGAGCTGCGGCGCGACCTGCGCGCCGCCCAGAAGGCCTGAGCGCTCCCGGACCTCAGGAGACCGCGGCCCGGTCCGTCGGGGCCGGCTCGACGGCCTCGTCGTCGTGCACGCGCCGCAGCTGGCCCTGGTTGCGCAGCGCGACCTGTCGCAGCCCGAGGACGCCCAGGGTGAGGGCGTAGGCGACGGCCAGGGCCACCGCGTGGTGGGCCAGGCCGGAGACGAGGGCCTGGCCCAGCCCGTCGCCGGGACGGGCGACGGCACCGCGGTCGGCCAGCGCCAGCACCAGGACGGTGGCACCGAGGACCAGCGGGGGCAGGACCCCGACGGCGAAGAAGTCGCGGGGACGGACGAGCAGGGCGCCGGCGACGCAGACCCCGACCAGCGCGAGGTCGAAGAACCAGCCGAGCTGGTCGCCCACGGCGAGCTGCAGCAGGACCGCGGCCCCGAGGGCCACGGCCACACCGGAGACGACGAGGGCACCGGGGTGCCGGCCTTCTTCCCAGAGCGTTCGGTGGGCCACGGGGTCAAGGTACGAAACCTCAGGCCGTGTCCCGGTCCGCCACGCCGGGCGGGGGTGTCCCGGTGCGGTCCTCCGCCTCGACCAGCTCCTGCGGGCTCGGCACGCGGGGGGAGAGGTCGACCAGCCCCGGCGACGGCACGGTCGTGCCCACGACGCCGAGGTCGGCGAAGCGCCTGGAGGAGACCAGCACCCGGCTCTCCAACGACCCGACCGCGGCGTTGTAGGAGGTGACCGCGCTGCCCAGCGACCGCCCCAGCTTGTCGAGGTGCCCGGCCATGGTGCCCAGGCGCTCGTGCAGCTCGCGGCCGAGCCGGTGGATCTCGCGCGCCTGGTCGCTGACCGACTGCTCGGTCCAGGCATGCGCGACCGTGCGCAGCAGCGCGATCAGGGTGGTCGGCGTGGCCAGCACGATGCGCCGGTCGGCGGCCCACTCCAGCAGACCGGGGTCGGACTCGAGCGCGGCCGAGAGGAACGACTCGCCCGGCAGGAAGAGGACGACCAGCTCGGGCGAGCCCGGCAGCGCGCGCCAGTAGGCCTTGCCGCCGAGGGTCTCGACGTGCTGCCGGACGTGACGGGCGTGGCGGCGCAGGTGGGCCTCGCGCTCCTCGGGCTGGTCGTCGGGGCACTCGCACGCGTCGAGGAACCCCTCCAGCGGCACCTTGGCGTCGACCACCACCTGACGGCCGCCGGCGAGGTGCACGACGAGGTCCGGGCGCTGGAGCGCACCATCGCCGTCGCGGGTGCTCACCTGCTCGGTGAAGTCGCACCGGTCGACCAGGCCGGCGATCTCCACCGCCCGGCGCAGGTGGAGCTCGCCCCACCGGCCCCGCACCTGCGGGCGTCGCAGGGCGGTGGAGAGGGCGGTGGTCTCACGCCGCAGCAGGTCCGTGGAGTGCCGCATCTGGCCGACCTGCTCGTCGAGCGCCGACTGCCAGGCGACCCGGCCGTGGTCGAGCTCGCGCAGCCGCTCCTCGAGCCGGCCGAGCCCGTCGCGCACCAGGGCCTGGTCGGCGACGGCCTCGACCGCGGGGACCGGCGAGCGCGAGCGGGCCCAGAGCACCCCGGACACGAGCCCGAGCAGCGCACCGACGAGGAGGCTGACCAGCAGGGCGAGGGCGAGCGTCGCGGTCATGGGAGGAGCATCGCCGACCCCGCCGACAGAACCGCGGACGCCCTACCGACGGTCGGGCCGGGACGTCAGTCCGCCAGGTCCACGACCACCGGCGCGTGGTCGCTGGCGCCCTGCCCGGCGCGCTCCTCGCGGTCGACGAACGCGTGGGTCACCCGGCGCTCGAGCGCCGGCGAGCCGAGCACGAAGTCGATCCGCATCCCCTTGTTGCGCTCGAACCGCTGGCGGTAGTAGTCGAAGTAGGTGTAGACGCCCGGGCCCGGGGCGTGCGGACGCACCACGTCGGCGTACCCCGCGTCCACGACGGACTGGAACGCCGCCCGCTCCGGCGGGGTGACGTGCGTGCTCCGCGCGAAGACCGCGATGTCCCACACGTCCTCGTCCTGCGGCGCGATGTTCCAGTCGCCGGTGAGCGCGACGGGCAGGTCGGGCTCGGCGGCCAGCCAGGCACGAGCGTTGGCCTCGAGCGCG
Organism: uncultured Actinomycetota bacterium; assembly: GCA_963811385.1. GTDB lineage: Bacteria > Actinomycetota > Actinomycetes > Propionibacteriales > Nocardioidaceae > Marmoricola_A. The sequence continues at coordinate 8,664 of CAWEQX010000016.1, read as the reverse complement.
GCGAGCCAGCGCAGCTTGTAGTCCAGGTGCGGGTCGCCGATCGCCCGGCCGTTGGGGACGTAGAGCGACCAGGTCCGCACGCCCCCGCACGTCGCGCCGATCGCCCGCGCCTCGAGCGCCCCCGGCTCGCCGTACTCCGGCATGCCGTCGAAGCCGCGCTGCACGTCCTCGATCCCGACCCGGGAGACGATCGCGACACCGTTCCACTGGTTGAGTCCGTAGGAGGCGACCTCGTAGCCCAGCGCCTCGAGTCCCATCGTGGGCCACTGGTCGTCGCGGGCCTTGGTCTCCTGCAGCGCCAGGACGTCGACCTCCTGGCGCTGGAGGAACCGCTCCACGCGGTCGATCCGGGAGCGGATGGAGTTGACGTTCCAGGTGGCCAGGCGCACCCGCCGAGCCTAGCCAGGGGCGGCGAGGGGTAACCGGGGAGCATGAGCACCCGATCCAGCACGGCCGACGAGAAGCGCACCGACCTCATCGTGGAGGTGCTCGACGACGCGTTCGCGCCCCTGATGGAGGCCGACCCGCACGCGTTCCGGGTGAAGTACCGCAAGATGGCCGCCGACCCGTTCGCCTTCTACCGCGGCGCCGCATGCCTGTTCTACGCCGACGTGGCGCGCTCCGACGGCCCGCACTCCTCCTGGGACGAGGAGTTCGTGAGCGAGCAGAGCAGCCGGATCTGGATCCACGGGGACCTCCACGCGGAGAACTTCGGCACCTACATGAGCTCCTCGGGTCGCCTGGTCTTCGACGTCAACGACTTCGACGAGGCCTACATCGGGCACTACACCTGGGACCTGCAGCGCTTCGCCGCCAGCCTGTCGCTGATGAGCTGGACCAAGGCGCTGCCCCAGGACGACGTGCGCCGGCTCGTGGCGCGCTACGCGCGGGGCTACCTCGCGCAGGTCTCGCGCTACGTCGACACCGAGGACGACGACAGCGACTTCGCGCTCAACCTCGACACCGCCGACGGGCCGATCCTCGCCGTCCTCCAGGAGGCACGGCTGGCCAGCCGGATCGCGATGCTGGACGGCATGACCTCGGTGGAGGACGGGGTGCGGCGGTTCCGCGAGGACAGCAGCACCCGTCGGCTCTCGCGCACCGAGCGGACCAAGGTGGAGAAGGCGTTCACGCGCTACCTCGACTCCATCCCCTCCGACAAGCGGCAGGACCGCTCCCTCTTCTACGACCTGCACGACGTCGTGGGGAAGAGCGGCTTCGGCATCGGCAGCGCCGGCCTGCCGGCGTACAACCTGCTGCTCGAGGGGTTCAGCCAGGCACTCGAGAACGACGTGGTGCTGTCGATGAAGCAGGCCAACGTGCCGGCGGTCAGCCGGTTCGTCGACACCGACAAGGTGGAGGCCTACTTCGACAACGAGGCGCACCGCACGGCGGTCAGCCAGCGCGCGCTGCAGGCGCACACCGATCCGCTGCTGGGGTGGACCACGATCGACGGGGTGGGCTATGTCGTCTCCGAGCTCTCGCCCTACGAGACCGACCTGGCGTGGGACGACCTGACCGAGCCCGACGAGATCGCCCCTGTCGTCGAGCAGCTGGGCCGTGCGACCGCCAAGGTGCACTGCGCCTCTGACGACGACAGCGACCAGGACCTGGTGGACTTCTCGGTCGAGGACGAGATCGCCGCGTCCCTCGAGGGCAGGAGGAAGGTCTTCGTCGAGGAGCTGGCCGACTTCGGCCAGGCCTACGCCGAACGCGTCCGTCGCGACCACGCGCTGTTCGTCGAGGCGTTCCGCTCCGGCCGGATCGGGGTCGCGGCGACCTGAGTCGCCGCGCCCGCCTGTGGCCGGGTCAGGCCGGCGTCGCCAGCTCGAACCAGAAGCTGCTGCCGCCCGCCTGCAGCATCAGCGCGCAGCCGCGGCAGCCCGTCGACCACCCGGGTCATCCGACGGGTCGACCGGTGGGCGGTGTCGAGGATGCGCCGCCGGGTCGGGTCGGAGCCCGGCCCGCCGCGCGAGCTCCTCGCGGCGCCCACGTGCCTCCGCGGAGTGTTGAGGTGGTCGTCGCTGCCCTCGGAGATCGCCAGCGCGGCCAGCGGCACGTCGCACACGTCCGGCACGAGGTCGACCAGCGTCCGCAGGTGCTCGTCGCCCGCCCACAGGGCCCACAGGGCGCACAGCCCGGCCGTGGCGAGGCCGGGTCGGGGTGCGCGGAGGCTGGGCGCCGCACCTCGTACGTCGTCGTGCGCCCCTCGGCGGTGTGCTCGGTCATGGCTCCCGGACTGGTGTGCGACCTTCGTCCCCTGACATCCCCCTCGGGCGGGCGACAGGCTCGTTCGGGGGTTGACGGACGCTGCGGTGGGTGTCCGAACCATGCCCCGCGGCCTCGTAGAATGGCCTCCCGTGGCTCTCACCATCGGGATCGTCGGTCTCCCCAACGCCGGCAAGTCCACCCTGTTCAACGCACTGACCCGCAACGACGTGCTCGCGGCGAACTACCCGTTCGCCACCATCGAGCCCAACGTCGGCGTGGTCGGGGTGCCCGACGAGCGCCTCGGGGTCCTGGCGGGGATCTTCGGCTCGGAGAAGGTGATCCCGGCGACCGTGCAGTTCGTCGACATCGCCGGCATCGTCCGAGGGGCGTCGGAGGGTGAGGGCCTGGGCAACAAGTTCCTCTCCCACATCCGGGAGTCCGACGCGATCTGCCAGGTGACCCGCGTCTTCCGCGACGAGGACGTCACCCATGTCGACGGCGAGGTCAACCCGGCCTCCGACATCTCCACGATCCAGACCGAGATGATCCTGGCCGACCTGCAGACCGTCGAGAAGGCGATCCCGCGCCTGGAGAAGGAGGCCCGCGGCAAGAAGGAGCTGGCCGCCAACCTCGCCGCCGCCAAGGAGGCGCTCGCCGCGCTGGAGGCCGGCACCCCGATCATCGCCACCTCGATCGACCGCTCGCTGATCCGTGAGCTGAGCCTGCTCACCGCGAAGCCCTACCTCTACGTCTTCAACTGCGACTCCGACGAGCTGGCCGACGAGGAGCTCAAGCAACGCATGCGCGACCTGGTCGCTCCGAGCGAGGCGATCTTCCTCGACGCCAAGATCGAGTCCGAGCTGGCCGAGCTCGAGGAGGACGAGGCCCGCGAGATGCTCGCGGAGCTGGGCGTCGACGAGCCCGGCCTCGACCTGCTGGCCCGCGTCGGCTTCGACACCCTCGGCCTGCAGACCTACCTGACGGCGGGCCCGAAGGAGTCGCGCGCCTGGACGATCCGCAAGGGCGCCACCGCGCCCGAGGCGGCCGGGGTCATCCACACCGACTTCCAGCGTGGCTTCATCAAGGCCGAGGTCGTCTCGTTCGACGACCTGGTCGCCGCGGGGTCCATGCAGAAGGCCAAGGAGGCCGGCAGGGTCCGGATGGAGGGCAAGGACTACGTGATGGCCGACGGCGACGTGGTGGAGTTCCGCTTCAACGTGTGAATCGGCGCGTTTGCCCAGGTCAGTGGGGGTCTGACCCCTCCCAGTCCGCACAGAGTCCGCAAGCAATTTGAGCGGGATGGGCTCGATCAAGCCGTGTCGGGGCCACTCCGGACCCGCTGCTATCAGTTAGCACGTCTGCGACGTGACCTTTCGGCGAACTGGCATCATCTTCGGCGTGTGCCAACTCGCCTGGAGCCGACCGTGACCCCGACCGAACTCATCGCCGAGGTCAGTGCGGCCTTGGGTTTCGAGGACGCCCAGCCGCTCGCACAGGGCGGGCAGAAGCTCGTCCTGAAGGGCACTCTGAGCGGTGCGCCGGCCGTCGCGAAGATCGTGCTCCTGTCACAGGACCCGAACGGCGATATCACGTTGCAGCGGGCGCACCGCGAGGTCGAGCTGCTCTCTGCTGTCGACTCGGAGCGCGTAGTGAAGGTCCTCACCGACGCCGTCGAGATCGGCGAGCCGCCCGCCGCTGTCTGCTGGGCCGAGGAGTATCTCGACGGCGATGACCTGCGCGTGTTCCTGAACCGCACATGGGACGAGTCGGAGGTGTGGCCGCTGCTGCACGACATGGCCGAGGCGCTCGCAGCCTGCCACGACCTGGAGGTCGTCCACCGCGACCTTTCCCCGGGGAACGTGCGGCGGACGTCGGACGGGCATTTCGTGCTCATGGACCCCGGGCTCGCGCGGCACCTGGCGAAGACGGCTTTGACGGGTGCGTTCCAGCCCGGCACCCCGGGCTGGCGCTCTCCGGAGCACGTGCCGGGTGGGGACCCGACGCCGGCCAGCGACATCTTCGCGCTCGGCACTCTCGCGTTCTTCGCCCTCACGGGGACCTTCCCGGTCGACCCGAACGGCGACCAGGTGGAGTACGACCGCAGACTCGTCGAGCAGCAGGCACCCAGCATCGCCACCCTGGTGCAGGGGATCTCGCCGGAACTCGGCGAGGTCATCGACACCTGCCTGAGCCGCCAGCCCGCCAGGCGCTACCTCGACGGGGCTGAGTTGAAGTCGGCGCTCGACAGCGTAGGAGCCGGGCGATGAGCGGCGTCCTGATCCACGACGGCCGACGGATCGGCCACCGCAAGTGGTGCGTCGATGCGGTCTCCGGCGGTTCCGCGGACGGCGTGGTGCTCAACCCGTTCGCAACCCCGCGCGTCGCCGAGCCGCGGCACCCCAGCGCGTCGGACGTCGCTCAGGCCGTGCGGGGCGCGAAGGGCGAGGTGGTCTTCGACGCCATGACCCACGCCCTGTTCCTGCCTAGCACGAACAAGCGAGACTTCTACGAAGCATGGGAGCTGTGGGGGCCGGCCGGTGCGAACCTCGAGGGCGCGGCCCACCAGCTGGCGCACGTCGAGCGCGTCTTCGACCGCCAGAGCCAGGTCGGCGCACCTCACCTCGCCCCGGCGCTGCAGCTCCAGGCGCCGCAGTCGCCCAACGCCTACGTGGCCCGCGACCTCGCACGCGTCGCCCGCGGGCTCGATAAGGACTGCTGGCAGTCTCTCGTCGGCACCCGGTCCTTCTGGTCGGCGGGCCCGCATCTCGACGCTTACGTCGGGAGCCTCGCCGCACTCCGCGCACCGGTCTGGATGATCACGGTTGCGAACGAGCTGGTGGTGGACCACGTCCCCGACCTACGGACACGGCCGCTTTCGCCGGCCTGTGCCGGACCGTCCACTCGCTCTCGCTGCGGTCCCGCGTGATCGTCGCCCATGGGGACTTCGCCGGCCTACCGGCGGTCGCTGCAGGGGCCGACACCCTCGGCAGCGGCTGGGACCGCGCCCAGCGGACGTTCGACCCGCTCGCCTTCCGCGTGGACTCGGACCCGGGCATCAGGATCCCCGCATCGTACGTGACTCAGGGCGGGCTGAACTCGATCCTTCGCCGGGACACTGCTGAAGCCATCGAGCGCTGGGACGCCGCGCGTGCCCGCACTATCCGCGGCGGTCCGATGCCACCGAGCGACCAGGCGCAGCGGATGCACCATCTACGCCAGCTCCGGTCCGCGGTCCAGCAGATCATCGCCGCTGGCTCACGACAGGCCCGGGTGGGTGAGCTCAGGAACCGCTACCGCGCCGCTGTCTCGGACTACGACAGCCTGATCGCCGACCTGCGGCCGGTCGTCCGTGAAACCGACAAGACCGCTTGGGCGGTGAACCCGGCCAGTGCCCTGGAGGCGTACGCACGCTCAGAAGGACTCTGACTCGACGATCAGCCGCGCGAACTGCTCGGACATCGCGAGACGCAGCCCGGCGTGCGGCCGGCCGATGCGTGGCCTCACGACCCACCGGCCGTCGGCCGCCGAGGCCCACGCCCAGCTTGGAGGACCGCTTCTTGGCGTCCGAGAGGTCTCGCGGAGGCTTCAGGAGCACGACCGCTGCGGCGTCGCACCAGGTCGAGTAGCGCAACGCCTGGCCGACGCCCTGCTGCCAGTCGCTGACCTTCGCCTCGAGCGCGTACGCGCGGCCGATCGGCTCAAGGCCGCGCACGCGTCGGAAGCCGGAGCCCCTCGACTCGACGTACCCGGCGGACGCGAGAGACCGGAGCCTCCGCACGACCTGCTCGTCGCTCATACCGAGACGCTCCCCCAATGCCCGTGACTGTCCGGGTCTGGTTGGGGGACAGCGCCGCGACTACGGAGCAGTCCGTCTCGCTGTCAAGAAGCGGCAGTTGCAGCGCGATCCGCTGACGCACGGGTTCCTGCCATCCGGTCACCGCGACGGCGTCGGCCACGCCCCTCCCGCCCGGGAACTCGCGGACAAGAGCCAGTCCCTCGGCCGCACGGGGCAGCCTTGTCGCGAGTGTCACCAGCTCGTCGTCCAGGAGCCGCTCTTGCGTGGGCTCGAAGCGGCGGCCCGGCCTTGTGTGGCCGAGCAACTCACGTGGGGCTTGCGACCAGGACAGCTCGGATGGTTCGCAGCCGTCAGGGCCAACGACATGCCCACACCCTATCTATCCCGGCCCGGCCGACAGGCCGGGCCGACACGTCTTACTGGTGTGCCGCCCCACCGACGCCCGTCGAGCCGGCGCCCCGCCGGGTACACCTGCGATCGGAGGCGCGGCTCACTCACCCGAACCCGCCGCCAACTCGGCCAGGGCCGCGGCAGGCTGGCCGAGCGACGCGGACATGATCGACTCCGCTGCCTTCCTCGTGCGGTCCTCGGCGGTCGGCCAGAGGTGGGCGTAGGTGTTGAGGGTCGTCGTCGCCTTCGCGTGGCCGAGCGAGCGCTGGACGGTCACGACGTCGCACCCGGCCGCGATGAGGCCGGAGGCGTAGAAGTGCCGCAGGTCGTGGAGCTTGATGCCGGACAGCCCGGCGTCGCGCAGCGTCTTGCGCCACCAGTAGCCGACGGTGTTCTGGTGCGGTGGGTCGTCGCCCTCCCCGGCGAAGAGCCACCGATCCTTGCCGGTGGTGCCGTGAGCGGTGACGTGCTCGGCGAGCACGTTGACGAGGCTGTCGGCGAGGTAGACGACGCGCTCTGAGCCGTACTTCGGCGCCCGTACGTCGATCGCGCCACCGTTGACGCGCTGGACCTGGCGGGAGACCTTCAGCGACCTGCGGAGGAAGTCGACGTCGCCGAGCTGGACCCCGGCGGCCTCACCCAGCCGCAGGCCGGCGAACGCGCAGAGGGCGATGAACGGCTGGAACCGCTCGTCGGCCACGGCCATGAGCTGCCCGACCTCCTCCGGAGCGGGGATCGACATGGCGACGTCCGCGCGACGGCCGCGGGGGAGGCGTACGCCGTCGGTCGGGTCGGAGCCGATCACCCGGTCCTTCACGGCGGCGCGGAACACCGACCTGACGTTGACGTACCGCGTCTTGATCGTGCCGGGGGCAAGCCCGGCGGCGTCCATCTGCTTGATCCAGGTCTCGACGTCCGAGCGCCGGACCTGCTTCATCGGCTTCCCCGCGAACGGCACGGATCTCGCCGCCAGCGACATCGCGAGCACGGTGCCGGGTGCCCAGACCTGGCGGGCCGACCACTCCCCGAAGAACGCCGCGAAGGTGATCCGGCCGGCCTTGGGATCGGCGTACGTGCCGGTGACCACCGCCGAGGTGACCTGATCCAGCCACTGCTGGGCATCGATCTTGCGGTCGAAGTGCCGCGCGCGTTCGTTGCCGGCCTCGTCGCGGTACCGCGCCCGCCACTTGCCGTTGGCTCGCTTGGCGATGTTTCCCGCCATGGTGATGCTCCTTCCAGGATCGCTCCATCGTCTCTCTGAGATCCGACGGTGGGGCAGGGTCAGCGGTGGTTCTGGGGACGGTTGGTCTGCTCGGTGAGCCAGAGGACGAGGTCGGCTCGCCAGTAGCGGACGTGGCGGCCGATCTTGAAGCTGCGGGGCCCCGCTGCCGAGGTGGCGCCAGTAGCGCAGGGTGCCCTCGGGGACGCGGAGGAAGGCGCAGGCTTCCTGGAGGCTGAGCATCTCGTCGCCGGGGTTCCTGGCCGGGCGGCGGTCGTCGGCGGGGTCGATCGGTGATGCGGTCATCGTTGGTGCTCCTTCTGGATTCGACGTGGTCAGGCGTTTCCCGACCTCATCCAGTAGGTGGACAGCGCCTGCCTATCGATGATCAGCGATAATATGAGGGTGGTGGAGTCGAAGACGGTGATCGAGATTGCCCGCAAGGCAGCGGGTCTCTCCCAGCGCCAGCTGGCGGAGTGGGCAAGGACCCAGCAGTCCTCGGTTTCGGAGTACGAGGCGCGCCGCAAGTCCCCGACCCTGGAGGTGGTCGAGCGGCTTGTCGCTGCGGCTGACCATGAACTCGCAGTCAAGCCGCTGGTCGCTTTCGACTACCTGGAGGACCCAGACGCGGCGGGTCCCTGGTGCCGGATCGGCTCTGGCAGTTGCCGATCTCGACGTGCTACGCACGCGTGACGGTGTTCTACTTCCGCGCGATCGTGGGCTACGACGTATGGGATCTCTCCGTGCTCGGCGACCGCATCGAGTTCTACGAGCTGGCGCTTCGCCACGGCGTCGAGGAGGTCTTGCTTAACGCCGTGGATGGGGCGCTGTTGGTGGAAGCCTGGCCGAACATGGAGCTTCCGAAGTCATCCGGGCTGCATGGCAACCGCTGATCGACGCGGCCATGGGCGCCGGCTCGAAGCGCAGCCGACCGCTCGATCCGGGCGGCTACTCGGCGAGTTTGGTCGACGGAGATGGGTATGAGTGGCCGTTGCCCACGAAGGCACGGCCCCGCTCAAAGACCAAGTGAAGGGCCGCCGGCTGAGGT
>CAWEQX010000015.1:0-159348 GCA_963811385.1 uncultured Actinomycetota bacterium | reverse complement strand
GCCGGCCGGCGCAGGATTGAGCGCTTGGTTCGCCAGCGCGACAACGCGGCGCCGGAGGCGGTTGCCCGCCGGTCACGCATCAGCCGGGCGACTCGAGCTGGCCGTGCCGCGGTGCGGGCTCAGGCCGACGCGGAGCGCCGGATCGTGGCCGCCCTGGGCGCCCTCCTCGACGAGGAGCTGACCATCCGGGTAGCGGCCGATCGGGTCGGAATTACCTATCACCGTGCCCGCCAGCTCCTGCGACCACCTGCTTCTGACTAGCTCGGTTGGTTTCGAATATTGCGCTTTAGGCTAGGCTGGACCCATGAGCACGCACGTTGGAGAGGGCAACACCGTTCTGCCTCCAGAGGACTTGGAGGCCATGCTCGACCTGTCGAAGTTCCTCGAGCATGTGACTGCGCCGGCTGCTCTCGTCGGGCCTGACGGCCAGACGGTCCCGCTCCCGCTGGAAGCCTTTCGCGTCCTGCGCCAGGTTGCGCAGGCGATGCGCGTGGGCAAGGCGATCACCGTCGCTCCCATCGACCAGCTCTTGACGACTCAGGAGGCCGCGACCTTCCTGGGCATCAGTCGGCCAACCCTGATCAAGCTGCTCGAGGCGGGAGAGATCCAGTTCGAGCGTCCGGCCGCGGGCCGACACCGGCGGGTGCGACTGCACGACGTCCTCAGCTACCAGGAGCGCCAACGCACCGAACGACGCGCCGACCTTGACGAGCTGACGCGCGAGTCCGCTGCGGCGGGGCTGTACGAGACCGAGGTGGACTACGCCGAGGCACTCAGGCGCGCTCGCAAGCGGAAGGGATGACCGGGGCTCTTGGCCAGGTTCAGCGCACTGCTGGACGCGTGCGTTCTCGTGCCCGTCGCGTTGGCCGACACCTTGCTGCGCCTGGCCGAAGCCGACCTCTACAGGCCTTTGTGGAGTGACTCGATTCTCGACGAGATGGTGTCAGCGATCGAAGACATCCACCCTGAGCTGGCCGACGGACCAGCCCGCAGGCGCTCCGCAGCGATGAACCGCGCCTTCGACGACGCGTGCGTCCGCGGATGGGAGCCTCTGGTGGGAGGCATCGCGCTGCCAGACGAAGACGACCGGCACGTGGTCGCTGCTGCAATCCGAGGCCAGGCTGATCTCATCGTGACGGCGAATCTCAGTGACTTCCCGGCCGCCGCCCTTGAGCCGCTGGGACTCGAGGCACAGAGCCCAGACGACTTCCTGCTCAACCAGCTGGACCTCGACCCTGACATCGTGATTCGCGTTCTCCACGAGCAAGCCGCCGCCACGCAACGGCCGGCCATCACCTTCGACGCACTCGTCGCCCACCTGATGCGCTGCGGAGTGCCACGGTTTGCACACGCGGCCGCGCAACAGAAGTGGCGAAGCCCTGATCCCGCTTAGTCTCAGTTCTAGTCTCAGTTGTTCTCGTCCGGGGCCGTCCAGAGGCGCCCGCGGACGCCGGTTTCACGCTCAGCGGAGGTCCGCGAACAACCCAGAACCCGTGATCCCAGATTTGGAAAGCGGGTTGGGTTAACAGCCCTCAGGGGTTCGAATCCCCTATCCTCCGCCGCGTGACGTCCCGGACGTCGGAGCCCGGGTCCCGAGGGGATCCGGGCTCGTCCGTCTCCAGGCCTCTCCGGCAGCGCCGGCCATCGCGGGTCGTCGCGGGTCGTCGTCCCGTCCCGGACCGCCAGGGGACCGGGCGGGCGTGGACGTCGCCCCGAACGGGTAGACCCCCCATGACGGGCGCCGGCCCCGTCGTCGGGCGAGCACAGGGAGAGACCCATGGAGATCATCGGCGTCATCATCGCGGGCATCATCATCGGCCTGCTGGGCAAGCTGGTCGCGCCGGGCGACAAGGACAACACGCCGTTCTGGCTCACGATCCTGTGCGGCATCGGTGGAGTCATCCTCGGCTGGTACGTCTACACCGCCTTCGGCGGGTCGTCCACGAGTGGCGTCGACTGGATCCGCTGGCTGGTGGCCGTCATCGTCGCCGCCGTGCTGGTCGTCATCGCCTCGACCGTGACCGGCCGCAACACCCGCAAGCGGGTCTGAGCCCCGAGTCGGGCCCGCGGTGACCCCGCGGTCACCCCGCGGTGACCCCCCGTGACTCCGTCCGTCGGCGCGGCCACTGAGCGCGACCGGGAGCCGGTCGAGGACGTGGTCGCCGCCGCCTTCGGGGAGGCGCCCGACGGCCGCGTCGTGCAGCTGCTGCGTGCGCTCGAGGCCACGGCAGCGGTCCGCGCCTCGCTCGTCGCCCGCGAGGACGAGCAGGTCGTCGGGCACGTGCAGCTCAACCGCTGCTGGGTCGACGCCCGGGAGCGGCTGGTCGAGGTGCTCGTGCTCAGCCCGCTCTCCGTGCTGCCCGGGCGCCAGGGCCGCGGCGTGGGCAGCGCCCTGCTCGCGGCGGCCGTCGAGGCCGCGGAGCGGCTCGGCGCGCCGGCGGTGTTCCTCGAAGGCGACTGGACCTTCTACGGCCGCCGCGGCTTCCACGCCGCGTCACCGGTCGGCTTCACCCGTCCCTCGCCCCGGATCCCCGACCCGGCCTTCCAGGTGCGGCTGCTGCCGGCGTACGAGGAGTGGGTGCGCGGCCCGCTGGTCTACTGCGAGGCGTTCTGGAGCACCGACACGGTCGGACTGCGCGACCCGCACCTGGCCGAGGTCGAGGCCCGGGCCGGCGTACCCCCTGGTGGTTGACCACGTCGGGGGCGCAGGTCCACGATGTCCGGGCCAGGCCGTTGGCCACTCTCGGGAGGGACCTCATGACCCGCCGTCTCCGCACCGCCGCCGCCCTCATGCTCAGCACCACCTCGCTCGTGGCCGTCGGTGTCGCCGGCGCCCCAGGGGCCTGGGCCACCTGCGCGGTGGACCACATCAGCTACTCCACGCCGAACAAGGGCCGCAAGGTGTGGATCCCGACGTCGAACTTCTCCGACTGGAAGGGCTACGGCACGATCGTCCGCACCCTGAGCGAGGGCACGTCGACCGCCTCGACCGTCGGCGAGGTCCACGACGTCACGGTGCAGGGGAAGGCCGGCGGCAAGATCGGTCCGGTCGGGGTCGAGGTGACCACCACCTACAACTACGTGCACTCCCGCTCGACGACGACCAGGTCCAGGACCACCCGGGGCTGGAAGTACCGCTTCCCGGTCCCGAAGAACGACCACCTCTACCGCGCACGGGCCTACAAGCTCGGCTGGATCTTCAAGTACAAGCGCACGATCCTCTACACCAACGCCTGCCCGACGAGGACCACGTGGTACTTCGCCGCGGCCCCGTTGAGGCGCAACACCGGCACCTATGCCTGGCTGCTCGAGCGCTTCGACCACCGGGGCAACCTGCGCTACACCGGCCTGTGAGCAGGGCCGCGTGACCGAGGGCGCCTGAGCGCCCCGGTGTGGGGGACACTGGTCGCGTGAGCCCGTCACCCGACCAGCCTCGACATACGCCGCTGCCGTCCAAGAGGGACGCCCGGTGACCTGGGTGCTCCTCGGGGCGGCCGTGCTCCTGGTGCTGGCCTGCGGCGGCTTCGTCGCCGCCGAGTTCGCCTTCGTCACCGTCGACCGGTCGGCCGTGGACCGGCGGGCGGCCGAGGGCGACAAGCCGGCGCAGGGCGTGCAGCGGGCGCTGCGCTCGCTGTCCACCCAGCTCTCCGGCGCCCAGATCGGCATCACCGTCACCAACCTGGCCATCGGTTTCCTCGCCGAGCCGGCGATCGCCCGCCTGATCGAGGGCCCGCTGGAGGATGCCGGCGTCCCCGCCGACGCGGTGCACGGCGTCGCGCTGGCGATCGGCCTGGTCTCCGCCACACTGCTGACCATGCTGTTCGGGGAGCTCGTCCCCAAGAACCTCGCCATCGCCCGCCCCCTCGGCACCGCCCGCGCCACCCAGGCCTACCAGCGCGCCTTCACCGCCGCGGCCGCCGTGCCCATCCGCGTGCTCAACGGCACCGCCAACGCCCTCGTGCGCCGGCTGGGCATCGAGCCGCAGGAGGAGCTGCGCTCGGCCCGCAGCGCGGAGGAGTTCGCCTCGCTCGCCGCCCGCTCGGCCTCCGAGGGCACCCTCGACGAGGACACCGCCGGGCTGGTGCAGCGGTCCGTGGCGTTCGGCGACCGCACGGCCGGGGAGGTGATGAGCCCGCGTGTGCGGATGGACTCGGTCAGGGCCGCCGACACCGCGCTCGACGTGATCGCCCTCGCCCGCTCCAGCGGCCACTCCCGCTTCCCCGTCCTCGGCGGCGCCGGGAGGGAGGACGACGTCGCCGGCGTGGTCCACGTCAAGCACGCCGTGGCCGTCCCGCGCGTCGACCGCGCCCGCACCAAGGTGCGCGACCTCCTCGTCGAGGTCGCCACCGTCCCCGAGACGCTGCAGCTGGACCCGCTGCTGGCCCGGCTGCGCGACGAGAGCTTCCAGCTGGCCGTCGTGGTCGACGAGTACGGCGGCACCGCCGGCATGGTGACCGTCGAGGACGTGGTGGAGGAGATCGTGGGCGAGATCTCCGACGAGCACGACCCGCTCGACGCCGCGTCGCGGCCCCACGCGGACGGCTCCTGGACGCTGTCCGGACTGCTGCGCCCCGACGAGATCGCCGGACTGACCGGGGTCTCGCTCCCGACGCACGAGGACTACGACACCCTCGGCGGGCTCGTGCTCCGCGAGCTCGGCCGCATCCCCGAGGCGGGTGAGGCGATCGAGGTCCCGCTCGCCGTGCGCTACGACGACGAGGGAGAGCCGCACGACGCGGAGGCAGCGCGCCTCGGCGTGGTCCGCATGGACGGGCTCCGGGTCGACCGGGTCCGCCTCGAGGTCCTGCGCGGGGCCCACGGGGCCCACGGGGCCCGGGGGGCCCACCGGTCCGCGGGTGCTCGTGGGGAGGCCGACCGTGGGTGACGACGCCGCCCTGCTCCTGGTGACCGTCGTGCTGCTGGCGCTCAACGCGTTCTTCGTCGGTGCGGAGTTCGCCCTGGTCTCGGCCCGGCGGACCAGGATCGAGCCCCTGGTCGCCCAGGGCTCGCGCGCCGCGCGCACGACGCTGCGCGCCATGGAGCGCGTCTCGCTGGTCATGGCCGGCGCCCAGCTCGGCATCACCGCCTGCTCGCTGGGTCTCGGCGCGGTCGGCGAGCCCGCCGTGGCCCACCTGCTCGAGCCCGTCTTCGCGGGTCTCGGCATGCCGGAGGGACTGCTGCACCCCGTCGCGTTCGTGCTCGCCCTCGGCGTCATCGTGGCGCTGCACGTGGTGCTCGGCGAGATGGTGCCCAAGAACATCGCGCTCGCCGGGCCCGAGCGCGCCGCGCTGGTGCTCGGGCCGCCGATGATGCTGGTGGTCACGGTGCTGCGCCCCGTCGTGGTCACGCTCAACGCGGTGGCCAACGGGTTCCTGCGCCTGGTGCGGATCGAGCCCAAGGACGAGGTCGGCTCGACCTACACCCACACCGAGGTCTCCGCGATGCTCGACGAGTCGCGCCACGAGGGCACCCTCGGCGACGACGAGTACGACCGGCTCGCCGGCGCCCTCGGCTTCACCGAGCGCACCGTGGAGGCCGTGCTGATCCCGCTGGACCAGCTGGTCACGCTGCCGCAGGACGCGCTGCTCATCGACATCGAGACCACCTGCGCCGAGACCGGCTTCTCCCGGTTCCCGGTCGAGGCGCCCGACGGCGACCTGGTCGGCTACATCCACGTCAAGGACGTGCTGGAGGTCGACCCCGCCGACGATGCCCGCCTCGAGGACAAGCGGGTGAGGTCCTTCGCCACGATCCGCCCCCACCAGCGGCTGCACGAGGCGTTCTCGGTCCTGCGCCGCCGCGGCGCCCACCTCGGGCGAGTGGTCGGCGACGAGGGCGAGCTGCTCGGGCTGGTCGCGCTCGAGGACGTGCTCGAGGAGCTCGTCGGCGAGATCCGCGACAGCGTGCACAGCTGAGCCGCGCCGTCCCAGCCGGCGTACGACGAAGGGGCCCGGCCGCTGGCAGGCCGGACCCCCTGGGTGGTCGTCGTGCGGTCGCGCCGAGGGCGGCCACCGCCGCGCTCAGCCCAAGTCGTTGTCCTGCAGCCACTGGTCGGCCACGTCGGCCGGGTCCTGCTTGTCGATGTCGATCTTGCCGACCAGCTCGGTCAGGGTCTCGGTGTCGAGCGCCTGGCCGACCGCGTCGAGGGTCTCCACGACCTTGTCCGTGGCGACCTCCTCGCGCATCAGCGGCACGATGTTCTGCGAGCCGAACAGCGACTCCGGGTCGTCGAGCACGACCAGGTCCTGCGCGGCGATCTGCGGGTTGGTGGTGAACAGGTTGCCGGCGTCGATCCGACCGTCGGTCAGCGCGTTGAGGGTCTGCGGCCCGCCGGCGTCGGTGACGGTGAACTTGCCGAAGTCCACGCCGTAGACCTTCTTCAGGCCGGGGACGCCGGTCTGCCGGGTCTTCCACTCCGGCGGCCCACCGAGGGTGAGCTTGCCCGCGACGCCCTTGAGGTCGCCGATGGACTCCAGGTCGTACTTGTCGGCGGTCTCGCGGGTGACCACGACCGCGTCCTTGTCCTCGGCCTTGCTGTAGCCGCCGACGACCAGGCCGTCGGGGACGACCTCCTCGAGCTGGTTGTAGACGCCCTCGGCGTCGGAGGCGTCGGACTGACCGCTGCCCTGCTGGTCCACGAAGAAGTCGCGCAGCACGCCGGTGTACTCCGGCACGATGTCGATCGAGCCGTCCTCGATGCCCTTGATGTAGAGCTCGCGGCTGCCGATGTTGAGCTTCGTGGAGACGTCCAGCCCCTTCGCCTCGAGGGCGCCGGCGTAGATCTCCGCGAGCAGCGCGCTCTCGGAGAAGTTGGCGGAGCCGATCGTGACGGACTGGCCGCCGTCGCCGGACCCGCCGCTTCCCGTGGCTGTCGGATCGCTGTCGGAGGTTCCGCCGCAGGCGCTCAGCCCCAGGGCGAGCACGGCGGCGAGCGTCGTCAGGGCCTTGATGCGTCTCATGCTGTTGCCTTCTCTGTCGTGGGCCCCGAGGCCTCGTCGGTGCTGGCCTCGGTGCTGGCCTCGGTGCTGGTGTCGGTGCTGGTGTCGGTGCTGTCGTCGGTCCGGTCGGCAGGCTGCCGTCCGGACCTGCGCGCCGTGCGCCCGGTGAGCCCGGGCGACACGACGAGTCGTTGGAGGATCGCGAGGAGCAGGTCCACGGTCAGGGCCAGGGCCGCCACGAGCACGGCACCACTGGCCATCTGGGGGTAGTCGCTGACCTGGATGCCGTCGATCAGGAACCGCCCGAGGCCACCCAGGCTCACCGAGGCGGCGAGCGTCGCGGTGGCGATCACCTGGAGGGCCGCCGAGCGGATCCCCGAGGCGATGAGGGGCAGCGCGCAGGGCAGCTCCACCTGCCACAGCACCTGGCGCCCGCGCATGCCCATGCCCTTGGCGGCGTCACGGGCGGCGGCGTCGACCTGGTCGATGCCGGAGTAGGTGCCGGCGAGCAGCGGCGGCACGGCCAGGATCGCCAGGGCGGCGATCGTGGGGACGTAGAGGGCGGAGTTGCCGGGCAGGGTGTCGCCGAGGGTCATGATCGCCAGGAACAGCAGGCCCAGGCTCGGGATCGCGCGCATGGCGCCGGTGACGCCGACCCCGAGCAGCCGTCCGCGGCCGGTGTGGCCGATGTACATCCCGAGCGGGATCGCGACGACCGCGGCCACCGCGAGCGAGATCGCGGAGTACTCCAGGTGCTGGAACAGCCGGTGCCAGATCCCGTCGTAGCCCTGCCAGTGGGACCCGTCGGTCAGCCACGCGCCGACCTGCTCGAAGAGGCTGCCCTCGCCCGCGCTCATGCCGACGCCTCCGCCTCGGTGGTGGCGCGCCCCTTCGCGGCGCTCGTGCTGCGCTCCCACGGGGTGAGCAGCCGGACGGCCAGGACGACGGCGAGGTCGAAGACCAGCGCGAGGACCACGCAGCCCACGATGCCGGCGACGATCGGGTCGAGGAAGTCGCGCTGGAAGCCGTCGGTGAACAGCGACCCGAGCTGGGGCACCCCGATCAGGGCCGCCACGCTGACGATGCTCACGTTGCTCACCGCAGCGACCCGCAGCCCGGCTCCGATCACGGGGACGGCGAGGGGCAGGTCGACGGTGAAGAAGCGGCGTACGCCGCCGAAGCCCATCGCGCGGGCGGCGGCCACCACGTCGTCGGGGACCGAGGCCAGCGCGTCGGCCACCGTGCGGGTGAGCAGCGCGACGGTGTAGAGCGTCATCGCCACGACCACGTTGATCGGGTCGAGCACGAGCGTGCCGAGGATCAGCGGCATCAGGATGAACAGCGCCAGCGACGGGATCGTGTAGAGCAGACCCGTGCCGGCCACGAGCGGGACATAGGCCCAGGTCCAGCGCCGGGCCGCCCAGCCCAGGGGCACCGAGACGAGCAGGCCGAGGAGGGTGGGCACGGCCGACAGCCACGCGTGCTGCAGGGTGAACGACCAGATGTCGTCGAGGTGGCTGCCGATCCAGTCCATCAGCCGGCCCCCGGCTTGTTGTCGGCAGGTCCGGCCACGGCCTCGCGGACCGCGGCGCGGCCGCGGTGGGCCTCCATCGCCTCGACCACCTCGGCGGCGGTCACGGTGCCGAGGAGCCGACCGTCCGCGTCGACCACGACGCCGCGACCGCTGGGCGAGGACAGCGCCGAGTCGAGCACCGCGCGCGCACTGCCCTCGAGGGCCGCGACCGTGCCGCCGCGGTGCAGGTCGGGGTCGGTGACCGCCCCGGAGATGCGGGCGGGCTCGACCCAGCCGAGGGGGCGGCGGTCCTCGTCGACCACGAGCAACCAGCGCGCGCTCTCGCCGCGGGCGTGCACCGAGGGCTCGTCGCCGAGCATGACCCACGGCTCCTCGTGCGGCTCGAGGGAGGGAGCGTTGCGGAAGCCGAGGCCGCGGTAGCCCCGGTCTCGGCCCACGAAGTCGGCCACGAAGTCGTCGCAGGGGTCGGCGAGCAGCGAGCCGGGGTCGGCCAGCTGGGCCACGGTGCCACCGACGCGCAGCACCGCCACCTGGTCGCCGAGCTTGACGGCCTCGTCGATGTCGTGGGTGACGAACAGGATGGTCTTGCCCAGCTCGGACTGCAGGCGCAGGAACTCGTCCTGCAGCTGCTCGCGCACGATCGGGTCCACGGCGCTGAACGGCTCGTCCATCAGCATCACCGGCGGGTCGGCGGCGAGGGCGCGCGCCACCCCGATGCGCTGCTGCTGGCCACCGGAGAGCTGGTGGGGGTAGCGGTCGGCGAAGGCGGTCGGCAGCCCCACGCGCTCGAGCAGCTCGACGCTGCGAGACCGAGCCTTGGGCTTGTCCCAGCCGAGCAGCCGCGGCACGGTCCCGATGTTGTCGGCGACGGTGCGGTGCGGGAACAGCCCGGCGTGCTGGATGACGTAGCCGATGCCCCGGCGCAGGGCCGCGGCGTCCATGGAGGCGGTGTCCTGGTCGTCGACGGTGATGCGGCCGGAGGTGGGCACGATCATCCGGTTGACCATGCGCAGGGAGGTCGTCTTGCCGCAGCCGGAGGGACCCACCAGCACCGTGATCTGCCCCTGGGGCGCGACGAGGTCGAGACCGCCCACCGCGACCGTGCCGTCCGGGAAGGACTTGGTCACGCCTTCGAAGCGGATCATCCTGCGACCCTCTCACACGCGCTGGCGCGGGCAAGCAGGGCACGAAGCGTGGACACCCCGGGCGCCGGGGGCCGCCCGGGACGGGACGGGCGGGTGATCGGCCCGCCCGTACGTCTCATCGACCACGGGATCATGTGCGACAACGCCTCGAGACGACGGAAAACGAAGCGTCCGGCCGCTGTTGACGGGGGATACAACAACGACCGGACACCCTGATCATACGGGGTTCGCAGATCGCGGCTCAACCTAAGAGGTGGAGTGGGCCGACCACCGTCGTCACCGGATCGTGACCTGGCGGTTGGCCAGCCCCGAGCGGGCGGCGCGCTGCGGCGGCGTCAGCGGCGAGGTGTCCTCCAGCGCCTGAGCCAACCGGGCCGCGACGGTGGCGGCGGGCTCCTGCAGTGCCTCCGGACCGGTGCCCGGGGGCAGGTCCCACACCGGCACCAGCACCCCGTGGGCACGGAACATGCCGACCAGGCGCGAGTCCGCGGTGAGCCCGTCCTCCCCCGCGGCGTGCAGCCGTGCCAGGGCGTCGAGCAGCCGGTCCTCGTCGTGCGGCATCACCCAGCGCAGGTGCTCCTTGGTGCCGACGTCGGTCCAGTACGCCGCCTCGACGCCGGTCAGCCGCGCGGTCGGGGAGGCGGCCCCGTTGGCCTGCTCGAGGCTGGCCGCGAGGCTGCCGTCGGCGTCCTCGACGTCGGAGATCCAGAAGTCGAACCCGTCGTGCACCTCCACCCGGAGCGGCTCGTCGGCCAGCAGGTCCTGGAGGCGCGGGCCGTCCCCCGGCGCCTCGGTGAGCCCGACCAGGGCGCCCGGCGCCGCGTCGTAGGCCTCCAGCAGGACCGCGGCCAGCTCGCGGCTCGGGTCGCCGAAGGAGTGCTGCACCTGCATGCCCAGCCAGATCGTGCCGTCCTCGCGCACCAGCGCCGGCGCCGCGCCCGGGAGGAGACTGCACAGGCGCACGGCGCGGTCGTCGGGCACCGTGCCCTCGCGCAGGTGCAGGGCGGCGGTGGCGGCCGGGACGAGCTCGCGCAGCGCGATCAGGTCGCACTCGGCGGCGAGACCCTCGAAGGGGCGGCGGACGATCGTGGTGGCGCCGCGCCCGCTGCCGTGGCAGTTCTTGTAGCGCTTGCCCGACCCGCACGGGCACGGCTGGCGCGGGCCGACCCCACCGGCGTCGGCGGCGGTCCCGGTCGGTGTCGGACGTGCCCGGTCGCGGCTGCGCTTTCCCATGCGGGCACCGTAGTCGGTGCCGCCTGCCGGGATCCGCTCGGCGGTCGGCCCGCAGGTCGGCGCGGCCAGCTGATATGTAGGCCATTCCTGTCAAGGGGCAGGGTGAGGCGCCCGTCCCGGTAATCGGGGCGGGCGCCTCGTGCTTCGTCGTCCGTAGCGAGTGGCTGAGCGTGTCGTTCGACGCGCGGTCAGGCTGATATGCGCGGGTTGGTTACCGCAGGACGGGCTGTTCGGCTGGAGCGGGTCGCGTGTCTAGGGTCGAGCGTCGCTGGCCCTGGGAGGTCAGTTGCTCATAGCTGTGTCGCGGGTCGCTCCTCGCGCTGCTGCCGCTGCGTGGTCGACGAAGCAGATCGGGTGAGCTACTCCTCAAGCACGGCCAGGGACCAGCACCAGCCGGCCAGTTCGCGGGCGATGGCGACGTTGGCGACCGTGTGCTTCTTATGGCGGGCTCGCATGCTGTTCCAGCGGTGGTGCAGTCGCCGGTTCCCTTCATCGCCGCGGGCCCGTGCGGCGGGGCCGGCGAGGTCCCAGCGGTCACGCATGGTCTTCCCGACCCGGTAGGCGGGGCGGTGGTGCCAGGCCGACTCGATCAGCAGCCGGCGCAGGTGGGCGTTGCCAGTCTTGGTGATCGATCCCTGGGTCCGCGTCTGGCCCGAGGAGTACTCGCTGGGGACCAGGCCGATGAAGGACCCGATGGTCTTGCCGGTGAAGCGATCCCAGTCGCCGACCTCGACGGCCAACGCCAGCCCGGTCAACGTGCCGATCCCACGCAGGCAGCCGAGACGACGGACCACGGGGGTGAACTCGCAGTCCGCGGCCATCTGGGTGATCGCCTCGTCGAGTCGGTCGCGGCGGGCCTTGACGTTGAGCACGGCCTCGTAGTCGGACTCGAAGGTCAACCGGGTCGCCAACGGCCCGAGCCCGCGGCCGACCTGACGCAGCCACTGGTCGTGAGCACCGGTCCAGGCATGCCCCCCGGGAGTAGACGAATCCCTGACGCAGCAGCAGCTTCGAGAGTCGGTGCCGCGCTCGCATCAGGTCCCCGCGGGCGTCCTCACGTGCCCGGACCAGGTCGCGGGCCGACTCTTGATCCACGGTGGGCACCGCCACCGCGGTGAACTCGTCCAGGCGCAGGAGACGAGCCAGGTGGACCGCGTCCTTGGCGTCGGTCTTGACCCGGTCACCACTGGGCCGCTGCAGCTTCGAGGGTGCGACGACCTCGCATCGCACGCCGGCCGCATTCAGCGACCGGGACAGCCCGAACCCTGTCGGCCCAGCTTCGTAGGCGACCGCCACCGGGCCGGGAAGGGCCTGGATCCAGGATCGGATGTGCTCGTGCGAAGGGGTCAGCTTCGCTTGGACCAGCTCGCCCGTGACGCCGTCGATCGCTGCTGCCGCGACCGATCGTGCATGCACGTCGAGCCCAACGCTCGTACGCTCGGTGAACACCGGGGCCTCCCACAACTGTTGGATAGGCCGAGCAGGCAGCCCCTACTCGGTAACCCACGACCATTTGTGAGTGAGGCCCCGGCCCGCAACCCCGTCAACGCGACCGGGTCACGTCATACCGTCTAGCCCAGCGGGATGCGGACGTGGACCGTGGTCGCTCCGCGGTCGTCCTCGACCCACCAGTGCTGGACCAGGGCCTCGACGATCGACAGGCCGCGTCCGGAGACGGCGGTCTCGGGGGCGCTGATCGGGTGCGGAGACGTGCCGGAGCCGCCGTCGGTGACCGAGATCACCAGGTCGTCGCCCTCGACCATCCAGGAGACCACCAGCTGGTTGACCGGGAGCGGGTGGGCGTGCCGGACGCTGTTGCCGACGAGCTCGGAGACCACCACGCGGGCGTCGTCGACGGTCTCGCCCCTGAAGCCCTTCTGGCTCAGCCACTGCTTGAGCTCGGAACGGACCAGGGAGGCGGACGGAGCCTGGAACGGCACGGTGATCTCCACCGCGTCCAGCTCGTCCTGCGACATCGCCTCGACCTTCCGTGTCGTCGCTCCAGGGCCCTTCCGTGGCAAGGAGAGGCGCTCGGGCGGCCTCCGCGCGCAGATCGTCCCCACCCCAGGGGGTGTCAAACTCAGGCCAGCCAGGAAAGTACCCGATCCGGGACGTCGGTGATCACGGCCTCCGCTTCCAGGTCGAGACAGATCTGCAGATCGGCCTCGGTGTTGACCGTCCAGACGTGGATGCGACGGCCCTCCTTGCGCAGCCGGCTGCCCAGCTTGGGCTTCTCGCGCAGCTCCGCGATCCCGGGTCCGGCGATCCAGCCGTGACCCAGGGCCTGCTGGGTGACCTTCCACGACAGGCCCTCGATGAGCAGCACGACCTCCATCTCGGGCGCCAGCCGGCGCACCCGGGTCAGCGCCACCCCCGACTTGCTCATGATCCGCACCGGGGCCTCGGCGCCCGTCCACCCGAACTTCCACAGCTGGTCGACCAGCGTCCGCTCGACCAGCCCGGCGTAGCGGGTCGGGTGCTTGGTCTCGATGGCCACCTCCAGCGGCCGGTCGTAGTCGCGGATCACCTCGAGCAGCCGGTTGAGCGTGAGCACCCGGTTGTGCTCCTCGTCGACCTCCAGCGCCTCGTCGTCGAGGTCGGCCCACGGGCTCTTCCACGACGCGGCGTCGAGGTCGACCAGCTGTTCGAGCCGCATGGTCGAGACCACCCCCCGCGCGTTGGTGGTGCGGTCCACCCGGCGGTCGTGCACGCAGACGAGGTGGCCGTCGGCGGTGAGGCGCACGTCGCACTCGAGCGCGTCGGCGCCGTCCTCGATGGCCTGGACGTAGGCGCCGAGGGTGTGCTCGGCGCGGACCTCGCTGGCCCCGCGGTGGGCGACCACCTGCGGCCGGCCGTCGGGCTTGTGCATGCGGTCATGGTGGCACCTGGAGGTGCCCGACGCGCGCTCAACGCCGGTGGGCCGCGACGGCGTCGGCGACCAGTCGCCGCGTGGCCTCCCGGTCCTGCCCCGTCGCGGCGGCCTGGGCGAGCAGCAGCCGCAGCAGCACCCGCGCCTTGAGCGCGCCCAGGCGACCCGTCGGGACGAGCCCCCGGCGGTGCAGGTCCGAGCCCGACCCGGGCCCGCCGTAGGTGCGGGTCGCGACGGCCCCGGCACCGGCGCGCGAGGCCAGCAGCACCGGGATGCGGGCCACGACCTCGTCCAGGGCCTGCGCCACCTCGGGCCGCAGCTGGCCGGCGCCGAAGCCCTCCACCACGAGCCCGTCGCTGACCGCGGCCAGCGCCAGGTAGGTCTCCGGGTCGTCGTCCAGCGCGGCGGTGACCAGCCCGACCCGCGGCCAGGGCCGGCTGCCCAGGTGCGGCACCGGCAGGGGGGTACGCCGCTCCAGGCGCGCGAGCAGGACGGGGACGCCCTCGGCGACCCGGCCGACCGGGCCCAGCTCGGGGGACACGAACGCGCCGAGGTTGCTGGTGTGCCGCTTGGCCACGAAGCGGGCTGCGTGGACCTCGTCGGTGACCACCACCAGGGCGCCCTGTCCGCGGCACTGGTCGGCGGCCGCGACCTCGACGGCGGCGACCACGTTGGCCGGCCCGTCGGCCCCCGGCTGGTCCGCCGAGCGCATGGCCCCGGTGACCACGAGGGGCCGGTCGTGGGACCACAACAGGTCCCACAGGAACGCGGTCTCCTCCAGCGAGTCGGTGCCCTGGACGACGACGACCCCGTCGACCCCGTCGCGCACCGCCTCCTCGGCGAGGTCCAGGGTGCGCAGGCAGGTGTCGAAGGTGAGCGCGGAGCTGTCGACGCGGGCCACGTCGACCGGCTCCACCGAGAGGCCCTCGGGCAGGGGAATCCCGGCGAGCAGCTCGCTGCCGGACAGGTCGGGCAGGAGCTCGCCGCCGGTCAGCTCGTCCATCGTCATCGCGATGGTGCCGCCGAGGAAGAGCACGCGAACCCGGGTCATGGTCCGCCACGCTAGCCGGGTCCCGCCGGGCGAGGTGGTGGGCTACGTCGCCCTCCCGGTCATGCACGGCAACGGCCTGGTCGGCAAGCTCGACGCGACCGCGGTCTCCGCGCTCGCGGCCTGGCGCGGCCTGGCCCGTGCCTGAGCGACGTGGCAGAGGGGGCGGGATTCGAACCCGCGGTGGGTCTCCCCACGACCGCTTTCAAGGCGGTTCCGATCGGCCACTCCGGCACCCCTCCGAGTCCCGGGGCGAGGCCCCGGGCTCAGCCGGAGTCTAGGTCGTCCGCCGGCGCGAGGGCTCAGGCGGACTCCAGCCGCACCAGCGGCTCGCCCTCCTGGACGACGTCGCCGGGCTGCACGGGCACCTCGGTCACGGTGCCGGCCCACTCCGAGAGGACCGGGATCTCCATCTTCATCGACTCCAGCAGCACCACCGCGTCGCCGGCCTCGACCCGGCCGCCCGGCTCGACGAGCACCTGCAGCACCAGGGCCACCATCTCGGCGCTGATGTCGCGGGTCGTCGCGCGGCTCATGGGCCGACGGTACGTCGGGCCGGCGGTTGCTCGCGCGTCCGCGGCAGCACCAGCTCGTCGCGCCGGTTGAGCAGCGACGGGTTCTCGGTGCGGGCCTGCACCAGCAGCGCGCGGGACACCTCGCCGACCAGCACCTCCTGGTCCTCACCGCCGGCGACCACCACGTCGCCGCGTGGGTCGACCAGGAGCGAGTGGCCGGTGTAGGTCGGCCCGGGCTGGCCGACCGCGGCGACGTAGGCGAGGTTCTCCACCGCCCGCGCGGTCACCAAGGTCTCCCAGTGGCGCACCTTGCGGGGCCCGGCCACCCAGGCCGCCGGGCACAGCAGCAGGTCGGCGCCGCGGGCGCTCAGCACCCGCGCCAGCTCGGGGAACCGCAGGTCGTAGCAGGTCATCAGCCCGACGCGCAGCCCCGCGACGTCGACCACCACCGGCTCGCCGTCGCCGGCCCGGACCCGGTCGGACTCCAGGTAGCCGAAGGAGTCGTAGAGGTGCAGCTTGCGGTAGGTCGCCCTGAGGCCCGACCCGTCCACCACGACCAGGGTGTTGTACGGCGGACCGCCGGAGCCGGCGCGCTCCAGCATCCCGGCGACCCAGGTGCCGCCGTGCTCGGCGGCCCGCGCGACCAGTGCCTGCACGAAGGGCCCGTCGAGGTCCTCGGCGTCCGGGGCGAGCTCGTCGCCCGCGCCGCCGAGGTCACGCTGGGTGACCTCGGGCCACACCACCAGGTCGGCGGGGGGCACCTCGACCTCGGCGAGGTGGCGCAGGTTGTCGGCGGGGGTGCGCGAGGCCGCGACCTGGACCAGGGCGATGCCCACCGGGTCGGGCCCGGCCGGGACGGAGTCGGGGTGGGCGGGGTGCCCGGTCTGCTCGCTGGCGTCCATGGGCCCAGCGTGGCACGGGTGGGGCACACTCCCGCCATGACCATCCAGGACCTGCTCGCCGCCCCCGGCGCCGGCCCCGGGCCGGACCCGTGGCGCATCGGTGCGGTGGTGCTCACCGGCGGCACCGCCGCCCGCATGCAGGGAGCCGACAAGGCCGCGATCGAGCTGGACGGGCTGACCCTGCTCGAGCGCGCCCTCGCCGCCACGACGAGCGCCAGCGAGGTGATCGTGGTGGGCGACCCGGTGCCGACCACGCGACCGGTGACCTTCACCGTCGAGGACCCTCGCGGAGGCGGTCCGGCCGCCGGGGTCCTCGCCGGCGTCGAGGGCTTCGTGCGCCCACCCGCGGTCGTGCTGGTCCTCGCCGTCGACATGCCCCGCGTGACAGCGGGGACGTTCGCCCGGCTGACGGCGGCGCTCGAGGAGGCCCGGGCGGCCGACGCCGCCCTGCTGGTCGACGCCGGGGGCCGCACCCAGCCGCTGTGCGGGGCCTACCGCGGCGCCGCGCTGGCCCGGGTCCGTCCCGGACCGCAGGACCGGCAGGGGCTCCCGATGCACCGGCTGCTCGACCGGCTGCGGGTGGTCACCGTCGCGGCGGTCGGCGACGAGGCGCGTGACGTCGACACCTGGGAGGACCTGCGCCAGCTGCGCGTGGACGACCAGCGCGCGCGGTCGGCGTACGACGACCCCACCTGATCGCAGCCCACCTCTTGCGTGGCGGCGGTCCGGACCACCACGCTGGGGCGGTGAACCTGCACGACTGGATCGACGAGCTGTGCGACGCCCTCGACCTCGAGGCGGAGTTCGACGAGGCCCTGGTGCTCGACGTGGCCCGCGAGGCCGCGCACCGCGTCGAGCGACCGGCCGCTCCCGTCAGCACCTTCCTCCTGGGCTACGCCGCCGCGCTGGCCGGCGGCTCGCTGCTCACGACCGAGGAGCTGGCCGGCCGCGTGCTCGACCTGGCCTCCAAGTGGGAGGGCGGCGAGGACGTCGACGTGGAGGACCTCGAGCTCGACGACGAGGAGGAGTGAGCGCCCTGGCGAGCGCGACGACGTGCTCGACCCCCGGTCTCGCCCCGGCCTCCTAGGGTGGGCGCATGCGTGCAGTCGTCACCACCGGTGAGGGAGGACCCGAGGTCCTCGAGGTCCAGGAGCGTCCCGACCCCACGGCGGGTCCGGGGCAGGTCGTGCTCGACGTCGCCGCCACGGCCGTCAACCGGGCCGACCTGCTGCAGCGGCAGGGCCTCTACCCGCCGCCGCCGGGGGCCTCCGACGTCATCGGCCTGGAGTGCAGCGGCACCGTCGCCGAGGTCGGCGAGGGCGTCGACGGGCTGTCCGTCGGCGACGAGGTGTGCGCGCTGCTCTCCGGCGGCGGCTACGCCGAGAAGGTGCTCGTCCCTGCCGGCCAGGTGATGCCGCTGCCGCGGGGCGTCGACCTGGTGACCGCGGCCGCCCTGCCCGAGGTGGCCTGCACGGTCTTCAGCAACGTCTTCATGGTGGGCCGCCTGCGCAAGGGGGAGACCTTCCTCGTCCACGGCGGCTCCGGGGGCATCGGCACCTTCGCGATCCAGCTCGCCGCGGCGGTGGGGGCGCGCGTCGCGACGACGGCCGGCAGCGAGGAGCGGCTGCAGCGCTGCCGCGAGCTGGGCGCCGACATCGCGATCAACTACCAGAAGCAGGACTTCGTCGAGGTGCTGCACGAGGCCACCGGCGGCGGTGGGGCCGACGTGATCCTCGACAACATGGGAGCGAAGTACCTCGGCCGCAACGTCGAGGCGCTGGCCACCAACGGCCGCCTGGTCATCATCGGCATGCAGGGCGGGTCCAAGGCCGAGCTCGACATCAACGCCCTGCTGCGCAAGAAGGCCGCCGTCGTGGCGACCGCCCTGCGCTCGCGGCCCGAGGAGGAGAAGGCCGCGATCTGCGCCGGCGTCGTCGAGCAGGTCTGGCCGCTGGTCTCCGACGGGGTGGTCAAGCCCACCGTCCACGAGGTCGTCCCGTTCGACCGGGCACCCCGGGCCCATGCGCTCGTCGCCGACGGCGACGCCTTCGGCAAGGTGCTCCTCGTCCCGTAGTCCCGGTCGACCGCGCGGGGGTCGGCCCGGGGCCGGTGGTTAGGCTGGAGCGATGGACCAGCCGCACCCCACGTCCGAGCAGCCGACGACGCCCGAGCGGGGCGACAGCGCACCGACGGCCTACGTCGTCATCGGCCCCGACGGGCAGCCGGTCGCGCTCCAGCAGGCCGGTGTGGACACCGGGGGCGACGAGGACGAGGACGGCGAGGGCCAGCGCCACGTGACCGAGCTGGTCGAGCAGCCCGCCAAGGTGATGCGGATCGGCTCCATGATCCGTCAGCTGCTCGACGAGGTGAAGTCCGCGCCGCTCGACGAGGCCTCGCGCGCCCGCCTGGCGCAGATCCACCGTTCCTCCATCAAGGAGCTCGAGGAGGGTCTCGCCCCGGAGCTGGTGGAGGAGCTGGAGCGACTGTCGCTGCCGTTCACCAGCGAGACCCCCTCGGAGTCCGAGCTGCGCATCGCCCAGGCCCAGCTGGTCGGCTGGCTCGAGGGACTGTTCCACGGCATCCAGACCGCGATCTACGCCCAGCAGATGGCCGCGCGCGCCCAGCTCGAGCAGATGCGCCGCGCGCTGCCGCCGGGCGTCGCCCGGGCCATGGGCATGCCCGACCAGCAGGGCGGCGAGGCCGAGCAGGACGGGGGCGACCAGCGCACCGGGGGCATGTACCTCTAGCCGCGTCGAGGGCGACCGGCACAGCCCCCCGGGGGGTGTTGCGACGGGCAGGCGATCCACTACCGTGGGACGATCCATTTCGGTCCACAGCCGATCGAAGTGGTGGGACAGCTGACCAAGCCGTGACGTCCCCGGGAGCTCCGATGCGGCAGACCTCCGCCCAGATCGACCACGCCATCCTCGACGTGGCCGCCGGCATCTTCGCGACGCACGGCTTCGCCCACACCTCGGTGCAGCAGATCGCCGACGCGGTCGGCTACTCCAAGCCCGGCCTGCTGCACCGCTTCGGCAGCAAGGAGGCCCTGCACCGCGCGGTGCTCGCCGAGGTCGTCGAGACCGTCGAGGAGATCGTCTCCGCCGCCACGGCGCACCACCGCGAGGCCGGTCAGCTGCAGCTGGTGCTCGAGCTGGTCACGCGGCGCGCCCTCGAGCGCCCGGGCATGGTCCAGATGATGCTCAGGTCCCTCGACCCGAGGAGCCGGGAGCCCGGGATCGAGAGGATCCAGCACGCGGGCCACCGCCTGATCGACAGTCTCGACGCGCCGACGAACGGGCCGCTCGAACGGCTGCGCGTCGCCCTCGGCCTGGAGCTCATCGTCAACGCCGCGACGGCCCAGCACTCCCGCGCCGACGCGGACCTGCAGGTGCCCGCCGACGAGCTGGTCCCCACGCTCGTCGGCCTGGCCCGCCACGTGGTCGTCGGCCCCCTCTGAGGACGGCGGCCGCCTCGCTCAGGCGGGCGTCGCCGGGAAGCGCTGGACCCACGGCCGCGCCTCCTCGAGCTGGGCGGCCAGCTGGAGCAGCAGCCCGTCCGCGCCGAGCGGGCCGACGAGCTGCACGCCCAGCGGCAGGCCGTCCGCCGTCCAGTGCGTCGGCACGCTGATCGCCGGCCGGCCGGTGAGGTTGGCCAGCTGGGTGTAGGGCACCCAGCCGAGGCTGTCGGAGATCAGCTGGTCGAGCACCCCCGAGGCCTGCAGCGCCTTGCCCGCCCGGGCCCTCGCGACGACCCGCGAGACGCGCTGCAGCGCGGGCGAGGTGGTGGTCGAGCCGACCGGGATCGGCGGCTTGGCCAGCGTCGGGGTGAGCAGCAGGTCGTACTGCGCGTGGAAGCCGGCGAGCGCCTGGACGTAGCCGTTGACGTTGGCCAGCGAGCGCAGCAGCGCGAGCATGCCCCCCGCGCGCCCGAGCTCGGCGATCGCCAGCGTGTCCGCCTCGAACTCGCGGTCGGAGGAGCCCAGCCGGCGCTTCACGTCCGCGACCTGGCCGTGCAGCTGGGCGAACCAGATGGTCAGGAAGTCGCGCGCCAGTGCCTCGTCGTCGTGCGGCGGCGCGGCCTCCTCGACCTCGTGACCGAGCTCGGTCAGCAGCTGGGCGGCGCCCTCGACCGCGGCCACCGCCTCCGGGTCGGGACTGGCGTTGATCGCCGAGGCCGCCGACCACCCGATGCGCAGCGTGCGGGGCCGCTCGCCGAGGAGCTCGGTGAACCGCACGTCGTGCGGCGCCGCCAGGTAGCCCGCGGCCGGGTGAGGTCCCACGATCGCGTCGAGCAGCCCCGCGCTGTCGCGCACGGTCCGCGAGACCACGCCCTGGGTCACCATCCCGAACATGGACTCGCCGGTCTGCGGCCCGTAGGGGCTCAGCCCGCGGCTGAGCTTGAGCCCGACCAGGCCGTTGCAGGCGGCCGGGATGCGGACCGAGCCGCCGCCGTCGTTGGCCCCCGCCGCCGGGACGATGCCGGCAGCCACCGCCGCGCCCGACCCGCCCGAGGAGCCCCCGGGGGTGCGGCTGGTGTCCCACGGGTTGCGTGCCGCGCCCCACAGCTCGGGCTCGGTGACCCCCTTGGCGCCCAGCTCGGGGGTGTTCGTCTTGCCCATCACCACCAGGCCGGCGTCGAGGAAGCGCTGGGTCACCAGCGCGTGGCGGTCGGCGACGTCGTCGAGCAGGGCACGGCTGCCGTTGGACGTGGGGTAGCCGGCGTACTCCTGGCCGAGGTCCTTGACCAGGAACGGGACCCCGGCGAAGGGGCCGTCGAGGTGGCCGGCCACCCGCTCGTCGGCGACCTGGTCGAGGTCGCGCACGACCGCGTTGACCGCCGGGTTGACCAGGTCGCGGCGGCGCCGGGCGAGGTCGAGCAGGTCCGCAGCGGTCACCTCGCCGTCGGCGACGAGCGCGGCGAGGGCGGTGGCGTCGTGGGCGAGGTACTCCTCGGGGGTCATGCCCGGAGGCTACGACCTGCGGCCAGCCGCCGCATCGCAGCGCCGGCTCAGAGGCCGAACAGCGACTCGAGCACCTGGGCGACGCCGTCCTCGTCGTGGCGCGGGGCGTGGTGGTCGGTCGCGGCCAGGACCGACTCGTGCGCGTTGGCCATGGCGTAGCCGCGTCCGGCCCACTCCAGCAGCGCCAGGTCGTTGGGCATGTCGCCGAAGGCGACGACCTGGTCCGGGGTGATGCCGCGCTCGGCGCAGACCGCGGCCAGCGTCGTGGCCTTGGTGACCCCCGCCGCGCTCATCTCGACCAGCGCGCCGACCGAGGACCAGGTCGTGGTGACCAGACGGCCCACGGCCGCCTCGACCTGCGCCCAGAACTGCGCCGGGGCGAGGTCCTCGTGCAGCGCGAGCAGCTTGGCCACGCCGTCGTCGGCGAGCTGCTCGAGCGGCGCCACCTGCAGGGCCGGCACGTCGGGGCCGTCGGGCCGGAACACCGGCTCCTTGCCGAAGCCGTCGACCTTCTCCAGCGCGAACGCGGTGCCCGGCACGGCCCGGCGCACGACGTCGGCGACCTCGAGCACGACCGGGCGCGGGATCGGCCGCAGCTCGGCGACCTCGTGGTGGGCCACGTCGTAGACGATCGCGCCGTTGCTGCAGATCGCCAGCCCGTGGTCGCCGACGTGGTGCCACAGGCTCTCCATCCACCGGATCGGCCGGCCGGTCACGAAGACCACCTGGACGCCGCGCTCGTCGAGGGTCTCGATCACCTGCCGGGTCCGGTCGGTCACGGTGCCGTCGGTGTGCAGCAGCGTGCCGTCGAGGTCGGTGGCGACCAGGCGCACGCCGGCCGGGTCGAGGGCGGGTCCGGTGCTCAGAACCACCGCGCGAGCTCCCGGGCGACCCCGTCCTGGTGCACCGGCGCGGTCACGTCGTCGGCCGCCGCCTTGACGTCGTCGGGGGCCTGCCCCATCGCGACGCCGCGGCCGGCCCACCGCAGCATCTCGACGTCGTTGCGCCCGTCGCCGATCGCCAGGACGTCGGCCGGCGCCATCCCGAGCCGGTCGACGACCTGCTGCAGCCCGCTGGCCTTGGAGACGCCGCGCGGCGCGAGGTCCAGCCAGGCCGTCCAGCCGATGAAGTAGCTGATGTCGTGCAGCCCGGCGTCCTCGGCCAGCCGATGGAAGTCCTGCTCGGAGGACTCCGGGTCGCGGATGATCACCCGGGTGACCGGGTGCCGGACGAGCTCGTCGACGGTCTGCAGCGTGATCTGGCCGCCGATCTCACCGTCCGGGAAGTGCCCGTTGACCCGGTAGCCGACCCCGATCTCCTCGACCGCGACCAGGACCCGCGGCATCTGCCGCAGGATGCGGGCGACCACCTCGGAGGCGTCGAACGTGACCGCCTCCAGCACCTGCACCGGTGGGTGGGAGAACGTCACCGACCCGTTGGAGGCGACCCCGAGCAGCTGGCCGTGCGGGTCGCGGCGGCGCAGGTCGAGCAGGTCCATCACGTGGGTCATGCCGAACGTCGAGCGGCCCGTCGCGAGCACCACCGGGACGCCCGCGTCGACCACGCGCGCCACGGCCTCGCGCACGGCCGGACTGATCGTCTCGTCGACGACGCCGCTGCCGTGGGGCGCCGAGAAGACGGTGCCGTCGATGTCGAGCGCGACGACCTTGGGCGTCCAGGTCACCCGGTCACCCGGTCACCGGCTCGAGGACCTCCCGGCCCTGCAGGTAGGGCTGCAGCGCCTCGGGCACCCGGACCGAGCCGTCGGCCTGCTGGTGGGTCTCGAGGATCGCCACGATCGTGCGGGGGACGGCGCACAGCGTGCCGTTGAGGGTGGCGAGGTGCTGGTTGGCCCCCTGGGCCGACCGGCCCCGGATGTCGAGCCGGCGGGTCTGGAAGTCGGTGCAGTTGGAGGTCGAGGTCAGCTCGCGGTAGCGACCCTGGGTCGGGATCCACGCCTCGCAGTCGTACTTGCGCTGGGCGGACAGGCCCAGGTCGCCCGCCGCCACGTCGATCACCCGGAAGGCCAGCCCGAGCTTGGTGAGGAACTCCTTCTCCCACGCGAGCAGGCGCTCGTGCTCGGCGTACGACTCCTCGACGGTGGTGTAGGTGAACATCTCCACCTTGTCGAACCAGTGGACCCGGATGATGCCGCTGGTGTCCTTGCCGTAGGAGCCCGCCTCCTTGCGGTAGCACGGGCTGAACGCGGCGTAGCGCAGCGGCAGGCTCGCGACGTCGAGGATCTCGTCGGAGTGGTAGGCCGCCAGCGGCACCTCGGAGGTCCCGACGAGGTAGAGCTCCTCGCCCTCGATGCGGTAGACGTCGTCCGCGGCCTGGCCGAGGAACCCGGTGCCGTCCATGGCGCGCGGACGCACCAGCGCCGGCGGGACGACGGTGGTGAAGCCGGCCCGCCGCGCCTGGTCCATCGCCAGGTTGACCAGGGCCAGCTCGAGGTCGGCGCCCGGGCCGGTGAGGTAGTAGAACCGGGCGCCGGAGACCTTGGCCCCGCGCTCCATGTCGATCGCGCCGAGGATCCGGCCGAGCTCGACGTGGTCGCGCGGCTCGAAGCCCTCGGCCGCGAAGTCCCGCGGGGTCCCGACGTGCTCGAGCACGATGTAGTCGTCCTCGCCGCCGGGCGGCGCCTCGGGGGCGGCCGGGTTGGGGATCGACCGGACGGCGTCGACGTACTCCGCCTCGGCCTCGGCCTGGGCCGACTCGGCCTCCTTGACCGCGGCGGAGAGCGACTTGGTGCGGGCCAGCAGCTCCTGCCGCTGGTCGCCCTGGGCCCGCGGGATCTGCTTGCCCAGCGACTTCTGCTCCGACCGGAGCCGCTCGAACTCCACGATCGCCGCGCGCCGGCCGGCGTCGGCCGCGACCGCGCGGTCGACGACCTCGGAGGAGAGCCCGCGTCGTGCCTGGGCCTCGCGGACGAGGTCGGGGTTCTCGCGGAGCAGCCGTGGATCGATCACCTCGCAATGGTAGTCAGCGGGCCGGTGCGGCCCGCCTCACGGTGTCGCCGAGCACCCCCGCGGGAATACTGACCCCGATCCCTCGGCTGACCGCCGGGAGGCCGACCCCGGACCGACACGAGGTGACCATGACCTTCAGCGCGCACGCGCGCCGCCGACTGCTCGTCGGGATGCTGCTCAGCCTGGGCGTGCTCGTCGCCGCCTCGCTCCTGGTGGGGCTCGCCCCCCGCACCGCCGACCGGGTCGACGTCTGGTTCGGGCAGCCGATCGCCGCCTTCTCCGACCGGAACGCGTGGGTCGACCATGCCGCTCGGGTGCTGGCCGCGCTGTTCCGGGTCCCGCCGGTCGCGTTCTACACGGGGGTCATCGCCGCCCTGCTGCTGTGGAAGCGGCACGTCCGGCCGGCGGCCTGGATCGTGGCGGTCGTCGCCGTCACCACGCTGGCCACCACCGTGCTGAAGATGGCGTTCGCGCGGCCCCGGCCGACGTACGCCCACATGGACCTGCTCGACGGCGCCTTCCCGTCGGGCCACTCCAGCGGCACCGCCGCGCTGGCGGGCTGCCTGATCGTCCTGGCCACGATGTTCCTGCGGCGCCGCTCCCAGCGCCGGGCCGTCGCCGTCGGCGGCGTGCTGCTCGCGCTCCTGCTCGGCCTGGACCGCCTGCTGCTCGGCGTGCACGGGGTGACCGACGTCATCGCCGGCCTCTCCCTCGCGGTCGGAGTCGTCTGCGCGGCGGCGTACTTCCTCGACCCCACCCCGCGGGCCAAGCCGGTCGAGCCCCTGCCGAGCCCCACGCCGCGCACCCACACGCTGGCCGTGGTGCTCAACCCGATCAAGGTGGAGAGCCCGGAGGCGTTCCGCGCCCTGGTCGACCGGCGCGCCGCCGAGCTGGGGTGGAACCCGCCGCTGTGGTTCGAGACCACGGTCGAGGACCCCGGCCGCAGCATGGCCGGCGAGGCGGCCGAGGCCGGCGCCGAGCTGGTCGTGGTCTGCGGCGGCGACGGCACCGTCCGCACGGTCTGCGCCGAGCTCGCCGGCACCGGCATCCCCGTCGGGGTCGTCCCGGCGGGCACCGGCAACCTGCTCGCCCGCAACCTCGACCTGCCGCTCTACCTCAACGCCGCGGTCGAGGTCGCCCTCAACGGCCAGGACCGCGCGATCGACCTGGTGCGCATCGACGGCGACGGCATCGGCGAGGACGAGCACTTCCTGGTCATGGCCGGGATGGGCTTCGACGCCGCGATCATGGCCGGCGCCAACGAGCAGATCAAGGCCAAGGTCGGCTGGCTGGCCTACGTCGTCGCGGGGCTGCGCAACCTGATGTTCCCGGCGGCCGCGGTCGAGATCTCCGTGGACGGCGGCGAGTTCACCAAGCACCGCGCCCGCACGATCGTGGTCGGCAACGTCGGCTTCCTCCAGGCCGGCCTGCCGCTGCTGCCCGACGCCACCTTGGACGACGGGCGGCTCGACGTCGTGCTGATCAACCCGGCCCGGTTCCTGCACTGGCTGCTGGTCGTCGTACGCGTGATCACCCGCGGCAAGAAGCTCGACGAGACGGTCAACCGGATGACCGGGCGCAAGGTGGTCGTCCGCGCCTCGTCGGAGATCCCCCGCCAGATCGACGGTGACTTCATCGGCCTCGGCCACGAGATCTGCTGCGAGGTGCTGCACGGCAAGCTGCTCGTCCGCGTCCCGCGCTGACGGGGAGCCGCGGTTTCACTAGGGCCCTAGTGACATTGGCACTTCCCGAGCGAAGTTTCGCTCGGGAAGTAGCAGTTTCACTAGGGCCCTAGTGAAACCGAACCCCAAGGGCGCGCTGTCAGGCGGTGCGGGCGCCCGGGTCCTCGGTGCCACCGCGGGCGGTCACCTCGGCAGCGGCCTGCTCGGCGATCGCCGCGTCGGCGTCGGTGCGGTCGGCGTGGGTGCGGTCGGCGTCGGCCGCGGCCGCCACGGGGGCGCTGCGGCGGCCGACCTTGGCGCGCGGCCGGGCCGGGGTCGGCGCGGCCACCTCGCCGCGGCTGCGGGCCCGGGCGGAGGCCACGACCGCATCCTCCTCGGGCGAGAGCGGCTGGTCGGACTCCCACTCGACCAGGCCCTTGGCGTAGGAGCGGGCGTCGCTGCGACCGTGGATCGAGGTGAGGACGACCCCGGTGCCGCCGTCGTCGACCAGCGCCAGCGACCAGGACAACCGGCCGCCCATGTCGCCGAACGCGTCGTAGCGCAGCAGCTCGGGCCGGCGCAGCGCCCGGTGGCTCTGGTCGACCAGGGCCGCCACCTCGGCCCGGAGGCCGGCGACGTCGGTCGGCAGGTCGGAGGAGGCGGCACGGCGACGGCGTTCACCCTGGCGGCGCTGCGAGGCGAGCGCGACGACCAGCGCGGCCGTGGAGAGGGCCAGCGCCAGCAGGACCAGCGTGGTGAGCGTCGAATCCGTCACCCGGCCAGGCTAGGTCGCCGGTCAGGCTCCGTCGCGCAGACGCGCCAACCACGCGGTGGCCCGGTTGAACTCCTCGTCGGTGGTGCCCGGCCGGATCGTCGGCGCCTTGCCGTCGTGGCGCTCGTAGGACCCGAGGTAGCGCACGTCGGCGCAGATGCGACGCAGCCCCATCAGGGCCTCGCCCAGCCGGCGGTCCTCGATGTGGCCCTCGGCGTCGACGGAGAAGCAGTAGTCGCCCAGGGCGTGGCCGGTGGGGCGCGACTCGATGCGGGTCAGGTTGACCCCACGGGCGGCCAGCTGCTCGAGGATCTCCAGCAGCGCGCCGGGGTGGTCCTGGTGCATGAAGAGCACCAGACTGGTCTTGTCGCGGCCGGTGGGCGCACTCGGCCGGCCGGGACGGGAGACCAGGACGAACCGGGTGACCGCCTCGGCGTTGTCGCCGATGCCGGTCGCGAGCGCCTCGAGGCCGTAGCGCTCGGCGGCCAGCGGCGCGGAGATCGCGGCGTCCCACAGCGGGGTGGCGGCGGGGTCGGCGAGCGCCGCGGCCGCCGCGGCCGTCGAGGGGGCGTGGACGACGGTGGCCTGCGGCAGGTGGCGCGCGACCCAACCCCGCGTCTGGGCCTCGGCGTGCGGGTGGGTGCCGACGACGCGCACGTCCTCGTGTCGCGTGCCGGGCCGGACGAGCAGGGAGAACGCGACCGGGACGGTCATCTCCCGCAGGATCATCAGCGGCTCACCGGTCGCGAGCTCGTCGAGGGTGACCGGGACCGAGCCCTCCACCGAGTTCTCGATCGGCACCACCGCGGCGTCGGCGTCCCCGGCTCGTACGGCGTCGAGGGCGAGGGTCACCGTGGCGCACGGCACGGTGTCGGCCTTCGCAGCCTCCGGGAGCGTGCGCAGGGCCTGCTCGGTGAAGGTGCCCGCGGGGCCGAAGTAGGACCAGCGGGGGGCGGGCTCGGGAACTGGCTCGGGGACTGGCTCGGGGGCTGGCTCGGTCACCGGGTCAGGCTAGCGGCGGCGCGGGCGGCCACCTGCGCCCAGAAGGCCGAGGTCAGCTCGGCGTTGTCGGCAGGGCCGGCCCGCAGGTCCGCGGGCAGGTCGCGGCGGCACTGCGGACCGACGCACCCCTCGTACTCCCGCCACAGCCGTCGCAGCTCCGCGGCCACGGAGGCGTAGGCGGGGACGTCGAGCACGTTGGTCATCTCGTTGGCGTCGGTGCGCAGGTCGTAGAGCTCCTCCTCGCCGCGGTCGTAGCGCATGCGGTCGTAGCGCTGTAGGCGTAGCGCGGGGTGCGCAGGCCGACGTAGGACACCTGCGAGGTGAAGCCCAGCGCACGCCGGGCCGCCCGGTTCGTGGCCGGCCACATGTGGCTCTCGGTGAGCACCGGCGCGGTCCAGCCCTGGTCACCGCGCAGCAGCGTGGTCAGGCGGCTCCGCCCGTCGAGGGGGTGGTCGGCGGCGAGGTAGGGGATCGCCCGTCCCAGCTCCAGGACGGTCGCGGTGAGGTCGACGGTCGTGATCGGGTCGTAGCGGACGGTGCCCTCGCGCAGGCCCGGCCCGGTGACCAGGAACGGCACCCGCGTCGACGGCTCGTAGGGCTTGATCTTGCCCTTGATGTGCCGGTGCTCGCCCATGAAGAAGCCGTTGTCGCTGGTCAGGAACAGCACCGTGTGGTCCCACTCGCCGGTGCGCTTGAGCGCCGCGACCAGGCGGGCCACCTGCCGGTCGACGACGTAGAGCGACTCCGCCCGCTGCCGCGCCGACTCCAGCGCCGCCCGCTCCATCGAGCGGTTGGGCTCCGGGCGGGCCCGGACGTAGGCGGGCTTGTCGCTGACGTCGACCTCGCTCGGGTCGGCGTCGCCGCCGAAGCCGGGCGCCTTGGTGATCAGCCGGTCGAAGCGACCCCGCACCCAGCGGGGGACCCAGGGGGTGCCGAGCCGCTCGCGCCCGCCACCGGGCGGGGTGTACGCCGGGTCGTCCGCCTCGTGCGGGCCGCCGAAGTGCGGTGCGACGAAGGCGAGGTACAGGAAGAACGGGTCGGTGGTCCTCGCGTAGCGCTCGACCAGGCGAGTGGCGACATCGCCCGTGGTGACCGTGGAGTACCGGCGCCGGTGCAGCACCGTGCGGCCGTCGTGGTTCATCGGCTGGTCGAGGTAGTTGTAGGTGCCCCCGGGCAGCGGGTTGCCGGGCGGCGGGTCGAACGCGGCGAACCAGTCGGTCCAGCCGGGCGGCACGTAGTGCAGGCTCGGCCGGCCGTTGCGCCGGGTCTGCTGGCCGTAGCCGTTGAGGTACTTGCCGACCAGGGCGGTGCGGTAGCCCGACCTCCGCAGCGCGGTGGCGATCGTGCCCCGGTCGCGGAACGCCCGGAAGCCCCACGGCGGCAGGTGCGAGACCACGCCGTGGTTGTGCGAGAGCTGCCCGGAGAAGAACGAGGCCCGGGCGGGACAGCACAGCGGGTTGGGCGAGAAGGAGTTGCGGAACTCGATGCCGCCCTGCCGCATCTCGCGCCGCACGGTCGGCATCCAGCGCAGGTCGTCGACCCGCATGTCGTCGGTCATCACCACCACGACGTTGGGCTTGGGGCCGAACCGGGCCCGGACCGCCGGCACGCCCACGGACGCGACGGCTCGCGGACCGTCGCCGACCGACGACCGGTCGTGCGACGGGGAGCCCGGCGGCTGCGGTCCGGCACCGAGGGTCGGCGAGACCACGGCCACGATGCCCGCCGTGCTCAGGCCGGCGACCACGGCGGCTGCGACCACCCAGGTGCGCGCGCGTGTGGACCTGCGACGGCCCATCCCATCCCCTCCTCCGGCGAGCCCGAGGTGGGGTGGCACGCCGCCCGAGGATTGTAGGTGCTCCCCGTGGTCTGAACCGCACCGCGCGAAGCGGTCCCAGTCGGCCGAGTCCCCTGGGGCGGCCGGCGGGTCGGCTGGCGGACCACGCCGCGCAGGGCCTGCGGGACCCGCGGATCATGCTCGTCGGGGCCGCCCGGCGGGATCTCGGCTGAGCCCGACCGTCGCCGGGCCGGGTCGGGCGGGTCGGGCCGGGCGGCGGCGAGCGGTCAGCGGCCGCTGACCGGGTAGCCGCTCTGGTCGTCGTCCAGGTCGGGCTCGTCGGAGCGGACCTTCTGGGAGGCGGCGGTGGCGGCCTCGGTCACCTTGTCCTTGACCACCGGCGCCTTGTCCCGCACGGTCTCGGCGGTCTGGGCGGCCGCGGCCTGCACCTGGGGGTTGTCCTTGACCC
This sequence comes from uncultured Actinomycetota bacterium, assembly GCA_963811385.1. GTDB lineage: Bacteria > Actinomycetota > Actinomycetes > Propionibacteriales > Nocardioidaceae > Marmoricola_A. The sequence goes on along the minus strand of CAWEQX010000015.1, from coordinate 129,551 downwards.
GCTGGGTCATGGCGCGGATCTGCTCGTAGCGCTCGCGCCCGGCCGCGGACCCGGCCACGTAGCCGAGGGCGAACCCGATGAGCAGCAGCAGTCTCTTCACGGTCATCTCCTGGTCTTGTCGTTGTCGGACTCGGTGGACCGGCCCTGCCGGCCGATCGTGGCGCCGTCACCACGGGAGGCACCCGAGTGCTCGGCGTCGTACTCGCGAGCCACGGACCCGTCGGGGTCGGCCGCCTCGCGGATCTGGCGGCCCTTGGCGATGTCCTTCTCCTCCTTCTCGCGCGACTTCTCGATGTTGCGGTCGTCGCGCACGGGGAGCTGCAGCTCCTCCTCGGCGGGGATGCCGGCCTGCAGCTCACGGCCCCGCTCGAGCTCGGAGTCGACCTCGGCGCCGAAGAGCAGCGAGAGGTTGGTCAGCCACAGCCAGAGCAGGAAGACCACGACACCGGCGATCGACCCGTAGGTCTTGTCGTAGCTGGAGAAGTTGGCGACGTAGAAGCCGAACGCCACCGAGACGATCACCCAGGTGAGGATCGCGACGCCGGCCCCGACCGAGATCCACCGGAACTTGGGCTGCTTGACGTTGGGGGTGGCGTAGTAGAGCAGGGCCACGATCACCACGACCATGAGCGCCAGCACCGGCCACTTGGCGATCCGCCACACGGTGATCGCCGTCGACCCGAGCCCGATCACGTCGCCGATGGACTCGGCGAGCGGACCACTGACCACGAGCATGACCAGCACCACCGCGCAGAGCAGGACGGCGATCAGCGTGATCAGGATCTGCAGGGGACGCAGCTTCCAGAACGGGCGGCCCTCCTCGATCTCGTAGATCGAGTTCATCGCGCGCGAGAACGCGCCGACGTAGCCGCTGGCCGACCACAGGGCACCGGCGAGGCCGATCACGAGGCTCAGGCCGGCGGCCTGCGAGGAGGCCATCGACTCCAGGGTGGGACGCACCACGTCGAGCGTCTGCGACGACACCAGGGGGCGCAGCACGTCCAGGACCGTGGACAGCACCTTCTCCGGGTTGGCGACCAGCCCGATGATCGACAACAGGGCCAGGGCGGCCGGGAACAGCGCCAGCACGGAGTAGTAGGTCAGGGCCGCGGCCTTGTCGGTGCACTGGTCGTCGCTGAACTCCCGCACGGTCTTGCGCAGGACGTACTTCCAGGACCGCTTGTCCAGGTCGCTCGGCGAGTCGGGCTTGGCGGTGTCGTCGCGGCCGGCGTCCTCCGGGGCACGGGTCTCGGTCATCGTCGGTGCCTCCAGACCAGGACGCCCACGACGACGGCCACCAGGACCCCGGCACCCACGAGCACCTCGGGGCGCGGCTTGCCCTCGTCGGTGGTCGCGCGAGCCTGGAGGTCCGCGGCCTTGGCCTTGGCCTGGCTCTTCACGTCGAGCTTGGCGGTGAGCGCGTCGATCGTCTCGGCGAGCTGCTCGCGCTGGTGCACGATGTCGGACTCGAGCTCCTCCGGCGAGCTGCTCACGAGCGCTGCCCCTTCACCGTGGCCACGTCGGCCTTGATGCCGTCGAGCGCACGCTCGGGCTTGGGCGGGGTGGCCTGCTGGACCTTGCTCCTGCCGAGCAGCGCGGCGACGCCGGCCACGGCGAGGAGGACGCCGGCCACGATGAGCGCCGAGGCCCACGCGGGCAGCACGAGGGCGAGCAGGAGGACGCAGGCGGCCAGCAGCACGGCCCCGCCGTAGAAGGCCAGCAGACCGGCGGCGCCGAACATCCCGAGGCCGATGCCGGCCCGCTTGCCCTTCTCGGCCATCTCGGCCTGGGCGAGGCGCAGCTCGGAGCGGATGAGCTCAGGGATCTGCTGGGAGACTGAGGACACCAGCTGGCCCAGGGACGCCTCGGCGGGGTCCGGCGGGGTCGGCGGCTCGTAGGTCGCGTCCGAGTGACTCATGTGGTCATCGTGTCCGCGGGCCCCCGTCACCAAACAGGGATACCCGCGGGGGCATGATGGGGACATCCGACCGACGACCTGCTCGACCGAAGGAGAGCCATGCGCGAGACCGACATCGACGGCCTGCGGGACGCCCTCGCCGAGGGCGCGACGCTCATCGACGTCCGTGAGCCCCAGGAGTACGCCGAGGCGCACGTCCCCGGCGCCGTGCTGATCCCGATGGGCCAGCTGGCGAGCCGCCTCGCCGAGGTGCCGCCCGACGGCCCGGTCTACGTCATCTGCCGCAGCGGCAACCGCAGCGGGGCGATGGGCCCGCTGCTCGACGCCCACGGCTACGACAGCGTCAACGTGCTCGGCGGGACCGCCGCGTGGGTGCAGGCCGGCCAGCCCTACGACCAGGGGCTGTGAGCCGTGGGGTCGGGCGCCGGCGGGCGCAGGCTCGGACCGCTCGAGGTCCACGTCCTGGAGACACCGACGCTGGGTGACCGCAGCTACCTGGTCCACGACGGCGCGGTCGCGGCGGTCGTCGACCCCCAGCGTGACGTCGACCGGGTCCTCGACCTGCTCGAGGCGCTGCAGGTGCGGCTGGTCACGGTCGTCGAGACCCACCTGCACAACGACTACCTCACCGGCGGGCTGGCCCTGGCCCGGGCGACCGGGGCGGCCTACCACCTCCACGCCGACGACGAGGTCGCCTTCGACCGTGCGCCTGTGCGTGAGGGCGACGTCGTGGCCGCGGGCGACCTGATCCGGCTGACCGCGATCGCGACACCGGGCCACACCTTCACCCACCTGTCCTACGCGCTCACCGTCGGCGACGCGCCGCTCTCGGACGCCTCGGCCGTCTTCACCGGCGGCTCGCTGCTGTTCGGCGCCACCGGCCGGCCCGACCTGCTGGGCGCCGAGCACACGCAGGAGCTCGCCCGGCGCCAGCACGCCTCCGCCCGCCGGCTCGCCGCGCTGCTGCCCGACGCCGCCGAGGTCCTGCCGACGCACGGGTTCGGGTCGTTCTGCTCCGCGACCCAGTCCGACGCGACCGACTCGACCATCGGCGAGGAGCGCCGGGGCAACCCGGTCCTGACCCAGGACGAGCAGGCCTACGTCGAGGAGCTGCTCGCCGGCCTCGGCGCCTACCCGGCGTACTACGTCCACATGGGCCCGGGCAACGCGCGCGGCCCGGCCGCCCCCGACCTCGGGCCGGTCGCGGAGGCCGACCCGGCCGAGCTGCGCCTGCGCCTCGAGGCCGGGGAGTGGGTGGTGGACCTGCGTGAGCGCACCGCGTTCGCCGCCGGCCACCTGCGCGGCTCCTTCGGCTTCGGCCTCGACGGCGGCTTCGCGACCTACCTCGGCTGGCTGATCCCCTGGGGGACGCCGCTCACCCTGCTCGGCGCGACCCCGGACGACGTCGCCGAGGCCCAGCGCGAGCTGGTGCGCATCGGCATCGACCGCCCCGCCGCGCGGGCCACGGGGAGCCCGGAGGACTGGGCGCTCGCCGAGGGGGACGTGCGCTCCTTCGAGCGCGGCACCTTCGCCGACCTCGCCCAGGTGCGCCACCACCGGGAGGTGACCGTGCTCGACGTGCGTCGCGACGACGAGCACGGCGAGCTCGCGGTCGTCGGCAGCCTGCACGTCCCCCTGCACCAGCTCCTCGACCGGGTCGACGAGGTGCCCCGCGGCGAGGTCTGGGTGCACTGCGCCTCGGGCTACCGCGCCGCGGTCGCGGCGTCCCTGCTCGACGCGGCCGGTCACCACGTCGTCGCCGTCGACGACGAGTGGACCAACGCGCCGGCCACGGGGCTGCGGCTGGCGCCCGGCGGGGGCCGGTGACCCACCTGCTCGTCGCCGCCGTGGCCGGCCTGCTCATCGGCGTCAGCCTGGGCGCGCTGGGCGGCGGAGGGTCGATCCTCGCGGTGCCGGTGCTGGTCTACGGCCTCGGGGAGTCGCCGACGCAGGCGACGACGGGGTCGCTGGTGGTGGTCGGCCTCACCGCCCTGGTCGGCGCGCTCACCGCCCACCGCCACGGCACGGTGCTGTGGGCACGCGGCCTGGGCTTCGGCGCCGCCGCCCTGCTCGGCGCGGTCGCCGGGGCCCGGGCCTCCACCGCGGTCCGCGAGCCCGTGCTGCTGGCGGGGTTCGCGGTGCTGATGCTGGTCGTGGCCGCGCTGATGACCTGGCGGCTGGTCCAGCAGCGCCGGGGGGTCACCCCGGTCACCCGGAGCCACGACGGTCCGGTGATCACGTTGCACCCCCTCACCGTCGACGGACGCCGGGCCGTGGTCGTCCTGGCCACCGCGACGACGGTGGGGCTGCTGACCGGCTTCCTCGGCGTCGGCGGCGGCTTCCTCGTCGTCCCCGCCCTGGTGCTCGCCCTCGACCTGCCGATGGACCGGGCGGCGGCGACCAGCCTGGTGGTCATCGTGCTGACCAGCGCGAGCGCGTTCGTGGTCCGGGTGGGCTCGGGCGTGCAACCCACCTGGGGCCCGGTGCTGCTGCTCACCGTCGCGGCCGCGGTCGGCGCGGTCGGCGGCACGCGTCTGGCCCGGCGCACCGACCCCCAGCGCCTCGCGGCGGCGTTCACCGTCATCGTGCTCGGCGTCGCGGTCTACACCGCCTCCCGCGCACTCCCGGGCCTGGCCTGAGCCCGGGACCGGGCCGGCTCAGTCGTCGGCGACGGCCAGCGAGCCGCGGGTGCGCTGCAGCGGGAACATCGAGCGGTAGCCCGGCGCCTGGGCCAGGAAGTACTCGTCGAAGTCGAGCCGGCTGGCGTCCTCGCCGTGGGCGGTGAGCACCAGGCGGTCCCAGAAGAACTCGCATGTCGCGCCCACCGAGGGTGCCATCACCTGGTCGGTCATGGCCTGCTCGGCGACCAGGTCGGTCCCCCCGGGCACGGTGCGGCTCGGGGTGAGCCGCACCTGGAGGTCCCAGTGGTCCAGCCCGTCGTCGTCGACCATCGCCAACGAGACGAAGCGTGGGGCGTCGGTCACCCCGACCCGGAAGCCGAACTCGGGGGCCTCGGCGTCGTCGGGCGAGAGGCGGAACATCATCCGGCCGTCGTCCGCGACGTGCCACTCCCCCAGCCAGCTGCGCTGGCGGTCCCGGTCGCACAGCCAGGTCCACACCTGGTCCGGCGGGATCCGCAGCGTGCGGCGGTAGGTCACCACCGGCACCCCGTCCACCCGTCTGCGCAGACGACCGGTCACCGCCGGCATCCTGCGCGGCGACCGCGCCGGAGGGATCCCCGGCACACTCGTGCCCCTCGAGGTACGCACCACGTTCCACACCCCTTCATGCACCGAGCCACCCCTGACTGGTGCCGTTCATCGAGCCACCCCTGACCCGATGTGGTCGGCGCCGGTCTCCCCAGACCGGCGCTTTCCTCGTATGTCCAGATTGCACCATGCCGGACCTTGGGTCCACCCCGACACGTCCCAATCAACCTACGCCGAGACGTTGGTCCCGGACAGACAGGACCGGAGCAGGAGCACGTAGTCCGAAATGACTAGGCGGCGCCCGCGGCCGGCTCACGCAGCAGCAGGTCGACCCAGGCGAGCTTGTCCAGCACCGCGGGCGGCAGCACGAACGGGTAGAGGTCCTCCAGGCCCAGCGAGCGGTTCATCTGGTTGAGCGCGGTGGCCAGCGGGAGCCACGTGCCGACCACGACGTCGTCGAACCGGCGTAGCTCGACCTGCGGGTCGACGACCAGGCCGAACGCGTGCGCGGTCTCCAGCGCGTCCCGCACGTGCAGCACGTGGGCGAAGGTCTCGGCGAAGTCCTCCCACGGGTGCATCGTCGCGTAGGCCGAGACGTAGGAGTCCTCCCAGCCGGCCGGCGGCCCGTCGGCGTAGTGCCGGTCGAGCGCGTCCTGGTAGGACGGGCGCTCGTCGCCGAAGCGGGCGCGAAACTCGGCGTGGCCGCCCGCGGCGTCGACCAGCACCTGCCAGTAGTAGTGGCCGACCTCATGGCGGAAGTGGCCCAGGAGCGTGCGGTAGGCCTCGCCGAGGTCGGCCTTGACCTGCTCGCGGTGCGCCGTGTCGCCCTCGGCCAGGTCGATCGTGACGACGCCGTCGGCGTGGCCGGTCACCACGGACTCCTCGGCGCTGGAGAGCAGGTCGAAGGTGATCCCGCGGCCCGTCGCCCGCTCACGGGGCTGCACGGGGAGCCCCAGCCCGTCGAGCTCGTGCACCAGGCGGCGCTTGGCCTGCTCGGCCCGGTAGTACTGCGGCAGCCCCTCGAGGTCGCCGTCGGCCGGGCGGGTGCGGGTCAGCGAGCAGGCGAAGCACTGCGCGCCCGCCACGTCGGGGACCCAGTTGCAGCCGTTGAGGTCGAGGTTGAGGCACGGGCTGCGGTCGCCCAGGAGCTCCAGGTCGCGCGCGCCCCGGACGTAGCCCAGCGCCTCCCCGCAGCGCAGGCACACGGAGTTGTCGAAGAACAGGGTCTGGCCGCACCGGGGGCAGGTGAAGGAGCGCACGTGCGCGAGCCTACGAAGTCCCCGGGCGCCCGAGGTGTGCGCGGCGCCCTACGGGATACCGTCGGTAGGTCACGAGGGTGAGGCACCTTCCCGAACCACCAGGAGTGAGTGACCGTGCCGCTGCAGCACCTCACGACCGTCCGGCGCGGTGACGGCGGGGTCGGCTTGGCCACCGAGCTCGAGCAGGGCATGCACCAGAGGCTGACCGGGACCAGGGCGGACGCGGAGCGCTGACCGACTCACCGGGCCGACCCGACCCCTCCGACGAGCCGCGGGAGACCCCCGCGGAGGGGCAGGAGCGCGCCCGCGCCGAGCGCCGCGCGCGGCGGGCCCGCCTCGAGCAGCAGCACACCTGGGTCGACCTGCAGATCCGCCAGGCGGTCGACCGCGGGGAGTTCGACCGCCTCCCCGGCTTCGGCAAGCCGTTGAGCGACCTGGGCGAGGAGCACGACCCCGACTGGTGGGTCAAGCGCCTGGTCGAGCGCGAGCGGATCACGGTCCTGCCACCGGCCCTGCAGCTACGTCGTGACGACGCCGCCCTCGACGACGCCCTCGACCGGCACGGCAGCGAGGCCGAGGTGCGGCGCGAGCTGGCGGAGTTCAACGAGCGGGTCCGGCGGATCCTCTACAGCACCCACGGCGGGCCGCCGGTGACCACGCCCCCGCGCGACGTCGAGGAGGAGGTACGCCGCTGGCACGCGCGGCGCGACGAGCGCCGGCGGCGGCAGCGGGAGGCCGCTCCCCCGGGCGACGCCGCGGACCCAGCGGCGCCGCAGCGCCGGCGTACCCTCCGCCGCTGGTGGCGGCGGCCGGGCGGTCCCGACGACGACTCGGGACCAAGGCATGGTTAAGTTGCCCGAATTGCCCTGCCCGCGACCCATCCGATCAGGCAGGGTGGAGGTCCACTCCCGCACCCAGGAGACCCGCGACCGTGCACCCTGCCTCCTGCGCCACGACGTCCCGCGTGGACCTCGCCCGCCCTCCGGCCGGACGAGGCTGACGTGGTGCCGCGCGTCGCAGCGCCGGTCGCCGACCGGGTCCACGCCATCTACGCCGACCTGGGGGCGTCGGACCCGCTGCGCACGGCCCTCACCTGCCGCGACGACGTGACGCTCCACGTCGCGGGCACGCACCCGCTGTCCGGCACCTACGTCGGGGTGCCCGCGGTCCGCGCGCTGCTCGCCCGGATCGAGGCGACCGCCGGCCGCGGCACGTTCACCATCACCAGCGTCATGGCCGACGAGGTGGCCGAGGAGGTGCTGGTCGAGGCGTGCGTCGCGCACCGTGGCTTCGTCCGCACGATCGTCCACCGCCTGGTCCTGCGGGGCGGGCGCCTGTGGGCGATCCACGAGCACCCCATGGACCAGCCGTCCGAGGACGAGTTCTGGCGGGGCCTGCTCCCCTGACCCGCGCGACCCCTCAGACCCGCTCGCGACCGTGGGCGGTGTGCCACCCGGACAGGTTGGGGCCCTGCGGCACGATCGCGGTCGGGTTGATGTCGGTGTGCACGACGTAGTAGTGGCGCTTGATCTGCTCGAAGTCGATCGTCTCGCCGAACCCCGGGGTCTGGAACAGGTCGCGGGCGTAGCCCCACAGCGCCGGCATCTCGGTGAGCTTGTTGCGGTTGCACTTGAAGTGGCCGTGGTAGACCGCGTCGAAGCGCACCAGCGTGGTGAACAGCCGCACGTCGGCCTCGGTGATCGCCTCGCCCATGAGGTAGCGCCGGTCGACGAGCCGCTCCTCGAGCCAGTCCATCGCCGTCCAGAGCCGGTCGTACGCCGCGTCGTAGGACTCCTGGTCGCCGGCGAAGCCACAGCGGTAGACGCCGTTGTTGACCTCGGTGTAGACGCGCTCCATGACCTCCTCCATCTCCTCGCGCACGTCCCCGGGCCACAGGTCCGGGGCGTCGGGGCGGTGGTGGTCGCGCCACTCGAAGGACAGGTCGTGGGTGATCTGCGGGAAGTCGTTGGTGACCACCTGCCGGCTCTCGATGTCGACCATCGCCGGCACCGTGATGCCCTTGGCGTAGTCGGGGAAGCGGTTGAGGTAGGCCTCCTGCAGCCGGTGGATCCCGAGCACCGGGTCCTGCTCGCCCTCGTCAAGGTCGAAGACCCACGAGCGCCTGTCGTGGGTGGGGCCGGGGGTGCCCAGGGAGATCACGTCCTGCAGGCCGAGCAGCTCGCGCACGATGATCGACCGGTTGGCCCACGGACAGGCCCGGGCCGCCACGAGGCGGTAGCGACCCGGCTCGACCGGCCAGGTCGGCACCTCGAGCTCTCCGACGGCCGGGTCCTGGCTGCGACCCGCCTCGAGCACGATGCGGTCCTCGACGTAGTCGGTGTCGCGCTCGAAGCCGCCCTTCTCGGTGTAGGTCGGCCGGTCGTCGTCGGTCTGGGTCGCCGTTGTCATGTCAACAACGTAACCAGCCGGCGCTGCGACCAACCCGTGCTCCGGCGAGGGCCCGGGCGTCGTGGCAGGGTGCTGCCATGCCTCGGACCGTGCTGCGCACCCTCCCGGCCCTGACCCTGCTCGCGGCCGCCCTCGCGGGCTGCACCGACCAGGACGCGGAGGCGAGGGACGCCGCCGACGCCTTCGCGGCGGGCCTGGGTGCGGGCGACGTGAGCGCCACGGCCGGCCGTGAGGCGCAGGAGTCCTGGCAGGCCATCCGCGAGCGGCTCGCCGACACCGAGCCGACGGTGCGCGTCGAGCAGGTCGGCGAGGGGGACGACGAGCGGTCGGTCGCCCTGGCCTGGACCTGGGACCTCGACCCTGCTGACGCGGCCGACCTCGCCTACACCACGACGGTCACCCTGGTCCGCGACGGCGACGGGTGGACGCCGCAGTGGTCCCCGACGCTCGTGCACCCCGACCTCGATGAGGGCGAGGTCCTCGGCGTCCGCACCCTGCCGGCCGAGCGCGGGGACATCCTCGGCGCCGGCGGGGCCGCCCTGGTCACCGCCCGGCCGATCCAGACCTTCGGCCTGGACAAGTCGCGGATCGAGCCCGGGCAGGTCAGGTCCAGCGCCCGCGCCGTGGCCCGGCTCCTCGAGGTCGACGTGCCGTGGTTCGTCCGGCTCGCCGAGTCCTCGGGCCCCCAGGCGTTCGTCGAGGCGATCGCCCTGCGCCCGGCCGACGCCCGCGACGTCCCGGCGGCCTTCGGCGACGTCCCCGGGGCCGGCGCCGTGCGCGGCACCCGTCACCTCGCGATCACCCGCGACTTCGCGGCGCCGGTCCTCGGCCGGGTCGGGCCGGTCACGGCCGAGATCGTGGAGGAGTCCGACGGGCGCTACCGCGCCGGCGACGAGGCCGGGCTGTCCGGGCTCGAGGCGAGGTACGACGAGCGCCTGGCCGGCACACCCGGGGTGGCGCTGCTCGCGCTCGACCCCGACGGCGGCGACCGGGTCCTCGCGCAGGTCGACCCCGAGCCGGGCGAGCCGCTGAGCCTCACCCTCGACGTACCGCTGCAGAAGAAGGCCGAGGCCGCCCTCGCCCGGCTGCCGGAGTCCGCCGGCGTCACCGCCCTGGTCGCCATCCGGGCCGGCGACGGGTCGATCCTCGCCGCGGCCAACGGACCGAGCAACCGCGGGCTCAACGCGGCGACGTACTCGCAGTACGCCCCCGGCTCGACCTTCAAGGTCGTCACCACGCTCGGCCTCCTCCGCGCCGGGCTGAAGCCCTCCTCGAGGGTCCCCTGCCCGCGCACGATCGACGTCGACGGCAAGGACTTCGAGAACTACGACGACTACCCCGCCGGCGGCTACGGCGACATCCCGCTCGCCACCGCCCTGGCCAGCTCGTGCAACACCGCCTTCGTCGGCGTCCGCGACCGGGTCGACGGGTCCGCGCTCGGGGACGCCGCCGCGTCGCTGGGGCTCGGCGTCGACCGCGACCTCGGCGCCCCGGCGTACTTCGGCCAGGTGCCGCCGCCCGAGGGCGAGACCGAGCTCGCCGCCGACACCATCGGCCAGGGCACGGTGCTCGCCTCCCCGATGGCGATGGCGACGGTCGCTGCGTCGGTCGCGGCGGGACGCACCGTCGTGCCCTTCCTGGTCGACGGCGTCCACCCGGAGGCCGAGGGCGTCGCCCCGCTCACCCGGGCCGAGGCGCGGCAGCTCCGCACGATGATGCGGGGCGTCGTCGCCGACGGGTCGGGCCGGGTGCTCGCCGGGCTCGGCGGGGGCATCGGCGCCAAGACCGGGACGGCGGAGTACGGCGACGCACCCGCGGACGGCGGGTCGCTCCCGACCCATGCCTGGATGATCGCCTTCCGCGGGGACCTGGCGGTCGCGGCGTTCGTCGAGAAGGGCGCCTCGGGCTCCGGTGTGGCCGGCCCGGTGCTGGTGGACTTCCTCCGCTGAGCTGGGGGTCGGTTTCCCTGGGTATGCCGGCAACCTGGCGCTTCCCCAGGTGAATCGGCCTGGGGGAGGGGCGTGTCGCCTGGGGAGGTCCGAGTCGGCCGGGCGGGTCTCCTGCATACCCAGGGAAACCGACCGACAACGCCGGGACCGGGCCGGCAGCACGAAGGGCCTCACGGGGCCTTGCTGCCGCGGGCGTCCTCCTGGGCGACGAGCTCCTCGAGGTCCTTGAGCCGGTCGAGGCCGCGCACCGCCTGGCGCATGCGGTGGTTCGGCTCGAAGCGCTCGCGGTGCCGGTCGAGGAACCACCAGTAGCCCGCGCTGAAGGGACACGCGTCGTCGCCGACCCGGACCTTGGGGTCGAAGCGGCAGCCGCCGCAGTAGTCGGTCATCCGGTCGAGGTAGGCGCCACCGGAGGTGTAGGGCTTGGTCGCCATCACCCCGCCGTCGGCGTGCTGCGACATCCCGACGACGTTGGGCACCATCACCCAGTCGTAGCCGTCGACGAAGCAACGGTGGAACCAGTCGGTCAGCTCGGCGGGGTTCCAGCCGCGCTGCAGGGCGTAGGACCCGAGGATCATCAGGCGCGGGATGTGGTGCGCCCAGCCGTGGTCCCGCACCCCGGCGAGGGTGTGGGAGAGGCAGGCCGCCTCGGTCGCGTCGGCGTCGAGCGAGGTGAACCAGTCGGGAACCGTGCGCCGGGCTGCCAGCGCGTTGCGGCGGCGGTAGTCCTCGCCCAGGTGCCAGTACAGGTGCCAGACGTAGTCGCGCCAGCCCATCACCTGGCGGACGAACCCCTCCACGCTGGCCAGCCGGGTGCCGCCGGTGGCGTGCCGCTGCGCTGCCCGGCGTACGACGTCCAGCGGGTCGAGCAGGCCGAGGTTGAGCGGGGCGGAGACCAGGGAGTGGGCCATCCAGGGGTCGTCGTGGAGGACCGCGTCCTCGTAGGTGCCGAAGACCTCGAGCCGCTGGTCGAGGAAGTGGTCGAGGGCGCGGTCGGCCTCGTCCTGCGTGGCCGCGAAGCGCCGGGGCCCGTCGACGCCCACGAAGGACACCTCGCCGGAGGCCTCCCAGGCGTCGAGGTCGCGCCGGACCCCCTCGTCGATCTCGTCCTCCACGGGCCACCAGGGACCCTCGACGGTCAGACCGGTCCGGGGCGGGGGCTCGCGGTTGTCCTTGTCGAAGTTCCAGGCGCCGCCGACCGGCTCCTCGCCGTCCATGAGCACGCCGGTGCGGCGGCGCGACTCGCGGTAGAAGTCCTCCATCAGCAGCCGCCGGTCGCCACGGCCCTCGGCCCACGTGGCGAAGTCCTCCATCGAGGTGACGAACCCCCGCGCGGGGAGGAGCTCGACCGCCGTGCCTCCGGGCTCCCCCGAGACGAACCCCAGGGCGGCCCTCGAGGTCGGGTGCACGACCTGCAGCCGCTGGTTGCGCACCGTGCCCAGCCCGTCGGCGTACGTCTCGGCCCGGACGTAGCGCACCCGGTCGCCGAGCTCGGCAGCGCGGTGGCGCATCGCGGACAGCACGAGGTGGGCCTTGGCCCGGTGGAAGCGACGACGACGGAAGACCGCTCGGGACTCGACCATCAGGAACCGGCCGTCGTGGTCCGCGGTGAAGTGGTCGCCCAGCTGGTCGCCGAAGAGCCACCGCATCGTCACGGGCGCGCTCCTGCGTGCGCCCGCTCGGCGGCGCGGGCCAGGTCGCGGAGCATCGAGCGGAAGACCAGCTTGTGGCCGGGCAGCTCGGCGAACCACATCAGCCGCCCCGGCAGTCCGAACGGCCCACCGGGCTCGAACACGATGTCCTGGGTCAGCAGGGTCCGGTCGGCGTCGATCGGGCTCACCTGCAGGCGCATGTGCGCGGTGCCGGGCATGCGCGCCTCGGTGCGCAGGACCAGCGCCTCACCCTCGTGGAGCTCGTCGACGCGCCACAGGTCGACCGCGTCACCGACCTGGAGCCGTCGTCGCGGACGTCCGCGCATGCCAGGGCCGCCGACCACCTGGTCCAGACGTCCGCGCACGCGCCACGCCGGCTCCAGCCGGCCCCAGCCCCCGGGTCCGCCGAGGGACATCACGGTGTCCCAGACGACCGGGAGGGGCGCCGCCACGGGGCGGGCACGGTGCTCGCTGATCGATGATCTCGGCTCCACCTCGCGAACCTACCCAGGGTGCCGAGCCACGCCCCGGGAAACCTCAGCGAAGTCTCAGCCGCACGACCTTGTCGCCCCATGTGGCCTGTGCCACAGTCCGGCCATGACGACCCTGGACCAGCCGCAGACGCACCTGGCCGTGCAGCTCCCGTTCCGCCCCGCGACGCTCGACGAGGCCGTCGCGCACTGGGCGAAGCAGAAGCCGGGCGAGCTGGCCGTGGACTACGGCCCGCGCAGCTGGACCTGGGCGGAGTGGGACGAGCGCGTACGCCGGGCGGCCGGCGCCCTGCGCGGCCTCGGCGTCGGCAAGGGCGACGTCGTGGCCTTCCTCGACAAGAACCACCCGGCCTGCGTGGAGATGACCCTGGCCTGCGCCTCGATCGGCGCCGCCAACGCGATCGTCAACTGGCGCTCGGCCGGCGACGAGGTCGACTACGCGGTCAACGACTCCGGCGCCAAGGTCGTCGTCGTCGGCACCGAGCTCGCCCCCACGATCGAGGCGCTCCGTGACCGGCTGACCGACGTCGAGCACGTCGTGACGGTGACCCCCGACGGCGCCGAGGGCGACGAGTACGAGGCGCTGCTCGCCGCGGCGACCCCGGTCCCGGTCGGCGAGGGCGGCGGCACCGCGGACGACGTGTGCCTGGTGATGTACTCCTCCGGCACGACCGGCCGCCCCAAGGGCGTGATGCTGCGCAACGCCAACATGGTCGCCCACACCTACCACGCCCACGAGGGCTGGGGGTTCGAGGAGGGCGACAGGTCGCTGGTCGCGATGCCGCTGTTCCACGTCGGCGGCTCGTCCTACATCCTGTTCAGCATCTTCGACGGGGTGCCGAGCATCATGACGCGCGAGCCCGACGGCGGCTCGCTGGCCAAGGCGATCCTGGGCGGTGCCAACTGCGCCTTCCTCGTCCCGGCCGTGCTCGCCCAGGTGCTGGCCAGCGGCGAGGACGCGGTCAAGCTCTTCGGCGCCCTCAAGATCTACACCTACGGCGCGGCCCCGATGCCGAGCGCGCTGCTGCGGGCCGCGATGCAGGCCTGGCCGCAGACGAGGTTCATGCAGGTCTACGGCCTGACCGAGGTGTGCGGCGTGATCACCCACCTGCTGCCCGAGGCCCACCACGACGCCGAGCACCCCGAGCGCCTGCTCTCCGCCGGCACCGTCCTGCCCGAGGCCGAGGTGCGCGTCGTCGACGTCGAGTCCGGCGAGGAGGTCCCGACCGGTCAGCCGGGCGAGCTCTGGTTCCGCACGCCGCAGCTCATGAAGGGCTACCTCAACAAGCCCGAGGAGACCGCCAAGGTCATCGACGACGACGGCTGGTTCCACACCGGCGACATCGGCCACGTCGACGAGGGCGGCTACGTCTACGTCTCCGACCGGCTCAAGGACATGATCATCAGCGGCGGCGAGAACATCTACTCCCCCGAGGTCGAGCGCGTGCTCTCCGAGCACCCGGCGATCGCGGAGGCGGCCGTGATCGGCGTCCCCGACGACATCTGGGGCGAGTCGGTCAAGGCGGTCGTCGGGCTCAAGCCGGGGGCGTCGGCGACCGGGCAGGAGATCATCGACTTCTGCCTCGAGCACCTGGCCGGGTTCAAGTGCCCCAAGAGCGTCGACGTGGTCGAGGCCCTGCCCCGCAACCCCACCGGCAAGATCCTCAAGAAGGACCTGCGGGCGCCCTACTGGGACGGTCGCGAGTCCCAGGTCGTCTAGCGCGCGGTCCACCATCGGTGGCCACGGTGGTCGGAGACCGAATCTGTGTGCGGGGTGGCATGCTTCGCCGCTCCATGGTGGAATGGGCTCATGCTCGGGGGGAACGTGGGGCAGGGCAATTCGGCGACGCTGCCTCGGCAGACGACGCGCGAGAACGCGGTCGAGGAGCTGCTCGGCACCGTTCGACACGGTCTGGGCAACTCGGTCTTCGCGGTCGATCTCGCCATCGAGGCCATCGTCGAGTCCGACTCGCCGGACGACCGCAAGGCGCTCGCCGAACGCGTGCGCGGCGAGACCGCCGCGATGCGTCGCATGCTGAGGCTTCTCGAGGGCGCCCGACCGGGCACGGGGTTCGAGACCTGAGCACCTCTGCCGGGACGTCGGACGGCGGCACCTCGGGTGGGGTCGTCATCGTCGACGACCACGCGTTGCTCGCGCACAGCCTCAAGGCGGCGCTGGCCGCCCGCGGGGTCGAGGCCGTGCTCATCGCCCCCGCCACGCTCGACCAGGTGCGCGGTGACCTGGACCGCACGAGCGACCGGGGGGACCTGGTGCTGCTCGACTTCGACCTCGGACCGGCCGGGAGCGCACTGCCGCTGATCGGGCCCCTGGCCAGGGGTGGGTCGACGGTGGTCCTGATGTCGGGCTCCGCCGACGACGCGCAGGTCGGCGCGGGTCTCGAGGCCGGGGCCGTCGGGTTCCTCAGCAAGGCCGACGACTTCGACGCCCTGCTGCGTTCGATCGTCACGGTCTCGTCCGGCGGGCGAGGACTGAGCGATGCCGACCGGCTCCGCTTCCTCCGGGCGCTCGCCGAGCACCGCCGCGACCGCGACCGCGTCATGCACCCGTTCCACGCGCTGACCCCGCGCGAGGCCGAGGTGCTCCACCGGCTCTGTGGCGGCGCGGCGCCGCAGGCCATCGCCCGGGCCGACCACGTCTCCGTCGCGACCATCCGCAGCCAGGTCCGGTCGATCCTGCTGAAGCTCGGGGTCAACTCACAGCTGGAGGCCGTGGTCAAGGCCTACCGCTCCGGCTGGCACCCTGCGGCCGAGGATCGACGGGTGGGGTGACCCCACGGCGCCCTTGTCGATCGCCCGGGCGGCCTCCTGCCTCAGCGGACGACGTGGACGTTGAAGTCGACCGTGCCCAGCGCGCCCATCAGCCGCAGCCAGAGCGGCAGGTACATCTCGGTGCCCCGCGCGGTCTCGATGCCCCCGAGGTCGATCACGTCCTGGTGACCCAGCTGCGCGAGGATGTCGGTCACGGCCTGCTTGGCCTCGAGGTCGTCACCGGAGACGAAGACGCTGGTGGGCCGCCCGAGCTTGTCGGGATGGACCATCACGTCGGCGTTCATCGTGTTGAGCGTCTTGACCACCCGGGTGTCGGGGAAGGCGCGCTGCACCTGCTCACCGAGCGAGTCGGTGTCCTTGACGCTGAGCGTGGGCGGCATGCCCTGCGAGAAGTCGAGCGGGTTGGACACCTCGACCAGCACCTTGCCGGCCAGGTTGGCGGCACCGACGGCACCGAGGACGTCGAGAGTGGCCTGGCCGTTGGTCGCGTTGACCACCAGCTCCGCGCCCGCGGCCGCGTCGGCGTACGTCGCGAGGGGGGCGGGCTGGTCCTCGTCGCGAGCCCGCGTCGCCTCGGGGTCGCGGGTGCCGACGGTGACGTCATGCCCCAGCTCGGCGAGGCGACCTGCCAGCGCGCGCCCGACCATGCCCGTGCCGAGGACCGCGATGCGCGTCATCGTGGCCTGCCGCTCGTCGTGTGTGTCATGCGGCCACGGTAGGACCGGCCAGCCGTGCAGGGCTAGAGGCGACGCAGCACCGCGCCGGCGTGACCGGGCACGCCCACCTCGCCCAGCCCGAGCCGGACCGGGGTGGGCGTCGACCAGACCACCTCCCAGGTCCCGTCGGGCAGGGGCACGGCGGCATGCTCCCCGAGGGCGGCGACGACGACCAGCGAGCCCCGCTCCATGCGGAACCACCGCGCCTGCTCGTCGACGTCGCAGCTCGTGCGGCGCAGGTCCGGATCGGTCAGGTCCGGCTCCGCCCGGCGCAGCGCGGCGAGGTCGCGATAGGTCTGCAGCAGGACGGCGTGGTCGCCGACGGCCGCCTCGTCCCAGTCGAGCTTGCACGACCGGAACGTCTCGGGGTCCTGCGGGTCGGGCACCGACGCGGCGTCCCAGGCCATGCGCTCGAACTCCTTGAGCCGACCCTCCGAGACCGCCCTGCCGAGCTCGGGCTCGGGGTGGGAGGTGAAGAACGCGAACGGCGTCGAGGCGCCCCACTCCTCGCCCATGAACAGCATCGGCGTGAACGGCCCGGTCAGCGTGAGCATCGCGGCGAGCGCCAGCTGGTCGGTGTCGAGCGACCCCGTGAGCCGGTCGCCGCGGGCGCGGTTGCCGACCTGGTCGTGGTTCTGGTTGCACACGACCAGGCGCCAGCCGGGCATGCGGTCGCGGTCGATCGGCACGCCGTGCTCACGCTCGCGGAAGGAGGACCACGTGCCGTCGTGGAAGAAGCCCCTCTCGCACACCTTCGCCAGCGCGGACAGCGGCTCGAAGTCGGCGTAGTAGCCCTCGGTCTCGCCGGTCAGGGCGACGTGCACCGCGTGGTGGAAGTCGTCGGACCACTGCGCGTCGAGGCCGTAGCCGCCGGCCTCGCGCGGCGTCACCAGGTGCGGGTCGTTGAGGTCGGACTCGGCGATCACCGTGATCGGCCGCCGCTGCTGGGCCGAGATCCGCGCCGCGAGCACCGCGACCTCCTCCAGCAGGTGGACCTCGGAGGTGTCGGTGAGCGCGTGGACGGCGTCGAGCCGCAGGGCGTCGACGTGGAGGTCCTCGAGCCAGCGGCGCACGTGGTCCAGGACGTAGGCGCGGACCTCCGCGCTGTCCTCGCCGTCCAGGTTGACCTCGGCGCCCCACGGGTTGTCACCCTCGGCCTTGAGGTAGGGCCCGAACATCGGCAGGTAGTTGCCCGACGGGCCGAAGTGGTTGTAGACCACGTCCTGCACCACCCCGAGCCCGGCCGCGTGGCAGGCGTCGACGAACCGCGCGTAGGCCGCGGGGCCGCCGTAGGTCTCGTGCACCGCACCCCACAGGACGCCGTCGTAGCCCCAGCCGTGCTCGCCGTTGAAGGCGTTGACCGGCATCAGCTCGACCAGGTCGACGCCGATCGAGCGCAGGTGCTCCAGCCGCGTGATCGCCGCGTCGAGGGTGCCCTCGGGCGTGAAGGTGCCGACGTGCAGCTCGTAGACGACCGAGCCGGCGAGCTGGCGGCCGGTCCACTCCTGGTCGGTCCAGGCGAACGAGCCGGGCTCCCAGGTGCGGGACCGCGCATGGACGCCGTGCGGCTGGCGCCACGAGCGCGGGTCGGGGACCACGTCGCCGCCGCCGTCCACGCGGTAGCCGTAGTCGACCTCGCCGACCGGCTCCGGTCCGTCGGGCGTCCACCACTCGTCGTCGCCCCGGCGCATCGGGACCTCGCGGACCTCGTGGGAGCCCGGTGCGGTCACCGACAGCACCAGCTCCCGCGCCAGCGGCGCCCAGACGTCGAAGCGGCCGCGCTCGGGCTCGCCGGCGGTGGTGACCAGCAGCGCGACCGGCAGGGTCGCGAGCAGGTCGGCCAGGTCGACCCAGCCCTGCCACACCGTGCCGGTAAGGCGGTCGCGCCACTGGCCGGGGGGCAGCGCGACGGTCGTGCCGCCCCAGCCGCCCCGGCGCTCGAGCCCGACCGGGAGGCGGGTCCCGACCGCGACGACGCCGCCCCGGTCGAAGGCGACGGCGTGGTGGGCGGCCCGGCCGGTCACCTCGAGGGGGCGGAAGTCGGTGAGCAGCTCCGGCCGGTCGCGGCGCACGTGCAGGGCCGCATGGGTGAGCAGCAGCTTGGCGCTGCCGTCGTCGTCGAGCGTGGTCGGGCGGTCGGGGCGGCGTCCCAGGCGCAGGTCGCGCAGCATCTCGGCGCGGTGCGCGTAGTCGACCGGGCGGCGGTTGTCGGGGTCGACCAGGCTCTGCTCCCACAGCTCGGAGCCCTGGTAGACGTCGGGCACGCCAGGCATCGTGAGCGTGAGGAGCTTGGCGGTGAGCGCGTTGCTCCAGCCGGGCTCGGCCAGCTCGGCGGCGACCTCCTCGACGAGCGCACGGACGCGCGGGTCGTCGTACGCCGCGTCGACGGCGGCGTGCACGGCCGCCTCGTAGGCCTCGTCGGGCGCGGTCCACTGCGTGCGGTCGCCGGCCTCGCGCATCGCCTTCTCGGCGTAGGCGTGCAGGCGCCCGCGCGTCGCGGGCCAGCAGCCGACGATCGCCTGCCACAGCAGGTTGCCGAACGCCGGGTCGGGCAGGGGGACGGCGGCCAGCAGCTGGTCGAGCACCTCGCCCCAGCGCTCCGGCACCTCGGCGAGGACCCCGATCCGGGCCCGGACGTCCTCGCCACGCTTGGTGTCGTGAGTGCTCGAGGCGGTCATCGCATGCGGCCAGGTGAGCTGGCGCTCGCGCATCAGGTCGACGAACTCCGGCGGGTCGAGGCAGAACACGCTGGGGTCGCCGCCGACCTCGTTGAGCGAGGTGAGCCGGCCGTAGCGGTAGAACGCGCAGTCCTCGACGCCCTTGGCCATCACCATGCCGCTGGTCTGCTGGAACCGCTGGGCCGCCGGGTCGGCGCCGTCGAAGAGCACCGGCTCGAGCGCGGCGTAGGCCGCATCCAGGTCCGGGCGGTGGCGCCGCGCAGCGCCGAAGGCCTGCTCGAGGTGCTCGCGTCCCTCCGGGAGGTAGGAGCGGTAGACCGGGAAGCACGCCAGCAGCTCGGCGACCGCGTCCTCCAGCGCCGGGTCCTGCACCGTCTCGGCCGGCTCGATCAACGAGGGGGCCGCGTCGCGCACGATCCGCCGCACCTCGGAGCGCAGGATCCCGTCGGCGACCGCGCGCTTGCTGTCGTGCACGAGCTCGTGCCAGTCGAGCTCGGCGCCCCGCAGTCGGGTGTCGAGGCCGGTCAGCGGCTGCTCGCCGGCCGGGTCGGTGAGCAGCCGGTCGACGTGCGCCAGCGCGTCGTACCCCGTGGTGCCGGCGGTGTGCCACGTCGTCGGCAGCTCCTCGCCGGGCTCGAGGATCTTCTCGACCAGGACGTAGGCGTCGCCGGTGGCGTCGGCGAGCGAGGCGAGGTAGCCGACGGGGTCGCGCAGGCCGTCGGGGTGGTCGACGCGGAGACCGTCGACGAGTCCCTCGTCGAACCACCGCACGATCTCGGTGTGGGACCTCTCGAACCACTCGGGGTCCTCGACCCGGATCGCGACGAGGGTGTTGACCGCGAAGAAGCGGCGGTAGTTGAGGTCGGCGTCGGCGCGTCGCCACGAGACCAGCTCGTAGTGCTGGCGGGCGTGCACCGCGTCGGGGTCCTCCTCGGCACCGAGCTCGGCGCTGCCGGGGGCCAGCGGGAAGCGCTGGTCGTGGTAGTGCAGCTCGCCGCCCAGCACCCGCAGGTTGCGAGTCCGCTGGACCCCGCCCTCGTCCTCGACCAGGTCGTCGTCGCCCAGCACCGGGATGCGCACCCGTCCGCCGCCGAAGTCCCAGTCGATGTCGAAGGCCGAGGCGTAGGGCGACTCCTGGCCGTGGGTGAGCACGTGCCACCACCACTCGTTCTCCCACGGGGCTGCGACGCCGACGTGGTTGGGGACGATGTCGACCAGCACGCCCATGCCGAGCCGGCGGGCCTCGCTGGACAGCGCGGCGAGCCCGCTGGCCCGCCCCCGGGACGGGTCGATCGCGCGGTGGTCCGCGACGTCGTAGCCGTGGCTGCTGCCCGACTCCGAGGCCAGCAGCGGGGAGAGGTAGACCCAGTCGACGCCGAGCTCGCGCAGGTAGGTCAGGATCTTCGCCGCTTCGAGCAGGTCGAAGTCCTCGGTGATCTGGAGGCGGTAGGTGCTGGCCGGTGTGCGCAACGCAATTCCTTCGCGGGGTGGACTCGGGGCCGCACGGACGGCCACGACGCAGTGAACACGTCCCTCACGCGTTTACCCAACTTTGACGATGCCTGAGCCCCCCGGACCCCACCAGACTCGCCCTCGCAAGGCGGTCAGCCCGCCTCGTCACCACCCGGGGGGACTCTCCCCGCAACACCCAAGGAGAGACATGAACAAGCTCATCGCGGCACCTGTCATCGCCGTCCTGGCTGCCGGCGCAGCCGCCTCCGCTGCCGGCTTCGCCGGCGGCGTCACCAGCCAGCCCATCCAGAGTGGCGACTCCGCCGGCGTGGAGTGCGCCGACGCCGCCAACGTCGAGTGGTCCGGCTTCGAGAACGACACGGCCACCGTCACCGGCGCGCGGATCACCCTGGTCAACGCCCAGTGCGACCAGGACACCCTGTGGCTCGCCGCGCTGGACTCGTCCGGCAAGAACATCGGTCAGGGCTCGGCGACCACCCCGGCGATGACGTCCAAGCAGGACGTCACCGTGGACGTGAGGTTCAAGAGCCCCGTCGCGGTCGCGAAGATCGAGAAGGCACGGGTCACCGTCGAGGGTCGCTGACCTCCGCCTGCGGGTGGGCGACGTCGCGGACGTCGCCCACCTGCCCCCCTTCTGAACCGAGGAGCACGCCATGGACCGCCGGCACCGGCCGAGTCGCAAGCAGGCCATGAACCTGCTGACGGTGGGCCTGCTCGTCGCGTGGTGGTTCACGCTCGCCCCGACCCAGTTCGGCGGCCCCGCGTCCTACATCGAGGTCGACGGCCACAGCATGGACGGCACCTACGCGACCGGGGACCTCATCGTGATGCGGCAGGCGGACACCTACGAGAAGGGCGACGTCGTCGCCTACCGCGTGGGGGGCGCGAAGGTCATCCACCGGATCATCGGGGGCAACGGCCACGCGGGCTACGTCCTCCAGGGCGACAACAACCCCGACCCGGACCCGTGGCACCCGACCGACCAGGACGTCATCGGACGGGCCGTCCACCGCTTCCCCGGCTCGGCCCACCTCCTCCACCTCCCTGCCCAGCCCTGGTTCGCGGGCCTGGTCGCCGGCGTGCTCACCCTGCTCATGCTCCTGCCCGACGGCGTCCGCGACCGCACGCGCCCCGCCGGTGCGAAGGGCCCGGTCGCCGGTGGCTGCGTGGACGGCCCCGGCGAGGTCCCGTCGCCACGGGTGCCCGCCCGCCACGAGGTCGCGCCCCGGCACGCGGCTGCCGTGCCGACACCTCGTCACGGCGAACGGGCCGTGGTGAAGGAGTCCGCATGACCCACCGCCCCGGGCACATGGCCGCGACGCCGGCCAGGCCCCTCCGCGCCGGAGCCCCGCGCGCCGCCGCGGCGGTCGTCGCGGCAGCGCTGCTGGCCGTGCCCACCCTCGCTGCGGCCCAGCAGGCTTCTGCGGCCCGCCTCGAGGTCGACGGCGGGGTCGTCCAGACGTGGACACGCGTCCTCGGCCCCGGAGACCTCGAGGACCCCGGCGCGACGGAGACCCCGGAGACCCCGGAGACCACGGAGACCACCGAGACCACCCAGGCACCCTCCCCCGCCCTCAGCGACGCGCCGAGCGTCGACGACGGCGCACCGAGCGTGACCGACGAGCCGGCGGCCGAGCCGGCGGCCGAGCCGGGGGCCGAGCCGGCGGCCGAGCCAGGGGCCGAGCCAGCGGCCGAGCCAGGCCCCGGCTGACACCTCGGGCGGGACGGACCGGGCGGCTTGGGCGGCTACTCTTCCCCGCGTCGAACCGTGCTCGCGAGACCCGAGCACCCATCCGACCCCGCTCGGACGGCGAACCGTCCACAGCCTCCGCCCGCTCACGTGAAGGACCGCCCATGACGACGCTCGCCGACTTCTCCGCCCACCGCCTCGACGGGACCCCCGAGGACCTCGCGGCGTACAAGGGCCAGGTCGTGCTCGTGGTCAACACCGCCTCGCAGTGCGGGTTCACCCCGCAGCTCGAGGGCCTGGAGAAGCTCTACGAGCAGTACGCCGACCAGGGGCTGGTCGTCCTCGGGTTCCCCTGCAACCAGTTCGGCGGGCAGGAGCCGGGCAGCGCCGAGGACATCGGCGCCTTCTGCCAGAAGAACTACGGCGTCACCTTCCCGATGTTCGAGAAGATCGAGGTCAACGGCGACGACGCGCACCCGCTCTACCAGTGGCTCCGGGAGGAGAAGGGCGGGCTGGTCGGCGCCAAGATCAAGTGGAACTTCACCAAGTTCCTCATCGGCCGCGACGGCGAGGTGATCGACCGCTTCGGGCCGACCACCAAGCCGGAGAAGCTCGCCAAGGACATCGAGAAGGCGCTCGCCTCCTCCTGACCAGGTGCCAGACCCCTCAGGCCTCGGGGTTCTGCTCCTGGAGCGCGGCCAGCGACGCAGCCACGCTCGAGTCCGGTGCGTCCTCCACCGCGGCGTGCTCGCGGAGCACCAGCACGCTTCGGGCCGCGAGGGGGACCCGCGCGCCCGGATGGTGTGGCTTGAGGGCCAGGCCGGCTCCCGCGGTGTCGATCACCTCGTCCCACGCCGCGGCGTACTCCCCCGACGGGATCACCACGTCCACGTCCTGGTGGCCTCCGTTGAAGTAGAGCAGGAAGTGGTCGTCGCGGATCGGGTTGCCCGTGCGGTCCAGGCTCGGGATGCCGTTGCCGTTGAGGTACATCCCGATCGCCTTGGAGCTGGTGTCCCAGGCGTGGTCCTCCATCGGCTCACCGCTCGGGAGCAGCCAGACGATGTCGTTGAGCCGGGTGCCGTCGCCGGTGCGCACCGTCCCCCCGGTGAAGAACCGCTTGCGGCGGAACGTCGGGTGCTCGCGCCGCAGCCGTGAGACCGCCGCGGTGAACTCGATCAGCGGGCCGTCGGTGTTCTCCCAGTCCATCCACGCGATCTCGGAGTCCTGGGCGTAGGTGTTGTTGTTGCCGTGCTGGGTGCGACCCAGCTCGTCGCCGTGCAGGATCATCGGCACGCCCTGGCTGAGCAGCAGGGTGGCGAGGAAGTTGCGCTGGGTCCGCGACCGCAGGGCGAGCACCTCGATGTCGTCGGTCGGTCCCTCCACGCCGTGGTTCCACGAGCGGTTGTGGCTCTCGCCGTCGCGACTGCCCTCGCCGTTGGCCTCGTTGTGCTTCTCGTTGTAGGAGACCAGGTCGCGCAGCGTGAAGCCGTCGTGGGCGGTGACGAAGTTGATGCTCGCGAACGGGCGGCGGCCGCTGTGCTCGTAGAAGTCGCTCGAGCCGGCCAGCCTCGAGGCGAACTCGCCCAACGAGGCCTCGCCGCGCCAGAAGTCGCGGACGGTGTCGCGGTACTGGCCGTTCCACTCGGTCCACTGCGGCGGGAAGTTGCCGACCTGGTAGCCGCCCGGGCCGACGTCCCACGGCTCGGCGATCAGCTTGACCTGGGAGACGACCGGGTCCTGCTGCACGAGCTCGAAGAACGTCGCCAGCCGGTCCACGTCGTAGAACTCGCGCGCCAGCGCCGAGGCCAGGTCGAAGCGGAAGCCGTCGACGTGCATCTCGGTCACCCAGTAGCGCAGGGAGTCCATGATCAGCTGCAGCGAGTGGGGGTGGCGGACGTTGAGGGAGTTCCCCGTGCCCGTGTAGTCCATGTAGTACTTCTCGTCGTCCTCGACGAGGCGGTAGTACGCCGCGTTGTCGATGCCGCGGAAGCTGAGCGTCGGCCCGAGGTGGTTGCCCTCGGCGGTGTGGTTGTAGACGACGTCCAGGATCACCTCGATGTCGGCGGCGTGCAGCGCCTTGACCATCGCCTTGAACTCCTGCACCTGCTGGCCGTCGGCCGCCGTGGCGGCGTAGTCGGCGTGCGGGGCGAAGAAGCCGAGCGTGTTGTAGCCCCAGTAGTTGCGCAGGCCCTTGTCGAGCAGGGTCGAGTCCTGCACGAACTGGTGCACGGGCATGAGCTCGATGGCGGTCACGCCCAGCTTCTTGAGGTGGTTGAGCACCGCCGGGTGGGCCACGCCGGCGTAGGTGCCCCGCATCGCCTCCGGCACGTCGGGGTGCTGGACCGTGAGGCCCTTGACGTGCGCCTCGTAGATCATGGTCTCGTTGTAGGGCCGGTTGGGACGCCGGTCGCCCTCCCAGTCGAAGAACGGGTTGATCACCACCCCGAGCGTCATGTGCGGCGCGGAGTCCTCGTCGTTGCGACCCGCGACGGTCAGCGCGTTCTTCTCGTCGCCGAAGTCGTAGCCGAACAGCGCCTGGTCCCAGTCGATCTCGCCGTCGGTCGCCTTGGCGTAGGGGTCCAGCAGCAGCTTGTGAGGGTTGCAGCGGTGCCCCTGCTCGGGGTCGTAGGGGCCGTGGACGCGGTAGCCGTAGCGCTGGCCGGGCTGCACCTGCGGCAGGTAGCAGTGCCAGACGTAGGCGTCGACCTCGGTCAGCTCGACGCGCGTCTCGTTGCGGTCGCCGTCGAACAGGCAGAGCTCGACGCGCTCGGCGACCTCGCTGAACAGGGCGAAGTTGGTGCCGGAGCCGTCGTAGGTCGCTCCGAGGGGGTAGGGGTTGCCGGGCCAGGCGTGCACAGGACTCCTCGAGTCGGTCGGCCGGATCGCCACGAGTCGATCGTGACAACGAGCACGGTACCCGCGTGGAACGGGGTCACTCCCAGGCGGGCAGGCAGAGCCGGAAGGTGCTGCCGCGGCCCAGCTCGGAGTCCACCTCGACGCGACCGTGGTGCCGCGCGACCACGCGCTTGACGATGGCCAGGCCCAGCCCCGACCCCGGTCGCCGACGCGCGTCGGGGTTGGAGGAGCGGTCGAACTCGTCGAAGAGCGTGACCAGGTCGCCCTCGGCGATGCCGATGCCCGTGTCGGCGACGGCGAGCACCACCTCGGAGCCGACCCTCTCCACCGACACCGTGATCGTGCCGCCGTCGGGGGTGTACTTCACCGCGTTGGCGTAGACGTTGCCGACCGCCATCAGCAGCTCCTCGGGCATGCCCCGGACGAGCAGCACCTCCCGGACGCCCGCGTCCACGACGGTCAGGCCCGGGCGCAACGAGTCGACCGACTGCCCCGCCATGGCGTCGTCGAGCACCGCGCGGAGGTCGACCGGCACCGGCACGAACGGACGGCGCCCCTCGTTGACCCGGGCCAGGGTCAGCATGTCGGCGCAGAGCCGGTCGAGCCGGTCGACGTTGCGGGCGATGACCCCGACGCTGCGGGCCGCGAGGGTGCCCTCCTCGAGCACCTCGCGGAGCAGCTCGGTGTGGCCCCGGATCGCGGTCATCATGTTCTTCAGCTCGTGGGTGACGCTGCGGATCATCTCGCCCTTGTAGTGGTCGAGGTCGGTCAGCTGCTGCACCAGCAGCCGCTCGCGCTGGTAGAGCCGAGCCCGGCGCACGGCGAGGCCGATCTCGCGGCCGATCTCCAGCCCGGCCTCGCGTTCGGCGAAGGACCACCGCGCGTGGGTGCCGAGGCGGAACAGGGCGAGGTAGCCCAGCGCCTCCGTGCCGGCCCCGATCGGCACGAAGGTGACGCTGGCCGCCCCGAACTCCTGCACGACCAGGCGCACCGCCTCACCCTCCTCGCCGGTGAGCAGGTCGCCCGCGTCGTCGCCGTGAGGAGTGATCGTGATCGTGCGGTGGGGCCAGGTGCCGTGGACCATCTTGCGCGTGGCCGTGGAGATGACCGCCGCGAGCGCGGCCGCCTCCTCCTCGCCGAGCCGGTCGGAGAGCGGCGCGAGGGCGCTGATCTCCGCAGGCGGGTAGAGCAGCCCGTCGAAGTCGACCTGCACGCGGTCGCGGTCCACGGGCGGGGCGTCCGGCGAGTCGAGGTCGAGGAACAGCTTGATCCGCACCAGGTCGCAGCCGAACCCCGCCAGCAGCGGGTCGTGGCAGGCGGCCAGCACGTCGACGATGTCCAGACCGTCCGCCGCGGCCTCGACCACCTCGCGCACGGCCCGGTCGATGCGCAGCCGCTCCTCGAGCACCTCGCGCTCGTGGGCGTGGTGCAGCGCCAGGCCGGCCTGGACGGCGTACACCTCCAGCAGGCGGCGCTCGGTCTCGTCGGGGCGCCGGCCGTGCTCGGGCAGGTCGACGCTGAGGACGCCGAGGAGGTCCCCGCCGGGCCCGATCAGCGGGGCGTAGAGCGCGTCCATCGGGTGCCAGGCGTCCGGGTCGTCGGAGACCGGGATGTCCGGCACCCACGAGGTCTCGGCGTCCATCGGGAGCCGGTCGTGCGGCATGAAGCGCAAGGACCCCCAGCGGTCGGCCAGGTCGATCTCGGCGAGCATGCCCTCGGCGGGCACCCTCCGGTGCAGCAGCACCTCGCAGCCCTCGGGGTCACCGGCGACGGCGACGGCCTCGAACACGTGGGTGGGTCCCGAGTCGTCGAGGCGGTCGACCAGCGCCACCTGGAAGCCCAGGCGGGCCACCACGCCGTCGACGACGCGCTGCAGCATCGTGAGCACGTCGGTCGAGCCGTGCATGGCGGCGACCAGGTCGGTCACGCCGTCCAGGGCGGCGAGGTCGGAGGCACCGTTGGTGCCGTTGGTGCCCCTGGTGCCGGGCGTCGTGGGGGCGACGCGGCCGTCGTGGGTCGGGTCGACGTGCTCCGCAGCCACGCCCACCCCCTCACCCCGGGGCCCCACCGCCCGCTGGCATCACGGTAGGCGCGATCGGCCCGGTTGGGGAGGGGTGTCTCCTTCCGGGTCGTCGATCGGGGCGAAGGTGCATGACCCAGGTAGTCTCCTGCGATGCCGACGCCACCTCCTCCCGCGGTCCCGTGGGTGAGCTCGCCGGTCGGCTCCTACGACCACTTCGCGCGGCTGGTGTGCCGCTCGCTGGACGTGCCCGTCGCGGTGGTGACCTTCCTCGAGCCGGACCGGCAGTACTTCGCCGGGGCGGTCGGCCTGCCCGAGCCCTGGTCCCAGACGCGCGAGACCCCGCTGACCCACTCCTTCTGCCAGTACGTCGTCCGCGACCGCGAGCCGCTGGTCGTCGACGACGCCCGGGGCCACATCCGCCTGTGCACCAACCTCGCGATCCCCGACCTCGGCGTGGTCGCCTACGCCGGGCACCCGATCACCGACTCGACCGGTGAGGTCATCGGCGCGCTGGCCGCGATCGACACCGAGCCCCGTCGGTGGAGCCACGACGACCTGGGGGTCCTGGCCGACCTGGCGCTGGCGTGCTCGAGCGAGATCGCCGCCCGTGAGCTGGCCGAGCAGGCGCTGCGCCGCGAGCAGGAGGCGCACACGCTGCACGACCGCAGCCGGGTCTCGCTCGCGCTGAGCGCGGCGCTGCTCGACTCCGCGACCACCGGCGACGTCGCCCTGGCCGCCGAGCGGGTCGCGACCGAGCAGCTCGGGGCCGCCAAGTGCGGGATCTGGCTGCGCCCGTCGGTGGGCGCCTCCGACCCCGACGTGCTGCGCTTCCTGCCCACCGCCACCCCGTGGGCCGCCGCGCTGGAGTACGTCCGCATCCCGATCGACCGGGCCAACCCGGTGGGCACCGCCCTGGTCGAGGCCCGGCCGCTGTTCTACCCCCGGCACGCCGACCAGCTGCACGACTACCCCGCCATCACCACCTCGGTGAGCTCGGGCGAGGCGCGCGCGGTCCTGCCGCTGTTCGCGGAGGGCCGGGCGTTCGGCACGATGGTGATCGTCTGGGACGACCCGGTCGAGTTCACCGACTGGCTGCGCGACACCCTGCAGCTCGTCGCCGCCGGCGTCGCGCAGGCGGTGCGGCGGGCGACCTACGCCGAGGAGCGCCTCGGCTCCCTGATGACCTTCCAGAAGGGGCTGCTGCCCCGACTGCCGGAGATCCCGACGCTGGAGCTGGCCGCCCGCTACGTCCCCGCGTCGGAGCACGACCGCATCGGCGGCGACTGGTACGACGTGTTCCCGCTGCCGTCGGGCGACGTCGCGGTGGTCATCGGGGACGTGGCCGGCCACAACCTGTCCTCCGCGGCGACGATGGTCCAGGTCCGCACGATGATGCGGTCCTTGTCGTGGGGCGTCGCGGACACCCCGGCCGGCAACGTCGGCCGGCTCGACCGCTTCCTGCTCGACATCGGCCAGGAGGGTGTGGCGACCATGGTGAGCGCGCACCTCTCGGCCGAGGCCGACGAGGACGGGCGTCACGAGCTGCGCTGGACCAACGCCGGCCACCCGCCGCCGTTGCTGATCGAGCGCGGCGCGGTGCGCTGGCTCGAGGACGAGCAGTTCTCCAGCACCGACGTGATGATCGGCGTGGACCCCGACACCGAGCGCTCCGACCACCTGGCCCTGGTGCCGCAGGGCGCCACCGTGCTGCTGTTCACCGACGGGCTCACCGAGCGTCGCGGCGAGGACCTCACCGAGGGGCTGGGCCGGCTGGCGGCGGCCGCGGGTGCCCACCACCACCTGCCGCTGGAGAAGTTCGTCGACACCCTGCTCGACGTGATGGCCCCCGGCGACCTCGACGACGACGTCGCCTTGCTGGCGCTGCGGATCCGCGAGACCTCCGCCCGCTGAGCCGGCTCGCCGGAGGCGGTCCGGCACTGCAGGGAATTGCCCTGCAACGATTCGCAGACACCCCGGTGGGGCCGGACGTCTTCCGGTGCGGTGGGGGCTGGTGCATGATCCCCGGGTGGCCCGCCAGGGGCCCGGGAAAGGAACCCCGTCCATGACCTTCCGACGCACCCACCGCCTCGGCGCCGCAGCCCTCGCCAGCGGCGTCCTCCTCCTCGGTGGGCTCACTCCCGCCACCGCGATGCCGGCCGCCAGCGGCAGCGGCTCGACCACCCGGACCTGCTTCGACCCCGCGGCCTGGGGCCTGGGTGGCTCGGCGGCCCGAGGCGCGCACGGCGGCGTCGACCACCGCGGGATCAGCCGCAGCGAGCAGCGCGCCATCGCGGCGAAGACGCGCAGGATCCTGGACCGCAAGGGCACCACGACCGCCGCCCGCACGTCGGCCCAGGTGCCGGTCTACGTCCACCAGATGCTGTCCAAGCGCGGTGCCGGCGCGGTGACCGACCAGCAGGTCGCCGCCCAGGTCGCCGAGCTCAACCAGGACTTCGCCGGCGGCGAGGGCGGCGTGGACACCGGCTTCACCTTCGTCCTCGCAGGCAACGACCGGTTCTACAACGACCAGTGGCACAAGGACCGCCAGAGCTCGTCCTACCGCTCCCAGACCCGCAAGGGCGGCAGGAACGCCCTCAACATCTGGCTGGTCGACTTCGGCTACCTCGGCATCGCGACCTTCCCGTGGGACGACGCCAGGAACCCCAGGATCGACGGCATCCGCGTGCAGTACACCTCGCTGCCCGGCGGCAGCGCCACCAACTACAACCAGGGCAAGACCGCCAGCCACGAGGCCGGACACTGGTTCGGGCTCTACCACACCTTCCAGGGCGGCTGCACGAGCACCAACGACGAGGTCGCCGACACCCCGGCGCAGTCCAGCTCCACGGCCGGGTGCCCCGAGGGGCGCGACAGCTGCTCGCTGCCGGGCCTCGACCCGATCCACAACTACATGGACTACTCCTACGACCAGTGCTACCGCCAGTTCACCTCGGGCCAGTCGGCCCGGATGGACTCGATGTGGGCGGCCTACCGCGCCTGACCCACCGACGCCGCCCCGGGCGCGAGGGGTGAGGCGAGGCCCGGGACGGGGGGGAGGTCCCGGGCCTGGGTCGTTCCGGGGCCGGCCGGGGGGCACCGTTCGCCGGCTGGGCGGTCGGCATGGCGCGGGGCGCGGCCCGCCGGTCCGCGCGCCCCTACGAGCGGGCCAGGCAGCGCGCCGCCCGGCGCTGTCCGCCCGCGAGCCCCGTCTGGGCGGCGAGGTCCGCCACGGAGTAGCGGACCAGCTGCGGGACGCCGCCGGGCGAGCGGAGCAGGCGTCGGGGGTCGTACCAGTCGATGCGGCCGCGGCCGCGCGAGGCGTGGCGGCCCAGCCCGAGACCGTGACCGGGCCCGGTGCCGGGGACCAGCACCCCGACCGAGCCGCGCACGCCGTCCTCGAGGCGCCACACCCGGCGGACGGCGTCGCGGTGGCCGATGCGCCGGGGGTCCAGCAGCCACAGCCGGCGGGTCTCCACGACCCACAGGCGCCGGGGGGCGTCGGCGACGACGGCCCCGCCGTGGCGGCAGTACGTCGCGGCGCGGCCGGGCACCGCGCCGGTGATCCGGGCCTGCACCGCGACCACCTCGGCGCGCCGCAGGTCGATCTCGACCAGCCGGCAGGCGCGCTCGCTGGGTGGGGCCGAGCCGTCGTAGCCGGTGATCGGGCCGGTGCGGCCCTCGACGGCCAGGCCCTGTGGCACGAAGCTGCCGAGCCGGCCCAACCACACCCCTCGGCACACGGCCTCGTCGCCCCAGAACCAGGTCAGCCGCCCGGGCAGGTGGGCCCGTCGGCGGCCGTGCACCTCGGCCGCCCGGATCGGGCCGCAGCCCTCCAGCCGGCCGGCGGCCTGCTGGGCGGAACCGCGGGGCCCGTTCCTGACCGGGCGTGGCCGCGAGGCGGGAAATGTGGCCCCTGGGGCAGGAGAGGCCGACGACGCGTCGGGGCGCGATCAGTCGGCCAGCAGCTCCAGGGTGCGGGCCCGCCCGGCGGAGCGGCTGACGTCCGCGCCGTCGTGCTCGCCGGCGACGGGGTGGAGCATCACCTCGTCCACACCGAAGGTGCTCGCGAGCTCCTCGACCGCGGCCCGCGCGGAGGCCGGATCGCCGATGACCCAGCGGGTGCGCATCGCGTCGTACACCTGCTGGTGCGCGGGCGGCAGCTGGACGGCCTCGGCCTTCTCGACGCTGTCCTGGGCGTGCATCGGCTGGCCGGTGCGCAGCGCGACCATCGCGAGCAGGTAGGGGCGCGCGAGGCGCTCGGCCTCCTCCGCGGTCTCGGCGACGCAGGCGTTGACGGTGAGGAAGGTCGTGGGTCGCTCGGCGTGGGCGCTGGGGCGGAACCCGTCGCGGTAGAGCGCGAGGGCGTCCGCCGTGCCCTGCCCGGAGAAGTGGTGGGCGAAGACGTAGGGCAGCCCCTCCTGGGCGGCCAGCCGGGCGGAGTAGTCCGACGAGCCGAGCAGCCACACCGGCGGGCGGGAGCGGGCCTGGGGGGTGGCGCGGAGGGCGTACTCGCGGCCGCGCAGGTCGAGAGCCACGCCGTCGGGCGACATCATCGCCAGCACGTGGCGCACGTGGTCGGGGAAGTCGTTGACCGCGTCGGGGCCGATCCCCGACCCGGTGCGCAGGGCCCAGCCGGTGACCGGGTCGCTGCCCGGGGCGCGACCGATGCCGAGGTCGATACGACCGGGGTGCGCGGCCTCGAGCAGTGCGAACTGCTCGGCGACCACGAGCGGGGCGTGGTTGGGCAGCATCACGCCGCCCGACCCGACGCGGATGCGGTCGGTCGCGCCGGCCAGCATCGAGATCAGCACCGCCGGGTTGGTCGCGGCCACCGACGGCATGTTGTGGTGCTCGGCGACCCAGTAGCGCCGCAGGCCGAGGCCGTCGGCGGTGCGGGCGAGGTCCCGGCTCGCGGCCAGGGCGTCGCCGGTGGACTGGTCGTGGCGCACGGGCACCAGGTCGAGGACGGAGAGCGCGGGGAGGGCCATGACAGGCACAACGGGCGGGCTGGGCGGGACATTCCGCGCCGCCCGCCGGTGCGGCGTTGCCGATCAGGTCGGGATCAGGAGCCGGTGACCTGCTGGTCGAGGCGCTGCAGGGTGTCCTCGAGCTGCTCGGCGGAGACCAGCGGGAAGAGGCCCTTGTCGAGCAGGGCCTGGTCGGTGACCTTGCTCCAGTCGTAGGTGTGGCGCACCAGCGTCTGGTCGGAGCCCTGGGACTCCAGCTCCCAGACCCACTCCCAGCCCGGGGGCTCCGTGCCGGCGGGGGCGGTCTCCCAGGAGACCAGGTGGTTCTTGTCGTATCCGGTGACGCGGTTGTCGGTCTGGTAGTCCCCGCCCATGTGGTCGCCGGTCATGTTCATCCGGAACGAGTCGCCCACGCCCTCGATGCGGTCGCCGTTGGCGACGGCGGTCACGAAGCCGGAGCCGTCGAGGTCGACGTGGCGGTCGGGGTTGGTCAGGACGTCGAAGATCGCGTCGCTGGAGGCGTTGATGGTGCGTTCGACAGTGATCGCGGAGTCGCTCATGCCCTTACCGTGCTCGCCCCGGACGAGGTCAAACCCCCCGCCGATGCCGACCCATCGGGGAGACTGGAGGCATGGCGGACGACGAGGAGATCGGGCGCGCCGACGACCGCAGGCTGGACCTCGACACGGCGATCAGCGCGGTCGCGCGCTATGTCGCCGCCCGCGAGGACAAGCTCAAGGAGCTCATCGAGAGCACGGCCGGCAAGGTCGACGAGCGCACGGAGCAGAAGTACTCCGCCGCGATCGACACGGTCGTCACGGCGCTGCGGACCGGCGTGGAGAAGCTGGCCGTGCAGGGGCCCGACGAGCCGGGCGAGCCGGACGACCACACCGGTGACGAGCCCGACCCCCCGGCCCAGCTCGGGGACTAGGTCGTGGGAGGCGGCGCTGGGCCATGACCGGGCGGCTCGTCAGGTCAGCCGGTGGAACCGGAGGTCGACACCGGGGAGCCGTTCGCCTCGCCGGTGCCGGGTCCGGTGGATGCGGTGGATGCGGTGGATGCGGTGGTGATGGCACCAGCACAGCAGGACGCGGTGCGGCCTCGCGCGTTGCTGGGCGACCGAGAGCAGCCGCCGGTCCCCACCGAGGTCGAGGGTCTCGGACCGGCCGCCGAGCACGACCGGCAGGGTGCGGGCGTGGCACGCCAGGCGACGGACCTCGCCCGCGGTGAGGGAGTCGAGGTCGTCCAACCCGATCGCGACCTGGAGCAGCGAGGCGTCACCGCCGTGGAGGGGCAGCCGCGTGAGACGTTCTCGGTGCGGGTGGCCTGGTGGCCGGGGGCGGCGCTGGTCAGGGTCGTGACGACCGTGTCGGTCGTGGCGGCAGACGTCTCACCACCGACCATCAGCCCCCCACGACTCAGTCGCGCAGCGCCTCGGGACGCGGGCGCGCCTCGGGAGGGACGACGGCCAGGAGCGCCTCGACGCACCCGTCGAGGAAGCGCGTGACCACCTCCCGGTCGTGCTCGTCGAGGGTGGCGTCGAGCCGGTCGAGCCGCTCGAGCATGGGGGCGAGCAGCACGAGGGTGTCGGTGCGACCGCTGTCGGTGATCTCGACGACGAGGCGGCGGCGGTCGCTGGGGTGCGGCGTGCGCACCGCGTGACCGTGGGAGACCAGGCGGTCGACGATGCCCGATGACGCGGCCGTGCTGACGTCGAGCCGGCGGGCGATCTCGGCGGGCCCGAGGGGCGCGCGCGACAGGAGCTCCAGGGTGCGGACCTCGCTGCGGGACAGCCCGGCCTGCTGGGCGACGGAGGGCTGGACCAGCTCGGCGGCCGCGATGAGCCGGCGGAGCGCCAGGAGCGTGGGCGAGGTCTCGGCCGGTCGCGACGGGTGGCTCATGGTTTGATAATCGCTAACTGGATTAGTAACTTGTCGAGAGATCGAGCAGAGCCTAGCCCCGGGAGCCATACGTGTCACTGCTGCGCCTCGTCACCGCCCGGCGTACCTCCTGGGCGACCGTCGTCCTCGGCCTCCTCGGCGCGCTCGCGGTCATCGGGGCGGTCGGCCAGGCTGAGCAGCCCACCGGCCCGCTGGTCGCGGCCGCGCGGGGCGCCGACAGCACCGAGGGCACCCGGCTGCAGCAGCAGCTGCCCGAGGCCGAGGGCTCGGTCGCCGTCGTGCTCGCCACCGCGGCCGACGGCGGCGAGCTCGCGCCCGGCGACACCGACCGCATCGCCGCCGCCGTGCAGGACGCCGCCGGACCGGGCGTGCTGGGCGACGCCGGCGACGAGCGGCTCGAGCTCGCCGGACCGCCTGTGCAGCCGAGCGAGGACGGGACCGCCGCGATCACCGTGCTGCAGGTGCCGGACCTGGGCAACGGGGCCAACGCCGACGCCGTCGACCGCCTTCGCGAGCGCCTGGACAGCGCCGCGCCGCAGGGCGTCGAGATGCAGGTGACCGGCCCCGCCGCCGTGCAGGCCGACCTCGCCTCGGTCTTCGACGGCGCGACCTTCCGCCTGCTGGCGGTGACCGGTGGGGTCGTCGCGCTGCTGCTGCTGGTGACCTACCGCAGCCCCGTGCTCTGGCTCGTGCCGCTGACCGTCGTCGGGGTGGCCGACCAGCTGGCGGCGGTGGTCGCGACCCGCTTCCTGGCGGCGATCGACGTGCCGTGGGACGAGTCGACGATCGGCATCCTGTCGGTGCTCGTCTTCGGCGCCGGCACCGACTACGCCCTGCTGCTGATCTCCCGCTACCGCGACGAGCTGCACGTCCACGAGGACCGCGGCGACGCCATGGCCGCGGCACTGCGTCCGACCCTGCGTGCCGTCGTGCCCAGTGCGGTCACCGTCGTCATCGGCCTGGTCACGCTGGGCCTGTCGGTCTTCCCGACCACCCGGGGCCTCGGCCTCGCCTGCGCGGTCGGCGTGCTCACGGCCGCGGTCTTCGTGCTCGCGGTCCTGCCGGGGGCGCTGGTGCTGGTCGGGCGCTGGGCGTTCTGGCCGCGGATCCCGCGCTACGACGGCCACCAGCCCGACCACGAGGGCTCGCTGTGGGCACGGGTCGGCCACGGCGTGGCCAAGCGGCCCGTCGCGCTGGCGTCCGCGCTCGTCGTGGTGCTGCTGGGCGTGGCCCTCGGCACATTGCGGCTGGACAGCGGCCTCAGCACCGCCGACCAGTTCCTGGACACCCCCGAGTCGATCACCGCCGCCGACCGGCTGGCACAGTCCTTCCCCGCCGGTCTCGTCGACCCGCTGGCGGTCGTCACCCGGGACGACCCGCAACAGGTGGCCCAGGCGGCCGCGGAGGTCGACGGCGTCGACTCCGCCCGGGTCGGCGCACGGGGCGACGGCGTGGCGCAGGTGGACGTCGTCCTCGACGGGTCCGGCAGCACCGGGACCCGCATCGAGGCGCTGCGCTCCGCACTGTCGGCGTACGACGACACGCACGTCACCGGGACCGACGCGGTCGCGCTCGACGACGAGGCCGGCAGCCAGCGCGACCAGCGGCTGATCCTGCCGCTGATCCTCGGACTCGTGCTCGTCGGCCTGGCGCTGCTGCTGCGCTCCGTGGTCGCGCCGGTCCTCCTGGTGCTCAGCGTGGTGCTGACCTACGCCGCGAGCCTCGGCCTGGCGGGCCTGCTGTTCGAGCCCGTGTTCGGCTTCGAGGCGATGGACTCCGGCGTCCCGTTGCTGGCGTTCCTGTTCCTGGTCGCGCTCGGCGTGGACTACAACATCTTCCTGGTCACCCGCGCCCTCGAGGAGTCGCCGGGCCACGGCCTGCGCGACGGCATGGTGCGCGCGCTGGCGAGCACCGGCGGCGTGATCACCAGCGCCGGCATCCTGCTGGCCGCGGTGTTCGCGGCGCTGGGCGTGCTTCCCCTGGTGGTGCTGGCCCAGCTCGGCGTGATCATCTGCATCGGCGTGCTGCTGGACACCCTGCTGGTGCGCACGGTGCTCGTGCCCGCCCTGGCCGTGTGGCTCGGGGACCGGTTCTGGTGGCCGCGCAAGGTGGAGGCTGGCACCCCTACCCCCTAGGGGTATAGTGAGAGCCATGGACCAGACCCACGGCTACGTCTCCCACAAGGACGACGTGCTCAAGCGCCTGCGCCGCATCGAGGGCCAGGCCCGTGGCCTGCAGCGGATGGTCGACGAGGAGCAGTACTGCATCGACATCCTCACGCAGGTCTCCGCGATGACCAAGGCGCTGCAGTCGGTGGCCCTCGGGCTCCTCGACGACCACCTGCACCACTGCGTGCAGCACGCGGTCGCCGAGGGCGGCCCCGACGGACACGCCAAGCTCGACGAGGCCTCCGCCGCGATCGCGCGACTCGTCCGCTCCTGACCACCCCACCCGAGAGGCAGCCATGACCACCACCAGCACCTACACCGTCTCCGGCATGACCTGCGGCCACTGCGTCGCCTCGGTGACCGAGGAGGTCGGCGAGCTCGACGGCGTCCGTGTCGTCGACGTCGACCTGGCGTCGGGCGCCCTCACGGTCACCAGCGAGCAGCCCCTCGACGAGGCCGCGGTCCGCGGCGCCGTCGAGGAGGCGGGCTACACCCT
The DNA here is from genome assembly GCA_963811385.1 of uncultured Actinomycetota bacterium. Taxonomy (GTDB): domain Bacteria; phylum Actinomycetota; class Actinomycetes; order Propionibacteriales; family Nocardioidaceae; genus Marmoricola_A. The sequence goes on along the minus strand of CAWEQX010000015.1, from coordinate 92,906 downwards.
CGTCCCATGAGCACGACGACCCCGTCCGGCACCACGGACGGCACCACCGGCACCACGGACGGCACCACCGGCACCACCGGCGGGACCGGCACCAGCAGCGTCGAGCTCGACATCGGCGGCATGACCTGCGCCTCCTGCGCCAACCGCGTCGAGCGCAAGCTCAACAAGGTCGACGGGGTGAGCGCCAGCGTCAACTACGCCACCGAGAAGGCACGCGTCGCCTACCCGGCCGGGCTGACCACCGACGACCTCGTGCGCGTGGTCGAGCAGGCGGGCTACACCGCCGCGCCCCACCGCGACGAGCCCGCGGCCGAGCAGGACACCGGACGCGCGCGGGTGCTGGTCTCCGCGGTCCTCAGCGTGCCGGTGCTGCTGCTCGGCATGGTGATGACGCTGCGCTTCGACGGCTGGGGCTGGGTCAGCCTGGTCCTGGCCACGCCGGTCGTGCTGTGGGGCGGATGGCCCTTCCACCGCGCCGCCGCGGTCAACCTGCGCCACGGCGCCACCACGATGGACACCCTGGTCTCGGTCGGCACGCTGGCGGCGTACCTCTGGTCGGTCTGGGCGCTGCTCTCCGGCGAGGGCCACCTCTACCTCGAGACCGCCGCGGTCGTCACCACCTTCCTCCTCGCCGGGAGGTACGCCGAGGCGCGGGCCAAGCGCCGCGCCGGGTCCGCCCTGCGTGCGCTGATGGAGCTCGGGGCCAAGGAGGTCACCGTGCGGCGCGACGGCCGGGAGGTCCGCGTGGCCACCGAGGAGCTCCGGGCCGGCGAGGAGTTCGTCGTCCGCCCGGGCGAGCGGCTCGCCACCGACGGCCTCGTGGTCGAGGGCGACTCCGCCCTCGACACCTCGCTGGTGACCGGCGAGCCGGTGCCGGTCGAGGTCGGCCCGGACGACGAGGTCACCGGTGGCACGGTCAACACCTCCGGTCGTCTGGTCGTCCGGGCGACCCGGGTCGGCCGCGACACCCAGCTGGCGCAGATGGCGCGGCTGGTCGAGGAGGCCCAGCACGGCAAGGCCGAGGTGCAGCGCCTCGCCGACCGGGTCTCCGCGGTCTTCGTGCCGCTGGTGATCGCGCTGGCCGTGCTCACCTTCGCCGGCTGGGCCGTGCTCGGCTCCACCCAGGACGCCTTCACCGCCGCGGTCGCCGTGCTCGTCATCGCCTGCCCCTGCGCGCTCGGGCTGGCCACGCCGACCGCCCTCATGGTCGGCACCGGTCGCGGGGCCCAGCTCGGCATCCTCATCCGCGGCCCCGAGGTGCTGGAGACCACCCGCGCGGTCGACACGGTCGTGCTCGACAAGACCGGCACCGTGACCACCGGCCGGATGAGGTTGCACGCGACCGTCGCCGACGAGACCGCCGGCACCGACCGCACCGAGGTGCTGCGGCTCGCCGCCGCGGTCGAGCACGCCTCGGAGCACCCCATCGCCCGTGCGGTCGCCGACGCCGGCCGCGGGCACGGCGAGCTCCCCCCGGTCGACGGCTTCGCCAACCGGGCCGGGCTCGGCGTGACCGGCACGGTCGAGGGCCGGGTGGTCGAGGTCGGCCGTCCAGGGACCGCCGCGCTGCCGCCGACGCTCGCGTCCGCCGTACGCGAGGCAGCGGAGCACGGCCGCACGCCGGTCGTGGTGACCCTCGACGGCCGTCCGAGCGGCGTCCTGGTCGTCGGCGACGAGGTCAAGCCGACCTCGGCCGAGGCGGTCGCCGCGTTCCGCGCCCTCGGGCTGACGCCGGTCCTCCTGACCGGCGACCACGAGGCCGCCGCGCGAGCCGTCGCCGACCAGGTCGGCATCGAGCGCGTGGTCGCCGAGGTGCTACCGCAGGACAAGGTCGCCGAGGTGCGCCGGCTCCAGGCGGAGGGGCACCGAGTCGCGATGGTCGGCGACGGCGTCAACGACGCCGCCGCGCTGGCCCAGGCCGACCTCGGGCTGGCGATGGGCAGCGGCACCGACGTGGCGATCGAGGCCGCCGACCTCACCCTGGTGCGCGACGACCTGCGGGCGGCGGCCGACGCGATCCGGCTGGCCCGGCGCACCCTCGCGGTGATCCGGGGCAACCTGTTCTGGGCGTTCGCCTACAACGTGGCCGCGCTGCCGCTCGCCGTGGCGGGCCTGCTCAGCCCGATGGTCGCCGGCGCCGCGATGGCGTCGAGCTCGGTGTTCGTGGTGACCAACAGCCTGCGGCTGCGGCGGTTCCGCGCCGAGCCCTGAGGGCTCACCGGTCGGGCGGGCGCAGCGGGCTGCTCGCCCGACGTCCGCGCCCAGGCACGGGTCCACGAGGCGGTCGCGGCGGGCGTCGTGCCGGGGGCCTGGTTCCCCCGCCTCGTCCGGCGACGTGAGGGACGCCGCCGACGGGCCCTCCCGGGTGCTGTCCTGACCGACATACTGGCGCCATGAGCACCCCCGCGGGCGACCGCACCGACCGCACCGACCGCACCGACCGCAGCGACCGCACCGTGTCCGTCGAGCGGGTCGTCCCGGCTCCGCCTGAGCAGGTCTTCGACCTCCTCGCCCACCCCGACCGCCACCCGTCGATCGACGGGTCCGGCACCGTCCAGCAGGCGCGGTCCTCCGGACGCCGCGTCGGGCTCGGCGACTCGTTCGGGATGGACATGCACTGGGGGGTCCCCTACGCCACCCGCAACGTGGTGGTGGAGTTCGAGGAGGACCGGCGCATCGCCTGGCGCACGCTCGCGCCCAAGCCGCTGACGCTGCTGTTCACCGGTCGCACCTGGCGCTACGAGCTCGAGCCGGTCGAGGGCGGCACCCTGGTGCGCGAGACCTGGGACACCAGCACCGAGGCGCTGCCGGCCCGCGCGCTGGTCCGGGCCCGGCTCTCCGCCCTGACCCGCCGCAACATGCGTCGCACGCTCGACCGCATCGCCGAGGTCCTCGCCGAGCCGGGGGCGTGAGCATGACCGAGAGCCGCGCCCGGTGGTTCGAGGCCAAGGTCCCCCCGCCCGTCCTCGGGCTGAGCGGTCTGCTCCTCCAGCACCGCCTCGCGCCCGCGTCGTCGACGGGGTGGGTGCGCCGGAGCCTGGCCGCGGGTCTCCTCGCCGGCTCCACGACCCTCGTGGCCACGGCTGCCCGGTCGTTCGGCCGGCACCGCACGACGCTGCACCCCCATCACCCCGAGCAGGCCAGCACCCTGGTCGTCGACGGTCCTCACGCGGTCACCCGCAACCCGATGTACCTCGGCCTGGGCGGCGTCCTGGCCGCGCACGCCCTGGCCCGCGGCGGCCTGCTGACCTGGCTGCCGGTGCTCGGCTTCAAGGTCGCGCTCGACCGGGTGCAGATCGCGCCCGAGGAGCGGGCCCTGCGCGAGCTCTTCGGCGAGGAGTACGACGCCTACCGCAGCTCGGTGCCCCGCTGGCTGCTGTGAGGCGCGCGAGCAGCGGACCGGCCGGTCCGGTCCGGGCCACCCGGACCGGTGACACGATGGACCGGTGACGCGACCCGACACCGACACCGCCGAGACCCGCTGCGAGGCCACCGACGCCGCCCGGGTGCAGGTGCTGACGCCGCGCGAGGTGCCGCTGGGCGGTCCCCGCGCCATGACGGTGCGTCGCACCTTGCCGCAGCGGTCGGTGAGCCTGGTCGGCCCGTGGTGCTTCCTCGACCACTACGGCCCCGACGAGGTCGGCGCCGGCGGCGGCATGAGGGTGCCGCGCCACCCGCACACCGGGCTGGCCACGGTCAGCTGGCTGTTCACCGGCGAGGTCGACCACCTCGACTCGGCCGGGCACGCAGCCCGGGTGCGCCCCGGCGAGCTCAACGTGATGCTGGCCGGGCGCGGCATCACCCACTCGGAGTTCTCCACCGCCGGCACGACCGTGCTGCACGGCGTGCAGCTGTGGTTCGCCCTGCCCGAGGCGACCCGGCACACCCCTCCGGGCTTCGCCCACCACGTGCCCGCACCGGTGCGGGTCGGCGACGCCGAGCTGCGGGTGTTCCTGGGGTCGCTGGCCGGCGAGACCTCCCCGGTCGACACCCGCACCGGGCCGATGCTCGGAGCCGAGGTGCTGCTCCCCGGCGGCAGCACCCTGGTGCTCGACCACACCACCGGGCTCGACCCGGGCTTCGAGCACGCGCTGCTGGTCGACACCGGCGAGGTGGTCCTGGTCGAGGAGGACGGGCCGGTCGTCGTGCCCCGCGACCACCTGGCCCACCTGCCGACCGGTCGCCGCCGGCTCGAGGTGCGGGCCGGCGACCGCGACGCGCGGCTGGTGCTCCTGGGCGGCGAGCCGTTCGGCGAGCAGATCGTGATGTGGTGGAACTTCGTGGGACGCAGCCACGACGAGGTGGTCGCCTACCGCGCCCGCTACCAGGCCGAGCTCGGGTTCGAGGCGCCCGACCAGCCGCTGCAGGGCGAGGAGTGGTTCGGTCCCTTCCCCGACGGGACGCCCGACCCGTTGCCCGCGCCGGCCCTGCCCCACACCCGGATGCGGCCGCGGGGCTGAGCCGGCTGCGGGGCGCGACCGTCAGCGGACGACGCGCGCCAGCACCAGCGGGTGGTCCGTGGCCTGGTCGACCAGGCCGCCGTCCTGCTTGACGTAGCCGGCGAAGGTGATCCCCTCGCTGCCCCAGATCCAGTCGATGCCCGCGCGGCGCGGCAGCTCGCAGCCCGGCGAGCCGACGGCGGGGTCCACCGGCGCCTTCCACCAGGTGGAGGCGGAGGCGAGGCCGGCACCGCTGACCTTGCAGAAGAAGAACTGGCGGCGGTCGTTGAAGTCACCGACGAGGAGGACCGGCAGGCCGGTCCTCGCGTGCAGGCGGGCGACCGCCGCGAGCTCCCGGTTGATCGAGATGCCGCGACGCCCGGACCACTTGCGGCTCTCGCCCGCGACGTTGTGCACCGACATCACGATCGTGCGCTGGCCGGTGACGCGGTCGCGCAGGACCACGACCGGCATCGTGCGCACGTTGCGGCGGTAGGGGATGCGCACCGACGAGTCGGTGCCGACCAGCTCGAAGCGCGAGCGCCGGAACGCGATCGCGTCACGCGGGTCCCTGCCCGGGTAGAAGAGCTCGAAGGTGCCGCCCGCGAGGCGCTTGAAGGCGCGCATCTGCGGGTTCTCGAGCTCCTGCAGGCCGACCAGGTCGACGCCGTTGTCCTCGAGCAGCTGGACCGACCAGACCATGCGGGCCGCGCCGGAGCGGCGCGGGTCGCCGCCGGCGGTGTGCGAGGCGCCGAGGACGTTGAGCGTGGCGGTCACGAACGAGCCGGGCACCGCGTCGCCGAGCGTGCCGGGGTCGACCAGGACCGGGTCGCCGGCGTACCCGCCGGTGTAGGGGCTGAGGTCGTCGGCGGCGGCGGTCCCGACCGGGCCGGCGGTGGACGCCAGCAGCGCGGCGCCGACGGTGGCGCCCAGCGCGGCGACGAGGCGGCGGCGGGTGGTGTGCATGATCGTCATGAGTGGCTGCCCTCCCAAGCAGACCGGGTCGCCCGCTCCCACAGGCGATCCCCGAATGGTGCCGCCCTCTCCCCGGGCGACCTGTCGAGCCTAGGGGCCGGTGGCCCCAGCCGTCCGGACTTTGGTCCCGAAAGGTTCTTCCGGGGAAGGACCCCCCTCGCCGCCGGCGCCGCCGTCACCGCCGGCGCTCCTGCACGACCACGGTGGTCATGATCCTGTCGGCGAAGGTCGGCCGCTGGGGGGTCCCACAGCGGCCAGAGGCAGCCCAGGTAGCACGGGACCTGGTCGACCACGTGCACGACCTGGCGCACGACGGTGGTCCACCGACCGACGAGGACCACCAGCAGCACGCCGAGGCCCATGATCGCGAACCCCAGCCCGCTGACCCCCTCGACCGTCGCCCGCCCCGTGACCGGGTCGGCCGTCGAGGTGGCACCGGAGAAGGCGACCGCGATCCCGATGCCGATCACCCCGAGCGCGGGGACCGGCACGAACGCGTCGGCGAGCGCCGCGCCGACGCGCCTTGCCCCGGAGGCGTAGGGCCGGCCGCCCCGCTCCCCCGCCGGCGGGGCGGCCTCCGGGCCCGTGGGACCGGAGCCCGGCGGGAACGACGGCTCACCCCAGCGCGGTGGGGTGGACTGGTCGCTCATGCACGATCCCCTCGGTGTCACCTGGCCCGGTCGGGCCTGGTGTGGCCGACCGCGCAGCACGCTAACAGCGGCCGGGTCCGGGAGCGGGCACAGTGGGCCCATGACCACCCATCTCCACGACCGGCTGCCGGGCCTCGACCTCGGTCACGTGCGCCTCGGCACGGGCCCCACGCCGGTGCGCCGGCTCGGCGACGAGCTCGGCCTGCACGCCGGCGGCGAGGTCTGGCTCAAGGACGACGGCCGCTTCGGGGACGGGCCGTGGGGCGGCAACAAGGTGCGCAAGCTCGAGTGGCTCCTCCCCGAGGCGCAGCGCCGCGGCGAGCAGGTGCTGCTCAGCGTCGGCGGCATCGGCACGCACTGGGGGCTCGCCCTGGCGACGTACGCGCGGCGACTGGGGCTGGAGACCGTGCTCGGCCTGGTCGAGCAGCCGGTCGACGACCACGTGCGCGAGCAGCTCGCCCGCCTGCTCACCAGCGGGGCAGAGGTCCACCGCTTCTCCTCGCCGCGCCGGCTCCGGGCGGCCGCGCCGTGGCTGCTGTGGCGCGGACGCCGCGGCACCCGGCTGCCGTGGTACCTCCCCGCCGGCGGCTCCCACCCGATCGGCGCCGTGGCCTACGTCGACGTGGCGCTCGAGCTCGCCGCGCAGGTCGACCGCGGCGAGCTGCCCGAGCCCGCGACGGTCGTGGTGCCGGTCGGCTCCGGCGGCACGGTCGCCGGGCTGGCGCTCGGGCTGCGGGTGGCCGGCCTGCGCAGCCGGGTCCTCGGCGTCGTGGTCAACGACAGCCTGCCGCTGCACGCACGGGCCGTGGCGGGCCTGGCCGGCCGGACGGCGCGGCTGCTCACCGACCGCGGGGCCGGCCCCTTGCCGCGGGTCTGCCCCGGCGACCTCGACCTGCGCACCGACTGGCTCGGGACGACGTACGGCGACCCGACGCCGGCCTCGGTCGCGGCGGTCCGCGACGCGGCGGCGACCGGGCTCACCCTCGAGCCGGTCTACACCGGCAAGGCGCTCGCCGCGGTCCGCGACCTGCAGGGGCAGGTCCCCGGGCCCGTGCTGTGGCTGCAGACCCACGGTCCGCGCTGAGCGCAGCCGACCCCGTGCGCGAGCGGCACCGCGGGTTCCTCGTCGCCCTCGCCCGGGCGGGCGTCCCCTCCCCGGCGCGCATCCCGGTCGGCCGGCCGCAGAGCTGGCCGTTTCTGCACGAGGCGATGCGCTGGGGCTTGCCGCCGAGGTCGGTTTCCCTGGGTATGCAGGAGACCCTCCCCTTCCCCAGGTGAATTCGCCTGGGGAAGGGGCAGCACCTCGGCATACCCAGGGAAACCGACAACTCTTCACCCCCGGCTAGGGTCGACGCATGCAGCGACGACTCAGCGACGAGGACCGTGAGTTCCAGGCCCGCATGCGGGAGATCATGACCACCAAGGTCCCCCAGGAGGTCCGGGACAAGGTCCGGCTCGGCCGGACCCTCAGCAAGGACGACATCGTGGCCTCCCACCGGGCCCTGCACGCCGAGGGCGTCGCCGTGCCGTCGTGGCCCGAGGAGTACGGCGGCTGCGGCTGGACCCCGCTGCAGAAGGCGATCTGGAACACCGAGATGCAGCTGGCCTACGTGCCGCCGCCGTTGGCGTTCAACGTCGGCATGATCGGCCCGGTCATCGCGCAGTTCGGCAGCAAGGAGCTCAAGGACCGCTTCCTGCCGCCGACCGCCTCGCTGGACATCTGGTGGGCGCAGGGCTTCTCCGAGCCCGACGCCGGCTCCGACCTCGCCGGACTGCGCACGACCGCGGTCCGCGACGGAGACGACTACGTGATCAACGGGCAGAAGACCTGGACCACGCTCGGACAGTACGCCGACTGGATCTTCGTGCTGGCTCGCACCGATCCCGACGCCCGCAAGCAGGCCGGCATCTCGATGTTCCTGGTCGAGATCGACGCCCCCGGCGTCGAGGTCCGCCCGATCGTCCTGGTCGACGGGCACCACGAGGTCAACGAGGTCTTCTTCACCGACGTCCGCGTACCGGCCGACCAGATGGTCGGCGAGGAGAACTCCGGCTGGAGCCAAGCCAAGTTCCTCCTCGGCAACGAGCGCGTCGGCGTCGCCCCGGTGTGGGCGATCAAGCGCCGCCTGGCCGACCTCAAGGCCCATGCGGCCACCGTCGCCACGACCACCGGCACCGTGCTCGAGGACCCGCTGGTCGCCGCCCGCATCGCCGAGCTCGAGGCCGACATCATGGCGCTGGAGCTGACCGTGCTCCGCGTCGCGGCCAACTCCCGCGACGGTCGCCCCGACCCCGCCTCCTCGATCCTCAAGCTGCGCGGCAGCGAGCTCGAGCAGGCGGTGTTCTCGCTCGGGGTCGACATCGCCGGCGCGATGGCCTCGGCCTGGGAGCCGGTCGACGAGTTCCAGGCTCCGGCCGAGGGGTCCGACGTCGGGGGCGTGCCCGAGTGGGCGGTCCACGCGATGCCCTACTACCTCAACTTCCGCAAGGCCTCGATCTACGGCGGGTCCAACGAGGTCCAGCGCCAGATCATCGCCACCGGCATCCTCGGCCTCCGCGGCTGACCCGACCCCGACGAACCCGGAGACACCGACATGGACTTCACCCCCACCTCCGAGCAGAAGGCCTTGCGTGACGCGGTCCGCGACCTGCTCGGCCGCCGTACCCCCTCCACCGCCGTGGGGCGCCCGCGCCTCGACACCGAGCTGTGGGGCGCCCTCGCCGAGATGGGCGTCCTGTCCCTGCCGTGGGAGGTCGCCGACGACGAGACCCCGGGCGCCGGGGCCGTCGAGGTCGCCCTCGCCGCGCAGGAGCTCGGCCGCGCCGGCGCCGCCACGCCGTACGCCGAGGCCGTGACCGCCGCGCACCTGCTCGGCGCGTCCGCAGCCGACGGACCCGGCCACGCGCTCCGCGACGAGCTCGGCACCGGCGGGGCGGTCGTCGTCCCCGTGCTCACCGAGCCCAACCGGGCCTGGGGCACCGCCCCGACCGTGACCGCGTCGGGCTCGGGCGACTCCTGGACGCTGAGCGGCACCAAAGGACCGGTCGCCTACGCCGAGTCGGTCAGCCACGCGATCGTGTCCGCCGACAAGGGCGTGTTCCTGGTCGAGCAGCCCAAGGTCGAGGGCTCGGTGCTCGCGCTCGACGAGACGCCCGCGACGCTGCTCACCGACGACCCGCGCGTGCTGGTCGAGGCCGTCGCCCACGGCACCCTGGTCGCGTGCGCCGAGGCACTGGGCGCGCTCGAGACCGCGCTGTCGACGACGGTGGACTACCTCAAGAGCCGCAAGCAGTTCGGCGTCCCGTTGATGACCTTCCAGACGCTGACCCAGCGCGCGGCGGTGATGTACACCCACCAGGAGCTCGCCCGCTCCGCGGTGCAGTACGCCGCGATGGTCCTCGCCGACCCGACCGCGGCCGAGGACGGCGTCGACGCGGCCGCGACGGTCGCCCGCACCAAGGCGGTGGTGGGCAAGGCCGGCACGCTCGTGGGCGAGGAGGCGGTCCAGCTGCACGGCGGCATCGCGGTGACCCAGGAGTACACCGTCGGCCATCTGCTGGCACGCCTGGTCGCCCTGGACCACCTCTACGGCGACCAGCGCACCCAGCTCGCCAGCCTCGCTCGCTCGCTGGGCGGCCACGAGGTCGTCCGCGTGCTGTAGGCGCGGGTCGGTTTCCCTGGGTATGCCGACGATCTGCCTCTTCCCCAGGTGAATTCACCAGGGGAAGCTCCAGGTTCGCTGCATACCCAGGGAAACCGACCGGTCCGACGCCTGCGGTGGGAAGGGGCGGCGAGCCGGCGGCCAGGCCCGCGGGGCGGGCGCCCGTTCCCCCGGCCCGGCCCGGCTATCCTGCCCACGTCCACGGCGGAGACCGACACAGACGGGCGGGGCGTGAGGACGATGGGCGGCCACAGCGCGACCACCGAGGGTCCTCACTCACGCCGGGGCCGCCACCGCGATGCCCCTCGCGTGGCGATCGCGCAGGTCACGCTCGCCGGCGCACCCACCGAGGCAACGAGGCGCGAGGGCCTGGCCACGACCGGGCTCGCCTCGGCGGTGGAGGCCTCGTGAGGGCGCTCGGCGAGGGCCTGGCGACCCTGCCCCGCCACTCGGTCCGCTGGGTGCTCGCGCACGGGATCGTCCGCGCGCTCAACGCCCGGGAGGCCAGGCGCGGCAGCGCCGTCGCCCGCCTGATGACCGACCCGCAGGTGCGCGCCGAGCCCTGGTCGACGTACGCCGGGGTGCGCGCGCAGGGCGCGCTCGTCGGCGAGGGCGCGTTCCGGGTGACCGCCTCCCACGGGGTCGCCGCCGAGATCCTGCGCAGCGACGCGTTCGGCGTGCCGGCGGCCAACGCCCACTTCCCCGAGCCGCTGCACTCGATCCTCACCGCCACGCTCTCGGACCACGACGTCGGGCCGGTCGACCCCCCGTCGCTGCTGGCGCTGGACCCCCCGGACCACACCCGCCTGCGGCGGCTGGTCGCGGGGCACTTCACCGCCCGCCGCGTGGCGCGGATGAGCGACGACGTCACCGCGACGGCGCGCGGCCTGCTCGACGAGCTGGGCCCGGCAGGCTCGACCACCCGGAGCGGCCCGACCACCGGGCAGCCGATCGACCTGGTCGAGCGGTTCTCCGCACGCCTGCCGGTCGCGGTGATCTCCTCGCTGCTCGGCGTGCCCGAGCACCGTCGCGAGGAGGTGCTCGCCTGGGGCAACGAGGGCGCCAAGCAGCTCGACGGCGGCCTCGGCTACCGCGAGTTCCTCGGCACCACGCGCGCGGTCACCGACATGCACCGCGCGATGGACGACCACATCGCCGACCTGCGCGCCCACCCTGGCGACGACCTGCTCAGCAGCGTCATCCGCTCGGCCGACGCGCTCCCGGAGGAGGAGCGGCCCACCGCGGTCGAGCTGCGGATGATCGCCCTCCTCGTGCTGGGCGCCGGCTTCGAGACGACGGTCAACCTGATCAGCAACGCGGTCGCGCGGCTCGACGAGCACCCCGAGGAGCTCGCCCGCTGCCTGGCCGACCCGTCGCGGTGGGACGGCGCGGTGGAGGAGGTGCTGCGCCACGACTCGCCGGTCCAGCTGACCGGCCGCACCGCGGTGCGCGACACCACCGTCGCCGGGGCCGCCGTGCCTCGCGGCACGACCGTGCTGGTCCTGCTGGGCGGCGCCAACCGCGACCCCGAGGTCTTCCCCGATCCCGACCGCTTCGACGTCGGCCGCGACAACGCCGCCGACCACCTCGCCTTCAGCCTCGGCGCGCACTTCTGCCTCGGGGCCCAGCTCGCCCGGCTCGAGGCCCGGGTGGCTCTCCGCGAGCTCTACGCCCGCTTCCCCGACCTGCGGGTCACCGGCACCCCGGTGCGCCGCCAGACGCAGGTGCTGCGCGGCTACGAGCGCCTCCCGGTCGACCTGGGACCCCACCCGTGAGCGGGTCGCCCTACCCCCTGCGCACCGAGCGCCTCACCCTGCGCCTGATGCGCACGACGGACGCCGAGGGGCACGCCGCCTACCGCTCGGACCCCGAGGTCGCCCGCCACCAGCTGTGGGAGGTGCCCTACCCCGTCGAGCGCGCGGCCGAGTCCTTCCGCGACCAGGACGACCTCGACGACCTCGTCCGGGGCGGCTGGACCACCTTCGCGGTCGAGGTGGACGGCGAGGTCGTCGGCGACGTGGTCTGCTGCGTCGACGAGACCGGCGGCGTGGCGGAGATCGGCTACACCCTGGCGCGAGCCCACTGGGGACGCGGCTACTCCTGGGAGGCCGCGCACGCCCTGGTCGACGACCTGGTCGAGCGGATCGGGGTGGGTCGCGTCTTCGGGGAGCTCGACCCGGTCAACATCGCCTCCCAACGCACGCTGGAGAGCGTCGGGATGGTGTTCGAGGCGCTCACGCTCCGCTCGTTCCTCTGGCGGGGCGTGTGGAGCGACAACATGAGCTACGCCGCCACGGCCGAGCAGTGGCGGGCCTGGCGCGACCGGCCCCGCTCGCCGCTGCGCGACGTCCGGCTGGTCGAGCTCGGCGCGCGCACCCACGCGGCGTACTCCCGGCTCCGGACGCACCACTCCCAGGAGCGCTTCGCACCCCCACCGCTGGAGGTGTACGCCGCGGCGCAGTTCGCCGACCACCCGACGCTCCTGCGCGGGATCGAGGCGGAGGGCGCGCCGGCGGGGGTGCTCCTCGTCCGCCCCGGCGACGACGCCTGGCGGGTCGAGGCCCTGCTGGTCGACCGGATGCTGCAGCGGCGGGGCGCCGGTCGAGCCGCACTCCAGGCGGTCGCCGACCTCGCCCGCGCCGACGGCGCGTCGCGGCTGCGGGTCGCGCGGCCGGAGGGGCCCGGCCGCCCGGGGGCGTTCCTGAGTGCCTGCGGGTTCGCCCCTGCAGACGCCGCCGGCGACCTGGTGCGCGACCTGCAGACCGGCTGAGACCGGATGAGACCGGCCGAGACCGGCGGCCGGGCGCGGCGTCCAAGTCGCGTGCAAGTCAGGCCCAAGCGCCGAGGCCGAAGGTGGTCCCGACCCCGAGATCCGGGGCCACCCGACTGGAAGGTCCTCCCATGCCTCAGCTCGTCTCCCTGGCCGCCGCCCTCGCCGTCTCCGGCGCGGTCGTCGGCGCCGCCGTCCTCGCACCGGCCCAGGCCGACACGCCCACCGACCGGCAGGGCGTCGCCGGCTCGGAGAACGCGACCCTCGCCGCGGTCCGCACGTCCCTGCGGCCGATGCGGGACAGCCCGGCTGCGGCCCAGGCGGCGGGCTACCTGCCCTCCGACGTGTGCGTGGCCTCGCCGGCCGGCGGCATGGGCTACCACTACGTCAACCCCTCGCTGGCGATGGCCGCCCCCGACCCGCTCCACCCGTCGGTGCTGGTCTACGTCACCGGCAAGGACGGCCGGCTCACCCTCGGCGCCGCCGAGTGGTTCCAGCCCGACGCCGACCAGGACCTGTCCACCGACGACGACCGGCCCACGCTGTTCGGCCGGCCCTTCGACGGCCCGATGCTGGGCCACGAGCAGGGCATGCCGACGCACTACGACCTGCACGCGTGGCTGTTCACGCCCAACCGGGCCGGGGTGTTCTCGCCCTGGAACCCGGCGGTGAGCTGCTGAGCCTCCGGTGGGGCCGGCCGGTCCGTGCGGACCGGCCGGCCCGGCGTACGACGGTCAGGGACTTCCGGGGCGTCGGTGCGGTGGAGCACAGTGGCGCCATGGCAGCGACGACGGACGGCAAGCAGACCCTGACCGGAGCCCAGGTGGAGGCCGAGGGCCTCACTGGCTGGACCTTCATGCTCGACGAGCTGGCCACCCGTCTGAGGTGTGCCGACTTCGCCGCGGCGCTGCGATTGGTCGACGCGATCGGCGCGGCGGCCGAGGCGGCCGACCACCACCCCGACCTCGACCTGCGGTGGGGCCGTGTCGACGTGCGCATGTCGAGCCACGACGTCGGCGGGGTGACCTCGCGCGACGTCGCCCTGGCCCGCACGATCTCCACCCTCGCCGCCGAGCAGGGCGCCGAGCAGGAGTCCGCGACCGTGGCGCGCTACGAGCTGGCCCTCGACACCCCCGAGGCGTCCGCCGTGCGACCGTTCTGGGCTGCGCTGCAGGGCATGAAGGTCTCCGGGGACGGCACCTGGGCCGACCTGCGCGACCCCTACGACCGCATCCCCACCCTGTGGTTCCAGGAGTCCGGCCAGGAGGAGCCCCGCCAGCACTGGCACCCCGACGTGTGGGTCGACCCCTCGCAGGCCCAGGAGCGCATCGACGCCGCCCTGGCGGCCGGCGGCACGCTGGTCACCGACGAGCACGCCCCCTCGTTCTGGGTCCTGGCCGACCCGCAGGGCAACAAGGCGTGCCTCTGCACCTGGCAGGACCGCGCCTGAGCCCGCCCGTGGGCGGCGCGTGTGGAGTCCGCCCTGCGCCGCGGTCTGAGGTGTGACGCGGCAGTCACACCGCCCCGCTTCCGGACCGGCCCCCGCAGTGCCACCGTGGAGGTGCGGGGGTCCGAAGGAGCACCGCCATGACACGCACGAAGGACGCGGCGCAGGAGTTCCTCGCCGCTCGGCGCATCGCCGTCACGGGCGTCTCGCACGCCCCGCACGGCCACGGGAGCAACGCGGTCTACTGCCGCCTCCGCGAGCGCGGCTACGACGTGGTCGCGGTCAACCCCCACGCCACCGAGGTCGAGGGCGACCCGGCCTACCCCGACCTGGCCTCGGTGCCCGGCGGCGTCGAGGCGGTGGTGATCGGCACCCGGCCCGAGCGGGCCCTGGCCACGATGGAGGAGGCCGTGGCGCTCGGCGTGCCCCGGGTCTGGATGCACCGGGGACTCGGCGCGGGCAGCGTCTGCGCCGAGGCCGCCAGCTACGGCCGGGAGCACGGGGTCACCGTCATCGACGGCGGGTGCCCGCTGATGTACGGCGCGGCCTCGGACGGCGGCCACCGGTTCATGTGTCGGGTGCTCTCGGTCACCGGCGCGGTGCCGCGCAGGGTCTGAGCCGCCCCCACCGGTCCCGCCGGCCCCCGCGACCCCAGGGGTCACGGCCTGGTCCGGCCCAGCTCGGGTCCGGGGTCCAGACATCCGGGGGGTCCTTCTCTCGGCGGCACCGGACGTCGTACCGTGTCCCCGCCTCGCCCTCCGCGAGGTGGCCACCGCCGACGCCGAGTCCTGCCGGGCGGTGGTCCCCGACCCGCCGGCAGGAGCGGGGGACCCACGTATCCGGGCTGCCTCGGCAGTCCTCGGGGTGAAGCCGCACCCGCGGCCGGGCACTCCTCGCGTCCGAACCCGACAGCTGACCTCGCAGGCGTGTGGAGGAACTCCCATGCGCACACGCATGCGTGCTCTCGCACGGCCCCGCCGTGCCCGCACCCGATCCTGGTCGTCCCGCCCCCTCGCCGCCCTGGCCTCGACGCTGATGACGATGGTGCTCCTCACCGGCGCCGGGCTCGTCGCGGCCGGCGCCGCCCACGCGGACACCCGGCCCTCGCCGGGACCGACGCTGCACTCGACCCAGACCACCCGCAAGCCGACCGCCCGCCCGCGGCACTACCGCGCGTGGCAGCGCATCGCCTCGTGCGAGAGCGGCAGCCGCTGGCACATCAACACCGGCAACGGCTACTACGGCGGCCTGCAGATCAGCCCCGGCACCTGGCGTGCCTACGGCGGGCTGCGGTTCGCCCGCCTGCCGCACCGCGCCGGCAAGCTCAAGCAGATGCGCGTCGCCGAGCGCATCCTGCACGGGCAGGGGTGGGGCGCGTGGCCGGTCTGCTCGCGCCGCGCGGGCGTGCGCTGAGCCCGATCCTGGGACCGATGACCTGCTGATCTTTGAGGGGGCGGGCTCCTAGGCTGTGCGGCGTGGCCGACCAGCGATCCCCGAGCACCGCGCGCTACCGCACCTTCGGTGACCTCGTCGTCCACACCGCCGAGGGCG
Source organism: uncultured Actinomycetota bacterium (assembly GCA_963811385.1). Lineage (GTDB taxonomy): Bacteria > Actinomycetota > Actinomycetes > Propionibacteriales > Nocardioidaceae > Marmoricola_A. Next base: position 77,412 of record CAWEQX010000015.1, on the reverse strand, counting down.
CGCAGGTCCTGACCCGCCGTCGCGAGCGCGACACCCTGGCGGTGCTGCTCGCGGTGCGGGGGCCCGTCTCGGCCGACCGCCTGCTCGGCGAGGTCTGGGACGCCGGGGCCGCGCTCGGCTCGCTGCAGGCCGTGGTGTCCCGGCTGCGCAACGTGCTCGAGCGCGGTCGCACCCGGCGCTCGGAGAACCGGTGCCTGGTCAGCACGTCGGCCGGCTATGCCGTCCGGGCCGCCGTCGAGGACGTCGACGTCTGGGCCTACGAGGACCTGGCCCAGCGCTGCCTCGCCTCGGGCGGGCCGGCGGACGCGCTCGCGCTGTTCGAGCAGGCGGAGGCGCTGTGGACCGGGCCGCCCTACGCCGACTGCGCGAACGACTCGGTCACCGCGGCGCGGACGCGTCTGGTCGACCTGCGCGCCTCGGTCACCGAGAGGACCGCGCAGGCCCTGCTCGACCTCGGCCGACCCGAGCAGGCCGGGCTGGTGCTCGGTCCCCGGGCCGAGGAGCACCCCTTCCGCGAGCGGGTCTTCGCGCTGACGGCCCTCGCGCAGTACCGCTGCGGACGCCAGTCCGAGGCGCTCGCCACGCTGCGCGGGCTGCGCCGCCGGCTCGCCGACGAGCTCGGGGTCGACCCGACCCCCGACGTGCGGCGCCTCGAGGACGACCTGCTCCAGCACAGTGCCGACCTCGACGGTCCGGCGACGACGGTCCCCAGCCCGGCCGCGTCCGTCGACCGCTCGGCCGTCGCGTCCCCGTCGCCGGCCCCCACCCCGGTGCGGTCTGCCGACGAGCTGATCGGTCGGGAGGCGGCGCTCGCCCGGGTCGAGGCGCTGCTCGACCGGCTGCCCCACGGACCCGTGGTCCTGTCGGTGCTGGGCGAGCCGGGCATCGGCAAGACCCGGCTGGTGGAGGAGGTGCTCGCCCGCTCGGCCGCGCGCGGACTGACCGGCGTCGTCGGCCAGTGCCACCAGGGCGACGTGGCCCCCGCGCTGTGGCCCTGGACGCAGGTCGTGCGCGCGCTCGCGGCGTACGCCGGCGGGACGGACCCGCTGCTGGTGCCGCTGCTCGACGACGAGGCCCCGGTGGACACCGGGTCGGGATCGCTGCGCCTCTTCGACGCGGTGGCCGGACTGGTGGAGTCGACCGCCCGGGACCGCGGCGGGCTGGTCGTGGTGCTCGAGGACCTGCACTGGGCCGACGCCACCTCGTTGCAGCTGTTGTCGCACCTGGTCGAGCGGCGTTCGGACGCCCCGCTGGCGCTCGTGGTGACCCGCCGCAGCACCGAGGAGCACGGGGCCGAGGCGATGCTCGCGGCGCTCGCCGCCCTCGCCCGGGCCGGCGCCGAGCGCCTCCGGCTCGACGGACTGGACCGGGACGACGTGGGACGGCTCCTGGGCCACCTCCTCGCGCGTCCGGCCGGCGAGCTGCCCGCCGACCTCGTGCGGGTCGTCGACGAGGCGACCGCCGGCAACGCGTTCTTCGTGCGCGAGTACGCCCGGCTGCTCCAGGCCCAGAACACCGTCGGCGACCTCTCCACCGTCGGCGACCTCCCGGTGCCCGACGGGGTCCGCGACGTCATCGGCCAGCGGGTCGACCGGCTGCCGGCGGACACGCGCGACGTGCTGCGGGCCGCCGCCGTGCTCGGGCGCGACATCGAGCCCCAGGACGTCGCCGACCTGGCCGGGCAGCTGCTCGACGACGTGCTCGACCACCTCGACCTGACCCTCGCCTCGGGTCTGCTGGAGGAGCGCGGCGGCGGCTACGCCTTCGCCCACGCGCTGACCCGCGAGGCGCTCTACGCCGACCTCTCCGCCGCCCGCCGGGTCCGCTCGCACGCCCGGGCGGCCGACGTGCTGGCACAGCGCGCCGGCGACGACCCGGACTCCGCGGCCGTCATCGCCCACCACGCCCTCCTCGCCGCTCCCCTGGGGCCGGACCGGGCCCGCACCGCGTTCACCTGGCTGGGGCGGGCGGCGCGGGTGGCCCAGGCGCGCCAGGCGCCCACCGAGGCCCGGGCGCTGTGGCTGCGTGCCCGCCGGATCGCCGAGGAGCTGGGGCTGCAGGACGAGCGGCTCCACGCCATGCTGGGCGTGGCGCGCAGCGCGGTCCGGATGGGCACCTTCACCGAGGCGCCCGTGCTGGTCAAGGAGCTGGCGCACGAGGCCAGGCGACTCGGGCACTGGGACCTCGTCGCCGCCGCCGCCGCGACGTTCCAGTCGGCCGGCGCGTGGACCTGGCGCATCCACGGCAGCAAGGACGAGGGGCTGATCGAGGTGTTCACCGCAGCCTTGGACCACGTCGGGTCGGCCGACGAGGCCACGCTCTGCGCGACCCTGACGATCGAGCACCAGTTCGGCTGGGACACGCCGGCCAGTGACGCCTACGCGGCGCGCGCGATCAGTGCAGCCAGGACCGCCGGCGACCACGAGCTGCTCTGCTCCGCGCTGCTCGTGCGGCTGATCGCCAGCGCCGGCCGCGCCGACCTGGGCGACCGCAGCCGCCTGGCGCGGGAGCTCCTCGACGAGCGACCCGGACCCGAGGTGGAGGTCGCCGCGCTGATCCACCTCGGGTTCGCGCTGCACGAGGAGGGGCGGGTCCGCGAGGCGGAGCAGCTGCTCGAGGACGCCCAGCGCAAGGCCGCGGTGCTGACCCACAGCGGGCTCGACGTCCCCCTGGCGTGGTGGCGGGCCGCGGTGGCCACCGACCACGACGCCCCCGACGCGCGGCGCGTGGCCGACGAGGCCCTGGCCCTGCACCTGCGGCAGGACTTCTACTACGGCACCGAGCTGCAGACGCTGCACGCCGTGCTCTACCGGGACCCGGGCACGCCGGTGGTGCCGGCGGTGCTGGCCGGGGCGGCGTCGGGCCTGCACGCCGAGCGCGTCCTGGTCGCCTGGGCACTGGTGGAGGCCGGCGACCTCGACGGCGCCGCGACCGCCGTGGGCGAGGCGCCGCCCGACCACGCGATCGACTACTCCATCCATGCCTCGCTGTGCTTGCGCCTGCTCGTCGCCGCGGCGCTGGGCCGTCCCGGCGAGGTCGCGGAGATGCTGCGGCGCATCGACCGCTACGCCCAGCCCCTTGCGGTCTACGGGTCGGTCTCGCACCTGGGCTCCTTCGACCACTTCCGGGCGGTCGGGCACCGCTCGCTCGGCGACCTCGAGCGCGCGCTGGAGCTCGCCCGCCGCGCCGTGGAGACCAACCGACGCTGCGACATCCGGCCCTGGCTGCGGCGCAGCGAGCAGCTGCTGGCCGAGCTGGAGGACCAGCTCGCGCCCGGGGAGGCGCAAGTCAGGCCCAAGTGAGCGGCAAGCGGTCGCCTCCACGCTCGTCCTGCCACACCGGGGAGGTCCCGGTGGCGAGCGAGAGGACCGATCAGCATGACCACGAACCCCGACCTGCAGGCGAGCGCCACCACCGTCACCGTCGAGCCCGGCCCTCGCGGCCCCCTGCGCTCGCTGGCCGACCGTGTCTCCGGACGGCTGCACACGCCGCAGGACCCGGACTGGGGGGCGACCGTCGTGCCGTGGCGGGTCAACGTCGCCCAGCGCCCGCTGGCGGTGCTCGACGCCCACGACACCCACGACGTCGTCGCCGCCCTGACCTGGGCCGGCACCCACGAGGTGCCGGTGACCACCCAGACCACCGGCCACGGCGCCACCCACGTGGCCGGCGTCAGCCCGGCCGACGGCGCGCTGGTCGTGCGGTGCACCGGCCTGACCGACGTCGAGATCGACCTCGAGCGTCGTACGGCGTGGGTCGGGTCCGGGGTCCGCGCCGGCGAGCTGCTCGCGGCCCTCGAGGGCACCGGCCTGACCTTCCTGTGCGGGTCGAACCCGAGCCCGAGCGTGGTCGGCCTGACCGTCACCGGCGGGCTGAGCTGGTTCGGCCGCGCGTACGGGGCCGGCGCCGACAGCATCCGCACCGTCGAGCTCGTCGACGGGATGGGGCGGCTGCGCCGCGTCGGACCCGAGGACGCCGAGCGCTTCTGGGCCGTGCGCGGCGCCGGCGGCGACTTCGGCATCATCACCCGGATGGAGATCGCGCTGCACCCGGCGCCTCAGGTCTACGGCGGCCGCATGGTCTGGCCGGTCGAGCAGATGGCGCAGGTGCTCGCCGCCTTCCGGGCGGTGACCGCCCACGCCCCACGCGAGCTGACCTGCTGGTTCCAGGTGCAGCACTTCCCGGACGTGCCGTTCCTGCCCGAGGAGATCCGCGGCCAGTCGTTCGCCGCGGTCGCCTGGACCTTCCTCGGTGAGACCGCGACCGCGCAGGCCCGGATGGCCCCGCTGGCCGCCGTGCCCGGCAGGCTGCTCGACACCTCCGCGCCGGTGCCGCTGTCCGCGGTGGGCGACGTCGCCGCCGAGCCGGTCGACCCCACCCCGGCGATGGAGTACGCCCAGCTGCTCTCCGGCCTCGACGACACCACGGCCGAGGCCCTGGTGGAGCAGGTCGGCACCCGCGGTGCGTGCCCGATCACGATCGTGCAGGTGCGCCACCTCGGCGGCGCCCTGCGCGAGGGCGGCACCTCGGCCTTCGGCACGATCGAGGAGGAGTACCTCCTGCAGGGCATCGGCGTCCCCGCGGTGCCCGCCCTGGTGCCGGTGATCGAGGCCGGCTTCGCCGGGCTGGACTCGGCGGCGGCGACCGTCGGGACGGGACGCGCCCCGCTGGCCTTCCTCGGCGAGACCCCGACCGTCCGCTGGTGGAACGCGGAGACCCGCGCCCGCCTGGTCGCGGCCAAGGAGGACCTGGACCCGCTCGCGATCGTGCGGTCCAACCGACCGGTCAGGGACTGAGCCGGGGCTGGGCCGGGACTGGGCCGGGACTGGGCCGGGCCGGCTCGTGGTCCTCGGCGACCAGGGGCCGGTCCGGTCACACCAGGCGCCGGGTGAGGGCCATGGCCCTCCTCCCGGTCAGGCGGCGGGTCCGGACCGGCGCGCCTCCTGCACGGCGACGAGGGCCTCGCGCAGCTGCTGGATCCAGTCGGCCTCGTGCTGGGCGACCAGCCGCACCGACCACGCCAGCGCGTCCGAGCGGGACCGGGCGACGCCCGCCTCGACCAGGGTGTCGAGGACCTGGCGCTCGGGCTGCCGCAGGCGGGTCATCACCGGCACCGACAGGTTGGTGAAGAGCACCCGGGTCTCGCCGCAGGCCGCTCCCCAGGCGACCTTGCGGCCGAACCGGCGCTCCATCTCCTGCGCGATGCCGATGCGCCGGCCGCGGGTCTCCTCCCGCCAGCGCTGGATCCGGCCCTGCTCGGCGGCAGCGGCCTCGTCACCGGTCGCGTCACCGGTCGCGTCACCGGTCGCGTCGGGGGCGGGCTCCGGTGCCGGGATCCGTCCCACGACCACGATCTCGTCCTTGTCGACGCTCACCTCGGGAGCCTCGACGAACCACGTGTCGGGAAGTCGGCCCGACAGCCATGCACTGATCGTCGTCATGACGTGATTACATCATTACATCATTGCTCGATCAACACCTTCCGAGCCCGCTCTCGGCCGTTCCTGCTGGGACCGGCCGAGGAACACCCGTCGCCCGGCCGGCGTTGTCGCGCCGTGAGCACCCCGACCATCGCCGCGATCCACGTCGCCAAGGGCCGCCGCCTGCCGACGCGGGACGTGCCCGAGGTGGTCGCCGAGGCCGGCCGCGGGCTGGTGGGCGACCGCTACCACGGCAGCCGCCACCGCCACGTCACGGTGCAGAGCCTCGACGCCCTGGCCGAGGCCGCGGAGCGCTACGGGGCACCGGTGCCGGCGCACCTGACGCGCCGCAACCTCACGCTCAGCCACGGCGAGGTGCCGCGCACCCCGGGCGAGCGGCTGCGGGTCGGCGACGTCCTGCTCGAGGTCGTGCGGGTGGCCGCACCGTGCAAGCTGCTCGACGACACCCTCGGTCGCGGGGCGCAGGAGGCGCTGCGCCACCGCGGGGGCTCGGTGTTCCGCGTCCTCGAGGGCGGGACGCTGCGGGTCGGCGACCCCGTGGCCGCGGTCGGGGCTCAGGTGCGGGCCACGACGTCGACCGTCACCTCGACCGCCTGACCGAGCGACACCCCCTCGGCCTCGCGCACCCCGTCCTTGATCGGGAGGACGTAGCCGCCCGCGCGCGGCCACAGTGCGGTCTCCCACGAGGACCCGCCGAGGGTGACGCGCACCGGGACCATGCCCCAGCCGTAGGTCACCTCCGGGACGACCTCCCGGACCTCCTCGCACTGCGGCGGCGGCACCTCGACGAAGTGGTACGGCGCCGGGCCGCGCCACTCGACCACCGGACCACCGAACCTCAGGCGCAGGCCGACCGGGTCGCCGTACTTGCGCGGTGCCACGCCTGGCTCACTCCTCCCCCGACGGCTCGGCCTCGAGCAGCCGCAGCCAGATCTCGCTGGCGGTCGGATAGCTCGGCACCGCGTGCCCCAGCGTCTCCAGGTCCATCCGGCCGGTGACCGCGACCGTGGCCGAGTGCAGCAGCTCGGCGACGTCGGGTCCCACGAAGGTCGCGCCGAGCAGGCGGCCGGTGCCCCGTTCGACCACGAGACGGGCGTGGCCCTCGGCGTCGTCGCGGAGCAGGGCGGCGCCGGAGGCGGAGGTGTAGGCCGCGTCCCGGGTCTCGACGTCGATGCCGGCCTCGCGCGCCTGAGCCGCGGTGGGACCGACCCACGCGACCTGCGGATCGGTGAAGACCACCTGCGGCACCGGGACGTCGGTCGGTGTCGAGGGCTCCGTGCGGCCCTCGGCGCGGGCGGCGAGCAGGCCACCGACGAGCCGGGCCTGGTACTTGCCCCAGTGGGTCAGCGGCGCGACCGCGTTGACGTCGCCGACGCTCAGCAGCCACGGCGGCAGCGGGCCGCCGTGGGTGCGGCCGGTGAGGTCCTCGAGCGAGAGGCCCACCGTGTCGAGGCCGAGGTCGTCGGTCGCGGGACGCCGGCCGGTCGCGACGAGCACCTCGTCGACCTCGAGGGTCTCGCCGTCGCCGACCGTGAGCGTGACCGCGCCGCCGTGCACCCGACCCACGCCGGTGTCGCGCACGCCGGGACGCGAGGCACCCGAGGTCTCCGTGGACAGCCGCACGGTCACGCCGGCCGCCTCGAGACCGGAGACCACGAGGTCGGAGACCAGCGCCTCGGCCCGCTCGAGCACCCGGTCGCCGCGGACCAGCAGGGTGACCTCGGAGCCGAGCGCCGCCATCCAGCGCGCCGCCTCGCACGCGACCACGCCACCACCGACGACGGCGAGCCGACCGGGCACCTCGGTGACCGCGGTGGCGTCGCGGGAGCCCCATGCGCCGACGTCGCGCAACGGCGGCGGCACCACCGGCACACTGCCGGTGGCCAGCACGACCGCCTGCCGCGCGCGGAGCGTGCGGACCGAGCCGTCCTCGGCGCGCACCTCCACCTGGCGCTCGCCGCTGATCCGCCCGCGACCCCGGACCACCGCGATCCCGGCACCCTCGGCCCACTCGACCTGCCCGCTGTCGTCGTAGCCCGAGACCCAGGTGTCGCGGCGCGCGAGCAGCCCCTCGCGGTCCGGCTCGAGCGGGCCGCGGATGCCCTGGAGGTGGCGGGCCGCGGCGAGCACGTCGAGCGGTCGCAGCAGCGCCTTGCTCGGCATGCACGCCCAGTAGGAGCACTCGCCTCCCAGCAGCTCGGCCTCCACGATCGCCGCGGTGCGGTCACTGCCGCGGATCGCGTGGTCGGCGGCGTTCTCCCCGGCGGGGCCGCCGCCGATCACGATGACGTCGTACTCGTCCTGCTCGTGGCTCTGCTCGCTGGTCATGACGCCCAGTCTGCTGCAGGCCGGGTGAGCCGACCCGTGCTGTCGGTGGCAGCGCCTAGGGTCCCGGCCATGGACGAGCCCGGTGACCAGACGCTCCACCGTCCGTCAGCAGCGCCTGCCCGGCGCGACCTTCGAGCAGGTCGACCTCACCGGCTCACGCTTCGAGCAGGTCATGCTGGTCGACGCCACGATCCACGGCGCCGATGCCTCCGGCCTCGAGGTGCGCGAGGTCCACCTGTCCCGGGCGCGCTTCCGCGGCGCCGACGGCTTCCGTGGGGCCTGGGACGTCGTCGAGGAGCTGTGGGCCGACACCGTCGAGCGGGCCCGGCGACTCGGCGCGGCCGGCCCGGCGCTGCTGCACGAGCGGGTCGACGACGAGTGGTCGTTCATCGACACCCTGCGCCACCTCGCCATGGCCACGGAGTGCTGGCTGCTCAAGGTCGTGCAGGGCGACCCGGCACCCTGGCACCCCCTGTCCCTGCCCACCGAGGACGGCGGCGACACCGAGGACATCCCGTGCGACCGGCCGGCCCGGCCCTCGCTCGACGAGGCGCTGGCCTACCGCCACGACCGCATGGCCGCCGTACGCCGCCACCTCGACGCGCTCACCGACGACGACCTGGCCTCGCGCACCGAGCCCGTGGAGGCGCCGGGCGGACCTCGGCCCGACAGCTACCCCGTGGCCCAGGCGCTGCAGGTGATCCTCGACGAGGAGTGGTGGCACCGGCAGTTCGCCCTGCGGGACCTCGCCGTGCTCGAGCAGCGCGTCTGACCCATCCGCTCGGCGAGGGCGGGCGAACCCCGGGCGACATCCGAGTCGGGGGGCCGATCGTGGGAGACCCGGACACCGTGTGCGCGAGCCGCATCGTGTCGGAGCACCTGCTGTGTGGGGCCGTGGGGCTGCCGCCGGCGGCCGCGCACTCGGTCCGGTCGGGACGGTCGGCCCCCTCTCCCCGCACTGCCGCGTGACCGGACCGCCTGGGCCGTTCGCGTGTCAGGCGCCTGCCCCACCGTGCTGCCCTGGTCGCGGCCGCCCTCGCGGCGAGCATCCCTGCCCTGGTCCCACCGGCCGTCGCCCAGCCGGCATCCCCGCCCGGTGATCGTGGTCCACGGCACGACGTCGACGACGTGGTCGGCTCGCCCCGTCCGACCACGGCACCACGATCCTGAGCCCGTCGATGTTCACCGCCTCCGAGGGCACCTCCGGCTGCACGGCGTGCGAGCAGCAGGTCGCCGGGTCGGCGTTCCTGCGCCGGCTCGGGTGGGTTCAGGAGCCGGTGCCGCGTGGCGGGCTCGGCGTGCCGTGCATCCGGCGCGCGTACCTGCGGAACGCCCACCGCCCCAGGACCGGCAGGACCCGCCGCAAGGGCGCCGGGAACTTCGCGATCTCCCGCGCCAGGGCCTCGGGGTCGCCCTCGTAGAGCATCATCCCGAGGCCGGTGAGCAGCATGCCCTTGGGGATCGACTCCATGCCGCGCTCGGTGAACTCCTCCCACTCCGAGGCCGTGACGTGCCGGGCCATCAGGGGCAGGACGCGCGTCTCCTCGGCGTCGAGGTGCTCGCACAGAGCGATGACGAGACGCGCGAGGTGGTCCGAGAGCCGGGTCCCGTCGGCCACGGAGGCCGAGTCGCGCCAGGCGACCACCAGCGCAGGACATCCGTCGAGGAGCTCGTGGACGCGCTCGTGCTGGGACTCCATCAGGTGGACCAGGGGTGCCACCTCGTCGGGCACACGCTCCAGGAGACGGTTCCACAGCAGCTCGTCCTCGATCGTGTGGTGGTGCTCGAGCAGCCCGGTCCACAGGTCGACGTGGTCGGCGACCCGGGCGGCCCGCCGGCGGTCTCCCGCCGCTACCGCGCGTACTGCGGGGACGGCGAGGCTGAGCTCCCGCCGGAAGCTGGTGTGCGCGACCGTCATCATCCGCACGTCGGTGAGTCCCGGCCCGCACAGGACGCCGGCACCGACAGCCGTGCTGGCGGCGCTCACAGCCCCGCTCCCAGGCTGTGCACGAGCTCCTGGTGGGCGACCTGGCCGTAGTACTCGTGCATGTCGGCGATCAGGCCGTCGCGGAAGGTGACGCGGATGGCCATCGCGTTCTCGTAGCGCCCCCCGGTGGCGAGGTCGGCGACCATGCGCTCCTCGACGAACGCCACGTCGGGGTCGTCGCTCTGGTGGAAGCGCACGTCGTGGACCTCGATCTGGGTGGTGGCCGAGCCGAAGCCTCCGAACAGGGCTCGGAACTCCTCGCGGCCCGCGACGGCCAACGGCAGCCCGTCGACCGGGTAGGCCACCGAGTAGGTCGGGTGGGCGGTCCAGTGGGTCAGGAACTCCTCGATGTCGCCGGCGTAGAGGGCCAGTGCCGCGGCCCTCCAGGTCGCCTCGTTGCGGGCTCGGGCGGTCGCCAGGTCGGTGACGCCGGGGATGGTGCTGGGGATGGTGGTCATGTCGTCCTCCGTGATGGGGTGTGCGGTGCAGGTCCGGGTACGACGCTGCCGCGTGCGGGCGGCCTGCACATCGGGGGATTCCCTGTCCCTGCCTGCTCGGGGTGCGATGCTCGCGGCATGGACCTGGTGGGTCGGGAGCGTGAGACGGCGCAGCTGGTGGCCGCCCTCGACGCCGCGGCCGGGGGCCGAGGCGGCCTGCTCGTGGTGCGTGGCGAGGCGGGCATCGGGAAGACCACGCTCCTCCAGGTCCTCGCCGGGCACGCCGCGTCCCGTGGTGTCGAGATGCTCACCGGCCGCGCCACCGAGCTCGAGCGAGACGTGCCGCTCGCGGTCTTCTGCGAGGCGATGCCCGACCTGGAGCCGATGAGTCCCCAGGATCCCGAGTCGCGCTGGCAGCTGTTCCGCGGCGTGGCCGAGACGTTGTCGGGTGCTCGGCCTCTGGTGCTGGTCCTCGACGACGTGCACTGGGCCGATCCCCTCTCCGCGCAGCTGGTGGAGTCCCTGGTGCGGCGACCGCCGGAGGGCCCGTTGCTCCTGGTCGTCGCCCTGCGCCCCGGCTCGGTGGCCGAGGCGCTCCTGGGGGCGGCTCGCTCCGCGGCCAGGCCGGCGGCCGTGATCGACGTCGCGCCGCTGGACCGGCCAGCGGCCGACCTCCTCCTCGGCCCTGACCGCTCGTTCGAGGAGCGTGCGCGGATCTTCGAGGAGGCCGGCGGCAACCCGCTCCTGCTGGTCGAGCTCGCGCGCGCGGCGACGACCGGCGTGCCCGGCAGCATCGTCGCGGCGGTCTCCCGTGACCTCGCCGCCCTGGGCGCGGACGCGGTCGCGCTGGTGAGGGCCGGATCCGTGCTCGGCGACCCCTTCGACCACGACGTCGCCGCCGTGGTCGCCGAGCTGGGTCCGGCCGCCGGGCCCGCCGGCGTCGACGAGCTGGTGGGCAGCGGGCTGGTGCTTGCCCCTGGTGGTGCCGGGAGTGCGAAGCAGCTCGCCTTCCGGCACCCGGTGATCCGGACAGCGGTCTACCAGAGCCAGCCGGTCGCCGTACGGCTGCGCCACCATGCTCGAGCCGCCGCGGTCCTGGCGTCCCTCGGGGCCTCGCTGCCGACCCGCGCGCGGCACCTCGCCCACGTCGCCGGTCCCGGCGACCTGGCGAGCGCGGCCGCGCTGCGTGAGGCTGCGGCGCTGGTACGCGGCCACGCGCCGTCGATCGCCGCGGACTGGATGCTTGCGGCCAAGGGCGCGGCTCCCCCTGAGGGGATGTCGTCGTTCTCCGACCTGGCCGAGGTGCTCGTGCAGTCCGGGCGCCTCGAGGAGGCGTTGGCGACCGCGGAGGAGGGACTGCTCTTCGGCTCAGGCCCCGCGGGCGACCGGGTCCGGCTCGTCCTGGCGGCGGCCTCGGTCGAGCGCCTCCTCGGGCGCCACGAGACCGCTCGTCGCCGCCTGCTGCGCGCCGTGGCGGAGCCCTCCGGCGCGGAGCCGCTGGACGCCGAGATCGCTGCCGCGCTGGCTCTCTCGGCCTACGAGAACGGGGAGTACGTCGAGATCGCCGGCTGGGCGGAGCGGGCGCGGCACGGCGAGGGGCTGGTGGGCGCCGCGGCCGGCTCGATGCTGGCGCTCGCGCTCCGACTCGAGGGTCGTTCCGCGGAGGCCGAGGCAGCGGTGGCCGGCGCGGTGCGAGCCGTGCGGGATGCCACCGACGAGGACCTGGCCAGGCAGGCCGAGCTGATGATCGCGACCGCCTGGTCCCTGGTCGCGCTCGAACGGCTCGACGACGCCCTCGTCGCGAGCAGGCGCGCCTCCGGCGCCGCGCTCCGGGCCGGCAACGGGCACGCGGCGGTGCCGCTGCTGCTCGCCGAGGTGCTCGCCCTCGCACTCCTCGGGCGTGTCGCGGAGGCGACGTCGGTCTCGGACCGCGCCGAGGTCGAGGCCCGGCTCAGCCGCAACGACCAGTCACTGCAGTGGGCGCTGTGGATGCGGGCGTGGGTCCTGCTCGAGAGCGGCGAGCTCGACGCTGCCCTGCACGCCGCGGAGGAGAGCGTGGCCCTGGCCCAGAGCCTGGACCGCTCGGCCCTGGTCACCGTCGCCAACGCCGTGCTCGGTTCGGTCCTCCTCGCCGCCGGCGAGCCGGCGGCGGCCGAGCCCCTGCTGGCCGCCTACGACGTCGACCCCGGATGGGTCTGTCGGTGGGCGCCGCGGCTGGTCGAGGCCCGGCTCGCCCTCGGCGACCTGGAGGGTGCGGCCGTCGCCGCCGACCGGGCCGCGGCCCTGGGCGACGGCCTCGGTCTGACCGGAGCCGCCGTCACCGCGCAGCAGGCAGGTGCCCTCGTCCTGCGGGCCCGCGGAGACCTCGACGGCTCGGCGGAGCTCGCTGGCTCCTCGGCCGCCCTCGCCGAGTCCGTCGGCGCCGAGCTCGACGCCGCGACCGGCCACCTGGTGGCCGGGCAGGCTCTGGCCCCCCTCGACGCCGAGGCCGCGGTCACGCACCTACGACAGGCACACGCGCTCGCCGCGGCGCGGGGAGCGCGGCGCACCGCCGATACCGCGACCCGGGAGCTGCGACGGCTGGGGCGCCGCGTGGGCACCGGCGGCACCCGAGCCGCGAGCCGCCACGGAGTCGAGGCGCTGAGCACCCGCGAACGCGAGATCGCCGTGCTCGTGGCCCGCGGCATGACCAACCGGGAGATCGCCGGCCGACTGTTCCTGAGCGAGAAGACGGTCGAGTCCCACCTGTCCAAGGCCTTCGGCAAGGTCGGCGTCTCCTCGCGTGCGGCCCTGGCCGCGCAGGTGAGCTCCCCACCATGAGCCGCCGCGACCAGGTCCCGGCCGGCGCTCCCCAGGACGCCCGCGGCGCCGCCGAGCACCTCACCTCGGCTCAGCCGTGGGCCATGTCGACGAACCGGGAGTAGTGGCCCTGGAAGGCGACCACGACGTCGCGGGTCGGGCCGTTGCGGTGCTTGGCCACGATCAGGTCGGCCTCGCCCAGGCGCGGTGACTCCTTCTCGTAGAGGTCCTCGCGGTGCAGCAGGATCACCATGTCGGCGTCCTGCTCGATCGAGCCGGACTCACGCAGGTCGGAGATCATCGGCTTCTTGTCGGCGCGCTGCTCGGGGCCACGGTTGAGCTGCGAGAGCGCGACCACCGGGACGTCGAGCTCCTTGGCCAGCAGCTTGATCTGGCGGGAGAACTCCGAGACCTCGAGCTGGCGGGACTCGACCTTCTTGCCCGAGCTCATCAGCTGGAGGTAGTCGATGACCACCAGCCGCAGGTCGTGGCGCTGCTTGAGCCGGCGCGCCTTGGCCCGGATCTCCATCATCGTCATGTTGGGCGAGTCGTCGATGAAGAGCGGGGCGGCGTTGACCTCCGACATCTTGCGCGCCAGACGGTGCCAGTCCTCCTCGGTCATGTGGCCGTTGCGCATGTGGTTGAGCGGGATCTTGGCCTCGGCCGACAGCAGGCGCATCGTGATCTCGGTGCGCGTCATCTCCAGGCTGAAGACGACCGAGGCCTGGTTGTGGTGGATGCTCGCCGCGCGGCACAGGTCGAGCGCCAGGGTGGAGTTGTGCGTCGGGATGCTGGTCGGCCCGGCCAGGAAGAGGTGGTCCGCGGCCGCGACCTGCACGCAGCGCACCGGCACCGAGGCGAGCACCTCGACCGACTCGATCTTGACCTGCGAGCCGTCGGGCAGGTCGATGGTGTGTCCGTCGGCGACGCTGCGGGCGATCTGCGCGGTCGTCACGGTCCGGGCGGGCCGGTCGTGCCCGGCGCCGCTGCGGGTGACCCAGTTGTGCTGGTAGTCGGCGAGGATCGTCGCGCCGTCGGAGAACCTCACCGCGAAGCACGGCCGGCCCCGCATCACGCCGGTCGCGGCGACCACCTCGGTGGGCAGGCCGTCCGAGCCGAGCACGCGGTCGCCGACCCGGACCTCGCCCATCGTCGTCCAGCCGTCGGGGGTCTGCAGCACGGTGTCGAGCGCGAGCGCCTTGCCGACCGCGGGCCGCGCCGCGACCACGACCATCTGGCCGCCGTGCAGGCCGTTGGTCAGCTCGTCGAGGTCGGTGAAGCCGGTCGGCACGCCGGTCATCTCCCCGCCGCGGTTGGAGATCGCCTCGATCTCGTCGAGGGTGTCCTGCATGATCGCCGACAGTGGGGCGTAGTCCTCCGAGGTGCGCTTCTCCGTGACCTGGTAGACCTCCTGCTGCGCGGCGTCGACCACGTCGTCGACCGCGCCCTCGCCGGCGTAGCCCATCTGCACGATGCGGGTGCCGGCGCCCACGAGGCGCCGCAGAATCGCCTTCTCGCGCACGATCTCGGCGTAGTAGCCGGCGTTGGCCGCGATCGGCACCGATGCGGTGAGGGTGTGCAGGTAGGGCGCCCCGCCCGCGCGCACCAGGTCTCCGCGCCGGCCGAGCTCGGCGGAGATCGTCACCGGGTCGACCGGCTCGCCGCGGCCGTAGAGGTCGAGGACCGCGTCGAAGATGGTCTCGTGGGCCGGCTTGTAGAAGTCGGTGCCGCGCAACCGCTCGACCACGTCGGCGATCGCGTCCTTGGAGAGCATCATCGCCCCGAGGACCGACTGCTCGGCGTCGTTGTCCTGCGGCGGCATGCGGTCGCCGCCGTAGCCTCCCGAGGGACCCGACGACGGGGCGTCCGGACCGTCCCACACGTCCAGGCCGGGGCCATACCCCGACTGGTCGGTCACGCTCACCCTGGTCTCCCTTCGCCGATGCGACCCCTGGCGCTGCTGACCTGCACGCGGAAGACTCCCACCGGCCACCGACAGCGCTTCGAGCCGGGCCGACGGACTTCCTCCGCGCTGGACCGTACGTCGCCGGGAAGGCACTTCTCCACCTCGCTCTCCACAGGGCCCTGTGGACAACTGGGGTCACCGTGTGGAACACGCCGGGGCACGTGTGCACAGCCTGTTCACGGACCTGTGGAGAGGAGGGACCCGCACGTCGGCCTCAGGGCGCTGACCTGCGACGATGCGGTCCGCGGCGTGTGAGGAAAAGAAAGTGGTCACAATCTCCGGCCATGGCCCGGTCACCCGGCGTTCATCGGGCGGATGCGCGCGGGGCCTACACCAAGCGCGCTCCGTCCGCAGGCTATCCACAGGAAGTCCTCCGTCGTGCACAGGTACGCTCCGCGTGTGCGGCGCCGCGGATACCACGACCCAGCCGCCGCCTCCCATCGCCCGAACGGATCGGATCCGGCCGACCGCGCGGTCCTCGCCCGGCTGCTCCACCTCGCCCTCCCGGCGTTCCTCGCCCTCGTCGTCGAGCCCCTGTTCCTGCTCGCCGACTCCGCCATCGTCGGCCACCTCGGCACCCCCGAGCTCGCCGGCCTCGGCATCGCCGCGGTGCTCCTGCGGGCCGCGGTCGGACTGGGCATCTTCCTGGCCTACGGCACCACCGCCTCGGTGGCCCGACAGGTCGGTGCCGGCGACCTGCGCGGAGCCCTGCAGCAGGGGGTCCACGGGCTGTGGCTCGCACTGGGCATCGGGGTCGTCGGGGCCCTGGCCGGCATCGCGCTCAGCCCGCTGCTCGTGGCGCCGTTCGACACCTCGCCCGCCGTCCACGACCACGCGGTGACCTACCTGCGGCTGTCGTGGCTCGGCCTGCCGGCGATGCTGCTGGTCCTGGCCGCCACCGGCGTGCTGCGCGGCCTGTCCGACGCCCGCAGCCCCCTGCGCGCCGCCGTGGCCGGGAGCCTGGGCAACATCGCGCTCAACCTGGTCCTGGTCTACCCGGTCGGCCTCGGCCTGGCCGGCTCCGCCCTCGGCACGGTGGTCGCCCAGGTCGGCATGGCGGCGTACCTCGTGACCGTCGTGGTGCGGCGGGCCCGCCGCCCGGCCGCCGGGGCGGGCGCACTCGCCCTGCGCCCGCACCTGCCCGGCGTACGTCGCGCCGCGCGCGCCGGTGGGCCGCTGGTGGTGCGCACGCTGACCCTGCAGGCGGTGCTGCTGGTCACCACCTGGGCCGCGGCGCGTCAGGGCTCGACCGCGACCGCCACCCACCAGCTGGCGATGAGCGTGTGGACCTTCCTGGCCTACGCCCTGGACGCGGTGGCCATCGCCGCGCAGACCCTGGTCGGTGAGGTGCTGGGCGCCGGCGACCGGCGCGGTGCGCGCGTCCTGACCACCCGGATGATCCGCATCGGCGTCGGGTCCGGCGTGCTGACCGGGGCGCTCCTCGCCCTGACCGCGCCCGTCCTGGGGCCCCTGTTCACCGACGACCCGACCGTCGTCGCGCTGCTCGGCCGCGTCCTGCTCGTGGCAGCCGTCTTCCAGCCGCTGGCGGGGATCGTCTTCGTCCTCGACGGGGTGCTGATCGGTGCCGGTGACGGGCGCTACCTCGCGGTCGCGGGCACCCTGGTCCTGCTCGTCTCGGCACCCGCCGTGCTGCTCGGGTCCACCCTCGGGGCCTCGCTGGTGGTGGTCTGGCTCGCCTTCGGGGTCACCTTCATCGGCGGCCGGGCGGCGCTGCTGCTGCACCGGGCCCGCAGCGAGGCCTGGATGGTGACAGGAGGCCGGGCCGGGACCTGAGAGGTGAGGTCTTCGCTGGGTGCTGGTGGTCCTCGCGGCCGTGCGCGAGCAGGCGCCGACCAGCGCGGGTCTCCACCGAGCGTCCACCGGACCCGACCGGCCCCGACGTCCGCTGGCCGGCCCCGCCGCGCGCCGGCGTACCCGTGCGGCGCAAAACTGGCACTCCCCGAGCGAAGTTTCGCTCGGGGAGTGCCAGGTTCACTAGGGCCCCAGTGAAACCGAACCGCGTCGGGCTCAGGCAGGGACCACGGTCAGCTGCACGGTGGCCTCGAGGTCGTCGTGGAGCTTGACGGTGACCTGGTGGGCGCCGAGGGACTTGATCGGGTTGCCGACCAGGATCCGGCGCTTGTCGACCACGTCGCCGGAGCCGGAGGCCACGGCGGCGTTGATCGCGGCAGCGATGTCGTTGACGGTGACGGCGCCGAACAGGCGGCCACCCTCCCCGGCCCGCACCGTGACCTCGACCGGCGTGCGCTCGAGGGCGGACTTGATCTCCTCCGCCTTGCCGAGGTCACGCACCGCGCGCGAGCTGCGGGCGGCCTTGATCGACTCGATCTGCTTCTCGCCGCCGCGGGTCCAGCGGATCGCCACGTTGCGGGGGATGAGGTAGTTGCGGCCGTAGCCGTCCTTCACCTCGACGACGTCGCCGGGGGCACCGAGGCCGGTGACCTCCTGGGTCAGGATGAGCTTCATCTGGTCTCCCCCTTTCAGCGTGCGGTCGAGGTGTAGGGCAGCAGGGCCACCTCACGGGCGTTCTTGACCGCGGTGGCCACGTCGCGCTGGTGCTGGACGCAGTTGCCGGTCACCCGGCGGGCGCGGATCTTGCCACGGTCGGAGATGAACTTGCGCAGCAGCGCGGTGTCCTTGTAGTCGACGTAGGCGGTCTTGTCCTTGCAGAACTGGCAAACCTTCTTCTTGGGCTTGCGCAGGACCGGCTTGGCCATTGTGGTGCTCCTTCAGTGAGCCCGGGACGGACCCGGAATGGTTGCTGGTTGCTGGATGTGGATGGGTGCGGGCGCCGGGCGGCGCCCACGGTCGGACCTCACGGTCAGAAGGGAGGCTCCTCCGAGCTGCCGCCGGACGAGCCCCACGGGTCCTTGGCCGGCTGCTGGCCGCCCCATGAGGCGCCGGCCTGGCCGCCACCTCCGGGCTGGCCACCGGACACGCCCGGGGTGGCCCACGGGTCGTCGGGCTGCCCGCCGCCCTGGCCGCCCTGGCCGCCTCCGGACCAGCCGCCCTGGCCGCCCCCTTGGTTGCCCTGGCCGCCCTGGTTGCCGCCGAAGCCGCCCTGGCTGCCGGAGCGCTGGGTCTTGTTGACCTTGGCGGTGGCGTACTTGAGGCTGGGGCCGATCTCGTCGACGTCGATCTCGAAGACGGTGCGCTTCTCGCCCTCGCGGGTCTCGTAGGACCGGGCCTTGAGCCGGCCGGAGACGATCACCCGACTGCCGCGGACCAGCGACTCGGCGACGTTCTCCGCCGCCTGGCGCCACACCGAGCAGTTGAGGAACAGCGCCTCGCCGTCCTTCCACTCGTTGGTCTGCTTGTCGAACGTCCGGGGCGTGGAGGCCACGGTGAAGTTCGCGACCGCCGCGCCGGAGGGCGTGAACCGCAGCTCCGGGTCAGCGGTCAGGTTGCCGATCACGGTGATCGGGGTCTCGCCTGCCATGAAGTGCTCCTGGGGGGTCGTCGCGTCGTGCGTCCCTGCTGGTCTCGGGTGAACCTAACCCGCACCGCCGACACGGCGGGAGGGCCGTCCACAGGGTCCGAGGACCCGCGAGGCTCAGCGGATGTCGGGACGGATCACCTTGGTGCGCAGCACCGACTCGTTCAGCGTGAGCTGACGGTCGAGCTCCTTCACGGTGGCCGGCTCGGCGACCAGGTCGACGACGGCGTAGATCCCCTCGGGGTTCTTGTCGATCTCGTAGGCCAGGCGGCGCTTGCCCCACACGTCGACGTTCGTGACCTCGCCACCGTCCTGCCGGACGACGTTGAGGTAGGTGTCGAGAGACGGGGCGACGGTGCGCTCGTCCAGGCTGGGGTCGAGGATGACCATCACTTCGTAGGTACGCATAGCGGTCTCCACCTCCTTCGGACTCAGGGCGGCCACGGACGATCCGTGGCAGGAGGGCTGTTGCGTGGTGTCGTGCGGCTGCAGCGTCGTCGGGACGCCTCCGCAGAGGACAGGACAGGTTAGCAGCGGCCGACCCGCCCCCCGAAATCGTCCGCGCGCCCGCCTAGCCTGGGGTGGTGGACATCGCCCCCGCCCCGACCCCGCTCACCGCCGAGACGCTGCGTATCGGCGCCCACGTCGAGCAGACCGACCCCCTGCGGGAGGCCCGGGCCCGGGGCACCAGCCTGGTCCAGTTCTTCCTCGGCGACCCGCAGGGGTACCACGGCCCCGAGATCAGGTACGCCGGCGGCGCCGCCGGGCTGCGCGCCGACGCCGAGGCGGCGGAGGTCGACCTCTACGTCCACGCGCCGTACATCGTCAACGTCGCCACGACCAACAACCGCATCCGCATCCCGAGCCGCAAGCTGCTGCAGCAGCACATGGACGCCGCGGCCGAGATCGGCGCCAGGGGACTGATCGTCCACGGCGGCCACGTCAACAAGGCCGACGAGCCCGAGAAGGGCTTCGACAACTGGCGCAAGGCGATCGAGGCCACCGACCTCAAGATCCCGCTGCTGATCGAGAACACCGCCGGCGGCGACAACGCGATGGCCCGCCACGTCGAGCGGATCGCGCGCGTGTTCGAGGCGATCCAGGCGGCCGACCAGGCCGAGATGGTCGGCTTCTGCCTCGACACCTGCCACGCCCACGCCGGCGGCATCGCCCTCGACACCGCCGTGGAGCAGCTCCTGGCGGCGACCGGCCGGATCGACCTGGTCCACGCCAACGACAGCCGCGACGACTTCGGCTCCGGCGCTGACCGGCACACCTCGTTCGGCCAGGGCCACGTCGACCACGACGCCTTCGTCGAGCTGATCCGCGACGCCGGGGCTCCGGTCATCGCCGAGACCCCCGGGGGGCCCGACGAGCACGGTGCCGACTTCGCCTGGCTGCGCTCGCGGCTCTGAGCCTCCGCCGGCCACCCACCCGGCCACCCGCCCGGCCTCGTCCGGCCGGGTGAGCAACGATTCGGTGACAGTCACAGGACCTTGGTCCCGCCGCTGTGGTCACACCGGACCCCTTCCCCCTAGGTTGGGGCGGTATGACGACCAGCGCTGAGGAGATCAAGGCCGGCAAGGGCGAGCCGCTCGTCGTGCTGGACCACGTGAACAAGCACTTCGGGTCGCTGCACGTGCTGCAGGACATCGACCTCACGGTCCACCGCGGCGAGGTCGTCGTGGTGATCGGTCCCTCCGGCTCCGGCAAGTCCACCCTCTGCCGCACGATCAACCGGCTCGAGACCATCGACGACGGCACGATCACCCTGGACGGCCAGCCACTGCCGGCGGAGGGCAAGGCGCTGGCCCGCCTGCGCGCCGAGGTCGGGATGGTCTTCCAGTCCTTCAACCTCTTCGCCCACAAGACGATCCTGGAGAACGTCACCCTCGGCCCGATCAAGGTGCGGGGGGAGAAGAAGGCCGAGGCCGACAAGCGCGCCACCGAGCTGCTCGAGCGCGTGGGGGTGGCCCACCAGGCCGCGAAGTACCCCGCCCAGCTCTCCGGCGGCCAGCAGCAGCGCGTCGCGATCGCCCGGGCGCTGGCCATGGAGCCCAAGGTGATGCTCTTCGACGAGCCGACCTCCGCGCTGGACCCCGAGATGATCAAGGAGGTCCTCGACGTCATGGTCGAGCTCGCCGAGCAGGGCATGACGATGATCGTGGTCACCCACGAGATGGGCTTCGCCCGCGGCGCCGCCCACCGCGTGATCTTCATGTCCGACGGCGCGATCGTCGAGGAGAACACCCCCGAGGAGTTCTTCACCAACCCGCAGTCCGAGCGGGCCCAGGACTTCCTCGGCAAGATCATCAAGCACTGAGGGCCAGGCCGGACCCCACGCCACCACGACCAGCTCGATCACCGCTCGATCCGACTCGGAAGAAGGAGAAAGAGATGAAGCTGAGCAGGACCCCCCGACGGAGCCGCACCCGGCTCCTGGCCACCCTTGCGGGCGCCGCACTGGCACTGTCCGTGGCCGGCTGCGGCGACGCCGGCAGCGGCGACAGCGGCGACAGCGTCGACGTCGACGTCGCCGACAACGCCGCCTCTGAGTTCGACGACGGCACGCACATGAAGGAGCTCGCCGAGCAGGGCAAGATCACCATCGGCGTGAAGTACGACCAGCCCGGCATCGGGTTCAAGGGCGCCACCGACGACATGCCGAAGGGCTTCGACCCGGAGATCGGCAAGATCCTCGCCGCGGACCTGGGCATCAAGCCCGAGGACATCACCTGGAAGGAGACGATCTCCGACAACCGCGAGCCGTTCCTCCAGAAGGGCGAGGTCGACCTGGTCATCGCGTCGTACTCCATCACCGACGACCGCCGCAAGGTGGTCGGCCAGGCCGGGCCGTACTACGTCACCGGCCAGCAGCTGCTGGTCAAGAAGGGCAGCGACATCAAGAGCGTCGACGACATCAAGGGCAAGGAGGTCTGCTCGGTCACCGGGTCGACGTCCCTGGACAACGTCGAGGCCAAGGGCGCCAAGCCGCGCGGCTTCGACACCTACTCCGAGTGCCGCGACCAGGTGCTCAACGGGTCGGTCGACTCGATGACCACCGACGGCGCGATCCTGCTCGGCTACGCCGCGGAGGACCCGGACCAGCTCGAGGTCGTGGGCGACACCTTCTCCGAGGAGCGCTACGGCGTGGGCTACCCCAAGAAGTACCCCGAGATGTGCCAGTGGATCACCGACACGCTCCAGCAGGCCGAGGACGACGGCACCTGGGCGAAGGCCTTCGAGGCCACGCTCGGCAAGTCCGGCGTCGACACCCCCGAGCCGCCGGAGATGGACTCCTGCCAGTGAGGGCGACCCGACCCTGACGACCCGGTCACCCGGGGCCCTGCCGGCCCCGGGTGACCCCCTCACCGAGAGAGGCGGTGCCCCGACGTGGCCGACGTGTGGTCGAACTTCGACCTGGTCCTCAAGGCGTTCCTGATCACGCTCGAGCTGTTCGTGATCTCCGGGGTGCTGAGCCTGCTGTTCGGCACGGTGCTGGCCGCCATGCGCGTCGGGCCCGTGCCCGTGCTCTCCCGCGCGGGCGCCGCCTACGTGCTGGTCGTGCGCAACACCCCGTTGCTGGTCATGTTCATCTTCGTCACCGTCGCCCTGCCCGACATCGGCTGGGGGATCCCCGGTCTGCACCTGGGCGGGCTCGACGTGAGCGGCTACTTCATGCGCGGCGTCGTGGCACTGACCGTCTACACCTCGTCGTTCGTGTGCGAGGCGCTGCGCGCCGGCATCAACTCGGTGTCGATCGGGCAGGCCGAGGCGGCTCGCTCGGTCGGGATGGACTTCGGGGAGTCGATGCGCTCGGTGGTCCTCCCGCAGGCCTTCCGGGCCTCGCTCCCCCCGCTGGCCAGCGTGCAGATCGCCCTGATCAAGAACACCTCGGTCGCCGCGGTGTTCGGCATCTTCGAGGCCACCGCCCGGATGCGGTTCTTCATCAACAACGACGTCGGCGCGCGCAACCAGATCTTCCTGCTCTTCGCGATCGGCTACGTGCTGATCGTCGAGATCGTGAGCTTCGGCTCCAACCGCCTCGAGCGCCAGGCGAGGAGCGCACGATGACCCAGCAGGCCACCGTCCTCTACGACGCTCCGGGGCCCAAGGCCCTGCGGCGCTACCGGCTCTACTCGCTGCTCTCCCTGGTCGTGCTGCTGGGGCTGCTGTTCCTCTTCCTGCGGCAGATGAACCAGTCCGGCCAGCTGGCCTACGCCAAGTGGGAGTACTTCGTCACCCCGAAGTACCTCCAGACCATCCTGCTCGACGGCGTGTGGAACACCGTCAAGGCCGCGGTCATCGCGATCCTCGCCGCGCTCGCGCTCGGCATGGTCTTCGGCGTGGGCAAGCTCGCCGACAGCCCCTGGCTGCGCTGGCCGTCGTGGCTCTTCGTCGAGTTCTTCCGTGCGGTCCCGCTGCTGCTGCTGATCATCTACATCGCCTACTCGATCAGCTACGGCCGCGGGGTCGACAACATCTGGGCCCTCGTGCTCGGCCTGGCGCTCTACAACGGCGCCGTGCTCGCCGAGATCGTGCGAGCCGGCGTCGAGTCCCTGCCCAAGGGGCAGTCGGAGGCGGCCTACGCCATCGGGATGACCAAGACCCAGGTGACCCGCATCGTGCTGCTGCCGCAGGCGATCAAGGTGATGCTGCCGGCGATGATCAGCCAGTTCGTGGTCTGCCTCAAGGACACCAGCCTCGGCTACGCCATCCTCGCCCCCGGCATCACGATCGTGTTCAAGCAGATCGGCCAGGAGGGCCGCAACCAGGTGCCCGCAGCCCTGGTGATGGCCGCGACCTACATCCTGCTCAACCTGGTGGTCGTCGCAGCCGCGCACTGGGCACAGCGGAGGTACGTCGGTGAGAGCAGCGGCGCTGCGGTGGCCGCCGACGAGGCCGCCTGAGAGGTCCCGGTGGCACCGGTAGCCTCGGCCCGTGACCTCCCCCCTCTCCGTCCGCTCGATCACCCCGGAGCAGCACCTCGACCTGGTGCGGTCGCGCGAGAGCGTGAGCTTCCTGCAGGTGCCCGCGTGGGGTGAGGTCAAGGGCGACTGGCGCCGGGAGTCGATCGGCTGGTTCCGCGGCGAGGAGCTGGTCGGCGCGGGCCTGGTGCTCTACCGCCAGGTGCCGCGGCTCAAGCGCTACCTCGCCTACCTCCCGGAGGGGCCGGTCATCGACTGGGCCGCCGAGGACCTCGCGGTGTGGCTCGACCCCATGGTCGCCCACCTCAAGGGACGGGGCGCCTTCGGCATCCGCATGGGCCCCCCGGTCGTCGCGCGCCGCTGGGAGGCCGCCGCGATCAAGGCCGGGATCGCCGACCCCGCGGTGCGCACGCTCGACCAGGTGCCCCCGCTGGTCCGCGAGCCCGCGGGCGCCCGCGTGGTCTCCGCGCTGCGCAGGCTCGGCTGGCGCGAGCAGAGGGCGGAGGGCGGCTTCGCGGCCGGCCAGCCGCAGTACAACTTCCAGGTCCCGCTCGCCGGCAAGGACGAGGACGCCGTCCTGGCGGGGATGAACCAGCAGTGGCGCCGCAACATCAAGAAGGCCGCCAAGGCGGGCGTGGTCGCAGCCCGGGTCCCGGCCCACGAGGTCGACGTCCGGCTGAAGCAGTTCCACGACCTCTACGTCCACACCGCCGAGCGCGACCACTTCACGCCGCGCCCGCTGTCGTACTTCCAGACCATGTTCCGCGCCCTCGGGGCCGAGGACCCCGACCGGATCGCCCTGTTCACCGCCGAGCACGAGGGGGACCTCGTCGCCGCGACGATCCTGGTGCAGGTCGGCACCCACGCCTGGTACTCCTACGGCGCCTCCTCCACCGACAAGCGTGAGGTCCGCGGCTCCAACGCCGCCCAGTGGGCGATGATCCAGCACGCCCTGGCCCACGGCGCCACGGTCTACGACCTGCGCGGCATCACCGACACCCTCGACGAGGACGACGACCATGTCGGCCTCATCCGGTTCAAGGTCGGCACCGGCGGCGAGGCGGTCGAGCACGCCGGCGAGTGGGACCTGCCGGTCAACCGCGCGCTCTACCAGGCGTTCACCTTCTACCTCGCGCGCCGGGGTGGCTGAGGTGCTCACCTTGTACGTCGACCAGGCGCGCTGGCAGCGCCACCTCGACTCCGTCGTGCACGCGGTGCCCGGCCTCGTCCCCGTGGCCAAGGGCAACGGCTACGGCTTCGGGGTGCCGCGGCTGGCCGAGCTGGCGCAGGAGCTCGGCGCCGACACCCTGGCGGTGGGCACCTACGCCGAGGTCGGCGAGGCGCTCGGGCACTTCGGCGGCGAGGTCCTCGTGCTCACGCCGTGGCGGCCGTTCGAGGCGCGCGCGACCTACGCCGACCGGCTGGTGCACACCCTCGGACGCCTCGAGGACCTGGACGGTCTGGCCACCGCGTCCCAGGAGGCCCACGGCGCGCGAGCGCGGGTCGTGCTGGAGCTGGTCACCTCGATGAAGCGCCACGGGTTCACCCCGGCCGGACTGCGTGAGGCGGCGGACCACCTGGGCGGGGTCACGGTCGAGGGCTTCGCGCTGCACCTGCCGATGTCGCGCGGCTCCCACCTGGGCGAGGTCGAGCGGGCGATCACCGACCTGGTGGCCTCGGGCATCGGCACGCGCCGGCTCTACGTCTCCCACCTGACCGACGACGAGCTGGGGTCGTTGCGGTCCTCCTACCCCGACTTCGAGGTCCGGCCCCGCATCGGCACCCGCCTCTGGCTCGGCGACCGGGGAGCGCTGCAGGTGCGCTCGAGCGTGCTGGACGTGCACGAGGTGCAGCGCGGCGACGTCTTCGGCTACCGCGGCCGCGCGGTGCCGAAGCACGGCCACCTGCTGGTGGTCTCCGGCGGCACCGCGCACGGCATCGGGCTCGAGGCCCCCACGGGTGGCGCCACGGTCCGCGACCGCGCGGCACGCCTGGCCAAGGGGGGCCTGGACGCGGCGGGGTTCGTCCGGTCGCCGTTCACGGTGGGCGGCAAGCAGCGGCTGTTCGCCGAGCCCCCGCACATGCAGGCCTCGATGCTCTTCCTGCCGGCCGGCGCCCCGGTGCCCGCCATCGGCGACGAGGTCGAGGTGCAGGTGCGGTTCACCACGACCGGGTTCGACCAGATCCGGTTCGTCTGACCGATCCGGGTCGGCGTCCGATCCGGGGCGTCGGTTTCCCTGGGTATGCAGGCAACCCGCCCGGGCTCGACGTACCTCCCCAGGCGACACGCCCCTTCCCCTGGCCGATTCACCTGGGGAGGTGGCAGATCTCCGGCATACCCAGGGAAACCGACCGGCGCCCTCAGGCCGGGGTGAGCATCCGCGGCGGGCACATCGGGTCGTCGTCGGGGAACTCCCGCGCCACGTCGTGCTCGGGGCGCAGCAGGTCGCGCACCACGACCGCGCCGAGGAAGAGCTCGGCTGCCATCCGCACCACGATCGCGACGGCGTAGAGCGGGTCGGTGGCCCCGCCGGTGGCGGAGGCGGTGAGCCCGCCGAGCATCCACCAGCAGGCGGCGAAGTAGAGCAGCTCGCCGGCCTGCCAGACCAGCAGGGGCCGCCAGCGCGGCACCGCGAGCACGGCCAGCGGCAGCAGCCACACGACGTACTGCGGCGAGTAGACCTTGTTGACCAGCAGGAAGACCATGAGGACCAGGTAGGCCAGCTGCGCGACCCGGGGCACGTGCCGCACCCGGAGCCCGAGCACGGCGATCGCCAGGCACCCGCCGCCGAAGACCGCCCAGGACACGAGGTTGATCGTGTGGGCCGAGGCGGCGTGGCCGTGCTGGGACAGGACCAGCCAGATCGACCCGAGGTCGGGGCCGCGAGCGGAGTTGAAGGTCCAGAACGCGGTCCACCCGTCGAGGTTGGTGAGCATCGCCGGCAGGTCGACCACGAGCCACGCCGCGGCGGCGCCCGCGACGGTGAGCCCGAAGGCGCGCAGCTGCCGGCGCCGGACCGCCACCACGAGGAAGGCCCCGAGCGCGAACAACGGGTACAGCTTGGCCGCGGTGCCGAGACCCAGCAGCACCCCGGAGAGCAGGGGACGCCCCCGGGACCAGGCCCAGAACCCGCCGGCGAGGAGCGCCACCGGGACGATGTCCCAGTTGATCAGGCCCGCCGCCACGAGCGTCGGGGCGAGCACGGAGGGCAGCGCGTCCCAGGGCCGGCGGCGGTGGGCGCCCGCCAGGAAGTACGCCGCGAGGAGTGCGAACGGCGCGAGCAGCACCGCGGTCACCCGGAAGTAGGCGCGCCGCTCCGCCTCGACGCCCGGGAGGGCGCCCACCTGGTCGACCGGTGCCGCGCGCCGGGCTGCGACGTCGGCCCTGCCCGGGACCACCGCCTGGGTGAGGACCGCAGCGCCGTAGGCGAGGTAGCCGGTGAGGACGGGGTACTCGAGGTACATGTAGCGGCCGCCGTTGTCGGTGAACGGCACCCGGCGCTCGGCGAAGCCCCGGTCGGTGTAGAGGTAGGGGATGTCGGAGTAGCACATCAGGCGGTAGCGCTGGTCGCCGCCGTTCCAGTCGCCGGCGTCGCAGGGCGCCTTCTGCCCGATCGCCAGCAGCCAGCCGACGCACGCCAGCGCCAGCACCACGCGGACCGGGAACCAGAACGGGTGCCCGGCGGAGCGGCGACCGGACGGGCCGCCGAGGAAGGCGCTGGCCTCACGGGCGGTCGGGTCCTCGTGGGTCGGCGCGACCGCGCCGGCCACCACCAACCGCCCGTCGTTCACGCCGCGGGGGTCCCGGTCGTGGCCTGGCTCGTGGCCGTCGGGGTCGAGGTCGGGGCCGGGGTCGGGGTCGGGGTCGGGGTCGGGGTCGTCCTCGGGGTCGTGGTCCTGCGCGGGGCCGGACTGCCCTGCGAGGTCGGCGACGGCTTCGGCGTCTTGGTCTTGCGACCCGTGGGGCCCTGCGAGGTCGGCGACGGCTTCGGCGTCTTGGTCTTGCGACCCGCGGGGCTCGGCGGGGTGGTCGGCGTCGCGGTGGGGGTCGGGGGGGCCGTCGGGGTGGGCCGGCCGGGCTCGGTGCTCGGGGTCTGTGTCGGGCTCGGGGTCGGCGTCGGGCTCGCGGTGTCGCTGGGCACGTCGGCCGGGGGAGGCGTGGAGGTGGGGCTCGGCGGAGGTGTGGAGGCCTGGTGGCCGTCGGCGGTCTGCTCGAGGTTGGCCGGCGGCGGGAACGGGATCTCCTCCGCACCCTCCAGGGCCCGGCTCATCACCGCGGCCCAGGTGCGCGCCGGGTAGTCGGCGCCGAAGAACGAGGACAGGAAGCCGTCCAGCGGCTGGTTGCCGTTGCCGCGGACGTACATCACCGCGGTCGAGAGCTGCGGGGTGTAGCCGACGAACCACGACGACCGCACGTGACCGCCGTCGGTGGTCGCCGTGCCGGTCTTGCCGGCGATGTCGCGACCGATCACGTCGGCGTTGCGGCCGGTGCCGACCTCGGCGACCTGCTGCAGGGCGTAGGAGGTGTCGGCCGCGACGTCCTCGGGGATCGCCCGGGTGGTCTTGACGTGGTGCTTGTAGGGCCGCGCGCCGTCGAGCGTCTTGACCTTGGCCACGACGAACCACTTCTTGGCCTGGCCGCCGTCGGCGATCGTGCCGTAGGCGTTGGCCATGTCGATCGGGCTGACCGTGGCGGACCCGAGCACGATGCTGAGGGTGTCGTCGAGCCCTGGTGCGTTGCGCGGGATCCCCATCGCCACCGCGTGGTCCTTGATCTTGGCGACGCCGTCGTCCATCGAGGCGGCCAGGTCGATGTAGGCGGTGTTGACCGACTTCTCGGTCGCGGTCAGGAGGCTGATCGACGAGCCGTAGCTCTCGCCGAGGCCCTCGCCCTCGTTGCTGAACTCGGTGCCGTTGACCTCGATCGGGGAGTTGCCGTCGAAGGTGCTCCTCAGCGAGTAGCCGTAGTCCAGGCCCGCCGCGAGGGCGAAGGCCTTGAACGTCGACCCGGGGGCGCCGCCGGCCTTGGCCCAGTTGATCTGGCTCTCGAGGTAGTCCTGGCCGGCGTACATCCCCTTGAGCGCGCCGGTGCGGGGGTCGACCGAGGCCACCGCGGTGTGCAGGCCCTTGAGGTCGGGGCGCACTTCCGGCACCGCCGTCTCGACGGCCTTCTGCACCTTCTTGTCGATCGTGGTCGTCACCCGCAGCCCGCCGGTGAGGATCTCGTCGTCGCTGAAGCCGTTGGCGACCAGGTCGTCGTGGACCATCGTGAGCAGGTGCCCGCGCTGGCCGCCGTTGGAGTTCTCCACCGTGCGCTTGGGGAACGTGGGCAGGCGGTAGGGGTCGCCCTTGACCGACGGCAGCGTGCCCAGGTCCGACATGCGGTCGATGACGTAGGTGAAGCGTGACTTCAGGGCGTCGCGGGACGCCGGCCCCTCGGCGGGGTCGAGGTTGTTGGGGTTGTTGATCATCGCCGCCAGCGCGGCGCCCTGCTGCAGGGTCAGCCGCTTGGCCGGGATGCCGAAGTAGGCCCGCGACGCCGCCTCGACGCCGTAGGCACCACGACCGAAGTAGATGGTGTTGAGGTAGCCGGCGAGGATCTCCTCCTTGGACAGCTGCCGGTGGATCTTGAGGGAGAGGATCGCCTCCTTGGCCTTGCGGGTGAAGGTCCGCTCCTGGGAGAGGTAGAGCACCTTGACGTACTGCTGGGTGATCGTCGAGGCGCCCTGGGTGCTTCCGCCCTTGGCGTTGTTGAAGGCCGCGCGGAGGATGCCCTTGGGGTCCAGGCCCTGGTTGGTCCAGAAGGTCGAGTCCTCGGCGGCGATGACCGCGTCCTGCACGTGCTGGGGGATGTCCTCCAGCGGCACGGTGGTGCGGTTCTGCTCGGCGAACTTGCCCAGCACGCTCTTGCCGTCGTCGTAGTAGACGTAGGTCGTCTGCGCCTCGAAGCCCTCGTTGGGGTCCGGGATGTCGGTGGTGGCGTAGGCGACGGCGAACAGCACCAGGAGCAGCCCGACGACCGTGGCCAGGAGCAGGGCGCCCCGCTTGACCCACCTACGCGTCCTCGACCGGCCCGCGCCGTCGTCCTGCGCGCCGACCGCCCGGCCCGAGGGTCTCCTCGTGTCGCTCACGGTGCGCAGCCTACGGGTCGGCAGGAGGGCCGGAGACGAGATCGCATGAGGGCGGCGTACCCGCAGGCGGGGCACACAACCGCGACACGACGAAGGTCACACCAGCGCGGCGCCACCGCGGTGGACACGTTTTGATATATCGATACGATACGTTCAACCGATAGATCGAACCGGCACGTACGCCGGGGCGCACGCTCAGGAGAGGGGGGCCCGTGACCCGACGTGGCGACACGCTCGAGCTGGCCGTGCTCGGCCTGCTCCACGAGAACCCCCTGCACGGCTACGAGCTGCGCAAGCAGCTCAACCTCGTGCTCGGCTGGGGCCGCGTGCTCTCCTACGGCTCGCTCTACCCCGCCCTGAAGAAGCTGAGCAAGGCCGGCCTCATCGTCGAGGACCTCGCCGCGCCGGCGACCCCGGGCACGGTGAGCCGTCGGCAGCGCATCACCTACCGCCTCACCCCGGCCGGCGACGAGCGCTTCGCCAAGCTGATGTCGGACTCCGGCCCCGCGACGTGGGAGGACGACAACTTCGACGTCCGCTTCGCCTTCTTCGGGCGCACGGACGCCTCGATCCGCCTGCGGATCCTCGAGGGCCGGCGCGCCCGCCTCGAGGAGCGCCTCTCGCAGGTCCGTGCCGACCTCGACCGCAGCCAGGGCCGCGACACCTACGCCCGCGAGCTCAAGCGCCACGGCGTGGAGTCGGTCGAGCGCGAGCTGGTCTGGCTCTCCGAGCTGATCGCCGCCGAGCGCGGCGCCGCCCCGCCCACCCCCGACGCGTCCGCGTCGCCCTGAGCCCCCTGACACCGACCGAGAACAACCGAGAGAAGAAGGAGAGCCCTATGGGTTCCGTCCGAGTCGCCATCGTCGGCGTGGGCAACTGCGCCACGTCGTTGATCCAGGGCGTCCACTACTACCGTGACGCCGACCCGGAGACGACCGTCCCCGGCCTGATGCACGTCAAGTTCGGCGACTACCACGTCTCCGACGTGCAGTTCGTGGCCGCCTTCGACGTCGACGCCAAGAAGGTCGGGTTCGACCTCTCCGAGGCGATCAACAACTCCGAGAACAACACCATCCGCATCTGCGACGTGCCGCCGCTCGGCGTCACCGTGCAGCGCGGCCCGACCCTCGACGGCCTGGGCAAGTACTACCGCGCCACCATCGACGAGTCCGACGCCGAGCC
The DNA here is from genome assembly GCA_963811385.1 of uncultured Actinomycetota bacterium. Classification (GTDB taxonomy): domain Bacteria; phylum Actinomycetota; class Actinomycetes; order Propionibacteriales; family Nocardioidaceae; genus Marmoricola_A. The sequence goes on along the minus strand of CAWEQX010000015.1, from coordinate 46,756 downwards.
CGTGGACGTCGTCCAGGTGCTCAAGGACGCCGAGGTCGACGTGCTGGTCTCCTACCTCCCCGTGGGGTCCGAGGCGGCCGACAAGTTCTACGCCCAGTGCGCGATCGACGCGGGCGTCGGCTTCGTCAACGCTCTCCCGGTGTTCATCGCCTCCGACCCCGAGTGGGCCAAGAAGTTCGAGGACGCGGGCGTCCCGATCGTCGGGGACGACATCAAGTCGCAGGTCGGCGCGACCATCACCCACCGCGTGATGGCCAAGCTGTTCGAGGACCGCGGCGTGACGCTGGACCGCACCTACCAGCTCAACGTCGGCGGCAACATGGACTTCAAGAACATGCTCGAGCGCGAGCGCCTGGAGTCCAAGAAGGTCTCCAAGACCCAGGCCGTGACCTCCAACCTGACCGGCTCGCTGGCCGACAAGACCCACGACCGCAACGTCCACATCGGGCCGTCGGACTACGTCGCCTGGCTCGACGACCGCAAGTGGGCCTACGTCCGCCTCGAGGGCCGCGCGTTCGGTGACGTCCCCCTGAGCCTGGAGTACAAGCTCGAGGTCTGGGACTCCCCCAACAGCGCCGGCATCATCATCGACGCGCTGCGCGCCTGCAAGATCGCCAAGGACCGCGGCATCGGCGGTCCGATCCTGTCCGCCTCGACCTACCTGATGAAGTCCCCGCCGGTGCAGATGGCCGACGACCTGGGCCGCCTGCAGGTCGAGGCCTTCATCAAGGGCGACCTCGAGCGCTGAACCCCACGGGTGGCCGTCCCCACGGCGGCCGCTCCTCTCTCGGTCGACCGACGAGCCGCGTGCCCCGTCCGGGGTGCGCGGCTCGTCGTACGTCCGCTTGTCGCGCTCCCCCCGGGGATCGACGACGGCTACGCTCACCCGCATGAGCGAGCCTCCCGCCGGTGGACACGGTCCGTCCGAGCACGACGACACCCCGCCGCCCCCGCCGCCCGGTCGGTCCGGGGGACAGGCACCCCCGCCCCCGCCGCCGTCGTACGGCGACAGCGCGCCGCCGCCACCGCCGCCCCCCGCGCCCGGCTCGGGTGGGGGCTGGGGCGCTCCGGCGGGCGCCGCGCCCGGTGGCGAGCGTCCCGGTGAGCTGCTCGACCGGTTCGTCGCCCGTCTGATCGACCACGTGCTGCTCGCCGTGGTCAACGGCATCGTCGGCGCGATCCTCGTGGTGAGCATCATCGGCCTGGACGCGCCCGGCGGCTTCGGGGTGCTCGGGTCGACCGGCGGCGGCTTCGCCGCGAGCGCGATCCTGGCGCTCCTCGGCACCGCCATCCAGCTGGGCTACTTCGCCTGGCTCGAGACCACGCAGGGACGCACGCTCGGCAAGATGGTGATGAAGCTCCACGTCGAGGGCGCCGGCGGCGGCCGCCCCACGGTCGAGGAGTCGGTCAAGCGCAACATCTGGATCGCCTTCGGACTGGCCGGCATCGTGCCCGTCCTCGGCTTCGTCGGCACCATCGCCTCCCTCGTGGCGGTCATCCTCATCGCGGTGGGGATCAGCAACGACCCGGCCACCCGTCGCCCCTGGACCGACAAGTTCGCCGGCACGCGCGTGCTCAAGGAGGCCGGCGCCTGACCCCGGCGCGCTGAGGGGCGGCTTGCACGCGGTCGCAAGCCACGCCCAAGTCACCCTCAAGTCCGGTCCCCGATCCTGAGGTCGTCACCACGACCTACCTCAGGAGAAGACCATGCGTACCGCCCTCTACCGTCTCGGCCACTCCAGCGCCGCCCACCCGTGGCGCGTCCTCGCCGGCTGGCTGCTCGCGCTCGCCGTCGCCGCCGGGCTCGCCTCCGCCTTCGGCGGGCCGACGCAGGAGAACTGGGACGTGCCCGGGGCCCGCGCCCAGCAGGGGGTCGAGCTCCTGCGCCAGCACGGCGAGAACGCCGCGAACGCCGATGCCCGCGTCGTGGTGCACCGCGCGGACGGCACCCTGGCCGACGCCTCGGGCACGGCGGCCCTGGCGGACCTGACCGCCCGGTTGAGCCGCATGCCGCACGCCGCCTCGGTCTCACCGCCGCGGATGAGCGCCGACCGGGACACCGCCCTGCTCACCGTCGAGTACGACGCCCCGGTCACCGACCGCGACCTCCTGGGCAAGGGCGAGCCGCTGGTCGAGGCGGTCACGCCGGCCCGCGACGCGGGCCTCCAGGTCGAACTCAACGGCACCATGGCCGAGCAGTCGGCCGAGCCGCTGAAGGGCACCGGCGAGATGATCGGGATCGGCGCCGCCCTGGTCGTGCTGGTCCTCGCCTTCGGCTCGGTGGTCGCCGCCGGCCTGCCGGTCGGCGTGGCCGTGGTCGGACTGGTGATGGGCGGGTTCGGCACCACGCTGCTGGCGGGGGCGATGGACGTCAGCCCGAGCGCGCCGATGGTCGCCACGATGGTGGGCCTCGGCGTGGGCATCGACTACGCCCTGCTGCTGGTGGTCCGCTTCGCGGAGCACCTGCGCGAGGGGGCCGAGGTGCGCCACGCCGCCGGCCTGGCCACCGCGACGGCCGGTCGGTCGGTGGTCTTCGCGGCCTCGACCGTGCTGGTCTCGCTGTTGGGGCTCGGCCTGGCCGGCCTGCCGACGTACTCCGCGTTCGGGCTGGTGACCGCGATCTCCGTGGCCTCGGTGATGGCCGCCGCGCTGACCCTGGTGCCGGCGCTGTGCCGCCTGGGCAACCGCCGCATCCTGGCCCGGGCCGAGCGCCGGGCCGCGCGTGCGGGTGTCGCCCGCACCCGGCGTACGCCGTTGATCGCGCGCTGGGCGCAGCGCGTGGGCCGTCGCCCGCTCCCCTGGGCGATGGCCGCCGCGGCGCTCATGCTCGGGCTGGCCGCCCCGGCCCTGGACATGCGCACCTGGCCCGGCGACGTGAGCGTGCACGCCGAGGGGACGACGCTGCGGGGGGGCTACGACCTGATCGCGGAGGAGTACGGTCCCGGCGCCAACGGCGGTCTGCTCGCCGTGGTGGACCACGCCGCGGTCGCCTCGCCGCGCCAGGCGGTCGCCGCGACCGTGCGGTCGCTCGAGGCCGACCCGCGCATCGCGACCGTGGCGCCGCCGGTGCCCTCGCGTGACGGCGGGCTCACCATCGTCGCGGCCGAGCCGACCTTCGGCCCGTCCGACCCCGCCGTCGGCGACCTGGTCGGCGACGTCCGCGCCGACCTGCCCTCCGGGGTGGAGCTGACCGGCCTCACGCCGCTCTACCAGGACATCTCGCTGCTCCTGGGCGACCGGCTGTGGGTGGTGATCGCCTTCGTGGTCGGGATGTCCATCCTGCTGCTGACGATGATGTTCCGCTCGGTGCTGGTCCCGCTCAAGGCGGCGGTGATGAACCTGCTCTCGATCAGCGCGGCGTACGGCGTCCTCACCATCGTCTTCCAGTGGGGGTGGGGGGCCGGGCTGCTCGGGCTCGACCACGCGACCCCCGTGTCGAGCTGGATGCCGATCCTGCTGTTCGCGATCCTGTTCGGGCTCTCGATGGACTACGAGGTGTTCCTGCTCGGCCGGATCCGCGAGGACTACGACGTGACCGGGGACGCTCGCGGGAGCGTGGTGCGCGGCCTGGCCGCCACCGGCCGCGTGATCAGCTGCGCGGCGGCGATCATGGTCGCGGTGTTCATCGGGTTCGCCGGTGAGTCCGACCCGGTGGTCAAGCAGCTCGGCCTCGGCATGGGGGTCGCGGTCGCGCTCGACGCCACCGTGGTGCGGATGGTCCTGGTGCCCGCCACGATGTCGCTGCTGGGCGACCTCAACTGGTGGATGCCGCGGTGGCTCGACCGGGCCCTGCCCCGGCTCGACCACCACGGACCGGCCGCCGCCCCGGCCCAGCCGGTCGAGGACCCCGAGCTCGTGGCGGTCTGAGGACCGCCCCGCCTCGGCACGCCCGTGCCCCCGGTCGGTCATGATCGGGGGCATGGTCGCGCCCGCTCCCTCCCCGCCGGCGACCCGGTGGTGGCGGGGGCGGGCGCTGTGGCGGCTGCTCCTCGTGCGGGTCCTCGGGCAGGCGGGCGACGGGGCCACCCAGGCCGCCCTCGCGTCGTACGCCCTGTTCGGCGACCGCCGGGCCGATCCGCTCGAGCTCGCCGCGGCGGCGGCCGTCGTGCTGCTTCCCTACTCGCTGCTCGGACCGTTCGTCGGCGTGCTGCTGGACCGCTGGTCCCGGCGCCAGGTGCTGCTGGTCGGCAACCTGACGCGCACGGTGGTGGTGCTCGGGGTGGCGGTGCTCGTCGGGACCGACGCGCCCGAGGTCGCGGTCTACGCCACGGTGCTGGTCGCGCTCGGGGTCAACCGCTTCCTGCTCGCGGGGCTCTCGGCGGCGCTGCCGCACACCGTCCCGGTCGAGGACCTCACGCCGGCCAACGCGCTCACGCCGACGGTCGGGACCGCGGCGTTCGTGCTGGGCCTCGGTGCCGGCGGGGTGCTCCGGGCCCTGCTGGACGACGGGCGGAGCGGTGCCGCGGCCGACGGCCTGGTGGTCGCCGCCGGTGCCGCGGCGTACGTCCTGGCGGCCGCGGCCGCGCTGCTGACCGGTCGCGCCGACCTGGGTCCGGACCACCGGCTGACCCCGCCGTCGCCGCGCCACGTGGCCGCGGGGCTGGTGGCGTCGGTGCACCACCTGCGGCAGCGGTCCGTCGCCTGCGGCGCGCTGCTCACCGCCTCGGTGGTCCGGTGGGGCTTCGGCCTGCTCGCGGTCACGGCGGTGCTGGCGCTGCGCAACGACACCGTCCGCGGCGACACCGATGCCGCCCTCGCCGCGGTCGGGGGGTTCACGGCCGCGAGCGCCGCCGGGTTCCTCCTCGCCGCCGCGCTCACCCCCTGGCTGGTCCACCGTCGGGGCCGGCCGCGCGTCGTCCGCCTCGCCGTGCTGGTCGCCGCCGTGGTGCTGCTCGGGGCGTGGGCGCTGGACGGCGAGGCCGCGTGGGCGGTGCTCGGCCTGGTCGGCGGCCTCGCGGCCCAGGGCGTCAAGGTCTGCGCCGACGCACTGGTCCAGGAGCACGTCGACGACGACTTCCGTGGGCGGGTCTTCGCGGTCTACGACCTGGCCTTCAACCTCGCCGTGGTGAGCGCCACCGTCCTGGTCGCGGTCGGCGCCGACGACCGTGGCGTCCCGGGAGGGTGGCCCCTGGCGGTGGGGGTGGCCGGCCTCGCCGCGGCGACCCGTCTGCTGCGGGTCTAGCCGCCCTCCTGGGGGCGGCCGTTCCACGTGGAACGGCCGCCCGCCCCGGACGGGGACGGGCGGCCGCGGCTGCGCCGGCGCGCTCAGACGGTGCCGCTGATCGCGACGTAGCCGATCAGCTGGCTGCGCCGGATGTCGGGCCCGACCGCGCCCTGTCCCCAGAACTTGTCGTCCAGGTTGGTCACCCACCCGGCGCGTGCCGGGCTGACCGAGCGCCACACCCGGCCCGACGGCTCGAGGTCGGTGGCCATCTGCCGCCAGGCCTGCTGCACGGTGAGCGCCGGGAAGGTGACGACGAGGAAGGAGCGCGGGAAGAGGTACTCCGCGAACCGCCGCCCGGTGCCGCCGCCGATGCAGGTGGCGTTGGTGTCGAAGCCGTTGAGCAGGTGCAGGCCGTCGAAGGCCGGGCCCCAGCGGCCGAAGTAGTCGTTGCGCCCGTTGGTGTCACGCAGCACCTGGCACGACTCGAGCTGCATCCACTCCAGGTCGGTGTCGCCCCACCGCGCGTCGGAGGGCGTGATCGTGCCGTCCTGGTGGGAGGCGTTCTTGAAGGTGATGCCGCCCGGGCTGCCGTGGCCGGTGTACCACTGCGCGTCGACCGAGTCGACCCAGCTGGTGTCCGAGCCGCCTGCTGCGGTCCTCTTGAAGTCCGACTCCCAGGCGTTCATCCCGCGCCAGTCGAACCTCACCGTGTGGCCCTTGGCCTGCATGACCGACCGGAAGCCGGCGGCCGAGTCCTGGGCGCACTGCCACTCGTCGACGGTGTTCTCGACCCCGACCGAGGCCAGCTGGCCACCCTGGCCGCCGTACCCCTGCTCCTGCACGCGGCCGCCCTCGCCGCCGAGGGTGCCGGAGACCTCGGTGGTGATGCCGTTGGCGTCGGTGACCGTCGCGGTGAGCGTCTCGGCGACGGGCTTGCGCCCCCGGACCGCGGCGGAGTACTGCACGCCGTCGCGCGTGCCCTTGAGCGCACCGCGGGTGGAGGAGGACCACTGCACACGGTAGGGCGCCTGCCCCCCGCTGATCCGCAGCCGCCCGGCCATCGAGGTGCCGTCGCGGTTCGCGAGCAGGTCGGCGACGGGGGTCAGCTCGGGCGACGCGGGGACCAGCTTGCCGGGCTCGGTCCCCTTGCCGCCTCGCTGCGGCACCTCGCAGGCCCAGTGCGGGAGGAGGTAGGACACGGTGCCCTGGCCGGCCCCGGTCAGGCGGGGCGCGTAGTAGACCAGCTCCGGGTCGCCCAGCGGGGCGTCGGCGCCGTACCTCCGACGACACTGCTCCTGCGCCGCGTCCGGACCGATGATGCCGACGTAGCCGGCCTTCTGCACCGACCGGGTCGCCAAGGTCAGGCCCTGCACCTCGCCCTCGGGGCCGAAGGTGACGCTGGTGCGCATGCCGGGGCCGGTCACCTCGTGGCCGCCGAGGCGGTAGTCGAGGTTGACCGTCGTGTCGAGGTCGTACGCCGCGAGCGTGCGGCCGCGCACCCCCGACAGCGTGAGCCGGGTGTGGCTGGGGTGGGCCGAGGTCTCGAAGCCCTCGGGCAGGTCGACCAGGTCGTAGGCCAGGCTGACCGCCTTGTCCTCCCCGAGCGGCTCGATCGCCCTCACCCGCTCCAGGTCGAGCCTCCGGGCCACCGTGCGGCGCCCGTGCTCGTCCTTGCCGGCGCGACCGGTGAGCATCGGCACCCGGCCGAACGAGCGCGCGTCGACGAAGGCGAAGGTGCCGTCGCGGCGCAGCGCGTTGCGGATGCCGGCGCGGTCGGCCATCGCCTGCGCGCGGTCGGGGTCCAGGCCCTCCTCGGTGACGCGGAAGTACGCCGCCTCCTGGGTCACCCGCGGCAGCTCGGCCGCGTGGGCGGTCGCCGTCGTGGTCGTCACGGCGGTCAGGGCGGTCATGGCGGTCGCGCCGCCCACGCCGGTGGCCAGGACGCCGGCGACCAGGGCGCCAGCCGCGGGGACGGCCACCAGGACGCCGCGGCGCCGGACCCGGCGCCGGGCCGGTCCTCCCGAGGGGGTGGGGGCAGAAGTGCGGTCGGCCATGTCGGGCCTGCCTCTCGTCGTGGGCGCCCGGGGGGACCGGGCGCCGGTGCAGCACGAGGAGACGCAGGACGGCCCTGCCGATACACCGGCGGCGTGGGCCTCCACGTGGCGCACCAGCGCCATCTCCCCCGCGGGACCCGCGGCCGCCTCGAAGGGCCGCATCGAAGGACCGCGTCGTACAGCGCGCCGAGTCCGTGGTCGTGGCCCTCGACCGGCGTCTCTCAGCCGTTGAGCAGGTTGCCGACCAGGCCCCCGCCACCGCCGCCGGACTGCCCCTGGGCCACCGGGGCCCACTCGCTGGGCTGGACCACGACGAACCCCGGTCCGTGGAAGGCGAACTGGAAGGCCTCGCCGCTGCCGCCGCGCAGCATCGAGCGCATGTTCATGCTGCTCACCACGCTGGGCGTGAGGTGGGAGGACCAGGCGACCGCGGCCTGGACGTCGACGTAGGTGGGCTGCTGCGAGCAGTCGAGGACGAGGGGGGTGCCGACGGTGTGCATCGCGACGGTGCCCGTGCCGGTGATCGTGGTGTTGAACAGACCACCGGCCATCATCCCGGCGCCCTTGACCCGGTTGATGTCCCAGGCCAGGCCCGCGTCGAAGGCGAGCAGGTTGCGCCCGTTGACGCTGATGCCGTCACCGGCGAGCTCGACGAGGAAGCAGAAGCCGGCCTCGCTGGCGAAGAACGCCTCGCCCTGGCCGCTGACGCGCATGAGGGGGACGTCCTCGGAGGTGAGCACCTTCTTGAGCAGCTTGCCCATGCTGCCGGCCTTCTCGTGGTCGAAGCGGACCTGGCCCTGGTAGGCCACCATCGAGCCCTTGACCGCGAGCACGTCCTCGCCGAGCGCGACGCGGAGCATCTGAGGGTTCTGGAGGGCGAAGCGCTGCTGCGCCTGCACCTCGAGGTTGGACTGGGCGAAGAGCTCACTCTGCATGGGCAGAATCTAGCCCGGGGTCCCGTCGCCACGTCACTGCTGGCCGACCCACCACTCCCGCAGCGCCGTTTCGGCCTCGGCCTGGCTCATCGGGCCGTTCTCCAGGCGCAGCTCGAGCATCCAGCGGTAGGCCCGGCCCACGTCCGGCCCCGGGCCGATCCCCAGCACCTGCATGATCCGGTTGCCGTCGAGGTCGGGGCGGATCGAGGCCAGCTCCTCCTCCTCGGCCAACCGGGCGATCCGGGTCTCCAGGTCGTCGTAGGTGCGGCGCAGCCGCTCGGCCTTGCGCCTGTTGCGGGTGGTGCAGTCCGCCCGGGTCAGCACGTGCAGGCGCTCGAGCTCCGGCCCGGCGTCACGGACGTAGCGACGCACCGCGGAGTCGGTCCACTCGCCGCTGCCGTAGCCGTGGAAGCGCAGGTGCAGCTCGACCAGGCGCGCCACGGCGTCGGTCACGTCGCCGGGGAAGCGCAGCTCGCGCATGCGCTTGCGGGTCAGCTTGGCGCCGACCACGTCGTGGTGGTGGAAGGTGACCGTGCCGTCGTCGGTGAACCGGCGGGTGCGCGGCTTGCCGACGTCGTGCATGAGGGCGGCGAACCGCGCGACGAAGTCGGGGCCTCCGCCGGGCAGCCGGTCCTCGAGCTCGATGGCCTGGTCGAGCACGGTGAGCGTGTGCTCGTAGACGTCCTTGTGCCGGTGGTGCTCGTCGCGCTCGAGCTCCAGCGCCGGCAGCTCGGGCAGCACCCGCTCGGCGAGGCCCGTCTCGACCAGCAGCCGCAGGCCGAGCCGGGGCTGCGGCGCGCACACCAGCTTGACCAGCTCGTCCCGCACCCGCTCGGCGGAGACGATCTCGATCCGGTCGGCCATCTCGGACATGGCCGCGACCACCTCGGGGGCGACCGAGAAGCCCAGCTGGGCCGCGAACCGCGCCGCGCGCATCATCCGCAGCGGGTCGTCGGAGAACGACATCTCGGGCTCGCCGGGCGTGCGGAGCACGCGGTGCGCGAGGTCGACCAGGCCGCCGTAGGGGTCGACCAGCTCGGGGGTCGCGGCGTCGGCGCCGGTCGCGGGCAGGCGCAGGGCCATCGCGTTGACGCTGAAGTCGCGGCGCCGCAGGTCGCCGACCAGCGAGTCGCCGAAGGCGACGACGGGCTTCCGGGAGTCCGCGGCGTACTCGTCGGCGCGGTACGTCGTCACCTCGACCGTCCAGGGCCCCTTGCGGCAGCCGATCGTGCCGAACGCGCGCCCCATGTCCCAGGTGGTGCCGGCCCACGCCCTGAGCAGACGCTCGGTGAGGTCGGGGTGGGCGGAGGTGGTGAGGTCGAGGTCGGTCTGGAGCCGGCCGAGCATGATGTCGCGCACCGGGCCGCCGACCAGCGAGATCTCCTCGCCGGCCTCGGCGAAGACGCGGCCCAGCGGCTCGACGACGTCGGCGAGACGGTCCAGCTCGGTGCGCACGCGTCGCTGGATCTCCACGACGCTGAGCTCCTGCGGGGGACCGCCCACCCCGTCCACGCTGTTGTCCGGCACCCACCGCACTCTAGGAGAGCCGCGCGCGTCCCCTCCCACTGGTGGCCCGCCGATAAACTCCCGCGGTGACCCGGTCCCGACTCCCGCTGCTCCTGGCCGCGGGCGTCCTGGCCCCGCTCGTGGCCCTGGGAGGGCCCGCCGCCCACGCCGCGCCCACCTCGACCGAGCCGACCAGCCCGCCCACGCCGACCGCCACCACCTCCGGCGCGGACCCGACCGCCACGCCCGAGGACGCCGAGAACCCCACCGTCCCGGTGGATCCCGACGGCGACCAGCCGCCGCTGGAGGTGCGGCTGGAGGCCATCCGCCCGGCGGTCGTGCCGCGGAGCGGACCGCTGCGCGTCGCCGGCACCGTGACCAACCGCACCGAGTCGACCTGGACCGGGGTGCAGACGTTCCTCGCGGTGTCGCCCGAGCCGCTCACCACGCCGGAGGAGCTGGCGGCTGCGCAGGCGCAGCCGCCGGGACGGGAGCCGTCGTTCGGACGCCTCGTCGAGCCGGGGCTCTTCGCCGACCTGCCCGACCTGGGCCCCGGCGAGTCCGCCGGCTTCCGGCTCGTGGTGCCCCGCGACCGACTCGGGATCCCGGAGACCAGCGGGGTCTACCGCCTCGGGGTGCACGCCCTCGGCACGGAGGACGGCGAGCGGCTCGACGGCGCCGACGGGCGCGCGCGCACGTTCCTCGCCCAGCTGCCCCGACGGCTCCCCGCCTCGGTGACGCCGACCCGGCTCGCTCTGGTCATGCAGCTGCGCAACCACGTGGTGCGTGCCCCGACCGGCGAGCTGGAGTTCATCCGCGGCTGGCGCGAGACCCTCTCCCCCGGCGGGCGCCTGGGTCGCCTGCTCGGGCTCAGCGGCACCACCGGGGGGTTCCCGCTGAGCTGGGTGCTCGACCCCGCGGTCGTCGAGGCCGCCGGCACGGTGGCGCGGGGCAACCCCTCCATCGACCTGGGCGGCCGTGGCTACGACGGCGCGGAGGACCTCGCCGAGGGCAGCACCTCCGGCGCCCCGGCCGCCGGATCGGCCGGCCCCTCGCCGACCGCCGACGCCACGTCCGACCCGCCGTCGCCGCAGCCGTCGCCGTCACCGCTCGCCCCCGCGGCCCAGGGCGCGGCCGACGCGAGCGACTGGCTGGAGAGCCTGCGCACCCAGGCACCCCGGCACCCCGTCCTCGCGGTGCCCTACGGCGACCTCGACGTCGCCGCAGCCGCGCGGGCGGAGGACGCCACCACGATCGACCGGGCCGTGCGCCGGGGCCTGGAGACCCTCACGCACTACGAGGTGACCGCCCGCCCGGTCGTCGCCCCCCTCAACGGGGCGCTCAAGGGCTGGATGATCGACCGGGTCCCCCGCAGCGTGCCGGTGGTCCTCAGCGACGACGTGCTGCCGACCCTCGACGGCGTGCTCTACCGCCGGGGGGACCGCCCGGTGCTGCTCTTCGACCCCCGAACGCTGCGCCCGGCCTCCGACGCGGCGGCCGCGGCCGGCGTCGACAGGACGGCTGCGACCGCGCTCGGGATGCGCCAGCGCCTGCTCGCCGTCACCGCGGTGCGGACGCTGGCCGGCGACGACCGTCCCCTGGTCGCCATGCTGCCGCCGAGCTGGGACCCCGGCCCGGACTGGCAGCGCAGCGACTTCTTCGACGGGCTCGACGTGCCGTGGATCGCGGCCACCGGCCTCGGCGACGTGGCCGCCCAGGTCGGCCCGGACACGCCCAGCCCCGCCAACGAGGACTACCGCTACCGGCGCGTCCAGCGGCGCGCGGAGATCCCGACCCGGCTGGTGCGCCACGTCCGTGACGCGTCCCACGACGGTGCGCTGCTCGACGAGACGCTGGTCGACGACGACGCCACCGGCCCGCGTCTCGGGCGCCAGGCGCTGCTCGCGGCCTCGTTCTACTCGCGCCGCCGGGCAGTGGCCGCCGACCTGCGGCTGAGCGGGATCGAGGCCCTGGTCGACGGGTGGTTGCGGCGCATCCGGATCGCCGCTCCCGACTTCGTGATCTCCTCCAGCGAGCAGGGCAGCTTCCTGGTGCCGGTCAGCAACGGGCTCGACCAGCGCGTCCGGGTCGCCCTGCGCGCCGAGGTCACGGGCCTCGGCCTCGAGGTCACCGACCCCGGGGTGGCCGAGCTGCCGCCCGGCGCGCGTCGGCCGTTCAAGATGGGCATCCGGTCGACCGGCATCGGCGTGCACACCGTCGACCTCGACCTGGTCACCCGCAGCGGGGAGCGGCTCTACGCCGGCCCCCAGGTCCCGGTGCGGACCAGCCGGGTCGGCCTGGTGGTGTGGGTCGTGATGGGCGTGGCCGCCACCGTCTTCTTCGCCGCGATCGCGGTGCGGGTGGTGCGCCGGGTCCGGCGCCGCCGGCGTACCTTCGGCCCCGTGCTCAGGGGACGGTCGTGAGCGACGGGACCGCCGAGAAGGAGGCCTCGCTCCTCGGCTCGAGCGCGGTGATGGCCGCGGGCACGGTGGTCTCGAGGCTCAGCGGCTTCCTGCGCTCGACGCTCCTGGCCGCCGCCCTGGGCACCCAGCTGCACGCCGACGTGTTCACGATCGCGAACACCGTGCCCAACATGCTCTACATCCTGCTGGCCGGCGGCGTCTTCAACGCCGTGCTCGTGCCCCAGCTGGTGCGGGCGATGAAGCACGACGAGGACGGCGGCGCGGCCTACACCGACCGGATCATCACGCTCGCCGCCCTGTTCCTGGCCGGCGTGACCGCGCTGCTGGTGGTCGGCGCGCCGTGGCTGATGCGGCTCTACCTCGACGGGACGTTCTTCACCGAGCCCTTCACCGCCCAGCGCGAGTCGGTGATCGCCTTCGCGCGGCTGTGCCTGCCCCAGGTCTTCTTCTACGGCATGTTCGTGCTCGTCGGCCAGGTGCTCAACGCGCGCGACCGCTTCGGCCCGATGATGTGGGCCCCGATCGCCAACAACGTGATCTCGGTGGCCGTCCTCGCGGCCTACCTCGTGCTGTTCGGGCCGGCATCGGGCTCGCAGCTGTGCGGGGGCTACACCACCGGCCAGGAGTGGCTGCTCGGCCTCGGGTCCACGGTCGGCATCGCGGTGCAGCTCCTCGTGCTGGTGCCCTACCTGCGGGCGGCCGGGGTCACCTTCCGGCCCCGCTTCGACTTCCGCGGCACGGGGCTGGGCCACACGCTGCGCCTGGGCACCTGGACCGTCGCCTTCGTCGTGGTCAACCAGATCGCCTACACCGTGGTGGTCCGCCTGGCCTCCAGCGGCACCGTGGACGCCGCGCTCACCTGCGGCGAGTCCGCCGCGACCAGCGGAACGGGCTACACGATCTACTCCGGCGCCTTCCTCCTGGTCATGGTCCCCCACTCGATCGCGACGGTGTCGCTGGCCACCGCCGTGCTGCCCCGGCTCTCCCGCGCCGCGGCCGACGAGGACCTGCCCCGCCTCGCCGCGCAGGTCTCGTCCACGACCCGCACGGCGCTCGCGCTGATCGTGCCGTTCGCCCTGCTGCTGCCCGCGATCGCACTGCCCCTGGCCAACGTGGTCTTCGGCTACGGCGCCGCGAGCCGCACCTTCGCCGACTTCGCGGCCTCCCTCGCGCTGTTCGCGCCCGGACTGGTGTTCTTCACCGTCCACTACCTGATGCTGCGCGGCTTCTACGCCCTCGAGCGCACGAGGACGGTGTTCTGGGTGCAGTGCGTGATCGCGGCGACCAACATCACCCTGGCTGTGCTGGTGACCTCCATGGTCGACCCGCAGCACACCGCCCCCGGCCTCGTGGTGGCCTACGGCGGGTCCTACGCCGTCGGTGCGGTCTGCTCCTACCTCCTGCTGCGCTCGGTGCTCGGCGGCCTGGAGACCCCCCGTCTGGTGCGGTTCCTGGTGCGACTGCTCATCGCCGCCGGACTGGCGGCGGGGGTCGCCTGGGCGGTGCGCGCCGGGCTCCTCGCGGCCTGGCCGTCGGGGGGCGGCAAGCTCCAGGCGCTGACGCTGCTGGTCCTGTGCGGACTGGCCGACCTGGTGGTGCTGCTGGCCGCCGCCCGCGCCATGCGGATCCGCGAGGTGACCGAGGTCGTCGACCTGGTCACCTCCCGGCTGCGGCGCTGAGCTGCGCCTCTCCCCGGAGGGACGAACCACCCGAAACGACCCACCGGTCCGGTCCGGTCGTACTGCTGCCCTCACGTTTGCCGGACAGCCGGGCTGCCTACTCTGGTGGGAGAGGAGTCGATCGGCCCTCCGATCGGGAATTGGGAGACAGGTGCCACAGAGCGACGTCGGACCCGGCAGCGTGGTGGCCGGCCGCTTCCGCCTCGAGGACCTGTTGGAGGACACCTCGGGGGCCAGGTTCTGGCGCGCCCGGGACCTGACCCTCTCGCGCGACGTCGCCGTCCACGTGGTGCGCGCCGACGACGCCCGGGCCCCGGCCCTGCTCACCGCCGCCCGCACCTCGGCGCTGGTCAACGACGCCCGCCTGCTGCGCGTGCTCGACGCGGTCGAGCAGGACGACCTGGTCTTCGTGGTCCACGAGTACGGCTCCGGCATGTCCTTGGACCGGATCCTGCTCGAGGAGGGCGTCCTCGACCCCCGCCGGGCCGTGTGGCTGGTGCGCGAGGTCGCCGAGGCGATCGTCGTGGGCCACGGCACCGGCGTGGCCCACGGCCGGTTGGTGCCCGAGAACGTGCTGGTGACCGAGGCGGGCGCGGTGAAGCTGATCGGCTTCGTGGTGAGCGGCGTGCTGCACGGCCGGCCGGAGTCCGCGCCCGACGGCTCGGCGCCGCCCTCCGAGCACGAGTCCGACGTGACCAACCTCGGGGCGCTGCTCTACGCCTGCCTGGTCGGCCGCTGGCCGGGCTACCCCGACTCGGTGGTCCCGGCCGCGCCCCGGGACCACGGCCGCCTGCTGCGCCCCCGCCAGGTCAAGGCCGGGGTCCCCAAGGCCCTCGACACCCTGTGTGGCCAGATGCTGGCCGGGCCCTCCCGGGGACGCGTGTTCGGGCCCCGGTCCGCCGACCCACGCTTCGAGTCCGCCGCCGAGGTGGTCCAGGCGCTGAGCCGCTGGCTCGGTGACGGCGGCGGTTCCGTGGTCACGCCGGGCACCGCGATCGCCGGCCCCACCGCCTACGTCGACCCCGCCCGGGCACCCGGCACCGACGGGCCGGCGAGCCTCGGCTCCTATGACGGCGACCCTCCCGACCCCGAGGCGACCCAGGCCAGCCCGCTCGCGCGGCCCTCGCCTCGCGTCGTGCCCCCGCCCGCAGCCGGCCGGCCGGCCGACGACGACACCGATCCCGGCCGCGACGCCTACCCCACCGTGACGGCCCCCGCACCGCTGCCGCTCGCGCCCGGCGGCGAGGACTCCCCGGGCGCCGGCCACCATCGTCGTCACCGCCCGTCCGCCTCCAGCCCCGTGCGCTGGGGACCCGACGCGCTGCGGGACACCGGCGCCGGGGCCACGGTCCGTGGCGACCAGCCGGGCTCGGTCTGGCTGCGCCTGGCCGGCCTGGTCGCCGTGCTCGCCCTCATCGTGGCCGGGGTGCTGATCGTGGTCGGCCTCGGCAGCTCCCGGGACCCGGGCGAGGTGCCGCCCGGCGGGGACGACGGCTCCTCCGGCCAGGTCCCCTCCCAGCCGGTCGAGGTGGCGGCCGTGCGCGACCTCGACCCGCCGTCGCAGGGCGGCAACGGCGAGGAGCACCCGGAGCAGACCGGGCTCGTCGTCGACGGCGACCCCGCGACGGCCTGGAACACCCAGAGCTACAAGGACGGCCCGCGTCTCGCGCCCTACAAGCAGGGCGTCGGTCTCGTGCTCGACCTGGGCTCGGAGCAGTCGGTGCGCTCGCTCGTCCTCACCCTCGGCGGGTCCGGCTACGCCTTCGACGTCTACGCCGCGGCGCCGGGTGCCCGCGCGCCGACCGACGTCGCCGGCCTCGACCGGGTCGCGCGTGAGCGGAGGGCCGGCGGGCGCACCGAGGTCGACCTCGGTGAGGTCACCACGCGCTACCTCGTCGTGTGGCTCACCGCGCTGCCCCGCGACGGCGGCACCTTCCGCGGCCGGGTCCAGGAGGTCGTCGTACGGTCGTGAGGTGGCGACCACCTCCGACCCGCACCCCGACGGGGCCGACGGCCCCGACTGGGACGACCGGGACGACCGGGCGCTGCTCGCCGCGCACGTCGCCGGGGACGCGGAGGCGTTCGGAGTGCTGTTCCGCCGCCACCGCGAGCGGCTCTGGGCCGTGGCCGTGCGCACCACCGGCGACCCGGAGGAGGCCGCCGACGCGTTGCAGGACGCGATGGTCTCGGCCTTCCGCAAGGCGGAGGGCTACCGCCGCGACGCGGCCGTGACCACCTGGTTGCACCGCATCGTGGTCAACGCCTGCCTCGACCGGCTGCGCCGCCGCAAGGTGCGCCTGGCCGAGGCGCTCCCCGACGGATCGGGAGCGGTCCCCGAGGCGCTCCGGGAACCCGCCGAGGCCTCCCCGGAGTCCCGAGCCGAACGGGACGAGCGCCGCGAGCGGGTCCTCGCCGCCCTCGCCACCCTGTCCCCCGAGCAGCGCGCCGCGCTCGTGCTGGTCGACCTGCACGGCCACTCGGTGGAGGAGGCGGCCGCGGTGCTCGAGGTCGCCCCGGGCACCGTCAAGAGCCGCTGCTCACGGGGCCGTGCCCGCCTCGCGCCGTTGCTGGCCGACCTGCGCGACGACGGGAACCAGCCGGCACCGCCGCGCGTCCCATCCACCGAGCCCCGCTCCTCCCCGGCACCCCCACCGGGCGAGGGCGGCCCGGCCCCACCCCCCTGACCCACCCCCCCGTCTCACCGACCTGCCTCACCCCGCCCGACCACCGCCGAGAGGAGGCACCATGGACGACCAGGCCCCCGAGGGCACCGACCCCGCCACCGAGGCGTGGGTCCGCGGCCTCCTCGGCGAGGTCGGGGACGCCCCCGAGTCGCTGCCGCCCGAGGTCGCCGCCCGGCTCGACGACGTGCTCGCCGGGCTCGCGCAGGAGCGGACGCCGGCACGCCCGGCCGTCGTACCCCTGGACTCCGGGCGGCGGCGCCGCCACCGCCTCCAGCTCCTCGCCGCTGCGGCGGTCGTCGTGGTGGGCGGCTACGCGGTGACCACCTCGGGGGTGCTCATCGGCGGGGCCGCCGACGACGCCGGCTCCGGCGGCGCGACGACCTCGGACGCCTCGGGCGAGGGCGCGCCGGCCGAGGCCCCGCGGACCGGCGCCTATCCCCTGACCTCCGGCTCGCTGCGCTCCGATGCCCGCGGCCTGGTCGAGGCCCCCGCCGGCGCCTACGTCCTGCCGGGCGAGGCCCTCCCGGCCACCGGCGACGAGGCGAGGACCAACGGCGACCTGGCCGCCCCGAGCCCCGCCCCGAGCCCCGCCCCGGGCCCCACCCCGAGCCCCGCCCCGGGTGCCGGTGGCGGTCCGGCCGAGGGCGCCCCACCGACGACCGGCGCCTGCCTGGACCCCCCGGTCCCGGCCGACCTGCTGCGCCTCGCGGTGACCTACGACGGCCGGGCCGCGACCGCGGTGCTGCGGCCCCTGGACGGTGGGAGGAGCCCGCGGGTCCGGGTGGAGGTCTGGGACTGTGGTGCGCCGCTGCGGCTGGCGGCGGTGGTGGTGCGCCGCTGACCGGGCACGCCGCGGCCCTCGCCGTCCCGGGAATGTCGCACGCCTAGGATCGGTTGTGCTGCGTGACCACCCGACCCCGGACCGAGGACTCTCGTGAACTTCATCTCCGTCCCGACCACCGACACCGACGCGCGCACCCCGGACGACTCCGGTGCCGCCGACAGCGCCGACACGGTCCGCCAGGTGATCATCATCGGCTCCGGCCCCGCGGGCTACACCGCCGCGGTCTACGCCGCGCGGGCGAGCCTCGAGCCCCTGGTCTTCGAGGGCTCGGTCACCGCGGGCGGCGCGCTGATGAACACCACCGAGGTGGAGAACTTCCCCGGCTTCCGCGACGGCATCATGGGCCCGGCCCTGATGGACGAGATGCGCGCCCAGGCCGAGCGCTTCGGCGCGGAGATGGTCGCCGACGACGTCACCGCCGTGGACCTCACCGGTGAGGTCAAGGTCGTCACCGACGGCGACGGCCGGCAGCACCGCGCCCACGCGGTCGTCCTGGCCACCGGCTCCGGCTACCGCAAGCTGGGTCTGGAGCACGAGGACCGGCTCTCCGGCCACGGCGTGTCCTGGTGCGCCACGTGCGACGGCTTCTTCTTCCGCGACCAGGAGATCGCCGTCATCGGCGGTGGCGACTCGGCGGTCGAGGAGGCGACGTTCCTGACCCGCTTCGCCACGAAGGTGCACCTGGTGCACCGGCGCGACGAGCTGCGCGCGTCCAAGATCATGCAGGACCGTGCGTTCGCCGACCCCAAGCTCGAGCCCGTGTGGAACGCCGAGGTCGCCGCGATCCACGGCGACGACAAGCTCACCGGCCTCACCCTGCGCGACACCGTGACCGGCGAGACCCGCGAGCTGCCGGTGACCGGCCTGTTCATCGCGATCGGCCACGACCCGCGCTCCGAGCTGCTCGGCGGCCAGGTCGACCTCGACGACAACGGCTACGTCCTGGTGGACCACCCCTCGACCCGCACCAACCTCGAGGGCGTGTTCGCCTGTGGCGACCTGGTCGACCACCACTACCGTCAGGCGATCACCGCCGCGGGCACCGGCTGCGCCGCCGCCCTCGACGCCGAGCGCTTCCTGGCCGACCGCGGGATCGCGGCGGCCGACCACCACACCGAGGCGGAGCCGGCCGACCCGCAGGAGCCGCACGGCTCGTCGGGCGGCACGGTCGACCGGCCGGCCTCGGTCTCGGTCTGAGTGTCGGTGCCTCGGGGCATCCTGGACACAGATCGTCCGACCCCCACCCGACCGGACCCCGCACAGACCCCGCGTTGACAGAGAACCGACGAACAAGGAGAGACCCGTGGCCGAGATGAAGGTAGTCACCGACGACAGCTTCGAGCAGGACGTGCTCAAGTCCGACCTGCCCGTCCTGGTGGACTTCTGGGCCGAGTGGTGCGGGCCGTGCCGCCAGGTCGCCCCGATCCTCGCCGAGATCTCCGAGGCCCACGGCGACAAGGTCCAGGTGGTCAAGCTCAACGTCGACGAGAACCCGGTCGTCGCCGCGCAGTACCGCGTGACCTCGATCCCGACGATGAACCTCTACGCCGGTGGCGAGGTGGTCAAGCAGATCGTCGGCGCCCGGCCCAAGTCGGTCATCCTCAAGGAGCTCGCCGACTACATCGGCTGAGCGCACGGCACCGGCGACCGTGAGCGAGCCCGTCCGCCGTCTCGGCGACGAGGGACCGGACGTGGCCGCGCTGCGGTCGCGGCTGGCCCAGATGGGTCTGCTCGACACCGAGCGCAGCCACGGCACCGACGGCCCCTCCGACCGCTTCGACGCGGACCTGGAGCGGGCCGTCCGTGCGTTCCAGCAGCAGCGTGGCCTCACCGCGGACGGGTTGGTCGGGCCCGGCACCCGCGCCGCCCTCGCCGACGCCGCCTGGGTGCTCGGCGACCGGGTGCTCGAGCATCTGCCGGGGGCGATGGCCAGCGGCGACGACGTGATCGCGCTGCAGCGCCGGCTGCTCGACCTCGGCTTCCGGGTCGGCCGGGTCGACGGGCTCTTCGGGGCCGAGACCTCGGCCGCCGTGGCGGAGTTCCAGCGCAACCTGGGCCTGGCGACCGACGGGGTGCTGGGCCCCGAGACGATGACGGCGCTCTCGCGGCTGCGACCCATCGTGCAGGGCGGCAACCCCAACGCCATGCGCGCCGCCGAGCGGCTCCGTGAGGCCGGGCCCCGCCTCGACGACAAGCTCGTGGTCCTGGACCTGGTGCCGTTCGAGGCCGACCTGCGCCAGCTGCCGGCCGCCGAGGCCGACCGCCTCCACGACCTCGGCGCCCGGGCGGTGGAAGCGGTCGGGACCCTCGTCGAGGACGGGCTCGCCGGGGTCGGTGCCCGCAGCGCCCGCACGCCCGACGGTCCGGAGCGCGAGCGGGCCTGGGCGGGCAACCGGTCCGGGGGCGCGGTCTGCGTGTCGCTGACCGTCGAGGCCTCGGCCGACCCGACCGCGGGTGGCCTGTCGACCTACTACTACGGCATCGACGCCCACGACATCCGCTCGACCGCCGGCCAGCGCTTCGCCGGGCTGGTCCACCGGGAGGTCCTGGCCCGCACGCCCTTCACCGACGGCGGGTGCCACGCCCGCTTCTGGGACCTGCTGCGGATGACCCGCATGCCGGCGGTGCGCCTCGACCTCGGCTGCGTCACCCGTGAGCCCGACGCGGTCGCGCTCGCCGACACCGGCGTCCTCGCGGCCGTGGCCCAGGCGATCGTGGTCGCGGTGCAGCGGGTCTACCTCTCGCCCGAGGAGGACTCCCCGACCGGGCTGCTCACCCTCGAGGACCTCAGGCGTCAGCGGCACCGACCCGAGGGCCCCCGTCGCGGGGAGTGAGGGCCGGGCGCCGCGAGACCGGCGTCGGCGTCGGCGCGGCCACGGGCGGGCGCACCACCCCGATCAGCCGCTCCCAGGCCGTCCCCACCTCCTCGCGCCACGACAGCACCGAGCGCAGGTCGAGCCGCATCCGCGGGTGCGTGGGGTGGGCCCGTGCGGTGCGGAAGCCGACCCGCTGCAGGAACTCCACCGGCACGGGGCCGCAACCGTGCTCGCGGTCCTCGGGCCGGGTCGTCCCGATCGCCTCGACCGCCCGGATCCCCCCGCGCTTGACCAGGTCGCGCACCATCACCTGCAGCAGCACCCGGCCCAGCCCCGCGCCGGCGTACTCGTCGAACACCACGACCGTGGCCAGCTGCACGGCGTCCTCCGACACCGGGGCGGTCGCGAAGGAGGAGGTCCCGGGCAGCCATCCGGGTGGGGCGTACTGCACGAAGCCGGCCGGCACGTCGTCGACGTAGGCCACCCGGCCGCACGACCCCCACTCCAGCAGCACCTGGGAGACCCAGGCGGCCTTCTCGGCCTCGGCCCGGGCCCGGGCCTCCTCGGGCGGGCCGGCGGCGAGCCGGTGACGACGTACCGGGTCGACCTCCCACAGCACGTCGGCGCGCACGGCGTCCGGGAGCTCGCCCAGGGTGTCCTGGGTCAGCCGCACCAGTCGCCTGGACATGTGCCCTCCTCGACCCGTGGGCAGTGGGATGATCGATCACGGTGCACGACCAGCGTAGGACGCCCGGACCCACCTCGCAGGAGGCAAGCGCATGCCCGACGGCCCCCGTCGCACGCCCGAGCGGGTGGCGAGCACGCGGCTCGACAGCTACGTCGACCGCTACGCCGCCCGCACCAAGGGCATGACCGCGTCGGAGATCCGTGCCCTCTTCGCCGTCGCCAGCCGTCCCGAGGTGGTCAGCCTGGCCGGCGGCATGCCCAACATCTCCGGCCTGCCCCTCGACGTGGTCGGCGGCGCGATCAGCGACCTGGTCGCGCAGCAGGGTGCGGTGGCGATGCAGTACGGGTCCGGCCAGGGCGACCCGCTGCTGCGCGAGCAGATCTGCGAGGTGATGCGGCTCGAAGGCATCGAGGCCCACCCCGACGACGTCGTGGTCACGGTCGGCTCCCAGCAGGCCGTCGACCTGGTCACGCGGGTGTTCTGCGACCCCGGCGACGTCGTGCTGTGCGAGGCGCCGTCCTACGTCGGGGCGCTCGGGGTCTTCCGCGCCTACGAGTGCGACGTGGTCCACGTCGAGATGGACGCCGACGGCCTCGTGCCCGACGCGCTGCGCCAGGCGATCGCCACCGTGCGTGCCTCCGGCCGCACGATCAAGTTCCTCTACACGATCCCCAACTTCCACAACCCGGCCGGCGTGACGCTCAGCGCCGCGCGCCGCGCCGAGGTGCTGGAGATCTGCCGCGAGGCCGACGTCCTGGTGCTCGAGGACAACCCCTACGGCCTGCTCGGGTTCTCCCGTGAGCCGATGCGGGCGATGCGGGCCGACGAGCCCGACGGTGTGATCTACCTCGGCTCGTTCTCCAAGACCTTCGCCCCGGGCTTCCGGGTCGGCTGGGCGCTGGCGCCGCACGCGGTGCGCGAGAAGCTCGTGCTGGCGCAGGAGTCGGCCACGCTGTGCCCGCCGGCGTTCAGCCAGATGGCGATCTCGGCCTACCTCCGCGCCCACGACTGGCAGGGACAGATCAAGCAGTTCCGCGAGATGTACCGCGAGCGCCGGGACGCGATGATCGAGGCGCTCGACGACCTCATGCCCGCCGCCGCGCGGTGGAACGTCCCGCAGGGCGGCTTCTACGTGTGGGTCACCCTCCCGCCCGGGCTGGACGCCAAGGCGATGCTCCCGCGTGCGGTCACCGCGCGCGTGGCCTACGTCCCGGGCACCGCGTTCTACGCCGACGGCTTCGGCTCGCAGGCGATGCGCCTGTCGTTCTGCTACCCCACCCCGGAGCGCATCCGGGAGGGCGTGCGACGCCTGGTCGGCGTGATCGGCGAGGAGCTCGAGCTGCGTGAGACCTTCGGCGCCGGCCCGGGCCTCGGTCTCCCCGGCAGCACCGCCCTGGCCCGCGGCTACGAGGGCCCCCACACCGACCTGTCCTAGACCTGTCCCAGAAGGGCTTTGCGATGTCCGAGCGAGTGCTGGTCCTGGCTGGTGGGCTCTCCCACGAGCGCGACGTGTCCCTGCGATCCGGTCGACGGGTCGGTGAGGCCCTGCGCGACCGCGGGTTCGAGGTGGAGGTCCGCGACGTCGACTCCACCCTGCTGACCTCCTTGCGCGACGACCCGCCGGCCTGCGTCCTGCCGCTGCTGCACGGCGCGACCGGCGAGGACGGGGCGATCCGCGAGGTGCTCGAGCTGGCCGGCATCCCCTACGTCGGATCCGGACCGGCCGCCTGCCGCGTCGCCTTCGACAAGCCGGTGGCCAAGACCATCGTGGCCGCGGCCGGGATCGCGACCCCGGCCGCCGTCGTGCTTCCGCACGAGACCTTCCGCGAGCTCGGTGCCGCCGCGGTGATGCGTGCGATGGCCGACAAGCTCGGGCTGCCGCTGATCGTGAAGCCCGCCCGGGGCGGCTCCGCGCTCGGCTGCACCGTCGTGCGGGCCGTGGAGGACCTGCCCTCGGCGATGGTGGACGCGTTCGCCTACGGCGACATCGCGCTGGTCGAGCACTTCGTCGAGGGCGAGGAGGTCGCGGTCGCGGTCCACGACGACGGTGCGGGTCCACGTGCGCTGCCTGCGGTCGGGATCGTGCCCGACGGCGGGGTCTACGACTACACCGCGCGCTACACCGCCGGCTCGACGGAGTTCTCCGTCCCTGCGCGGCTGGCGCCCGAGGTGGCCGCGGCGTGCGCGGACGTGGCGCTGCGCGCCCACCAGGTGCTGGGTCTGCGCGACCTCTCCCGCACCGATCTCATCGTCGACCCCGCGGGCACCGTGTGGTTCCTCGAGGTCAACGTCGCTCCCGGCATGACCGAGACCTCGATCGTGCCGCTCGCGGTCGAGGCCTCCGACCTGGACCTCGGCGAGCTGGTCGGGCGCCTGGTGCGTGCCGCCGTCGCCCGCTGAGTCGTCGGGGGACCCGGGTGAGGACCACCCCTAGGATCGGGGCATGACCGACCTGCCCTACCGCTCGATCATCGTCCTCGGCAAGACCTGGTTCCGGGCGATGGACTTCCAGTGGCGGGTCACCGGGTCCGAGCACATTCCGGCGCTGGGTGGCGCGGTGCTGGCGATCAACCACGTGTCCTACGTCGACTTCATCATGGCCGGCTACGGCGCGGTGCCCTCCGGCCGCCTGGTGCGGTTCATGGCCAAGCGGGAGACCTTCGACCACAAGGTGTCCGGGCCGATCATGCGCGCGCTCAAGCACATCAGCGTCGACCGGACCGACGGCCAGGCCTCCTACGACGAGGCGGTGCGCTACCTGCAAGGCGGCGAGATCGTCGGGGTCTTCCCCGAGGCGACCATCTCGCGCAGCTTCGAGATCAAGGAGCTCAAGACCGGGGCGGTGCGCATGGCGGCCGACGCCGGCGTGCCGCTGGTGCCGATGGTCCTGTGGGGCACCCAGCGGCTGATGACCAAGGACCACGCGCGCGACCTCGGGCGTCACAAGACGATCTCGGTCACGATCGGCGAGCCGATCGACCCCCAGGGCGCCACCGCGGTGCAGAAGACCGCCGAGCTGCGGGCCGCGATGTCGGCGATGCTCGACCAGGCGATCGCGGACTACCCGGCCGACGAGCAGCCGCCGGGCTCGTGGTGGCTCCCGGCGCGCCACGGTGGCACCGCCCCGACCCCGGAGGAGGCCAAGCGCCTCGACCGGGAGGAGCTCGCCGCGCGCGCGGAGCGGCGCCGTCAGAAGGCCGCGGCCGCGCGGGCCAAGAGGTCCTAGACCTCGAGGGCCCGGACCTGCGCGGCACCTACTCGTCCTGGGGTGTCGCGTGCCGCGGGACGTCCTCCTGGTCCTCCGTCGACAGGTGGAGGCCCAGGCCCTCCCGGCAGAAGTCCTCGCCGAACGGCGTCAGGTGGATCGAGCGCCGCGCGACCTTGGCGCGACGCACGCTCCCCCTCGCCGCGAGCACGTCGGGCTGCGCCTCGAGCACCTGGTACTCCATCGGGTCGTGCAGGGTCTCCTGGGAGAACCAGATCAGGCCCAGACGGCCCAGGTTGTTGAGGTAGGACGGCACCCGGTCCACGAAGCGGCAGCCCGCGAGCGCGCCGACCATGGTGAGGTTGGGCGCCACCAGGGTCGACGAGACCGTGCCGACCAGCCCTCCGGTGCGCACGTCGACGGTCGCCTGGGGGCCCTTGCGCAGCAGGAGCATGAGGATCCGGGCCTCGTCGGGCGCGAGCTCCTCGATGATGCGGGCGTACGCCGGGTGGCCGCGGTCCTCGCTCCACACGTCGCGCGAGGCGCGCAGCAGCCTCTGGCCCGCCTCGTGCAGCGGGTTGACCGGCTCCGGCTCCACCTCCGGCGGGGCGGGCGGCAGCGGCGCGACGGTCTCGACGGTCTCCGCGACCAGGCGGATCACCGGGTGGTGGCTCGCCGCACTGCCGACGTGACGCAGCCGCTCCTCGACGTCCCTGCCCATCGGTGCTCGGGCGAGCGCCGCGGCAGCGTGCTGCAGGTCCTCGGCCAGCTGGGCGGCGTGCCCGGGGTGCAGGGCGACGTCCACCAGGCGACGGCTCGCGCTCACGCCGGTCGCCGCGGCCCACACGCCGATGCGGAACGAGGAGACCGCGACCACGCGGGCCAGTCCCGGGATGTCACCGGCGGTGAGGTGGTCCGAGCCCTTGACCACGTCGAGCTCCGCGGGCCCGTCCACCCGGCCCTCGCTCCTGTCGTCTCGGGCCATCACTGCCGTCCGCTGCCGAAGATCATCAGGTGGGCGACGCCGCCGGCGAAGCCCATCACGGCGCCGTGGGCGTAGAGCATCCACTCGTCCTCCTTGATCGCCGCCCGCAGCATCTCCACGAAGTCGCGGGGCGGCAGCTCGCGCGTGCGGTGGGCGAACAGCACGCGGATCCTCTCGCTCTGGCGCTGGGAGAAGTCGTGGTCGCGGAACGGGGTGATGGTGTGCGCTGCGGAGTCGTGGGCGACCTGGTCGCGGATCGCGTCGAACTCCCGCGTCCCGACTGCCACCCGGAGGGCGGCGCGGGCCGGGCCCGCCGCCCGGTCGATCGCGGGCCCCATCGCCTGCTCCAGCATCTGCTGGGTGCGGTCGCCCCGCGGGCCGTAGAGCAGGAAGTCGCCGATGTTCTCCAGCGTGATCACCTCCTCGGCGATGATCCGCGCGTAGACGTCGGCCACCTGCGCCTGCCGGCGCAGGAACAGCCCGTGCACCTTGACGCCGAGCACCCGCCTCTCCTCGACCGGCGAGAAGATGAGGGCCATCCCGAGCAGGTTGGTGACCCAGCCCACGACCACGCCCATGATCGGCAGCAGCCACCAGATCCCGAGCTGGTGGTCGACCACGGCCACCGGGATGCCGAGCAGGAACCCGAACACGAAGCCGACGTTGACCATCAGCTTCAGCTCGCGGCTGCCGATCTCGTAGAAGATCCGGTTGACCAGCGCCGGATGGGCCCGGAAGTGCTCGATCACCATGATCTTGGGGTCGAGGAGCTGGTCGATGTGCTCCCCGATCTCCTCGGTGATGTCGCCGACGATCGCGGGCAGCTGTGCGGTGACCCGGGCGATCACGGCCTCGCGGATCCGCGGGGTCAGGTGGTGCCACAGCTGGGGGTGCTGGCGCAGCATCACGCCCTCGACGATGTCCGGGACCTCCGGCGCCATGAGCGTCACGATGTGCTCGGCGATGGCCGGCGGGTCCAGCTGCTGGTAGAAGTCGGCCGGCGTGCCGATCTTGGCGATCGCCTTGTCCACCGCGATCGAGCCCATCTTGGCCGCCCGCGCGGGCACGATCCCCTGCCACCCGAGCTTGCCGTAGAGCAGCCCGGGGACCTCCTGCAGCTGGTGCGGCAGCAGCCGGGCGAGCTCGGCGAGACCCGGGACGGTGACGCCGTGCAACCGCACCGGGTTGAACAGCATGATCAGGCCGGTCCAGTTGATCAGCCAGCCGATGACCGCGGTGAACAGCGGGATGGTCCAGAACACGACCCACTCGTTCGCGAAGAGCTCGGAGATCGCGTCCACGCACCACTCCTCGGGCGACGGGCTGGATGTCGCCGAAGGCTATCCGACCCCGACCTCACCCGGGAGGGGGATCGGTGGTGGCGCTCGTCGCGCGCCAGTCGCTCCGCACGGGAACTCATCGACCTAGCGATGTGTCGACAAATCGCTTTGCCGGTGAAGCGATCAGTCGCTCTGCTGATTCGTCGTTTCGTCGTCCTGTCGACGTTCGTAGGTGGGGTCGATCGTGCCGATGATGCGATCGAGGTCCTCCAGCGAGGCGTACTCGATGGTGATCTTGCCCTTGGAGCGACCCAGGTCGACCTTCACCCGGGTGTCGAAGAGGTCCGAGAGCCGGTCGGCCAGGTCGAGCAGCGCCGGCGAGGTCGGCGTCCGCCGCCGGGTGGTCGCGGCCGGCTGCTCCTCCTCGTGGTCACCCAGAGCCACGATCTCCTCGAGCGCCCGCACCGAGATCCCCTCGGCGACCACCCGCCCGGCCAGCCGGTCCTGGGCCGCGCCGTCGACGACGCCGAGCAGGGCACGGGCGTGACCGGCGCTCAGCACACCGGCCGCGACCCGGCGCTGGACCGCCGGGGAGAGGCGGAGCAGGCGCAGGGTGTTGCTGATCTGCGGCCGGCTGCGTCCGATCCGACTGGCCAGGTCCTCGTGGGTGCACCCGAAGTCCTCCAGGAGCTGCTGGTAGGCAGCCGCCTCTTCGAGCGGGTTGAGCTGGGCACGGTGCAGGTTCTCCAGCAGCGCGTCGCGCAACATGGCGTCGTCGCCGGTCTCGCGCACGATCGCCGGGATCGTGTCGATCCCGGCTTCCTGCGTCGCCCGCCAGCGACGCTCGCCCATCACCAGCTCGTAGTGGGCCCCGCCAGCCTCCTCCGGGCCGGCGGACGCAGCGGCGTCGGGACCGTGCGGGGCGCCGTCGACGCGCCGGACCACGATCGGTTGCAGCAGCCCGATCTCGCGGATCGAGTGGACCAGCTCGGCGAGGGCCTCCTCCTCGAAGACCTGCCGCGGCTGACGCGGGTTGGGCCGGATCGCCGCGGTGGGCAGCTCGGTGAAGTAGGCCGCTGCCACCGCCGGGGCGGTGACCTCCTCCGGGGCCTCGGCCGTCGGGGGCGGATCGTCGCCCGGGGGTTGGTCCTCCACCCCGTCGGCCTCGTCGCCGGTGGCGTGGCGGCCCGGCTCGTGCTGGGCCGGCGGGGAGCCCGGCAGCCGCCCGATCCAGTCCGGGGAGCCCGCCCGCTCGGCCACGGCGGTGCCCGTGCTCTGCTCGGGCGGGACCGGTGCCGTGGGGATCAGCGAGCCCAGGCCCCGGCCGAGTCCTCGGCGGGGCGGCAGCGAGTCGGTCATGCGGTTCCTTCCTCAGGTGTGGGCACAGGGCCGGCGGGACCGCCCGGGGGCCTCACCCCGCGTGCGGCGATCTCCCGGGCGGCTTCCAGGTAGCTGAGGGCCCCCGGGGAGTACGGGTCGTAGGCGATCACGCTCTGGCTGAAGCTCGGCGCCTCCGAGACCCGCACCGAGCGCGGGATCGAGGTGCTCAGCACGCGGTCACCGAAGTGCGCCCGCACCTCATCGGCCACAGCGGAGGACAGGCGCGTCCGGGCGTCGTACATGGTGAGCAGCACCGTGCTGATCTCCAAGGCGGGGTTGAGGTTGGCCCGGACCAGCTCGACGGTCTCGAGCAGCTGGCCGACGCCCTCGAGGGCGTAGTACTCGGACTGGATCGGGACCAGCACCTCCCGGGCGGCGACGAGGGCGTTGAGCGTCAGCAGACCCAGCGACGGCGGGCAGTCGACGAGCACGTAGTCGAAGCGGTCCTCGGCGGCCGGGTCGAGTCCCGGCAGGGCGAGCAGCGCCTTGCGCAGGCGGTTCTCCCGGGCGACCTGGCTGACCAACTCGATCTCGGCCCCGGCGAGATCGACGTTGCTCGGCACCACCCAGAGGTTGTCCACCTCACCGGCCGGCCGCGCGAGCTCGGCCAGGGAGACCCCGTCGACGAGCGCGTCGTAGACCGAGGGCTGGTCGCGTCCGTGCTCGATGGCGAGCGCGGTGGAGGCGTTGCCCTGGGGGTCGAGGTCGACGACGAGCACCTTGAGCCCGCCTCGCGCGAGCGAGACCGCGACGTTGACCGTGGTCGTCGTCTTGCCGACCCCGCCCTTCTGGTTGGCCACCACGAGCACCCGGGGGGCGTCCGGCCGGGGCAGGCGCACGTCCTCCAGGACAGTCACCGCAGTCGGCGTCGGGGCGGGACCGTCGGCGTGGGCATGGTCGTCCGCCTCGAGGGTGCTGGTCACGCGGTCACCGTGGTGGGCCGCCGTCGCCGCGCCCTCCGGCGGCGGCTCCGGGAAGGGCGTTCCGCCGGGGATGGACGGTGTTTCACGTGAAACGCCGGGGATGGGCGGGGCGGGCACGGCTCGCTCGGGCTCACTTTTCCTCCCTTGTGGAAAAGCCTGTGCGGAACTCGGCTCGACGGTGGAGAAGCTCTCTCCCGTCGCACCCGCCTCGCCGGTCGTCCCCGTGGACTCCGACGGGTGGCGGTCGCGACGACGGGAGGCGAACCACGCCCGCGCTCGGGCGCTCCGGTCGGCGTGAGCGGGGTGACGAGCCGACACGGGAGCGCTCCTCAGCTGGGGCGTCGACCCCGTCGAGGGGAGGTGCGACGCGGTGGACGGGATGGTCGCGTGGACCGGGTCCACCCTAGGTCGCGCGCGCGGGCGGCCTCCACTCGCACCGCCGTGCTGGGGAGAACTTCCTCCGACTCACCCAGGGTGAGGACCGTCACCCCCTGGTCGGCGCCGGGCCACGGCAGCGTCGCCACCTCGGCGGGAGCACTCGAGCCCTTCAGCGCGAGCACGAGGCCGGTGTCGGCGCACAGCGGCAGGCACCACGCCAGGAGCTTCTCCAGTGGCGCGACCGCGCGGGAGGTCACCACGTCGAACGTCCGCACGCCGTGGAGCTCCTCGGCGCGGGCGCGGACCACCTCCACCTGGTCCTCCAGGCCGAGGTCGGCGACCACCTCCGCCAGGAACGTCGTGCGCCGCAGGAGCGGCTCGACCAGCGTGACGCGCAGGTCCGGCCGGCGCAGGGCCAGGACCACCCCGGGCAGTCCGGCACCCGAGCCGATGTCGGCGACCGCGCTGCCAGGCGGGATCGCCTCGGTGAGGACCGCACAGTTCAGCAGGTGGCGCTCCCACAGGCGGGGCACCTCGCGCGGACCGATCAGCCCGCGCACCACGCCGGCCTCGGCGAGCCAGGTGGCGTATCGCTGGGCCAGGCCCAGACGAGACGCGAACACCCCCACCGCCTCCGAGGGCGGCAGGGGTGTTTCACGTGAAACAGGGTCGCTCATGCGGACGGCAGGACCACCACGTAACGGCGCGGCTCGACGCCCTCGGACTCCGAGGTCAGGCCGGCGTCGGCCACGACGTCGTGCACGACCTTCCGCTCGAAGGGCGACATCGGCTTCAGCGAGACCGGCTCACCGGTGTCCGTGACCTCGGCGACCGCGTCCCGGGCGATGCCTTCGACCACGGCACGGCGCTGGGCCCGGTGACCACCGACGTCGAGCATGAGGCGCGACCGCTCGCCGGTCTCGCGCAGCACCGCGAGGCGGGTCAACTCCTGGAGCGCGTCCAGGACCTCTCCGTTGCGCCCGACCAGGCGGTCCAGGTCATCCCCGACGATGGAGACCGCGGCGCGGTCTCCCTCCACGTCCATGTCGATGTCGCCGTCCAGGTCGGCGATGTCGAGCAACTCCTCCAGGTAGTCCGCGGCGACGTCGCCCTCCCGCTCCAGCTGGCTGTGCCGGTCGGTGGCGGGCTCCACCGTCTCCTCTACCGAGTCGGTCATCTCAGGTCTCCGTTCAGGGTCGTGCCGAGCACGCTCGGCGCAGGGCGCGGCGGGGCCGCGCGGCTCAGGGCTTCTTCTTGGGGGTCTTCTTGCGCTGCTCGCGCGTCTGTCGCTTGGGCTGCTGCCGGGGGGCGCCCGGCTGAGGGGTCTCCGGCTCGACCGTCGCGGTCGTCGTCCCCGACGACGAGCCCTCGGCCTCGTCCAGCGGCGGCAGCCCCTTGCGGGCCCGCTTGGCGGTGTCCCGTTCGCGCTTGGCACGCTCCGCCGGCGTGCCGGGCGCGGGGTTGTTGCGGATCACGTAGAACTGCTGGCCCATTGTCCACAGGTTGGAGGTGGTCCAGTAGAGGAGCACCCCGATCGGGAAGGCGATGCCACCGACGGCGAAGACCAGCGGCAGGACGTAGAGCAGCATCTTCTGCTGCTGGGCGTACTGACCCTGCAGCGCGTCGGCCGGCATGTTCTGGGTCATCAGCTGGCGCTGGGTGAGGAACGTCGTGGCCGTCATCGCGATCACCAGCACGGCCGCGAGGATCTTCACCTGGGTCGCAGCGTCGCCGCTCGCGCCGGTGAAGGTGTCGGCGATGTGGGCGCCGAAGACCTTCGCCTGCGACAGTGAGTTGGCCTGCTCCTCGGTGAGCACGCCCTTGGCGATGCCGTTGGCGGCCTTGTCGATCACGCGGAACAGTGCGATGAAGATCGGCATCTGCACGATCAGCGGCAGGCATGCCGCAAACGGGTTGGTCCCCGACTCGCGGTAGAGCTTCATCGTCTCCTGGCCGAGGCGCTC
Organism: uncultured Actinomycetota bacterium; assembly: GCA_963811385.1. GTDB lineage: Bacteria > Actinomycetota > Actinomycetes > Propionibacteriales > Nocardioidaceae > Marmoricola_A. The sequence goes on along the minus strand of CAWEQX010000015.1, from coordinate 15,848 downwards.
GCGGTCGTGGCCGTACTTCTTCTGCAGCTCGCGCACCTTGGGCTGGATCAACTGCATGTTGCGGCTGGACTTGATCTGCTTGACGAACAGCGGGATCAGCGAGGCGCGCACGACCAGGGTCAGCCCGATGATGGACAGCACCCAGGCGACGCCGGAGTCGTCGCCGAAGGCGGCGCCGAAGACGTGGTGGAAGCCCGAGAGCACCAGCGAGATGAGGAAGTAGAGCGGCGCCATGATGGCGCCGCCGATCGCGGACAGGGCTGACACGCGGGCTCCTTAGGAGGTGGAGGTCGGGCTGGAGGTCTCGGAGGGGCGGTCGGCGTCCCGGCGTGGCGGGACGGGGTCGTAGCCCCCAGGGTTCCAGGGGTGGCAACGCCCGACCCGCCGGATCGCCAACCACGACCCCTTGAGCGCCCCGTGCTGGGTGACCGCCTCGAGGGCGTAGGCGCTGCACGTGGGGTAGAACCGGCACACCTGGCCGTAGAGCGGGCTGATCGCGAAGCGATAGGCCTTCAACAGCCAGATCAACACATACTTCATCGGGAAACTCCGGTCTGACGCGCCCGCTGGGCGCGCTGCAGCCCGAGCCGCAGGTCCGCATCCAGCTCGGCGTACGTCGCCTCCGTCGCCGCAGGAAGCGCGCGCACGACCAGGAGGGACCCGGGCGGCAGGTCCTCGAGCACCGGGCGCGTCAGGTGGCGCAGGCGGCGCTTGACCCGGTTGCGGCAGGTGGCCCCCCCGACCGCGCGGCTCACCACGAAGCCCGCGCGGGAGGCGGGCGCCGCGGGACCCGGCGTCACCGGGGCGGCGACCGGCGCCGGCGGCGTGGGCGTGAGGACGTGCACGACGAGCGTGCGGGTGCCTGCCCGCCGACCACGCCGCAGCGCGGTCCGGAAGTCGGCAGGAGAGGTCAGTCGGGAGGTGCGGCTCAGCACGGCGCCGGCCCGGGGGCCCGAGGCAGCAGCGCCTCAGGCGGAGAGGCGCTTGCGGCCCTTGCTCCGGCGGGCGGAGAGGATGGCCCGGCCGGCGCGCGTGCGCATCCGCAGGCGGAAACCGTGCGTCTTGGCGCGACGACGGTTGTTCGGCTGGTACGTACGCTTGCTCACGGCGATCTCCGGGTGTCTGCTGGCACTGGGCTGGTGGGCGACCGGGCGCACGCCGCGCCTGCGAGGCAGGTGCTCCGATGCGGTGCACAGGCAGGGGGCAGTGGTCGACCCGGTCAACCCCTGCACGGTACGCGAGCCGCCCAAGCGGGGTCAATTTGGCCGGGGCGACCCCCCGACCGGCGACTCACGCGGTCTCCGGGACGACACGCCGCAGGACACGCCGAGGCCTGGCCGGGGCGTGGCCGAGGCTTGGGCGGGGCCCCGGTCCGAGACGGTCCCGGCCTGTGGAGAACTCCTTGCTCCGGCGCTCCGACCTTGTTAGCGTCGCCCCGCTGACACCGCGAATCCGCTCCTCCACTCGGCCACCGTCACTGCCCCACGACACGTCCAGGCCAGGCTCTCGTCCTTTTCGGCTCCCCTCGCCGACCAGTCGTGCACACCTTGTGGATAACCCTGTGGGCAACGTGCGCGTCGGCGTCCGTAGACGCATCCATGGGAGGAGAGGCCGACGTGACCACCAGCGGGGACGACCCAGGCACCACGAGCAGCGCGACCGAGACGGCAGCCGCCGGGGGGGCCGCCGGGATCGACGGCGAGTCCGGGGCCGACCGCCTCCGGCGCGTCTGGGAGGGCCTGATCGCCGAGATGCCGCCGGCGAACCGCGCGTTCCTGGCCGCCACCCGCCCGGTGACCATGCACGACAACCTCGGGATCATCGCGGTGCCCGACGAGTTCACCAAGACCCGCCTCGACGGCCGGGTGCGCTCGCTGCTCGAGGACGGCCTGGTCTCGCGCATGGGCTTCACCGTGCGCCTGGCGTTCACCGTCGACTCCCAGCTCGCACCCCCGGTCGACCCGGCCCTGGCCCAGGCCGCGACCTCGGGTCTCGACGGACTGGCCGACCAGGACGACGATGACGACATGTCGACAGAGCGACCTGACGACTCATCGCCTCATCGACTCGACGTCTTCCCGCCGGCCCAGCGCCGCGAGGAGGGCGCGCCGCGTCGCACGCGTCCCACCGGCAGCGCGCTGGAGACCAGGCTCAACCCCAAGTACCTGTTCGAGAACTTCGTCATCGGCTCGTCCAACCGCTTCGCCCACGCCGCGGCCGTGGCCGCGGCCGAGGCACCGGGCAAGGCCTACAACCCGCTGCTGATCTACGGCGACTCCGGGCTGGGCAAGACCCACCTGCTGCACGCGATCGGGCACTACGTGCGCGGCCTGTTCTCCGACGCGAGCGTGCGCTACGTCTCCAGCGAGGAGTTCACCAACGAGTTCATCAACGCGATCCGCGACGACAAGGCACCGGTCTTCCAGCGGCGCTACCGCGACGTCGACGTCCTGCTCATCGACGACATCCAGTTCCTCGAGGGCAAGATCCAGACGCAGGAGGAGTTCTTCCACACCTTCAACACCCTCCACAACGCCAACAAGCAGATCGTGATCACCTCGGACCGGCCACCCAAGCGCCTGGAGGCCCTCGAGGACCGGCTGCGCAACCGGTTCGAGTGGGGCCTGATCACCGACGTCCAGCCGCCGGACCTCGAGACGCGCATCGCGATCCTGCGCAAGAAGGCCGCGATCGAGCGCCTCACCGCGCCGCCGGACGTGCTGGAGTTCATCGCCTCCAAGATCCAGACCAACATCCGCGAGCTCGAGGGCGCGCTGATCCGGGTCACCGCGTTCGCCAGCCTCAACCAGCAGCCGGTCGACCTGGTGCTGACCGAGATCGTGCTCAAGGACCTCATCCCCGACGGCGGCGAGCCCGAGATCACCGCCTCGCTGATCATCGCCCAGACCGCGTCGTACTTCGGCCTGAGCATCGAGGAGGTGTGCGGGCCCAAGCGCACCCGCAACCTCGTCGCGGCCCGCCAGATCGGCATGTTCCTGTGCCGCGAGCTGACCCCGCTCTCCCTGCCCCAGATCGGCCGGGAGTTCGGCGACCGCGACCACACCACGGTGATGTACGCCAACAAGCGGATCCACGCCGAGATGAGCGAGCGTCGCAGCACCTTCAACCAGGTCACCGAGCTCACCAACCGGATCAAGCAGCAGGCCCGTCAGCAGTGAGCAGGGGCCCCGGGGCCTGGGGAGGCCGGTGTGCACAAGCCGGCGAACCACGCGAATTCCGTGTGCACAACCCCGGGGAGGGCTGGGGAGCTTGTCATTCGCTCCACAGTCACCAGGAGTTGACCGCGGCGCTGTCCACACGCCGTCCCCAGGCTCGCACCGTGCCTGACCTCGCAGGACGCGGGTTCTCCCCAGATTCCACGGTGCCTATGACGAAGACCGAATTACCAATTCGTCGATCCTCGGTGAACATCTCCACGGGCCCCGACCTGGGGAGAACCCGGCCTCGCCCGCTCTCCTCACGGCCCGCAGCGCGTGGCAGGATGCAACTCCCCCGATCCACCTCAACCCCCTGCTCCGTGTCCCAGCCGGTCGCAGCTCAGCCAGGAGGCACCGCGTCGTGAAGTTCCGTGTCGAGCGAGACGTGCTCACCGAGGCCGTCGCGTGGGCGGCCCGCGGCCTGCCCGTGCGCCCCAGCATCCCGGTCCTGGCCGGCCTCCTCATCGAGACCGCGGAAGGCGGCGACGGGCTGGTCCTGTCCACCTTCGACTTCGAGACCTCCGCCCGGGTGAGCATCCCGGCGAGCATCCAGGACGAGGGCCGGGCCCTGGTCTCGGGCCGTCTGCTCGCCGACATCTGCCGTAGCCTGCCGGCCAAGCCGGTCGACATGGCGATCGACGGGGCCAAGGTGACGCTGCGCTGCGGCTCGGCGACCTTCACCCTGCAGACCATGCCGGTCGACGAGTACCCCTCGCTGCCGGCCATGCCGGAGGCCGCCGGCAGCGTCAGCAGCGAGGTGTTCTCCCAGGCCGTCGCCCAGGCCGTGACCGCGGCGGGGCGCGACGACATGCTCCCGGTGCTCACCGGTGTGCGCATCGAGATCGAGGGCAACCAGATCGCCCTCCTGGCCACCGACCGCTTCCGCCTCGCGCTGCGGGAGCTCACCTGGGACCCGGGCACCACCGACGCCCAGGCCAACGCGCTCGTGCCCGCCCGGGTGCTGGCCGAGACCGCCCGGGCGCTCAACACCGGCTCGACGGTCACCATCGCCCTGGCCGGGACCGGCTCGGGCGACGGCCTCATCGGCTTCGAGGGCGAGGTCAACGGCGGCTTCCGGCGCACGACCACCCGACTGCTGGACGGCGAGTTCCCGCGTGTGCGCACGCTGTTCCCCAGCGAGCACCTGACCACGGTGCGCATGGACCGGTCGGCCCTGGTCGAGGCGGTCAAGCGCGTGGCACTGGTCGCCGAGCGCAACGCCGCGGTGCAGCTGCGCTTCGACGACACCGGCCTCACCCTCGACGCCGGTCACAGCGACGAGGCGCTCGCCACCGAGGTGATCGAGGCCCAGGTCAAGGGCGACAGCATCACCACGGGCTTCAACCCGCAGTTCCTGCTGGAGGGGCTCGGCGCGATCGAGCACCCGGTCGTCGAGCTCGCCTTCACCCAGCCCAGCAAGCCCGCGGTGATCTCCGGCGTGCCGGACCTCGACGGGGAGAAGGACGCCTCGTTCCAGTACCTCCTCATGCCGCGACGCCTCCTCGGCTGACCTCCCCCTGTCGCGCACCTCCACCCACGACCTAGGTTGGCTTCCATGAAGATCGGGCTCGTCGGACTCGGCCGCATGGGCGGCAACATGCGTCAGCGACTGCGCGACGCCGGACACGAGGTGGTCGGCTACGACCGCAATCCGGACGCGCGGGACGCCGACTCGCTGGAGGCCATGGTCGGCCAGCTGGAGGCGCCGCGCGTGGTCTGGGTGATGGTGCCGGCCGGAGACCCCACCCACGAGACGGTCGCCGCCCTCGGTGACCTGCTCGAGCGTGGCGACGTGGTCATCGACGGTGGCAACTCCCGCTGGACCGACGACCAGCGCCACGCGGACAAGCTCGCCGAGCAGGGCGTCGGGTTCATCGACTGCGGCGTCTCGGGCGGTGTCTGGGGCCTGAAGGAGGGCTATGCGCTCATGGCCGGCGGCGACGCCGAGGACGTCGCGCTGGCGCAGCCGATCTTCGACGCGCTCCGGCCCGAGGGCGAGTTCGGCTGGGTCCACGCCGGCCGCACCGGGGCCGGACACTTCGCCAAGATGGTCCACAACGGCATCGAGTACGCCGTGATGCAGGCCTACGCCGAGGGGTGGGAGCTGCTCGAGGCCGTCGACGTGGTCGACAACGTCACCGACGTCTTCCGCTCCTGGCGCGAGGGCACCGTCATCCGGTCCTGGCTGCTCGACCTCCTGGTCGCCGCGCTCGACGACGACCCGGGGCTGGAGTCGATCCGCGGCTACGCCGAGGACTCCGGCGAGGGCCGGTGGACCGTCGAGGCCGCGATCGAGCACGCCGTACCCGCCCCGGCGATCGCCTCGGCCCTGTTCGCGCGCTTCGCCTCGCGGCAGGACGACAGCCCGGCGATGAAGGCGGTCGCCGCGATGCGCAACCAGTTCGGCGGTCACGCGGTCAAGGCCGACGAGCGGTCGGGGACCGAGAAGAAGGTGCGCGGGGGCTCGGAGGGCGGCCCGGACGCCGACGCCTGAGCCCGCGGCGTGTACCTCTCCCACCTCACCCTCCACCAGTTCCGCTCGTACGCCGACCTCGAGCTGACGCTCGAGCCGGGCGTCACGGCGTTCCTCGGCCCGAACGGGCAGGGCAAGACCAACATCGTCGAGGCGGTGGACTACCTGGCCCGGCTGTCCTCCCACCGCGTCGCCTCCGACGCCCCGCTGGTGGCGCAGGGGGCCGAGCGCGCGCTGGTCCGCGCGGCCGTGGTCAAGGACGGCCGGACCGCGGTGCTCGAGGTGGAGATCAACCCCGGCCGGGCCAACCGGGCGCGGCTCAACCGCTCGCCCCTGCCGCGCGCCCGCGACCTCGTCGGCCTGATGCGCACGGTGCTCTTCTCCCCGGAGGACCTCTCCCTGGTCAAGGGCGACCCCGGGGAGCGTCGACGCTTCCTCGACGACCTGCTGGTGCTGCGCACCCCACGGCTGGCCGGGGTCAGGGCGGACTACGACCGCGTGCTCAAGCAGCGCAACGCGCTGCTCAAGCAGGCCTCCGGCGCCGACCGCCGTCGCCGGCCCGACGAGCACTTCGAGAGCACGCTGGCGGTGTGGGACGAGCAGCTGGTCCGGATCGGCAGCGAGCTGACCGTGGCGCGGTCGCGGCTCGTCGACGACCTGCTCCCCCCGTTGGCGCAGGCCTACGCCGCGGTCGCCAAGGAGTCGGGCCGCAACGACGCGACCCTGCGCCACCAGCCGTCCGTGGCGGTCGAGGGCGGCGCGACCGACGGTGCCGCCGACGGTGCCGCCGACCGGGCCGCCGACCGGGCCGCGGTCGAGCAGGCCTTCGCGGCCCTGCTGGCCCAGCGGCGCCACGAGGAGGTCCAGCGCGGTCTGACCCTGGTGGGACCGCACCGCGACGAGCTCGCGCTGTCGGTGGGCACGCTCCCGGTCAAGGGCTACGCCTCGCACGGCGAGACCTGGTCCTACGCCCTCTCGCTGCGCCTGGCCTCCTACTCGCTGTTGCGGGCCGAGGGCGACGACCCGATCCTGGTGCTGGACGACGTCTTCGCCGAGCTCGACGAGGACCGGCGCACGCGGCTGGCCGAGATCGCCGCCGGCGCGGAGCAGGTGCTGGTCACCGCCGCGGTCGAGGACGACGTCCCGAGGGCGCTCGCCGGCGCCCGGGTCCACGTGCGACGGGAGGCGTGAGGATGGCCGAGCAGCCCGGCGAGCCCGAGCAGCCCGGCGAGCCCGAACAGCCCGACCCCCACGACGAGGCCGGGCTGGAGCTCGCCCGTGCGGTCGCCCGCTCGCTGTCCGGCGTACGACCGGCCGCGCGCCGGCGCCCGCGCACCCGCCGGATCGACCCCCGGGTCTCCGGGGCGCACCCCGACGACCGCGACCCCCAGACGCTCGACTCCACCCTCGGGCGCCTGGTCGCCGAGCAGGGCTGGGCCACCGAGATCCGCATGCACGGGGCGCTGGCCAGGTGGGGGGTGATCGTCGGGCCCGAGATCGCCCAGCACGTCTCCCCCGTCTCGTTCGAGACCGGCGAGGAGGGCGCCCCGGGACGGCTCGTGGTGCGCGCGGACTCGACGGCCTGGGCCACGCAGATGCGCCTGCTCGCCGCGACCGTGGTCAAGCGGCTCAACCAGGAGCTGGGCGAGGGCACGGTGGCGGTCATCGACGTCCAGGGTCCGTCGGGGCCGACCTGGAAGAAGGGGCCCCGCTCGGTCCGCGGTGGTCGCGGACCTCGCGACACCTACGGCTGAGTCCCCCGCCGAGACCGCCGACACCGCCGACACCGCCCGCCGGCCACCATGCCGCAGGAGCCGATCTGCGGGCCCGTCCCCGGTATGGGGACCCACGACCGGCCCCGTTCGGGCCTCCCAGGGCCACTCCCGGGCCTCCAGGAGGCCGTGTGCGGCACGTCGTGGGCGATTTCCTGGGGACGGACGCTCCGATCCGAGCCTCTGGGGCGCTAGAATGACGGGTGCGATGTCTTCTCGTCGCGGCTGCACGTCGGCCGGTCCGAGAAGACGTCTGTCGTGTCCAGACCCGCCGCTGCGCACCAGGCGCCCGGGTCCTTAGCCCGAGGATGGTCCGTGTCTTCCCAGACGCCGTCGCAGACCCCCGAGAACCCCGACCACCCGCCCGCACCCGCGGCACCCGTCGTCCCGGCCTCGCCGGCCTACGACGCCAACGCGATCCAGGTCCTCGAGGGCCTCGAGGCGGTGCGCAAGCGTCCCGGCATGTACATCGGCTCGACCGGTGAGCGCGGTCTGCACCACCTGGTGTGGGAGGTCGTCGACAACTCCGTCGACGAGGCGATGGCCGGCCACTGCGACCGCATCGTGGTCACGCTGATGGACAACGGCGGGATCGAGGTGGTCGACAACGGCCGCGGCATCCCGGTCGACATCCACCCGGTCGAGGGCATCCCCGCCGTCACGGTCGTGCTGACCGTCCTGCACGCGGGCGGCAAGTTCGGTGGCGGCGGCTACAAGGTCTCCGGCGGCCTGCACGGCGTGGGCGTCTCGGTGGTCAACGCGCTGAGCGAGCTGGTCGAGGTCGAGGTCCGGCGCGACGGCTACCGCTGGAGCCAGGCCTTCCGCTACGGCGTCCCCCAGGGTGAGCTGCAGCGCCACGAGGAGACCGACGAGACCGGCACGACCACACGGTTCTGGCCGGGGGTCGACATCTTCGAGACCGTCGAGTTCAACTTCGAGACGATCGCCAACCGGTTCCGTGAGATGGCCTTCCTCAACAAGGGTCTCGAGATCGTGGTGCGCGACCAGCGTGCGCAGGCCGAGGTGATCGCCGAGGCCGTCGAGGACTCGACCGCGGACCTGGCCGAGGACGCCAGCGACGCCGAGGTCCAGGCCGAGGTCAAGGCGGCACCGGGAGGCGGCCTCGAGCGGGTCTTCAAGTTCGACCGGGGGCTCGTCGACTTCGTCGAGCACCTCAACAAGCGCCGCACCCCGGCCCACCCGTCGATCGTGTCCTTCGAGGCCCTGGCCCAGGAGGGCTCGGCGTCGGGCCTGAGCCTCGAGGTCGCGCTGCAGTGGAACACCGGCTACGCCGAGTCGGTCCACACCTTCGCCAACGCGATCAACACCCACGAGGGCGGCACCCACGAGGAGGGGTTCCGCTCCGCGCTCACGTCCCTGATGAACAACTGGGGCGAGGAGTGGGGCCTGATCAAGAAGAAGGAGGACCGCGTCTCCGGCGACGACGTGCGCGAGGGCCTCACCGCGATCGTGTCGGTCAAGCTCTCCGAGCCGCAGTTCGAGGGCCAGACCAAGACCAAGCTCGGCAACACCGAGGCCAAGGGCTTCGTGCAGCGCGTGGTCAACGACCAGCTCGGTGCCTGGCTCGAGCAGAACCCCGCCGAGGGCAAGGACATCGTCCGCAAGTCGATGGCCGCGGCCCAGGCCCGCATCGCCGCGCGCAACGCCCGCGAGCTCGCCCGCTCGCGCAAGGGCCTGCTCGGTCGCGGCGGCCTGCCCGGCAAGCTCGCCGACTGCCAGTCCACCAACCCCACCGAGTGCGAGATCTTCGTCGTGGAGGGCGACTCCGCCGGTGGCTCGGCCAAGGGCGGCCGTGACCCGCGGGTGCAGGCGATCCTCCCCATCCGGGGCAAGATCCTCAACGTCGAGAAGGCCCGGATCGACAAGGTCCTGGCCAACAACGAGGTGCAGGCGATCATCTCCGCGCTCGGCACCGGCATCCAGGACGAGTTCGACGTCGACAAGCTGCGCTACCACAAGATCGTGATGATGGCCGACGCCGACGTCGACGGTCACCACATCCGCACGCTGCTGCTGACGCTGCTGTTCCGCTTCATGAAGCCGCTGATCGAGCACGGCTTCGTCTACCTCGCGCAGCCGCCGCTCTACCGCCTGCGCTGGAACAAGCCGCACGAGCACGAGTTCGTCTACTCCGACGCCGAGCGCGAGGCGCTCACCCGCGCCGGGCTCGAGGCGGGCAAGAAGCTGCCCAAGGAGAACCCCGTCCAGCGCTACAAGGGCCTCGGCGAGATGAACCCCGACGAGCTGTGGGACACCACGCTCGACCCGGACAACCGGCTGCTGCTGCAGGTGACGCTGGAGGACGCGGCCCAGGCCGACGAGATGTTCTCGATCCTCATGGGCGAGGACGTCGAGCAGCGCCGCAGCTTCATCCAGCGCAACGCCAAGGACGTCCGCTTCCTCGACATCTGATGAGCGACGCGATGCGCGCACGCTGGCTGCGTCGCCGTCGCCCGGAGGGCCGCTCCACTCACGCCCACCGTCGCTCCTCCGCCGTGCCAGCGCACCACCTCACGCCGCTCATGTGAAGGACTTGACGAATGACTGAGACCCCGACCACGCCGCCGTTCCCGCCGCCGGGCGGCCGGATCGAGCCGGTCGAGCTGCAGGTGGAGATGCAGCGCTCCTACATCGACTACGCGATGACCGTCATCGTGGGGCGGGCGCTGCCCGACGTGCGCGACGGGCTCAAGCCGGTGCACCGGCGCGTGCTCTACGCCATGTACGACGGCGGCTACCGTCCCGACCGCGGCTTCAGCAAGTGCGCCCGCGTCGTCGGCGAGGTGATGGGTCAGTACCACCCCCACGGCGACTCGGCGATCTACGACACCCTGGTGCGCCTGGCGCAGCCCTGGGTGATGCGGGCGCCGCTGGTCGACAGCCAGGGCAACTTCGGGTCCCCGGGCAACGACCCCGCCGCGGCCATGCGCTACACCGAGTGCAAGATGGCGCCGCTGGCGATGGAGATGGTGCGCGGCATCGACGAGGAGACCGTCGACTTCGTGCCCAACTACGACGGCCGGTCCGAGGAGCCGTCGATCCTCCCCGCCCGCTTCCCCAACCTGCTGGTCAACGGCTCGGCGGGCATCGCGGTCGGCATGGCCACCAACATCCCCCCGCACAACCTGCGCGAGGTGGCCGAGGGCGTCCAGTGGGCGCTGGCCAACCCCGACGCCGAGCGCGAGCAGCTGCTCGAGGCGCTCATGGAGCGGGTCAAGGGCCCCGACTTCCCCACCCGGGCGCTCATCGTCGGCCGCCAGGGCATCGAGCAGGCCTACCGCACCGGTCGTGGCTCGGTGACGATGCGGGCGGTCGTCGACGTCGACGAGGACTCCCGTGGCCGCACCCAGCTGGTGATCACCGAGCTGCCCTACCAGGTCAACCCCGACAACCTGGCGATGAAGATCGCCGAGCTCGCCGACTCCGGCAAGGTCCAGGGCATCGCCGACGTCAAGGACAACACCTCGGCGCGCACGGGCCAGCAGCTCATCGTCGTGCTCAAGCGCGACGCCGTGGCCCGGGTCGTGCTCAACAACCTGTTCAAGCACACCGAGCTGCAGACCAACTTCGCCTGCAACATGCTCGCCCTGGTCGACGGGGTGCCGCGCACGCTGACCCTCGACCAGTTCGTCTCGCACTGGGTCGTCCACCAGCTCGAGGTCATCCAGCGGCGCACGCGCTTCCGGCTGCGCAAGGCCGAGGAGCGGGCGCACATCCTGCGTGGGCTCGCCAAGGCGCTCGACATGCTCGACGAGGTGATCGCGCTGATCCGCGCGAGCGCCAGCGCCGAGGCCGCCCGCGAGGGCCTCAAGGACCTGCTCGACATCGACGACCTGCAGGCCCGCGCGATCCTCGACATGCAGCTGCGCCAGCTCGCGGCGCTCGAGCGTCAGCGGATCATCGACGAGCTGACCGAGCTCGAGCTGACCATCGCCGACCTCAAGGACATCCTCGACAAGCCCGAGCGCCAGCGCGCGATCGTCTCCGAGGAGCTGGCCGCCATCGTCGACAAGTACGGCGACGAGCGGCGCTCGCAGATCATCGCCTCCGACGGTGACCTGTCGATGGAGGACCTCATCCCCGACGAGGACCTCGTGGTGACCATCACCCGAGGCGGCTACGCCAAGCGCACCCGCGCCGACCTCTACCGCACGCAGAAGCGCGGCGGCAAGGGCGTGCGTGGGGCGACCCTGCGGGGGGACGACGTCGTCGACCACTTCATGGCGACCAGCAACCACCACTGGCTGCTGTTCTTCACCACCGCGGGCCGGGTCTACCGGATGAAGGCCTACCAGCTGCCCGAGGGCGGGCGCGACGCCAAGGGCGGCCACGTCGCCGGCCTGCTCAGCTTCCAGCCCGACGAGCGGATCGCCCAGGTCCTCGCGATCAGGGACTACGAGCAGGCGCCGTACCTCGTGCTGGCGACCCGCACGGGCCTGGTCAAGAAGACGCGTCTGGGCGACTACAACTCACCCCGTCAGGCCGGCGTGATCGCGATCAACTTCCGCGAGGACGACGACGAGCTGATCGGTGCCGAGCTGTGCTCGCAGGAGGACGACATCCTGCTGATCAGCCGCAAGGGCCAGGCGATCCGGTTCCGCGCCGACGACGCGCAGCTGCGGCCGATGGGCCGGGCGACCTCGGGCGTGAAGGGCATGGACTTCCGCGGCGAGGACCAGATGCTGTCGATGTCGGTGGTCAAGGCGAGCGCGGAGTCCGACGAGACCCCGCAGCAGTACGTCTTCACGATCACCGACGGCGGGTTCGCCAAGCGCTCCCGCATCGAGGAGTACCGCGTGCAGTCGCGCGGCGGTCTCGGCATCAAGACGATGAAGCAGGACGACGACCGCGGCGTGCTGGTCGGCGGGTTCATCGTCGTCGACGGCGACGAGGTGCTGGCGATCAAGCAGTCCGGCCAGGTCACCCGCAGCGCGATCGACGACTCGCTGCGGGCGACCAGTCGCGACACCAAGGGCGTGAAGTTCGTCGGTGTCCGCGAGGGCGACGCGGTCGCCGTGGTGGCCCGCTCCATCGAGGCGACGCTCGAGCAGGCCCTCGGTGATCAGGGCGGCACCGACGGCCCGGTAACCTCTATCGAAGGGGAGCCGCCGGCCGAGGCCGGACCGGACGAGAGAGCAGACGCCGACGGGGAGACGGAGGAGTCCTGATGACCGAGCAAGGGAGCGGCGGCAAGCCGTCGACCGGGCGCGGTGCGACCTCTCCTGCGTCGGGCAAGACGCAGGAGCGGATCAAGGAGGCCTACGACAAGTCCTCCCCGGTGGTCAAGGACGACACCGGGGAGAGCAAGCCGAGCGCGGCCGACCGCTTCGCCGCGGCGATGGCGGTGGCCAAGAGCGCGGCCTCGTCCTCGCCCTCGGTGTCGTCCAGCGCTGCCCAGCCGGGACGCAAGGTGCGCAAGGCGCGGCTGCGCCTGAGCCACGTCGACCCGTGGTCGGTGATGAAGACCGCGTTCCTGCTGTCCATCGCGCTGGGCGTGGTCACGGTCGTCGCGGTGGCGGTGGTCTGGTCGGTGCTCGGTGCGGCCGGGGTCTGGGAGTCGATCGACTCCGCGGTCGGCGACGTGGTCGGTGGCACCGGCGCGTCGTTCGCGATCGAGGACTACCTCGGCACCTCGCGTGTGCTCGGCTTCACCATGCTGGTCGCGGTCGTCGACGTGGTGCTGATGACGGTGGTCGCCACGCTCGGGGCGTTCCTCTACAACCTCGCCGCCGCCCTGCTCGGTGGCCTCGAGGTCACGCTCGCCGAGGACGCCTGAGGCGGTTTGGGCGGGTCCCGCCCCGTGCGGTAATCTCTGTCGTCGGCCGGGCTGCGCTCGCGGAGCCCGGTCCTGCTGTGAGGGCCTATAGCTCAGACGGTTAGAGCGCTTCCCTGATAAGGAAGAGGTCACAGGTTCAAGTCCTGTTAGGCCCACCACCGCCTTCTGCACACCGATCGGCGTCACCGGCGAAGGGACATCCCGATGAAGAAGCTGCTCCTCCTGGTCGTCGCCGCTGCCGGCGCGGCCGTCGCGCTGAAGAAGAACCAGGACGCCCAGCACGAGCTGGCGCTCTGGGCCGAGGCCACCGACCAGGTCAAGAAGAAGAACGCGTCCTGAACCGCAGCCGTCCCCCAGGACGGCTTCCGGGGGCCATGGCGCAATTGGTAGCGCACCTGCTTTGCAAGCAGGGGGTTAGGGGTTCGAGTCCCCTTGGCTCCACTCAGACGCTTGGCTGGCAAACACCAGCCCTGCGGTTGCAGACGGCGTCCCCGCCGCGGCCTCCTCCTCCGAGGATGCCAGGGCGGGGCCTCCCAACCTGAACGTCGGCCGGACGTCGTCGAGGTCCAGCAGCGGCTCGTGCGCACCGGGAACCCAGCCGTCGCGGAACGGCAGCTCACCGATGAAGGTCTGGTTGCGCAGGACGCGGTCGGCGGTGTACTCCCGGAAGATGTGCTCGACCACCCCGAAGGTCACCGGGTCCTTCACCACCGTGCCGGACGTATCCTTCGTCAGGCCGAAGCCGACCCGGCCGAGAGCGGATGCCTTGGGCGAGCTTGGTCTCGATGCCGCGCGTGACCCGCTCGACGATGAGGCCGCGCTCGAACTCGGCGAACGAGCTGAGGATCTGGAGGACCATCTTGCCGAGCGGAGTGGTGGTGTCGATGGGCTCGGTGGCGGAGACCAACGCGACCTGGTGCCGCTCGAGGGAGTCCACCGTGACGAGCAGGTCAGCCAGGCGGCGTGACCAGCGGTCGACCTTGTGGACCACGACCGTGTCGAACTTCCCCTGGGCGGCGTCCTCGAGCAGCCGCAGGAGCTGGGGCCTGTGTTCGATGTCCTTGGCGCTCGCGTACTCCTCGTCGGTCGAGGCGCACCGGGATCGGTGATTGACTATCCGGCGTGGCCGAACCGACCGACGTCCAGCATCTGGTGAAGCAGTTGATGGCGGGAACCAGCCCCGAGGAGAACAGGGCACTGCTCGACGCGCTGATGAGTGGGCAGGTGTCCAGCATCTTCGAGAACCTCAAGCGCAACCAGGCGCCGACCCTGCTGCCGATCCCGACCAGAGTTCGCGGGCTGCGGGTGCGCCTCGACCTGCACGGCGCGAAGCCGCCGGTGTGGAGGCGCCTCGACCTGCCGGGCGATCTGACCCTGCCCCGGCTGCACGACGTGATCCAAGCCGCGATGGGTTGGTCCAACAGCCACTTGCACCGGTTCCGCATCGGACGTGACCACCGAGCGCCGTACTTCGTCACGGCCTTCGATCTCGACGAGGGAGACGAGGGCCTGCTGGAGGACGACGTCCGGCTCGACCAACTCCTCAACGCGGAGGGCGCCGAGCTCTGGTACGAGTACGACTTCGGTGACGGCTGGGACCACAAGCTGACCGTCGAGGAAGTGCTCCAGGAGCCGCCGTCGACACCGCGCTGCACTGGCGGGCGGATGGCGTGCCCTCCCGAGGACTGTGGTGGCCTCGGTGGCTACGAGGAGCTGGCCACTTGGGTCCGCAGCGGGTACGACGTCGCACTCCTCCCCGGCAACTTCGACGACGCCGCACACGCTCGCGACTGGCTGCCACTCGACTGGCACCCCGACCACTTCGACGTCGAGGAGACCAACGCCGCCCTCGCGATGGCGGTCGCCGAGCCCGTCGCCGTGACCGGGGAGCTGGCCGAGCTGGCCGAGCAGCTCGACCACCGTGGCATCCGGCTGCTGCGGGAGGTGCTCGGTCGTCCGTTCTCCCACGGGCCGACGGACGTCACCGACGCCGAGGCGGCCCGGCTCACCGATACGTACTGGATCTTCCTCGACCTCATCGGCGACGGCGTGCCGCTGACCGCAGCCGGCTACCTCAAGCCCGCGCTGGTCGAGCAGATCGCCGAGCGCACCGGGATCGGCGCTTGGTGGATCGGCAAGGCGAACCGCGAGGACCAGACCTATCCCGTCGCCGACATCCGCAGCACGGCCCGCGCCCTGGGCCTGGTCAGCGTGCGCAAGGGCCGGCTGGCACCGACCGTCGCTGCACGGCGTTGTGGGCAGGACCCGCAGGCACTGTGGCGGCACATCGTCGGACGCCTACCCCTGGGAACCAAGGACGCAGAACGCCAAGCAGGGTGGATGGCGCTCGCCGTCGTCGGCAGCGGAACGCCGCCCGAGGAGTGGCGCACCGAGATCAGCGAGTTGCTGTACGACCTCGGCTGGCGCAACGGCCACGACCGGTCCTCGTCACCGCCGGCCAACAGTGACACCCTCACTGTTCTCAGCCTGCTCGCCGGCGCTGCGCGCGCTCGATGGGGTGAGATCCATGACGTCGTCTTCGCCGTCGCGGCCACCGCCCGCGCAGCAATCCGACCGACCTGACCACT
>CAWEQX010000014.1:0-373431 GCA_963811385.1 uncultured Actinomycetota bacterium | reverse complement strand
CCGCGCCTGAGCCCTTGTCCGAGGCTCCCTTGGAGAGCAGCTCCTCGTAGGCGTCCCCCTTGAGGTCCGTGCCCGAGGCCGACCAGTTCTCCTGGTCGATCAGGTCCACGATGAGTCGCTTGAGCTTGGCCGGGTCCTGGATGCGGTTCTGCGCCTTGCGGAAGATCGTGCCGAGCGTGCCGGGCTGCTGCGCGAGGCCGACCAGGATCTCGGTGTAGACGACTTCGAGCTCTGTGCCCTCGGCGTCGAGCAGCCGCTGCCAGGAGTAGTCGGCCGGCACGATCTGCTGCGGGTTCAGCTTCCGGATGCTGCGCTCGTGCGCCATCTTTAAGAACAACAGATAGGTGAGCTGCTCGGTGTACTCGATGACGCCCACACCGTCGTCGCGGAGCACATTGCAGTACGACCACAGCTTGTCGACGAGACGACGCGATTCAGACACGAGTGGGAGTCTCTCAGGTCAGGTGAGAAGCCTGAGGTTCGGAGCATTCAGGTAGATCCCGTCGCCAGCCAGCAGGTCGAGGTCCTTGGCGACCGCGCACGCGGCCACCCAGCGATCGCCGGCGTGGCGCGGGTCCTGCAAGCCGTGTCCCGCTCGTCTGCACTCCGCGACCAACGCTGCGTAGGCGTCGATGACTTCGTTGTCGGGGCGGATGGTCGGCGTGCGATCGAGGATGTCGCGCGTCTCGCCGATGCGGCGAGCGCCCCAGCCTGCGGTCAAGGCACCGGCGAGGACCTCGGCCCGGGTCTGGAACGAGATCAGAACCCTGCGGCCGGTGAGCTGTTCACGCCACCGAACCGCCCTGGGATCGTTCGAGTTGCGATGGACGTACAGCACGCTGAATACGTCGGTGTCGACCACCGTGGCCATGAGCGCTGTCACGAGCGGGCAGCCTCGAGGAACGCTGCGAACTCCTCATCGGTCAGGTCGATGCCACCGTCGATTTCCGGTCCTGGGGCGCTGGACAAGATCTCGTCCAGTCCCATGACCTCGTTGTCGATGTGTGCGGCAGCGGGGTCGTCGGCCCGTTCGATGGTGGCCTTGTCCAGCGCAACGAGCCGACCCGACGGCAGGAGGACGCCGTTGCCACTGGCGACCACCCAGTGACCGACAAGTTGGGCGGCGGTCACGTCGTCCTCGACATGCTTGAGGTCGACGGCCTGGCCGACGTCGTCGCGCACGCGGAACTCGTGGGACTGGAGATCGACCTTTTCAAGCCTGCCCTTGGCTGTCATCACCGTGTCGGTCTGCCGGCGCTTCGAGATCCAGGTTTCGGCGTGGATGCGTGCAGAGTCGATCGCAACGTCGTCTCTCGACGGCCCACGAAGCACCGCCTTTGGAGCTGCGGCTTGGAGCGCGTCAACGAACTTGCCGGCGCTCTCGGCGATCAGGTCGGTGACCCAATCTGGCCTCTGGTCCTCTCCGATTGCCTTGACGATCTCCCAGAAGCGATCGTCTGCGAGCCTCTGCTCGGACAGGTCGACATCGAGTTTGTCGGTCGGCCCTTTGCTGAAGACGAGAACGGTGCTGCCGGCCTCGATGCCTCGGAGCCGCAACTGTGCGAACTCCTCCATGAACTGTTTGGTCCGGCCCGGCCCAGGCGTGTTGATGACCTCGCGGCCGATGCGGGTGGTGAGTTCCTGAAGCGCAGTCGTCAGGGCAGCGAGATCCTTCACGACAATCTCGCCGTCAGGAGCGGGAGCATCAAGGAGTCGCAGCTCGATGTCTTTGGTCATGGCACTCGCCTCCCGTCGCCGATCGTGTGCTTGTGCGCCAGTCTGGCAGCCGACGCAGGGCGCGTCCCGAACCCCACGGAATCCATCGTCCCTCCTGCCGCCGACACACCTCAACTACGAAAGCCAGTTCCGCTCGTCGAACAGCTTCATCAGGTTCCGCTTCGGCTTGTGGATGGCCCGCAGCTTCGCGACGTACGGCGTGAAGTCCGCCTCCCGGCCGGCCTCGCTCATCAGCTCGCCGACGCGCACGATCAGCTCCACGGCTTGGGCGTAGGCCTGGTTGTTCTTAGCGTCTATCGAGCGCTCGACCTCAGCCTGCCAGATCGGGATGGCCTCCAGCGGGTGCTCTCCTTCCCGGCGTCGGGCCAGCTCCAGCCACAGGTCGCGCCGGCACCCGGCGGTGCTCGCCTCGACCCACGCCCTCTCGACGTCTCCGTCGAACAACAGCACCTCGACCAGCGTCGAGCTGTCGGGCCCCGGCGCCGGCCAGCGCGTGGCGCGCCCGCGGGCCGGCTTGCGCTTGCCCTGGTCGATCCGGGTCGTCAGCAGATCGAGGGCCTTGTCGTGCCAGGCGGGCCACAGGTCGGCGCGCTGCGCGTGCTCGGCCAACTGGCGGTAGGTGCGCAGTCCCGGTGCCTCAACGAACGCCTCCCAGGTCACTCGTACCGCGTCCTCACCACGACCGGTCCGGTGAAATTCCTCGGCCGCGACCTCGACCAGCCGGGAGTCCGAGCCGCCGTGGAGAGCCAGACCCTTCTCCGTCCACACCAGCGCGTCGTCGTAGCGTTTGGCCTCGCGCAAGACCTCGGCGATGCGCACGAACTGGTACGCCGAGGACTGGTCCCGCGCCAGCACCTCGACGACCGTGTCGACGTCACCGGTCAGCTCGGCCAGGGTCTGCATGATCTGGGTGATCCGGAACCGCCGCGACGACCAGCTGCGCTCCTCGTCCTTGGGGCCCAACGGCGGCAGGGCATCCCACTCCGCCTGAGCCAACCGGCCGTACTCGGCAAGACCCTCGGCTCCGAGCACCTCGGCGTACGCGCTGGCGGCCCCGTAGAAGACCTCCAGATCCCCGGAGTGCCGCTCGCGGTCGAACAGAGTGCGAGCCAGCGTCGCAGAGTCGGGCTGCAGTGCCGTGCATGCAGCGAGGTGCAGCTCCTGCAGCCGCTCGGCGATGCCCGACATCCACCCGTCGGAGTCGTCGACCGACCCCACCGCGTCCTCGGCCCGGTCGATCGCGTGCTCGGCCAGGGCGACAACGGTTTCGGCGTGCCCGTCCTCAAGCAGGTCCTGCAACGAGTCGAGCACGGCGTTGATGTTGCTCGCGTAGTCGTACATCTCGCGGTAGCCGACGTAGTCGTGGACCATGAACACTTCGTCGATCGCGTGTCGGAACACCCCGAGCTGCGGCAGCCCGCCCGTAGCCCGCGCTGCCTCCATCCGTAGCCGGGCGTCGAACATGTCGTCATCCGCGGCGCGCTCAACCAGCAGGTCAACCAACGCCCGGTGATCCAGGCCCTCCAGGTAGCCGCGGACATTGATCACCGCCTCGGCCTGTTGGGTGGGATCCGCAACCGCGTCGGTCACGACGAGCGCAACCGCCACCGCGTGCTTGCAGAACTTGCCCTCCTGACCCACCGGGCAGGAGCAGTCGTGCGCCGGCCCATCGTCGTCATCGAGGGACAGCCTCACCTGGTACGACGATGAGCCCCGCACCTTCGCCTTCACGCTCGAGGTGGTCATCGTCCGTTTGCCCACCCGCCCGTTCGCCGCGTACAGCAGGCCGCGCTCGAACGATCGGTGATCCGCCATCGCCTCGACCGAACGACGAGAGAACTCCTTGCGGAATGCTCGACCCGGCGCGTCAGACACCGGGCACCCCGTCGATCAGTCTTGCTGTCACTCGACGCCCCGGCTCTCCCAGCCACCGAACGTCTCACTCCCGGCGATCCACTCCCGGCGGCCGTTGCAGGAGCGGCCGAGAGCGACAGCGCCAGCGGTCGAGGGGGAGGTGAAGACGATGTCGCGGTTGACACGGCCGACGCCGTTCTCGATGGCGATGGAGCCGTCGCTGATGAGTCGTTCGTGGTGTGCGCGATACGCGGCATAGGCCTTGACGGTGCTGTCAGCCTTTCCGACGCCGTGCCAAGACGCGACGACAACCGAGCCCGCCAGCATCGTGAATTCGCCGTCGATCTGCTGCGCCTGAGCGTCGACTCCGGCCTTCGCGTTCCTGAGCCGGAAGACAGGCGACTCGATGGTCTCGCTCGTCGGGGGCGACTTAACCTTTGCCGGACGCACCCGAATGGCGTTCACGCCGAGCACGGGCAGCACGATCTGGAGCTGCGACAAGAAGTAGTCCATGTCGGAGGCGTCGGCCTCTGGCAGCGCAGGGACGGGCGGCGCGGTGTTGTTCTCAAGCGACACTCGCCCGGCCTGTGTAGCCAGAGAGATCAGCCGCGACTCCAGGTAGCGGCCATGGGACTTGGTGAGGTTGGTGTCCTTCGACGTGATCACCACGACGCGGTCCCAGAAGTCCTTGTCTCGCTGGTGGTAGCGCAGCCGATCGGCAACGACATCGGCCTCGCCGACGTAGCAGCGGGTGTCACCTACGGCGGCTTCGTCGTCGCCGAGCAGGAAGTAGACACCCGTGCGTTGGGCTTCGTCGCGCTTGAGTAGATCCGCGAGGTCGGAGCGGCGTGCCGCGAGCACGTGCCCGGTCCAGTTGGTGATCTCAGCCGTCGTCAGCCCGCCGGGCGTGCCGTCGACGAGGAACAGCTTGATCTGTTTGCCACTCACGCGCCGATCATCTCCTCCGCCACCGACAGATCCGTTTCGCTGCCAGTAAGGTAAGAGGGGTGGTCCGCCGGCGGGTTGGCCAGTTCGATGGACACGTAGCCCCTCGGCAATCGGCCCGAGCTTTACTTGCCGACGATTCTTAGCATCGCGGGCGGCGAGGAGTTCGTCGCGGGCGGCCATCATGCTCGGTGTGTGGGCAACCCCGCCGAAGTGCAGGCAGGACGCTAGGTAGGCGCTCTTCAGCAGCCCGGTCATGTACTCGGCCGGTCGTGGCACTTGGTAGTGCATTTGGACGTTCGGGTCCTTGAGGCGGTCAAGGCGTGAACTGTCCTCGGGCGACGACCCTTCCAGCATCATGACTACTTCGTCGTTGTCGGTCTTGAGCAGGAGGATTCGGTCGCGCGCGAACGGTTCCCGGCTTGCGTCGGATGTGAAGTGCGCTCGGATCGCGCCGTCGTACCAATCCTGAAGGGCTGACTCTGTTCGGGAGCCAAGGCGGTTGTTGCAGTCCACGCAGGTGTTCGCCATCCCGACGCCACCGAACGCCTTGGGAGGGATGTGTTCCAAGGTGTCTGCGGCAACGTCTTCGCGAAGGCAGATCGGGCAGAAGGGGAACTGGCCGGGCCCGATGACGCACAGGCCCGTCGCAGTCCGGAGATTCTCGCCGCTAGGAACGGCATGGCTACGAGCGACGAGGGGTTGCCCGTCCACGTGCTCAAGCTCGATCTCATGGATCTTTGGGAGGCCGCTTCTTCGGCCGCCCTTCGTGCTGCGACCAGAGACGCTCTGGATCTGACCGCGATACGGCGGCTGCGGTGACTGGTCGGGCATGCCTCGATTCTCGTCCGCTACGCCGACACAATTGGCCGCCACGCCGGTGCTGACGGGCGCTGGAGCGAATCTCCTGCGGAATCCCTGCGGAATCTGGCCCTCCAGACACAACGAAACCGGCCCCCGATTCTGCGTTTCCGCAGGTCAGGGGCCGTTTCGCGATCTATGAGATCTCAGATGTCGTAGTAGAGCTCGAACTCATGCGGGTGCGGACGCAGCTGCACCGGCGCGATCTCCTGCGTGCGCTTGAAGTTGACCCACGTGTCGATCAGGTCGGGTGTGAAGACGTTGCCCACGGTGAGGAAGTCGTGGTCGTCCTCGAGCGCATCGAGAACGGCGCCGAGGGAGGTCGGAACCTGGTCGATCTCGGCCATCTCGTCCGGCGGCAGCTCGTAGATGTCCTTGTCGATCGGGGCGGCCGGCTCGATCTTGTTCTGGATGCCGTCGAGGCCGGCGAGCATGAGCGCGGAGAACGCCAGATAGGGGTTCGCCGACGGGTCGGGGAATCGGGTCTCGATCCGCTTGGCCTTGGGGTTGGCGCCGGTGATCGGGATGCGGACCGAGGCCGAGCGGTTGCGCGAGCTGTAGACCAGCGAGATCGGTGCCTCGAAGCCGGGCACCAGGCGGTGGAAGGAGTTCACCGTCGGGTTGGTGAACGCCAGCACCGCCGGGGCGTGCTTGAGGATGCCGCCGATGTACCAGCGGGCCAGGTCGGAGAGGCCGCCGTAGCCCTTCTCGTCGTAGAAGAGCGGGTCGCCGTCCTTCCACAGGGACTGGTGGACGTGCATGCCGGAGCCGTTGTCGCCGAAGATCGGCTTGGGCATGAAGGTCGCCGACTTGCCCGCGTGCCAGGCGGTGTTCTTGATGATGTACTTGAACTTCATCACGTCGTCCGCGGCCTTGAGCAGCGTGTCGAAGCGGTAGTTGATCTCCGCCTGGCCCGCGGTGCCGACCTCGTGGTGGGCGCGCTCGACGGTGAGCCCGGAGTTCTCCAGGTTCTTGACCATCACGTCGCGCAGGTCGCCGTGCTGGTCGTACGGCGCGACGGGGAAGTAGCCGCCCTTGAAGCGGGTCTTGTAGCCGCGGTTGTCGCCGGCCGAGCCGCTGTTCCACCAGCCCTCGTCGGAGTCGATGTGGTAGAAGCCCTCGTGCGCGTCGGTGTTGTAGCGCACGGAGTCGAAGACGTAGAACTCCGCCTCGGGGGCGAAGAACGCGGTGTCGGCGATGCCGGTGGTGTTGAGGTAGGCCAGCGCCTTGCGGGCGATGTTGCGCGGGTCGCGGCTGTAGGCCTCACCGGTGATCGGGTCGTGGATGAAGAAGTTGAGCACCAGTGTCTTCGACACGCGGAAGGGGTCGATGTACGCCGTGGTGGGGTCCGGGAACAGCGCCATGTCCGATTCGTTGATCGCCTGGAACCCGCGGATCGAGGACCCGTCGAAGTTCAGGCCGTCCTCGAAGACCGACTCGTCGAACGACGAGATCGGGACGGTGAAGTGCTGCATGACACCAGGCAGGTCGCAGAAGCGGACGTCGACCATCTCGACGCCTTCGTCCTTGATGTACTTGAGCAGCTCGTCGCTGTTGGCGAACATGCATTCCTCCTCGGTCGCGGGCTGCGACCTGATGACGGTGAGACCGGTTGGGCACCGTCGTCGTCGAGCGGCACCACTGGACGGACCTTAGGCTCGGGCAGTTTCTCCACCGTATCCCGCTTGTTTCGGGCGTGTTACGCCGATCTCTCCGTGGACGGTGCGCTGGTTCGTCCCGGCTAGGGTCGGGGCGTGAGCGACCAGACGGAGCCGGCCTACCCAGGCGAGCGGCTCGGCCTCCCGCCGGAAGGTTCACGCTCGGTCGCCTCGTGGGGGCGGCGCATCGCGGCGCTCTTCGTCGACTGGATCCCCAGCGTGCTGGTCGCCAACCTGATCACGCGGGCCGCCGACCTGACCCGTGACCAGGCGGCGTTCGTGCCGCTGCTGGTGTTCCTGCTCGAGACGGCGTTCTTCGTCTCGATCGCCGGGGCGTCGTTCGGCCAGCTCGCGCTGCAGCTGCGGGTGGTGCGCCTCGACGGCCGCGCCGTCCCCCTCCTGCGCTCGCTGCTGCGCAGCCTGCTGGTGTGCCTGGTGGTCCCGCCGCTGGTGTTCAACCGCGACCAGCGCGGCCTGCACGACCTCGCGGCGGGCACGGTCGTCATCCGCCGCTAGGCGACCGGCGGCTACCGGCTGATCGTGAGGATCGCGTCGTCGAGGTAGCCGGTGCGGAAGCCCGCCTCGCAGTAGGCGAGGTAGAACTCCCACATCCGGCGGAACGTCGGGTCGAAGCCCAGCGCCTCGACCCGGTCCCAGTTGTCGATGAACCGCTCGCGCCACAGCCGCAGCGTGTGGGCGTAGTGCAGCCCGATGTAGCGCTCCTCGACCAGCCGCAGGGAGGTGTGCTTGCCCACCACGTCCTCGATCGCCTGGGTGGAGGGAAGCAGGCCGCCGGGGAAGATGTACTTGTGGATCCACCCGTAGGTGTTCCGCGTGGCGAGGAACCGCTCATGCTCGAGCAGGATCGTCTGGATCGCGGCGCGACCCCCGGGAGCCAGCACGGCGTCGATCTTGGCGAAGTACGTCGGCCAGTACTGCTCGCCGACCGCCTCGATCATCTCCACGCTCACCACGGCGTCGTACTCGCCCTGCTCGTCGCGGTAGTCGCGCAGCGCCACCTCGACCCGGTCCGAGACGCCGGCCCGCTCGATCCGCTCGCGGGCCAGGTCGGCCTGTTGGGCGGAGATGGTGATCGTGGTGACGGTCGCGCCGCGCTGGGCGGCCCGGATCGCCAGCGACCCCCAGCCGGTGCCGATCTCGAGGACGCGGGTGCCCTCCCGGACGCCGGCGGCGTCGAGGACGGCGTCGATCTTGCGCAGCTGCGCGGTCTCGTGGTCGGCCTGCGCCGGGGCCGGGTCGAGTCCGTCGAACAGGGCGCACGAGTAGGACAGGGTCGGGTCCAGGAACTCCGCGAACATCTCGTTGGACAGGTCGTAGTGACGGTGGATGTTGTACCGGGACCCGTCGCGGGTGTTCTCCTCCGAGCTGAGCATGCGGGGGAGCACCACGTGGCGCAGCCGGTAGAAGCTCTTCGGGATCAGGTCGGTGAGGCTGGCCGCGAACGGCGACAGCGCGTCGGCCAGGTCGGTGTCGTCGGCGGTGTCCCACTCGCCGGCCATGTAGGCCTCGCCCATGCCGATCATCGGGCTGTCGCCGAGTCGGCCGAAGAACGCCTTCTCGTCGAGCACGCGCAGCTGTGGCAGCCGTGGGTCGCGCGGGCCGAGGTGCTCACCGGACGGCAGCGCCAGCCCGACGTCGACCTTGCGGACGATGCGGGAGAGCACCGAGCGCGCGACCCGGCCCTTGAGGCCGAGGGCAGGCGCCTCCGGGACGGGCCGCGCCACGGCGACCGAGCCCAGGTCGAGCGTGATGGTCGTGTCGACGTGCGTGGCGGCAGTGCTCATGACAGGCCTTTCGGAGTGCGGTGACGTGGACGAGGGACCACGGGCAGCCGGCGCAGCCACAGGGTGATCCCGTGCAGGCGGACGAGCGCGGTGACGCGCTGGGCGGCGAGGGGGTCGCGCACGACGGCGCGGAGCACCGCGCGGCGGGTCGCCGGACGGAGGCGGCCGGCGACGCTGCCGGTGAAGACGCGCTCCCCGCCCTGGGTGAGGGTGATCGAGACCGCCACGCGCTCGTGGTCGAGCCGGGCCCGGATGTCGTAACGACCCTCGACGGTGAGGAACGGCGAGACGTAGAACTCCTTGCTCGTGGTCGCACCGGCCTGTCGCGGCCTCGGCTCCGAGCGGGTAGCAGTGCCGCTCGCCGTAGGTGTTGTGCACCTCGGCGAGGATCCCCTCGAGGGTGCCGTCCTTCGCGAGCACGAAGTACGTCGTCAGCGGGTCGAAGGCGTAGCCGAACGTCCGGGCGCCGGTCAGCATCAGCACCCGGTGAGCGGTCCACGGGAGGCGCTCGCTGCGCAGGTAGTGCTGGAGCTTCCAGCGCAGGGTCGCGCTGCCCGGCGCGAGGTGGTCGGGCTCACGGACGGTGACTGCGCTGCGCGACCACCGCGGGAACGCGTCGCGCGGTCGGTCCAGGTCGACCAGCCACGCGGTCGTGCGGTGGGTGAAGCCGTAGTCGAAGGGGCGGGTGCGCCGGTGGGTCACGGTGCCCTCGACCACCTGCGGGGTGAAGTGGCGCGCGTCGAGGGCGGGACCGGCGCCGACCCGCTGGGAGGTGGCCGTCACGACAGTGCGTCCCGCTGGTCTCCGTGCGGCAGGTCCACCGCCAGCGGGGTGGCACCGAGGGACACCGCGGCCCGCATGCCCGAGGCGCAGCCGTCCTCGTGGAAGCCCCAGCCCTGGTAGGCGCCGGCGAACGCGAGGCGGTCACCGTTGAGGCCGGCCAGCTCGCGCTGGGCGGCGACCGCCTCGGCGGTGTAGACCGGGTGGGCGTAGCGCATCTCCGCGATCACGTCGCCGGGCAGGTCACGATCGTCGGGGTTCAGCGTGACGACCAGGGGATCCGACTCGTCGTGGGCCTGCAGCCGGTTCATCCAGTAGGACAGGCGGGTACGGTCGGCCACCTCGCCGCAGGCGTCGAGGCGGTAGTTCCACGACGCCCGCACGCGGGGCGCCGGGAGGAACCGGTCGTCGCGGTGCAGGAAGGTGCGGTTCTCGCTGTAGGCGAAGGCGCCGAGCACTCGCCGCTCGTCCTCGGTCGGGTCGGTCAGCATGGCCAGCGACTCGTCGGCGTGGGCGGCCAGCACCACCTTGTCGAACCCGGCGACCTCGGTCCCGTCGGGACCCGTGGTCTGCACGAGCACCTCGTCGGGCTTGCGGCTGACCGCGGTGACCTGCGCGCCCCGGCGTACGACGTCGAGGCGGTCGGCGACCGCGCGCACGTAGGTCTGCGACCCGCCGACCACGGTGTGCCAGGTGGGCGCGTCGCCGAGACGCAGGAAACCGTGGTGCTCCAGGAACCGGAAGAGGTACGCCGCGGGGTAGGCCAGTGCCTCCGCGCGGCCCATCGACCACACGCAGGACACGACCGGGATCGCGTAGTGGGCCACGAAGTGCTCGGTGAAGCCCTCGCGCTCGAGGAAGTCGCCGTAGGACAGCGCCTCCCCGCCGGGCTCGTCGAGCAGCGCGACGGCGCGCTGCTGGAAGCGCGAGATCTGCAGCAGCAGGCGCCAGAACCGCGGGTCGAGGGCGCGTCGGCGCTGGCCGAAGATCCCGCTCGCGCCGCGCCCACCGACGTACCCCAGGCCGCAGCCGCGGCAGGTGATGCTCATGCTCATCTCGGTGGGCCGGGTCTCGACGCCGATCTCGGCCAGGAGCGCGCGCAGCCGGGGATAGGTCCGGTCGTTGAGCACGATGAAACCGGAGTCGACCTGGACCGGACGGCCTGCGGACCGGACGTCGTGGGTGTGGGCGTGGCCGCCGAGCCGGTCCTGGGCCTCGAACAGCGTGACGTGGTGGTCGCGCTGGAGCAGGTAGGCAGCGGTCAGCCCGGAGATGCCGGCGCCCACGACGGCCACACGGGGTCGGTCCTGACGGCGGGTCGCCCTGTGCTGGTCACGGGTCTGGCTCACGCCGCCAGTTCGGCCCCCGGCACCATCCGGATGGGTGCGTGGCGTGGGCCTGACCTGCCAGGTGCTAGCGACCGCGCAGGTTGCCGCGCATGCCCTTCATCGAGGTCGGCACCGGCCCCTTGGGCAGCGGCACCTGCTGGCGCGAGGCGTCGATGGCCTTGAGCCGGGAGAGCACCTCGGTCATCTCCGCCGGCTGGATCTGACGACCGAGCTTGGTGATGTGGCGGCGGAGCTTCTCCAGCGGCACCTCGCCCTCACCCTCGCCGACGATGATCTCGTGCACCGGGGTGTCCGCGGCGACGCGCTGGTGGAGGGCCCGCTCGCGCTGCAGCAGGTTCTTGACC
The DNA here is from genome assembly GCA_963811385.1 of uncultured Actinomycetota bacterium. Lineage (GTDB taxonomy): Bacteria > Actinomycetota > Actinomycetes > Propionibacteriales > Nocardioidaceae > Marmoricola_A. The sequence continues at coordinate 362,098 of CAWEQX010000014.1, read as the reverse complement.
CGGTTGTGCTGCCCCTCGCCGATGAGCACGATGCCGGGAGGGCCGACCACGCGGTGCACGACGTCCTGGTTGCGGTTGAACGCGACCATCTGGTCGGTGCGCCACCCGCGGCGCAGCACGGTGAGCACCGCCAGCGCGGCACCGGGCTTGCCCTTGACCTGCGCGATCTGCGACTTGGTGGCGCGGCGGCCGAAGACGAAGAGCAGCGCGATCAGCCCGATCAGCAGCGCGGTGACCAGGTCGAGCACGAACCAGCCGGGCGGGATGAACGACAGCGCGAGGAACGCGACCAGCGTGCCGGCGAGGAAGGTCCCCAGCAGGATCAGTCCGATGTGCGGGTCAGCCTGCTTGGTCAGGCTGTAGACCTGCCGCATCTGTGCGGCGCGGCCGGGCTTGCCGTCTTTGCGTGCCATCTCGTTCCTCGTCCGGGATCACGGTGGTCGAGCGCTCCACCACGGTGGTCGAGCCTGTCGAGACCTCGCGGCCTCGACGCCATTCTTCCCTATGCCTCGGCGGTCGCGCGCCGGTCCATCGCCTGCTGGTAGAGCCGTCCCGCGCGGTAGGAGGAGCGCACCAGCGGACCGGACAGGACCCCGGCGAAGCCGATCTCCTCGGCCTCGGTGGCGAGCTCGACGAACTCCTCGGGCCGGACCCACCGCTCGACCGGATGGTGGCGCGGCGAAGGGCGCAGGTACTGGGTGATCGTGACCAGCTCGGTGCCGGCCTCGTGCAGGTCGCGCAGCGCCTGGGAGACCTCCTCACGGGTCTCGCCCATGCCGAGGATGAGGTTGGACTTGGTGACCAGGCCGAACTCGCGCGCCGCGGTCAGGACACCGAGGGAGCGGTCGTAGCGGAACGCCGGGCGGATCCGCTTGAAGATCCGCGGCACGGTCTCGACGTTGTGGGCCAGGACCTCGGGACGGGACTCGAAGACCTCCGCCAGCAGCTCGGGGCGGCCGTTGAAGTCCGGGATCAGGTTCTCCACCCCGGTGCCGGGGTTGAGCTCGTGGATCGCGCGGACGGTCTCGGCGTAGAGCCAGGCACCACCGTCGGGCAGGTCGTCGCGGGCGACGCCGGTGATCGTGGCGTAGCGCAGGCCCATGGTCTGCACGCTCTCGGCCACCCGACGCGGCTCGTCGCGGTCCAGCGGCTGGGGCTTGCCGGTGTCGATCTGGCAGAAGTCGCAGCGCCGGGTGCACTGGTCACCACCGATGAGGAAGGTCGCCTCGCGGTCCTCCCAGCACTCGTAGATGTTGGGGCACCCGGCCTCCTGGCACACCGTGTGCAGGCCCTCGGACTTCACCAGCGCCTGCAGCTCGGTGTACTCCGGGCCCATCCGCGCGCGGGTCTTGATCCACTCCGGCTTCTTCTCGATCGGGGTCGCCGCGTTGCGGACCTCGAGGCGGAGCAGGCGGCGGCCCTCGGGAGCAGCGGTCGAGGGGGAGGCGGAGGTGTCGGTCGGCGCGGTCATCCCGCCCATCGTACGTCGTCTCAGGTGACGTCGCGGCGCCGGAACGCCACCGGGGAGACCAGCACGACCAGGAGCAGCAGGACGCCGAGGTAGGCCGCGCCGTGCGCCGCGCCGAGGAGGTACGTCGGGTCACAGCCACCCTGGTCGCCGGCCGAGCAGATGCTCTCGTCGTAGACCTCGATGCCGTCGGCGATCCAGGCCTGCGCGTTGTTGGCCAGCGACCACTGGCTCATCTTGTCGAAGGGCAGGGAGGCCACCACGATCTCGCCGGCGACGGCGTAGCCGAACAGCACGCCCAGGGTGCCCACGGTGCTGCGCAGCAGCATGGTGAGAGCGTGCGCGCCGAGCGCCGCGGCGGCCACCAGCAGGAGTCCTCGTCCGGACTCGTCGAGCACCTCGACGACCACCGCGCCCGGCACCGGCAGGTCGCGGGCGCGCGCCGCGGCGTACAGCGCGCCCCAGAAGGCGGCGGACACGAGGGCGGCGGCGAGGGTGGTGGACAGCACGACCGCGAGCGCCTTGGCCGCCCAGACCCGCAGCCGGCGTGGCTCGAAGACCAGCTGGGTGCCCATGGACGCGCTGCTCCAGTCGGCCCCGGAGAAGGTCGCGCCCAGCACGACCGCGGCACCGACCAGGACGACGACGAGACCGAGGCCGCGGGTGTCGAGCTCCCCGGACAGGTCGAGCGCCGACCGCCCGACGTAGTCCTGCGCCGTGGGCTGGAGCGTCGCGCAGTCGTCGGTCGTCGCACCGGGGCCGAGGTAGTCCTCGGGGGCCCGCTCGCAGCGGTCGACCTCCTGCTCCCAGGAGTCACCGAGCGCGTCGACCTGGCTCTGGGCGTCGCGCAGCTCGGCGGTGGAGGCCGGCCGGGTGGACCAGAGCGCCGAGGCCGCGAGCAGCCCGGCCAGCACGACGGTCACCAGCAGCACGACCGCGACGGCGCGCCTGGCCCAGAAGCGGCGCAGCTCGGCGGTCGCGAGCCTCATCGGCTCTCCCCGTCGACGCGGCCGTCGCCGGTCAGGCGCAGGAAGACGCTCTCGAGGTCGGCCTGCTCGGGTGCGAGTCCCCGCACCCAGACCCCGCGCTCGGCCAGGACGCGGGTGACGTCGGCCGGGTCGGGGGCCCCGACCACGCGCAGGGCGTCGCCGGTGCGCTCGACCCGCCAACCGGCGGCCAGCAGGTGGGGCGCCGCCGCGCCCGGGTCGGCGACCACGACCCGGAGGGCGTGACCGCGCTCGCGGCCGACGAGCTCGTCGACGCGTCCCGACGACAGCAGCCGGCCCTCGCCGATGATCGAGACCGAGTCGCAGACCTGCTGCACCTCGGCGAGCAGGTGGGAGCTGAGCAGGACCGTCACCCCGGAGCGCCCCAGGTCGCGGACCATGCCGCGGATGTCGCGGATGCCCGCCGGGTCCAGGCCGTTGGTGGGCTCGTCGAGGATCAGCAGGTCAGGCTGCTTGAGCAGCGTCGCCGCGATCGCCAGGCGCTGCTTCATGCCGAGGGAGTAGGTCTTGTAGCGGTCGCGCTCGCGCCCGGTCAGCCCGACGCGCTCGACCGTCTCGGCGACGCGCGAGGGCGGCAGGCCGCCGGCCCGGGCGAGGAGCTGCAGGTTGCGCTCCCCGGAGAAGCCCGGGAGGAACCGCGGCTGCTCGACGACGGCGCCGACGCGGCCGATGACGGCCGGCAGCCCGCCCGGCACGGTCTCGCCGAGCACCCGCACCTCGCCGCCGCTCGGGCGCGCCAGCCCGAGCAGCATCCGGATGGTGGTGGTCTTGCCGGAGCCGTTGGGACCGAGGAACCCGTGCACGCCGCCGAACGGCACCTGCAGGTCGAGGTCCCGGACCGCGACCCGGTGGCGTCCGCGCCGACCGAGGTACTCCTTGCGCAGGCCGCGCGTCTCGACGGCGAGATCAGTCGTGGCGCGCAACGTGGCTCCTGGTGGACGGCTCGGACGGCACCCCGCAGGGCGCGGCCAGCCTCTCGCACGCAGGCCTCAGGACAGCGGATTGACCACCGGGACACGCACCCGCGCGCCCGGCTCCGGCTTGGGCGCGTAGTCGGGGGTGCGCTGGTACGGCGCCCACGAGAGCAGGCGGTCCAGGTGCGGCTGCAGCAGGGGGGCGACCTCGTGCACGGTCACGTCGCGACCGAGCTCGGAGGACAGCGAGGTGACCCCGGCGTCGCTGATGCCGCACGGGACGAAGCGGTCGTACCACCCCAGGTCGACGTCGCAGTTGAGCGCGAACCCGTGCATCGCGACCCCGTGGCTGACCCGGATGCCGATCGCGGCGACCTTGCGCTCCGGGCCACGGTCGTCCTCGGCGATCCACACGCCGCTGCGGCCCGGCACGCGCGCGGTGGTCACGCCGAGGTCGGTGCAGACGCCGATCAGCGCCTCTTCGAGGCGGCGGACGTAGTCGACGACGAAGACGTGCTCGGCCAGCCGGACGATGGGATAGCCGACGAGCTGGCCCGGACCGTGGAAGGTGATCTTGCCGCCCCGGTCCACGTCGACGACCGGCGTGCCGTCGACGGGCCGCTCGTGCGGCTCGGTGCGCTTGCCGGCGGTGAGGACCGGGGGGTGCTCGACCAGCAGCACCTGCCCCGCCCCGCCGGCGACCACGTCGGCGTGCAGGCGGCGCTGCAGGTCCCAGGCCTCCTGGTAGTCCATGGTCACCACGCCGGGGTGCACGTACTCGTGGCTCACGGGTCCGAGCCTAGCCCGCACCGGCCGAGGGCCTGTGGACAAGTCGGTGGCGCTATCCCCGGACCGGCGCAGGATGCAGGGATGGACATCGGTGCAGCACTCCGAGCGGTCGTGGCGGCGCTCGTCGCGGTGGGCCTGGGGGCGGCGGCTCCCGGGCCGAGGGCCGGGAGCGACCCCGCTTCCGGGACGTCGGTCGCCGCGACGCCGCGACCGCAGCCGGCGCCGCTGCGGGCCGTCCGCGTGTGGGAGGAGTGGCAGGCGGCCCGCGCCGCGGCGTACTCCTCGGGTGAGGTCGGCGCGCTGCGCCGGCTCCATGACCCGCGCAGCCGCGCTGGCCGCCGTGACGTCGCCGTGCTCCGGGCGTACGCCGAGCGGGGACTCACGCTCGACCTCGCGACGCGCACGCGCCGGTTGTCGGTGCTGGTCGCGCGGCCGCGGCTGGTCGTGGTGCGGGTCGTGGCCCGCACGCGGGCCGTGGCTCGGTCCGGTGCCGCCGCGCGGGTGCTGCCGACCGCACCCTGGCAGCGGCGGCGACTGGTGCTCCGGCTCGTCGACGGCCGGTGGCGGCTCAGCGCCGCGACGTCCGGAAGCCCTCGAGGGCAGCCCTGACCCGGTCGGCGACGTCGGTGTGGGCGAAGGCGTAGCCCTGCTCGAGCAGGCGGCGCGGCTCGACGCGCGTCGAGGCCAGCAGCTCGCCCCCCGCGACCCCGCCGACCGCCCTCAGTGGGGTGGCCGGGAGCCGCATGAAGGTCGGGCGGTGGAGCGCCTGCGCCAGCTCGCGGGTGTAGTCGGCGTTGGTCGAGGTGTCCGGACCGACGACGTTGTAGATGCCCGAGGCGTCGTCGTCGTAGGCCAGCACCGACGCCGCATGCACCCAGTCCTGCAGCGAGATCGTCGGGTAGTACTGGCGTCCGTCACCGATGGGTCCGCCGAGCCCTGCCTTGAACACCGGCAGCATCGCCTTGACGGCCCCGCCGCTGCGGTCGAGCACGACCGCGCTTCGCAGGACGACGACGCGGGCCCCTGCCTCCATCGCTGGTCCGGCGGCGGCCTCCCACCGTCGCGTCACGTCGCCGATGTAGGTGTCTGCGTCGAAGGGGGTGTCCTCGGTGATCACCTCGGCGCCGCGGTCGCCGTAGCCCGAGATGCCGTTCTGGGCGACGAACACCGGCTTGCGGTCGCTGTCGGCCACGGCCTCGGCCAGCACGCGGGTGGTCACCACACGGCTGTCGAGGAAGGTGCGCTTGTAGGAGTCGGTCCACGGCCAGTGGGCCAGCGGGGCACCGGCCAGGTTGGCCACCACGTCGGCGGACTCGACCAGCGACCGGTCCAGGGTCCCGGAGTAGGGGTCCCACCGGGACTCGCCGGGGCCGGACGGGGTCGAGCGCACCAGGCGCACGACGTCGTGGTCGTGGACGGTCAGGTAGGACGCCCAGGCGCGACCGAGGAAGCCGGACGCCCCGGCGAGCACGAAACGCATGGCCCCACCCTACGGACCGCCCGCAGGAGCACGCGGCTCCCGTGGGGGTCCGGCTGGAGCTCAGACCTCGAAGCTGCCCGACTCCAGGCGGGTCTTGAGGTCGGAGAGGAACCGAGCGGCGTCGGCGCCGTCGACCAGGCGGTGGTCGTAGGTCAGCGCGAGGTAGACCATCTGGCGCACCGCGATGGTCTCGCCCAGGTTGGGGTCGTCGATCACCACCGCGCGCTTGACCACCGAGCCGGTGCCCAGGACACCGACCTGCGGCTGGTTGATGATCGGGGTGTCGAACAGCGCTCCGCGGCTGCCGGTGTTGGTCAGCGTGAAGGTGCCGCCGGACAGCTCGTCGGGACCGATCTTGTTGGTCCGGGTGCGCTCGGCCAGGTCGGCGATCTTGCGGGCCAGCCCGGCGACGTTGAGGTCGCCGGCGTGCTTGATCACCGGGGTGAGCAGGCCCTTGTCGGTGTCGACGGCGATCGCGACGTTCTCGTGGTCGAAGTAGGTGACCTCGCCCTTGTCGGTGTCGATCGTGGCGTTGAGCGCCGGGTGGGCCTTGAGCGTGTCGATCGTGGCCTTGGCGAAGAACGGCATGAACGACAGCTTCACGCCCTCGCGGGCGGCGAAGTCGGCCTTGCGGGCGTCGCGCAGCCGGGCGATCGAGGTCACGTCGACCTCGACGACCGTGGTCAGCTGCGCGGAGGTCTGCAGCGACTCGACCATGCGCTTGGCGATCACCTTGCGCAGGCGCGAGAGCGGCTCGGTCTTGCCGCGCAGCGGGCTCGGCTCACTGCTCGGGGCGGCTGCTGCGCCGGACGCCGGGGCCCCCGCGCCCTGGCCTGCCGAGCCGCCTGCGCCACCGGAGCCGGCGGACGGGGCGGACGGCGCTTCGGCCGCGGCCTGCTTGGCCTTGGCGGCCTCGAGCACGTCCTGCTTGCGGATGCGGCCCCCCACGCCCGTGCCCTCGAGGCCGGCCAGGTCGACGTCGTGCTCGGCGGCCAGCTTGCGCACCAGCGGAGTGACGTAGCCACGCGAGTCGCCGGAGTCGCCGGACCCCTCGGACCCGCCGGACGCCGCCGCGGGGTCGCTGCCGCGCTCCTGCTCGGGCTCCCTGCTCGGCGCCGGCGCCTTCTCGGCGGCCGGCTGGCTCTGCTCCTCGGCCTCCTCGTGCGGCGGCTGCGGGGGGTCCGCCTCCGTGGAGGGCTCCGGCTCCGGCTCGTCCTCCGGCTCGGGCTCGGGCTCCGGCTCGTCGGACGCGGTGTCACCGGAGTCGCCCGAGTCGTCCGACCCGCCGGCCGCGTCGGCGTCGCCGACGATCGCCAGCTCGGCGCCGACCTCGACGGTCTCGTCCTCGTCGGCCTTGATCTCCAGCAGGGTGCCGGCGACGGGGGAGGGGATCTCGGTGTCGACCTTGTCGGTGGAGACCTCGAGCAGCGGCTCGTCGACGTCGACCGTGTCGCCGACGGACTTGAGCCACTTGGTGATGGTGCCCTCGGTGACCGACTCGCCCAGGGCCGGGAGCGTGACCGCGGTGCCCTCGCCCGAGCCCTTGGTGCCGCCGGAGGCGGGCCTGTCGTGCAGGTCGGGCGAGCCCTCGTCCTCCTGCTTGGTGCTCTCGGGCTCCGGCTCCTCGTCGGCCTCGGGCTCCGGCTCCTCCGCGGCGCCGTCGGCGTCGGAGTCGTCGCCGGAGTCGTCGCCGGCCTCGGCGTCGTCCGAGCCGGAGTCGCTCGAGCCACCCTCGCCCTCGTCGCCGATCACGGCGAGCTCGGCGCCGACCTCGACGGTCTCGTCCTCGTCGGCCTTGATCTCCAGCAGGGTGCCGGCGACGGGGGAGGGGATCTCGGTGTCGACCTTGTCGGTCGAGACCTCGAGCAGCGGCTCGTCGACCTCCACGGTGTCGCCCGGCTGCTTGAGCCAGCGGGTGATGGTTCCCTCGGTGACGGACTCGCCGAGTGCCGGAAGGGTGACTGAGGTCGCCATGCGGTCTATTCGCTCCTTCGGGCGGCTGTGGGTCGCAAGCCGCGCTGCGTGCCGGGTCTGGACCGGACGGCCAGGGGAGCCGCCCAGGACGGCCCCATCCTTGCACCAAACCCCGGCGAGTCCAGCGTCGCCGCCCAACTCGCCGGTAGCCCCGGCGGCCCACTCCTACCCCTCCGGCGCCCGCCTCACGCCCCACCCGCGCACGGCCATGGGGGAGGATGTCGCCCATGGGGCTCTTCGACCGGCTCCGGGGTCAGCGCTCGATGCGCCGCACCTCGGGCGGCTACACCACGGTGCGCACGGCCGACACCGCCGACACCGCGCACCTGGAGGACTTCGTCCGCACGCGGCAGGGCGTGGAGGCGTTCCTGGAGCCGCGCACAGCAGTCAGCGACGTGACCGTGGTGCTCGTGGCCAACGACGGCGAGTGGACGCGCCGCCGGGTGCCGTCGACGGAGTGGGCGCACAAGTTCGCCGACCGGCACCACATCGGGGCCTACGACGCCGCGGTCGTCGGCTACCCCGCCCGCATGCGGGAGTACAACCGCCGCAAGAAGGCCGGCGAGGTCTAGGAGGACTGATCCGCGAGGGACGCGGCGAGCTCGACCAGGGTCGTGACCGCGACGCCGGTGCCGCCGGGGGTGACGTAGCCGTAGGCGGGCCGCTCGTTGAATGCCGGGCCGGCGATGTCGAGGTGGGCCCACGGCGTCTCGCCGACGAACTCCTGCAGGAACGCCGCGGCGTACGACGCCCCGCCCCAGCGCTCGGAGTTGTGCTGGGCGAGGTCGGCGATCTTGGAGTTGCCGCGGACCTTCTCGGTCATCTCCTCGGGGATCGGCATGTGCCACAGCAGCTCTCCGGCGGCGGCCGCGGAGCCCTCCAGGCGCGCGACCAGGCCGTCGTCGTTGCCGAACAGGCCGCTGACGCGGTCGCCCAGGGCGACCATGCACGCGCCGGTGAGGGTGGCCACGTCGACGATCGCGTCGGGCGCGTCCTCGACGGCGTGCACCAGCGCGTCGGCGAGCACCAGGCGGCCCTCGGCGTCGGTGTTGAGCACCTCGACGGTGCGGCCGCCGTAGATCGTGATCACGTCGCCGGGGCGCTGCGCCGAGCCGGACGGCATGTTCTCGGCCAGGGCGGCGTACGCGGTGACCTTGACCGGCAGGTCGAGCGAGGCGATGGCGGTGATCGCGTTGACCACCGCGGCGGCGCCGGCCATGTCCATCTTCATCGTGCCCATCGAGGCGCCGGGCTTGAGCGAGAGGCCGCCGGAGTCGAAGGTGATGCCCTTGCCGACCAGCGCCAGGTGCGCCGTGGCGCCCCGGGGCGCGTAGGTCAGGCGGACCAGGCGCGGCGGGCTGACCGAGCCCTGGCCGACACCGATGTGGCCGCCGCAGCCCTTGTCCCGCAGGGCCTGCTCGTCGAAGACCTCGACCGCGACCTTGGGCGTGCGGGAGGAGGAGCGGCCCTTGGCGGGGGCGGCCTTGCCGGCCTCGCCGGCCCGCTCGGCGATCGCGTCGGCGAAGAGCGCGGGCACGAGGTCGCCGGGCGGGGTGTTGACCCAGTCGCGGGCGCTGGAGACCGCGCGGACGAGCACCTCGGCGCGGGCGAACGCGTCCTGCTGCTCCTGGCGGCGGGCGCCGGGGCTGAGCACGACGACCTCGCCGGGCACGTCGTCCTTGGCCTCGGTCAGGTAGGTGTCGAACCGGTAGGCGCCGAGGAGATAGCCCTCGAGCGCGGCGCGGACGTGGTCGGGGGAGTCGGTGGGCAGGCACAGCGCGACCGAGGCGGCGTTCTTCACCGCGCGGGACGCGTTGCCCGCGGCGCGTCGGACCTCGGCGGCGGTGACGCCGCTCCCGTCGTGGTCGGCACCGGGCTCGCCGAGGCCGACGAGCACGAGCACCGGGGCCTTGATGACGCCGCCGGTGGGCACGGACACGACCTGGTCGCGCTTGGCCTCGAAGCCGAGCATGCTCAGCATGGGCCCGAACTTGCGGCCGTAGGCGTCCGCGACGCCCTGGGCGTCGGCGACCACGCGCGGGCCCTTGCGGGTCGAGACGAGGCCGACCACGACGGCGTCGGTGCCGGTGCGTTCGGGGGAGCCGGTGCGGAGGGTGTAGGTCGTCACCGGGCCGATGCTAGCCCTGCGCGGCTGAGGTACGTTTCCGGCTGTGCCCGACCTCTTCCACTCCCCGCTCCACGACCGTCACCTGGCGCTGGGCGCCAAGCTCGCCGAGTTCGGCGGGTGGGAGATGCCCCTGGAGTACCCGACCGGCGTCCTCAAGGAGCACGCCGCGGTCCGCGAGTCGGTCGGAGCATTCGACGTCAGCCACCTGGGCAAGGTGCGGGTCACCGGCTCGGGCGCGGCCGACTTCGTCAACCGCGCGCTGACCAACGACCTGGGTCGCATCGCACCCGGCCAGGCGCAGTACACGCTGTGCTGCGACGAGCAGACCGGCGGCGTGGTGGACGACCTGATCGCCTACCTCCACGGCGACGACGACGTGCTGCTGGTGCCCAACGCGGCCAACTCCGCCGAGGTCGCCCGCCGGCTGGCCGCGGCCGCACCCGAGGGCGTCACGGTCACCGACCAGCACCACGACTTCGCGGTCCTCGCCGTGCAGGGCCCCCGGTCCGACGAGGTGCTCGGCGCGATGGACCTCCCGGTGGGCCACGACTACATGTCGTTCGCGGTCGCGCCCCTCGCCGGCGCGGAAGTCACGGTGTGCCGCACCGGCTACACCGGCGAGCGCGGCTACGAGCTGGTCGTGCCGGCCGCGGCGGCGGGCGAGGTCTGGGACGGCATCTTCGCCGCCGCCGAGCAGGCCACCGGCGGCCTCGTCCCCTGCGGGCTCGGCGCGCGCGACACGCTGCGCACCGAGATGGGCTACCCCCTCCACGGCCAGGACATCTCTCCCGCGGTCACACCGGTGCAGGGGCGGCTGGGCTGGGCGGTCGGCTGGTCCAAGCCGGCGTTCTGGGGCAAGGACGTCCTGACCGCCGAGAAGGCGGCCGGGCCCGCCCGCGCGCTGCGCGGGCTGGTGGCCACCGGTCGCGGCATCCCGCGGCCGGGCATGCGCGTGCTGCTGGCCGCCGACGTGCCGGTCGGCGAGATCACCTCGGGCACGTTCTCCCCGTCGCTGCGCAAGGGCGTCGGTCTCGCCCTGCTCGCCAGCCAGGTCACCGACGGGGCCGAGGTCTCCGTCGACGTGCGCGGACGCCGCGAGGTCTTCGTGGTGACCAAGCCCCCGTTCGTCAGCCCGGGCGTCCGCGGCTCCTGACGCCCGGCGACCGGCCCCCCGCCCCCGACCAGGAGGTCCGCATGATCCCGTCCGGCACCGAGTCCCACTTCGGCGGCGGCAGCGCCGTGCCCGAGCAGCTGGTGTGGCACTGGCGCTGCCTCGACGCGGCCGGCAGCACCGTCGAGCGGGAGGACCCACGCTTCCCCTCGCAGGGCGACGCCGAGACCTGGGTGGGGGAGGTCTGGCGCGACCTGCGCGAGGAGGGCGTGGCGTCCGTGGTGCTGCTCGAGGGCGACCGCGAGGTCTACGGCCCGATGAGCCTGAGCGCCTAGCGGTCCCCGAAGTCCCGCGTGGCGGGCGAGACCGTCTGTGCGGGGTCGCGCTCGACGTACTCCCCGACGACGTCGTCGATCGCCGTCATCAGGTCCTCGTCGAGCCGCTTGCCCGAGGCGCCGACGAGCTCGGTGACCTGCTCGGGGCGGCTGGCCCCGACGATGGCGGCCGAGACGTTGTCGTTCTGCAGGACCCACGCCACGGCGAGCTGGGCCATGGACAGTCCGGCCTGCTCGGCGAGCGGTGCGAGGCCCTGGACGGCCTCGAGCAGGTCGTCGCGCAGCCAGCGCGAGACCATGTCCTTGCCCCCGCCCTTCTCGTCCGTGGCCCGCGAGCCCGCGGGCGGCGCCTCGCCCGGCTTGTACTTGCCGGTGAGCACGCCCTGGGCGATCGGGGACCACACCACCTGGCCGAGGCCGAGCTCCTCGGAGGTCGGCACCACCTCGGCCTCGATGACGCGCCACAGCATGTTGTACTGCGGCTGGTTGCTCACCAGGGGCACGTGCAGCTCCCGGGCGAGCTCGTGGGCCCGCCGGATCTCCTCCGCGCGCCACTCCGAGACGCCGACGTAGAGCACCTTGCCCTGCCGCACCAGGTCGGCGAAGGCGAGCATCGTCTCCTCCAGCGGCGTCTCGTGGTCGAAGCGGTGGGCCTGGTAGAGGTCGACGTAGTCGGTCTGGAGCCGACGCAGCGAGCCGTCGATCGACTCCAGGATGTGCTTGCGCGACAGGCCGTGGTCGTTGTGCCTGCCGGGGCCGGTCGGCCAGTAGACCTTGGTGAAGATCTCCAGGCCCTCGCGGCGTTCGCCCTTGAGGGCCTCGCCGAGCACCGACTCGGCCTTGGTGTTGGCGTAGACGTCGGCGGTGTCGAACGTGCTGATGCCCGCGTCGAGGGCGGCGCGGACGCACGCGGTGGCGGCGTCGGCCTCGACCTGCCCGCCGTGCGTGATCCAGTTGCCGTAGGCGATCTCGGAGATGCGGAGCCCGCTGGCTCCCAGTCTGCGTGTCTGCATGCCCTCGACCCTACGGAGGCGCGGTGGTCGGGCCCAGCCGGGACCGGCTCAGGGTCGCGGGTAGCGCTCCGGGAGCGTCTGGCCGATGCGGTACTGCGGCTTGGGGACGCGCATGAAGCGCATCTGCAGCGCCCGCATCAGCGCGTAGAACGTGGTGCCGCGCAGGTGCTCCTTGCCGAAGCGGTCGCGCAGCTGCGTGCGCAGCCGGAACCGCAGCCAGACCGCGTCGAGGATGACCACGAGGAGGGTGGCGTTCATGATCCCGACGCCGAGCTCGAGCGCGCCGGCCATCTGCGCCACGAGGCTGAGGATCAGCAGCGGCATCGCGAACTCGGCCATGTTGAGCCGCGAGTCGACGTAGTCGCGCACGAAGCGCCGCACCGGGCCGCGGTCGCGGGGGAGGAGGTACTTCTCGTCGCCGGCGCGCATGCGGGCGCGGATCTCGTGGCTGCGCTCGGCGCGCATCGCCCGGGTCTGGCCCTTGGCCGCCTTGGGGTTGCGTGCTGCCTTGGCACGGGCCCGTGCGGCTGCCTCGGCCTCCTTGCGGGTGGGCGTGGGCCGGCCCTTGCCGCCGGTCTTCTCAGACCCCGGCAGCGTGGCGGTGTCGGCCGACGGGGTGCCGGACGTGGACTTGGTACGACGGAACACAGGACCTCGTGCTGGGACGGGACGACGGGGACACCCCCAGAGTACCCAGCCGCTCCGGGCGACCCGGGAACCTCCTGGGTCGTCCGCCCGTTGTCGCTCTAGGGTGGGACCGTCCACCGGCGACGAGCCCGACCTCACCGAAAGGGGCACTGCGATGGGCCTCATGCAGCGCATCATGATGATCTTCAAGGCCAAGGCGCACCAGGCGGTCGATCGCGCCGAGGATCCGCGCGAGACCCTCGACTACAGCTACCAGAAGCAGCTCGAGCTGCTGCAGAAGGTCCGCAAGGGCGTCGCGGACGTGGCGACCAGCCGCAAGCGGGTCGAGCTGCAGATGACCCAGCTCCAGCAGCAGGCCACCAAGCTCACCGACCAGGCGCAGAAGGCGCTGTCGGTGGGACGGGAGGACCTCGCCCGCGAGGCGCTGACCCGCAAGAGCGCGCTGACCGGCCAGATCAGCGACCTGCAGGCCCAGCACGCCCAGCTCCAGGGCGAGGAGGAGAAGCTCACGCTCGCCTCCCAGCGGCTGCAGGCCAAGGTCGAGGCCTTCCGCACTCGCAAGGAGACGATCAAGGCCACCTACACCGCGGCCCAGGCGCAGACCCGGATCAACGAGGCGTTCTCCGGCATCTCCGAGGAGATGGGGGACGTCGGCATGGCGGTCCAGCGCGCCGAGGACAAGACCGCGCAGATGCAGGCCCGCGCCGGTGCGATCGACGAGCTCATCGCCTCCGGGGCGCTGGACGACGCCAGCTCGGTCAACCAGGGCGACGACATCGCCCGCGAGCTGGAGTCGATGTCGTCGCAGTCCGACGTCGAGCGCGAGCTCGCCGCCCTCAAGGCGCAGTCGGGTGGCGCCGTCACGTCCGGTGACCAGCCGGCCGGCAGCATCGAGGCCGGTGACCCCGCCTCCGCCGAGCTGCTCGCGCGGCCCGAGTCCGAGGTGGAGGAGCGATGATCGTCCGGATCATGGGCGAGGGCCAGTGGGACGTCCCCGACGGCCACCTCGGCGCCCTCAACGCTCTCGACGAGGCGCTCGAGCGCGCCGTCGAGTCAGGTGACCAGCAGTCGTTCCGGGTCGAGATGACCGCGCTGCTGGACGCCGTACGCCAACAGGGCGACCGGATCGACGACGACTCCCTCCTGGAGTCCGACCTGGTCCTGCCGCCGTCCGACGCGACCCTGGAGGAGGTGCGGGCGCTCCTCGGCGACGAGGGACTCGTCCCCGACTGAGGGGAGCGGTCCCGCGCGCCGGCCGGCGCCCACAGACATGGCACGGACCCGCTTCGTGGGTGACGCCGGGCTGACCGCCCGGATGACGGCGACGATGTTCCTGCTCGGCGCGCTTTTCGTCGCCGTGATCGTCGGCCTGATCCTGATCGCCCCGCCCACCTGGGGCGTCTTCATCGGTCTCATCGGACTGGGGATCGTCTGGTTCCAGTGGTACCAGTCCGACACCTTGGCGCTCAAGGCGATGCGTGCTCGCGAGGTCGCGCCCCCCGAGGCGCCCGAGCTGCACGCGATGATCGACCGGCTCTGCGCGCTGGCCGACATGCCCAAGCCCAAGGTGGCGATCGCCTACACCGACCTGCCCAACGCGTTCGCGACCGGACGGTCCCCGAGCCGTGCCGCGGTGTGCGTGACGACCGGCATCCTGGACCGCCTGACCCGCGACGAGCTGGAGGGCGTGCTGGCCCACGAGCTGTCCCACGTCGCGCACCGTGACGTCCTGGTCATGACGCTGGCCTCCTCGGCCGGGATCATCGCGGGCATGACCATGCGCGGGGCGCAGTACGGCGGCATGTTCGGCGGGTTCGGCGGCGGGCGTCGCGGTGACCGCGACAACAGCGGGGTGCCGGTGTGGCTGCTGATCCTGGTGGCCAGCCTGGTGGTCTACGCGATCTCGTTCCTCGCCACGCGCCTGCTCTCGCGCTACCGCGAGCTCAGCGCCGACCGGGCCGGTGCCTTCCTGACCGGCAAGCCGTCCGCGCTGGCCGACGCCCTGGTCAAGATCACCGGGGACATCTCCGCCATCCCGCAGCGTGACCTGCGCAGCGCCTCGGCGATGAACGCGTTCTTCATCGCCCCCGCGCTCAGCGGAGTCTCGCTGCGCACCCTGACCTCGACCCACCCCTCGCTGGAGCAGCGGCTCGAGCAGCTCTCCAAGGTCTCCGCCGAGCTGGGCCGGCCGCTGGACGGCGGCTTCACCGACGGGGCCGGCTCCGACCTGCCGGGGCTCTGAGGCATGGGGCTCCGCGACATCCTCGGCCTGTCCCGGCCGCCCAGGGCCAACCTCGACGCCCTCTTCGCGCTGGCCGACGCCGCGATCACGCTCGAGACCTCGCTCGACATGACGATGACCGGCCAGGGTGCGGTCTGCTTCCGCGGTGCGGAGGGACCGGCCTTCCGCGAGGCGCTCGCCGACCTGGTCGAGCTGCTCGACAACGACGACGACCCCGACCTCGAGCGCTCGACCGACGCCTTCGGCTTCACCTGGCTGCTGGCCCGTCAGCCCGACATGAGCTCGCTGGTCACCGACCTGCACGCGATCAACACCTCGCTGCAGGCGCAGGGGTTCGGCGAAGGGCTGCTGTGCTCGCTGGCGTCGTTCCGCGACCCGGCCGGACGCACGCTCGCGCTGGTCTACCTCTACAAGCAGGGCACGTTCTACCCGTTCGCCCCGACCGGTCCCCAGCAGCGCGACAACCTGCTGGAGATCCAGGTGCGCGACCTGCTGGCCCGCGACCTGCCGATCGAGAAGGACCTCGGCCGCTGGATGGCCCTCTGGGGTGCCCCCGGCCTCTGACCGCCCGCTCCGCCCGCTCCGCTCCGCAGGCCCCGCTCCGCGGGCCCGCCTCGTCCGGTTGGGCACGCGCTATGGCGCTGTCCCAACCGGACGAGGCGGAGCTCAGCGGCAGGTCACGGAGGGGGCGGTGATGCGCGCATGCTATTCAGTCCCACGTGCCCTCTGATGACCGTCCCGTCGTCCTGGTCGCCCTCCCGGTCGGTCCGGGGACCGGGCTCCCCGTCGACGTCGCCGCCGAGCTGCCCGAGCACGACGTACGCCTGGTCGCCGGGCCGGACGTCCTGGGCCACCCCGAGGCCGGTCGCGCGGTGGGGCTGGTCTGCGGGACCACCCAGCGCCTCGACGACGACGCCCTCGACCGGCTGCCGGCCCTGCGGGCGGTGTCCGTCGCCGGGGCGGGGTACGACGCCGTCGACGTCGCTGCCCTCGAGCGGCGCGGCGTCGCGCTGCGCAACGCGCCCGGGCCGACGGCGGTGGCCACCGCCGAGCTCACCGTGGCGCTGATGCTGATGTGCGCGCGCCAGGTCGACGCGGCCCAGGGCCGGCTGCGCGCCGGGGAGTGGACCGGCCTGCGCTTCGACCAGGTGTCGGGCCGCGACCTGCAGGGCGCGCGGCTCGGCCTGGTCGGCCACGGCAACATCGCCGCCCGGGTCGAGGCGGTGGCCCGCTCGCTGGGCATGGAGGTCCATCACGTCCACCGCAGCGCCTGTGCGCAGCCCGGCCACCTGGACCACCTCGACGACCTGCTGCGCGTCAGCGACGTGCTCAGCCTGCACGTCCCGCTGTCCGTCGCCACCCGCGGCCTGGTCGGCGCCCGGGAGCTCGACCTGCTGCCGCCGGGCGCGATCGTGGTCAACACCGCGCGGGGACCGGTCCTCGACAGCGACGCCCTGTGCGACCGCCTCGACGACGGACGCCTCGCCGCCGCCGGCCTCGACGTGTACGACGACGAGCCGCGCGTCGGCGAGCGGCTGCTGCGCACCCCGCGCCTTACCCTCCTGCCGCACATGGGCAGCGGCACCCCGCAGACCCGGACCGCGATGGTCCGCGCCGCCCTGCGCCACCTGGCCGCCTCGCTCGGGGCTCCGGCGTGAGGGTCCTGGTCGCGCCGGACAAGTTCGCCGGCACCCTGTCCGCGGTCGAGGCGGCCCGCGCCATCGCCGAGGGCTGGGCCCGCCGGGCCCCGGACGACGAGCTCGACCTCGTGCCGATGGCCGACGGGGGTCCCGGCTTCGTCGACGTGCTGCACCACGCACTCGGCGGCGAGCTCGAGGCGCTGGTCGTGCCCGGAGCGTTCGGCGGCGAGGTGCCGGCGACCGTGCTGCGGGTGGGGGAGACCGCCTACCTCGAGGCCGCCCAGGCCTGCGGGCTGCACCTGGCGCCCGCGGAGCGGCGCGACCCCGAGACCGCGCACACACGCGGGGTCGGCGCACTGCTCGCCGCGGCGGTCGACGGGGGCGCCGGTCGTGTGGTGGTCGGGCTCGGCGGCACGGGCACCAACGACGGCGGCGCGGGCCTGTTGTCCGCCCTGGGCGCCACCGCCTCCCCGGCCGGGGCCCTCGACGGCGGGCCGACGGCGCTCGCCGGGCTGGAGCGGGCCGACCTCGCCGCGGCCCGGGAGCGCCTGGCCGGAATCGAGGTCGTGGCGGCCAGCGACGTGGACAACCAGCTCCTCGGGCTCCGCGGCGCGACCAACACCTACGGACCCCAGAAGGGCGTGGCTCAGGACCGCCTGACCTGGGTGGAGGGCACGCTGGAGCGCCTGGTCGCCGCGACCGACCGGCGCACGGCCCTCAGCCCGGGCGCCGGCGCCGCCGGGGGGCTGGGCTTCGCCCTGCTGCTGCTCGGCGGCACGCGGCAGTCCGGGGTCGACCTCGTGGCCGAGGCGGTCGGCCTGCCCGAGCGGGCGGCGCGGGCGGACCTCGTCGTCACCGGCGAGGGCGCCTTCGACTTCTCCTCCCGCTCCGGCAAGGTGCCCTACGGTGTCGCCTCCGTCGCCCAGCGCGCCCTCCAGCCGTGCATCGCCCTGGCCGGCCAGGTGCTGGTCGGGTCGCGCGAGATGCGCGCCCTCGGCGTCGAGTCGGCGTACGCCGTGGTCGACCTGGTGGGGCAGGAGCGTGCCTTCGCCGACCCGGCCGGGGCGCTGGCCGACCTCGCCGAGCGGGTCGCGCGCACGTGGTCCCGCTGACCAGCGAGGGACCGAGGAATAACCGGGCGTGTGCGACCATTGGACCTGACGAGGGGTCGTCCACCGCGCCCCCGACCCACACGCCTAGACCAGGGAGTCGCCTCCATGACCGAGCAGGTCGAGACCCGTCAGGACCAGATCAACCTGTCCACGGCCGCTGCCGACAAGGTCCGCAGCCTCCTCACCCAGGAGGGCCGTGACGACCTCAAGCTCCGCATCGCCGTGCAGCCCGGTGGCTGCTCCGGCCTGCGCTACCAGCTGTTCTTCGACGAGCGCGACCTCGACGGTGACGTGATCACCGACTTCGACGGCGTCGGGGTCGTCGTGGACCGGATGAGCAAGCCCTACCTCAATGGCGCCACGATCGACTTCGTGGACTCCATCGAGAAGCAGGGGTTCACCATCGACAACCCCAACGCGACCGGCTCCTGCGCCTGCGGCGACAGCTTCCACTGAGCCGAGCCCCAGCAGCACCACGCCGCCCCGGACCTCCGGGGCGGCGTCTTTCTTCGGCTCAGGCGGCGGGCCGCACCCGAACCCGTCGGTCGGTGTAGGAGCCGTCGAGCACGGATCGGTCGCCCACCGGGCCGTCCAGGTCGACCGAGACCGTGTCGGTGGTGGTGAAGGGGCACCGGGCGGCCCCCTCGGCCGGGTCACGCAGCAGCGTGATGGTGACCGCGACGTCGCTCTCGGTCACGCGGGGTGTGTCGAGGGCGCCGAAGCAGTCGTCGGCGCCCCGGCGGTAGGTCAGGCGCAGCGTCGTGCCCTGCTGGGACCAGCGGACCAGCGGCAGGCCGAGCGGGACCGTCTGCAGCGCGGTCGGGGTGGCGCCGGGGGAGACCGGTGCGGTGGAGGGCTGCGTCATCTGCGAGGCCGAGCCGGGCGGCCCCGAGGGACCGTTGCCGCTGAACAGCCACCAGACCAGCATCATCGCGACGAGCACGCCGAAGCCGGCCAGGCCGGACCCCACGCCACGTCGCTCCCTCACGTCGGTCCAGGTTATCGGGGGGACATGAGCAGGCCCGGCCGTCCTCAGGGGACAGCCGGACCGTGCCCCGGGGGGAGGATCAGTCGAGGTGCAGCTGCAGCTGAGCGGCCAGCCGGGCCAGGGAGTCCGGCACCTCCACCGAGGAGGCGAAGCTCGGGCTCACCGCGTCCTCGACCAGCGCGGTGGTGCCGCGCGGGCCGGGAAGGGGCAGGTGGGAGCCGGCCTCGAGACAGTCGGTGCTCATCGCCCGGAGGCTCTCGGCGTCGGCGTAGGGCAGCCGCTCGTAGCTCATGTCCTCGACGCTAGGGGTTACTCGCGGGTCGACCTACGCGTACTCGTCGGTAGTCGCCGCGAGTACATTCCAGGGGTGTCCCTCCTCGTCACCGGCTCCATCGCGACCGACCACCTGATGTCCTTCCCGGGCAAGTTCGCCGACTCCCTCGTCGTCGACCAGCTCGACAAGATCGCGCTGTCCTTCCTGGTGGAGGACCTGGAGATCCGGCGCGGCGGGTGCGCGGCCAACATCGCCTTCGGGCTCGGCAGCCTCGGGCTGCGGCCGGTGCTCGTGGGCGCGGTCGGCAGGGACTTCGTCGACTACCGCTCGTGGCTCGAGCGCCACAACGTCGACTGCGACTCGGTGCACGTCTCGGCCGAGAAGCACACCGCCCGCTTCGTGTGCACCAACGACCAGACGATGGCGCAGATCGCCTCCTTCTACGCCGGCGCGATGTCCGAGGCCCGCGAGATCGAGCTGCGCCCGATCGTCGACCGGGTGGGGCGGGTCGACTACGTCCTGGTCGGGCCCAACGACCCCGAGGCGATGCTGCGCCACACCCAGGAGTGCCGGGACCGGGGCTACCGCTTCGTCGCCGACCCCTCCCAGCAGCTGGCCTTCGGCGACGGCGTGATGATCCGTGACCTGGTCGACGGAGCCGACCTGCTCTTCACCAACGAGTACGAGGCTGCCCTGCTGTGCCAGAAGACCGGCTGGACCGCCGCGCAGGTCCTCGACCGCGTCGGCACCTGGGTGGTGACCCTGGGCGCCGAGGGCGTCCGCCTGGACCGCAAGGGCGAGGAGTCGATCTCGGTCAAGGCGGTCCCCGAGATCGCCAAGGTCGAGCCCACCGGGGTCGGCGACGCCTTCCGCGCCGGCTACCTCGCCGCACTGAGCTGGGGCCTGACCCCCGAGCGCGCCGCGCAGCTCGGCTGCCTGCTCGCGGTCTACGTCGTGGAGCGGGTCGGCACGCAGGAGTACACCCTGCACCGCACCGCGTTCCTCGGGCGGCTGGCCGCGGCGTACGGCGAGGCCGCGCGCGAGGAGATCGCGCCGCTGGTCAGCACGACCCGCCCCTGAGCCGCACCAGCAGCACCACGCCGGGACGTCGGTGAGTGCGGCCGGTCGTCGACGGCCACCGCCACCTCGGTGCCGGACGGCGCGCTCCACCCCCGGGCGGACCGCAACCGCTCGGAGGACGCGGAGTCGAGGTAGCCGGACACGGCGCCATGGTCGTCCAGGTCGGGTCCGGACGTGGTGCCGGCGTGGCGCAGGCGTCCTCGGCGGGTCCCGGGGCACCCCGCAGGCGTCGAAAGGATCACATCGTGGCACTCTGGCGTTCCCGGAGCGTCACCTCCGGCACCTGCAGTAGTAGGGTTTCCACCGTCCGCCGTGTTGTGAAGAGAGAGGCCTGTCTGTGGGTCTGCAGCTCCCCAAGCGCGCACGCCGCCTGTCCGGGGTCGCCCTCCTGGTCCCCGCCCTTTTCCTGCTGTCCTCGTGCACCGAGGCACAGAAGGGCGAGTGGAAGCGCGGCGCGATGCCTGTGTCCGCGTCCGACCGGTCCGACCTCATGATCGAGTTCTGGCAGTGGACCTGGGTCGCCGCCCTGGCCGTCGGCGTCCTGGTATGGGGGCTGATCCTCTACGCCGTCATCGCCTTCCGCCGCCGTAGCGACGACGAGATCCCCGTGCAGACGCGCTACAACCTGCCGATAGAGATCCTGTACACCGTCGCGCCGGTGATCATGGTGCTGGTCCTCTTCGACTACGTCGTCAAGATCCAGAACGACGTCAAGGCCACGCCACCGGCCGACCACGTGATCAACGTGATCGGCCAGAAGTGGTCGTGGAGCTTCAACTACGTCGACGAGGAAGCGATCGACGGCCAGACCGTCCACGTCATCGGCACCCCGGCGGAGCCGCCCACCCTGGTGCTGCCGGTCGACGAGGTGGTCCGCTTCGACCTCAACTCGCCCGACGTCATCCACTCCTTCTGGGTGGCCGGCTTCCACTACAAGGAAGACGTCATCCCGGGCAAGACCAACACGTTCACGCTCACGCCGACGCGTGAAGGTGACTACCGCGGCAAGTGCGCCGAGCTGTGCGGCGTCTACCACTCGCGGATGCTGTTCAACGTCAGGATCGTGCCCGTCGACGAGTACGACGCCTACCTCCAGCGCCTCGCGCAGGACCCGGACAACCTCGGCCGCTTCACCGGTGGCGAGGGCGTGGACATCCAGTCCGGGCTCGAGGACATCTACGGCGACATCAACCCCGAGGAGAGCGAGTGACCGCCACCGCCGACCCGCACGCTGGGACCGCCGGCCACGGGGGCCACGGGCCCCAGGTGGGCCCCCCGACACCGACCATCGGTCAGCAGGTGGTCCGCGTCCTGACCACGACCGACCACAAGCTGATCGGCAAGCTCTACTTCGGCACCGCGTTCACCTGGTTCATCCTCGGCGGCATCATGGCGCTGATCATCCGCTCCGAGCTGGCCTACCCCGGCCAGCAGATCGTGAGCGACCAGCGCTACAACGAGCTGTTCACGATGCACGGCACGATCATGCTGCTGCTGTTCGCGACGCCGCTGTTCTTCGCCTTCGGCAACGCGATCATGCCGCTGCAGATCGGGGCGCCCGACGTGGCGTTCCCGCGGCTCAACATGTTCAGCTACTGGCTCTACCTCTTCGGCGGACTCATCGTCGCCGCGGGCTTCCTCACCCCCGGTGGCGCGGCCGCGTTCGGCTGGTTCGCCTATGTCCCGCTCTCCAACGGGGTCAACAGCCCCGGCGTCGGTGGTGACCTGTGGGTGATGGGCCTGTGGATGGCCGGTCTGGGCACCATCCTCGGCGCGGTCAACTTCACCACCACGATCATCTGCATGCGGGCCCCCGGCATGACGATGTTCCGGATGCCGATCTTCACCTGGAACACGCTGATCACCAGCCTGCTGGTGCTCATGGTCTTCCCGATCTTCGCCGCCGCGCTGCTCACGCTGGAGGCTGACCGGGCGTTCGGGGCGCACGTCTTCGACCCGGTGCACGGGGGACCGATCCTCTGGCAGCACCTGTTCTGGTTCTTCGGCCATCCCGAGGTCTACATCATCGCGTTGCCGTTCTTCGGCATCATCACCGAGATCCTGCCGGTCTTCAGCCGCAAGCCGATCTTCGGCTACGTCGGCCTGGTCGGCGCCACGCTGGCGATCGCGATCCTGTCGATGGCGGTGTGGGCCCACCACATGTTCGTCACCGGCTCGGTCGACCTGGCCTTCTTCTCCGGCATGACGATGCTGATCGCGGTGCCGACCGGGGTGAAGTTCTTCAACTGGATCGGCACGTTGTGGAACGGGTCCCTGACGTTCGAGACCCCCATGCTGTGGTCGATCGGCTTCCTGGTCACGTTCCTCTTCGGCGGCCTGACCGGTGTCATCCTGGCGGCCCCGCCCCTGGACTTCCACGTCTCGGACAGCTACTTCGTCGTGGCGCACTTCCACTACGTGGTCTTCGGCACGGTGGTGTTCGCGATGTTCGCGGGCTTCTACTTCTGGTGGCCCAAGATGTTCGGCAAGATGCTCGACGAGCGCCTGGGCAAGATGCACTTCTGGATGCTGTTCGTCGGCTTCCACACCACGTTCCTGGTGCAGCACTGGCTGGGCGTGGAGGGCATGCCGCGCCGCTACGCCGACTACCTGCCCAACGAGGGCTTCACGCTGCTCAACCAGATCTCCACGGTCGGCTCGTTCGTCCTGGCGGCCTCGATGCTCCCGTTCATGTGGAACGTCTACAAGACGGTCAAGTCCCCTGACGTCGTCCTCGACGACCCGTGGGGCTGGGGCCGCTCGCTGGAGTGGGCGACCAGCTGCCCGCCGCCGCGGCACAACTTCCACACCCTGCCGCGCATCCGCTCGGAGTCCCCGGCCTTCGACCTCCACCACCCGGAGATCGCCGCGCTGGAGCTGCACGACAACGACCCCGACGACCCGCGGGTCGGGGCCGACAACGGGAGGGTCCTCTAGATGAAGGTCGAGGCCTGGATCTTCGGGGCGTGCACGATCTTCTTCGTGTTCATCTCGCCGGTCTACTGGTTCATCGCCGGTGACCCCACGGGCACCACCGCGTTGGTGATGACGTCCCTGCTGACGCTGCTGATCACGTTCTACCTGGGCTTCCACGCCCGCCGGATGAGCCAGCTGGGCACTCCGCGGCCCGAGGACCGCAAGGACGCCGAGGTGGCCGACGGGGCCGGCGAGCTGGGGTTCTTCCCGCCGTACTCCTGGTGGCCGCTGTGGTGCGGGCTCGCGCTCGGCCTGATCGTCTTCGCGGTCGCCATGCAGGCCTGGTGGCTGTTCGTGATCGGCGCCGTCATCGGCGCTGCCACCCTGAGCGGCTGGGTCTTCGAGTACTACCGGGGCGTGCACGCGCACTGAGTGCGCAGCGGTCCTGCTGGACGGCGCCGGCCCCCGGATCGGGGACCGGCGCCGTCGCGTATTCCCCGGCGACGCGTGAGTCAGGCCACCGCTCGCGGATGCGGGCCCCACGGGGGCTGGTTGTTACAGTTGGGACTTGCCGAACCGACGATTCCTGAGGGGGGATCCCGTGCAGTCCAGCAAGCCCATCCACGCCCGGTCGGTCCGTGCCGCCGTGGCCGTGAGCCTGAGCGTGCTGACCGTCGGGTCCTTGGCCGCATGCAACGCCGAGCCCGACCAGGCGCTCGGCAACCCGCTCACCGACGAGCCGAGTGCCACGCCCAGCGCCCCGCCGGTGAAGGTCGAGGCCAACGTCACCCGGCGCCAGGACGTCCCGGTCAACCGCACGGTCGAGCTGACCGCCGTGGACGGCACACTGACCGACGTCGCCGTCCGCGCGGTCCAGGGCGCCACGGGCCAGGTCGCGGGCGACCTCGCCGCCGACGGCGCCTCGTGGAAGGCCTCGAGCCTGCTCGAGCCGGGTGTGCGCTACCGCATCCACGCGACCGCCGAGAACGCCGACGGTGAGACCCAGAAGTTCAACCGTGCCTTCAGCACCGACGACCTGACCCTCGACGAGCAGACCTACCCCACGCTCGTCCCGGGTGACGGGGAGACCGTCGGGGTCGCGATGCCGATCATCCTGCGCTTCGACCGCCCGGTCGCGCGCCACCGCGCCTTCGAGCGGCACCTGTCGGTGACCACCACGCCGGTCCAGAAGGGCTCGTGGCACTGGATCTCCGACAACGAGGTCCACTGGCGCCCCAAGAACTACTGGAAGCCCGGCACCAAGGTCGAGGTCGACGCCGCGATCAACAGCATCAACGGCGGCAATGGCATCTACGGCCAGGAGGACCGCACCAGCTCCTTCACCATCGGTGACGCGCTGAAGATGAAGATCAACCTCGTCTCGCACAAGATGCGGGTGGTGCGCAACGGCAAGCTGCTGCGCACGATCCCGATCACGGGCGGCAAGCCGGGCTTCACCACCCGCTCCGGCACCAAGGTGATCATCGAGAAGTTCACCAGCAAGCGGATGGACGCCGCGACGACCGGCATCGACCCGGGCAACCCGGAGTACTACAACCTCAGTGACGTGAAGTACGCCCAGCGGGTCACCTACTCCGGTGAGTTCCTCCACGCCGCCCCGTGGTCGGTGGGCTCCCAGGGCTACGCCAACGTCTCGCATGGCTGCGTCGGGATGAGCACCTCCAACGCCCAATGGCTCTTCGGCCAGACCAAGGTCGGCGACCCGGTCGAGGTCACCGGCACCGACCGGCCGATGGAGTCCACCAACGGCTACGGCGACTGGAACGTCCCGTGGCGCAAGTACCAGCAGGGCAGCGCGCTCGGCTGAGCTCGCCGCACCGTCTCAGGAGGGCCGTCCGGACACCCGGGCGGCCCTTCGTCGTGTCGCCGGCACCGGTCCGCGGTCGCGAACGAAGGACCGCGAGCACCGAGGCGCGGGGTCCAAGCCGTCGACCGTGCCGTTGCCGCCGACGCCGTGCACCTCGCCGGAGGGGCGGGAACGACGAAGGCCGCCCGGGGGACCGGGCGGCCTTCGTGCGGGTCGTGCTGGCGGGTCAGTGCCCCTTGCGGAGCTCGTCGTCGCCCATCTCGTAGCGGCCGTCGTACTGGTGGCCGTCGGCCGCGACCAGCGCGTGGTCGGGGTCGCCGTAGCCGGCCTCCAGCTCGGCGTGGTGGTGCGCCTCCTCGAGCTCCTCGCGGGTCGGGGTCGGCACGTTGTCGGCGTACCAGTACTTCGACAGGCGAGCGCGTATGCCGTCCAGCCGGCTTCCCTTGCGGGCCACGCCGTTGGAGTCGGTCTCGGCGGCGCCGAGGTAGACCGGGTGGCGCTCCCGGGCGACCAGGCTGTAGGCCTCGTCGGTGGTGACGGGAGCGTGACGCTCGGAGTAGCCGCCGTCGGCCGACCGCATGATGACGCCGGTCTCGTAGCCGTGCAGCAGGCGGGCCTCGTCGGCGCGCTGGAGCGAGATGCACCAGCGGCGGGTCAGGAGGAACGCCAGCGGCGGGAAGACGAAGACCGCGGCCCGCATGAAGTAGGTGATCTGGTTGAGGTCGAGGTGGAACGTCGTCGCGAGGATGTCGTTGCCGCCCGCGGCCCAGAGCAGGCCGTAGAGGGTCATCATCCCCACCAGGACGCCGGTGCGGTTCGGCGCGTTGCGCGGGCGCTCCAGCAGGTGGTGCTCACGCTTGTCGCCGGTGATCCACGCCTCGATGAAGGGATAGGCGATGACCGCGCCGAAGACCACGAACGGCAGGATCTGCGCAGGAAGCATGACGTTCCAGGAGATCGTGACGCCGAAGATGTGGCTCTCGATGCCCGGGAAGATCCGCAGCAGGCCCTCGGCGATGCCCATGTACCAGTCGGGCTGGGAGCCCGCGGTGACCTCGGCCGGGTTGTAGGGGCCGTAGCGCCAGACCGGGTTGATCGACAGCAGGCCACCCATGAGGGCGGTCAGACCGAAGACGATGAAGAAGAAGCCGCCGGCCTTGGCCATGTAGATCGGCATCAGCGGGTAGCCGACGACGTTCTTCTCGGTCCGGCCGGGGCCAGGCCACTGCGTGTGCTTGTGGTAGACGAGCAGCATCATGTGGGCGCCGATGAGCGCCAGGATGAGGCCCGGGATCAGCAGGATGTGCACGGCGTAGAGCCGCGGGATGATCACCTCGCCGGGGAACTCGCCCCCGAAGAGGAAGAACGACATGTAGGTGCCGACCACCGGGGTGGCCTTGACGATGCCGTCCGCGATCCGCAAGCCGGTGCCGGAGAGCAGGTCGTCGGGCAGGGAGTAGCCCGCGAAGCCCTCGATGATGCCGAGGAGCAGCAGCACGCCGCCGATGATCCAGTTGAGCTCGCGCGGCTTGCGGAAGGCGCCGGTGAGGAAGACGCGCATCAGGTGCACGAACATCGCGGCGACGAAGAGCATCGCCGCCCAGTGGTGCATCTGGCGCATCAGCAGGCCGCCGCGCACGTCGAAGGAGATGTCCAGGGTGGAGGCGTAGGCCTCCGACATCTCGATGCCACGCAGCTGCGGGTAGGACCCGTTGTAGACGGTCTCGCCCATGCTCGGCTTGAACCAGAACGTGAGGAAGACACCGGTGAGCAGGAGGACCACGAAACTCCACAGGGCGATCTCGCCCAGCATGAACGACCAGTGGTCGGGGAAGACCTTGCGCAGCTGCTTCTTGCCCAGTCCGCCGAGGCCGAGGCGCTCGTCGGCCCACGTGGCCGCGCCGCCGACCTTGCTGGGCTTCTCCGGCTTGGCGGCGGTCTTGCCGCCGGTGGTGGCCGTGCTCATCATCCACGCTCCCAGAAACTCGGCCCGACCGGTTCGGTGAAGTCACTCGTGGCAATCAGGTAGCCCTCAGCATCCACGGCCAGCGGAAGCTGGGGCAGCGAGCGAGCCGCTGGTCCGAAGATCACCTTGCCATTATCCGCGAGGTCAAAAGTCGACTGGTGGCACGGGCACAGCAGGTGGTGCGTCTGCTGCTCCCAGAGCGAGATCGGGCAGCCCACGTGGGTGCAGATCTTGCTGTAGGCGAGGATGCCGTCGACCTGCCAGTCCTCGCGCTCCGGGTACGGCGTGATCTCGTCGGGCTCCATGCGCACGACCACGATCGGGGCCTTGGTCTTCGCCACGATCAGCTCGTGGCCGGTGATGACCTCCTCGCCGTAGGGCTCGCCGTTGTAGAAGATCTCGGGCTCGCCGTTGACCAGCTGGCCGATCTCCATCCACTCGGGCTTGATCGGGGCCCCGGAGATGTCGTTGACCACGCGCATCCCCTCGCGCCACACGGTCTTGTAGAGGGCGCGGCCCGGGAGCGGCCCCAGGTCGCGCAGCAGCACGATGGGGAGGATGCCGAGGGCGCCGAGGGCGCCCAGCAGCGAGTTGCGGATCAGCGGACGACGGCCGATGCCGGAGTCGTCGATGCCGGCCTGGAGGGCGGCGAGGGTGACCTCGCGGTCCTCGTCGGAGGACCGGGCGGGGTGCCGCTCCTCGACGATCTCGTGGTCGTTCATCAGCTTGCGGGACCACTGGACGGCGCCGACGCCGATGCACAGCAGCGAGACGCCCAGCGTGAGGCCGAGGAACAGGTTGGAGGACCCGAGCCCGAAGAAGGTGTCCGGGTTGTCACCGATGTCGAAGGCGAAGTAGGCGACGACGAAGAGCACGACCATGACGGCGGCGATGCCGAACAGGCCGGCCACCTGCCGCTCGGCGCGCCGCTCGGCGCGCGGGTCGACGTCGGTGGGCCGGGGGAGGTGCTCGGGAAGGCCGGGATCGGCGATCGAGTCGGCCGCGGTGGCCACCTCGTCGGACTCCGTTCGACCGTGCCCGGGGACGAGGTCGGTCACTGCTGGGCTCCCTTCCGGGACGTGCGTGCGGTGTGCGAGGCAATCCAGATGGCGAACCCGACCAATCCACCAATGCCCACGATCCAGGCAAACATACCCTCGGACACGGGGCCGAGCGATCCCATCTGGAACCCGCCGTACCGCGGGGTCTCCTCGATGCTCTGGACGTAGGCGATGATGTCGCGCTTCTCCTCGGGGGTCAGGACCTCGTCGGAGAACACCGGCATCTGCTGGGGACCGGTGATCAGCGCCTCGTAGATGTGGAGGGGCGAGACACCCATCAGGCTCGGGGCGTACTTGCCGCCCGGGAGCGCGCCGCCGGAGGCGGCGAAGTTGTGGCAGGCGGTGCAGTTGGTCCGGAAGAACTCGCCACCGCGGACCACGGACTCGGCCCGCTCGTCCTCGGGGATGGTGTCCGGGTCGTACTTCTCCGGCTCCGGGATGGCGGGGCCGGGGCCGAGCGAGGCGACGTACGCAGCCAGCTGCTCGACCTCCTCGGCGCTGTAGACCTGGGGCTTGACCGGGGCCTGAACGGACGGCGCGGCCAGGGGCATGCGTCCGGTGCCGACCTGGAAGTCCACCGCGGCGGCGCCGACACCGATCAGCGAGGGGCCGTACTGCTGGCCGTCCTTGGTCAGGACGCCCTGGCCGTTGAGGCCGTGGCAGGAGGAGCAGCCGACCAGGAACAGCTCGCGGCCGGCGGCCACCGTGTCCTGGTCGTAGGTGGCGCTCTCGGCCTGCGCGGGGCTGATCTGGCTGTCGACCACGCTGTAGACCAAGCCCGTGGAGAGCAGGGCCAGCAGCAGGACGACGGGCGCGGCGTACCTGCTGCGCCGTGAGGCGGAGAGTCGGGCGGTGAGTCGTCGCACGGGGGTTTCCTTGTCCGTCTGCGGGAGGGATCGGGTCAGGGGGATGCTGCGCCTACTTGAGGATGTAGACGGTCGCGAAGAGCCCGATCCACACGACGTCGACGAAGTGCCAGTAGTAGGAGACGACGATCGCGGTGACCGCCTGCTCGTGGGTGAACTTCCGGGCCAGGTAGGTGCGACCCAGGACGTAGATGAAGGCGATCAGGCCACCGGTGACGTGGAGGCCGTGGAAGCCGGTGGCGAGGTAGAACAGCGAGCCGTAGGCGGAGGAGGGGATGGTCACGCCCTCGTGGATCAGCTCGGTGTACTCCAGCGCCTGGCCGCCGATGAAGACCGCGCCCATGCAGTAGGTGAGGATGAACCACTCGCGCAGGCCCCATCCGCGGATGTCGAGCACGCTCCCGCTGCGCCCCACCTGGCCGCGCTCGGCGGCGAACACGCCGAGCTGGCAGGTCAGGGAGGACAGCACCAGGATCGTGGTGTTGACCGAGGAGAACGGGACGTTGAGCTTCTCGGTCTCCTGGGCCCACAGCTCCGGCGACACCGCCCGGATGGTGAAGTACGCCGCGAAGAGTGCAGCGAAGAACATCAGCTCCGAGGCCAGCCAGATGATGGTGCCCACGCTGACCATGCTCGGACGGTCGTGATGACCGTGGAGACGGGACGCGGGAATCACAGCAGTTGATGTCGCCACGTCGGCCATTATGTCGGCAACCCGTCCCTAAAGCACCACGACCCCCGCCCGGGTGGCGTCATCTTCTTCACACGGGTGAGCCACGCGGCGCGACCTACGCTGGACGGGTGCACGTCTCTCTGTCCGATCTGTCCGCCGCGACCCCGGCCCTGCCGCCGTTCGGGGCGGACACGCTGTTCACCCAGTGGGGGATCGACCCGGTCCTCACGGTGCTGACGGTCTGGGTCGCCGGGGCCTACCTGGTCGGGGTGCGCGCCCTGCACCGTCGGGGCGACCGCTGGCCGGTGGGGCGCACGGTCGCCTTCGTCGTGGGCGGCATGGGCACCTTCTACTTCGCCACCTCGTCGGGCCTGGGTGCCTACGACACCACCCTGCTCAGCGTGCACATGGTCCAGCACATGCTGCTCTCGATGCTGGTGCCGCTGATGCTGGCGCTCGGCGCGCCGGTGACGCTGGCCCTCCGGGTGCTGCCCGGCGGTCCGAGACGGGTCCTGCTGGCGGTGCTGCACTCCCGCGTGGTCCGGGTGCTGTCGTTCCCGCCCCTGACCTTCGCGCTGTTCGTGCTCTCGCCGTGGATCCTCTACTTCTCCTCGTGGTACGACGCCACGCTGCACTCGGCGTACCTCCACGAGGTGCTGCACCTCCACCTCGTGGCCGTCGGAGCGCTGTTCCTGTGGCCGCTGGTGGGGATCGACCCGGTGCCCGGGCGGGTCGCCTACCCGTTCCGGATGCTGCTCATGGTGATGACGCTGCCGTTCCACGCCTTCCTGGGCGTGACGATCATGGACCAGACCCGCCTCATCGGGGGCGACTGGTACCCCTCCCTCGGGCTGCCGTGGCTGCCCTCGCCGTACGATGACCAGCACCTGGCCGGCGGGATCCTGTGGGGCAGCGGCGACCTGGTCGGGCTGGTGTTCTTCATCGTGCTGTTCACCCAGTGGGTCCGGTCCTCGATGAAGGAGGCCGAGCGGGAGGACCGGCGGCTCGACCTGCTCGAGGCCCGGGAGCGTCGCTCCTCGGCCGCGGACCGGTAGCATCCGCACCGTGAGCCAGACCGCATCCAGCCCGTCGGTGAAGGTCCTCGTCTACAGCGACGACGCGAACACCCGCAGCCAGGTCGTCCTGGCGCTCGGGCCCCGACCCCACCCCGACCTGCCGCGCGTGGAGTACGTCGAGGTGGCGACCGAGCCGATGGTGATCGACCACATGGACACCGGGACCGTCGACCTGGCGATCCTCGACGGCGAGGCCGTCCCCGCCGGCGGCATGGGCATCGCTCGCCAGCTCAAGGACGAGATCTTCGACTGCCCGCCGGTGGTCGTGCTGACCGGACGGGTCGAGGACGCCTGGCTCGCGACCTGGTCGCGTGCGGAGGCGGCGGTCCCGCACCCGATCGACCCGATGCGGCTGGCTGACGTGGTCATCCGCCTCCTGCGCGCCCGCGCGGCCGCCGCCTCGGCCTGAGCGGCGGAGCGGCCGTGCAGCCCGGCGGGTCCTGGCCGGACCTGATCACCACGCTGATCAACGGCGAGGACCTCACCCGCGCCCAGACCGGCTGGGCGATGGACGAGATCCTCTCCGGCGAAGCCACTCCCGTGCAGGTCGCCGGGTTCGTGGTCGCGCTGCGGGCCAAGGGCGAGACCGTCGACGAGATCACCGGTCTGGTCGCGTCGCTCTACGACCACGCCGTGACGCTCAGCCTCGAAGGACGCTGGCTCGACGTCGTCGGCACCGGCGGCGACCGGTCCATGTCGGTCAACATCTCGACCATGTCGGCGATCGTCGCCGCCGGTGCCGGGGCGCCGGTGATCAAGCACGGCAACCGGTCGGCCTCCTCCAAGGCGGGCGCCGCCGACGTGCTCGAGGTGCTGGGCGTGCGGCTCGACCTCTCGCCGGAGCAGGTCCGGAGCGTCGCCGAGCGGGCGGGCATCTCGTTCTGCTTCGCCCCCGCCTTCCACCCGGCCCTGCGGCACGCCGGCGTGGCGCGCCGCGAGCTGGCGGTGGCGACGGTCTTCAACTTCCTCGGCCCCCTGGCCAACCCCGGCTCACCGGCGGCCCAGGCCATCGGCTGCGCCGACCTGCGGATGGCACCGATCATGGCCGGGGTCTTCGCGGCCCGCGGCGTCGACGCCTGGGTCTTCCGCGGCGACGACGGGCTCGACGAGCTCACCACCACCACGACCTCCCGGGTCTGGGCGGTCTCCGGGGGGGAGGTGACCGAGCACGAGATCGACGCCACCGTGCTCGGGTTGCCGCTCAGCACGCCGGCCGACCTGCGTGGCGGCGACGCCCAGCACAACGCGGACGTCGTACGCCGGGTGCTGGCGGGGGAGCAGGGACCGGTCCGCGACGCGGTGGTGCTCAACGCCGGTGCGGCGCTCGCCGTGCACGCCGGCGGGGGAGGTGACCCGCTCGAGGCATTGACCGCCGGCGCCCGCCGGGCCGCCGCCGCGATCGACTCGGGCGCTGCGGCCGACAGCCTCAAGCGGTGGATCGAGGCGTCCGCGGGCGTCGGGATCGCCGGCACCTAGCTCGGTCGGCGATCACCCGGAGCGGCACGTCGGCCCCTGTCGCGCTCGTTGCTAGCGTGACGGGCATGGCGATCGACCCGGCGCAGCCGCGCGTGCTGGTCATCGTCCCCGCGTGGAACGAGGAGGCGTCCGTCGGCGCCACCGTCCGCGAGATCCGTGCCGCCAACCCCGACGTCGACGTGCTGGTCGTCGACGACGGCTCGGTCGACCAGACCGCGACGCGAGCCGAGCGAGCCGGTGCGACCGTCTGCCGCCTTCCCTTCAACCTGGGGGTCGGCGGAGCGATGCGCACCGGCTACCGCTACGCAGTGCGTCACGGCTACGACATCACGGTCCAGATCGACGCCGACGGCCAGCACGACCCGGCCTACCTTCCCCGCCTGGTCGAGGCTCTCGGGACCAGCGACATCGTGATCGGTGCTCGCTTCGCCAGAGCCGACGACCCCTACCAGGTGAGCGGTGCGCGCCGCTGGGCGATGGTGCTGCTGGCCTGGGTGCTGTCGCGCCTGGCCCACACCCGCCTGACCGACGTCACCTCGGGGTTCCGCGTGGCCAACCGCCGGGCCACCACGATCTTCGCGCTCCACTACCCGGCGGAGTATCTCGGCGACACGGTCGAGTCGCTGGTGATCGCGATCCGCACCGGGTGCCGGGTGACCCAGGTGCCGGTGGACATGCGCGTGCGGTCGGCCGGCAGGGCCAGCGCCTCGCCGTTCCGCGCGGCCGTCTACCTCCTTCGAGCCGTCGTCGCGCTGTGCCTGGCTCTGGTCCGCCGCTGGCCGGCGGCGTTCGAGGAAGGCATCGACGGCGAGGAGCTCGCCGACCAGCTCGGTCGGAGGTCGGCGTGAGCGGGGCGACCGTGCTGGGCGTCGTCGGCGCGCTCCTGATCATGGTGACGTTGTTCGAGATGTTGAGGCGTCACCGCCTGCGCGAGAAGTACGCCGTCGTGTGGTTCCTGATTGCGGTCGTGGCGCTGCTCTCCGCTGCCGTCCCTGGGCTGCTGTCCTTCGTCACGGACCTCGCCGGGGTCGAGGTGCCGGCGAACCTCGTCTTCTTCGTGGGATCGCTCGTGCTCTTCCTGATGACACTGCAGCACAGCTCGGAGCTCGGTCGGCTGGAGGAGCGGACCCGCACCCTGGCGGAGGAGGTGGCTGTCCTCCGACTCGAGATGAACCAGGCCGCGACGACGGGTCGCCCGCCGGCCGACGGGGACGAGGAGTGATAGCCGAGCTCAGTGGGACATAAGGCGCTCCTGCGAACCTGTTCGCCGTCCGTCATGGACAGGTGTTCCCCCGATGCCGAGGGAGCGGCCGGGCAGTCCGAGCGAGCCCAGGACGACGAGGGCGAGTCCGCAGAGCGTGAGACCCAGCAAGAGGGGCTCCGAGTGCGGGGCCCAGGTGTCGCCGTATACCGGATTGGCTCCTTCCTGGTGCGCCACGCGCAGCACCTCGATCGTCTGGAGGGCCGCCGCGGTGGTCACGATCGCAGCGGCAGCCGCGACCGGCAGCCTGGCGCGGGACGAGGCGGAGCCGAAGGCGGCCAGGACGAGGGGGATGGCCACGATGGCTGGCAAGGCGTAGCGGCCCTGCCAGACGCTGCCGTAGCGCGGCCAGCTGTAGGTGGACACGGAGACCTGCAGGACGATAAGGGTCAGGACGTAGCTGGCGAGGATCGCCGCCTGCCGACGGTGCATCCCGCGGGCCGCGAACAGCAGCAGGCTCGCATAGATGGCGAGGGCCAGTCCGTAGACGATCGTCGGGGCTGGCTCATTTCGAGTCGGCCCCATGGCGATCGCCTGGAACGTCCACACCGGGATTTCCCCTAGCGAGTTCCCCAGGGGGCTGGACAGCGGGGTGGATGCCGCGTCCTGTGACGGCAGGCCGGTGCCTTGCGTGAGTGACCACCCGACGCCCCAGACGCTGCCGGCCGTGACGAGCAGGCCGCACACCGTGGCGGCGCGCGGGTGGAATCGCACGACCTCGAGGAGCCGGCCCTGGCCGACCACGGCGAGGCCAAGAGCCACGACGAGCAGCAACCAGACGGGCCCGAGAAGTCGCACCGAGACCAGGATGCTCGCCGCGACGCCGAAGGTCACCAGAGCCCGCGCCTCGTGACCGCCCGTTCGTCGCAGCGACAGGAGCGCCGCGGTGCAGGCCAGGCCCGCGCACATCTCGAGACCGTTGGGGGCGCCGACGGTAGTCGAGTAGATCAAGCACGGTGACAGCGCGCACGCGACCGCCGCTCCGAGCCACAGCCCTTTGCCCGCCGAGGCCAGAATTCCTACCGCGCCGGCGATCAGGAGCAGGCAGAGAAGAGCGCTGATGACACGGGTGGCGTAGAGGAAGCCCACTCCGTCGAACGCGGAGCTCGGCGTGCCGACCACCCAGTAGAACAGGGGGTTGTACGTCGACGCAGCGCTTGCCACCTCGACCTCGCCGTGACCGAGCCGGCTTGCTGGTGCACAGTTCTCCGGGAGCGTGTACGCGTACGTCTTGCAGACCGGCCCTGCGGCGCGTACGAGGTCCTCGGGCACGCGGACGTAGCTGCCACGACCGGCGTCGGCTGGTGTCGCCGGGGCCACCCACTGTCCACCGGCGACGGCGGCGGCGCGGTAGGCGTGGTCGAACTCGTCGATCGCCCGGAACGGAGGCATGGCCAGGATCCAGGCCACCTGGACGACCATGACGCCCACGAGAAGCAGCAGCACCGGCGCGTGTGGCGACGGCGCCGCCCGTTCACCTGCGCCGAACAGCCTCGGTTGGTGTGCGAGCACCTCAGTCGAGCCCCAACGAGAAGGCGGCCTCGAGGTCGTGGCTGGAGTAGGTGCGGAACGCGATGTGCGTCTCCGTGGCGGTCACGCCGGGCACCTTGTTCACCTGGTCTGCGACGACGGCCGCGATGTCCTCGTGGTTGCGCACGCGCACCATCGCGATCAGGTCGATTTGACCGGTGACCGAGTAGACCTCGCTGACACCCTCGAGACCGGCCAGCTCGGCGGCGACCTCGGGGATGCGGCTGACCTCGGCGTTGACGAAGACGATCGCGGTGATCATGACGCTCACGGTAGGTGATCGGAAGCGCGAGCGGGCGACTTAGGCCGTGGTTCAGCCGAACGGGTCCAGATCAGCGGTCGGGGGGCAGTACGCCGCGGTGTGCCGCTCGGCGCCGCGCACGGGACACGCCCAGTTGCCCTCGACGTGCACCAGGCGGACTCCGTCGGACTCGAGCCAGCGCAGCAGCGTCTCGGCCTCCTCGGCCGACGCGGCGGGCAGAGGCCCGAACCCGGGCAGCACAGTCTCCGCCGAGGCAGTCAGCTCGGTCACCCACATCCCGGCGTCGGCGCCGTGCGGGATGACGCCGGCTCCGGCGAGGCGACCGTGGCGGATCACATGGACCCGCCACGCGCCGTCCTCCTTGCGCGCCGCGACGATCTCAGGGCAACGGGTGAAGGCGTGCAGTCGCTGTGCGCGAGCGGCGCCGCGCAGGAAGGCTGAGAGCCGGTCGCGGAACCGGGTGGCCTCCTCGTAGCGCTCCTGGGCCGACAGCACGCGCATCCGCTCGTCGAGGGGCTCGATGACCGCCGAGGGACAGGAGTGCAGGGTGCTGCGCACCGCCTCCACGGTGGCGGCGTAGGTCGCGTGGTCGACCGTCTGGTCGCAGGGCGACAGGCAACGACCCATCTCGGCGAGGGCACACGGCGTCAGCGACGGTCGCCTGGCCATGCGGCCGGTGCACTGGCGCAGCGGGAACGCCTCGTGCAGGGCGTCCAGCGCCTGCTCCGCCGCTCGCCGCGACCGGAAGGGACCGAGGTAGTCGGCGTCGTCGTCCAGCACCCGCTTGACCAGCGACAGTCGCGGCCAGGGCTCGTTGGTGAGCTTGAGCCACGTGACCCGCTCGGGATGCCGAGACCGGCGGTTGAAGGAGGGCTTGTGCAGCCCGATCAGCCGGATCTCGCGCACGTGCGCCTCGAGCGGAGTCGCGCAGGGGATGCCCTCGACCCGCGTGGCGAGGTTGACCATCTGCCCCATGCGCGACCGGGTCTCCGAGGCGGTGAAGTAGCCGCGCACCCGGGTGCGGACGTGCTTGGAGGTGCCGACGTAGAGGACCCGGTCGCGTGCGTCGCGGAAGAGGTAGACCCCCGGGCCGTCGTGAAGGTGCTCGGCGAGGTGGCGCTTGCGGCGCTGGGCGGTCGTCACCCGGGAGGTGTAGGTGCGCAGCTCCTCCACCGTGTGCACGCCGAGGTTGCCCAGCCGCCCGATCAGGCCGTGCAGCACGTCGACGGTCGCGCGGGCGTCGGACAGGGCCCGGTGGTTGGGGGTGGTGGTGGCGCCGAAGACGACGGCCAGCGACGAGAGCTTGCAGTTGGGCGCCTCGTCACGGCGTACGACGCGGCGCGCGATCACCGCGGTGTCGACCACGTCGAACTTCGGCCAGGGCCGCTGCTGCTCGAGGCACGCGTGCTGGAGGAAGCCCATGTCGAACGGCGCGTTGTGTGCCACCATCACGCATCCCGCCGCGAACTCGAGGAACTGGGGGAGCACCTGCTCGATGCGCGGGCTGGTCGCCACCATCGAGTCGGTGATGCCGGTGAGCACGGAGATGAAGGCCGGGATCGGCTCGGCGGGGTTGACCAGGGTCTGGAACTCGCCGACGACCTCGCCTCCGCGGACCTTGACCGCCCCGATCTCGGTGATGCGGCAGCCGGCCTTGACCGAGGCGCCGGTGGTCTCGAGGTCGACGACGCAGAAGGTGACGTCGCGCAGGGGCCGACCCAGCTCGTCGAACGAGAGCTGGCGCTCCCATGTCCGAGCGCCCCGGGGCGTCGACTCGGCTGCGGTGGTCATGGCGTGACGGTAGGTCGCGGTCCCGACAAAACCGCTCAACCACGCGGGGGAACCCGAGGTTCGCGGCACCGCGTAGGGTTGGCGACCGGCCTCGCCCCCCACCGAGAGTGAGACTCGATGACCCGGATGCTCCCCGACTCCACCACGCGCTGGCGCTGCGGTGGGTGCGGCAACCTCACCCGCTTCGACGTCGTGCGCAGCCGTCGCACCACGGAGTTCTGGCACTTCGACCTCGCAGGCGAGCACGAGGTGGAGGACACCGAGGTGAACACGGAGGTCGTGGAGAGCGTCACGTGCCGCTGGTGCGGCCGCGACGACGCGGTCGAGCTGGTCTCCCGGGCCGAGGCCGACACCGCCAAGGGCTGACGCAGGCCGCCTACCGGACCGGTTCTGTCGGTGGCGTCCGTCATGGTCGACTCGCTCGACGAAAGGAGCGCGACATGGCGGTGCACATCGACTGTGACCGGTGCGTGGTTCGAGGACTGGCGTGCCACGACTGCGTGGTCACAGCCCTGCTGGGGCCCCCGCCGGAGGCGGGCTTCGACGACGACGAGAGCCGGGCCCTGGAGGTCCTGGCGGAGTCCGGGCTCGTCCCTCGGCTCCGGATGGTGACGCCGACGTCGGGACCCGAGACCGCGGTCGGCTGAGCGTGCATCCGCTCGGTGGGGTGAGCAGGAGCACACTGGACCGGTGACGTGCCCGATTGGACTCGGTTGCGGGACTTACCTATGTTCGATCACGGCTCTTGTCCCAGCCGACGACCCGTCGACTCGAGGGCCGCGCTCAATCCGCGCGCAGCGCGGCCGGTCCCGGCCACCTGCGCAGGAGCCGGGGACCCACGTCCTTGGGGTGAATCGGAGCTCGTCTCCGTAGGGTTTCTTTGCCGCCCGAACCCGTCAGCTAACCCGGTAGGCGTCAGACAAAGGAGATAGCTGACGTGGCTCACGCCAGCCGATATGTTGCGCGCGCCCTCACGGCGATCTGTCTCGGCGCAGCCGGCACCACCGTCCTCACCGCGGCCCCCAGCCTGGCCGCGCCGTCGGTCGACCAGGCCCGGAGCAGGGTCGACAAGATCAGCCACAACCGCACGGTCGCCGTCACGAAGGTGACCCAGACCCGCCACCGGCTCGCGGACTCGCGTATCGACCTGCGCGTGACCCGGGTGCAGCTGCACTCCTACCGCGCCGCCCTCGCCGAGGTGACCGAGCGACTGGAGGCCATCCACGAGACCGACGGCGACGTCATCGGTCGCGCGCTCACCGCCGTCGCCCAGGTGACGACCGCGCCCGACCCTGCGAAGGCGCTCGATGCTGCTCAGGCCGAGCTGGCCGACGACGCCGAGGCGCCGGACACCGCTGAGTCTCTGCAGGAGCGGCTCGACCAGCTGAGCCTCGCCGAGGACCGTCAGGCCACCCGTGTGCGCACGCTGACCGCGCGCTACCGCCAGGCCGGTCACCACCTCCACGACGTGAGGGTGTCGTTCAAGCGGGCCAGCGCCGCACTGGAGGACGCTCGAGAGGCCGCCAGGGCCGCCAGGGCCGCGAAGGCGGCCAGAGCTGCCGAGGCCGCCAGGGCCGCCAGGGCTGCCGAGGCGGCCAGGGCTGCCGAGGCCGCTCGAGCCGCCGAGGCGCAGGCCGCGCCGGCTCCCGCGGCCGTGTCCGGCAGCGCCGGTGCCGCCGTCGCCTACGCGATGGCCCAGGTCGGTGACGCCTACGTCTACGGTGCCGCCGGACCGAGCGCGTTCGACTGCAGCGGCCTGACCATGGCCGCCTGGGCGCAGGCGGGCGTGGGCCTGCCGCACTCCTCGAGCGCCCAGATGGGGTCCGGTGCGCCGGTGTCCATCAGTGCGCTCCAGCCCGGCGACC
Source organism: uncultured Actinomycetota bacterium (assembly GCA_963811385.1). GTDB lineage: Bacteria > Actinomycetota > Actinomycetes > Propionibacteriales > Nocardioidaceae > Marmoricola_A. The sequence goes on along the minus strand of CAWEQX010000014.1, from coordinate 323,324 downwards.
TGGTCTTCTACTACAGCCCGGTCAGCCATGTCGGGATGTACGTCGGCAACGGCCAGATCGTGCATGCGGCCAACCCGGGCACCGGCGTGCAGGTGGCCCCGGTCGGCTCGATGCCGATCTCCGGCGCCGTCCGCCCCGGCTGACCGTCCTGCACCAGCACAGCCCCCGGCACGTCGAGCGTGCCGGGGGCTTGCTCGTGCACCCGACAATGGCCGGGTGCTCCCCTCCACCTGGTCGCGTCATGGCGCCGCGGCGCTCGTCCTCGTGGTGGTCCCGGCCCTCACGGCGGGGTGCACGGAGGAGGAACGGGCCGACCTCGGTCGGCCGCCGGCCACCGTCGCCCCGGACGACGCCCGCGACAAGGGCGCGGCCGACCTCGTCGGCTCCCTGCAACGGGCCGTCACGGGATCCCAGGCGGCCCGCGAGCTCTCCGTCGTCGGTCGCCCGGCCCGGTCGGAGGTGGTGGCCGCTGCTGCCAACGTCCGCGTCCTGCGGCTGCGTGAGGTCGGGCTGCGCTACCTCGCCCCGTCGAGCGAGGAGCTCAGCGACGCCGAACGAGCACGGTTCGGCGGCGCCGCCTGGATCGCCGACGTCCGGGTCTCGTGGCGCATGCCCCGCGTCGACCGACGCCCGGCGGTCCTCACCGTCCCGGTGGTGCTCCAAGGGGACGGACCTCGCCAACGGTTCGTCACCTTCCGGGCCGCCAACGCCGACCACGTGCCGCTGTGGCTGCTCACCCCACTGGCCGTGGTCCGCGGCACGCACAGCGTCGCGGTCGCCCCGCACCGTCAGTCGGCACGCCGGCTCTCCACCCTCGCCGAGCGTGCGGTGGGCACCGTGCGCCGTTCCGTCCCGGGCTGGCGCGACCGACTGCTGGTCCAGGAGGCACCGGACCAGGAGGCGTTCCGGGTCGCCGCGGGGCTGCCGTCCCAGCAGGCTCGCGCCGTCGCCGCGGTCACCACCACGCCCGACGGCTCGGGCGACGAGGCCGCGCAGGGACAGGTGTTCGTCAACCCGCGGCTCTACGACCCGCTGGAGCCGGCCGGTCGCCAGATCGTGATCAGCCACGAGTCGGCGCACGTGGCGCTCGGCGCGGCGACCACCCAGATGCCGCTGTGGCTGTCGGAGGGGACCGCCGACTGGGTCGCGCTCCGTGGCTCGACGCTGCCGGTCGACCGCCTGGCCAGCCAGGTCCTCGAATGGGTGAGGACCACCGGAGGACCGCGGACGCTGCCCGGACCGGGGGCGTTCGACGGCTCCGACGACCGCATCGGTGCGTGGTACGAGGCCGCCTGGCTGGCGGTCAAGCGGCTGGCGGACACCTACGGCGCCGATCGGCTGTTCCGCTTCTACCGGGCGGCCGAGGGAGCGACGACGACCCGGGAGGCGTTCCGCTCGGAGCTCGGCACCTCCCAGCAGGCCTTCGTCGAGGACTGGCGCGCCTACCTGGAGGCGCTGGCGTGACGCGGGAGGCCACCACCACCCGGCCTGGCTTGGACCGCACGACGGCCGTGGTCGTGCTGGCCGTGGCAGCCCTGCTCCTGGCGGTCGGTCTCGCGGTCCTCATCCCATGGGGCTGGGTGCCCGGAGGCTCGCTGCACCCGGTCCGCGCCGCCGACGCCTTCGACGCCGCCCAGCTCCGCCGCGCCGAGGACCGGGCGGCCTACGTCCGCCCGCGAGGACTTGCCGCGACCGGGATCTCCCTGTTGATCGCCGTCCTGGTGGTGGTAGGACCGCTGGGCCGGTGGCTGCGCCGCCGGTGGCCGCGACGGTGCTGGGTGCTCGGTGTCGCGGCGGCGACCCTGACCTACCAACTGCTCGTCACCGCTCTCACCACGCCCCTGGCGTGGCAGATCCGTGGCCGCAACCTCGCCGACGGCCTCACCGACCAGGACGCGGCGGGGTGGTGGACCGACCGTCTCACCTCGGCCGCCGTGAGCTGGGTGGGACTGACCCTGGTCGTCCTGCTGCTGGTCACCTGCGCCCGGCGCTGGCCCCGGCGCTGGTTCCTGCCGGCCGGGTTGGGGGCGGCCCTGCTCGTCGTGCTGGGCTCGTTCGTGACGCCCGTCGTGGTGGAGCCGCTGTTCAACCACTTCACCCCGATGCCGCCCGGGCCGGAGCGCACCGCGCTGGTGCAGCTGGCGCGCTCGGAGGGCGTCGCGGTCGGCGACGTGCTGGTCGCTGACGCCTCCCGGCGGACGACGACGCTCAACGCCTACGTCAGCGGGTTCGGCGGCACCAAGCGTCTGGTCGTCTACGACAACCTCCTGCGGGACGTCCCGCAGGACGAGGTGGAGTCGGTCGTCGCCCACGAGATCGGTCACGCCCGACACCACGACGTGCTCGTCGGGACGGCGCTGGGGGCGCTGGGAGCGCTCGCGGCGGTGACCGCGCTGGCCCTGGTCGTCGACGTCGCGGAGCGGCGCGGGCGACCCGGTCTGCGCGACGCGTCGTCGGCCTTCGTCCTCGTGGCTGCCTTGAGCCTCGGGTCCTTCGTGGCCGCCCCGGTGCAGAACGCCGCGAGCCGGGCCGTCGAGGCGCGGGCGGACCGCGCCGCGCTCGAGGCGACCGACGACCCCGGTGCGTTCGGGGATCTGCAGCGCCGGCTGGCGATCCGGTCGGTCGCGGACCCGACGCCACCGCGGATCCTGCAGGTGTGGTTCGGGACGCACCCCACGGTCCTGCAACGGCTCGGCCTGCCGTCGTCGCTCGCGCGGGCTCGTCGGTGACCGCGTTCACCGACCTCCTCGGCCTCGAGCCGGGGGAGCGGGTCATGGTCGTCACCAACGACTTCCCACCGCGCGTCGGCGGGATCCAGACCTTCGTCCGGCAACTGGTGGGAGTGCTCCCTCCCGACCGGGTGGTCGTGCACGCATCGACGCATCCGGACGCCGGCCCGTATGACGACGCGCAGGACTTCACCGTGGTCCGCGACCCCGCAGGCACCCTGCTGCCGACGCCCGCAGCGACCCGACGGGTGGCAGCGACGCTGCGCGCCCACGGCTGCACCCGGGTGGTGTACGGCGCCAGCGCACCGCTGGGCCTGATGGCGCCGGCACTGCGGCGAGCGGGAGCGGTCCACCAGCTCGCGCTCACCCACGGACACGAGGTGTGGTGGGCCGCGCTGCCCGGGACCCGGCAGGCGCTGCGGCGGATCGGCCGCGAGGTGGACGTGCTCACCTACGTCAGCGACTACACCCGCCGTCGGATCTGGCCGGCCTTGGGCCACGAGACGCTGGCGAGGTTCGTCAGGCTCTCGCCTGAGGTCGACCGGACGGTGTTCCACCCGCGTCACGATGGATCGTGGGTCCGGGAGCGGCTGCGGATCCCCGCGGACGCCCTCGTCGTGGTCGACGTGGGCAGGCTGGTGCGGCGCAAAGGACAGGTCGCCCTCGTGAGGGTCTGGCCGCGCGTGCTGGAGCGCTTCCCGAGCGCCCACCTGGTGCTGGTGGGGGAGGGGCCGGACGAACGGCTTCTGCGGCGTCTGGTGCGCCGTTCGGGATTGGAGCGCTGTGTCCACCTGACCGGCCGGGTGCCCGACGTCGTGCCCTATCTCGCATCCGCGGACGTCTTCGCCGCGCCGTCGCGAACCCGGTGGTGGGGCCTGGAGGTGGAGGCGTTCGGGATCGTCTACGCCGAGGCCGCGGCGATGGGACTCGCGATCGCGGGTGTGGGGGAGGGCGGCACCGCTGAGGCGGTCCCGCAATGAAAAGCGACGGTGGGGGCGACCCGAAGGTCGCCCCCACCGCAGAAGCCGTTGGCTTCGTCAGCCTGCGTCACACGAGGTCTGCGACGGCGCAGTCTTGCTCGCGATGGTGTCGCAGGTCTTGTCGAACGTGTCCCTCACCACCCCGCCGAGGGCGAACACGATGAGCACGATGAGGGCCGCGATGGCTGCCACGAGCAGACCGTACTCAACAGCGCTGGCACCGTCCTCAGGCCGGTGGCGGCGACGAAGCGTCTCCATCAGGGTCACGAACACTGTGAGCTCCTAGGTGATCGGTGCGGTTGCGGGTCAGCGCCCGGTCACTTGCAGGTCGTGGTGGTTGAGGCTTTCGACTGGATGGTGTCGCAGGTGTTCTGGAACACGTCCTTCACCACGCCGCCGAGGGCGAAGACGATGAGGACGATGAGTGCCGCGATGGCGGCGACGAGCAGGCCGTACTCGACGGCGGACGCGCCCTGCTCGTCCTTGCGGTTCACGAGGCGCTGGAGGTGCTGCAGCATGGTGGTTCTCCCAGTGGTGAGGTGGTGACGGTCCCCGGCTCGACGCCGGGAATGTCTAGATTGGAGCACCTCAGCGGCGAGCGCATCGGCGGAACGTGTGGATCGGCGCGCTCAAATGGACGAACCGCTTAGGGACCTCTAGTCCGTTCGGGCCATGCCGAAAGGTAGCGGTGGAGTCCTGTGCCGCACGGGACTAGTTGTCCATCTGGTCGGACAGCAGGCCTGACCTCACGGCGATCATGATCGCCTGCGCCCGGTTGGCGGCCCCGAGCTTCTCGTAGATCTTGGAGATGTGGGTCTTGGCCGTGGACTCCGAGACGAACAGCTTGCGTGCGATGCCGGAGACCCCCAGCCCCTCGGCAAGCAGGCCCAGCACCTCGGACTCGCGCTGGGAGAGCTGGGGACCGCTCGGCGCCAGGCGCCGCTGCATGGCGCTGGCGAGGTCGGCGGCCGCGAAGCTGCGGGGTGACACGCTCGCATGCCGGGCCGCAGCGATGACGTCGTCGGAGGGGCTGTCCTTCGACACGAAGGCGGACGCGCCGGCCTCCAGCGCACCGAAGAGCTGCTCGTCACCGGCGTACATCGTCAGCACCACGATGCCGACCTCCTGGTCGGTCTCGCGCAGGGCCTTGGTGAGCTCGAGACCGGTGCCGTCGGGCATCCGCACGTCGGTCACGACGACGCTCGGCTTGAGGCTGCGGGCAAGCTGGAGACCATCACCGACGGTGCCGGCCTCGCCGGCGACGCGGAAGTCGGGCGACCTCTCGAACGCGCGGGCCAATCCCTGTCGGATCAGCTCGTGGTCGTCCACGAGCAGCACCGTGAGACGGTCCTCGGTCATGTCTCCCCCTCCGAGCGGGCTCAGTCGATGGTCACCTGGACTCTAGTCCCACGGTCGCCCGTCTCGGCGACTTCCTCGCCGATCTCGAGCTGGGCGCCGACGCGCTCGGCGCGTTCGCGCATGATCATCAGGCCGTAGGAGTCGGGTCGCGCCGCACCGAGGCCGCCGCCGTCGTCCTGCACGGCGATCCGCGCCGAGGGCGGATGGATGCGGCAGTCGACCCACAGGTTGCCGCCGCTGCTGTGCTTGCGGGCGTTGGTGATGGCTTCCTGGGCGATGCGCAGCAGCTCGGCCTCGACGTCGGCACGCAGGCGCGTCGGTCCTTCGTCGAGGGTCAGGTGGACGGTCATGCCGGACCGGGCGCCAACGGCGCGCACGTAGTCCGAGAGCGCCGACCCCAGCCCGCCGCTGGTGGTGATCTCGCTGCGAAGGTCGAAGATCGACAGGCGCAGCTCGCTGACGACACGGCTGATCTCGCCGCGGAGGTTGTGGAGGCGAGACCGATGGCCTTCGGTCGGTGCGGTCGCCGCCAGGTCGTCCACGAGGTAGCCCAGTGATGCGAGCTCCTGGGCGACCCCGTCGTGGATCTCGCGCGCCAGCCGTTGTCGCTCCTCGAGCGTGGCCAAGGACCGGAGCTCGTCCCACACCAGGGCCGTGTCGAGACGCAGGGACTGCTCGTCCACGCTGGTCCTGACCGCGGCCAGCATGTCGTCCCCGATCGGGGACGGCGAGTCGGCGATCGCGACGCCGATCAGGCGGTCACCGAGGTGGAGGGGCAGGACGGTCCGGTGGCGGCAGCTGGCCATGCCCGACTCCTGGGCCTCACGTGCGGGTCGAAGCGTCCTGACCGCCTGCTCGACCAGCACGCCCTCGGGTCGGACGGCCTCTTTCGCGCCGTGCCCGCGGTAGGCGACCGGCGACAGCACGCCGCCCTCGGTCTGGATGAAGATGGCAGACCGCGCCGCGTTGAGCTCGTCCTCGAGCGTCGCCAGCACCTGCTGGCTGATGGAGACGGGGTCGAGGCCTGACGAGAGGCGACGGGTGACGGTGCGCAGCTGGCTCAGCAGGCGGCGTGCGGAGGCATAGGACTCCTCGTCGGCCGTCGAGTCCCCGCGGAGTCGATAGATCCAGTCCGCCAGGAGGCCGATGCCGAGGCTGGCGAGGACCCAGGGGGCGGAGACCTCGATGCCTTGCTGGGTGGTGGTCGGCGCGTCGCCGAGCGCCAGGGTCACGAGCATGCCGGCTGTGGCCATCCCCGAGGCGAGCACGACTTGGCGCCAACCGGCGTGGATCCCCACGATGAGCGCCGGCACGGCCAAGTACGGCAGCAGCAGCGCGCCGTCGGGAAGCGTCAGCCCGATGATGATGCCGGCGACGGCCGCCTCGCCGACACCGACCCAGGTGGGACTGAGCCAGGTGAAGCGCGAGGCGAGGAGCGCGGCAGCGCCCACCGCCGAGAGCAGCAGCGTGCTCTGGATGGCTTCGCCGCCCAGGTCGAAGGCCAGGGTGAGGCCGAGGATCGTCGCGAGGCAGAAGACGCGGGCGGTCAGCCCCAGACGGCCGAGCGACGTCACCCGACGCGGCCCGAGAAGGCCTCGACCATGGAGATGCCCGCCGGCCCCAGCACGGCGATGAACAGGCAGGGGAGGATGCAGAAGATCAGGGGGATCAGGATCTTCACCGCGACCTGCTGTGCCTTCTCCTCGGCACGCTGGCGGCGCTTGGTGCGGATCTCGCGGGACTGCACCCTCAGCACCTGCGCGATCGGGATGCCGAGGGCGTCGGCCTGGACCATCGACGAGACGAAGCCCTTGACCTCCTCGACGTGCGTACGGTCGCCCAGCGCCCGCAGTGCCGCGCCGCGTCCCATGCCGATCTGCATCTCCTGCAGCACCCGGGCGAACTCCTGCGCCAAGGGACCGTCGGTGTTGCGCGCGACCTGGGACAGCGCGGCGTCGAAGCCCAGACCCGACTCGACCGAGATCGTGAGCAGGTCGATGGCGTCGGGGATGGCTCGCTGCATGGCGTTCGTCCGGTCGTAGCCCTTCTGGTACAGGTACAGGTTCGGCCCCATGTAGCCCAGCACCGCGGCCCCGATGCAGAACACGAGCATGAGTCCGAGGCCGAAGCCGAAGAGCAGCGAGATGATCAGGCTGAGGACCAGCGCGACGACGAAGCCGATGAACTTCAGCGACGTGACCCGGTCGATGGTCCACCCGGGCGGGTTGCCCGCCACCTCCAGCTTGTGCCGGATGCGCTCGTTGTGATCAGCGGGGGTCAGCTTCTTGCCGACGCCGAGGGCACGGTCGACCACCGGCCCCATCACGCGGTCCTGGAACGAGCGCTCGAACTCGCGCTGCATCTCCTTGGGCGCGGCGGAGAACGCCTCGATCACGGTCAGGCTCTTGCTGACGCCACGGGCCTCGTTGGTGAAGACCCCGATCGCCGTGAGCATCAAGAAGATCGCGGCGAAGATGGACGCCAGCCCGATCACCAGATAGATCGTCGCCATCTCAGACCTCCACCTTGACCAGCTTGCGCATCCAGAAGATCCCTGCGGTGAGGAGGATGCTCATCACGATGAGCATCACCCAGCCCAGCGGGTTGGTGTACATCGGACGCAGGTAACGCGGGTTCGCGAGCGCGAGGTAGGCCATGAAGGCCGGGGGGAGTCCCCCCAGGATCCAGACCGAGAGACGACCCTCGGCGGAGAGGGTGAGCACCTGCCGCTCGAGGTACTCGCGCTCACGGATGGTCTCGGCCACCTTGTTGAGCAGCTCGGCCAGGTTGCCACCGACCTCGCGCTGGATGCGGATGGCCATCACCACCCACTCGAAGTCGACGCTCTGCATGCGGTCGGCGACGCCCATCAGGGCTTCCTCGATCTCCACACCGAGGCGGGTCTCCATCAGCGCGCGACGGAACTCGCCGGCGACAGGGTCGCTTCCCTCGCGCACGACGGTGTCGCAGCCCTGGGCCAGCGAGAGACCGGCGGACAACGCTCCCGACATCAGCTGCAAGGTGTCGGCGAGCTGGCCCTTGAACTTCTTGAGGCGCCGACTCCGCGCCAAGGACAGGTAGAACCACGGACCCGACCAGGCCGAGGGCCAGGCCGGCGAGCATGAAGACGGCGCTGCCGCCCGTGGCGAGCAGCCCGATCAGCGCCAGGAGGACCGCGATGCCCATGTGCATGAGCAGCCACTCTGCGGGCTTGAGGCTCATCCCGGCGGCCTCGAGCCGGTCACCGAGCGCCGCCTCCAGACCCTTCTGGCCCTCGAGCGCCTTCTCGACGCCCGCCACGGCCTGCTGGGCCATCGACTGGTTCTGGGACTCCTTCGACGCGGCCGCCAGCTTCTTGGCGCCCTTGCGGGTGTAGGCCTCGATGCTGCGGTCGACCGCGTCCTGCCGCTTGTCGCCGCCGATGGCGCCGGTGGCGATGAGGACGACGAAAGCGAGGGCGACCGCGGCAGCGGCGAGGCCGGCGTACATCGCCTCGGCCGGGACCAGGAAGCCGGGCTTGACCGGCACGAGCTCGGTGGCGCCCTCACCGCCGCCCGGCGCGGTGTCCGGCTTGGGGAAGGACACGAACGCCTCGTCGGTGACCGGCGCCCCGTCCACCTGCAGGGTGACCGACAGCGTGCCCTCCCTGCCGGCCAGCGCCTCGTCGCCCTCGATGGTCACCAGCACCTGGCTGGCGAGGGCGTTGGCCTGGTCCTCGAAGAGGCCGCGGAGGGCCTCGGGGTCGTCGGCCGCGATCTGCTGGCCACCACCGGCCGTCGCGATCTGCCCCAGAATGGGGCTGCCGGCGCCCTGGGCCAGCGCGACCACGTCCACGACCACCTTGGACTTCGTGGCCGCAGCGGTCGCCGCCGACAGAGGGGTCTTCGTGGTGTCCTTGCCGTCGGAGAGCAGCAGGACGTTGCGTGAGCCGTCGGCGCCCGCCGCCTTGACCGCCTCGATCACGCCGTCGTAGAGGCTGGTGCCCAGCGAGAGCCTCAGCCCGTCGATGGCCTCGTCCAGCTTGTCCGTGTCGGTCGTGGGCTGCTCGACGACGGTCACGTCGCCGGCGAAGGTCACCAGCCCGACCCGGACGTCGTCCGGCACGTTGGCGAGGAAGGCCTTGGCTGCGGCCTTCGCCTGCGCGAACCGACCGCCCTTGGCCATGCTGTCGCTGACGTCGAGGGCCAGGACGGTGGTCCGCTGCACCTCGTCCGAAGCGTCCGAGAGGGACTCGGCGGTCGCCTGCACGGGCTCACCGTCGAGCGTGGCGCTCACGGTGCCCAGGTCCGGGCTCACTCCCGCCGGGACGTCGTCCAGCCCCACCACGACCTGCAGGCCCTGGTCCTTGGGCTCGATGTAGTCGATGCTGCTGGTCACGGCCAGGGCAGGGGCGCCGCTCAGGAGGATCAGGCCCGCGGCGGCGCCGGCCGCGAGGACGGCACGCAGCGCGCTCCGAGTCCCTCGCGCTGTCATCACCCACCGTCCCGGGCGAAGATCATCGGGTCGACGTGCACGTTGTGGTGGGACAGCTTCTCGAGGAACTTCGGGCGCAGCCCGGTGGCCTTGAGCGACCCGCGGCTGCGGCCGTCCTCGTCGTGACCCATCGAGTGGTCGAAGAGGAAGATGTCCTGCAGGGTGATGATGTCGCCCTCCATCCGCTCCACCTCGGTGACGTGGGTGATGCGACGCGACCCGTCGCGCAGACGGGCCTGGTGGACGATCAGGTCGACCGCCGCCGCGGTCTGCTCGCGGATCGCCTTGATCGGCAGATCCATGCCGGCCATCAGCACCATGGTCTCGATGCGCGCGAGGGTGTCCCGGGGCCCGTTGGAGTGGACCGTGCAGATGGAGCCGTCGTGACCGGTGTTCATGGCCTGCAGCATGTCGAGGGCCGAGGAGTCGCGGACCTCACCGACGACGATGCGGTCGGGCCGCATGCGCAGCGAGTTCTTCACCAGGTCACGGATCTCGACCGCGCCGCGACCCTCGATGTTGGCCGGCCGCGACTCCAGGCGCAGGACGTGGTCCTGGTGGAGCTGCAGCTCGGCGGCGTCCTCGATGGTGATGATGCGCTCGTCGCTCGGGATGAAGGACGAGAGCACGTTGAGCGTGGTCGTCTTGCCCGCACCGGTGCTGCCCGAGACGATGACGTTGAGCTTGCCGCGGACGCAGGCAGACAGGAACTCGGCCGTGCGCTGGGTGTAGGTGCCGAAGGCCACCAGGTCGTCGGACTGGTAGGGGTCGGCGGAGAACTTCCGGATGGTCAGCAGCGACCCGTCGATGGCCAGCGGCGGGATCACCGCGTTGACGCGGGAGCCGTCCGGGAGGCGGGCGTCCACCATCGGGCTGGACTCGTCGACACGTCGACCGATGCGGGAGACGATCTTGTCGATCGTGCGCCGCAGGTGCTGCTCGTCGCTGAACCGGCCCTCGACGCGCTGGAGCCGCCCGCTGCGCTCGATCCAGATGTCGTCGCAGCCGTTGACCATGACCTCGGTGAGGTCCGGGTCACGCAGGAAGGGCTCGATCGGCCCGTAGCCGAGGATGTCGTCGGCGATCTCCTGGGCGATGCGCGTGCGGTCGGCCGGCGTGAGGATGACGTCCTCGTCCTGCATGGCCTCCTGCAGTGCGCCGCGCACCATCCGCTCGAGCTCGGCCTGGGTGAGCTCGGCGTCGTAGAGCTTGGGCCCCAGCTGCGTCAGCAGCCGGTTGTGCACCGTGGCCTTGAGATCGCGGAAGGCGTCGGTGTCCTCACGCTTGACCCGACCGCCGCGGCCGGCCTCCGGCAGCGCGTCGTTCTTCGTGGGCATGGTGGACGCGCGGTCGCGCGACGCTGCCGCGAGACGGTCGGCGAGACTGCTCATCGCTTACCTTCCTTGCCGGCGCAGAAGCCCTCGCTTCGGCGTCGTGGTGCGTGGGGTCGCCCCCTTGGCGTCGGGGGCCGAACGAGCGGCGTCAGCCTGCTGCTTGCCTGCGCTGACCCCGGTGATGTTGTCGGCGAGGCGCGAGATCGCCTGGCTGACCACGTGCTTGGGCTGAGAAGCGGTGATCGGCTCACCGGCGTTGGTGGCGTTGGCGACCTCGGGCGAGGTCGGGATGGCCTGGGTGATCTTCATGTCGAGCGTCGCCTCGACCTTGTCCGACGACAGACCGACCTTGTCGTCGGCGCGGTTGAGCACGAGGTGCCGGCGCGGCTTGGGGAAGTTGAGCAGGTCGAGGGTCTCCGAGGCGATCTTGACGTTCTTGAGCGTGGGCACGTCGAGGGTGGTGACCAGCAACAGCTCGTCGGTCTCGTCGAAGGCCTGGAGGACGTGCTCGTCGAACGCCGGCGAGGTGTCCACGACGACCCAGTCGAAGTTCTGCTTGAGCAGCCCCAGGATCTTGCTGATCAGCGACGGGGGGATCGAGTCCTTGGCGTCGGGCTGGACCGGGGCGACCAGGGTGGTGAACCCCCGGCGGTGGGGCGTGAGCAGCGGCTCGAGCACGGCGAAGTCGAGACCGTCCTCGAGCGCGACCGCGTCGGCGATGGTCCGGGCCGGGAAGAGCTGCAGCGTGATCGCGATGTCGCCGAAGCCGAGGTCGAGGTCGACGAGGCAGACGTGCAGGTCGCGGTTGGTGAGCGCGACCGCGAGGTTGGCCGCGATCGTGGTCTTGCCGACCCCGCCCTTGGGCGAGAAGACCGTGACGAGCTTGCCGTTCGGCGCGTCCGAGGCGCTGTGGGCAGGACCGGTGACCGCGCGGTAGACCTGGTGGGCGCGCTTGATCGCCTCGCCGAGCCCGCTGAGGTCGCGCTCCTCGACCACCTCGCGCATGCCGGAGCGCAGGGCCTCGGCGAGCACGCTGGTGTCGACCCGGCGGCGCATCAGGATGACGCTGACCGCAGGGCGCGTGACCCGGAGGTTGTCGGCCAGTGACGCAGCGGCCTCGAGGTCGACCGTGGGGCCGATGACGACGGCGTGCTCCTCAGGCGCCTCGGCGAGCGCCCGCTTGAGCTCGTCGAGGTTGGGCACGACCTTGGTACCGGCGCCGGCGACGGTCATCACCAGCTCGGCGTTGCTGTCGTTGGGTTCGACGATGATCGGCATTCAGGTCACCGGAAGAGGTTGGCCTGGGTGGTGCCCGCGTCGGGCTTCACCTGGGACTTGTCGTTGAGGAGACCGAAGGTCAGCTCCCCGTGGGTCGAGGCGAACATCAGCTTCTCCGCCTTCTTCTGGTCGACAGCGAGGGTGAACAGCGTACGAGGCAGGCTCTCCGTCGTCTGGGCGCCGCCCTCGGCGGTGGTGGTCGTGGAGGTCACCGTCGTGGCACCGACCGCGATCACCTCCACCTTGGGCAGCAGCAGCCGGGTGCCGTCCTGGCCCTGGTCGCCGACCGGGCCGTTGAGGAAGACCGCGACGTTGGAGCCGGGGGAGACGAAGCCCGCCACGCGCCCGGTGTCGGAGAGGTTCACCGAGATGGCGAACTGGCCCTCGGGCATGGCCAGCACGTTCTGCTCGCCGGCCGAGCCGAACTTCGACAGCGTGACCTGCTCGTTGGGGAAGACCCGCGACAGGGCCACCAGCGAGCCGTTCTCGCCCACCGTGTTGAGCGCCCCCTCCAGGAGCTGCTCCTGCGGCACGGTCGAGAGCTCGAGCTTGCCGGCGGTCTGGGCCTTGGCCAGGGACTCGCCGGGCTCGATCTGCGCGACCGCCTTGAGCACCTCGACCGGCACCTGCTTCTCCTGGGCGCGGTCGTCCGCGCCCTTGACGTACAGGAAGACCATGGCGCTTCCCAGCACGGCGATGAGCAGGGCCACCACCAAGATGACGGTCCGACGTCCCATTCGTCACAGTCCTTGTCGTCAGCCATGTCCGTCCGCGGACATGGAGGCCAGATGTCCCCCGGATTCGTGCACTCCACAGAATTCCGCATGGAGGGGGGCTAAGGGACCCGAATGAGAATATTGATACGGATGGGATCGCTCGGGCAGGGACGATGGTCCGTGTGAGGGCCCGAGGATCGGGGGACAGGGGCCCGCTCCGGCTCGGCGTCAGGGCAGGTAGAGGTCGTCGATCACGGCCCGGTGGCGCCGCGACACGACGTGGCGGCGGAGCTTGAGGCTCGGGGTGAGCTCGCCCGACTCCTCGGTCCACTCCGTGGGCACGACGGTCCAGCGCCGGATCGACTCCGCCTGGCTGACCCGCTCGTTGGCCCGGTCGACGGCGACCTGGACCTCGGCGAGGAGGTCCTCGTCGACCGCGAGGGACCCCGGGTCGTCGGGTCGTCCGCGGCCGTCTGCCCAGGTGCGAGCCGCCTCCCGGTCCAGGGTCACCAGCGCGGCCACGTAGGGGCGCGCGTCGCCCACGACCAGGCACTGGCCGACCAGCGGGTGCGCCCGCACGGCGTCCTCCAGCAGGCCCGGGGAGACGTTCTTGCCGCCGGTCGTGACCAGGATCTCTCGCATCCGGCCGGTGACCCGCACGAAGCCCTCGTCGTCGATCTCCCCGAGGTCGCCGGTGCACAGCCAGCCGTCCTCGGTGAACACCGCCTCCGTCCCGGTGGGGTCGCCCCGGTAGCCGGCGAACACATGAGGACCCCGCACCAGCAGCTCGCCCTCCCGGCTGACCCGGACCGCCGTGCCGGGCAGAGGACGGCCCACCCGACCGACCTTGTGGTCCCCGGGCGCGGTCGCGGTGGTGGCGCCGGTGGTCTCGGTCAGGCCGTAGCCCTCCAGCACGGGGATGCCCGCCCCGCGGAACACGTGGCCCAGACGGTCGCCGAGTGGCGCACCGCCGGCGACGGCGTGGGTGAGCCGTCCGCCCAGGGCCGCGCGCATCCGCCGATAGACCATCCTCTCGAAGACGGCGTGGCGGGCGCGCAGCACGGGACCGGGACCCCGCGGCGTCTCGAGCGCCAGGCTGTAGGCGATGGCCGTGTCGGCCGCACGGTCGAACAGCGAGCCGCGTCCGTCCGCCGCCGCCCGCTGGCTGTAGACGGTGAAGAGCTTCTCGAAGACCCGTGGCACGCCGACCAGGAACGTGGGACGGAACTGCTCGAGGTCGTCCACGAGGCTGCGCATGTCGGCGGCATAGCCGAGCCGGACGCCGGTGCGGATCGCGGTGACCTGCACGAGGCGGGCCAGGACGTGGGCCAGGGGCAGGAACAGCAGCGTGGCGGCGTCGTCGGTGTCGATCACCGGCCGCAGCACCTCGGCCGTCGCCGCCGAGCCGAAGAGCAGGTGGCCGTGGTCGAGCCGGCAGCCGCGGGGCTCACCCGTGCTGCCCGAGGTGTAGACGAGCGTGGCGGCCGAGCTGCGGGTGACCTCGGCCCGGCGGTCCTCGAGGACGCCGTCCTGCACCACGGAGCCGTCCGGCAGCACGTCGGTGCCCGCGCTCGCGCCGTGCTCGTCGGTGAGCGCCCAGACCTGCTCGAGCGCCGGCAGCGAACCCCGCAGGTCCGCGACCACCTCGGCGTGGGCCGCGGTCTCGACGAGCACGACCCGGGTGCCGCTGTCGCGCAGGACGTGCCCGATCTGCTCGGGGGAGGAGGTCTCGTAGAGCGGCACCACCACCACGCCGACCAGCCACGCGGCGTAGTCGACCACCGTCCACTCGTAGCGTGTGCGCGACAGCAGGGCGACCCGGTCACCGCGGCCGATCCCCGCGACGACGAGGCGGCGGGCCCAGACGCGGACGTCCTGGGCGAGCCGGTCGGCGGTGACCGGCTCCCACCCGGTCCCGGTCCCGCGCGACGCCACGACGGCGCCGGGACTCTCCCTTGCACGACGGAGGACGTCGTCGGCCAGGTTGGCAGGTGCATGGCCCCCGACGGCGTACGGCTGGTCGAGCGGCGGCGTGGAGTACTCGCGCACGTGCTGCCACCTCCTCCGCCACCGTGGGTCTGCCATCCGGCGCAGGTCAGGCTACTGCCTGCGAGTCGGTAGGCTGCGTCCCTGTCGCGGCGCCACCACCGCGTCGTCGCACCGCCCCACACCGCACGCCCGAGGGAGTCCCGGTCCATGGCCGACAAGACCAGTTCCAGCATCGTGATCGACGCGCCGGCCGAGCGGATCATGGACGTGATCGCCGACTTCCCGGCCTACCCCGAGTGGGCGCAGGGCGTGCACGTCGCCGAGGTGCGGTCGTCGTTCCCCGACGGGCGGGCGGAGGTCGTCTACTTCGAGATCGAGGCGACCCCGATCAAGGACGCCTACAGCCTCGAGTACGACTGGCAGGGCGACCGCCGGGTGGACTGGACGCTGGTCGACGGCAAGATGCTGCGGGGTCTCGACGGGTCCTACCTCCTCACCGCCGAGAGCGGCGGCACCAAGGTCACCTACCAGCTCGCTGTCGACCTGAGCATCCCGATGATCGGCATGCTGCGGCGCAAGGCCGAGAAGGTCATCATCGACGCCGCGCTCAAGGGCCTGAAGAAGCGCGTCGAGTCGCTGCCTGCCGCGTGAGCGAGCAGCCGGGCACCGATGTCCGCGTCCTCCTCCTGACCGGCAAGGGGGGCGTCGGCAAGACGACCCTGGCCGCCGCGACCGCAGCGGGTGCGGCCGCTCGGGGGGCCCGCACCCTGGTCATCTCGACCGACCACGCGCACTCCCTGGGGGACGCCGTCGGAGCCGCCATCGGCGACGAGGCCACCGCGGTGGCCGAGGGCCTGTGGGTGCAGCACGTCAGCACCCAGCGCCGCTTCGAGGAGTCGTGGCTGACCGTGCAGGGCTACCTCCGGTCGGTGCTGGACGCCGCGGGTGTCGACGCGATGAGCGCGGAGGAGCTGACCGTCCTGCCCGGCGCCGAGGAGGTCCTGGCCCTGCTCGAGCTCCGGCGACAGGTCCGGTCGGGCCGCTACGACGTCGTCGTGGTCGACTGCGCGCCGACGGCGGAGACGTTGCGGCTGCTGGCCCTGCCCGAGGCGCTCAACTGGTACATGGACCGGATCTTCCCGGCCAACCGCCGCATCGTCGGGGCGCTCCGCCCGGTCCTCAGCCGGGCGGCCGGTGTGCCGATGCCGCACGACGACGTCTTCGAGGCGTTCGCCGCGCTCCACGCCGACCTGGCCGACCTCCACGAGCTGCTCACCGGCAAGAACGCCAGCGTCCGCATCGTCCTGACCCCCGAGCGGGTCGTGCTGGCCGAGGCACGGCGCACCTACACCTCGCTCGCGCTGTTCGGGTATGCCGTCGACGGGGTGGTGGCCAACCGGGTCTTCCCCTCCGAGGACGCCGACGAGTGGCGTTCGGGCTGGGTCCAGGCTCAAGAGCTCGTGCTGGTCGAGGTCGAGCAGTCGTTCCGTGGGCTGCCCGTCTGGCGCTCGGCCTACCGCGCCGAGGAGCCGACCGGGGTGGAGGCGTTGCTCGCGCTCGGTGACGAGGTGTACGCCGGGAGCGACCCGCTCGCCCTGCCCACCGGGCCGGAGCCGTTCCGGCTGGAGCGCGACGGCTCGGATGCGGAGCTCGTGCTGTCCCTTCCGCTGACCTCGCGCGGCGACGTGGACCTGGCCCGCCACGCCGACGACCTCATCCTCACCGTCGGGCCCTACCGACGCGTCCTCAGCCTGCCGACCGCGCTCCACGGCTCACAGGTGGCCGGCGCCCGCCTGGCCGACGGGGTCCTGCGGGTCCGGCTGCGAACCACCGGGGGAGGGCCGTCGTGACCGACCAGGACGAGCCGGTGGGCTCGGTGTCCGAGGAGGCCGCCAAGCTGTTCGGCGCCCTGCAGGACTGGGCGCGGGACACGGGTGGCGCCTACGCCGGTGCTGCCACGGGCGGCCTGGGGGAGCAGTTGCGCGACCTCGGCTCGCACGTCGGGCACGGCGAGGACTGCCGTTACTGCCCGCTGTGCCAGGCGGTCCGGTTCTTCCGGGAGACGAGTCCCGAGGTCAAGCAGCACCTTGCGGCCGCGGCGGGCTCGCTCGCGGAGGCGCTCAGCGCCTACCTGGGCACCTCAGCAGGGGTGCCGGACCGCTCGGCCGGACCCCAGCACATCGACCTCGACGACGACTGAGCCGGACCGTCCTCAGCCGACGAGACGCGCGATCGGCCTGCCCACCGCGGCGTTGTAGGGCTCGCTGCGGTTCTGCTCGTCGTCCGGCAGTGCGTCCTTGTTGAAGACGAAGATGGTCAGCACGCTCACCGAGTTGCCCTGGATCTTGATGCCGTTGTCGCTGGTCGCCGACATCGACTGGGTCTCGTCGGTGATGAAGCCGGGGACGAACTCGACGATCGGCTGGAAGCCCTTCTCCGCCCGGCTGTTGGCCGCGACGACGGGGATCCACACGAACCGCGGCGACCGGGTCACCATCGGGTCCAGCATGTTCTCGTCGACACCCGACCTCTGCGCGATCGTCGTCAGGGTGGCCCCGTTGCGCAGGAAGCACGACAGCACGTCGTTGTTGATCGACTTGCCACCGATGGACAGGTTGCTTCGGGAAGGACAGGTGGTCCCGCGGCCGCTGACGCTCGCGTCGAGCCGGCCCGGGAATGTCGGACTGCTGGTCCCGGTGATCAGGCCGTCGTAGATCTTCGGCCCGTCGTTGCCCGTGTTGGGGTTCAGGCAGTTGTTGCCGTCGTTGGTGTTGTTGTCGAGCTTGGCGTGGGGGACCAGGCTCGGCAGGACGTTGCCGTTGGGAGAGCTGCACACCAGCGTGCCGGGGGGCAGGTTGCGGTAGTAGTCGAGGTAGTGGTCGAGTCCGGCGGCGATGTTGGGGGCGAAGGCCTGCAGCAGGTTTCCGACGTCATCGCGCGGGCTGTCCAGCTGGCCGAAGTTGCCGCGGTCCTGGCCGACACAACCCACCGGGATGCTGGTCGCGGATGCCGTGGCGCTCGCACTGGTGGTTGCGCTGGTGGGAGCGCTGGTCGCGCTCGTCACCGGCGTGGACGGGGTGGTCGGAGTGACGTTGAAGGTGAGGTAGTTGGTCGAGTACTGGTCGTCCTTGTTGTTGCCCTTCTCGCGGATGAGGGCGTAGATGTGCCACACGCCGGGGGTGCTGGTCACGGCTGAGGTGACGGTGTACTTCGGGACGAGGACCGTTCCGCTCGGGTTGCTCTCGTTGACCGCGTAGTCGACATAGAAGGCGTTGCCCGGGGCGACGAAGCGGATCGAGGCCCGGTCGGTGTTGCTGGGGACGTTGGTCACCGACTCGCCGCTGATGTCGGTCGAGGAGCCCTGCAGCACGGTCAGCGGGTTGGTCCCGCTGATCGTGTGCGTCCCCGTCGGGGTGGTGACGACACTTCCCGCCGGGGTGGCCGTCGCGGTTGCTGTGGCCGTGGCCGTCGCGGTGCCGGTGGGAGTCGGGGTCGTCGTCGTGGGGGAGGGGCTCGGCGAGGCGTTGTTGTTGCCGTGCTGGGTGGTGTCGATCTGCGCAGATCCGTTCGCGCAGCCGGTCGGCAGCCAGAAGGGCAGGGTGTCCTGCTTGCGAGGGAGCTGCGACTCGACGCGGACGACAGCGCGAGCGACGACGTCCTGTCCGGACTTGCCCATCACATTGGCCATGCCGAAGCTCACGCGCGACGATGGGGTCCACACCGTCATCTGGGTGCAGGTCTCCCCGACGCTGCATGCGGATCCGTCGTCGTGCTGGAAGGTCAGGTAGCCCTGGGACAGGAGCTGGGCACCGGTGAACGACACGTCCTGGGCGAAGACCCCGTTCTCGGCCTCACGGAAGCTCTTGGAGACCTCATCGGCGACCGCTTGCTGGTCCGCGCCGGTCTTGACCGGAAGCAGATAGCCCGCGCTCATGGCCGCGACGTCGACCTGCTTCTGGAGCGCGCGTTGGCGTGCCCAGGAGTTGCCGAGGTCGACTGCCAGCGCACCGATGGCGAGCAGGAGCGCGGCGAGGATGGCCGTCAGGATCGCAACGGCTCCGCGCTGCGCCCGGTGGTGCCTGGTCAGGAACATGAGGTGGGCTTCCCGTCGTTCAGGTTCTCCACTCGTGCCTTCGCGGTGGCGGTCACCCGGCCGTCGTCGACGAAGGGCAGGAAGGGGAAGTTGAAGGTGAAGCTCGTGAAGGACACCCGCACGACCGCGTAGTCGCCGATCAGCACGTTGCTCCCGTCGGTCGCCCGAGTGACCCCCGCGTCACTCTGGTAGGACCGAGTGATGGAGGCCCCGCTCTCATCGCCCAGACCGGCGATGTCCGACCTGATCGAGCTCCGGAAAGAGCTGCAGTCGATGTACTCCCCGACCGCAGCGAGCCGGGCCGCCTTGCGAGCGGCGTCACTGCCGCCCTGGTCGGCGTAGAAGTAGAAGCCGTACTGGATGCTGCCGAAGACGATCAGCAGCAGGAACGGCAGGACGAGCGCGAACTCGACCGCGACCGCCCCGCCTTCACCGCGCGTGCGGGAGCGCAGGCCGACGACGGTCTGTGACGACATCCGCGCTCCCCAGAAGATCGAGCGGGCGGAGCGTGCATACTCCGGCCCGGATGTGGCAATGGTAGGGCCGCACCTCCGTCTGGAGAGCAAAATCTCTTCGTTTGGGGCTTTGGTCCCTCCTCCTTCCGTCCGAGTGTCCCCCTGATCGATCGGGCAGTCCCGCCCGGCGAAACAGTCGAACGGCGTCGCCCAGGCGGCTCGACCAGATCTCCATGCGTATGAACCCCGCCGCGGCGGGTCCCGCCGGTGGGTAAAGGGCTCCTACGTTCCGCCCATGGGACGAGTCAGCAGCGGCCGGTCAGGTCGCCCCGAGCGCGAGCAGGGCGCGGCCGCGGTGGAGTTCGCGCTGGTCTCCTCGCTGCTGTTCCTGCTCGTCTTCGCCATCCTCGACTACGGCATGTGGTTCAACGACTCTCTGAGTCTGCGCCAGGGAGTGCGTGAGGGCGCCCGGGTGGGGGTGGTGCAGAACTTCTCCCAGTCGACCTGCACCCAGTCCGACCCGATGCAGAAGCTGGCCTGCAAGACCAAGGCGCAGATCGGGGCGGTCACCGGCAGGTCCTACGTCAAGATCCTCACCCCCGACACCGCCGGCTGGAAGAAGGGCAAGCCGCTCGTGGTGTGCGCGATGGTGAAGTCCGACGGCGTCACCGGGCTCGTACCGCTGCCCAACGACCGGATCCTGCGGTCACGCACGGAGATGTCGATCGAGGTGGACACCCCCACGCCGAGCACCCAGGACTACGCCGAGACACCGCCGGCCGGAGCGAGCTGGTCGTGGTGCTCGTGAGACAGCGCGACGAGTCCGGCGCCGTCGCGGTCCTGGCCGCCTTCCTCGCGATCTCGCTGTTCGTGGTGGCGGGACTCGTCGTCGACCTCGGCATGGCTCGCGACAAGCGCCGCCAGGCGCAGAACTCCGCGGACGCGGCCGCCCTGGCCGGGGTCAACGCCCTGTATGCCACCGGGACGGCGAACACCGCGGCCGCCGTCGTCGCGGCGAAGGCCTACGCGGAGAGCAACTACGGCATCGCGCCGTCGGAGTGGGCCTCGTGCACGGACCCGGGACGCACCGGTCCGTTCAGCGGCTTCACCCGCTCGTCCGAGACCGACTGCATCTCGTTCCGGCCGGCGGTCAAGCCGACCGAGGTGCGCGTCGTGCTGCCGACCCGCTCGGTCAAGACCACGTTCGGCGTCCTGGCAGGCGTCTCGTCGGTGTCGGTCCGGGCGACCGCCCAGGCGGTCGTCGACGCGCAGCCGATCCAGGCCGAGGGGGGCCTCCGGCCGTGGGGCATCTGCTCCACGGTTGCCACCACCTCGGGCAACGTCACCTTCGTCCCCATGAAGGGCGGTTCCACCGCGTCCGGCCAGGGCAGCACGGACCCCTGCGGGACCTCGGGGCCCCCGGGCGGCTGGTGGGTGGCCCAGTGCACCAACCAGAGCAACTCCAACGGGGCCACCGAGACCTCGGTCCGCGACGGGTGCCCCGAGCCGACGTACAGCCCGGTGCCCGATCAGCCCAGCAGCACGGCCAAGGCGCTGTACGACCACATGACGGACTACTGCCCCAAGAAGTCGGAGAGCAGCACCTGCCTCGCCTCCGACCCGGGCAACAACTTCCACAACAGCAGCGACGAGTGGCAGACCCTCGTCGGGCACCACATCGCGATGCCCGTGTTCTGCTGGCCGCCCCAGTGCTCCTCCCCGGCCTACAGCGCTCAGGGCCAGAACGCGTCGTACGGCATCTGGAGGATCGCCACCGTCCTGGTGTGCGGCTTCAAGCTGAACCCGAGGCCCGCGTCGTCCGGCTGGCCCACCTCCGGCGCCTGTGCGACCAACAACCCGAGCCACTACAGCTCGAACAGCGTCACGGACGGCGGCGGGCTCTTCCTGGTCGTCGAGAAGCTCACGGGCGGCCCGACCGGGGACTGGGAGCTGCCCCAGCCGCCCTCGGAGCCGCACCTCAGCTATTGAGGTCGTCTCGCCTCAGAGCCGGGCGCCGTCGTCCCAGCCGTCGTGGCCGCGACCGCCGCCCATCGTCCAGACCAGGTAGGCGAAGCCGCCGACGAACGAGGCGAACAGCAGGTAGCCGACGTACGACGGCAGCGGGAGCGGGCTGACCAGCAGCACCAGGCCGAGGATCGGGGCGCCGAAGAGGGCGATCCAGGCAGCCAGGCGGCGCGGTTCGGGCCGCGGGATCGGAGGCGGGGGCGGCGGCTCGAAGTGCTCGTCGTGGTCGGCGCGACGCGACGGCGTCGGCTGGTCGTCGGGCCAGGCCTGGCGCAGCAGCCGCTTGAGGCTGTCGTCGTCCTGGGGCGGCTCGGCCGGAGCATCCGGAGCGGCCTCCTCGAACGACGGCGTGGGGCCCCAGTCGGCGACGAGCCGGGAGAACTCGGCGTCGAAGTCGAGCTCCCCGTCGGGCGTGGCGCCATCGGGGTCGTCGGGGTCGCGGTCGGGTCGGTCGGGCATCACGGCTCAGGCCGTCACGCGGGCGATGAAGGAGGCGGACCGGTCGAAGATCAGCGGAGCGTCGTGGTCGAGGGTCGCCACGTGGTAGCTCTCCTCCAGCACGACCTCCTCGAGGTCGCGCGAGGAGACCCGCCCCATGATCGCCTTGCCCGAGGAGGGGTCGAGCACGTGGTCCTCGCGGGAGCGGAGGAGCAGCAGCGGCTGGGTGACCTCGGCCAGGCGCTCACGCACCTTGCGCATCTCGGCGAACATCGACGCGGCTGCCTTGAGCGGGGTCTTGGGGTAGGCGTGCTCGTCGACGCCGGGCTTCTTGATGTCGTTGCCGATCGCCGGGAAGGCGGGCACGACGTGCTTGAGCACCGGCAACAGCTTGATGTCCTTGCGCATGGAGTCGACCGCCGGGTTGACCAGCACCAGGCCGGCGACGTCCCGGCCGTGCTCCTGGGCGAGCGCCAGGCCGAGGAGGCCCCCCATCGACAGCCCGCAGACCACGACCTGCTCGTGCTCGGCCTTCAGCTTGGCGAAGGCGGTCTCCGCCTCGGCGTACCAGTCGGCGTACGTCGTCCTCTGCAGGTCCTGCCAGCGCGTGCCGTGCCCGGGCAGCTGGGGGAGCGAGACCGAGTAGCCACGAGTGTGGAGGTCCTCGGCCCAGGGTCGCAGCGAGGCGGGACTGCCGGTGAAGCCGTGCACCAGCAGGACACCGACCCGCGCGCCCGGCACGGTGGCGCGGAAGGGCGCGGTGGGAGAGGACGGGGACGTCACGTGCGCCATCGTCGCACGCAGGTGGGGGCCAGGCTAGGGTGGTCCGACCGTCGGCGGCGAGGGTCCGCGC
Source organism: uncultured Actinomycetota bacterium (assembly GCA_963811385.1). GTDB lineage: Bacteria > Actinomycetota > Actinomycetes > Propionibacteriales > Nocardioidaceae > Marmoricola_A. The sequence continues at coordinate 300,602 of CAWEQX010000014.1, read as the reverse complement.
CGTGGCGCGTCACGGAGGGAAAGGGGCCTCGGTTGTTCTACTGGTTCCTGCGCTGGATCGCTCTGGGTCCCCTGCTGCGCCTGGTGTTCCGCCCCCGGGTGGAGGGCCTCGAGAACGTCCCCGAGGAAGGACCGGTCATCCTGGCCAGCAACCACCTCTCCTACGCCGACTGGCTCTTCATGCCGCTCACCCTCAACCGCAAGGTGACGTTCGTGGCCAAGGCGGAGTACTTCAACTCGCCCGGCCTCAAGGGCTGGCTGCAGAAGACGTTCTTCTCCGGCGTGGGTCAGGTGCCGATCGACCGCAGCAGTGGCGAGGCCGCCTCGGGTGCCCTGATCGCCGCCAAGCGGGTGCTGGCCGGTGGTGACCTGTTCGGCATCTACCCCGAGGGCACGCGCTCGCACGACGGCCGGCTCTACCGCGGCAAGACCGGGGTCGCGCGCCTGGCCATCGAGACCGGCGTGACGGTGGTCCCGGTCGCCGTGGTCGGCACGGACATCGTCGCCCCGCCCGGCAAGAAGTTCGGTCACTGGACGCGCCCCCGAGTGCGCTTCGGCAAGCCGCTGGACTTCTCGCGCTACCAGGGCCTCGAGAACGACCGGTTCATCCTCCGCTCCGCGACCGACGAGATCATGTACGAGATCATGAGGCTCTCCGGCCAGGAGTACGTCGACATCTACGCCTCCCGCGCCAAGACGCTGGAGAAGGAGGCCGCGGCCAAGGCCAAGGCCAAGGAGGTCTCGGCAGGCTCGACCACCGGGGGAGCCGCGGTGGGCGGTGCCGACGAGGACCCGGGCCGCAGGGCCTCCTGAGCCGATGAGCCCGACCGGGCCGGCGCTGAGCGTCCGGGTGGGCGGCCCGACCGCGGCCGCCGCCGTCCAGGCCACCCTCTTCCGCGCGCTGGTGGTCCTGCGCGCCATCGTCCTTGCCTACGCGCTCGCCCTCAACCTCGCCCGGCTCGACGAGTTCGACCGGCCGGGCCTGCTCCTCGTGGCGCTCGGGGTGATGACCGTCTGGTCCGTGGTCGTCTCCTGGGCCTACCTCCAACCCGCGCACCGCACGCTCGGGTGGTTCGCCGCGGACCTCACCCTCGCCATGGTGCTGCTGCTGGTCACCCCGGTGGTCGAGTCCGAGGCGATGCTCGACCGGCACGCCTCCACGGTCCCGACCTTCTGGGTGGTCAGCTCGGTGCTCGCCTGGTCCGTCGGCCGGGGCTGGTGGCAGGGCGGCCTGGCCGCGATCGCGGTCAGCATCGTCGACCTGAGCATCCGCCGCGACGTCGCGGGCGCCACCTGGGGCAACATCTTCCTGCTCCTGCTGGCCTCGGTGGTGGTCGGCTTCGCCGCCGACCTGGTCCGACAGGCCGCCCAGCTGCGCGCCGACGCCGAGCGCGCCGCGGCCGTCCTCAGCGAGCGGGCCCGGCTCGCGCGGGTCGTGCACGACGGCGTCCTGCAGGTCCTGGCCCTCGTGCAGCGCCGCGGACTCGAGGCCGGGGGCGAGCTGGCCGAGCTCGGCCGGCTCGCGGGGGAGCAGGAGGTCGCGCTGCGCCGACTCGTCCAGTACGACGCCCGCGCCGTCGCCGAGCAGTCCGCGCGCCTCGCGGGCGACGGCGTGCGGGTCGGTGCCTGGGACTCGCCCCGCGTGCCGGTCGACCTCGGCGAGGCGCTCGAGGCCGCGGTGGGCCCGCGGGTCACCTTCACCGGTCCGGGTCACGCGGTGGTCATGCCCGCCGCCGTGGTCGAGGAGGTCGTCTCCGCCGCCCGTGCCTGCCTGGACAACACCGCCGCGCACGTCGGCCCGCACGCGCCTGCCTGGGTGCTGCTGGAGGACCTCGGTCACGAGGTGGTGGTCAGTGTCCGCGACGCCGGCCCCGGCATCCCCGAGGGACGGCTCGACCAGGCCGTCGGGCAGGGTCGTCTCGGGATCGCCGAGTCCATCGCCGGCCGCCTGCGCGACCTCGGCGGACGCGCCGAGCTGACCACGGGACCGTCGCTGGGCACCGAGTGGGAGCTCGTCGTACCCCGGACCGACCCGGCCGTCACCCCACCACGCCCGCAACAGCACCGCACCGACCGAGAGGAGCCGCATGAGTGACACCCCGGCCGGCGACGGGCCCGTGGACGCCCCGCCGCTGCGCGTCATGGTGGTCGACGACCACCCGATGTGGCGCGACGCGGTCGAGCGGGACCTCACCGCTGCGGGCCTGCAGATCGTGGCGACCGCCGCGACGGGCTCCGAGGCGGTCAACCGGGCCCGCGCGACCCGGCCCTCCGTCGTCGTGCTCGACCTCAACATCCCGGAGCCGCACGGGGTCGACGTCACTGCGACACTGGTCGCCGAGGACCCGACCGTGCGCATCCTGGTGCTGTCCGCGTCCGGCGAGCAGACCGACGTGCTCGAGGCGGTCAAGGCCGGCGCGACCGGCTACCTCGTGAAGTCCGCGTCCAAGGCCGAGCTGATCGACGCCGTACGCCGGGTCGCCGCCGGTGGCAGCGTGTTCACCCCGGGACTGGCCGGGCTCGTGCTGGGGGAGTACCGCCGCCTCGCCGAGGGGGGCGCCGCCAAGGACGACAGCGACCTGCCGCGGCTGACCGACCGTGAGACCGAGGTGCTGCGGCTGGTGGCCAAGGGGCTGTCCTCCAAGCAGATCGCCGACCGGCTGGTGCTCTCCCACCGCACGGTCCAGAACCACGTGCAGAACACCCTGCGCAAGCTGCAGCTGCACAACCGGGTGCAGCTCGTGCGCTACGCGATCGAGCAGGGCCTCGACGACGAGCTGTGATGGCGAGCCTGGAGGAGGAGGCCGAGGCCCTCTACGCGCTGTCCGTGGAGGAGTTCACCGGCGCACGCGACGCCCGGGTCAAGGACCTGCGTGCCTCGGGCGAGAAGGAGCTGGCCGGCGCGGTCAAAGCGCTGCGCCGGCCGACGGTCGCGGCCTGGGCGGTCAACCTGCTCGTCCGGCAGCGGGAGGACCTGGTGCGCCAGGTGCTGGCGATCGGCGACTCCCTGCGCGAGGCGCAGTCCGGCCTCGAGGGTGACGCGCTGCGCGAGCTGTCCAAGCAACGGCGCCAGGTCGTGGCCGCGGTCGTGACCACCGCCCGGCAGCTCGCTCACGACGAGGGCGTCCGCCTCACCGACCCCGTGGTGGAGCAGGTCACGGCCACGCTCCAGGCGGCGCTGTCCGACCCCGACGCCGCCGAGCGGGTGCTGGCCGGGTGCCTGACCCAGCCGCTGTCGTCCACGGGCGTGGCCTCCCTCGGCATCGCCCCGGGCTCGGCGCCGGTCAAGGACACTCGCGCCGCCGTCACCGACATCCGCGCCAAGCAGGTGGATCCGAAGGAGCGCACGAAGGCCGAGCGGCGGGTCCGCCAGGCCGAGGCGGTCCTGCAGCAGGCGGAGAGGAGCCACGAGGAGGCGCAGGAGCAGCACCGCTCCGCGCAGGCCGAGCAGCTGCACCTGGAGTCCCGCCTCGACGAGCTGCGACGCCAGGCCGCCGAGCTCGAGACCGAGGCCGAGCAGTCGGCCGTCCGGGTCGACGAGCTCGAGACTGAGGTGCGGGAGACCGAGGAGCTGGTCGAGGAGGCACAGGAGCAGCTCGAGGAGGAGCAGCAGCGGCTGGCCGAGCTCGACCAGTAGTTGTCAGGCCCAGCCCTTGGACCTCTCGACCGCCTCGCGCCACTGTCGGTGCGCCGCGTCCGCGGCCTTGCGGTCGCCCGCGGGCTCGAAGGCCCGGTCGAGCTTCCAGGTCTCGCGCAGCTCGTCGGTCGAGGACCACACGCCGGTGCCGAGGCCGGCCAGGAAGGCCGCGCCCAGGGCGGTGGTCTCCACGATCTCGGGCCGCTCGACCCGCACGCCGAGCTGGTCGGCCTGGAGCTGGCAGAGCAGGTCGTTGGCCGCGGCGCCGCCGTCGACGGTCAGGCACGTGACCGGGGCGTCGCTGGGCATCGTCTCGACCACGTCGCGGACCTCGAAGGTGATCGCCTCCAGGGTTGCCCGCACGACGTGCGCCCGGGTGGTGCCGCGGGTCAGCCCGATGATCAGGCCGCGTGCGCGCGGGTCCCAGTCGGGGGCGCCGAGCCCGGTCAGCGCCGGCACGAACACCACGCCCTCGGTCGAGTCCACGGTGCTGGCGACGGCGGCGGTCTCGGCGGCCGACCCGACGATCTGCAGGCCGTCGCGCAGCCACTGCACCGCGGCGCCGGTCACGAAGATCGCGCCCTCGAGGGCGTAGGTGAGCTCACCGCTCGGCGAGCGCCACGCGGCGGTGGACAGCAGGCCGGCGTCGGAGCGGACCACGTCGGTGCCGGTGTTGGTCAGGATGAACGACCCGGTGCCGTAGGTGCACTTGGTGTCGCCCACGTCGAAGCAGGTCTGCCCGAACAGGGCCGACTGCTGGTCGCCGGCGATGCCCGCGATCGGCAGCTCGAGGCCGCAGAAGACCTTGGGGTCGGTGGTCGCCAGGTCGCCCCAGCTCGCCACCACCTCCGGCAGCGCCTCGCGCGGAACCCCGAACAGCTCGGTGAGCTCGTCGGACCACTGGCCCCGCTCGAGGTCGAACAGCAGCGTCCGCGAGGCGTTGGAGACGTCGGTGATGTGCCAGGTGCCGCGGGTCATCCGGGCGATCAGGTAGGAGTCGACGGTGCCGACGGCGTAGCGACCGTCCTCGACCAGGCCCCAGGTGTGCTTCTCGTTCTCGGCCAGCCAGCGCAGCTTGGTGCCGGAGAAGTAGGGGTCGAGCCGCAGCCCGGTCAGCTCGGCGACGCGCTCCTCGTGGCCCTCGTCCCTGAGGCGGGTGCAGATGTCGGCGGTGCGGCGGTCCTGCCACACGATCGCGCGGCGCGGTGCGTTGAGGGTCTCGCGGTCCCAGAGCACCACGGTCTCGCGCTGGTTGGTGATGCCGACCGCACGGAGCGCGGGACCGCCGGTGTCGTCGTACGCCGCGAGCGCCTCGCGCGTCGCCTCGATCGTCGCCTGCCAGATCTCCTCCGGCGCGTGCTCGACCCAGCCCGGTCGCGGGAAGTGCTGGGAGAACTCCTGGTAGCCGCGGGCGGCGATCGCCCCCTCGGGGGTGACGACCAGGGCGGTCACACCGGTGGTGCCGGCGTCGATGGCGAGCACACTCATGGGTCGACCCTAGTGAAGGGTGACCGCCGGGTGGGGCTGGATCGTTCCAACCCTGCAGGTCTACGGTGGCACCCATGCGAGTTGGAGTACTGACCGGAGGCGGGGACTGCCCTGGCCTCAACGCCGTCATCCGCGCCGTGGTCCGCAAGGGCGTGGAGGTCTACGACTTCGAGTTCGTCGGCTTCCGCGACGGGTGGCGCGGTCCACTGGAGAACCTCACCTGCCCCCTCGGCGTGTCCGAGGTCCGCGGCGTCCTGCCGCGCGGGGGCACGGTCCTGGGCTCCTCGCGGACCAACCCCTTCAAGGTCGAGGGCGGGGTGGAGCGGATCAAGCAGAACCTCGCCGACAACGGCGTCGACGCGCTGGTGGCGATCGGCGGCGAGGACACCCTCGGCGTCGCGACCAAGCTCGCCGACCTCGGCGTCGACGTGGTCGGGGTGCCCAAGACCATCGACAACGACCTGTCCGGCACCGACTTCACCTTCGGCTTCGACACCGCGGTCAACATCGCCATGGAGGCGATCGACCGGCTCCACACCACCGCCGAGTCGCACCACCGCGTGCTGGTCGTCGAGGTGATGGGCCGTCACGCGGGCTGGATCGCGCTGCACGCCGGCCTGGCCGGCGGCGCCAACATCGTGCTCATCCCGGAGAAGCCCTTCGACATCGACCGGGTCTGCGCCTACGTCGAGGAGCGCTTCAAGAAGCAGTACGCCCCGATCGTCGTGGTCTCCGAGGGCGCCGTGCCCGTCGAGGGCGGCGACATGACCCTGGTCAGCGGGGAGAAGGACGCCTTCGGCCACGTCCGCCTCGGCGGCATCGGCGACCGGCTGGCCAGCGAGATCGAACAGCGCACCGGCAAGGAGGCCCGCGCGGTCGTGCTGGGCCACGTGCAGCGCGGCGGCACACCGACGGCGTTCGACCGCTGGCTCGCGACCCGCTTCGGCCTCCACGCGATCACCGCGGTCGCGGAGAAGGAGTTCGGCACGATGGTCGCCCTGCGCGGCACCGACATCGTCCGGGTCCCGCTGATCGAGGGCACCGGCGAGCTCAAGGTGGTCTCGCCGGAGGAGTACGCCGAGGCCGAGGTCTTCTTCGGTTAGGGGCGGTCTCGGCCGGGCTCGACCGCCGGGGCCGGCTCGGGGTGCTCGCCCCGGACGCGGGGGTTCATCAGCGCCATCACCACCGCGCACTGCACCCCGTTGACGCACAGCTGAGGAGCCCCCACCGCGAGCTCCTTGCGGCGGTGCTGCCACATCGCGCGCTCGACGCCCTCCTGGACGAAGATCGCGTCCTCGAGCTCGCTGGTCGAGCCGGCGTCGATGAACGGCATGAGCCGCTCGCCCGCGGTCAGCAGCCAGTGGTAGGGGCCGCGCAGCTCGGGGGTGAGCCCGTCGCTGAGCTGCTGGCGGTCGACCTCGGCGGGCACCGTCGCGAGGGCGCCGGAGGTCAGCAGCGCCCACACCGCCACGTCGCCGGTGCCGTCGGCCAGGGGGATGCGCAGCTCGAGCACGTCCTCGACGTGCCCGTCGCACTGGCACGTGCCGTAGGCCGGCGGCGCCCAGTCGGCACGCTCGTCCCCCGACGCGCGGAAGCGCTCCCTCAACCCCATGGAGGAAATCTACGGGAGTGTGCCGGAAATGTCCGCATGACGCCCCGGGCTTGACTCTCGGGTACGGCGGGTCGGCCGCGCGTCGCGCGGGTGGAGGACCGGATGCGCGCGGGGCGAGGTGTCGGCGACCGGTCCGCGGGCGGCCCTCGGGGCAGGGACGACCGCGGTGCCGACGTACCCTTTGGGTGTGGATCTGCCCTCCCTGACCGACCTGCACGACCTCGGCGCCGCCCAGCAGCCCAGCTGGCCCGACGTCGCCGAGGTGCACCGCGTGGTCGACCGGCTGCGCCGCAACCCGCCCCTGGTCTTCGCCGGCGAGTGCGACGACCTCAAGGGCAAGCTCGCGGCGGTCGCGCGGGGTGAGGCCTTCCTGCTGCAGGGCGGCGACTGCGCCGAGACCCTCGAGGGGGCGACCGCGGACAACGTGCGCGCCAAGCTGCGCGTGCTGCTGCAGATGGCGGTCGTGCTGACCTACGCCGCGTCCGTGCCGGTGGTCAAGGTCGGGCGCCTCGCGGGGCAGTACGCCAAGCCGCGCAGCTCCGACATGGAGACCCGCGAGGGCGTGACCCTGCCGGCCTACCGCGGGGACGCGGTCAACGGCTTCGACTTCACCCCCGAGTCCCGGGTGCCCGACCCGCAGCGGCTGCTCGACGTCTACAACTCCTCGGCGGCGACGCTCAACCTGGTGCGGGCGTTCGTGACCGGCGGCTACGCCGACCTGCGGCAGGTGCACACCTGGAACACCGACTTCGTCCGGTCCTCGCCGGTCGGCAAGCGCTACGAGCGGATGGCCGGCGACATCGACCGGGCGCTGACCTTCATGAAGGCCATCGGTGCCGACCCCGAGGAGTTCCACCGGGTCGACTTCCACTCCAGCCACGAGGCGCTGGTGCTCGAGTACGAGCACGCGTTGACCCGCATCGACAGCCGCACCGACCTGCCCTACGACGTCTCGGCGCACTTCCTGTGGATCGGCGAGCGCACCCGCCAGCTCGACGGCGCCCACGTCGAGCTGATGAGCCGGATCCAGAACCCGATCGGCGTCAAGCTCGGTCCGACCTCGACCGCCGACGACGCGATCGCGCTCGCCCAGCGGCTCAACCCGCTCAACGAGCCCGGTCGCCTGACCTTCATCACCCGCATGGGCGCCGGGCGCATCCGCTCCGTGCTGCCCGAGCTGGTCGAGAAGGTCACCGCCGCCGGTCTCCAGGTGGCCTGGGTCTGCGACCCGATGCACGGCAACACCTTCGAGGCCTCGTCGGGCTACAAGACCCGGCGGTTCGAGGACGTCATGGACGAGGTCCAGGGCTTCTTCGACGTCCACCGCGAGCTCGGCACCTGGCCCGGCGGCCTGCACGTCGAGCTGACCGGCGACAACGTCACCGAGTGCGTCGGCGGGGGAGAGGCGCTGCTCGAGGAGGAGCTGTCGCACCGCTACGAGTCGGTCTGCGACCCCCGGCTCAACCGTGTCCAGTCGCTCGAGCTGGCCTTCCTCGTGGCCGACATGCTCAGCCAGGTCGCCGACCCCGAGCTCTGAGCTCAGCGTCGGGTGACCTCGCCGCTGCTGCTCCCGCGGTGGCGCCGGGCGCGGACCCACGGCCAGGTCATCGACGCCCAGACGCCGGCGACGACCACCACCTCCACCACGACGTAGCCCGGCCACGGGCCCAGGAGGTCGAGCAGCGTGCCCACCGACGGCTTGCGGTTGAGGTAGCCGTAGTTGGTGCCGGTCACGGCGTTGAAGCCCATCACGCTCGCGACCCACAGCAGGGTGAGGGCCACCGTGACGCGGTAGCTGCGCCAGTCGAGGCGCACGCCCAGGCCGAAGGTGAGGTAGACCGCGGCCCACACGGTGGCGAAGTGCATCCCCCAGAACATGACGTAGCGCGGGTCGGGGAAGACCTCGCCCAGCGACGGGGTCACGATCCCCTGGACGGTCAGGGTCAGCCCCCAGTAGTAGACCAGCGCGGTCGCCAGCCGGTGCCGCGTCCAGAGGGCGACGATCGCCGCGACCCAGGCGAGGTCGCACAGCTGCAGCGGGAGCGAGGTGCCGATGTCGTAGTCCTGCGGCAGCAGCTGGAGGACCTGCATCGGGACCGTGAAGCAGGCGACCACCAGGGCGAACGCCCGGCGGAAGCGGACCTCGGCATCGGTGCCGCGGTGTGAGCGACCCACCAGCGCCAGGACGACGCAGACGGCCAGGAAGCCGACGACGAGGCCGACGTGCTCGAGGGTGTAGGCCTCGAACCGGGCGGCCAGTGGCGCGGTCATGACCTCAGTGTGGGCCTCCCCGGCGAGCCCGCCGGTGGGCGCAGCCCGACCGAGCGCAGCTCCAGCTCCGCCAGCCGGCGTACGACGGCCTCGTCGCGCCGGCGCCACGCTCCGGCCGGGTCGTCGCTGATCCGGGCGAGCCGGTGCATCGGCTGACCGGCCAAGGCCCGCAGCGCGAACAGGTCGAGGTCCTCGTCGGCGTCGACGAAGCGCTGCGCCGCGCCGGCCCGGCGTACGAACCGCCAGCGCAGCGGCAGGTAGACCGCGCACGCCAGCAGGATCGGGACGAGCGCCACGGCGAGCTGCAGCCAGAAGGCGAGGTCCTGCACCGCCTGCACCTGGGCGGTCCCGGCGTCGGCGAGCTGGTCGGCGGCCTGCCCGGCCCCGTCGAACGGCGCCCGCAGCCGGTCACCGATGAACGGGGCGCCCTCGACGGCCGAGGCGGCGTCGTGCATCCGGGTGCTGAGCCCGGTGCCGGAGTCCCGCAGCTGCCGGCCCGGCCCCGCCAGCCGCAGCGTCGCGTCGTGCACCGACTGCGCGATGCGCCACCACGCGACCACCCAGACCACCAGCAGTAGGTCGCCGAGGGCCTGACGGGTGGCGCGGACCTGGTCGGCGGCGTACAGCGTCGGGAGGCTCATGGCCGAAGGGTGCCCAGGCACGGTGCCGACACGCCCGCTGCCACGGCGCGCCGGCGCCTGGGTCAGCGGCGTGCGGTCCCCGCGTCGGCGCGCCCGACCGCCGGGGGCAGCAGACGCACCGCCTGGGCCAGGCTGCGCAGCTCGGCGCCCAGCAGCGCCTGGGGCCCGTCGCACAGCGCCTCCTCCGGGTGGGGGTGCACGTCGACGATGACCCCGTCGGCCCCCACGGCGATCGCCGCGCGGGAGAGGGGGACGACCAGCTCCTTGACCCCGGCTGCGTGGGAGGGGTCGACGATGACGGGCAGGTGGCTCTTGGCCTGCACCACCGGCACGGCGCTGATGTCGAGGGTGTTGCGGGTGGAGGGCTCGAAGGTGCGGATGCCGCGCTCGCACAGGACCACGTCGAGGTTGCCGCGCTGGGCGATGTACTCCGCGGCCATCAGCCACTCCTCGATCGTCGCGGTCATCCCGCGCTTGAGCAGCACCGGCTTGCCGGCCTGGCCGACCGCCTGGAGCAGACCGAAGTTGGCCATGTTGCGCGTGCCGATCTGCAGCATGTCGGCGTGCTCGGCGACCACGGCGACGTCGCGGGCGTCGACCACCTCGGTCACGACCGGCATGCCGGTGACCTCGCGGACCGAGGACAGGATCTCCAGCCCCTTCACGCCCAGGCCCTGGAAGGCGTACGGCGAGGTCCGGGGCTTGAAGGCGCCGCCGCGCATCATGCACGCGCCGGCGGCCCGCGCCATCTCGACCGCCTCGAGGGTCTGCTGCGCGGACTCGACCGCGCACGGACCCGCGATGAAGGTGAAGGTGTCCGGGCCGACCGGGACCTGCTGGCCCACGACACCGACCCAGACCGTGCTGCGGTCCGGGTGGTGCTGCCGGCTGACCAGCTTGAACGGGTCGGAGATGCGCTGGACGTCCCCGACGCCCGGCAGCGTGCGCAGGTTGAGGCCGTGGAAGGAGTCGAGGTCCCCGACCAGGCCGATGATCGTGCGGGTCAGCCCCTTGCTCACGAAGGCCTCACCGCCGACCGAGCTGACCTTGTCGACGACGCGCTGGACGTCCTCGTCGGTTGCCTCCGGCGTCATGACGACGACCATGGTTCCTCCTGTGGCGAGCACTGGTGACGGGCACCTGGCACGCAGCGGGCGGACAAGCGAAACGCCCCTGTGCACCAGGGGCGTTGGGTGGCTGCGTGGCTCGGCCGGACTACCGGTGCCCGCTGCTCGGGTGCCCCGGGCAGGTGGCGAAGGAATAGGTCCGGACGAGGTGCACGTGAGGGACCCTACCGGTCCTCGTCCGGGTCGCCGCGAGGCGACCAGCCCGCGGTCGCCGGGCGGACCCGGGAGCCCGTCGTCCCCGGGCGGTGTGGGCCGGGACGCATCATCCGCGCCGTTCGTGGGCAGAGAGGGGTCGCACGCGAGTGGTGGGGACCGCCCGTGAGAGCGAAGGTGTGCGGCAGGGGGAAGCGATGGGTGAGGACGTGGTCCTCCGCGCGCCGGGCCCCGTGCGCTTCTTCCTCGTGGACGACGCGCCCGAGGTCCGGTGGCTGGTGCGCGCCCTGCTCGAGGACGAGCCGACCTGGCAGGTCGTGGGGGAGGCGGGCGACGGTCGGCAGGGCGTCGATGGCGCCGCGAGGACGCAGCCCCACGTCGTGCTGCTCGACCTGAACATGCCGGTGATGGACGGGCTGGAGGCGCTGCCGCGGCTGCGCCGGCTGCTGCCTGACGCGCTGCTCGTCCTCCTCACCTCCTTCCCGGTGTCCGAGGTCCACGACTCCGCCCGCTCCTCCGGGGCGGACGCGTGCCTGGACAAGGTCGGCATGGCCACCGACCTGGTGCCCGCGCTGCGAGGCTTCCTGGTTCCGCCCGGGGGGTGACCCCTGTGACGGCGTGGGATCCCTGTGACAGGAGTGGCGGTCCCGTACCCTGCGCAGCATGGCCACGCGTACGTCTTCCCCTGCGGCCTCGCGCTCGTCCGGCTCCCGCAAGCCGAGCGGCTCGGGCAGCCGTGCGCGCTCCGGCGCCCAGTCCAAGGCCCAGTCCAAGACCCAGTCCAAGGCCGCCCCGCGCTCGCGCAGCGGCGCCAAGGGCACGGCGCCGGCCAAGGGCCGGGGCGGCGCGACGCGGGTCCCGCCCCGCGCCGTCCGCAACGGCCCGGGGCCGGTCTTCCGGGTCTTCGTGGTGCTGTGGCACGCGCTGAGCAGCTTCTGGATGGGCGTCGCCCACACCGTGGGCCTCGTCGTACGCCGCGTGGGCCACACCGCGCGCGAGCTCGAGCCCGAGCACCGTCGCGACGGGGCCGGCCTGTTCCTCATGGCCCTGGCCGTCGTCGTCGCGGCCTCGGTGTGGTGGCGGCTGCCCGGCCAGGTCGGCGACACCACCCGCACGGTCGTCAACGGGTCGGTCGGCCTGCTCGGCTGGTTCGTGCCGCTCGTCCTCGTCGCGATGGGCATGGTCGTGATGCGCAACCCCGAGGCGACCGGTCCCGCCGGCCGTCAGGTGATCGGGTGGAGCGCGCTGGTCGTCGGCCTCCTGGGCCTGGTCCACCTCGCCAACGGCAGCCCCGAGGGCACCGACACCGAGGCGCTGCAGGGCGCCGGGGGAGCGATCGGCTTCGTGGTCGGCTCGCTGGCCACCGACCTGCTCCAGACCGGCTACGTCGTCGTGCCCATCCTCACGCTGCTCACCGTCTTCGGCCTGCTCGTGGTCACCGCGACGCCGGTCTACCTCGTCCCCACCCGCCTGGCGCACCTGCGCGACCTCGCGCTGGGACGTCGTCCCGCCGATGCCCCGCCGGCCGAGGCGGCCGAGGACCCCGAGTCCGTCCCGCTGCAGCGGCGCCGGCCCCGCCGGCGCGTCGGCGTGATGAGCGAGGACGACGAGGTGACCCCCGAGGGCGAGCCGGCCTACGACTCGCCGGTCCTGATCGACGGCGCCGACCGCGAGCTGGGCAAGCGTCGCGGCAAGGCCGCGTCCGACCCCGCCGCGGAGCCCGGCCCACCCGCCGAGGCCGAGGCGGTCGTCGTCCCGCCCCACTCGCCGCTGCCGCCGCGCGTCGAGCAGCTGGAGCTGTCCGGCGACATCGCCTACAGCCTCCCGGGCAACGAGATGCTCAAGCCCGGCTCGGTCCACAAGGCCCGCTCCAAGGCCTCCGACGCGGTCGTCAGCCGGCTCACCGAGGTGCTCGAGCAGTTCGACATCGACGCCCAGGTCACCGGCTACACCCGGGGTCCGACGGTGACCCGCTACGAGGTCGAGCTCGGCCCCGCGGTCAAGGTGGAGAAGGTCACCGCGCTGGGCAAGAACATCGCCTACGCCGTGGCCAGCGCCGACGTGCGGATCCTCTCGCCGATCCCGGGCAAGTCCGCGATCGGCATCGAGATCCCCAACACCGACAAGGAGATCGTCTCCCTCGGCGACGTGCTGCGGTCCAACAACGCCCGCAACGACCACCACCCGATGATCGTGGGGCTCGGCAAGGACGTCGAGGGTGGCTTCGTCGTGGCCAACCTGGCCAAGATGCCGCACCTGCTGGTCGCCGGCGCCACCGGCTCCGGCAAGTCGAGCTTCATCAACTCGATGATCAGCTCGATCCTGATGCGGTCCACGCCCGACGAGGTGCGGATGATCATGGTCGACCCCAAGCGGGTCGAGCTCAACGCCTACGAGGGCATTCCGCACCTGATCACCCCGATCATCACCAACCCCAAGAAGGCCGCCGAGGCGCTGGCCTGGGTGGTGCGCGAGATGGACCTGCGGTACGACGACCTGGCGCACTTCGGCTTCCGTCACGTCGACGACTTCAACAAGGCGGTGCGGGCCGGCAAGGTCCAGGTGCCGCCGGGCAGCGAGCGCGTGCTCGCGCCGTACCCCTACCTGCTGGTGGTCGTCGACGAGCTGGCCGACCTGATGATGGTCGCGCCGCGCGACGTCGAGGACGCGGTGGTGCGCATCACCCAGCTCGCCCGCGCCGCCGGCATCCACCTGGTGCTGGCCACCCAGCGTCCGTCGGTCGACGTGGTGACCGGCCTGATCAAGGCCAACGTGCCCTCCCGGCTGGCGTTCGCCACCTCCAGCCTCGCCGACAGCCGGGTCATCCTCGACCAGCCGGGCGCGGAGAAGCTGGTCGGGCAGGGCGACGGGCTGTTCCTGCCGATGGGCGCCTCCAAGCCGGTGCGCGTGCAGGGGTCGTGGGTCACCGAGGCCGAGGTGCACGCGCTGGTCAGGCACTGCAAGGACCAGCTCGAGCCGACCTACCGCGAAGACGTCACCGCTCCCGCCGCGTCGAAGCGCGATCTGGACGACGACATCGGCGATGATCTGGACCTGGTGATCCAAGCCGTCGAGCTGGTCGTGTCCACCCAGTTCGGCTCGACCTCGATGCTGCAGCGCAAGCTGCGGGTCGGGTTCGCCAAGGCCGGTCGCCTCATGGACATCCTCGAGAGCCGCGGCGTGGTCGGCCCGAGCGAAGGCAGCAAGGCACGCGACGTCCTGATCAAGCCGGACGACCTCGACGAGGTCATCGCAACGTTGCAGGGAGAGGCATGAGGAGCAGCGTCCTGGGGGGTCGGCGATGAGCGCACAGCCGGTGGAGGAGGACGCCGTTCGCGAGGACGGCCCCGAGCAGCCCGAGACCGCCCACGTGCCCGAGCCCGTCGAGGTCCGGCGCAACGCCGGCCTCTCGGCCGTCCTCGGGGCCGCGTCCTCCGCGGTCGCGATCGCCTACCTGTGGCGGGCCGCTGCGGGCGGCAACGCGCTCGACTGGCTGCTGTGCGCGGTGATGACCGGCTTCGCGGTGGTGTTCCTGCACTCCCTGCTCGACTCCCGGATGCCGCTGCTGGTCGTCGACGAGATGGGCGTGCGCCTGCGGCTCGGGCGCCAGTGGCGCGGCCTGCCGTGGGAGGCGATCGACCGGGTGGTCGTCCACCCCCGCAAGAGCCTGGTGCGGGACGGCCGGGTGCTGATCAGCCTGGTCCACGTCACCCGCACGATCGAGGGCCTGGACAACCGCGCCCGTCGACACGCGCTGCTCAACCGCAAGGTGTACGGCGCCGCGCTGGCCGTCCCGCTGGGGATGGCCACCCGGGTGCAGGGCAGCGCGCTCGGCACCCTGCCCGACCGCATCCAGCACCTGGCCCGGGACCGCGCCGAGGTGCTCACCGTCCTCGACACCCCCGAGACGCCGCTCATCCCGGTCGAGGAGGCCGCCGACCCGACGCCCGGGCCCGTCGCGGGCTCCGGTCCGGCCGAGCCGGCCGAGACCGCCGAGCCCCGCGCGCGCCGCGGGTTCCGGCGCCGCCGTCCCGTGCCGTCCGAGGTCGGGCCCGACGAGCGCGACACCGCCGACGACCCGGACTTCGGCGAGCCCGTCGCGCTCGCGCAGACCGACCTGTTCGAGCGGTCCACCCCGCGCGGCGACGTCTCGCCGCTGCGGACCAGCACGCACGAGGCGGTCCGCGCGGTCATCGAGGGCGTCGGGCCGGCGGACCTGCCCGGTGCCCGCGTGCGACCGATCGCCCGCCTCGGCGACCCGGTCGACCCGCTGGTGATCGACGACTACCAGCCCGAGCCGGCGTACGACCCGGTCATCGGGCCCGAGCTGGCCGCCTCCCGCACCCGCGTGGGCCTCACCGTCGACGAGCTGGCCGAGCGCACCCGCATCCGCCCGCACGTGATCGAGTCGATCGAGGTCGACGACTTCACCCCGTGCGGCGGTGACTTCTACGCCCGCGGCCACATCCGCACCCTCGCCCGCGTGCTGGGCAAGGACCCCGTCCCGATGCTCGAGGTCTTCGACGCCCGCTACGCCAAGGCGCCGATCAACGCCCGCAGGGTCTTCGAGGCCGAGCTCGCCACCGGCATGGGCGGGCAGATGCGCCGGCCCTATGGCGGTGCGAGCTGGACCGGCCTCGTGGCCACCGTGCTCGTCCTGGTGCTGGTCTGGGCGATGGTCCGGCTGTTCGCCGGTGGCGACACTCCCGCCTTCGAGGAGGCGCCGCCGGTGCTCAACGGTGCGGCCGGGCTCGCCGACGGCTCGGGCAACGCCTTCGACCGCCCGATGGCCAGCCCCGGCCCCAAGCCGGTCGCGACCACGCTCACCGCGGTCAACGGCGGCGCCCACATCGAGGTCCGCGACGGCGACGGCAACCTGGTCCTCGAGGACGACCTGGTGATCGGCGAGGTCGAGGACGTCACGGCAGTGCCGCCGGTCACCGTGACCAGCGACGACGGCGCCGCGGTCTCGGTGCGCGTGGGCCGCACCGACCAGGGGTTCCTCGGCACGACCGCGGAGCCGGCCACCCGCACCTACCAGGCAGGACGCTGAGAGTCTCCGGGCCTCCCGCGGGGAGCTCGCCACTTTCGCCACACTCGTCCCACCTTCGCGGTATTTTCGACCCGCCGGTCCTCCGACCGGCGGGTCGAGTCTTGTTCAGGAGCCCCATGGACACCGGCGTGCACGACGCCGACGAGCCAGCCGACGGCGCGTCGCCGCCCGGTCACACCATGACGAAGCTGACCGAGCGCAAGGTCGCGCGCCGTCCCGCCGGCAGTCGCCTGGGCTGGAGCTTCGTGCTCGTGCCTGCACTGGTCGCCGCCGGCGCCGGCCTCCTCGCCGGTCCCGGCGTGGAGCGCGACCTCGCCGCGCAGGCCCAGACCGCGCTGCGGGCCGAGGGCATCACGAGGGTCGAGGTCGAGGCCGACGGCGTCTTCGTGACCGCCAAGGTCCCGACGTCCGTCGACGCGGAGAGGGTCCGCAGCACCGTCGGAGCCGTCGACGGCGTCGCCGCGGTGACCCTCGAGCGCGTGTTCGCCAGCAAGAAGGAGCGGCGGGCCTGCACCGACCTCCAGGGCAAGCTCGACCGGGCCACCAAGCGCCAGCGCATCCCCTTCGTCGGGCGCACCGACCGGCTCACGCCCGCCGGCCAGGCGATGGTGCGCGAGGCCGGCCGGCTCGTCGCCGCCTGCGGGTCGGCCCGGGTCTACGTCGGCGGGCACACCGACGAGGCGACGAACGACGGGCCCACCCTGACGCTGCGCCGCGCGCGCACCATGATCAAGGTGATGCGCAAGGCCGGCGCCCCGGAGGAGCGGCTGCTCCCGCGCGGCTACGGCGCGCAGTACCCCGTCGACCGCGGCGACACCCCGGCCGCCCGCGCCCGCAACGAGCGCGGCTCGATCACCGTGGAAGGTGAGTGAGCCGGCATGTGGCTGTTCCTCGTCGAGACCTACCTCTTCGTGCTGGTCGCCTTCGCCCTCGGGGTGGGGGTCGGCCTGGTCGGCGTGCGGGTCCTCGTCCGCCGGCAGGCGCCGCCGCGTGCCGACAGCCCGGACGCGGCCCGAGCGGCACCGGTCGCCCCGGCCCCGGCCGGGACGGGGGGCGAGGCATGACCTGGCTTGCGCAGGAGCTGTCGCTGTGGCTCGGGCTGGCGTTCGTGCTCGGCGTCGTGGCGGGTGCGGTGCTGTCACTGACCCGGGTGCGGGTCGAGCGCTGGGTCGAGGTGCCGGTCGAGCCCCAGCCCGTCCCCGAGACCCCGGCCGAGGCCGTGACCGCCGAGCCGCCGCCGCCGGCACCGCTCCCGGGCGACGACGAGCCCGTCTTCCCGACGCTCGAGGGCGCCGCCCCGTGGCAGGAGACCGAGGCCTGGTCGCGCCCGGTCACCCCCGTCCGCGCCACCCACCGGGCCTCCTCCGGCCTCGACGAGTGGGACGAGGCCGCCGCCAACTGGCGCTCCTGGGCCGACGAGGCCACCGGCCGCGAGGACGTCGCCCAGGAGCCGGAGCCGCTGCCCGGCCGAGGTCGGCGGGTCGCGGGTGCGCCGCCCTCCGAGCCGCCCGCCACCCCCGCCCCGCCCGCGGAGCCGTCCTGGGAGCCCGACCCGATGCCGGCCTCGGACCACGAGCTGTTCGCCGCGGACCGGGCCGCCGACGGGGGACCGGAGCAGGTCGACGAGCCCGACGAGCCCGACGAGCCCGACGACGCCGACGACCCCGACGACCCCGACGACCAGGTGGTCGTCGCCGTGCCGGCGCCGCCCCTCGACGACGTGGTGGGGCCGCCGCCCAGCCCCGTCTCGGACCACGAGCTGTTCGCCGCCGACCGCTCCGCCGAGCCCGTCGCGGACGTGCACGACCGGGAGGAGCCGGTGCGCACGGTGCCGGTCGGGGAGCCGGTGGTGCCTGCACGCGCCGCCTACGAGCCCGAGCCGTTCGACGCCGACGTCTTCCCGGCCTTCGCGACGGCCCAGCCCGAGCCGCAGCCCGAGCCCGAGCCGCAGCCCGAGCCCGAGCCGCAGCCCGAGTCCGAACCCGAGCCGCTGCCGCCGGTCGTGGAGCACAGCCCCTTCGACTCGGCGTCGGCCGGGTTCGTGCGACGCCGTCGCAGCGAGCTGCGCACCGAGCCGGAGCAGGAGCCCGAGGCCGGGTCGAGCCCGAGCCCGAGCCCGAGCCGGAGCCCGAGCCGGAGCCGGAGCCCGAGCCGGAGCCGGAGCCCGAGCCCGAGCCCGAGCCGGAGCCGGAGCCCGAGCCCGAGCGGGTGAAGCTGCACGGTCCGGCGGGCCCGGGATCGATGTACGCCCCCATCGACGGGTCGGTCCCTCGCGGCTACCCGATCAAGGGACAGGCCTCGACGATGCTCTTCTATCCCAAGGGCGCCCGGTTCTACTCGCGGGTCGCCGCCGATGTGTACTTCGACACAGAACAGGCCGCCGAGCACGCCGGGTTCACCCGGTTCGACCGCCGCGGATCCGCCGCTCACGTCATCCGGCCCAACGCCGACGACTGAGCACCACCCGGTCGGCCCTATCCTCGTAGGCGCATGTCCTCCTCCTCTCCGCCCGCGCCCGCCGTCCCCTCGCCCTCCCCGGGCCCGGTGCCGGTCGCCGTGGTGACCCTCGGCTGCGCGCGCAACGAGGTCGACAGCGAGGAGCTGGCCGGTCTGCTCGAGGCGGGCGGCTTCCGGCTCGTCGACGAGCCCGAGGAGGCCAGCGCGGTCCTGGTCAACACCTGTGGCTTCGTCGACGTGGCCAAGAAGGACTCGGTCGACACGCTCCTGGCCGCCGCCGACCTCAAGGAGACCGGGCAGGCGCAGGCGGTGGTGGCGGTCGGCTGCCTGGCCGAGCGCTACGGGAAGGACCTCGCCGCCTCGCTGCCCGAGGCCGACGCGGTGCTCGGCTTCGACCACTACCCGGACATCGCCGACCGGCTGCGCGACGTGCTCGCGGGCGCGGCCCCGGCGTCCCACGTGCCGACCGACCGGCGCCGCCTGCTGCCGATCAGCCCTGCCGACCGGAGCGCGGCCGCCACCGACGTCGTCGTGCCCGGCCACACCATCGCCGCGCCGGACCTGCCGGGCGACGCGGCCCCGCGCACCGGCCCCCGCGCCGTACGCCGACGCCTGGACGGCGGTCCGACCGCGCCGCTCAAGCTGGCCTCGGGCTGCGACCGGCGGTGCTCGTTCTGCGCCATCCCGTCGTTCCGCGGGTCGTTCGTCTCCCGTCGCCCCACCGACGTCGTGGGGGAGGCGCACTGGCTGGCCGAGCAGGGCGTCCGCGAGCTGTTCCTGGTCAGCGAGAACTCCACCTCCTACGGCAAGGACCTCGGTGACCTGGCGCTGCTCGACACGCTCCTGCCGGAGCTGGCCGCCGTGCCCGGGGTCGAGCGTGTCCGGGTCTCCTACCTCCAGCCCGCCGAGACCCGTCCCGGCCTGATCAGCGCGATCGCGGGCACGCCGGGGGTCGCGGACTACTTCGACCTGTCCTTCCAGCACGCCTCGGGCCCGGTGCTGCGTCGGATGCGGCGGTTCGGCGACCCCGACAGCTTCCTCGGCCTGCTCGACCGGGTGCGGGCGCAGAGCCCGCGGGCCGGGGTGCGGTCCAACTTCATCGTCGGCTTCCCCGGCGAGACCGAGGACGACTTCGCGGTGCTCTGCGACTTCCTCACCGAGGCTCGCCTCGACGTGGTCGGCGTCTTCGGCTACTCCGACGAGGACGGCACCGAGGCCGAGACCTTCGCCGACAAGCTCGACGAGGCCGAGGTCCGCGAGCGGGTGGAGCACCTGACCGACCTGGTCGAGGCGCTCACCGCCCAGCGCGCCGAGGACCGGGTGGGGGAGCGGCTCGCCGTCCTGGTGGAGCACGTCGGAACCGATGACGACGGTCGGTTGCTGGTCGAGGGTCGCGCCGAGCACCAGGGGCCCGAGGTCGACGGGACCACCGCGCTGGTCGGCGACGTCGAGGGGCTCGCGGTGGGCGACCTGGTGGCGGCTGTCGCGGTGGGACACGATGGGGTTGACCTCGTCGCCCGGCCGGAGGGAACCCGATGACCCAGGACCGCGCCGCTGTGGACAGTCCCACGGCGAGCAACTGGAACGTCCCGAACGCCCTGACCACCCTCCGCATCGTCATGGTGCCGTTCTTCGCGTGGGCGCTGCTGGTCGACGGCGGCTCCTCGGCCGGATGGCGCTGGGTCGCCTACGTGCTCTTCGCGCTGGCGATGATCACCGACAAGGTCGACGGCGACCTGGCCCGCAAGCACGACCTGGTCACCAACTTCGGCAAGATCGCCGACCCGATCGCCGACAAGGCGCTGACCGGGATGGCGTTCGTCGGCCTCAGCATCGTCGGTGAGCTGTGGTGGTGGGTCACCGTCGTGGTGCTCGTCCGCGAGTGGGGCATCACCCTGATGCGGTTCTGGCTGATCCGCGAGGGCGTGGTCCTGCCCGCCGGCCGCGGCGGCAAGCTCAAGACCCTGGTCCAGACCCTGGCCCTGGGCCTGCTGATCATGCCCCTGAAGATGCTCGACGGCGGCTGGGACCTCGTCGGCGAGATCGGCTGGTGGATCGGCGCCGTCGCCATGGGCCTGGCCGTGCTGCTGACCGTCGGCACCGGCCTGGACTACGTCCGCGACACGGTCCGGGCCCGCCGTGAGCAGCAGCCGGGCTGACCCGGCGTCGACGCCGGCCGAGTCCGTCGTGACGCTGCTGAGCGGGGCGGGCCTCACCCTGGGCAGCGCCGAGTCGCTGACCGGCGGCCTCCTCGGCGCCGCCCTGACCGACGTCGCCGGCTCCTCCGCGGCGTACGCCGGCGGCCTGGTCACCTACGCCACCGGCCTCAAGGTCGACCTGCTCGGCGTCCCGGCCGACCTGGTCCGGACCGAGGGGGTCGTCTCCGCCGCCTGTGCGGTCGCCATGGCCGAGGGCGCCCGGCGCGTGCTCGGGACGGACTGGGCGGTCAGCACGACCGGGGTCGCCGGACCCGACCTGCAGGAGGGCAAGCCGGCCGGGACGGCGTACGTCGCCGTGGCGGGACCCCACGGCACCGAGCACCGCGCGCTGCGCCTCGACGGCGACCGTCGGTCAGTCCGCGAGGGCGTGGTGCGCGAGGCGCTCGACCTGGTGCTGCGGACCGTGGGGCAGAACCCGGGTCGGGAAGTTGCCGGGCTGGAGTAGCGTTACCCCCCTGGCCGGGCCGGTGCCCCGCCGGAACGCGACATCCGAGACCACCGAGCACGAGGGAGGCACACGCATGGTCCTCTTCCGCCGCCTGCTCGGTGAAGTGCTCCGGGCACGCCGCATGGACCAGGGCCGCTCGCTGCGCGACCTGTGCGCCGAGGCCGCGGTCAGCCTGGGCTACATGTCGGAGATCGAGCGGGGCCAGAAGGAGGCCTCCAGCGAGCTGCTGGCCTCGATCTGCGCCGCCCTCGACGCCCCGCTGTCGGAGATCCTGTCCGAGGTGGCCGACGCGGTCGCGCTCGAGGAGACCCGCATCGGGCTGCGCCTGGCCGAGGAGATCGGGGTCGAGGTGCGCACCGAGCTCACCGGTCACACCGACGACGACGTCGTCGCCTCCGCCGCCTGACCAGGCTCGGGAGGCTCAAGGTGCCGGCTGGCACCGCGGGCACCAGTTCGTGACCCGCCCGCCGATCTCCGCGACCTCGACGGGCGTGCCGCACCGCAGGCACGGCTGCCGGTCACGGGCGTAGACCCACAAGCGGCGTCCCCGTCGCAGGTCGCCGGTCGTGGTCTGCTCGACCCGGTGCTTGTTGGCCTCCAGCACCGCCTTGGACCGGCGTACGACGCGGGGCAGGTCGGGCACCTCGCCGACCGGGAGCAGCGGGTGGAGGCCCTGCAGGAAGCAGATCTCGCACTTGTACATGTTGCCGACGCCGGCGAGGTTGCGCTGGTCGAGCAGCGCCTCGCCGATCGGACGGTCGGGCTGCGCGCGCAGCCGCCGCAGTGCCTCGTCCTCGTCCCAGTCGTCGCCGAGCAGGTCGGGGCCGAGGTGACCCACGACGGTGTGCTCCTCGGAGGTCGCGATCACCTCGGTGACGCCGAGGGAGAACCCGACCGCCACGCGCCCGGCCGTGCGCAGCACCACGCGGGCCTGGTGGTCGGGCCGCTTCCACCGGGTGCCGGGGCGGTAGAGGTGCCACGAGCCCTCCATCTTGAGGTGGGTGTGCAACGTGTGCTCGTCGCCGATGCGGGTGAGCAGGTGCTTGCCCCGGGTGACGGTGCCGGTCACGGTGCACCCGGCGAGGTCGAGGGTGGCGAAGGCCGGCACCCGGACGTCGGTCTCGGTGAGCACCTCGCCGGTCAGCGCCTCGTCGAGGTGACGGCCGGTGCGCCAGACGGTGTCGCCCTCAGGCACCGTGCACCCCGTCCTCAGCCACGCAGCCGCAGCCCGCGGGGCGTGACGATGAATCCGGCTGCCTGCAGCGCCTCGCGCAGCGGGTCCTTGCGGCCCAGGATGTGCTCGCCGTCGGCGCGTTCGACCGTCAGCCGGCCCAGCGCGCCGCGCCGGACCGCCGCCGCGAGCTCGTGCGCGGCCGCGGTGAGCGCCTCGGCCTCGTCGGTGAAGGTGAGCAGCGTGCGGCCGCCGCGCTCGACGTAGAGGGCCAGGGCGCCGCCGACCAGGACGACCAGGGCGCCGGCCTTGCGGCCGGGACGGTGCCCCGCGCCCTCCCCGGTGGCCGGGTCCCCCGCTCGGTCGGGCCACGGCAGCGCCGCGCCGTAGGGGCTGGCCGGGTCGGTGGCGGCCAGCGCCACGGTCGGCACCTCCTCGTCCCCCTCGGCGCGGGTGAACGAGCGCAGCCGGTCGACCGCGCCGGGCGCGCCGAACTGCGCCGCCCCCAGCCCGTCGACGAAGTAGCCGCGGCGGCACCGCCCGGAGTCCTCGAACGCCGAGAGCACCTTGTAGACCCCGGCGAACCCGCCGGGAACGCGCTCGGACTGCACCGCACCCCGGGTCACGACGCCGTGCCGCTCGAGCAGGGCCTCGGCGGAGGCGTGGGCGCGCCGGGTGGCGTCGGGCTCGAGCTCGGGCAGCAGCGACCAGCGGCCCTGCATCGTGGGGGGCCCGGTGCGGCTCGGCATGCGGGGACCGCCGCGGGTGGCGCCGAGGCGGGTCGTGCGCACGCGGGGCGCGGGCCGGCGGGCGCGGTGGGCGCCCTTGCCGCCGGAGGTCAGCAGCCGGAGGGGGGCCAGCGTGTCGTTGGTCAGCCGCCCGGCCCAGAGCAGGTCCCACAGCGCCGCCTCGAGGGCCTGGTCGGTGGGGCCGTCGTCGACGCCGACCGACGAGGTGACCGCGTCGGCCAGGCGGCGGAAGAAGTAGGCACCACCACCCTCGAGCGCCGCGAGCACCGCCCGGTGCACCGGCGTCTCGTCGTACGCCGCGTGGTCGGGCAGCGTGAGGTGTGCGGAGTCGGTCAGGTGCAGCGAGACCCAGCCGTCGGTGCCGGGCAAGGTGCCGTGACCGGCCCACAGCACCTCGCCGGTCGACATCAGCTCGTCGAGGTGTGCCGGGGCGTAGTCCGCCACGCGGCTGGGGAGCACCAGCGACTCCAGCGCGCTGGCCGGCACGGCACAGCCCGCGAGCTGGTCGACGACGGTGAGCACCCCGTCCACCCCGCGCAGCGAGCCGCGGCCCGGACGCCGAGCGGGGTCGGCCAGGGCGGACTGCGGCAGGACGTGCTGCCACGCGGGCAGGAAGCGACCGAGCGCGGGCTGCTCGACCGGCTCGACCTCCTTGCGCAGGGCGGCGAGGCTGCGGCGACGCAGGCGGCGCAGCACCTCGGCGTCGCACCACTCCGAACCGGCACCGGTCGGTCGGAACTCGCCCTCCAGCACCCGCCCCTGTGCGGCGAGCCGTTGGAGGGTGAGCGAGACCACGGCCACCCCGAGCCCCAGCCGGTCCGCGACGTCGGTGGTCGTGAACGGGCCGTGGGTGCGGGCGTGCCGGGCGACCAGGTCGGCCAGCGGGTCGGCCACGGACTCCACGAAGGCATCGGGAGTGCCGGGCGGCACCGGGACGCCCAGGGCGTCGCGCAGGCGGGGGACGTCCTCGACGCCGGCCCAGCGGTCCTCGCCGGCCATCCGCACGACCACCGCCCGCCGGGACTCCCGCAGGCCCTCGAGCCAGGGCAGCGGGTCGGCGCTCGACCTCGCCCGGACCTCGTCGGCGCTCAGCGGGCCGAGCAGGCGCAGCAGGTCGGCGACGCCCTCGGCGTCGCGGGCGCGGCGGTCCTCGACCAGGCGCTGCAGCTCGAGCTCGAGGGCGGCCAGCACGTCGGGGTCGAGCAGCTCGCGCAGCTCGGCGCGCCCGAGCAGCTCGGCGAGCAGCCCCTGGTCGAGCGACAGGGCCGCGGCGCGACGCTCCGCCAGCGGGTTGTCGCCCTCGTACATGAAGGCGGCGACGTAGCCGAACAGCAGCGAGCGGGCGAAGGGCGAGGGCTGGCTGGTCGCCACCTCGACCACCTTGACCTTGCGGGCGCCCAGGTCGCGCATCAGGCCGATCAGGGCCGGCACGTCGTAGACGTCCTGCAGGCACTCACGCACCGCCTCCAGCACGATCGGGAAGGAGGGGTACTTCGAGGCCACGGTGAGCAGCTGGGCCGAGCGCTGGCGCTGCTGCCACAGCGGAGAGCGGCGACCCGGGTTGCGCCGGGGCAGGAGCAGCGCCCGCGCCGCGCACTCGCGGAAGCGGGAGGCGAACAGCGCCGAGCCGCCCACCTCGCCGGTGACGAGGTCGTCGAGCTCCTCGGGGTCGAAGGCGAACACCTCCGCGCCGGGCGGGTCCTGGTCGGTCTCGGGGACGCGCAGGACGATGCCGTCGTCGGAGGGGAGCGCCTGGGCGTCGATGCCGTAGCGCTCGACCAGCCGCGCCCCGACGGCCAGCGCCCACGGGGCGTGCACCTGGGCGCCGTAGGGGGAGTGCAGCACCAGCCGCCAGTCGCCCAGCTCGTCGCGGAACCGCTCGACCAGGAGCGTCCGGTCGCTGGGCAGGACGGTGGTGGCCGCGCGCTGCTCGTCGAGGAACGTGACCAGGTTGTCCGCCGCCCAGTCGTCGAGCCCGGCGTCGCGGCACCGTTGCAGCGCCTCGTCGCGCCCGAGCGCACCGACCTCGCGGGTGAAGGCGCCGATCGCGGCACCCAGCTCGGCGGGCCGGCCCAGCTGGTCGCCCTTCCAGAACGGCAGGCGGCCGGGGACGCCGGGGGCGGGGGAGACCAGCACCCGGTCGTGGGTGATGTCCTCGATGCGCCAGCTGGAGGCGCCGAGGGCGAAGACGTCCCCGACCCGCGACTCGTAGACCATCTCCTCGTCGAGCTCGCCGACGCGGCTGGCCCGCTCGCCGACGAGGAACACCCCGAACAGGCCGCGGTCGGGGATCGTCCCGCCGCTGGTGACCGCCAGCCGCTGGGCCCCCGGACGTGCGCTGAGCGTGCCGGCGACGCGGTCCCAGACGATGCGCGGCCGCAGCTCGGCGAACTCGTCGGAGGGGTAGCGCCCCGAGAGCAGGTCGAGCGTGGCGTCGAAGGCGCTGCGCGGCAGCGAGGAGTACGGCGCCGCGCGCCGGCACAGCGCGTAGAGCTCGTCGGCCCCCCACTCCTCGACCGAGGTGGTGGCGACCACCTGCTGGGCCAGCACGTCGAGGGGGTTGGCGGGCACGTGCAGCGACTCGATCGCGCCGCTGCGCATGCGCTCGACCGCGACCGCGGTGTGGACCAGGTCGGCCCGGTGCTTGGGCAGCAGGACCCCGCGGGAGACCTCCCCGACCTGGTGGCCGGCCCGACCGACGCGCTGCAGCGCCGACGCGACGCTGGGCGGCGACTCGATCTGGACGACCAGGTCGACCGCGCCCATGTCGATGCCGAGCTCGAGGCTGGAGGTGGCCACCACGCAGGGCAGCCGGCCGGCCTTGAGGTCCTCCTCGATGACCGCCCGCTGCTCCTTGGACACCGACCCGTGGTGGGCGCGGGCGATGATCGCCTCGGCGCCCTCGGTCTGCCCGCTCTGGGCCATCACCTGGGCGGGGAGCGCGCCGGAGGCCGGGGTGTCCCGGGCGCCGAGGCGCTCGGTGGCGATCTCGTTGAAGCGTGCGGTGAGGCGCTCGGCGAGACGACGCGAGTTGGCGAAGACGATCGTCGAGCGGTGCCGCGAGATGAGGTCGACCACCTCCTCCTCGACGTAGGGCCAGATCGACGTGCGCCGCTCGGACCCCGCCGCCGACCCCTCGAGCTCCACCGCGCCCGTGGAGCCCAGCTCGCCCATGTCCTCGACCGGCACGACCACCCGCAGGTCCCACTGCTTGGCGGAGGGCGGCGCCACGACGTCCACCGGGTGCTCACCCCCGAGGAAGCGCGCGACCTCCTCGATCGGCCGCACGGTGGCCGAGAGGCCGATGCGCTGGGCCGGCCGCTCGAGCAGCGCGTCGAGCCGCTCCAGCGAGATCGCCAGGTGGGCCCCGCGCTTGGTGCCGGCCACGGCGTGCACCTCGTCGAGCACGACGGTCTCGACGCCGCGCAGCACCTCGCGGGCCTGGGAGGTGAGCATGAGGAACAGCGACTCGGGCGTGGTGATGAGGATGTCGGGCGGGGTGGCCGAGAGGCGGCGCCGGTCCGCGGTGCTGGTGTCGCCGGAGCGGACGCCGACGGTGAGGTCCGGCTCGGGCAGGCCCAGCCGCGACGAGGCGTGCCGGATGCCGGTCAGCGGGGCGCGGAGGTTGCGCTCGACGTCGACCGCGAGCGCCTTGAGGGGGGAGATGTAGAGGACCCGGCAGCGCAGGCGCTTGTCCGCCGGCGGCGGGGCGGAGGCCAGCCGGTCGATCGACCACAGGAACGCGCTCAGCGTCTTGCCGGACCCGGTCGGGGCGACGACCAGGGCGTTGCGGCCGGCGGCGATCGAGCGCCAGGCTCCCACCTGGGCGGGGGTGGGCTCGGCGAACGAGGTCTCGAACCACGCGCGCGTGGCGTCGCTGAAGCCGGTCTCGGACAGCACGGCGGCGGCGTCGTCGGCCGAGGTGCGGTCGGTCGCCGGGGGCGCGGCGGAGGGCGTGGGTGACATCGACCGCCATCCTGCCCGACGCCACCGACAGTCCCGGGCGAGCCGACGGAAACCCGCGTGAGGACAGTCCGTGCCCGGGGCTATCTTCGACCCCATGCCCGACCCGAGCCGCCTCGCGACCCAGCAGCCGCCACCCGCCCCGGCTCGCGCGGCGATGGTCGAGGCCGTCGGGCTGCGCAAGCGCTTCGGTGGTCCCGGCGGGTTCGAGGCGGTCCGCGGCATCGACGTCCGCATCGAGCAGGGCGAGGCGTTCGGCTTCCTCGGTCCCAACGGTGCCGGCAAGTCCTCCACGATGCGCATGGTCTGCGCCGTCTCCGACCCCACCGAGGGCACCCTGCGCGTGCTCGGTCTCGACCCCACCACCCACGGGCCGGCGGTGCGCGAGCGGCTGGGGGTGTGCCCGCAGGAGGACGCGCTCGACAGCGAGCTGACGGTCTGGGAGAACCTCACCGTCTACGGCCGCTACTTCGGCCTGTCGCGCCGGGCGTGCGCGGAGCGGGCCGCCGAGCTGCTCGACTTCGTCCAGCTCACCGACCGCCGCGACGAGAAGGTGGACAACCTCTCGGGCGGCATGAAGCGTCGGCTCTCGATCGCCCGCTCGCTGGTCAACCGGCCCGACCTGCTGATCCTCGACGAGCCGACGACCGGCCTGGACCCCCAGGCTCGTCACGTCGTGTGGGAGAGGCTGTTCCGCCTCAAGGAGCAGGGCGTCACGCTGGTGCTGACCACCCACTACATGGACGAGGCCGAGCAGCTGTGCGACCGGCTCGTGGTGATGGACGGCGGCCGCATCGTCGCCGAGGGCGCCCCGCTCGCCCTGATCCGGGAGCACAGCACCCGGGAGGTGGCCGAGCTGCGCTTCGGTGTCGGCGACCACGGCCCGCTGGCCGAGCAG
The DNA here is from genome assembly GCA_963811385.1 of uncultured Actinomycetota bacterium. Classification (GTDB taxonomy): domain Bacteria; phylum Actinomycetota; class Actinomycetes; order Propionibacteriales; family Nocardioidaceae; genus Marmoricola_A. The sequence goes on along the minus strand of CAWEQX010000014.1, from coordinate 272,716 downwards.
GTGGCGCGCGACGTGGCCGGGGTCGACCGGGTCGAGGTCCTGCCAGACCGGCTGCTGCTCTACACCCACGACGGCGAGGCCACCCTGGCCCGCGTGCACGAGGCCGGCCTGCAGCCCGCCGCCACCCTGGTGCGCCGCTCGAGCCTGGAGGACGTCTTCCTCCGACTGACCGGCCGGACGCTGGTGGACTGATGAGCCTCGGCCCGTCCCCGCGCACCGGTGCCCCGCCCCGGGGCGAGAGCCTCGTGCCCTCGCTGCCCAAGGTGTGGCGGCTGCGCTCCTACTTCCTGACCCGCTACCGCCGCACGTGGCGGGCCTCGGTGGTCTCGGCGTTCCTCCAGCCGTTCCTCTACCTCCTCGCGATGGGTGTCCTCCTCGGCGACTACGTCGACGCGTCCTCGGGCGCGTCCTCGAGCCTGGGCGGGCAGTCCTACCTCCACTTCGTCGCCCCCGGCCTGCTGTGCGCGACCGCGATGCAGTTCTCGGCCGGCGAGTCGCTGTGGCCGGTCCTCGGGGCGCTCAAGTGGGACCGCACCTACCACTCGATGGTGGCCGCGCCGATCAGCGTGAGCGAGATCGCCGCCGGCGCGATCGCCGACGTGACCGCCCGCACGGCCCTGGCCGTCTCGGTCTTCGTGGCGGTGCTCGTGCCGTTCGGCATCTTCGACGACGTCGGCGCGGTCCTCGGCACGCTGCTGGTCGGGGTGCTCACGGCGCTGACCTCGGCCTCGCTGTTCCTGGCCTACAGCGTGCGGGTGCACACCGAGAGCAACTTCGGCCTGATGTTCCGGCTCGGGATCTTCCCGCTGTTCCTGTTCTCCGGCGCCTTCTTCCCGGTGTCCAACCTGCCCGACGTGCTCGAGTGGGTCGCCAAGGTCTCCCCGTTGTGGCACGCCGTGCAGGCCGCGCGCGGCCTGGCGCTGGGCTCGGGCGGCGTCACCGACCCGTTCTTGTGGGGTCACCTCGCGGTGCTGGTGGCGCTGACCCTGGTCGGCTACGTCCTCGCGGTCGCCGGGCTGCGCCGCAGGCTGGTGGTCTGATGGCCGTCTCGCTGCTCCCCGCCCGCACCGGACCGCTCCACCTCCAGGGCGCCGCGGCCGTCTTCGAGCGCAACCTGACCGTCTTCCGGCGCATCTGGAAGCTCTTCCTGGCCGGGCTCGCCGAGCCGTTCCTGTGGCTGGCCTCGATCGGGGTCGGGGTCGGCGCCCTGGTCAGCGGGTTCGACGTCGGCGGACGCGAGCTGTCCTACGCCGAGTTCGTCGCACCCGCCCTGCTGGCCAGCACCGCCCTCAACGGCGCGATCATGGACTCGACTTTCAACGTCTTCTTCAAGCTCAAGTACGACCGGGTGTACGACGCGATGCTCGCCACGCCCCTGACCACCGGCGACATCGTGCGCGGCGACCTGGCGTGGGCCACCGCCCGCGGTGCGATCTACTCCGCGGTGTTCCTGGTCGCGATGGGCGTCCTGGGCCTCGTCGGGTCGTGGTGGGTCCTGCTCGCGCTGCCGGCGACGCTGATGATCAGCCTCGCCACGGGGGCGGTCGGGTTCGCGCTGACCACCTTCATGAGGTCGTGGCAGGACTTCGAGTACATCCAGCTCGTGATGATGCCGATGGTGCTGTTCTCGGGCATCTTCTTCCCGGTCTCGACCTACCCCGACGCCGTGCGGTGGGTCGTCGAGCTCACGCCGATGTACCGCGCCGTCGCCCTCGTGCGCGAGCTGTCGATCGGGGCGCCGGGCTGGGCGTCGCTGGCCTCGGTGGCCTACCTGGCGGCGATGGCCGCGATCGGGGTCGCGATCGCCTCCCGCCGGCTCGACCGGGTGATGCGGCCGTGAGCCACCGATGAGGCACACCGAGTTCTGGGCGCGGATGCACGCCGTCCTGGGGGAGGCCTACGCCCCGGTCTGGGCGAGCCACCAGGTGATCGCCGAGCTGGGCGGCCGCACCGTCGACGACGCGCTCGCCGCGGGCCTCAGCCCCAAGCAGGTCTGGCGGGCGGTGGCCGAGCGGCTCGAGCTGCCCGAGTCCCAGCGGTGAGCGCACCGACGCTCGCACCCGACGCGGTCGCGGCGCTCCAGCGCCGCACGATCCGGGTGCTGGTGGCCTCCCAGGCGCTGGGCGGCCTGGGCATCTCGGTCGGGATCGCGGTGGCCGCCGTGCTGGCGCGGGACGTCTCCGGCTCCGAGGCGCTGGCCGGGTTGGTGCAGACCGTGCAGGTCGCGGGGACTGCCGTGGCGTCCTACCTCCTGGCCCGGGTCATGGGCCGGCGGGGCCGCCGCACCGGCATGGTCGTCGGCTACCTGCTCGGAGGCCTCGGCGCGCTGTGCTTCGTGCTCGGCGGCGCGGTCGGGTCCTACGCCGTCCTGCTGCTCGGTGCGCTGCTGCTCGGCGCGACCGGCGCGACGAACTACCAGACCCGCTACGCCGCCACCGACCTCGCCGCCCCCGACCACCGGGCGCGGGCGGTCGCCACGGTCATGTGGGCCACCACGTTCGGAGCCGTGCTCGGCCCCAACCTCGTCGGTCCCGCGGGCGCCGCGGCGTCCTCGTGGGGGCTGCCCGGCACCACGGGTCCGTTCCTGCTCTCGGCCGTGGTCGTGGGGCTGGCCGCGCTGGTGGGCCTGGTGCTGCTGCGCCCCGACCCGCTGCGGACCGCCCTCGCACTCGCGACGCAGGCCGACGAGGCGACGACCCCGGGACGGCCGCGCGACGAGCGGCCCGCGGGGCACCGCGGCCGCGAGCCCGGGTTCCTCGAGCTGGTGCGCGCCACGCCGACCATCGGGTGGGCGGTCCTGGCGATGAGCGCCTCCCACGCGGTCATGGTCGCGGTCATGGTGATGACGCCGCTCCACATGGACCACGGCGGCGCGGAGCTGGAGCTGATCGGCCTGGTGATCAGCGTCCACGTGCTCGGCATGTACTTCTTCGCCCCCGTCATGGGCTGGCTGGCCGACCGGGTGGGGCGCGCCTCGCTGCTGCTCCTGGGTGGCGCGCTGCTGCTCGTGGCGTGCCTGCTCGCCGGCCTGTCCCCCGACGGAGGCTCCTGGCGCATCGGGATCGGCCTGCTGCTGCTGGGCATGGGCTGGTCCGCCTGCACGGTCGCGGCCTCGACGCTGATCACCGACGCCACGCCGGTGGCCCACCGCACCCGGGTGCAGGGGCCGGCCGACCTGCTGATGAACCTCAGCGCCGCGGTGGCGGGCGCGGCCGGCGGCGTGGTCGTCGAGGTGACCAGCTATGCCGTCCTCAACGTCTTCGCCGGCGTCCTGGTCAGCGGCGTCCTGGTCGCGGCGCTGCGGCTGCACACCGCGCCCGCCCGGCCCGCGGCCGCTCTCGCGCCCTGACGGCCCCCTCCGACACGCCGCGCACGGCCTTCGCGGGTCGAACACCTGTTCGGGCTAAGGTGGGCCGGGAAGTCACCGACGGTGGTCGGACCCCCGACTTCTCCCCAGGGCCGGCCGGTCCACGGAATCTGTCGGCGGGACTTCCTAGGGTCACCAGCAACACACAAGCTCCGCGCACTCCTGCTCCGCGCGGACCGACTGGACGGGATGACAGCGATGGCAGTGGGAGACCGCGACAAGGCCCTCGACATGGCGCTGGCCAACATCGAGAAGCAGTTCGGCAAGGGCTCGGTCATGCGACTGGGCGACGAGACGCGCGCGCCGCTCGAGGTGATCCCGACGGGCGCGATCGCGCTCGACGTGGCCCTCGGGCTCGGGGGCCTCCCGCGCGGCCGGGTGGTGGAGATCTACGGCCCGGAGTCCTCCGGCAAGACGACGGTCGCCCTGCACGCGGTGGCCAACGCCCAGGCCGCGGGCGGCATCGTGGCCTTCATCGACGCCGAGCACGCGCTCGACCCCGACTACGCCCAGGCGCTCGGCGTGGACACCGACGCCCTGCTGGTCTCCCAGCCCGACTCGGGCGAGCAGGCGCTGGAGATCGCCGACATGCTCGTGCGCTCCGGTGCCCTCGACCTCATCGTGATCGACTCGGTCGCGGCGCTCGTGCCCCGCGCCGAGATCGAGGGCGAGATGGGCGACAGCCACGTGGGTCTGCAGGCCCGCCTGATGAGCCAGGCGCTGCGCAAGATGACCGGCGCGCTCAACAACTCCGGCACCACCGCGATCTTCATCAACCAGCTGCGCGAGAAGATCGGCGTGATGTTCGGCTCGCCGGAGACCACGACCGGTGGCCGGGCGCTGAAGTTCTACTCCTCGGTGCGGCTCGACGTCCGCCGCATCGAGACCCTCAAGGACGGCACCGACATGGTCGGCAACCGCACCCGGGTCAAGGTCGTCAAGAACAAGGTGGCGCCGCCGTTCAAGCAGGCGGAGTTCGACATCATGTACGGCAAGGGCATCAGCCGCGAGGGTGGCCTCATCGACGTCGGTGTCGAGGCCGGCCTGGTCCGCAAGGCCGGTGCTTGGTACACCTACGAGGGCGACCAGCTCGGCCAGGGCAAGGAGAACGCCCGCAACTTCCTCAAGGACAACCCCGACCTCGCCAACGAGCTCGAGAAGAAGATCCTGGAGAAGCTCGGCGTCGGCCCGCAGGTGACCGACGAGGTCACCGACCTGCCCGCCGACGTGCCGGGCGAGCCGACCAACATCACCTTCTGAGCATGGTGGGCGCGGGGGGTCGTTCCCGGGGGGCGCGGCCCTCCGGGCGGCCTCCCCGCGAGGCTCCGGCCGACGTCGACGAGCGCGGACCCGAGGCCGACCACGAGGCCGTGGCGCGCAAGATCCTGCTCGACCAGCTCACCGGACAGGCCCGCAGCCGGGCCGAGCTCGCCACCAAGCTGGCACGCCGCCACGTCCCCGACGAGGTGGCGGGTCCGCTGCTCGACCGGTTCGAGGAGGTGGGTCTGGTCGACGACGCCTCGTTCGCCCGGGAGTGGACGCAGTCGCGCCAAGCCGGCCGCGGGCTGGCGCGGCGCGCCCTCGCGGTCGAGCTGCGGCGCAAGGGCGTCGCCCAGGAGGTCATCGACGAAGCCCTCGAGGACGTGAGCGACGACGCCGAGCGCGAGGCGGCGCGGCGGCTGGTGCAGCGCAAGCTGCGGTCGGTGGGCTCCCTCGACGAGCAGGTCCAGGTGCGCCGGCTCGTCGGCATGCTGGGCCGCAAGGGCTACGGCCCCGGGGTGTCGTTCGCCGTGGTGCGTGAGGTGCTCGGCGAGGCGGCGCTCGAGGCCGGCGGGGCCGAGCCGGACGACTGGTCCTGACCCGGCGCGACGCGGGACCGGCTCGGTCCTGGTGGCCGGCCACCACGCCGAGCTGGTGGTCCCTCGGCGCCGGGCGGTGCGCCCCCACCAGTGACACCCGGTGCATCGCCGAGACGGTGCGTCGCCGAGGCCGATCCCGAGCAGGGGGAGGGCGAGGACCCCGGCCTGCCGGTGCAGGTCAGGGGCGTCCGCGAGGACGGCACGGTCGTGATCGAGAGGTGCTCCACCTCGGGGTCACGCCCGGGCCGGCGTCGGGCTAGCCTCCGGGTCATGGACATCACCGGAGCAAGTGCAATCGTCACCGGCGGCGCCTCGGGCATCGGAGCCGCGTGCGCCCGCCAGCTGGCCGCGCGGGGCGCGAAGGTCCTGGTCGCGGATCTCAACGAGGAGGACGGGCGCGCGGTCGCCGACGAGATCGGAGGCGCGTTCGTCAAGGTCGACGTGACCAGCACCGACGACCTCACCGCCGCGGTCGACAAGGCCGAGGAGCTCGGCCCGGTCCGGGTGCTGGTCAACAGCGCCGGCATCGGCTGGGCCCAGCGCACGGTCGGCAAGGACGGGACCTACGACTCCGCCGCCGACCTCGACGCCTTCAAGAAGGTCATCGCGATCAACCTGGTCGGCTCCTTCGACGCCATCCGCCTGGCCGCGACGGCGATGGGCCGCACCGAGCCGCTCGACGAGACCGGCGAGCGCGGCGCGATCGTCAACCTCGCCTCGGTCGCGGCCTTCGACGGCCAGATCGGCCAGGCGGCGTACTCGGCGTCCAAGGGTGGCGTGGTCGGGATGACGCTGCCGGTCGCCCGCGACCTCGCCGCGATCGGCGTGCGGGTCAACACCGTCGCACCGGGCCTCATCGACACCCCGATCTACGGCGAGGGCGAGTCGAGCGAGGCGTTCAAGGCCAACCTGGAGAAGGGCGTGCTCTTCCCCAAGAAGCTCGGCGACCCCGACCAGCTCGCCTCGATGGTGGTCGAGATGGTCACCAACAGCTACATGAACGCCGAGACCGTCCGGGTCGACGGCGGCATCCGGATGCAGCCGAAGTGACTCGTGGGCGCGACGCGCCGGTGGACGTGACGCACGCGACGCGGCCCGGGCAGGGCGAGCACCCCCTGGGGTGGCTTGGCCCCCCAGCCCGCGGGTACGTCTGAGGGTGACCCGCCGCGCGCGCCGGGCGATGCGTGCAGCGCCGCACCCGGCGCCGCGGCCGAGCCAGACGTTCCGAAGGAGCACCATGCTGCTGTCCAAGGCCCTCGACCTCACCGACACCGTCACCGACTCGGTGACCTCCCACCTGCCGGCTCCGCTCGCCGGTCCCCTGCACCTGGCGGTCTCCACGATCACCTGGGTGCCGCGCCGGGTGGTCGGGGGCGTCGAGCACCTGGTCGACCACGGTCGCTCCACGACCCCGCGCGACGGCAGCACGGACAGCGGCCCCGCCGGCGACACCGGGTCCGAGACCGCCGGCGACACCGGGTCCAAGACCGCGGGGAGCGACGGGGCTGCGCCCCAGGGGCAGGACGCCGCGCCCCAGGACGAGGCCCCCGCGCCCGACGTCGTCCTCACGCTGGACCGCCCGGCCGAGGAGGTCGAGCCGCCGGTCGACGTGGTGGGGGAGGCGTTGAGCGCCGAGGCTGCCGAGCAGCCGCCGGCCCACCAGGACGACGAGCACGTCGAGCTGGCCGAGGACGTGGTCTTCACCACCTCGACCGACGACCCTGCGTGAGCTGAGCCCGCGTCCTACTGCACCCCTCAGGGTGAGGTTCTCGCCTGCCGCGAAGGGTACAAACGGGATGGCGACGCGCATCTCGGGGCGTGTCGACCGAGGACAGCGGGGGCCGCGGTAGGTCCGCACCCCGCCTGGTGTGAGCCCGTGGCCACGTGCAGGAGGTCGCGGGCTCACACGTTCCCGATCACCCGGTCCAGCTCGATGCGCAGGGCGACGCGGTCCGGGTTCTCCCGCGGCGGGCGGTAGCGGGCGGCGTACCTGCCCACCGCTTCGGCGACCGACGCGGCGTCGGTGCGCACCTCGGCCCGCCCCTCGAGCGTGGCCCACCGGGCGCGGTCGACCTGGCAGGCGGCGAGGCGGGGGTCGCGCCGCAGGTTGGCGACCTTCTGGCTGGTCGGCGAGGTGATCGCCCACGCGATCCGGGCCACCGGGTCGAGCGCGACGCCGAGCGGGACGACGTGGGGACGCCCGTCGGCCCGCAGCGTGGTGACGGTGCACAGGTGACGCTCGGCCCAGAAGGCCAGCATCTCGTCGGTGAGGTCGTGGACGCGCGGCATGTCCAGACCCTAGGGCCGGCGGCAACCGAGGGCTGACTCCGGCGCCGGAGCAGGTCTAGGGTGCGCGGCATGAAGCCTGCCCGCCCGCTCGCCGCCGCCCTGCTCACCGCCACGCTCGTCGCCGGCGCCGCTCCGGCGCTCGCCGCCCTGCCCGACCGCGCCACGGTGCGCGACCGGGTGGGCGACGCTCCACGGGCGATCGACCTGACCTCGGCGACGTACTCGGTCACCCGCGCACGCACGGTCTTCCGGGCCACGGTGCGCGACCTCGACGCCAGGACGTTCGTGGCCTTCGAGTCCTGGCCCCTGACCTCGGCGTGGGACCGGATCGCGATCCGCCGGGCGCACGGCCGCACGGTCGCGCGCGTGTTCTTCATCGACAACGACCTGCAGGACAGCAAGGGGCCGGTCGCGACGCGCACCCGCTGCCCGGGGCTCGAGGTGAGTTGGCGCCCGCGGGCCGACGTGGTGCGTGCGGTCGTGCCCGCCCGGTGCCTGCGCGCGTCCCGCCCGGACTCCCGGCCGTTCGAGCTGCACACCTTCAGCCGGTGGGGGCAGCGGCACGACGCGGTGCGCCGGGTGACCCTGGACTACCCGTCCTGACGGCTCAGGTCAGGAGCGTCTCTTTGTTCATGCGACGAACCGAGAAGCAGGGTTGGTCGCTGGTCGCCCGTGACCTGGCAGTCGACACCACGCGTCGGGTCCGCTGGCCGCACGGGGGATGGCGCGTCCTGCGGGAGTTGAGAACCGCGTCGTCGGCCCGAGGAGAAGCGCCGCCCTGCAGGTGCTCAGGGCCCAAGAAGTTCGGCGAGGTCGTCCGCGAGTGGTGGGCCCGAGATTGCTGAGCCCATCGTCAGGGAGCGCCGGTCCGGTAGGACGCTGACGGCGATCGCCCGCGACCTGACGACCTGACGACCCACCTGCGAACGCGGGTCCGGCGGTGCGCCACGGCACGATCAGCAAGGTCCTGGCGAGTGCCGAGCTGCACGCATCGCTTCTGCCCGTGATGGGCGTTCTGGGGGATATGCGGTGTTACGCTGCCGAGGTCGAGCCCGCCGGGGGGCAGGCGCTTCTCGCTCCGTCGCCCCGGCATCGCAGCACAACGAGGGGGAATCATGAGCCGGAAGATGGTGGCTGCGGCCGCCCTGGCAATCGCCGTTCTGGGAAGCGCTGAGTCCTGCGAGACGACCACGCACGATGGCAAGACCTACGCCGAGCGCAAGGCCGAGGACAACCAGGACGTCGGGAACGGCGCAGCCAAGGACAAGGCCGACAAGGGCCCGAGCTTCACCTCGGGCCAGGAGAACGCCATCGCGACCGCCGAGGACTACCTGGACAACGCGGCGTTCTCGAAGAAGGGCCTCATCGAGCAGTTGGACGTTCGAGGGCTACTCCCAGAAGGACGCAAGGTTCGCGGTCAACCACCTCAAGGTCGACTGGGTGCAGCAGGCCGTCGCTTCGGGCAAGGACTACCTGGACAACGGGGCGTTCTCCAAGGAGGGCCTCATCGACCAGTTGAAGTTCGAGGGCTACTCCCAGAAGGACGCGACGTTCGCGGTCAACCACCTCAAGGTCGACTGGAGGCAGCAGGCCGTGGCCTCGGGCAAGGACTACCTGGACAACAGTCCGTTCTCGGAGCAGGGCCTCATCGAGCAGTTGAAGTTCGAGGGCTTCACCCCGGAGCAGGCCACCTTCGGCGCTCGGCAGGCGTTGCAGTAGGGCCTCCGGTCCCGCCCAGCGGGGTACTCCGGGCCCGTCGAGGCGACGCCTACGACGGCATCGGGCGCTTCGCTGATGCTGCGATGCGCCCGCATGGCGGACGTCGTGGATAGCGACGACGGCGGCACGGCGAGCAGGTGGATGGTCGATCGTCCAGGGCATGGAGAGCGACGGGCTGGGCTACGTCTCGCACCTCCGAGGTGTGCAGCCCGAGACGACCGAGTAGGCGTTCGTAGGAGCGAACGGTCGACTGCCTCGGGCCTGGTTCGTGAGCCGTGGCGCACCGGTGCTCCCGAACAGGGGGAGGGCCCGCCGGTTTCGGGATGAACCTGCACGCCCGTACCCTGGGCCGGTCATGAGCGCACAGACCGGATCCCGCACCTACCAGGTCCGCACCTACGGGTGCCAGATGAACGTCCACGACTCCGAGCGGCTGACCGGCCTGCTCGAGGGCGCCGGGTACGTCGCGGCGCCGGAGGGCGAGCACGCCGACGTGGTGGTGTTCAACACCTGCGCGGTCCGGGAGAACGCCGACAACCGGCTCTACGGCAACCTCGGCCACCTCGCGCCGGTCAAGGCGGAGCGGCCCGGCATGCAGATCGCCGTCGGTGGCTGCCTGGCCCAGAAGGACCGCGGCGAGATCACCAGGCGGGCACCGTGGGTCGACGTCGTCTTCGGCACCCACAACATCGGGTCGCTCCCGACCCTGCTCGAGCGCGCCCGCGTGCAGGAGGAGGCGCAGGTCGAGATCCTCGAGTCCCTGGAGGTCTTCCCCTCGACGCTGCCGACCAAGCGCGAGTCGGCGTACGCCGCGTGGGTCTCGGTGTCCGTGGGCTGCAACAACACCTGCACGTTCTGCATCGTGCCGAGCCTGCGCGGCAAGGAGAAGGACCGCCGGCCCGGGGAGGTGCTCGCCGAGATCGAGGCGCTGGTCGCCGACGGCGTCAGCGAGGTGACCCTGCTGGGGCAGAACGTCAACGCCTACGGCGTGGAGTTCGCCGACCGCCTCGCCTTCGGCAAGCTGCTCCGCGCCTGCGGGTCGATCGAGGGCCTGGAGCGCGTGCGGTTCACCTCGCCGCACCCCGCCGAGTTCACCGACGACGTGATCGCGGCCATGGCCGAGACCCCCAACGTGATGCCGCAGCTGCACATGCCGCTGCAGTCCGGGTCCGACCGGGTGCTGCGGGCGATGCGGCGCTCCTACCGGCAGTCGAAGTACCTCGGCATCATCGAGCGGGTGCGCGCCGCGATGCCCGAGGCCGCGATCAGCACCGACATCATCGTCGGCTTCCCGGGCGAGACCGAGGAGGACTTCGCCGAGACGCTGCGGGTCGTCGAGCAGGCGCGGTTCTCGCAGGCCTACACCTTCCAGTACTCCAAGCGGCCCGGCACCCCTGCCGCGGTGCTCGAGGACCAGGTGCCCAAGGCCGTGGTGCAGGAGCGCTACGAGCGCCTGGCCGCACTGGTCGAGGACGTCGCGTGGTCCGAGAACAAGCAGTGGGTCGGTCGCACCGTCGAGCTGATGGTCGCCGAGGGGGAGGGGCGCAAGGACGCTGCCACCCGGCGGCTGAGCGGTCGGGCTCCGGACAACCGGCTGGTCCACTTCGCGGACGTGGTCGCGGCAGGCTCGAGCACCGGGGTGCGGCCGGGCGACGTGGTCGAGGTGGAGGTGACCTACGCCGCCCCGCACCACCTGGTCTCCGACGCCCCCGTCCGGTCGGTGCGCCGGACGCGGTCCGGAGACGCGTGGGAGGCGCGACAGGGCCGCTCAGCCGCGCCGGGGGTCATGCTCGGACTGCCGACCGTCGGGGTGCCGGCACCCCTGGCGCCGGTGGGCGGCTGCGGCTGAGGATCGGCCGCCCGAGGCCCGGTCGGCTCGGTCGGCTCAGTCGGTCGGCTCGTCCGGCTGGTCCGCCTGCGGCTCGTCGTCCGCGGCGGTCTCGTCGGTCTCGTCCGCGTCCGCCCCGGGCTTGCGGATCGCGTCGGGCACGTCGCGCTCCTCGGTCTGCGCGGACAGCGGCTGGTCGCGCGTGACCAGCTCGGCGTCCTCGCCTCGGCCCACGTCGGACTCGTTGACGTCCGCGTCCGCCCCGCCGGGGGCGGTCGGGATGTCGTCGACGCCGGCCTCGGGGAGGTCCTCGGGGTCGTGGTTGAGGAGCTGCTTGAGGTCCTCGGTGGTCTCCGGCTTGGCGGGCTTGTCGTCGCTCACCTTGTGAGGGTGCCCGGGGCGGCCTGGGGGAAACCGAGGCTGACCACGGGTGGGACGTCCCCGCCGGCGAGGAGCCGCAGCAGGTGCTCCTCGTGGGGCACCAGCGGTGTGGGCAGGTCGTCGAGCCCGAACCAGCCGAGCCGCTCGCACTTCGCGGGCTCCTGCACGGCCGGCTCGCCCGCCCACCGCCGCGCGGTGAGGAAGAAGTCGACGCGCTGCTCGATCGGGTCGGGGTTGCCGGGCTCGGTGCGCTGCATCGTGCACAGCGGCCGCAGGTCGGCCGGGTCGACGGCGATGCCGAGCTCCTCGCGAGCCTCGCGCGCGGCGGCGACCGCCACGGACTCGGCGTACTCCACGTGGCCGGCGGCCCCGGAGGCCCAGTGGTGCGGCATGTACGACGCCCCGGCGCCTCGCAGCTGCAGCAGCACCTCGGTGCCCCGAGCCGCCGGGCGGAGCAGCAGCACGTAGGCGGCGGGGACGACCTGGAAGCGGGGGAGCCTCACCGCGTCACCGGTTGCGCAGGTCGTCGTCCTTGCCGTCGAGCCCGTCGAGGTAGTCCGTGGTCTTGCGGCCGGCCTGGTCGAGCTTGTCGGTGTGCTTGCCGCCGGTCTTCTTGTCGGCCGCGTCCACGCCCGTGTCGACGGCCTTGTCGATCTTGTCGCCGTGCTTGTCGACGGCGTCCTCGGCCGCCGACTTGGCCTTGTCCAGGAAACCCATGGGTCCTCCTTGCTCGGGGAGGATCCACGGTAGCGGTGACGTCCTGACCGAGCACCTGCGCGAGCCCGAGCGCCGCGAGGTGGTGCCCGTGGGTCTCCTCCCGGCGGTGGCGTCGGCGAGACTGGAGTCGTGAGCGACCGATCCGTCCTGCCGATCGTGGCCGTGGTCGGGCCGACGGCCGTCGGCAAGTCCGAGCTCTCGCTGCGGCTGGCCGAGGAGCTGGGTGGCGAGGTGGTCAACACCGATGCGATGCAGCTCTACCGCGGCATGGACATCGGCACCGCCAAGCTTCGCCCCGAGGAGCGGCGTGGCGTGCGGCACCACCTGCTCGACGTGCTCGACGTGACCGAGCCCGCCGCCGTGGCGCAGTTCCAGCGCTGGGCGCGCGACGTGGTCGAGGACTGCCGGACCCGCGGTGTCGTGCCGATCCTCGTCGGAGGCTCCGCGCTCTACACCCGCGCCGTCGTCGACCGGTTCGAGTTCCCCGGCACCGACCCCGTCCTGCGGGCGAGTCTCGAGCAGCGGCTCGCCGGGGAGGGGGCCGCACGACTGCACGCCGAGCTCGCGGCGGAGGATCCCGAGGCCGCCGGACGGATCCTGCCGACCAACGGCCGCCGGGTGGTGCGCGCACTCGAGGTCGTGCGGCTGACCGGCCGGCCCTTCAGCGCGAGCCTGCCGAGCCTGGACTATCTCGACTCCCTGACCCTCCAGGTCGGGCTCGACTGCGACCGCGAGACCCTCGACCAGCGCGTCGCCCGGCGGGTGGACCTGATGTGGGGCCAGGGACTCGTCACCGAGGTGGAGCGCCTCGTGGGCCAGGGCCTGCGGGAGGGGCGCACGGCGCGCTCGGCCATCGGCTACGCCCAGGTGCTCGACCTGCTGGACGGCCGCTGCACCGAGGAGGAGGCGCGCGGGTCGACCGTGCGCGGGACGCGCCGCTTCGCCCGCCGTCAGGAGTCATGGTTCCGCAAGGACCCCCGCATCTCCTGGGTGCCGTGGACCCGGCCGCTCCCGGCCGCCCTCGCGGCGGTCCGGGCCACGATGCGCGGGGCGACGGTGACCCTCCCGGGCGACTAGCCTGCCGACATGGCCGACCCGACCCGCCCCGTCGAGCGCACCCGCGCGCTGATCACCGAGGTCCACCACGGGCGTGCCTGGTCGCCGTGGGGCCTGGCCCGGCTCGACGAGGCCGCCCGCGCGTGACCGCGTTCCTCAAGGGCCACGGCACGGAGAACGACTTCGTGCTGCTGCCCGACCACGACGGCGTCGCGGGTGCCCCGCCCCCGGAGCTGGTGCGCGCGCTCTGCGACCGGCACGCCGGGGTGGGCGGCGACGGGGTCATCCGCGTGGTGCGCACCGGTGCCACCGACGACCCGGCGGCCGTCGCCCTGCGCGAGCAGGCCGAGTGGTTCATGGACTACCGCAACTCCGACGGGTCGCTGTCGGAGATGTGCGGCAACGGCATCCGGGTGCTGGGCCGCTACCTGGTCGCCCGCGCCGGGGCGTCGTACGCCGCGCCGCTGCCGGTCGCGACCCGCGGCGGGCTCAAGGTGCTGCGCTTCGACGACGGCCCCGAGGGACCGATCACCGTCGACATGGGCGCTCCGGTCGTCGGCGGCGAGACCTGGGTCGGTCTCGGTGGCCGCCGCTGGTCCGCCCGCACCGTCTCGATGGGCAACCCGCACGCGGTCGCGTTCCTCGACCCGGGCCAGACGCTCGAGGCGCTGTCCGCGCCGCGGCTCCCCCTCAGCGCGCCGGCGTACGACGAGGAGGTCTATCCCGAGGGCGTCAACGTCGAGCTCGTGGTCGCTCGCGGCCAGGGGCAGGTGGCCCTGCGCGTCCACGAGCGCGGGTCGGGGGAGACCCGCTCCTGCGGCACCGGCGCCTGCGCGGTGGCGGTCGCGGCGGCGGTGCGCGACGGCCGCGAGCCGCGGGCCGGCGCCCCGGCGGCCTACGAGGTGGACCTGCCCGGCGGGCGCCTGAGGGTGGTGTGGAGCCGCGACCACGACGGCGAGCGGGTCCTCATGACCGGACCGGCGGTCCTCGTCGCGGAAGGTAATTGGCTCGCCCCGCGTTGAGGTGGGTGCGAACCTGGGAGGCCTATGACCACGCACCGCAACGAACAGCCCGGCCGGTCCACGCTGGACGACCACCCGCTCGTCGCTCCCGACGACGAGTGGGAGTCCGGCTACGCCGATGACGCCGATGACGCCGATGACCAGCCCGAGGACCGGGTGTCGCCGGACGGCACCGACCCCGAGGAGGACCTCACCGCCGGTGAGTGGGACCTCGAGCAGCGCTACGCGCTCAAGCGGGTCGGCGGGCTGCGCACCGAGCTCGAGGACATCACCGAGGTCGAGTACCGCCAGCTCCGGCTCGAGCGGGTCGTGCTCGTGGGCGTGTGGACCGAGGGCTCGGTCGACGACGCCGAGAACTCGCTGGCCGAGCTCGCCGCGCTGGCCGAGACGGCCGGGTCCGAGGTGCTCGAGGCGATCTACCAGCGCCGGCAGAAGCCCGACCCGGCGACCTTCATCGGGCGCGGCAAGGTCGAGGCGCTCAAGGAGATCGTCGAGCACACCGGCGCCGACACCGTCATCTGCGACGGCGAGCTCGCCCCCGGCCAGCTGCGCAACCTGGAGGACAAGGTCAAGGTCAAGGTCGTCGACCGGACCGCGCTGATCCTCGACATCTTCGCCCAGCACGCGAAGTCGCGTGAGGGGCAGGCGCAGGTCGAGCTGGCGCAGCTGAGCTACATGAAGCAGCGGCTGCGGGGCTGGGGCGGCAACCTGTCGCGCCAGGCCGGTGGGCGCGTCGCCGGCGGCGCCGGCATCGGCGGCCGCGGTCCCGGTGAGACCAAGATCGAGACCGACCGACGACGGATCAACACCAAGATCGCCAAGCTGCGCAGCGACCTGAGGCACATGCGCACCACCCGCGACACCAAGCGGGCCGAGCGGCGCCGTCACGCGGTCCCTGCCGTGGCGATCGCCGGCTACACCAACGCCGGCAAGTCCTCACTGCTCAACCGGCTCACCGGTGCGGGCGTCCTGGTCGAGGACGCGCTGTTCGCCACGCTCGACCCGACCACCCGCCGTACGACGACCACCGACGGGCGGGTCTACACCTTCTCCGACACCGTGGGGTTCGTCCGCCACCTGCCGCACCAGCTGGTCGAGGCGTTCCGGTCCACGCTGGAGGAGGTCGCCGACGCCGACCTGATCGTGCACGTGGTGGACGGCTCGCACGCCGACCCCGAGGGGCAGCTGGCCGCGGTCCGCGAGGTGTTCGCCGAGATCGAGGCCTCGCAGGTGCCCGAGCTGGTCGTGATCAACAAGGCCGACCTCGCCGACCCGCTGGTGCTCGCGCGCCTGCGAGCCGCCGAGCCCCACAGCGTGGTGGTCTCCGCACGCACCGGTGAGGGCATCGAGGCCGCGCTCGCCGCGATCGAGGCCGACCTGCCGCGTCCGGAGGTCGCCTTCGAGGCGCTCCTGCCCTACGAGCGCGGCGACCTGCTCAACCGCATCCACACCGCCGGCGAGGTCGAGCACGTGGAGCACACCGGCGACGGCACGGTCGTGCGCGGCCGGGTCAACGAGGACCTGGCGGGGGAGCTGGCGCCCTACCTGGTCTGACCGGGTCGGCCCGGCCTGGCCCGGCTCAGCGGGGCGGTGGCTCGTCGCCGGGCCGGCGGGACTTCTCGTCCTGGATCGGGGCGGGCTTGGGCTCGCCGCCGGTGCGCACCACCTCGTCCTCCCACATCGGGTTGTCGTCGTCCTCGCTGGCCGGGGCGTTGCCCTCGTGGCCGGCGAAGTCGGGCTGCGAGACGTCGGGGGCGTCGTAGGTGCCCAGCGAGACGTCGGCGGTGTCGTCGGTGCGGTGGTGGCGCTCGGTGGTGCGCTCGCTGCTGACCCCCCAGTCGCCCTCGAGGCCCTCGGGGCCGGCGCTGGAGGGGTTGGACGCGTCGTTCTCGAACGGCACGGGCGCGTGCTCGGCCGGGTCCTCCATCGCCGCCTCGGTGGCCTCGCGCGAGGCGTGCGGCCGGGCGTCCTCGGTCGCGCGGGCGATCGGGTCGTCGGAGACCTCGCCGAGCTGGTCCTGCACGGTCTTCTCGGAGGCCGTCGGCTCGTCCTTCTCCTCGCCCATGGGGACTCCTTCGCGTCGTGGTCCGGTCGTTCGTCCGCTCGTGGAAGACGTGCCCGGGCCGGGGACCGACAAACCCGCGGTGCGCGCCCGGCGCACTAGGGTGCGGCCATGGCCGGCACCTCCCGCGGGGCAGCGCGCGTCGTCCGGGCGGTGCCCGCGACGATCCTCGCCGTCGTGCTCGGCGCGGGCCTGCTGCTGTGGCCCTGGGTCGACGCGGTCGCGCCCGACGACGGGGGCACCGAGCCGGAGCTGGTGCGGATCACCGACTACCGCGCCGAGTTCGCCGTCGACCGCGCGGGCCGCCTGCGGGCGACCGAGACGATCACCGCGACGTTCCCGCCGGACCGGCACGGCATCTTCCGGTTCTGGGACGTCGCGGACCGGGGCGACGAGCACGTGCGTCACGTCCCGGAGGACATCCAGGTCACGCGCGACGGCCGGCCCGAGCCGACGTCGCTGTCCTGGCAGACCGGGCACACGGTCCGGGTCGCGCGGATCGGCGACGCGGACACGCTCCTGCCGGCCGGCAGCCACGTCTACGTGGTCCGCTACGCCGTCGACGGCGCGCTCGCCCCGCGCGGGCAGGGCGGGGACACGGGCGCGTGGGTCGCCGACTCGGCCTCCGGCTCCGCCCTCGTGTGGGACCTCGTCCCGTCGGGGTGGCGGATGCCGATCGACCGGGCGCGCCTGAGCGTGGACCTCCCCGTCGCGCCCGACGACGTCGCCTGCCGGATCGGCGCGGGGCAGCGCCCGTGCCGGGTCAGCCGGGACGGCGCCACCCTCGACGTGCGCGCGACCGACCTGGCCCCGAACACCCGGGTGGCGGTGCGGGCCGAGCTCGACCTCCCCGCTCCCGACCGGTCGGCGGTGCCGTGGTCGCCGTCCTGGGACGGCGTGCTGGGCCGGTCCCAGGTCTGGCTCGGCGTCCTGCTGCTGCTCGTGGCCGCCGGCTTCGCCCTGGGCCGCTGGTGGGTGGGCCGGGCCGACGAGGAGGACCCGGGGCGCCCGGTGATGTACGCCCCGCCCGAGGGCCTCGGCCCGGTCCAGGCCCACTACGTCGCCCACGAGCGCATCCCGGGCGATGCCCTGGTCGCCACCCTGCTCCACCAGGCCGAGCGCGGGCTGACCCGCCTGGAGCGTGTCGGCGACAAGCACTGGCGGATCGAGGGCCTCGGCACCTCGGCGCAGTGGATGGAGGCCGACCCGGTCAGCCGCATGGTCGCCACCCGGCTCGGCGTGGACACCCCGGGTCACCTCTTCGAGGCCGACGGGTCGGTCACCAGCGGGCAGACGCTCCAGGCGGTGCAGAAGGACCTCGGCGGCCTCGCCGAGCAGTGGGCGGTCAACGACGGGCTCGTGGTCGCGGTCGCCTCCGAGCGGCGCCACCGGGTCCTGGTCGTCCTCGCGGCCGTCGCGGGCATCGCGCTGGCCCTGACCCACCCGTTCGGGGCCACCGTGGTGGCGGCCCCGGCGCTGGCGCTGGTGATCGGCGGGGCCGGGCTGTTCACCGTGGGCGTGGGCACCCGTCGTACGCCGCGGGGGCGCGAGGTGTGGGCGCGCTCCGCCGGGTTCCGGCGGCTGCTGTCGACCCCGTCCGCGGAGGACCGCTTCGACTTCAGCGCGCGCAAGGACGCCTACACCGCCTACATCCCCTACGCCGTCGCCTTCGGCTGCGCCGAGGCGTGGGCGGAGAAGTACCGCCGGACCGTGGGCGAGGAGCCGCCGCACCCTGCGTGGTACCCCGTCACCACCAGCGGCGGGGGCTGGCTCGGCGGCCACGACGGCGGGCTGGGGTCGTTCGAGTCGTCGCTGCAGTCCTCGATCAGCGCCTACCAGGCGACGCAGTCCTCGTCCTCCTCCGGAGGCGGCGGCGGGTTCAGCGGCGGCGGTGGGGGCGGCGGGGGATCCTGGTGAGCGGCCTCCCGGGCTGACACAGTGGGGGCACGCAACCGGAGCGGACGTCGAGCCGGTCCCGAGGGAGGAACCCGATGGTCGTCACCGTCATCGTCGTCGTGCTGCTGGTGCTGCTCGGCGGGCTGTTCGTCGTCGGCTTCAACCGGCTGCGGCGCCAGGACGTCGCGGTCGACGAGGCCGAGGGCGGCATCGACGTCCAGCTGACCCGCCGGGCCGACCTGGTCCCCAACCTGGTCACCACGGTCAAGGGCTACGCCGCGCACGAGCGGTCGGTCTTCGAGGAGGTCACCGCCGCCCGCGCTGCGGTGCAGAAGGCGGCCGGCGACGGCAGCGTGCCGGAGAAGGCCGCCGCGGAGGCCCGCCTCGACCGCGCGGTGGTCGACGTGCTGGCCGTGGCCGAGGCCTACCCCGACCTCAAGGCGTCGGCCAACTTCCTGCAGCTCCAGCAGCAGCTCGCCGAGACCGAGAGCCAGCTGGCGTTCGCGCGGCAGTACTACAACGACGCCGCCGCGCAGCTCAACGCCTCGGTCGCGACGATCCCCTGGATGTTCTTCAGCGGCGTGGCCAAGGTCGGCAGGCGCGAGTTCTACGACGCCCCGGTCGGCCAGGAGACCCCGCCCGCCGTGCAGTTCTGAGCCGATCCTGGCCCTGACGGGCCGCGCGCCGGGTCCGGCTGGGGACGGCGCACGCCGCGTGTCCGCCCGGACGTCTAGCCTGTGCCGGTGCCCCTCGAACCCGCCCCGGAGCCGGAGCCCGGACCGGAGCCCGGCCGTGCCCGACATCGCCGTCGAGGCGGCGGTCACCGACGCCGAGACCGCCACCGCCGCGCCGACCGTCCGCGCGGTGCTCGACGCGGCCGTCGCCGGTCTCGGTGGTCAGGAGCGCCCCGGCCAGGTGGCGATGGCCGAGGCGGTCGCCACCGCCGTCCACGACCGGACCCACCTGCTGGTCCAGGCCGGCACCGGCACGGGCAAGTCGCTGGGCTACCTCGTCCCGGCCCTGTTGCACCCGGAGCGGGTGGTGGTCGCGACCGCGACCCTGGCCCTGCAGCACCAGCTGGTGGAGCGGGACCTGCCGGCTCTCGCCGAGGCGGTCGCGGACGTCCTCGGCGGACGGCCGTCGTTCACCGTGCTCAAGGGGCGCTCCAACTACGCCTGCCTGCACCGCGTGCGCGAAGGGGTCCCGGACGACCAGGGCACGCTCGCCCTGACCTTGCCGAGCGGGTCGCTGGGGGCCGAGGTGGTGGCGCTGCGCGAGTGGGTGGAGCAGCAGGCGCAGAACCGGGGGACCGGTGACCGTGACCACGCCCCCCGCCACCAGGACCGAGTGTGGCGCCAGGTCTCGGTCTCCGCGCGCGAGTGCCTCGGCGCCTCGGCGTGCGCGTTCGGCGAGGAGTGCTTCGCCGAACGAGCGCGGGACCGCGCCGCCCGGTCCCGCCTGATCGTCACCAACCACTCGCTGCTGGCCATCGATGCGATCGACGGCGTGCCGATGATCCCGGACTACTCCGTCGTCGTGGTCGACGAGGCGCACGAGCTGGTCGCCCGGGTCACCCAGGCCGCGACCGACGAGCTGACCCCCGCCCAGGTCGAACGGGCGGCCAAGCGCGCCTCGCGGCACGTCGACGACTCCGTCGCCGACCGGCTCTACGACGCGGCCGACGCCGTGGCCGACGCCCTCGCCGCGTGCCCGGCGGCCAGGCTCGACCCGGTGCCCGAGGACCTGGCCGGGGCCCTGGCCCTGACCCGTGACGCCGCCCGCGAGGCGATCTCGGCGTTCCCCAAGGAGTCGGCCGACTCCGCCGACGCCGCCGGTGCCAAGCAGGCCCGAGCCTGGTGCCAGGAGGTGTTCGACGCCGCCGAGCGGATGGCCGCGGTCTCCGAGCGTGACGTGCTGTGGAAGACCGACCGGGAGCGCCAGCGCGGTGGCGACCTGCTCAGCGTCGCGCCCCTGGACGTCTGGGGTCCGATCCGCGACCGGCTCCTGGCCGACAACACCGTGGTGTTCACCTCCGCGACCCTCAAGCTCGGCGGTGACTTCGACGCGGTCGCCTCCGGGCTGGGCCTGCGCGCCGACGAGCGCGTCCCCCTCGACCGGGCGCCCCGGCCCGAGGCCGCCGACGAGGAGCAGGAGTCCGTCGAGCGGGAGGGACAGCCGTGGCGCGCGGTCGACGTCGGCTCGCCGTTCGACTACCCGCGCCAGGGCATCCTCTACGTCGCCCGCCACCTGCCCCGGCCCGGACGCGACGGGCTCGGCGAGCCGCAGGTGCAGGAGATCGTCGACCTGGTCGATGCCGCCGACGGCCGCACCCTGGGCCTGTTCTCCAGCCGGCGCGCGGCGGAGGCGGCGGCCGAGGCGCTGCGCGAGCGGCTGCCGCACCTGACCGTGCTCGCGCAGGGCGACGCGCAGCTGCCCGAGCTCACCGCGCAGTTCGTCGGCGACCCGCACACCTGCCTGTTCGGCACCCTCGGTCTGTGGCAGGGGCTGGACGTGCCGGGGGAGACCTGCCAGCTGGTCATCATCGACCGCATCCCGTTCCCGCGGCCCGACGACCCCTTGATGTCGGCACGCGCGCGTGCTGCCGACCGCGCGGGCCGCAACGGCTTCCTCTCCGTCTCGGCCACCCACGCCGCCCTGCTGCTCGCCCAGGGTTCGGGGCGCCTGATCCGCACGACGACCGACAAGGGCGTGGTCGCGGTGCTCGACCCGCGCCTGGACGGCATGGGCTACAGCGGCTTCCTGCGCGCCTCGCTGCCGCCGATGTGGCAGACCACGGACAAGGCGACCGTCCTGGCGGCGCTGCGCCGGCTCGGGCCCGCGTGAGCGGGGCGGCTCAGCCCCTGCTGACGCCGGCGCGGAAGGAGGACCGCAGCCCGTCGTCGAGCGACGAGCCTTGGCACGACAGGTAGGTCCCGCGGTGGCAGCGGTAGCGCTGGCCGGCGTTGGTCAGGGTCAGCTCGACCCGGGCGACCGTGGCGCGGGAGAACGGCGCGAACGCCACGCCGTTGCCGGAGGCGTCCAGGGCGACCGCGCGGCGCGACCGGGACCCGTCGGTCATCACCACCGAGACCTGGGCGCGCGACCCGCGGGAGTAGCTGGGCATGTCGATCGGGACCCGCAGCCGCCAGGGGCTCGAGGTGAGGCCGGCGCCGGGGGTGAAGCGGACCGTGTAGTTGGTCATGTGCGCCATCGTCGCGACCTTCGCGGTGATGCTGCGTCGCGTGCTGCTCAGCGTGTAGGCCGCGACCGGACGGACGACGGGGTAGCGCTGCTCCGCGCCCTCGGCGTAGGCCTGGCGGGCATGGGTGTTGGCCTCGCCGAAGTGGGCGAAGACCGTGGGCAGGCTGGTGCCGCGTGCCCTCAGGGCGAGGGCGAGGGCACGCATCGAGTACGTCGCGGGCTGGGCGGAGGTGGAGCCCTGCGCCCGGCGCCACACGTCGCGCAGCACGAGGGGCAGGCCGGTGTCGCCGCTGTCGGGGAAGGCTTCGCTCAGGTAGCGCCAGAAGATCCACGACACGTAGGGGCCACCGAGTCCGGCGGCGGGCCGGTCGAGCGACCGGGTCGGCGAGGTGAGCTGGCTGCCCTGGAGGTAGCGGACGTTGTCGTTGACGTCGTCGTACATCTCGTCCTCCATCCACATCGCCGTCCCCTCCATGAACCAGTCGTCCTCGGCGACGTCGTAGGCGAACTGCACGGCGTGGAAGAACTCGTGCGCCGCGGTCACCTTGAGGTTGTCCGCCGGGGTCTGCGAGGTGCCGAACTCGTCCTTGGAGTAGTCGTTGTCGAGCACGCAGTAGCCCGACGCGCTGGTGCCGGGCCCCGCCAGCTCGGGGGCGCAGTAGCCGAAGAGCCCCTCGTCGCCGATGTCGGCCAGGTAGACGTCGAAGCGGTCGTCGCTGCCGAGCCTGCCGTCGGGCAGCGGCGCGCGGTAGCCGCCCCGGGTGACGATGCGGTCCCAGACGCTGCTCATCACCGACTTGGTGAGGTCGACCTGGTCGGGGACGCCGTTGTGGTCGGAGTCCACGGTCGGGACCGGGTTGGGGTCCTTGGCGTTGGTGTTGGTCACCCACCAGACGCACAGCACCGGGGTGCACGAGCGGTGCCGGGTGGAGGAGCGCCAGTAGCCGTCGCCGTTGAGGTCGTCGGGACCGTCGGAGGGGCGGGACAGGATGCGGCGTGCGGCTGTGCGGTCGGCGGCCTCGAGGAAGGGCAGGCCGGCGCGGAGGTCACGCAGGATGAGGGTGAGGTCGGGGCGGTGGACCGTCGCGGGGCGCGTGGCGCTCGGGTCGGTGCGGGTCGTCAGCCGGGCCTGGGCCCGCGCGAGCGCCGCCAGGGCCGCGTGCCGCGACTGCGCCCAGGAGGTGCCGACCGTGGCCACCGGCGTGCTCGCCTCGCGCAGCGCGGTGGAGACGCCGAGCCGGGCTCCCGAGGTGGCCGAGGCGGTGGGAGCCGTGGCCACGCCGGCGCCCAGGGCGAGGGCGGAGGCCGCGGCGGCGATCCGGAGGGACAGAGGGAGCACGGGCCGTCCTGGGGGCGAGGTGGGGGGAGCCGGCGGACGCCGGCGGGCCGGGGGCACAGGGACCCCCCGCGCCACACCGGCCACAGCGTACGACAGCGGACGGCCCCGCGCGGGCAGCTCGTCGGACTCCGTCAGACCCGGCGCAGGACGGTGGTGACCTTGCCGAGGATCGTCGCCTCGGCGCCGTCGATCGGGTCGTAGGAGTCATTGTGCGGGAGCAGCCAGACGTGGCCGTCCTTGCGCTGGAACGTCTTGACCGTCGCCTCGCCGTCGAGGAGCGCGGCGACGATGTCGCCGTTGTCCGCCGTGGGCTGCTGGCGGACCACGACGTAGTCGCCGCTGCAGATCGCGGCGTCGATCATGGAGTCGCCGACGACCTCGAGCAGGAACAGCGTGCCCTCGCCGACCAGCTCGCGGGGGAGCGGGAAGACCGACTCGATGCGCTCCTCGGCGAGGATCGGTCCGCCGGCCGCGATGCGCCCCACGACCGGGACGTAGGCGGGGGTGGGCTGGGCGTCGTCGATCCCGGTCTCGTCGATGGCCTCGGCCGGGTCGAGGTCGGCGACCGTCAGGGCCCGGGGTCGGTTGGGGTCGCGCCGGATGAAGCCCTTGTCCTCGAGGGTGCGCAGCTGGTGGGCCACCGAGGAGGAGCTGGTCAGCCCGACCTTCTCGCCGATCTCGCGCATGCTCGGCGGGTAGCCGCGCGCCTGCAGCGACTCGCGGATGACCATGAGCACGCGCTGCTGGCGCGGGGTCAGGCCGGAGGCGTCGGGCGGACCGTCCGGCAGCTCGCTGACGTTGGACCGGCGCCGGCCCGTGCCGGTCGCCGGGGTCTCGCGGGTGCCGTCCCTGGGCGCCATGTGCTGCCTCCGTGTCCGTGCCGTCGCCCTGGCGGGCGGCGGGTGCCTCTGCTCGACGGCTCGCGGGTGAGCCGGTGGTCCGAGGCTAGGCCCGGTGCCGCCGGAGTTCAAACATGTGTTCGAACCGGCGTGTCGACCGCGGCGCCGCGCCGGGGCTGACCGACGCGGTGCGCCTCCCCTTGCGCGGGCCGTCCGAGCGGTCTATCTTCGAGCACACGTTCGATCGAACACGCGTTCGACACGGACCGCTCCGAGAAATGTCGGTGGTGCGAGATGCACTGTCACCGACGCCGAGGAGACAGGCGACCGGGGTCGCAGAGCAAGGAGGACACGATGACCACGATGGTGATGACCGGCCCGTGCCGGACGACGACGGCGACCGCGCCGCGGGTGCGCAGGCGCACCGCTCCGGCTGCCGTGCCCTCCGCGGTGCCCGCTGCTCCAGCTGCCGTGCCCGCCCGGCCGGCCCAGGTCCGGCTCACGCGACGTGGTCGGCTGCTGGTGACCACGCTGCTCACGGTCGCCGTGCTGGCGACGTTCCTCGCCCTCGGCGGCGCCTCGGTGGCGACCCGCGACGCCGGCGACCCGGTGCCGGTGCGCACCGTGGAGGTGCAGCGCGGCCAGACGCTGTGGTCCATCGCTGCCGAGGTGGCCGAGCCGGGCGAGATCCGCTCCATGGTCTACACCATCGAGCGGCTCAACTCGCTGGCCGACGCCACGCTCACCGAGGGTCAGGTGCTCGCCGTCCCGGTGGGCTGACCCCGCCCGATCAGCCACCGGCCTCCTCGACCCGGGTCGGTGGCCCCGTCCGCCGTGGAGCGGGGCGTCGTCTCGCCCCGCTCCGCGGCAGGACCTGGCGTCGACGGCCGCCCAGCAGGGCCGCCCCCGGCGCCGCACGCCGGGGCGGACCGGAGCGGTCCCAGATCGGGGCTGGTCGCGACACGGCGGATCCGGTGCGCGCGGAGGGTTGCGCGGGTCGGCAACACCGCGTACGTTCTCCCCCACATCTAGTACTTACACGGCTGTAGTTCTCCACAGATTGTGGTCACTACTCCACACCGCACACCCACTTCTCCCCATCTTTCCCACACCTCGGTCCACAGGGGGTGCGGCCGGGGAGGGGCGCCGAGACCACCGGAGGAGGCCCGCGATGCACTGTCCGTTCTGCCGGCACACCGACACCCGGGTCCTCGACAGCCGGGTCAGCGACGACGGCGCGGCGATCCGCCGCCGTCGGGCCTGCTCGGAGTGCACCCGTCGCTTCAGCACCGTCGAGCAGATGCAGCTCGTGGTGCTCAAGCGCTCCGGCGCCACCGAGCCGTTCACCCGCGAGAAGGCCGTCGCCGGCGTCCGCAAGGCCTGCAAGGGCCGCCCGGTGACCGAGGACCAGCTCTCGCTGCTGGGCCAGTGCGTCGAGGAGTCGCTGCGCGCAGCCGGGTGGGCCGAGGTGCCCGCCCACGAGGTCGGCATGGCCATCCTCGAGCCGCTCAGCGCCCTGGACGAGGTCGCCTACCTGCGGTTCGCCAGCGTCTACCGCGCCTTCGAGTCCGCCGACGACTTCGAGTCCGAGATCGCCCAGCTGCGGTCCCGGGCGAGCGAGGACCGGCCGTCGCCCGCGACCGACGTCGTCGGAGCGACCACCTGAGACCACCCCGGCGCGTCGTGGGGAAGCGGCGCGTCGGGGTGCACCACCCGCCTTCCCACCGCGAACCACCAGCACGACCCCTGTCGCCCACGCGCGAGCAGGAATGACCAGACAGGCAGCACGGTTCCATCAAGGGAGAGGGACGAGGCATGACAGAGACGGTGAACAGCCCCGCCAAGCAGCGCGGCGCCCGCAAGTCGGGCATCAAGATCGAGCGGGTGTTCAGCACCGAGGGTGTGCACCCCTACGACGAGGTGACCTGGGAGCGGCGCGACGTCGTGCAGACCAACTGGAAGACCGGCGAGGCCGTCTTCGAGCAGCGCAACGTGGAGTTCCCCGATTTCTGGTCGGTCAACGCCTCGACCATCGTGACCACCAAGTACTTCCGCGGCGCCGTCGGCACCGAGGAGCGCGAGTCCGGCCTGCGCCAGCTCATCGACCGCGTCGTGAAGACCTACCGCGAGGCCGGCGAGCGGTTCGGCTACTTCAGCGGTGCCCCCGAGGCGGAGCTGTTCGAGCACGAGCTGACCTGGCTCCTGCTGCACCAGTACTTCTCGTTCAACTCCCCGGTCTGGTTCAACGTCGGCACGCCCGCGCCGCAGCAGGTCTCGGCCTGTTTCATCCTGTCCGTCGACGACTCGATGGACTCGATCCTCAACTGGTACAAGGAGGAGGGCTTCATCTTCAAGGGCGGCTCCGGCGCCGGCCTGAACCTCTCCCGCATCCGCTCCTCCAAGGAGCTGCTCTCCTCCGGTGGCACCGCCTCGGGCCCGGTCTCCTTCATGCGCGGCGCGGACGCCTCGGCCGGGACGATCAAGTCCGGTGGCGCGACTCGCCGGGCGGCCAAGATGGTCGTGCTCGACGTCGACCACCCCGACATCGAGGAGTTCGTCGAGACCAAGGCGCGCGAGGAGAACAAGATCCGCGCCCTGCGCGACGCCGGCTTCGACATGGACCTGGGCGGCCGCGACATCACCTCGGTGCAGTACCAGAACGCCAACAACTCGGTGCGGGTCTCCGACGAGTTCATGCGTGCGGTGGAGGACGGCACCTCCTTCGGTCTGCGCGCCCGCATGACCGGCGAGGTGATCGAGGAGGTCGACGCCCGCGAGCTGTTCCGCAAGATCGCGGTGGCGGCGTGGGAGTGCGCCGACCCGGGGCTGCAGTACGACGACACGATCAACGACTGGCACACCAACCCCGAGACCGGCCGCATCACCGCGTCCAACCCGTGCTCGGAGTACATGTCGCTGGACAACTCCTCGTGCAACCTGGCCTCGCTCAACCTGCTCAAGTTCCTCAAGGACGACGACACCTTCGACGCCCCGCTGTTCGCCAAGGCCGTCGAGCTGATCATCACCGCGATGGACATCAGCATCTGCTTCGCCGACTTCCCGACCGAGTCGATCGGCAAGACCACGGTCGACTACCGCCAGCTGGGCATCGGCTACGCCAACCTCGGCGCGCTGCTCATGGCGATGGGCCTGGGCTACGACTCCGACGGCGGCCGGGCGATGGCGGCGGCGATCACCAGCCTCATGACCGGCACGTCCTACCGCCGCTCGGCCGAGCTGGCCGCGGTCGTCGGTCCCTACCAGGGCTACGCCCGCAACGCCGACGCCCACAAGCGCGTGATGCGCAAGCACCAGGCCGCCAACGACTCGGTGCGCACCATCCACGCCGTCGACCGCGACGTGCACACGCTGGCGACCCAGGAGTGGGCCGACGTCATGCGGCTGGGCGAGCGCAACGGCTTCCGCAACGCGCAGGCCTCGGTGCTCGCGCCCACCGGCACCATCGGCTTCATGATGGACTGCGACACCACCGGCATCGAGCCCGACTTCTCGCTGGTGAAGTTCAAGAAGCTGGTCGGCGGCGGCTCGATGCAGATCGTCAACCAGACCGTGCCGCGGGCCCTGCGCAAGCTCGTCTACCAGGAGGAGCAGGTCGAGGCGATCGTCGAGTACATCGCCGAGCACGGCCACGTCATCGACGCCCCAGGCCTGCGCCAGGAGCACTACGAGGTCTTCGACTGCGCGATGGGTGCGCGGGCGCTGGCCCCGATGGGTCACGTGCGGATGATGGCGGCCTGCCAGCCGTTCCTGTCCGGTGCGATCTCCAAGACGGTCAACCTGCCGGAGTCCGCGACGGTCGAGGAGATCGAGGACGTCTACCTCCAGTCGTGGAAGCTCGGCCTCAAGGCCACGGCGATCTACCGCGACAACTGCAAGGTGGGCCAGCCGCTCGCCGACGCCAAGGCCAAGACGGGGACGGTCACGAAGACCGAGGCCGCGCCGCAGGTGGTCGAGGTGCACAAGCCCTTCCGCAAGCGCCTGCCCAAGAGCCGCGCGAGCCGCACCACCTCGTTCACCGTAGGCGGCGCCGAGGGCTACATGACCTCGGGCGCCCACGAGGACGGCGAGCTCGGCGAGATCTTCCTCAAGCTCGGCAAGCAGGGCTCGACCCTGGCCGGCGTGATGGACGCCTTCTCGATCGCGGTCTCGATCGGCCTGCAGTACGGCGTGCCGCTGGAGACCTACGTCGCCAAGTTCACCAACCTGCGCTTCGAGCCGTCGGGCATGACCGACGACCCGGACGTGCGGATGGCGCAGTCGATCATGGACTACATCTTCCGTCGCCTGGCCCTGGACTACCTGCCCTTCGACGAGCGGTCGATGCTGGGCATCTACTCCTCGGACGAGCGCAAGCGTCAGCTCGAGACCGGCTCCTACGAGCCGGTGCCCGAGGCCGAGCAGGTCAGCGAGGTCGAGGCGCTCAAGGACCACGGCACCGAGGACGCCGTGGCCGCACAGCCCTCGGCGGTCCCGCCTGCGGAGACCACGGCCAAGCCGGCTCCGGAGGGTGCGCACACCAGCGCCGAGCTGATGGAGAAGATCACCGGGACCGCGGTCGACAGCCCGCTGTGCTTCACCTGCGGCACCAAGATGCGCCCCGCCGGCTCGTGCTACGTGTGCGAGGGCTGCGGGAGCACCAGCGGCTGCAGCTGATCCGACCACCGTCCGACCCGTCCCGTGTCGGACGACACTCAGATGCTGAGCCGACGACAAGCGCTTAGCGGGGACGCAGCAGGCGCAATCTGACAGATGGACCGAAGGCCCCGGCGAGAACTGGCCGGGGCCTTCGGTTTGTCGCTCGCACTGAACTAAGCCCTGTCCGCGCTCAAGCCGATCACGCGCACCGGGTTACGTCCCCATGGGTGGGCAACTCCGTGACGCACCGCCGCTCCCTCTGCGCGTTCGCCCTGGTTGACTGCGCTTTCGGCCTGGCTGGGTGCGACGTTGGCTACGGGGCCAGTTTCGGGTACCCGAGCGAGCCGCCAGTGCCACCTGGAGCGTCCATCATCGCGAAGGCAAAGGGTTGGGACGACGACGACCCCCTGCGTGGCCGGGAGGTCGTGATCGACACGGCGACCGCCCGACCGGCGGAACCCGTGGCGTACTGGCACGTTGGCAGATGGAGCCGTTCGGCCCTGGCACGGGGCCCGGGCGGCAGCCAACGTGAGAGATGTGAACAGTTCCATCACCGTCGAATCGTGGAAAGGGGGCTCCGCGGCCTCCGAGTCGTCGGGTGCGGCGCTGCTTGCCGTGGCGGCCGAGCCGGTCCGGTGGCGGCTGCTGTCGGCGTTGAGCACAGGCACGCGGTGCGTGTGCACGCTGCAGCCCGTGGCCGGCGTCAGCGCACCGGCGTTGTCCCATCACCTCAAGGCGTTGCGCGCGGCCGGCCTGGTGACCGCGGCCAGGCGCGGGAAGTGGATCGACTACACGTTGTCGCCGGACGCGTTCGACCGGCTGTCCGCGGCGCTCCCCCTCCGCGCCGGCCACCCGGCCACGGAGTCCGGAATCGGGGCTGGCGGAGGCCGGCGATGACCACGACGACTCCGGTCACGGCCGGTCCTGTCCGTCGGCGGCTCTCCGCACGCCAGCTGCTCTTCGCGACGGCGGCGGCTGCGGCCTGGGTGGTGCTGCTGCGGTTCAACGCCGGCGTCTGGGACGCGGTCGTGTACGACTGGGCCGGGCAGGACGCCGACTCCCGTGTCGGGTCGGCGGTGCACTTCTTCCTGGCCGACACCATCAAGATCGGCCTGCTGCTGGTCGGGATCATCTTCGTGGTGACAGTGCTGCGCAGCTTCGCCTCGCTCGAGCGCACCCGGGCCCTGCTCGGGGGACGCCGCGAAGGCGTGGGAAACGTGCTGGCCGCGGGGCTGGGGGTGGTGACGCCGTTCTGCTCGTGCTCCGCGGTGCCGGCGTTCCTCGGCTTCGTCGCCGCCGGCGTGCCGCTGGGAGTGACGTTGTCGTTCCTGATCGCCAGCCCGCTCGTCAACGAAGTCGCGATTGCGCTGCTGTACGGCATGTTCGGGCTCCAGGTCGCGTTGCTGTACGTCGCCTCGGGGCTGACCATTGCGGTCCTCGCCGGGTTCCTGCTGGGCCGGTTGCACCTGGAGCGGTGGGTGGAGCCGTTCGTGTTCGAGACCACCGTGCACGGTCAGCCGGTGCAGCCCGGCGCGGCGATGCACTGGGCCGACCGGTTCGCCCTGGGGCGCGCGGAGGTGCGCACCGTGCTGGGGCGCATCTGGCCCTACCTGCTGGTCGGGATCGGGCTGGGGGCGGCGATCCACGGGTGGGTGCCGGCCGACTTCTTCATCCGCTACGCCGGAGCCGACAACCCGGTCGCACCGCTGGTCGCCGTCGTGCTCGGAGTGCCGCTGTACTCCAACGCCGCCGGCGTGCTGCCGCTGGTCGAGGCCCTGCACGCCAAGGGCCTGGCGATGGGCACGCTCCTGGCGTTCATGATGAGCGTGGTCGCGCTCTCGCTGCCGGAGATGATCTTGCTGCGCCGGGTGCTCAAGCCCCAGCTGCTCGCCTGCTTCGTCGGGGTCGTCGCCGCCGGAATCGTCCTCACCGGCTACCTCTTCAACGCCATCCTTTGATCCGCTACCACCCAGGGAGGTCCCCATGGACATCAAGGTCCTCGGCCCCGGCTGCCGCAACTGCCAGACCCTCGAGGCACGCACTCAGGAAGCGCTGGCCGACCTCGGCCTGGGCGCCACCGTGGAGAAGGTCACCGACTACCCGACGATCGTCGGGTACGGGGTGATGAGCACCCCCGCCCTGGTCGTCGACGAGCAAGTCGTGGTCTCCGGTCGGGTCCCGACCACCGCGCAGCTGCGCGAGCTGATCGCCCCGATGGCCGCGACTGCCGCGACGGCCGCGACAGCCGACTGACCTGCCGCTGCGCCAGGCCATGCAGCGTTCACCGGCCGTTGGTTGACGCGGCCCTTGAGCGCAGGGTCTCATCAGCGTGTGCTGATGACACCTGCGGCTGATGAGACCGAGACCGCCGGGCCCGACGAGGAGGCGGTCCTGCGCGCGCTCGCGGACCCACTGCGGGCCCGGATCGTGGAGCTGCTGGCTGCCGAGCAGCTGTGCACCTGCCACCTCGTCGACGACACCGGTGCCAGTCAGACCAACGTCTCCAACCATCTGCGGGTGCTTCGCCGCGCCGGGCTGGTGGTCTCCGAGCCGGCCGGGCGCTACACCTACCACCGCGTGGTCCCTGAGCGGCTCGACGCGGTCGCGGGCCACCTGGCGGCGCTGGCTCGCCGCGTGCGTGCGCAGTCAGGAACCACCTCGAGGCGACCGTGCGGGTGAGCCTGCTGGCCCGGCAGGCGCTGGCGGAGTTCCTCGGCTCCGCCGGCCTGGTCACCGTGGTGATCGGCTCCGGGATCGCCGCTCAGCAGCTCTCCGGCGACGTCGGGCTGCAGCTGCTGGAGAACGCGCTGGTCACCGGCGCCGGCCTGGTGGCCCTGATCCTCGCCTTCGGCCCCGTCTCCGGCGCGCACTTCAACCCTGCAATCACCCTGGCAGACCGTGTCTTCGGCGGGGTCAGCACCGCCCAGGCGGCCGTCTACGTCCTCGCACAGCTGACCGGCGGCGTGGTCGGCGCCATCGCCGCGAACCTGATGTTCGACCTCGCCGCGGTCTCGATCTCCACCCACGAACGCTCCGGCGGCGGCTTGTGGCTCTCCGAGGTCCTGGCGACCTTCGGGCTGGTGACGCTGGTCTTCGGGCTGGCCCGCGCCGGCCGCTCGGCGCACGCCCCGTTCGCGGTCGGCGCCTACATCGCCGCGGCGTACTGGTGGTCGTCCTCGACCAGCTTCGCCAACCCGATGGTCGACATCGCCCGCACCCTGTCCGACACCTTCGCCGGCATCGCGCCCGCCTCGGTGCCGATGTTCGTGCTGATGCAGCTGCTCGGTGCCGCCGCTGCGGTCGGCGTCGTCGCCGTCCTCTACCCCGACACCACCACCGTCGCCGATGAGGTCATCGTCCCGCACGACCCACCGGACCACGACCCGCCCACCCACGACCGGTCCGACCACGACCCGCCCGCCCAGGCCCATCCCGCCTACGCCGGAGAGCAGCCACGACCGAGATCACCGAACCCCCGTGCTACGTGCCTCCCGAGCTCGGGGGGACCATCACCGACCTGACCGCCGAGTTCGCCGGCATCCACTCGCCGCAGACCGTCGCCCGCGTCGTGGTCGACAGCCACATGCAGCTGGGTCGCGGCGCCCGGGTCGCGGCCTTCCTCCCCGTCCTCGCTGCCCGCTTCGCCCGCGAGCGGCTCCTTGCCAGCGCCTCAGCCGAAGGAATCCTGATGACCGACAAGCCCGAAGTGCTCTTCGTCTGCGTCCACAACGCCGGTCGTTCCCAGATGGCCGCCGCCCTGCTGAACCACCACGCGAACGGCGCGGTCGTCGTCCGCTCCGCAGGCTCGGCGCCCGCGGACACCATCAACCCCGCGGTGGTCGAGGTGATGGCCGAGCTCGGCATCGACCTGGCCCAGGAGTTCCCCAAGCCGCTGACCACCGAGGCCGTGCAGGCCTCCGACGTGGTCATCACCATGGGCTGCGGCGACGCCTGCCCGATCTTCCCCGGCAAGCGCTACCTCGACTGGCAGCTCGTCGACCCCGCCGGACAAGACACCGACACCGTGCGCGGCATCCGGGACACCATCGAGGCCCGCGTCCGCGAGCTCCTCGCCGAGCTGGTGCCGGCGAGCAGCTGAGTCCGCGGTCGCGGGGGGCCGTGGGGTCGCTGGGTCAGTGGGGGGCGAGGGCGGAGCGGAGCGCCTCGAGCGCAGCCGGGACCACGGCGTACCAGACGTTGCGGCCGCGTTTGTCGCTGATCACCAGCCCGGCCTCGGCCAGCACCTTGAGGTGGTGGCTCACGGTGGGCTGGCTCCTTCCCACCGGCTCGACCAGGTCGCAGGCGCACACCGCACCACCTTCGGCGGTGGCGAGCAGCGAGACCACCCTGAGCCGCACCGGGTCCGCCAGCGCCGCGAACTGGCGTGCGAGCGTGGCGGCGTCGGCCTCACCGAGCGGTTCGGTGGCCAGCGGCGCGCAGCATGCCGCAGCCTCCGGCTGGGTCAGCACCGGCAATCCTCGTGCAGCCATCGCCGCCTCCTTCTCGTGATCTGGTGTGCCCACCCTAGTCAAAAGCATTGACAAGTGTCGATGGTTTCGGCACAGTGACGTATCGACAACGGTGAATGGTTTGCCGTTCGTGTCCAGGAGGTTCCCATGTCCCGCATCCAGCTCGCCCTCAACGTCGATGACATCGAGGTCGCGACCGCGTTCTACACCACGCTGTTCGGCACCGAGCCGGCCAAGACCCGTCCCGGCTACGCCAACTTCGCCATCGCCGACCCGCCGCTCAAGCTGGTGCTGCTGGAGAACCCCGGCCAGGGCGGCACCTTGAACCACCTCGGCGTCGAGGTCGCCGACGTCGACGCGGTCGACGCCAAGCAGACCCGCCTCGCCCAGCTCGGTCTGGCCTCGATCGACGAGCGCGGCACCACCTGCTGCTACGCCAAGCAGGACAAGTTCTGGGTCGAGGGCACCCCGAGCGGGGAGCAGTGGGAGATCTACACGGTGCTGGCCGACAGCGCCACGTTCTTCGGCGACCCGACGGACGGCCCTGCCTGCTGCGCCACCGACACCGCCGTGCCCGCCGACGCGTCCGCCGAGGCGGCTCCGGCGTGCTGCTGAGAAGGAGACACCCATGACGCCCATGGACCTCAGTGCCGCGCTCGCCGCCGAGCACTCCCGCGACTTGGCTCGCGAGGCGCAGGCCTCACGCCTGGCCGCGCTCGCCCGCTGCTGCCGGCCGGCCACCTGGCGCCGCGCAGCTGCCCGACTCGGCGACACCGCTGCGGCGCTGCGCCCGCCTCGCCTCGCACGTGCTCGTCGCGACGAAGCCTGCTGCGTCGCATGAGCCCTGCACCCGGGCAGGACTTCGTCATCCTCCACGCCGCGGCCACCCCGGGCGGCGCCTGGCCGCGGACGTGGCAGGGGCTGCCTGTTCTCCCCATCGTCGTTCTCCTCGTTGCCCGGTTGGATGATGCCGGCGTGGAACGATGCCGAGCGCGGCTACCCGCCGCGCGACCACGTGGTGGAGTACCTGACCGCCTACGAGGCCCGCTACGACGTCGTGGTGCAGCGCCCGACCCGGGTCGAGTCGGTGACCCGCGCTGACGACGACCCGCATGGCCGGTTGCTCGTCACCACCGGACGCACCACGCTCGCTGCGCGTGCGGTGGTCTCGGCGACCGGGACGGGGGACCGGCCGTTCTGGCCCGCCTACCCGGGCGCGCAGGAGTTCACCGGCGGGAACTCCGCGGCCCAGGTCCTCGCGGAGGTCTCGACGGTCGCCGACACCACCTCGGTCACGTCGCGCCCGCCGCGGTTCCTGCCCGACGTCGACGGCCGGGTGCTGTTCGCGACGGCGCGAGCGCGGGTCAAGGCGCTCGCGGAGAGTCGAGACCATGCAGGGGGTGGGCGGACTGGGTGACACCGTGATGGTCGCCAGCGTCAAGGACGACCGCGAACGCGGCGTGCTCGCGGCGCAGCCGACGTTCTCCAGGCTCACGGGGAGAGGCGTTGCATGGGCCGACGGCAACGAGCAGGAGACGGACGCGGTCCTCTGGTGCACCGGGTTCCGTCCCGCGCTGCATCCGTCGCCTCGGGCTGCGCACCGAGCACGGCCGGATCTCGGTCGGCGCAGACGCAGGCACCCACGTGCTCGCGGAGCCGCGGCTGTACCTCGTGGGGTATGGCGACTGGACCGGACCTGCGTCCGCGACCCTGGCCGGCGTGGGCCCCTCCGCGCGGGCCACGGCTGCTGCACTCAGCTCGTCGCTCGTGTGAGGGTCATAGCGCCCAGCAGGCAGACTTCGCGGAACCCGGTCGTCGCTCACGTCGTGCCTGTGATTGTTGTAGCGCGCCAGATCACGGGCGCCTCCCCGTCGCCCGTCACCAGGCCGCGTTTGAGCAACGCGTTCAGAATGCGCCGGGTGTTGGTGTTCTGCAGCCCCGTCCTCTTGGCAGCCTCGTGCGATGTCATGCCCACATCGCCCACTTCTCTGAGGGCTTCGAGCACCTTGCGTTGCGAGGCGCCCAAAAATGCTTCGGCGTCACCGCCTCGGTGCATGCCGCTCGGGGAGCCAGCCTCAGAAGTAGTCCCAGCCGCAGTGCGCAACCGCTCCGCGAAGCTCAGCAAGGTCCGGTCTGCGACGCTGCCGGCCGGTGTGGCGACCGTGGGCTCCCGTCGGCAGGATGGACCGATGAGTGACGACGAGCAGCAGGGCGTGGTCTTCCCGGCCGATGCGCAAGGGCGACGCAGCACCTCCCACCTGGGTCGAGCCGTGGTGGCCGACGCGCTGCGCGCCGTCGACCCGACGGGGGCCTCGGCGGCCGAGCGGGAAGCCGCCTGGCGGTCGGGCTACCTCACGCACGCCCGCCGCCTGGTGGAGGCCGGGCTGACCAGCCCGAGCGCCGCCTCCGGCATCGCCCGTGCGGGCCTGGACTCGGTCCGCGACCGCATGCGGGTCGTCGCCGCGCCCGGCGACGAGCGCGCACTCGCCGACTGGCCCGACACCGGTGAGCAGCTGCACGGGACCGAGGTCGCCGGCACGGGGGACAGGGCGGAGGAGCTCGTGCTGCCCTACCACGGGCAGCGGCTGCGGGGGAAGGAGATCCTGCAGCGGCTGGAGGACTGGGCCGCGGCGGGCGTGGTCGAGCCCAGCGTGACCGAGGCGATCACCCTCGTCCTCGACCACCCGGAGTGGTTGCGTCTGGACGGGCACACCGTGGCGGTCCTGGGCGCCGGGGCCGAGATGGGTCCGCTGCCGTCGTTGCTGCGCTGGGGAGCGCGGGTCGCGGCGGTCGACCTCGCCCGGCCCGGGGTGTGGGAGCGCCTGGTCCCGCTGGCGCAGGAGGGTGCCGGGACGCTGGTCGTGCCGGTCGCGGCCGGGCGGGACGGCACGCTCGAGGAGGCCGCGGGCGCAGACCTCCTCACCGGAGTCCCCGCGCTCGAGCGCTGGCTGGCGGACCAGCCCGGTCGGCTCGTGCTGGGCAACTACGTCTATGCCGACGGCGCCGGGTTCGTCCGCCTCTCCGTCGCGGTCGACGCGCTCACCACCCGGCTGGCCGACTCGCACGGCGACCTCGCGCTGGCCTTCCTGGCCACGCCCACCGACGTCTTCGCCGTCCCCGGGGACGCGGTCGAGCAGGCGACCGCCACCTATGAGGGTCGATCCGCCCGGGCGAAGGCGCTCGGCCGTCCCCTGCGCACCCTCAGCGGAGGGCGGCTGCTGCGCCGCCAGTACGTCCCCGGCACCTCGCCCGGCATCAACGACTCCCTGGTGCCGCAGCAGGGGCCGAACTATGCCCTGGCCAAGCGGTTGCAGCGCTGGCGTGCCACGGTCGCGCGGGGCGAGGGGGGCCTGGTCTCGATGAACGTGGCGCCACCCACCCGCACGCGCTCGGTGGTGAAGAACCGTGCGCTGGCCGCGGCGTACGCGGGGGCCCACCGCTTCGGCGTCGAGGTCTTCGAGCCGGCCACCTCCAACGTGCTGATGGCCGCGCTGCTGGTGCACGACCTGCACACCGGGGGTGGCCCGGCGCACGAGCACCCCTGGCAGGACGAGGCGTACGCCGCGGCCCACGGCGGCCTGTGGCGCAGCGCCTACGCGCCGCGCAGCGCGCTCGGGCTCGCCGCGCTGCTGGGGTACGGCGCGACGCGTGGCTGACCCGGCATGGACTGCTGCGGGGTCAGGCCCGGTCGGAGCTCCTGCCCGACATCCCCTCGGCGACGCCGATCAGGAGCACCGCTGCGACGACCGCGACGACGAAGCCCAGCACGTTGAGCTCCCAGATCGACCCGGTGCCGAGGAGGTTGGCGATGACCCCGCCGATCACGGAGCCGGCCAGGCCGAGCAGCAGGGTCGCGAGGATGCTGAGGTTCTGCTTCCCGGGCTTGACGAGTCGGGCCAGGGCTCCGATGACGAGCCCGGCGACGATGAAACCGATCATGGGTGGCTTCCTCTCTCTCTATCTCTCTCGATGTGACCACCGACGACTTGACGCCCGGAGGTTTGGTCAGGCGCCTCCGGGCGACGGTCACACCATGAACCATGCCACTGGACCGGGCACCGACCCACGCACGCGCTGCGGCGTCGCGGGGGCGCCGTGACTCGCCCCGAGCCCCCGCGGGTGGGCCGGTGGGTCGCGGTGTGGCAGCGGTTCTGGACGCTGCCCAGCGCGATCGCCGCCGTCTCGCTGGGCCTGGGCCTGGGCCTGCCCTACGTGGACCAGGCGCTCGGCGGTGAGCACGCGCCGGCATGGCTGTTCCAGGGCGGCGTGGACGGTGCGCGCAGCCTGCTGAGCTCGATCGTCGGGGCGATGATCTCGGTGACCGGTCTGGTCTTCTCGATCACCATCGTGACCCTGCAGCTGGCCAGCAGCCAGTTCTCCCCGCGGGTGCTGGGCGCCTTCCTCGACAGTCGCATCGTCCAGGTCACCCTCGGCGTGTTCACCGGCTCCTTCCTCTACGCGCTCGCCGTGCTGCGTGCGGTGCGCGGTGGCGAGACCATCGTGGTGCCGCACCTGTCGGTGACCGCGAGCCTGCTCTACGTCCTCGCCGCCGTGGGCATGTTCCTGGCGTTCATCCACCACATCACCGAGTCGATCCGGGTCACCACGGTGATGCGCGAGGTGCGGGAGAACGCCGTGGCGACGGTGCGCCGGCTGACCGCGGACGTGGAGCCGGCGGAGCGGACCGCCAGCTGGTCGCCGCGGCCCGGGACCCCCCGCACCGAGATCCGGTTCGACGATCGCGTCGGCTACGTCAGGGTGATCGACGGCGGTGGCCTGGCCCGGCTCGGTCGCGACCACGACCTGGTGGTGCAGCTCGACGTGGCGCCCGGCGACTTCCTGGCGCCGGGTCAGCCGATCGGCTCGGCCTGGGGCCACCAGGCGGTGCCGGACGAGGTGCTGGCCGCGGTCGTCGGTGCGCTCGAGGTGGGCGACGAGCGCAGCTCGTTCCACGACATCGCCTTCGGTCTGCGCCAGCTGCTCGACATCGCCGAGCGAGCGCTGTCCCCGGGGGTCAACGACCCCACCACCGCGCTGCAGGCGATCAACGAGATGTGGGTGGTGCTGCGGTGCATGGCGCAGTGCCCGGACCCCTCGCCCTACCTCGTCGAGGACGGCGAGGTGAGAGCGGTCTACCGCGCCCAGAAGTACGCCGACATGCTCACCTCGGTGGTCGACGAGCTCAGGGCCTACGGTTGGGACGCCCCGCGGGTCCCGGTGCGGGTGCGTGAGCTGCTCGACGACCTGGCCGGTGTGGCGCGGCCGGAGCACCGGTCCGCCACCGAGGCGCAACGGGCCCGGCTGGACGAGCCGACCTAGACCGAGGAGATGACCATGTGGTTCGACTCGTGGTCCGACGTCGGCCGCGTGGCCGCGGTGGGAGCCGCGGCCTACGTGACGCTGGTGCTGTTGCTGCGTGTCTCGGGCAAGCGCACGCTGGCCAAGCTCAACGCCTTCGACTTCGTCGTCACGGTGGCGCTCGGCTCGACGCTGGCGACGATCCTGCTCAACACCTCGGTGTCGTGGGCCGAGGGCACGGTCGCGCTGGCGCTGCTCGCGGTCCTCCAGCTCGCCGTGGCGTGGGTGGGGTCGCGTGTGCCGTGGGCGCGCAGGCTGGTCACGGCCGAGCCCACCGTCCTGGTGAAGGACGGCGAGCTGCGCGACGACGCGCTCCTTCGTCAGCGCGTGACCCGCAGCGAGGTCAACCAGGCCGTGCGCGGAGCCGGCCACGGTGGCCTGGACGAGGTCGCCTTCGTGGTGCTGGAGACCGACGGGTCGATGTCGGTGGTCGGCCGCGCCGCACGCGGTGACGGGTCGGCGCTCACCGACGTGCCCGACGCGGACTCCGCACGTCACCGCGCCGAGTGAGGGACGGGCCGCCGGGAGATCAGGGCTCGAGCGCCGCGGCGTAGGCGTCGACGAAGGTGGCCATCAGGCCGGGGAAGGCGGCCCGGCGGCTCTCGGGCAGGGCGGCGAGCGCCGCCTCCAGCAGGTCGAGGTGGCGCTCGAGGTCGTGGGAGAAGCGCGCGAGCCCCTCCTCGGTCGCCTCGACCAGGGAGGCGGCCGACCCGGGCTCGGCGGAATCGTTGCAGCAGACCCGCGGACAGCGCCGCGTTGACCTGCCGGTTGACCGTGGACAGCTCCAGCCCCAGCTCCTCGGAGACCTGACGCAGCGTGCGGGGCGCCCGGTCGGAGAACAGCCACAGCAGGCGGCCGTCGGCGACTCCGAGGTCAGCTCGCGCCTCGGCGGCGCGCTGGGCGCGGTCGAGCCGCGCCAGGGCGGAGGCGAGGCGACGGCCCGGCGTGTCGGGCAAGGGGCGGGAGACGGGCATCACAGCGTCCTCAGGCGGGAGGTCAGGGTCCACCTCGTGTCATGTACACACTCGATTGTGTACGTGACACAGGCTGCTCCGTCCCCCTCGTCGAAGGACCTCGATGTCGTCTGCCTCCACGCCCTCGCCCGACGCCCCGGCCGGGCGCCTCGTCGGTCCGGGCGCGGTGACCGCGACGCTGCTCGCGGCGGCGGTGACGATGCCGGTCTCGGGGCGCCTGGCCGACATGCACGGCAAGAAGAAGGTGCTGGTCGCCTCCGCCGCGGTGCTCGTGCTCGGCTCCGTGGTCGCCGCCCTGGCCAGCAGCCTCGCCCCCTTCCTGGTCGGCCGCGCCCTGCAGGGCGTCGCGATGGGCTACATCCCGGTCGCGATCAGCATGGTCCGCGAGGTCGCGCCCCTCGAGCGTCGCGCCGGCGCGGTGGCCGCGGTCAGCGCCACCCTGGGGGTCGGCGGTGCCCTCGGCCTGCCGCTGTCGGCGTGGATCGCCGAGGACTACTCCTGGCACGGGCTGTTCTGGCTCTCCGCGGTCCTCGCGGCGGTCATCCTGGTGCTGACCGCGGTCGTGGTCCCCGGCATCCGTGACGCGCACCCCGCACGCCTCGACCTGGTCGGCGTGGTCGGGCTCGCGATCGGCCTGAGCGCCGTGCTCGTCGGCGTGAGCAAGGGGTCGGGCTGGGGCTGGACCGACGCCCGCACCGTCGGTGGCATCGTCGGCGGCGTGGTCGTGCTGGCCGCGTGGGCGGCCTACGAGCTGCGCCACCACGCCCCCCTGGTCGACCTGCGCGTCACGGTGCGCCGCCCCGTGCTGTTCACCAACCTCGCGGCGGTGCTCATCGGCTTCGCGATGATGGCCCAGGCGATCGTGGTGCCCCAGCTGCTGGAGATGCCGGCCGAGACCGGCTACGGCCTCGGCCAGACGATCCTGCAGGCGGGACTCTGGATGGCGCCCGGCGGCCTGATGATGATGGTCTTCGCGCCGGTCTCGAGCCGGTTGATCACCACGGTCGGCGCGCGCATCACCCTGGCGGTCGGCGCCGCGGTGATCAGCGGCGGGTACGTCGTCGCGCTGACCCTGATGGACGCCCCCTGGCAGCTCATGGTCGCCTCGCTGGTGGCGTCGGCCGGCGTGGGCATCGGCTACGCCGCGATGCCGACGCTGATCCTCGACAACGTCCCGCCGGCCGAGGCCGGCTCGGGTGTCGGGGTCAACGCGCTGATGCGCTCCGTGGGCACCACCGTGGCCGGTGCGGTGATGGCCGCCATCCTCACCAGCGACACGGTGAGCCTGGGCGGCGGCGTCGCGATCCCGGCCGAGGGCGCCTTCCGCGCCTGCTTCCTGGTCGGGGCCGTCGCGGCGCTGGCCGGTGCGCTGGTCGCGCTGCTGGTGCCGCGCCAGGGCGAGCGTGCCCCGCGCACCCAGGCCGCGCCGGCCCTGCAGCCGCAGGCCGCCCGCTCCTGACCGGGGCCGTCAGGCCCGGTCCGGTGCCCCGTGCCCGTGGCGCGGTGGCAGGCGCACCGGGAGCGGCTCGGCGGGCCGGCGCTCGGGACTGTCCTCCGGCAGGTGGCGGCGCACGTGCGCGCCGTACGCCCTGCTGAGCGGCGCGGCGCTGGCCCCGTGCAGGACGATGCTCAAGATGATCGTCCACGAGGCCGCGGTGAAGACGTCCTCGGCGCCGGTGATGCCCCCGGCCTCGGCCACGAGCACGGCGTAGACGATCGAGGCCAGACCCCTCGGCCCCGCCCAGCCCAGGAAGCCGACCGTCGGGCGCGACAGCCGCGCTCCCAGCAGCGCGACGGCAGCCGCCAGGGGACGCACCAGGAACAGGCTGGCGAGCGCGTAGACGAGCACGCGCCAGCTCACCTCCGTCATCACCGATCCGGCGACGACCGCGCCGAACAGCAGGAAGGTGAGCAGCGTGAGCAGCTGCCCCTCGGACTCGGCGAACACGCTGGTGCTGGTGAGCAGGTCGCGGGCGGTCGTGCCCACCGTGAGGCCCGCGACGAAGGCGGCCACGAAGCCGTTGCCCCCGACCGCCTCGGCGCCGCCGTAGGCCAGTGCCGCCAGCGACAGCGTGCCCAGGCGGCGCGTGGTGTCGGTGGTCCAGTTGCGGTCGGCGCTCCACGTCAGCACCTTGCCGCCCGCCCACCCGACGAGCGCACCCGCGGCGGTGCCCAGGCCCACCATGGCGGCGAAGAGTCCGACGTAGTCGAGGACGCTCCCGGCCTCGTCCTTCGCCAGGTCGACCAGGACCAGCAGGAACGGCAGGGCGAGGCCGTCGTTGAGGCCGCTCTCCACGTTGAGGGCCTGCCGGATGCGGACCGGCACCGCGTCGTTGCTGACGAACGACTGGCCCAACGCGGCGTCGGTGGGCGCGAGCACCACGGCCAGCAACGCCACCGCCACGAGGGGGGCGCCGGGGAACAGCAGCAGGCCGGCGAGCCAGCCCAGCACCATCGCCAGCGGCATCGCGACCAGCAGCAGCCGCAGGGCCAGGGAGTGCTCGGCCAGCACCGTGCCGAGGTGCATGCGGCTGGAGTCGGTGAACAGCACCACCACCAAGGTGACCTCGGCCAGGATGCTGACCACCTCGCTGTCGGCCCCGACGTCGACCAGCCCCAGCCCGTGCGTGCCGAGCAGGAGGCCGGCACCGGTGAAGATCATCGGCATGGTGATGGGCGTGCCGCCCAGCCGTCCCGCGAGCAGGGCGAAGCACAGGACGGCCAGGGCGACCACGAGGATGTCCACGTCCACGGTCAGCGACGTACCCGTTGTCGGTCGCCGCACACCGGCGACGCGCCCGAGCGGGTCGTCGCGGGTGCCGAGCGAGCCGGGTGGGCACCCTGCTGACCATGACCGACCTGAGGATCCCGCGCGACCGGGACGACGACTACTCGCCGGCCGCCGTCGAGGCACGTCAGCGCTTCGTGCGCGAGCACACCGACAGCGCGGCGCAGCACGTCGCGTCGTACTCCTTCGACCCGGCGAGCCTGCCCGGCAACATCGAGCACGTGGTCGGGGCGGCCCAGGTGCCGCTCGGCCTCGCCGGACCGCTGCTGGTCGACGGGGAGCACGCGCAGGGCGAGTTCGTGGTGCCGCTGGCGACGACCGAGGGGACGCTCGTGGCCTCCTACAACCGCGGCATGAAGCTGTGCCGCCGAGCGGGCGGCATCACCACGACCGTGGTCGACGACCGGATGCAGCGCGCCCCCGTGTTCAGCTTCGACAGCGCGCGCGAGGCCCGCGACTTCGCCCAGTGGCTCGAGGAGCACCACGACGAGGTCGCGGCCGCGGCGGAGGCGACCACCGGCACGGGCCGGCTGCTCGACATCCAGCGGTTCCCGGTCTCCAAGCTGCTCTACACCCGCTTCAACTACAGCACCGGCGACGCGGCCGGGCAGAACATGACCGGCAAGGCCACCTTCGCCGCCTGTGCGTGGATCAAGCAGCACTACCCCCGCGAGCTGCACTTCCTGCTCGAGGGCCAGCTTGCCACCGACAAGAAGACCTCGGTGGTCAACATGCTGCACACCCGCGGCAAGCGCGTGGTCGCCGAGATCACGCTGCCCGCAGCCCTGGTCGAGGAGCAGGTGCACGTCCCCACCGACAAGCTGTACGCCGCCCGGATGCGCGGCCAGCTCGGCGCGATCCTGTCGGTGACCAACAACAACGGCAACCACTCCGCCAACGGCCTGACCGCGATGTTCATCGCCACCGGTCAGGACGTCGCCAACATCGCGGAGTCCTCGGCGCTCTACGGCTTCTCCGAGCTG
Organism: uncultured Actinomycetota bacterium; assembly: GCA_963811385.1. GTDB lineage: Bacteria > Actinomycetota > Actinomycetes > Propionibacteriales > Nocardioidaceae > Marmoricola_A. The sequence goes on along the minus strand of CAWEQX010000014.1, from coordinate 229,913 downwards.
CTGCCCAACGGCGACTTCTACGCCTCGGTCACGCTGCCCAGCCTGGTGGTCGCGACGTACGGCGGCGGCACCGGTCTGGCCACCCAGCGCGAGTGCCTGGAGATGCTGGGCTGCTACGGCTCGGGCAAGGTGCTCAAGCTGGCCGAGATCATGGCGGCCACCGTCCTGGCCGGCGAGCTGTCCCTGGGCGCCGCGGTGGTGGCCGAGGAGTGGGTGCAGGCCCACGACGACCTGGGCCGCAACCGGCCCTGAGCCGGTGTGAGGCAGGTCGCGGTGCACGGCTGGCGCCGGGTCGTTAAGGTAAGGCATACCTAAGCCTCCACTCCCGGAAGGATCCTCGTGCGCCGACGTCCCGCCCTCCTCGGTCTCGTGGCCGCCGTGCTCTGCTCGCCCGCGCTCGTCGCGTGCGGCGGGGGCGGAGAGCCCGACCTGGTGGTCTACAACGCCCAGCACGAGGAGCTGATCGACAAGGTCGCCCAGGCCTTCGAGAAGAAGACCGGGCTCGACGTCGAGCTGCGCAACAACGACGACCTGTCGCTGGCCAACCAGCTCGTCGCCGAGGGCGAGGCGTCACCGGCCGACGTGTTCCTCACCGAGAACTCCCCGGCGATGTCCCTGGTGCAGTCCAAGGGGCTGCTGGCGAAGCTGGACGCCTCGACGCTGCAGCACATCCCCGCGCAGTACCGCGCCTCCGACGGCACCTGGACCGGCTTCGCCGCACGCTCGACGGTGCTGGTCTACAACACCGACGAGGTGAAGCCGGCCGACCTGCCGGTGAGCATCCTCGACCTGGCGAAGCCGCAGTGGAAGGGCAAGGTCTCCTTCTCCCCGACGGGCGCCGACTTCCAGGCGATCGTCAGCGCCGTGCTGCACCTCGAGGGGGAGGCCAGGACCAAGGAGTGGCTGGCCGGGCTCAAGCGCAACGGCGAGGTCTACGACGGCAACAACGTCGTGCTCCAGTCGGTCGACAAGGGTGACGTGGAGACCGGGATCATCTACCACTACTACTGGTACCGCGACCAGGAGGAGTCTGGTGAGAACAGCGACTCCTCGAAGCTCTACTTCTTCGGCGACCAGGACCCCGGCGCCTTCGTGAGCGTCTCCGGCGCGGGCGTGCTGAAGGCCGGCGACCACCAGGCCGACGCCCAGAAGTTCGTCGACTTCCTCACCGGCAAGGACGGCCAGCAGGTGATCGCCGACTCCTACGCCCTGGAGTACACCCTCAACCCCGAGGTCGACCTCGGCCGGGGGGTCAAGGGACTGGCCGACCTCGACCCGCCGGACGTCGACGTCTCGGACCTCAACGGCCCCGAGGTGGTCACGCTGATGCAGGAGGCCGGCTTCCTGTGACGCTGGCGACCGCACCGGCCCCGCAGACCTCCCCTCCGCGGCGCGCGCGCACCACCACCCGGCCCCCGTGGCCGCTGGTGGTGCTCGGTGCCGTCATCGCCCTCGGTGCGCTCATCCCCATCGGCTACGTCGTCTGGTACGCCGTCGAGCTCGGCCCGTCGGAGACCTGGGCCCTGCTGGCCCGCCCGCGGGTCGGGGAGCTGCTGCGCAACACGCTGGCCCTGCTGGTCGGCGTGGTCACGGTCAGCACCCTCCTCGGCACGGCGACCGCGTGGCTGGTCGAGGTCTCCGACCTGCCCGGCAAGATGCTCTGGCACGCCCTGCTCGTCGCGCCACTCGCCGTCCCGGCGTTCGTCAACAGCTATGCCTGGATCTCGACCACCAGCGCCGTGCAGTCCTACCTCGGCGCGGTGATGGTGGTCTCGCTGTCCTACTACCCGCTGGTCTACCTCCCGGTCGTGGCCACGCTCCGCGGGCTCGACCCTGCCCTGGTGGAGTCGGCCCAGGCGCTCGGGCTGAGCCGCTGGCAGGCGTTCCGGCGGGTGACCTTCCCGCTGCTGCGCACCGCGGTCGCCGGCGGCGCGCTCCTGGTCGGGCTGCACACGCTCGCCGAGTTCGGCGCCCTGCAGATGCTGCGGTTCCCGACCTTCACCACCGCGATCTACGACCAGTACCGCTCCGCGTTCAACTCCGCCCCCGGCACCGTCCTGGCCGGCGTCCTCGTCGCGGGCTGCCTGATGCTGCTCGCCCTCGAGGTGGTCGTGCGCGGGCGCCGCCGGGTCTCGCGCGTCGGCGCGGGCGCCGCGCGCGACGCCGCACCGGTGGGGCTGGGGCGCGCCTCCCTGCCGGTCCTGGGGGGACTCACCGGCCTGGTGGTGCTCGGGCTCGGCGTGCCCGGCTGGGCGCTCGTGCACTGGCTGGTGGTCGGCTCCTCGCGCGCCTTCCCCGTGGACGAGGTCGCCCACGCCGCGGTCAGCACGATGAGCCTGGCGGCGCTGGCCGCCGCCATCACCGCGGTCGTCGCGGTGCCGGTCTGCTGGCTGGTGGTCCGCCACCCCAGCCCGGTGTCGCTGGTGGTCGAGCGCACGACGTACGCCGCGCACGCGCTGCCCGGCATCGTCGTCGCCCTCGCCCTCGTCTCGGTCGCGATCCGGGTGGTGCCGGAGCTCTACCAGACCCTGCCGGTGCTGGTGTTCGCCTATGCCACGCTCTTCCTGCCCCGCGCGATGGTCAGCGTCCGCGCCTCGCTCGAGCAGGCGCCACCGGTGCTCACCGACGTGGCGCGCTCGCTCGGGCTCAACCCGGTCCAGGCGCTCCTGCGGGTCACCCTCCCGCTGCTGCGGGCGGGTCTCGGCGCCGGCGCCGCGCTGGTCTTCCTCGCGGTCTCCACCGAGCTGACCGCGACGCTGCTGCTCGCCCCCACCGGCACGACGACGCTGGCCACGGAGTTCTGGTCGGCCTCCTCGGCCGCGAGGTACGCCGAGGCCGCGCCCTACGCGATCCTGCTCGTCGCGGTCTCGGTCCCGGCGACGATCTTCCTGGGCCTGCAGGCCCGACGTGGACTGGTGCGAGGGGGAGAGGCGTGAGCAGTGTCGAGATCTCGTCGGTGACGAAGTCGTTCGGCAGCACGCGGGTGCTGGAGTCGGTCGACCTCTCCGTGCCCGACGGCAGCATCACCGCCGTGCTCGGCGCGTCCGGCTGCGGCAAGACCACGCTGCTGCGGCTGGTGGCCGGCTTCCTGGCGCTGGACAGCGGCCGGATCGAGCTCGGTGGGCGGGTCGTCGCCGCACCGGGGGTGATGGTGGCGCCACAGAAGCGCGGGGTCGGCTACGTCGCGCAGGAGGGGGCGCTGTTCCCCCACCTCGACGTGCGCGGCAACATCCTGTTCGGCCTGCCGCGGGGCCGGCGCACCGAGCCCAAGCTGCGCGAGATGCTCGACCTCGCCGAGCTGCCCGCGCGGGTCGCGACGGCCTATCCCTCCGAGCTGTCCGGCGGCCAGCAGCAGCGAGTCGCCGTGGCCCGCGCGCTCGCACCGCGGCCCGGCGTGGTGCTGCTCGACGAGCCGTTCTCCTCCCTCGACACCGCGCTGCGCGAGTCCGCCGGCCGCGCCGTGGTGCGGGTGCTGCGCCACGCGGGCGCGACCGGCCTGCTGGTCACCCACGACCAGGACGAGGCGCTGTCGTTGGCCGACCAGGTCGCGGTGATGCGCGCCGGCCGGGTGGCCCAGGTCTCGTCCCCGGTCGACCTCTACCGCACGCCCCACGACGTCGACGTGGCCCTGTTCGTCGGGGGCGCCAACCTGGTCTCGGGCACCGCGTCGGGCGACCGGGCGCTGAGCATGCTCGGCGAGCTCGACCTGCTGACCCCCGTGCACGGGGAGGTGCGGCTGGTCGTGCGGCCCGAGCAGGTCCTCATCCGCGCCGAGGGCACCGAGGGGGCGAGCCGCGGCCAGGTCGAGGAGGTCTCGTTCTACGGCCACGACGCGAGCGTGCGCGTGCGGCTGGACTCCCCGGCCGACGGCGTCGTGGTCTCCCGGGTCACCGGACGCGAGATCCCCTCGGTCGGCGACCGCGTCGGCGTGGCCGTCGACGGCGCCGTCGGCGCCTACCCCGTCCAGCCAGAGACGACGGTGGAGAGCGGGGCGTGACGCCGGCCGCGACGCAGGGTCGGGGCAGGCTCGACCGCCGGGTCGACCCGCTCGGGCTCGCGACGACCGCGCGTCGCGCGGGGCACCGCACCGCGCTGCGGCACGCCGACCGGCGGGTGGACTACGCCGAGCTCGACCGGCTGGTCGAGGAGCGGGCCGCGCTGCTCGGCCCGGGTCCCGGCGTCGAGGCCGTGGTGGCCACCCGGTCCGTCGACGGCGTCGTCGCGCTGCTCGGTGCCTGGCGCGCGGGACGTGCGGTCCTGCTGCTGCCGTGCGACGCCGCGCGCGACCGGCTGCTGGACGCCTGGCCGCCCGGCACGGCGTACGACGTCCACCCCGACCTGGCCCTGCTGCTCAGCACCAGCGGCACGACCGGATCCGCCAAGCTCGTGCGGCTCTCGCACGACAACGTGCGCAGCAACGCCCTGGCGATCGGGGACTACCTGCGCCTCACCGCCGACGAGGTGGCGCTGAGCACGCTGCCCCTGCACTACAGCTATGGCCTGTCCGTGCTCACCAGCCACCTCGCCGCAGGCGCCACGGTGGTCCTCGACGAGACCTCGGTGACCTGCGGCGCACTGTGGGAGCGGGCCGCGCGCGCCGGGGTCACGTCGTTCGCCGGGGTGCCGCACACCTACGACCTGATCGAGTCCTCCGGCTGCCTCGACCGCCTGCCGGCGACGCTGCGCTACGCGACCGTCGCCGGAGGCCGGATGTCCCCGGAGCGGGTGGTGGCGTGGGCCGCGCGGGTGCCGAGCCTGGTGGTCATGTACGGCCAGACCGAGGCCACCGCCCGCATGGCCTGGCTGCCGCCGCACCTCGCCGGCGACCGCCCGGGCACCATCGGGGTGCCGATCCCCGGCGGCACGCTGCGCGTGGACCCCGTCGACGCCGTGGACCCGGGGCCCGACGGCGTGGGCGAGCTGGTCTACGAGGGTCCCAACGTGATGCTCGGCTATGCCACGACACCTGCGGACCTGGCCCGGGGACGTGACCTGCACGAGCTGCGCACCGGCGACCTCGGCGTGCAGGACGAGGACGGGCTGTTCCGGGTGGTCGGCCGCCTGGCGCGCTTCGCCAAGGTGAAGGGGCTGCGGGTCGACCTCGACGACGTGGAGCACCGGCTGGGCGCGAACGGGGTGACGGCGCGCGTCCTGGAGCACCAGGACGGTCTCGCGGTCCTCGTGCGCTCGGGCGCCGCGCCGGCCCGCGACCGGGTGCTGGCCGGGCTCGGTCTGCCACCCCACGCCGTGCGCGTGGTCCCGGTCGACGACCTGCCCGTCGGCAGCACCGGAAAGCGCGACGACGCCCCGCTGCGCACGCTGCTCGCCGACCTGCCCGACCCCACGCCCGGCGGCGAGGACCTCGCCGAGCGCGTGCGGGCGACGTACGCCGTGCTGCTCGGGCGGCCGGACGCCCGGACCGACCAGTCGTTCACCGACCTCGGCGGGGACTCGCTGTCGTTCGTGGAGGCCGGCGTGCGCCTGAGCCGGCTGCTCGGCAACGTGCCACCGGGGTGGGCGACGCTGTCGGCGGTCGAGCTCGCGGGAGGGGTGCGGCGTCGTCCCGGTGACGCGCCGGCGCCCCACACCGCACGCTGGGCGGTCGTGGACACCTCGCTGGTGCTGCGGGCGGTCGCGATCGTGCTGATCGTCGGCAGCCACACCGACGTGTGGGCGGTGCCGGGCGGGGCACACACGCTGCTCGCGCTGGTCGGGCTCAGCGTGGTGCGGTTCCACCTCCCGGCGCCCGGGACCCGGGAGCGCCTGCGGCGCATCGGCCGCACGCTGCGGGCCGTCGCCGTGCCGTCGGTGCTGGTGATGGGCCTCGACGCCGCGGTCCGCGGTACCTACGACTGGACCACCGTGGTGGGGTTGAACAACCTGCTCGGGGCCGACCACTGGACCGACCAGTGGCGGATGTGGTTCGTCGAGGCGATCTGCTGGGGGCTGGTCGCGGTGATGGCGGTGCTGGCGGTGCCGGCGTTCGCTCGCGGGGAGCGGCGCTGGCCGTACGCCGTCCCGCTCGCCCTGGTCGCGCTGTCCCTGGTCGTGCGGTGGGCGTCGATCGGCTGGACCGCCGACAACCCGCAGCGCTATGCGCTGCCCACGGTGTGGACGTTCCTGCTGCTGGGCTGGTTGGTCGGCCGCTCCACCACGACCCGCCGCCGCCTGCTCACCGCGGCCGTGGCGGCCCTGGCCACCTGGGGCTTCTTCGGCGACCACCTGCGGGAGGGGGTGGTGCTCGGCGCGCTGCTCCTGCTGCTGGCGGCACCGCAGCTGCGGGTGCCGGCCCGCGTCCTGGGCCCCCTGGGGGCGGTGGCCGCCTCGTCGCTGTGGGTCTACCTGCTGCACTGGGAGGTCTACCCGCCGATCGAGCGGGTCAGTGAGCCGCTCGCCCTGCTGGCCTCCTTCGCCGTCGGCATCCCGGCCTGGTGGTGCTGGACCCGCGCGGGCCGGGCGCGGTCGGGGCGGCGCCACCCGGCGGGCCGGGCTCAGTCGCAGTAGTCGCAGACCCCGCTCGACGGGAGGACGGTGAAGTGCACCGGGCAGGTCTGCAACGGCTTGGGCGGCGCGGGAGCCGCCTTGGGGGTCGCCGTGCGGGTGCGCGTCGACGGTCCGGCCGGCGAGCGCGGGGTCCTCGGGGCACGGGGCGCGCGCTCGCGCGGCGCGGTCGGGGCGAGGAACACCGTCGGCTCGCCGCCACCGTCCGGGAGGTCGGCGCCGAAGTGCCCGTGGCAGGCCAGCCGCTCCTGCGCGGCATGGGCGTCGGGGTCCTCCGGCGTCTCGCCCCGCAGCACGCGCAGCGCGGTGGGGTAGGACGGCGAGACCCGGCCGCGGGCATCGACGCACAGGGCGGACAGGAAGGGCTCGCCGCGCTCGGCGCAGTCGGCCGCGACCCGGCCGAGCACGTCGCCGAGCCAGCTCGTGGTCGAGGACGAGGAGCGGATCACCGAGCGGCGCTGGACGAAGTCGGCCAGCTCGCTCGTGGTCACCACCGTGCGGTAGGTGCCGGCGGCCTCGACCAGGCGCTCCCGCGCGGCGAGGGCCCAGGTGGCGTGGGAGTGGTCGGTGCCGACGGTCGCGGCGTTGGTCCAGCGCACGGGCGGCAGGGCGGGGCCGGAGACCTCGAACCCGAGACCACGCAGCAGCAGGGCGCAGTCGCGCTCGCCGAGCATCTCGCCGTCCTGCTCGAGGTTGGCGCCGGTGGCCAGCCAGTAGGCGTCGAGGACGATCGCCGCGGCGTCGTACTCCCGGTCGCCGTGCACCAACCGGTGCTCCCCGAGGACGTTGGCCGGGTCGTACTCCTGCACCGACCGGTGGACGTGTTCCCTGCGGATCCGCGCGAGCTCAGCCACGGGCCACAGCCTACGACCGATCGTCTAGCCTCGCCGAGGTGAGTGTGCCGTCGTGGAGTCACCGGCCGGCGCTCGACGGGGCCCGGACGCTCGCGGTCTACCTGGTGGTGCTGTTCCACTCCGGCCTGTCCTGGGCCGGCGGCGGTTTCATCGGCGTCGACCTGTTCTTCGTGCTGTCGGGCTTCCTGGTCTCCACCATCCTGTACGCCGAGCTGGCCGAGCGCGGCCGCCTGGACCTGGTCCGGTTCTACGACCGGCGGGTGCGGCGCCTGCTGCCCGCGGCGGTCGTGCTGGTCGTCGCCAGCTCGCTCGTGGGCGTCCTGCTCCTCCCGGTCGCAGAGCGCGCGCCGATGGCCGCCGATGCGCGGGCCGCCCTGCTCTACTACGCGAACTGGCACTTCTTGGCGCAGAGCAACGACTACTTCGGCTCGACCGTCGTGGACTCCAGCCTGTTCCTGCACTTCTGGTCGCTGTCCATCGAGGAGCAGTTCTACGTCCTGTTCCCGGTGCTGCTCCTGGTGCTGCACCGGGCCGACCGGCGGTGGCGCCACGCCACCCCGACCGTCCTCGCGGTGCTGCTGCTCGGCTCGGTGACCGCGCAGCGCTGGTGGGCGCCGCACGACGCCAACCACGCCTACTACGGCACGGAGACCCGGTTCTACCAGCTGCTGGCGGGCGTGCTGCTCGCCCTGTGGCTGCACCGGCGGCGGGCCGAGGGGCGCGACGCGGTGCCGCTGGCGGTCCCCGCGACGGTGCTGGGCGTGATGTCGCTGGTCGTCCTGGCCGGGTCGTGGGTCGACCTGTCACCGTCGTGGCGGGGAATCGCGGCGACGGTCGCGTCGCTGCTGCTCGTCGGCGGCCTGGCGGGGGAGCGGGTGCACGCCGCGGCCCGCGCCTTCGCGCTGCGCCCGGTGGTCCACCTCGGCCAGATCTCCTACGGCACCTACCTGTGGCACTGGCCCGTCGTCGTGCTGCTCGGGCAGGCGCTCGACGCGCCCGACTGGCAGCTCGCCCTGCTCGTGGTCGCGCTGAGCACCGCGCTGGCCGAGGCGTCGTACCACCTGCTGGAGACCCCGATCCGGGCCCACCGCCTCGCCCCCCGCCGGCGCCTGCCCGCGGTGCTCACCGGGCTCGCCGCGAGCCTGGTCACCGCGCTGGTGGTCGTCCCGCCGGTCCTGGCGACGACCCAGCCCGTCGCGCTGCAGGGCAGCGGGCTCGTCGCCGCCGGTCCCGCCGCCGAGACCGGCCCCGAGACCGGCGCCGAGACCGGCCCCGAGACCGGGCCGCCCCCGCGGCTGGACTACGCGAGGCTCACCTCCGCGCTCGACGCCGAGTCCCGCGAGTGCCGGCCCGAGGACCTCGGTCCGTGCCAGGTGGTCACCGGCCAGGGCGGCCCGCACCTGCTGGTCCTCGGCGACAGCCAGGCGCGCGAGATGGAGGTGACGCTGGCCGACCTGGCCCGCGAGCACGGCTTCGACCTGACCATGGTCACGATGGCGGGCTGTCCCTGGGTGCCGGGGGTGCACAACCTCGAGATCCCCGAGGACCACCGGCGCACCTGCGACGAGATCCGCCGCGGGGTGTGGGACCGCGTCGTGCCGAGCGGCGAGTACGACGCCCTGCTGCTGGTCCAGCAGGACCGCAGCACCCCGCTGTTCGACGCCACGCTGGCCCGGTCGGTCGACGGGGGACCGGTCGAGGACCAGGACGCGTTCGCCGTGCGCACCACCGAGCGGGCGCTGCAGCGCCTCGACCGGTGGCGGGTGCCCACGCTGGTGCTGGACTCGCTGTGGCTCCCGCCCCGGGACCAGAACCCGATGGCCTGCCTGTCCGGCGCCACCGACGTGGCCCAGTGCCGCGTGCCGGTGACGCCGGGCACCTCGCCGCTCGAGGCGGCCTACCACGCGGTCGCGGCGACCTCCGACGCCGTGCACCTGCTCGACCTGGCGCCGGTCTACTGCCCCCGGGCGCCGGTGTGCGACGCCGTGCTGGACGGGGTGCCCGTGTGGCGCGACAGCCGGCACGTCTGGTCCCGGCTCCAGGTCGAGCGACGCGCGCAGATCTGGGAGCGCATCCGGGAGACCGGCGTGCTGGAGGGCTGAGGGGGCCACTTCCTTGTGACGGCCCCCACACCGCACTAGGTTCGCCAGATGGCCAAGGAGACTTTCGACTACGTCGTCGTGGGAGCCGGGAGCGCGGGTGCGGTCGTCGCCGCCCGGCTCAGCGAGGACCCCCGCACCACCGTGCTGCTGCTCGAGGCCGGGCCACCCCCCGACGCCGACGAGATCAGCGTCCCGGTCGCCTTCTCCCGCCTGTTCAAGACCAGGTGGGACTGGAACTACCAGACCAGCGAGCAGAAGCAGCTCAACCGCAAGCGCGCCTACTGGCCGCGGATGAAGGCGCTCGGCGGCTGCTCGTCGATGAACGCGATGATCTACATCCGCGGCAACCGCGCCGACTACGACGGCTGGCGCGACGCCCACGGCGCGACCGGGTGGGGCTACGACGACGTGCTGCCCTACTTCGTCCGGTCGGAGGGCAACACCCGGCTCGGGTCGCCCTTCCACGGCCAGGACGGTCCGCTGCACGTGGAGGACCGTCGCTACACCCACCCGCTCAGCACGATGTGGGTCGACTCCGCGGTCGCCTCGGGCTTCACCCGCAACGACGACTTCAACGGGGCCGAGCAGGAGGGGGCCGGGCCCTACCAGGTGACCTGCAAGAAGGGACGCCGCTGGTCGACGTACAAGGCCTACCTCGAGCCCGCCGCCGGCCGCGACAACCTGGTGGTGCGCACCGACGCCCTGGTCGAGCGGGTCGTGGTCGAGGGCGGACGCGCGGTGGGCGTGACCTACCGCCGCGGCGGCGAGGTGGTCACCTCCTACGCCGACGCGGAGGTGGTGCTGTCCGGGGGCGCGGTCAACTCCCCGCAGCTGCTGATGCTCTCCGGCATCGGGCCCGCCGAGCACCTCACCGAGATGGGCATCGACGTCGTGCAGCACCTGCCCGGAGTGGGGGAGAACCTCCACGACCACCCCGCGACGCCGGTGATCTGGCACACCAAGGACGCCACCGACCTGATCCAGTTCAACACCCTGCTCAACTTCGCGCGCGCCAAGGCGACCGGGACCGGGCCGCTGGTGAGCAACGTCGGCGAGGTGGGCGCCTTCTTCCGCAGCCGCGACGGCCTGGCCGCCCCCGACCTTCAGATCCACGTCGCGCCGACCGGCTTCCACGACAACGCCATGCACGAGGCGACCACCTGCAAGGTCACCGTCGCGGCGACGCTGGTCAACGTGCTCAGCCGCGGTCGGGTGCGCCTGCGCTCGACCGACCCGAGCTGGCACCCGGACATCGACCCGGCGTACTTCGACGACCAGACCGACCTCGACGCGATGGTCGCCGGTGTGCGGCGCTGCCTCGACACGGTCCGCAGCGGCCCGATCGCCCGGCACATCGACGCGCCGTTCATGCCGGCGATGCGCGACCCGAGCGACGAGGAGATCGTGGCCCACGTCCGGGAGAACACCCAGACGCTCTACCACCCGGTCGGCACCTGCGCGATGGGCACCGGCGAGAACGCCGTGGTCGACCCCGAGCTCCAGGTGCGCGGCGTCGAGGGGCTGCGCGTCGTCGACGCGTCGGTGATGCCGGCGGTCCCGCGCGGCAACACCAACGCCCCGTCCGTCATGGTCGGCGAGAAGGCCGCCGACCTCATCCGCGGCCGGGTCCCGGCCGGTTCGACCCCCGGACACCGAGAAGGAGCCCTGGCATGACCGACAAGCTCGAGGTGATCAGCCCCCGCACCGGCGACGTGGTCGGGATCCACCCCGTCCACGACGCCGCGGACGTCGAGGCTGCCGTCGCGACCGCCCGCGAGTGGGCGCGGTGGTGGGCCGACCTCGGCTTCGCCAACCGCCGCGACGTGCTCGACAAGTGGCGCGGCGTGATCGCCCGCCGGGCCGCCCAGCTCGCCGAGGTGGTCCACCAGGAGACCGGCAAGCCGCACGGCGACGCGATGCTCGAGATCGCGCTGGCGGTCGACCACCTGGCGTGGGCGGCCAAGCACGCGCCCAAGGTGCTCGGTCGGCGCAAGGTCTCCAGCGGGCTGCTCATGGCCAACCAGGCCGCGTCGGTGGAGTACCACCCGCTCGGTGTGATCGGGGTGATCGGCCCCTGGAACTACCCCGTCTTCACCCCGATGGGCTCGATCGCCTATGCCCTCGCCGCCGGCAACGCGGTCGTGTTCAAGCCGAGCGAGCTCACCCCCGGCGTCGGCGTCTGGCTGGCCGACGCGCTGTCCGAGGTCGTGCCCGACCAGGGTCTGTTCCAGGTGCTCACCGGCTACGGCGAGACCGGGGCCGCGCTGTGCCGGGCCGGCGTCGACAAGCTGGCCTTCACCGGCTCGCCCGGCACCGGTCGCAAGATCATGGCCGCCTGCGCCGACACGCTCACCCCGGTGCTGATCGAGGCCGGCGGCAAGGACGCGCTGATCGTGGCCGACGACGCCGACGTGGCCGCGGCCGCGGACGCCGCCGCCTGGGGCGCCTTCGCCAACGCGGGCCAGACCTGCACCGGCGTCGAGCGGGTCTACGTCCACGAGCAGGTCTACGACGAGTTCGTCTCCGAGCTGAGCCGTCGCGCCCGCGAGCTGCACGCCGGCGGCGACCCGACGGCCAAGATCGGGCCGATGACGCTGCCCGGCCAGGTCGACGTGGCGCGACGCCACATCGAGGACGCCCTCGCCCGCGGCGGCCGGGCCGTGGTCGGCGGTCCCGAGGCGGTCCAGGGCCGCTACATCCAGCCCACCGTCCTGGTCGACGTGCCCGAGGACTCCCTCGCCGTGACCGCGGAGACCTTCGCCCCGACGGTCACCGTCGCCAAGGTCGCGTCCAACGACGAGGCGGTCGCCCGGGCCAACGCGACGTCGTACGGGCTGGGCGCGACGGTGTTCTCGCGCAAGCAGGGCATGGAGCTGGCCGCGCGGATCCGGTCCGGCATGACCGCGGTCAACTCGGTGATCTCGTTCGCCGGCATCCCCGAGCTGCCCTTCGGTGGCATCGGGGAGTCCGGCTTCGGCCGCATCCACGGGCCGGACGGGCTCAAGGAGTTCACCTACGCCAAGGCGATCGCGCGCCAGCGGATGAAGCCGGCGATCGCGCTGACCACCTTCGACCGCACCGACAAGGCCGAGCAGACGATGGCCACGCTGGTCACCGCCCTGCACGGTGGCGCGACCCAGATGCCCCAGCTGACCCGCAAGGACCGAGGCCGGTGAGGCCGCGATGACCCCGTCGGACCACCCCTACCTCACCACCGCGGCGATGACCACGGCCGCCGCCGTCGTCGGCAGCCTCGGCACCCGGCCCGAGAGCGCGTGGTACCGCGCCCTCGCCAAGCCGTCCTGGCAGCCGCCCCCGGTCGCCTTCCCGCTGGTGTGGACCCCGCTCTACGTCTCGATCGCCTGGGCGAGCGGCCGCGCGGCGGCCGCCTCGCCGCCGGGGCCCGAGCGGCGGCGGATGCTGCGCGTCACCGCGGCCGACCTGGTCGCCAACGCGGGCTGGAACTGGGCGTTCTTCGCCGCCCGGAGCCCCGCCGGTGGGCTCGGGGTCATCGCGGCGCTCAACGCCGCCAACGCGGTGCTGGTCCGCGAGGCCGCCCGCCGTGACCCGGTCGCCGGACGCGCCCTGGCGCCGTACGCCGCCTGGTGCGGGTTCGCGACCGCGCTGAACGTCGCGATCTGGCGCCGCAACCGCTGAGGAGCGGGGGCGGCACAGTTTCACTAGGGCCCTAGTGAACCTGGTACCCCCCGAGCGAAACTTTGCGTGGGAAGTACCAAAGTCACTAGGGCCCTAGTGAAACCGAACCACGCCAGCGGGGACGAACGTCCTGAGGAATGGTCCGGGCCCGGACCGTGGGTCTGACCAGACGGTTTGGACCTCGGACGGCGGGGAACCTCACGGTCGGCAGGACGCCGGGTGACCGGTTCTCCTGCTCTTGCCGGTGTCGCGATCTCCACGTCGCCTCCTGCTCAGCACCGGCAAGCGTGGGCAGCTGCTGGCCAGGCCTGGTGACGAGGCCTACCGGACGCCACCACTCCAACGGTCGAGGCCCGGCTCCACGTGGAGCCGGGCCTCGCCCATCCTGTCGGTGCCGCCTCCTAGGGTCGGGGGTGATGACCCTCTTCGACACCCTCGACGACGCCCACCTGCGGCGCGCCTTCGGAGCGGGCACCCTGGCCCGCGGTGAGGACTACGCCCGGACCGGCAAGGTCCGCTCGTGGACCTCCTCCAGCGGCACCGCCGACCTGGTCCTGCTCGAGGGGCACGTCGAGGGCAGCGCCGCGGTGCCCTACCACGTGCACGTGACGGTGGTCGACCACCCGCGCGACCTGTGGGTCGACGCCCGCTGCACGTGCCCGGTGGCGCGCATGTGCAAGCACGCCGCCGCGGTGGTGGTGCTGGCGCGCGAGGAGGAGGGCGAGGCGGGCCAGGCCTGGGAGCGCCGCCTGGAGAGCGTCCTGCTCGAGCTGGAGGAGCAGCACGACGAGCCCCCGTCGGGCCGGCTCGGTCTGCAGGTCGACGTGCTCGCCACGCGCAGCCGGTGGGCGACCACCGTCTCGCGCGGCGACCTGCGCCTGCGGCCGCTGCTGCGCTCGGCCCGCGACCGCTGGGTCCGCTCGGGCGCGGCGTGGACCGACCTGCGCGACCTCGCCCGCCGCACCGACCTGCCGCAGGCGCAGGTCTCGGTGCTCGACCGCATCCTCGCGCTGCACCGCAGCGACAGCGGACGCGGCTACTACGGCGGCGAGCCCTACCTCTCCCTGTCCGCCTTCCGCGCCGGCATCTGGCGGCTGCTCGCCGAGGCGGTCGACGCCGGCGTCGAGCTGGTGCCCGCCGGCGATCTCGGGGCGATCACCCTCACGCCGTCCGCGCTGGCCGTCACCGCCGACGTACGCCGGGGGGAGGGCGAGGTGCAGGTGCACCTGGGCGTCGCGTGGGAGGGCACCTGGCACACCGGCGAGGCGGTCGAACCGCTGGGCGACGACGGCCACGGCGTCGCGCTGTGGCAGCGTCTCGAGGGGGTGGCTGCCGGGCGTGAGGGCCCGCACTGGGCGGTCACGGTCGGTCCGGTCACGCGCGCGCTCGGCCCGCGCGCCCGCCGGCTGCTCGCCGCCGACGAAGGGCTGCGCGTACCGGCCGAGCGGGCCGGCGACCTGCTGGCCGAGGGGCTGCCCCGGCTGGCGCGCCAGCTGCCGGTCGCCTCCGGTGACGCGTCGGTGACCGTGCCGGCCCAGGTGCCGCCGCGCCTGACCCTGCGGGTCCGCTGGCGTGCCGCCGACCTGGCGGAGGTCGGCTGGGAGTGGCGCTACCGCATCGGCCACGGGGTCGACGGCGAGGGCGACGACCGGGTCTACGGTCTCGGTGAGTCGCGCGGGCACCGCGGCGTGCGCGACCTGGTGCGGGAGCGCGCGGTGCTCGACGCGCTCGAGCTGAGCGACGACATGGCTCACCTGATGTGCGTGGAGGGCCGGCGCCCGCTGGGCCTCGAGCCGACGCGGACCTTCACCGGGTTCCAGGCCGTCTCCTTCCACGACGAGGTGCTCGTGCCGCTCGAGCAGGGCGGGCAGGTCGAGGTCGACGAGACCGGGGTGCGGCCGCACTTCCAGGAGGCCACCGACCGGCCGGAGGTGCGCTTCGTGCCGCGCGGGGAGCAGTCCGGAGGCGCGGCGGCGCACACCTCGCCCCGCACGGACTGGCTCGACCTGGAGGTGGTGATCTCGATCGGCGACCACTTCCTCGGGCTGGCCACGCTGATCGAGGCGATGACGATGGGCCAGGAGCGCATCGTGCTCAAGAGCGGCACCCACCTGCGGCTCGACACCCCCGAGCTGGCCGGCCTCTACGACCTGGTGATGGAGGCGCGTGAGCTGCGCGAGCAGCCCGACGACGCGGTGCGCCTGCACAGCAGCGACCTCGGGCTGTGGGAGGAGCTCGACGAGGTCGGGGTGGTCGACGAGCAGGCCGATCACTGGGTCCGGCAGTGGCAGCAAGCCGCGCACCAGCTGCGTGACCTCGACCGGCTGCCCGAGGTCGACCCGACGGGCGTCGAGGCGACCCTGCGCTCCTACCAGCTCGAGGGGTTCCGCTGGCTCGCCCTGCTGTGGCGTCTCGGGCTCGGCGGGATTCTGGCCGACGACATGGGGCTGGGCAAGACGCTGCAGACGCTGGCCCTGGTCGCGCATGCGCGCGACCAGGGGGGTCCGGGTCCCTTCCTGGTCGTCGCGCCGACGAGCGTGGTCTCGACCTGGGCCCACGAGGCCGCGACGTTCAGCCCGGGGCTCGTCGTGCGCACCGTCACCGCCTCGCGCTCGCGCCGGGGCACGTCGCTTGCCGAGGTCCACGCCGGCGCCGACGTGGTGGTGACCTCCTACACCCTGCTCCGGCTGGAGATCGAGGACTACCTCGCGCTGCCGTGGGGTGGGCTGGTCCTCGACGAGGCCCAGACGGTGAAGAACCACCAGAGCAAGACCCACCAGGGGATCCGCCGCTTCGACGTGCCGTTCCGCCTCGCGCTGACCGGCACCCCGATGGAGAACCGTCTGCTCGAGCTGTGGTCGCTGCTCGCGATCGTCGCGCCCGGTCTCTATCCCCACCCACGCCGCTTCGTGGAGCAGGTCGCCGACCCGGTCGAGAAGGAGGGCGACGCCGGCGCGCTCGAGCGGTTCCAGCGCCGGGTCCGGCCCTTCGTGCTGCGGCGCACCAAGGAGCTGGTCGCCGCCGACCTGCCGGCCAAGCAGGAGCAGGTGCTCGAGGTGGAGCTGACCCCGCGTCACCGGCGGATCTACCAGACCCACCTGCAGCGTGAGCGCCAGGAGGTGCTCGGCCTGCTCGGCGACTTCGACCGCAAGCGCATCGCGATCCTGCGCTCGCTGACCCGGCTGCGCCAGCTGAGCCTCGACGCCTCGCTGCTCGACCCGGCCTACGACGGGGTGGGGTCGGCCAAGCTCGACGTGCTGGTCGACCACCTGCAGGAGATCACTGCCGAGGGCCACCGAGCCCTGGTGTTCAGCCAGTTCACCTCCTACCTCACCAAGGTGCGCGCCCGGCTCGACGCGGAGGGCATCGCCTCGTCCTACCTCGACGGACGATCGCGGCGGCGCGGCGACATCGTCACGGGCTTCAAGCAGGGCGACGCCGCGGTGTTCCTGATCAGCCTCAAGGCCGGAGGGGTGGGCCTGACCCTCACCGAGGCGGACTACGTCTACGTGCTCGACCCGTGGTGGAACCCCGCCGTCGAGGCCCAGGCCGTCGACCGGGCGCACCGCATCGGCCAGCGCCGGCCGGTCATCGTCTACCGGCTCGTCGCCACCGACACGATCGAGGAGAAGGTGATGGAGCTCAAGGCGCGCAAGCAGGCGCTGTTCAGCCGGGTGGTCGACGGCACCGGCGACGCCGGCGGCATCCTCGAGGCCGACGACGTGCGTGCGCTGCTGGACTAGACGCCGGCCGCCTCCTCGAGGGCGGCGAGCTCGTCGTCGAGGTGGGTGAGCAGCCGCTGCAGGCTGGGGGCCGTGCGACGGCAGCCGGTGAGGCCGAAGTTCATCCGGCCGTCGTAGCTGGTGCAGGTGATGTTCATGGCCTGCCCGTGGTAGGGGATCGACAACGGGTACATCCCGTCCAGGCGCGCACCGTTCATGTAGAGCGGCTTGCGCGGGCCCGGCACGTTGGAGATCACCAGGTTGAACGGCGGTCGGGTCAGCCCCTGCATGCCGAGCATCGGCATCAGCACCAGCGGGGTGACCCCGAGCGCGCTCATCGCCAGGATCTGCGCCTGGCTCATGCTGCGCACGGCCTCCTTGCCGCTCCTGACCGACGCACTGATCCCGGCCAGCCGGGCGCCGGCGTCGGGCTGGTCGGTGTGCAGCTTGACCATGAGCGTGCCGACCGCGTTGCCGCCGCTGGTCGAGGCCACGCCGGCCTCGTCGAGCTTGAGGCTCATCGGCACCATCGCCACCAGGGTCTGCGACGGCAGCGCGTCGAGCTCGGTCAGGTAGTGCCGCAAGGCCCCGGCGCACATCGCCAGCACCACGTCGTTGATGGTCGTGCGCGTGGCCCTGCCGACACCGCGGATCCGCTCGATCGGCCAGTCCTGCGCCGCGATGCGGCGCGAGGAGGAGATCTTCTGGTTGAGGATCGTGCGCGGAGCGTAGAGCGCGATCGGGGCGGTGTCGTTGCGCACCCCGCGGTTGAGCGTCCGCACCAAGGCACCCGGCAGGCCCGCCGCGTCCGCGGCGATCCCGTACGCCGACCGGAGCGCGCCCAGCGGCACCTCCATCAGCCGCTCGCCGAGTGCGTCCTTCTCGGCCTCGATCTGCCTGGCGACCTGGCGGACCGCCCACGGCGGCGGCACGTCGCGCTTGCCGGGGTCGGTCGACAAGGTGGCCTGCAGCAGTCGCATCGCGGAGACCCCGTCGACCAACGCGTGGTGCATCTTGGAGTAGAACGCCATGCGGCCGTCGGCGAGGCCGGTGATCACGTGCATCTCCCACAGCGGCCGGTCGAACCCCATCCGCGTGCTGTGCAGGCGGCCGCCGAGCTCGAGCAGCTCGCGGATGCGGCCCGGCTCGGGCAGTGCGCTGAGGCGCACGTGGTGCTCGAGGTCGAACTGGTCGTCCTCCCGCCAGAACCACTGACCGCCGGTCGCGACCGAGCGCCACGGGCGCTTGTGGAAGATCGGCGCGACCTCCGCCCTCTGCAGCGACTCGTCGTACAGGTCGCGGATCCACGTCGGTCCGGCGCCCTCGGGCGGGGTGAACAGCTGCAGCCCGCCGACGTGCATCGGGGTGTTGCGCGAGTCGGCGATCATGAAGCCCGCGGACGTCGGGTCCATCGGCACGGCCATGTGGGTCCCCTGACGCTGGATGACTGGTCGGGACCAGCCTAGGGCTGCGCGCTGGGCCCGATCACCGAGAATGGCTCTGTGAGCTCGACCGGCCCGAGTGCCCCCGACCAGCCCTGGGAGCTCGTGTTCGCCCGCGGACGCGTCTCCTTCACCATGCGGGTGCGCCGGTTGCGCACCAAGTCCTGGCAGATCGGCCAGTGCGCGGTCGCGGCCGGCGTGGCCTGGTTCATCGCGAAGGACCTGCTCGGCCACCCGACCCCGTTCTTCGCGCCGATCGCGGCGGTGGTCGGGCTCGGCCTGACCTACGGCCAGCGCCTCCAGCGGGTGGTGGAGATGGCCGTCGGCGTGGCCATCGGGGTCCTGGTCGGCGACCTCCTCGTCCACGTCATCGGCCGCGGCGCCTGGCAGATGAGCCTCATCGTCGTGCTGGCCATGTCGAGCGCCATCCTGCTCGACGCGGGCGGGCTGCTGGTCACCCAGGCCGCGGTGCAGTCCATCGTGATCACCGCCCTGGTGCCGGCCAGCGGGCAGGCGTTCCTGCGCTGGACCGACGCGCTGATCGGCGGCGCCGTCGCGCTGGTGGCCGCGACCGCGGTCCCGCGCGCCCCGCTGCGGCGGCCCCGCGAGCAGGCGGCCTACGTCGTGGCGCGGATCGCGGAGCTGCTGCGCGGCTCGGCGACCGGCATCCGCGAGGGCGACCTCGACCCGACCCTGGAGCTGCTGCGCGACGCACGCGCGACCGACGTGCTGGTCGACGAGCTGCGACAGGCCGCCGACGAGGGCCTGTCCGTGGTGCGCTCGTCGCCGTTCCGGGTCCGGCACAAGGGCTCGGTGCGGCGGCTCGCGGACTACGTCGAGCCGCTCGACCTCGCGCTGCGCAACACCCGGGTGCTCGTGCGCCGGGTGGCGGTCGCGGTCTACCAGCGTGCGCCGATCCCGCGCGCCTACGCGATGCTGTGCGAGGACCTGGCCGAGGTGGTCGACGAGATGGCGGCCGAGCTGCGCGCCGACCGGACGCCCGACTCGGTGCAGGACCGGCTGGTCGCCCTGGCCCAGGCGACCTCCGAGGTCGAGCGCACCCACGACCTGTCCTCGGAGGTGGTCCTGGCCCAGCTGCGCTCGATCGTGGCCGACCTGCTCCGCCTGACCGGGATGGGCTCGCTGGAGTCGACCGACGCCATTCCGCCGCTGCGGCCGGACTGAGTGCCATGATCGGCGACGTGAGGAGTGACGAGGGCCGACAGCGGCAGGAGCGGCCGCGACGGGGGTCCCGTGCCTTCCCGCTCGCCCGCCTCGGCTCGCTGGGCTACCGGCGCGAGGCGGTCGACCGCTTCCTGGCCGAGGCCGAGGAGGCGCTGCGCAGCACCCCGCCGGCGATGGCGCCCTACGAGGTCCAGGACGCACGCTTCCCGGGGGTGCGCTGGTCGCGCGGCTACGACATGCGGGAGGTCGACGAGCGGCTGGACCGGCTGCGCGACGAGCTGCGCGAGGTCCACGGCGACGACGGCGTCGGCGAGGTGCAGGGGTCGAGCTCCCAGCGGCGAAACCGCCGGGCGGCGCTGGCGATCTACCTGGTCGCGACGCTGATCGTCCTCGCCCTGCTCGTGGTCGCGCTCACCCAGCTCTAGGACTGCCATGGCGGGTGTCCCGGTGCTCCACGTCGACCTCGACCAGTTCCTGGTCGCGGTCGAGCTGCGCCGGCGCCCCGAGCTGCGCGGCCTCGCGGTCGTCGTCGGGGGCCGCGGTGACCCGTCCGAGCGCGGGGTCGCCTCCACCGCCTCCTACGAGGCGCGCGCCCACGGTGTCTCCTCCGGCACGCCGTTGCGTACGGCGGCCAAGCGGCTCCCCGCCGACGCCGTCTTCCTGCCGGTCGACAAGCCGGCGTACGACGAGGCCAGCGCCGAGGTGATGGCGGTGCTGCGCTCGTTCCCGGTCGACGTCGAGGTGCTGGGATGGGACGAGGCGTTCGTCGGGCCGCACGACCCCGGCGCGGACCCGGTCGCGCTGGCCGAGCAGCTCCGTGCGGCGGTGGCCGCGGGAACGGGGCTGAGCTGCTCGGTCGGCATCGGCGACAACAAGCTGCAGGCCAAGCTGGCCACCTCGTTCGGCAAGCCCGACGGCGTCGGCCGGCTGAGCACCCAGGACTGGGTCGCGGTGATGGGGCCGCGTCCGGTGGACGCGCTGTGGGGCATCGGGTCGCGCACCAGGAAGCGGCTCGAGGCGAGGGGAATCCGGACCGTGGACGACCTGGCGGCGGCCGCGGCCGCCGACCTCGCGGAGGAGTTCGGCCCGCGCATCGGACCGTGGCTGCGGCGCCTGGGACGGGGCGCGGACTCCTCACCGGTCGACCCCACGCCGTGGGTGCCGCGGGCGCACGGTCGTGAGGAGACCGTGCAGCACGACCTCGAGGACTGGGACGAGGTCGCGGTGCTGGTGCGGCGACTCGCCGCGCAGGTCGCCGAGGACATCGCGGCCGAGGGTCGCCCGGCCGTGCGGGTCGCGGTCAAGATCCGCTACGTCCCCTTCACCACCCGGCAGCGCAGCCGCACGCTGCCCGGTCCGGAGACCGGCGCCGTGGCGCTGGGCGAGGCCGGAGTCGCGCTGCTGGACGGGTTCGACCACGACCGGAGGGTCCGCCTGGTCGGCTTCCGGGCCGAGATGGCCGACCCGATCCCGTCGTCGGAGGGCGGGAACGCGACGGAAACCTGAGGATCGCAACCGTTGCGTGATGGATATCCGACTCTCGACGCTGGCAGACTGCCGATCATGTCAGTGGCGATCAGGCTCATGGGGCTCCGCAAGGAGTTCGCCGACGTCGTCGCGGTCGACGGCCTCGACCTCGAGATCGCCGACGGCGAGTTCTTCTCCATGCTCGGGCCCTCGGGGTCGGGCAAGACCACGGTGCTGCGCATCGTCGCCGGCTTCGAGCGCCCGACCGCGGGCCGCGTCGAGCTGCACGGGCAGGACGTCACCGACGCCGCCCCGTTCGAGCGCGACGTCAACACCGTGTTCCAGGACTACGCGCTGTTCCCGCACCTGACGGTGACGGAGAACGTCGAGTACGGGCTGCGGGTCAAGAAGGTCGCCCGGTCCGAGCGCCGCCGCCGGGCCGAGGAGGCGCTGGAGACGGTGCGCCTGCCCGCCTTCGGGCAGCGGCGACCCGGCCAGCTCTCGGGTGGCCAGCGCCAGCGGGTCGCGCTGGCCCGGGCGCTGGTCAACCGGCCCGCGGTGCTGCTGCTCGACGAGCCTCTCGGCGCGCTCGACCTCAAGCTGCGCCGCGAGATGCAGATGGAGCTCAAGCAGATCCAGCGCGACGTCGGCATCACCTTCGTCTTCGTCACCCACGACCAGGAGGAGGCGCTGACGATGAGCGACCGCATCGCGGTCTTCCACGAGGGCCGGGTCGAGCAGGTGGCCACCCCCGTCGAGCTCTACGAGCGACCGTCCTCCCGGTTCGTCGCCGGGTTCGTCGGCACCAGCAACCTGCTCACCGGACGGCTGGCCCGTGACGTCGGCGGCGAGGGCCCCTTCAGCGTGCGCCCGGAGAAGGTGCACCTCTCCGCCGCCGGGGAGGACCCGCCCGGCGACGTCACCGTGCCAGGCGTCGTGGTCGACGTCATCTACCTCGGGTCGTCCACGCAGTCGCTGGTCGAGGTCGGGAACGGCGCCGACGCCGTCCGACTCACCGCGATGCAGCAGAACCTCGACACCTCCCACGACCACGCCCTGTCGCGGCGCGGGGAGCAGGTCACCGTGTCGTGGCAGCGCGCGCACATGGTCGACCTGTCCGTCGCGGGGCAGCACCCTCAGCAGCACCGGCAGCAGGATCACGAGAAGGAGACGACATGACCGCATCTGGGAAGACGACCGGCTGGCGGGCCCTGGCAGGAGCGTGTGCGCTCGTCCTGGGCGCCACCGGGCTCGCCGCGTGCGGCGACGACAGCGGCGGCGGCGGCGGCGGGAAGGACGGCGCGCAGGGCGCCGGCTTCACCGTCCCCGACGTGCCGATGATGCAGGAGCTCGGCGACGGCGAGGGCACGGTCAACATCCTCGCCTGGCCCGGCTACGCCGAGGACGGCTCGACCGACAAGACCATCGACTGGGTCACGCCGTTCGAGCAGCAGACCGGCTGTCAGGCCAACGTGAAGTACTTCGGCACCTCCGACGAGGCGGTCAACCTGATGAAGTCGGGGGAGTACGACGTGGTCTCGGCCTCCGGTGACGCCTCGCTGCGGCTGATCGCCGCCGGCGACGTCGCCCCGGTCAACACCGACCTGCTGGAGAACTACGGCGACATCGTGGCCTTCCTCAAGGACCGCGAGTGGAACTCCGTCGACGGCCAGATGTACGGCGTCCCGCACGGCTGGGGGGCGAACCTGCTGATGTGGCGCACCGACAAGGTGAAGACCGCACCCACCAGCTGGTCGGCGGTCTTCGAGCCGAGCCCCGCGGTGCAGGGCAAGGTGACCGCCTACGACTCGCCGATCTACATCGCCGATGCCGCGCTCTACCTCAAGAACACCCAGCCCGACCTGGGCATCGAGAACCCCTACGCGCTCGACGAGAAGCAGCTGAGCGCCGCCGTCGACGTGCTCAAGAAGCAGAAGGAGGCCGTGGGGGAGTACTGGTCGGACTACCTCAAGGAGATCCAGGCCTTCAAGACCGGAGACTCGGTGATCGGCACGACCTGGCAGGTGATCAGCAACGTGCTGGAGTCGGAGAAGGCGCCGATCAAGACGGCCCTGCCCGACGAGGGCTCCACCGGCTGGTCCGACACCTGGATGGTCGCGGCCGAGGCCAAGCACCCCAACTGCGCCTACCTCTGGATGGACTACATCACGTCTCCCAAGGCGAACGCCGCCGTGGCGGAGTACTTCGGCGAGGCGCCGTCGAACACCAAGGCGTGCGAGGAGACCGCGGACGCGAACCACTGCGAGACCTACCACGCCGGTGACGCCTCCTACGCCGACAAGATCTGGTTCTGGAACACCCCGATCGCGCAGTGCCTGGACGGCCGCACCGACGTCACGTGCACCGACTACGGCCGGTGGACGCAGGCCTGGACCGAGGTCAAGGGGTAGGTGTCCGCGTTCCTGCAGCGGCGCCCGGGGCTCCGGGTGGGCCTGCTCCTCACGCCACCGATGCTGTGGCTGGGCGTGGCCTACCTGGCGGCCCTGGGTGCCCTGCTGCTCACCGCGTTCTGGGGGCAGAACGCGTTCACCGGTGACGTCGAGCGCGTCTTCACCCTGCAGAACTTCAAGGACCTGGTGACCATCGAGGTCTACCGCACCGTCACGCTGCGCACGTTGGCGGTGGCGGCCGCGGTGACCGTGGTCGACGCGGTCCTGGCGTTCCCGGTGGCGTTCTACATGGCCAAGGTGGCCAGCCCCCGCACCCGGCGGCTGCTGGTGATCGCGGTGCTGATGCCGCTGTGGGCGGCGTACCTCGTCAAGGCCTATGCCTGGCGGGCCATGTTCGCCACCGGAGGGATCGTCGACTCCGCGCTGGGGCAGGTCGGACTGGGGAGCCCGGGCTACGGCCTCACCGCGACGGTGGTGACCCTGGCCTACCTGTGGCTGCCCTACATGGTGCTGCCGGTCTACGCCGGGCTCGAGCGCCTGCCGGACTCGTTGCTGGAGGCGTCGGCCGACCTCGGCGGCTCCGCGCTGACGACCCTGCGGCGGGTGGTGCTGCCGATGGTCTTCCCCTCGCTGGTCGCCGGGTCGATCTTCACCTTCTCGCTGTCGATGGGCGACTACATCGCGGTCAAGATCGTCGGGGGCACCAACCAGATGATCGGCAACGTCGTCTACGACTCGGTGGGCGCGGCCAACAACCTGCCCTTCGCTGCGGCGATGGCCACCGTGCCGGTCGTGATCATGCTGGTGTACCTCGGCGCCGTACGCCGCACCGGAGCGCTGGAGAACCTGTGACGATCTCTGCCGGCCTGCGCCGCGCCCTGCTCGCGTTCACCGTCCTGGTCCTGGGCGTGGTCTACCTCCCGCTCGGGCTGGTGGTGCTCAACTCGTTCAACACCTCCAGCACGTTCGCGTGGCCGCCGGACGGCCTGACGCTCAAGTGGTGGTCCCTGGCGGCCCGGTCCACGGGCGCCCGTGACGCCCTCCTGGTCAGCCTGGAGGTCGCCGCGCTGGCCACCGCGGTGGCGCTCGTGCTCGGCACGATGGCGGCGATGGCGCTGCAGCACACGCGCTTCTTCGGGCGCAACGCCGTGTCGCTGCTGATCATCCTGCCCATCGCGCTGCCGGGCATCGTCACGGGTCTCGCGCTCGCCAACGCGTTCAAGTC
Source organism: uncultured Actinomycetota bacterium (assembly GCA_963811385.1). GTDB lineage: Bacteria > Actinomycetota > Actinomycetes > Propionibacteriales > Nocardioidaceae > Marmoricola_A. Next base: position 205,347 of record CAWEQX010000014.1, on the reverse strand, counting down.
GTTCCTCCATGTCGAGCTCGGACTGTTCACCGTCGTGGTCGCCCACGCGACGTTCTGCATCGTCACCGTGTTCAACAACGTGCAGGCCAGGCTGCGCCGCAGCGCCGGCTCGCTGCAGGAGGCCTCGATGGACCTCGGGGCCGGCACCTTCACGACCTTCCGGCTGGTCACCTTCCCGATGATGCGCTCGGCGCTGCTCGCCGGTGGCCTGCTCGCCTTCGGGCTGTCGTTCGACGAGATCGTGGTGACCACGTTCACCGCCAGCGGGCAGTTCCAGACGCTGCCGCTGTGGATCTTCAACAACCTGTTCCGGCCCAACCAGGCGCCGGTGGTCAACGTCGTGGCGGCCGCGCTCGTGCTGCTGTCGGTGGTGCCGATCTACCTCGCCCAGCGGCTGTCCGGCGACACGAGCGACTCGACGGGCCGCTGAGCCGGGCGGGCGCCGCTGACCGACGGCGTGCGCGCGGGTCGGGTCAGCGACGCAGACCGCGGGTGGCGCGGGAGGTCGAGGCGGACACCACGCGCTGGTAGCCCGAGCCCAGGACCCGCACGAGCAGGTCGAGCGCCTTGGCGTCGCCGCCCACCAGCACGCGCGGCTTGCCGGCCACCATGCCGTCGACGATGATCTCGGCGGCGCGGTCGGGCGACATCCGGGCGAGCTTGGTGTCGAACAGCTCGGCGGCCTTGGCCTGGTCCTGGCCGCCCGCCGCGCGGGCGTTGCGGGCGATCGCGGTCTTGATGCCGCCCGGGTGGACGCAGGTCACCTTGACCGGGGTGCCGGAGACCACCATCTCCTGGCGCAGCGCCTCGGTCAGGCCGCGCACGGCGAACTTCGCGGCGTTGTAGGCCGACTGGCCGGGCACGGCCATGAGGCCGAACAGGCTGGAGATGTTGACCAGCCGGCCGTCCCCCGACGCGACGAGGTAGGGCAGGAACTCCTTGGAGCCGTGCACCACGCCCCAGAAGTCGATGTCCATGATCCACTCGAGCGCGTCGTAGTCGAGGTCGGCGAAGTCGCCGTTGAGGGCGACCCCGGCGTTGTTGACCACGGCGTCGACGCCACCGAGGTCGGCGGCGACGGCGGCGGCGTACGCCCTGACCGCGTCGCGGTCGCGCACGTCGAGCTTGTCGGTGTGGGCCTCCTGGACACCCGCCTGCCTGACCATGTCCGCGGTCTCGGCGAGGCCGGCCGCATCGACGTCGCTGATCGCGACGCGGGCGCCGTGGCGGGCGGCGAGGACGGCCAGCGACCGTCCGATGCCCGAGCCGGCGCCGGTGACGACGACCACCTTGCCGGAGAGCCAGCTCCTGTCCGTCATGGGTGGACCTCCTCGGTCTGGGGGTGGTGGGGGGGTCGAGTCACCACGACGCGCAGCCGCCCGCGCCCCACGGTCCGGGTCAGGTGAACCACCGTAGGAACTTGTTGAACGCGCGTCAACAGATGGGGATGAACGAGATTCAGTAGCCTCACGCACATGACCCGGACCCGCCTCAGCCGCGCCGAGCGCCGCGCGCAGCTGCTCGACCTCGGCATGGTGCTGCTGGCGGAGCGGGGTCTGGAGGACCTCTCGATCGACGTCCTCGCCGAGCACGCCGGCATCTCGCGTGGGCTGCTCTACCACTACTTCTCCGACAAGCGGGACTTCCACCTGGCCGTCCTGCGCCGCATGTCCGGCGAGGTCGTGGCGATCACCGCGCCCCCCGGCGCCGGCGGCCCGATGACCCGCATGAGGGCCTCGCTCGAGGCGTTCGTCGGCTTCGCCGAGGCCAACCCCGCGGCGTACTCCGCCTTCGTCCGGGCCGGGCGCAGTGGCGACGAGGACTTCCACCAGATCTACGAGGACTCGCGTCGCGCCCTGCTCGACCGCATCTTCGAGGTGAGTGCCCCCGAGGATCTCGAGCAGCTCGGCCTGCACGACGACCCCCGCGGCCACCTGCTCGTCCGTGGCTGGAGCGCCCTGGTCGAGGAGACCGTGACGGCATGGTTGGCCGACCCGGCCGGGATGTCGCGCGAGGACCTGCTGACCGTGCTCACCGCCGCGCTGCCGGGCATCGCGCTGGCGGCCCGGCAACCCCTGGGTCCCACCTGAGCCCGACGACCGCCGAGGAATCGTTGTTGTGACGACAAGTTATCCTCGCGAGGTGCCCAAGCCCACGCCCCTGCTGATGACGGTCGACGTGGTCGCGCTGTCGGTGCAGCCCGGAGACGGACTGTCCGCGCTCGCGGTCAAGCGCGGCAGCGAGCCGCACCAGGGTCGCTGGGCGCTGCCGGGCGGGTTCGTCGACAAGGACGAGGCGATCGACAAGGCGGCCGTGCGCGAGCTGGCCGAGGAGACCGGCGTCTCCGCCCGGTCCCTGCGCCTGCACCAGGTCGGGGCCTACGGCGCCCCGCGGCGCGATCCGCGCGGTCGGGTCGTGAGCGTCGCCTGGCTGACCGCGCTGCCGGCCGACACCGCACCGGCCGGCGGCGACGACGCCACCGACGCGCAGTGGTTCGCCGTGACCGAGCTGCTCAGGCCGCGACGCCTGGCCTTCGACCACGCCACGATCCTCAAGGACGCGCTGGCGCTCGCCGGCCGGCTGCTCGAGGGCACCGGCTTCGCCACCCGCTTCCTGCCGCGCACCTTCACGATCAGCGACCTGCGCGAGGTCTACGAGTCGGTGTGGCAGCAGTCCCTCGACGCCGGCAACTTCCAGCGCAAGGTCACCGGCGTGCCCGGGCTGCTCAAGCCCACCGACCGCACCGTCCAGCGTGGTCGCGGGCGCCCGGCGGCGCTCTACTCCGCCGGCAGGGCGACCACGATCACCCCACCGCTGACCAGGGTCGGCTGAGTGGCCGGTCCCCCTCCCCGGGGTGGTCGGCGTCCGCGCCGCGGGCGGCGGCCCCCACAGGAGCGCGTGCGCCGCCTCTCGCCGGAGGAGGTGGAGCGCCGCCGCGCGCTCGTCCCCGAGCTGCGCTACCCCGAGGAGCTGCCGGTCAGCGCCCGCCGCGACGACATCGCGGCGGCCCTGCGCGACCACCAGGTCGTCGTCGTCGCGGGTGAGACCGGCTCGGGCAAGACCACGCAGATCCCCAAGATCTGCCTGGAGATCGGACGCGGCACGACCGGCCTGATCGGACACACCCAGCCGCGGCGGATCGCCGCCCGCAGCGTCGCCGAGCGCATCGCAGAGGAGCTCGGCGTCGAGCTGGGCGAGGGCGTCGTGGGCTACCAGGTGCGGTTCACCGACAGGGCCGGTCCCGACACCCTGGTCAAGCTGATGACCGACGGGATCCTGCTCGCCGAGCTCCAGCACGACCGGATGCTGTCGCGCTACGACACGATCATCATCGACGAGGCCCACGAGCGCAGCCTCAACATCGACTTCCTGCTCGGCTACCTCAAGCAGCTGCTGCCGCGCCGTCCCGACCTCAAGGTCGTGATCACCTCCGCGACCATCGACCCCGAGCGGTTCGCCCAGCACTTCTCCGACCGGTCCGGACGGCCCGCCCCGATCGTCGAGGTCTCGGGACGCACCTATCCCGTCGAGGTCCGCTATCGCCCGCTGGTCGAGGAGTCCTACGACGACGAGGACGGCGAGCCCGTCGTGCGCGACCAGACCGAGGCGATCGTGGCGGGGTGCCACGAGCTGGTGCGCGAGGGGCCGGGCGACATCCTGGTCTTCCTCCCCGGCGAGCGCGAGATCCGCGACACCGCCGAGGTGCTCGAGGGCGAGAAGTGGGGCACCGGCCTCGCCGGCGCGGTCGACGTCGTACCCCTCTATGCGCGGCTCTCCGCCGCCGAGCAGCACCGCGTCTTCGAGCGGCACTCGACCCGGCGCATCGTGCTGGCGACCAACGTCGCGGAGACCAGCCTGACCGTCCCCGGCATCCGGTACGTCGTCGACTCCGGCTTCGCCCGCATCTCGCGCTACTCCTTCCGCACCAAGGTGCAACGACTCCCGATCGAGCCGGTCAGCCGGGCCTCGGCCGCGCAGCGGTCGGGCCGGTGCGGGCGGGTCGAGGCGGGCGTGGCGATCCGGCTCTACTCGGAGGAGGACTTCGAGTCCCGTCCGGAGTTCACCGACCCCGAGATCCTGCGCACCAACCTGGCCTCGGTGATCCTGCAGATGGCCGCGCTCGGCCTGGGCGACATCGCCCGCTTCCCCTTCGTCGAGCCGCCCGACCGGCGCCAGGTCACGGCCGGCATGCAGCTGCTCGAGGAGCTCGGCGCGATCGTCCCCGGGGGCGGGCAGCCGAGGCTGACCAAGGTCGGGCGGCGGCTGGTCTCGTTCCCCGTCGACCCGCGGCTCGGCCGGATGATCCTCGAGGCCGACCGGCTCGGCGTCCTGCCGGAGGTGCTGGCCATCACCGCGGCGCTGTCGGTGCAGGACCCTCGCGAGCGGCCGGTGGACCAGCAGGCGCAGGCCGACCAGCTGCACGCCCGCTTCAAGCACGAGTCGTCGGACTTCCTGACCCTGCTCAACCTGTGGCGGCACGTCCGCACCCAGCAGCGCGAGCTCGGGTCGAGCGCGTTCCGGCGGATGTGTCGCCACGAGTTCCTCAACTACCTGCGCCTGCGCGAGTGGCAGGAGGTCGAGCAGCAGCTGCGCCAGACCGCCAAGCAGGTCGGGCTCGAGGGCGCGCGCGGCCGCCGCGACGTCCCCGACTCCGAGCAGGTCGACGAGGACTCCGTCCACCAGGCGCTGCTGTCGGGACTGCTGTCCCACCTCGGCCTGCGCGAGGAGGCCGCCACGTCGCAGCCCGGGCAGCGACGCCCCCTCCGCGAGTACCTCGGCGCCCGCGGCACGCGGTTCGCGATCTTCCCGGGCTCCGGGCTCGCGCGGAAGCCACCCGAGCTCGTCATGGCCGCCGAGCTGGTGGAGACCTCGCGGCTGTTCGCGCGCGTCAACGCCGCCGTCCGGCCCGAGTGGGCCGAGCGGATCGGCTCGCACCTGGTCAAGCGCACCCATTCCGAGCCGCACTGGTCACGCAAGCGCGCCGCGGTCATGGCGCACGAGCGCGTCACGCTGTACGGCGTCCCGCTGGTCGCCGACCGTCTCGTGCAGTTCGGCGCGATCGACCCGGCGCTCGCGCGCGAGCTGTTCATCCGGCACGCGCTGGTCTACGGCGAGTGGGAGACGAGGGCCCGGTTCTTCCACGACAACCGGGCGCTGCTGGAGGAGGCCGAGGAGCTCGAGCACCGAGCCCGCCGGCGCGGCCTCGTCGTCGACGAGCACACGCTGTTCGACTTCTACGACACCCGGGTGGGGGAGGAGTGCGTGTCCGGCGCGCACTTCGACAGCTGGTGGAAGCGGGCGCGCCAGAAGCGTCCCGACCTGCTCACCTTCGACCCCGAGATGCTGCTCAACGAGGCGGCCCGCGACGTCACCGCCCAGGAGTACCCCGACGAGTGGCGCGACGGCGACCTCGCCCTGCCGCTGCGCTACCACTTCGCGCCCGGCTCCGACGACGACGGCGTCACCGTCGACCTGCCGCTGGCGACCCTCAACCAGGTCGAGGACCACGCCCTGTCCTGGCAGGTGCCCGGCCTGCGCGAGGAGCTGGTGGTCTCGCTGCTGCGCTCGCTGCCCAAGCAGCTGCGGGTCAACTTCGTCCCGGCGCCCAACTGGGCGAAGGAGTTCCTCGGGGCGGTCGTGCCCGGGGGAGAGCCGCTGCTCGACGCGCTCGAGCGCCACCTCCTCTCGCGCACCGGCGTCGTGGTGCCCCGCTCGGCCTGGGACTGGTCGCGCGTCGCCCCGCACCTCCAGCCGACCTATCGCGTGGTCGACGAGGACGGCACGGTGGTCTCGACGGGCAAGGACCTCGCCACCCTCAAGGCGCCGCTTCGCGGGCGGTTCGCCGAGGCGCTGTCGCAGGCGGCCGCGGACCGGACCGCCACCGGCCAGACGTCGTGGACCTTCGGCACGATCGAGCGGTCGTTCATCCAGACCCGCGCCGGCCACCAGGTGCGCGGGTTCCCCGCGCTGGTCGACGAGGGGACCGGGGTCGGCCTGCGCGTCTTCGCCTCCGAGGAGGAGCAGGAGGCCGCGCACCGGCTCGGCCTACGCCGGCTGCTGGCGGTCACGCTGCCCGACGAGTCGCCGCGGCTCACCGACGGCTGGGACAACCGCCGCAAGCTCGCGCTCGCCGGGTCGCCGTACCCGACGGTGAAGGGGTTCCTCGAGGACTGCCGCCTCGCCGCGGTCGGCGCGCTGCTGGACGAGCACGGGGGAGGGGTGTGGGACCTCCCGTCGTTCGAGGCCCTCGCGGCCGCGGTGCGTCCGGCGCTCGCAGCCCGCTCGGCCGCCGTCCTCGACGACGCCGTCCGCGTGCTCGAGGCGTGGCGCACGGCGGACCGCGCGCTGTCCGGCAGCGTCGACCTGCGGTCGCTCCCGGCGATGACCGAGATGCAGGCTCAGGTGAGCCGGCTGATGGGCGAGGGCTTCGTGGCCCGTGCCGGCGCGGTCCGTCTGCCCTCGCTCGTGCGCTACCTGATCGCGGTCACCGAGCGAGCGACCCGCCTGCCCGAGAACCCGTCGCGTGACCAGCAGCTGGCCGACCGGGTGCGCCCGCTGCAGGACGCCTACCTGCACCGGCTCTCGGCGCTGCGTCCCGACGCACCCGTGCCGCTGGCGCTGGGCGAGGTCGGGTGGATGCTCGAGGAGCTGCGGGTGAGTCTCTGGGCCCAGCGGCTCGGCACCCCGCGGCCGATCTCGGAGACGCGGATCCAGAAGGCGCTCGCCGCGCTCTAGGACGCCGCGTTGAGCACGGCGTACCCCAGGCTCAGCACGCCGGTGACCGCCGCGGCGCCGGCGACGGCGACGGCCGCGGCGGCACGTGTGCGGAGGCGGACAGCCGTGACGGTGACCAGGGCAGCTCCGGCCACGAGGCACAGGGTCCAGTAGACCGGGCTCGTGCTGGAGCTGACGACGGTCAGGCCGTAGATCGCGTCGGCGACCAGGACGCCCGCGAGGGTGCCTGCGCCGAGCGCGGCCACGCCGGCCCGGGGGCCCACGAGCGCGGCGGCTGCGAGGCCGACGAACGGGCCGGCAACGACGCCGACCATGCTCCACAGCAGCGGGTCGTAGGCGAGCCCGCGCAGCTCGGAGGCGACGGTGTAGCCCAGCACCAGGGCCACGAACGAGGCGACACCGAGCACGGCACCCAGTGCCAGCGACGGCCGCGTCGCGGCGACGAGCAGGACGGTCAGCGCGGTCCAGCCGGACGGCGAGTTGGCGAAGGACGCGAGCGCATCGGGCAGCACGCTCTGAGCCCACGAGGTCAGGCCGCCGAGCAGGAGGCTGGCGGTGACCACGGCGAGGGCGGAGGAGACGGTGCGCAAGGGTGGGTTCACGGACCCATCCTCGACGCCGGCGGCGTGCACGGGGGCTCGTCCGGGCAAGCGCGGTACCTACGGCCAGGAGGTCGATACCTACGGAGGAGATGACCTCGGCCCGATGCCGCGGGACCCTGTCTGTCCGTGCGACGGACCACGAGCTGGCCGTCAGCGGCGCCGTCCCGCCGCCGACGCGCAGTCGATGCACAGCCGCGCGGTCGGACGCACCTCGAGCCGCCCCTCGGCGATGACGCGCCCGCACTGCTCGCAGGTCCCGTAGGTCCCGGCGTCCAGCCGCTCGAGGGCCGCCTGGGCCTCGGCGAGGTGCTGCTCCGCCTCTCGGCGCAGTGCCCCGATCTGGGAGCGCTCGAAGGCGATCGTCGCGCCCTCGGGATCGTGCTCGTCGTCGGCGTTGCTGTCGCGCGAGGCCGCCACGACGCCGTCGTAGTCGCGGGTCAGGCGCGCCAGGCTGGCCAGCGCATCGCTGCGTTCAGCCTCGATCCGGGCCCGAGGGCCGCTCACGGGCGGAAGCCCCGCAGCCGCACCGACAGGCAGGTCACGCTCGCCTCCCGCTTCTCCAGCTCGGAGACGTCGACGGTGACGAGGCGCCAGCCGCGCCGCTCGAGCAGCTCCCTCGTCCGCGGGGCACTGGTGGAGACCAGCAGGCGGTCGTCACCGAGGAGGACCACACGCCACCCGTGGCGCTCGGTCACCGGGACCAGGTCGGGCAGCTGGTCGGGCCGGTCGATGACGGGCAGGTGGCCGAGCAGCGTGCCGTCCGGCAGCGCGGTCACGGCGGTCTTCAGGTGCAGGGCTCGTGACATCTCGACCGGCCGCACCGTGACGCCGAGCGGCGCCACGAGCGCCGCGAGCTGGCGGATGCCGTCGGCGTCGGTGCGGCCGCCCAGCCCGACGTACCAGCTGGTGCCGAGCTTGAGCACGTCGCCGCCGTCGAGGGTGCCGGGGGAGGTGATGTGCTCGATCCGGAAGCCCAGGCTCGACAGGAGGGCCTCGGTGCCGGCGGTCTCGGCGCGGCGCTCCGGGGCGCCCGGTCGCGCGATCACCGCCAGGTCGTCGACCACGACCACGGTGTCCTCGACGTACGGCGCGTCCGGCAGGTCCGGCGCGGGCTCCACCTCGAGCGTCGGCCAGCCGGCGTCCTCGAGAGCCGCGACGTACGAGGCCCACTGCTGCTCGGCGAGGTCGGTGTCGATCTCGACCCGGTCGACGTGGGTGGTGAGCCCGTCCTGCAGCGCCGGGCTGGGCCGCCGCACCAGGGCGGTGCCCACGCGGTCGTCGGGCCGGTCGTGGGGCCGCAGGTCAGCCGGCACGGAGCTCGGGGTGGAACGCACCGGCCGTGGAGAGCACCTGGTCGAAGACGTCGCGGTCCAGCGCCGCGCCCTCCCGGCGTACGTCGGCCTCGGGCAGCCGCAGCAGCCGGTCGAGCCGCACCTCGGACGGCCGGTGCTCGCGGTCCCAGTCGCCGGTGCCGATGTCCATCCAATGCCGGCCCCAGGACGCCTCCTGGGCCTCGTCGCGGTCGTGGTCCTTGCTGGTCAGCTGCAGGCAGAGCAGGTCGGCCCCCTCCACGCCGGCGACGCGGGCCAGCACGATCACGGGCCGGTCCTTGCCCTGCCGCGGGTCGTCCTCGTAGGGGACCCAGGTCCACACCACCTCACCGGGGTCGGGCAGGCCGTCGGCCTCGGGGGCATAGGTGACCTCGACGGAGGGCTGCTCAGGGTGCATCCCGACACCCTAGAGGTGCCCTAACCTTGGTCACATGTCCAGATGGGTGGTCGTCGCCACCTACAACCTGTACCTCGGCGCCGACCTGAGCATCCTGCTCGGCGACCGCCCGGTCGGGGAGATGGCCGACAACCTCGAGGAGGTCCAGCGCCAGCTCCTGGCCACGGCCTTCGACCGCCGGGCCCAGCTGCTCGCGGACGCGATCGTGCCGCACGCCCCCGACCTGCTCGGCCTGCAGGAGGTCTGCTGCTGGACCCTCGAGGACCAGGTGCTGTGGGACTTCGGCGCGCTGGTGCTCCAGGCGCTGGCCGAGCGCGGGCTCACCTACGACGCGGTGTGCGACGTGCAGACCTTCGGCGGTGCAGCCGACCTGCCCGCCGACGCCGGGCTGCCGGGCCGGATCGCGCTGCGTGGCGCCAACCTCGTCCTGCGCCGCGCGGACTCCCCGGTGCGGGTGACCCAGGTCGCCCGCGGGGTCTTCGGGGAGGCCCTCGACGTGCGCTCGCTCAACACCGACCAGCTCGCGATCACCCGCGGGTGGTGCGGCGCCGCCTGCGAGGTCGAGGGGCGGCCGTTCGCCTTCGTCAACACCCACACCGAGGCCTACGCCGAGGACTCGCGCGACACCCAGCGCGACGAGCTGCTCGCCGCCGCGGCGGGCTGGGCCGGCCCGCTCGTCGTGGTCGGGGACTTCAACGCACGGCCCGAGGTGGTCGGCATGCCCGAGGAGCTCGTCGACGCCTGGCTCCAGGGCGGAGCCGGCCCCGGTTGGACCTGCTGCCAGGCCCCCGACCTGGGCAACGACGAGTCGCTGCTGCACGAGCGGATCGACTACGTCTGGGTGCGCGGCGCCGCGGTGGAGCAGGTCGGGCTGCTCGGCGACGAGCCGCACGAGGGGCGCCTGCGGTGGCCCTCCGACCACGCGGGGGTCGTCGCGCGGCTCGCGATCTGAGGGAGTAGGTGCGCCGGACCGGGAGCGCCTCACGGCGCGTGGCCGCTCGTAGCGGCTCTCTGTGGGACCCGGGGCTGCCGCGGCCCGGCGCACGTCCCAGTCTACGGGTCAGGCCAGGCCGCCGCTGAGCTCCTCCCGACCTGCTGCCTCCAGCTGCTGCGCCATGGTCATCAGCCGCGCCGCGGAGAGGTCGCCCTCGACCCCTGCGCCCTCGTCGGCCAGGTGCGCCCGGCCGGTGGCGGCCAGGTGTGCGAACGCCGCGGCACGGAACAGCGTGTCGGCGAAGTCGCCGACCCGGATCCCGCGCAGCACCTGGTCGGCCAGGGTCCGCACCTCCTCGGGTCCAGGCGGGGACGTCACCCCGGCGACCACCTCGAGCACCGGAGAGTGCCGGCGGCCGGCGTCGAACTGGCGCGCCGCGCCCGCCGGGTCGGCGTACACCCACGAGCGGAGCAGGAACAGCCGCCACAGGCTCCCGGCCAGCGAGTCGGGGGGCGAGCCGGCCCACACCTCGGCGATCTCCTCCAGCCCCTCGGTGTCGACCAGCCGCACGATGCGGTCGACGACCGCGGCCTCCTCCTCGGTGCGCGGTCCCCGGACGAGCAGCGCCGCGGAACGGTCGGCCGCCTCGCTGCGCACCGACGGGTCGACCTCGCCGGCCATCTTGTCGAAGTGCGCCGCCCCGGGCATGGAGGGCCGCCGGTGGCGGGACTGCTCGTCGGCGGCCATCGGGTGCGCGGTCAGCCCAGCCTCGCCGCCGCGGCGGCCAGGGAGTGGGCCGCGGGCGTGCGCTGGGGCTCGTAGTTGTAGTCCTGCTCGTCCAGGCGCACGACGACCAGTGCCACCATCCGGCCGGCGCGCACCTGGCCGACGTCCTCGAACGCCGTGGTGTCCGGGGTGGAGCCGGGGGTGGTGTGGAGGTAGGCGAACGCCTCGTCGCCGGCGCCCAGCGGCGTCGCCGAGCTGACCCGGTGGGGCTGGTCGGAGACGTCGTTGAGCCGACGCTGGCAGGTGGCGTGCCACGACCGCAGCACGTGCATGACGCGGGCCGCGGTCTCCTGGTCGGGGAAGCGCGCGACCAGCTCGAACGCCGAGGCGCGGGCGCCACCGGCCGCGGCGGGCGGCAGGTAGGCCCGGGTGGCGACCTCGCTCGCGCCGATCGCGGCCATCGAGAAGCGCACGCAGTCGGCGATCTCGCCGGACGTCGGCTCGGCGGTGAGCGTCTCGCCGTTGCGCCAGCGCCACTGGCGGTTGAGCCCGGTCACCGCGCGGGCGGGCAGCAAGGTGGTGCTCAGGGCGGGCGCCGGCGCCACCGTCGCGGTCCGGGTCGGGGCCGGGGTCGGCGTCGGGGTCGGCGTCCGGGTGAGCGTGGGCGTGGGCGTGGGCGTCGGCGTCGGCGTGGGCGTCACCGTGGCGGGACGGGGGGTCGGCGTCTCGGTGGCGGTCACGGACGGCTCCGGTGCCGAGGTCGCCACCGACGGCTCGTCGCTGGTGCTGCGGACCTCGTCCTGCGAGCAGGCGCCGAGCGCGCCGCCCAGGGCCAGGGCGGCGCTCGCCACGAGCAGGGCACGGCCTCGTCGGCGTCCGTGCGTGCGGCCGGTCATGGGTCCCTCCGGGGGTCTGGGTGCGTGTCCCTGGTCGACCCGCTCACTCTAGGTGCGGGGGCCCGTTCGTCCCGGGCACCGGCCGGGCGTGGCGTCAGGGGCCAGCCGATAGCGTGCCCACGTGAGGGCACCGCGGGCGAGCGCAGCAAGGGGACGCGTGGGACGGGCGACGACGGTCGGAGCCGTGGCGGCCCTCACGCTCGCCGCGGCGCTGGCCGGCTGCACCGGCGGCTCGGGCGGGGCCGCGCCCACGCCGAGCCCGTCGACGTCGAGCACGGGCGCGCCGCCCGCGCCTCAGACCCTCCGCTTCTCGGTGTACGGCGGCCCTTCCGCGATGCGCGCCTACCGCGCCATCGCCGACACCTTCGAGGCCGAGCACCCCGGCGTCACGATCCGGCTCAAGCAGCACTCCGACGCCGCCTCGGCCGCCGAGGACGCCCTCGCCGACCTCTCGACGCCGGACCCCGCCGCCTCCACGAGCGGCTCGGCGCCGCCGTCGTCCAGCGCGACCCCTCGAGCGCTGACGCCGCCCGACGTGTTCCTGCTCGACCAGCGCTACCTGCCCGACCTGGTCGCGACCGGGCGGCTGCACCCGCTCGACGGGGGGCTGGAGGAGCGGGGCGTGGAGTTCGGAGACGACTACCAGCGCATCGCCCTGACCGCCTTCAGCGCCGACTCGGCCCTGCAGTGCATGCCCTTCGAGATGTCGCCGACGGTGCTGTTCGTCAACACCCGCATCGTCCGCTTCGGCCGGCCCCCCTTCGAGGAGGTCGAGCCGCCGGCCGACGACGGTGCGTGGCGCTGGGAGGACTTCGCCGCGACGGCCCGCCTGGTCGCCGCCGACCCGGCACGCGCGGGTGTCAAGGCGGCGTACCTCCCGCCCGACGCCGAGCTGCTCGCCGCCCTCATCCGCACCGCTGGTGGCGACATCGTCGACGACACCGACCGGCCCACCACGCTGACGCTGGACAGCGATGCCGCGCGCGAGGCGCTCACCGCCTACGTCGAGCTGGCCCAGGACCGCTCGGTCAGCCTCACCGTGGGCCAGGCGCTGCGGGTCAGCCCGCTGAAGCGCTTCGCCGAAGGCCGGCTCGCCTTCCTCTTCGGCACCCGCGCCGACGTGCCGGAGCTGCGGGCGTCGGGGGTGCGCTTCGACGCCCTGTCGGTGCCGGGCTTCGGACGTCCGCGCACCACCTCGACCATCTCGGCGCTGTGTGTCGACGCCCAGAGCGAGGTCCGCGAGACTGCCGTCGACTTCGTCGCCCACGCGGTGAGCAAGGAGTCCCAGGGTCGCGCCGCCCTGTCGGGGGCGATCGTGCCGGCGAGCCTCGAGGTGGTGAACTCCCCGGAGTTCGAGCAGCGGGGACGGATGCCGCGCACCATCGCGCCGTTCATCGAGGGCCAGAAGCGCTCGGTGCTGATCCCCTACTCCCTCGGCTGGCCCGTGGCGGAGACGCGGATCGAGGAGCTGATCGCCCGGCTCGTGGGCGGCACCGCGCGCGACCTCCCGACCGAGCTCGACGAGGCGCTCCCCGCGATCGACGAGCGGTCGCCCACGTGGTTCGAGGACGCCGACCCCTCCGAGTGACGGCTCAGGCCGGTGGGTGGGCGGCGACGGCCTCGTCGATCAGCTCAGCGGTGAGCTCGACCTGCCAGGGCCGCGCGCCCAGGCGGGCCAGCTCGGCCGCGGCGCCGTCGGCCGGGGGCTGCCAGAGCACGCGGCGGAGGTAGTCGGGGGTCAGCAGGTTCTCCACCGGCACGTCGAGGCTTGCGGCCAGCTGCTGCACCGCGGTGCGCGCCCGGGCCAGCCGGGCGGCGGCGACCGGGTCGCGGTCGGCCCAGGCGCGCGGAGGCGGCGGGCCGTCGTACCTCGCGGCGGCGGGGGGCAGCTCGTCCTCGGGCAGCGCGCGCGCCTGCTGGAGCGCCTTGACCCAGGTGGAGGCGTAGCGCTGGGCGCCGCGGCCCCTGAACCCCGGCAGCGCCAGCAGGGCGCCCCGGTCCTTGGGTGAGGCCGAGGCGGCCTCGACCAGTGCGCTGTCGGGCAGGATGCGGCCCGGCGTCACGTCGCGGTCGGAGGCGATGTCGTCGCGTGCGTGCCACAGGGCGCGGACGGCGGCCAGGGCGCGCCGGCCGCGCACCCGGTGCAGGCCCGAGGTGCGGCGCCACGGCTCGGCACGCGGCCCGGGGGAGAGGAAGTCGCACAGCGCGGCGAACTCCTGGCGCGCCCACTCGGACTTGCCGGTCTCCTCGAGCTGCTCGGCCAGCGCGTCGCGCAGCTCGACCAGCACCTCGACGTCGAGCGCGGCGTACTCCAGCCAGGGCTCGGGCAGGGGCCGGGTGGACCAGTCCACCGCGGAGTGCTCCTTGCGCAGGCGGTAGCCGGTGATCTCCTCGACCAGCGTCGCGAGCCCCACCCGGGGGTAGCCGAGCAGCCGCCCGGCGAGCTCGGTGTCGAAGAGCGAGGAGGGCGCCAGGCCGAGCTCGCGCAGGCACGGGAGGTCCTGGGTGGCGGCGTGCAGGATCCACTCCGGACCGGTCAGCGCCTGGACCAGCGGGGTGAGGTCCTGCATGCCGATGGGGTCGACCAGGGCGGTGCCGGCGCCGTCGCGGCGCAGCTGGACGAGGTAGGCGCGGGCGGAGTAGCGGTAGCCCGAGGCGCGCTCGGCGTCGATCGCGACCGGACCCGAGGCGGCGGCGATGCGGGCGGCGACCCCCGCCAGCCCGGCGTCGTCGGCGGTGACCGGCGGCAGGCCGTCGCGCAGCTCGAGCAGCGGCGCCGGGGGAGCAGGCGGGGGCGCCTGCTCGACGGGCTCGGCCTGCGCGAGGGGGTCCTGCTCCGCGGCGGAGCTCATCCCTCGCCACGCTGGCCGCGCCGGCTCGGCAACGGCGTCACGCCCTCGGGGACCGGCTCGAGCCCGGACGCGGTGCACATCAGCTCGCCCCACGCCTCGACGTGGGGGCCGAGCTCGCCCTGGGGGGTCCAGGAGGCACGGATCTCGAGCTGGGCGCTGCCCTCCTCGTCGGCCATCGCCCCGAAGCTCTCGGAGGTGACCTTGGTGACCGTGCCGGACGCGGCGGCGTAGGCGGCGCCGTGCTGCTCGAGCGCCTCCACCAGCCAGGTCCAGGCGACGTCGGCGAGCAGCGGGTCGGCGGTGAAGTCGGGGGTCAGCTCGGCGCGGACGTAGGCCACGCACCGGAAGGTGCCGCCCCAGGTGTCGTTGCCGGCCGGGTCGTGCAGCAGCACCAGGCGCCCGGTGCCGACGTCGTCGCCGGCCACGGTCACGTCGGCCGACAGCGCGGAGGAGAACGGCGCGATGCGCTGGGGGGCCGGCATCTCCTCGCAGGTCACCTCCGGACGGAGCCGAGCGGCGCGCAGCTGCGCGACGGCGTCCCGGAACGTCTGCGGCAGAGCAGCAGCGTCCACACGGGAGGGTGAGCGCGTGGCCATGGCCACAGGGTACGGGCGATCGTGCGGTCGTGAAGCACAGACACGCGACCAGGGGTCCCGGGTCCTCTGCGAGACTGGGACCCATGTCCTCGACCACCGCCGACGTCGCGCCCGAGCCGGATCACCGCAGGTCACCGCGCGAGTCGACCTTCGTCCGGGCCGCGCGCGGCGAGCCGGTGCCGCACACCCCGGTCTGGTTCATGCGCCAGGCCGGCCGGTCGCTGCCGGAGTACCGCAAGGTCCGCGAGGGCGTCGCCATGCTCGACAGCTGCATGCGCGCCGACCTGATCACCGAGATCACCCTGCAGCCGGTGAGGCGCTACGGCGTCGACGCGGCCATCTTCTTCTCCGACATCGTGCTGCCGCTCAAGGCCGTCGGGGTCGACCTCGACATCAAGCCCGGGGTCGGGCCGGTGGTCGCCTCGCCGGTGCGCACCCTCGAGGACGTCGCGGCCATCCCCGACCTCACCCCCGAGCACGTCCCCTACATCACCGAGGCGGTCGGGCTCCTGGTCGCCGAGCTCGGGGCGACCCCGCTGATCGGCTTCGCCGGGGCGCCGTTCACCGTGGCGTCCTACCTCGTCGAGGGCGGTCCCTCCAAGGAGCACGCCCGTACCAAGGCGATGATGTACGGCGCCCCCGAGGTCTGGGACGCGCTTCTGGGCAAGATCGCGCGCATCGCCGCGGCCTACCTGCGGGTCCAGGTCGAGGCCGGCGCCTCCGCGGTCCAGCTCTTCGACTCCTGGGCCGGCACGCTGTCGCCCCAGGACTACCGCGCCCACGTCATGCCGCACTCCGCCGAGGTCCTCGCCGACGCCGGGACCCTTGGGGTGCCGCGGATCCACTTCGGGGTCGGCACCGGTGAGCTGCTCGGGCTGATGGGGGAGGCCGGCGCCGACGTCGTCGGGGTCGACTGGCGCGTGCCGCTGGCCGAGGGCGTACGCCGCGTGGGCGGCCGCGCGGTCCAGGGCAACCTCGACCCGACCTTGGTCTTCGCCCCGACCGAGGTGATGCTCGCCCGCGCGACCGAGGTGATCCAGGCCGGCCGCGCCGCGCCGGGTCACATCTTCAACCTCGGCCACGGGGTGATCCCCTCGACCGACCCCGACCAGCTGGCCCGGTTGACCGACCACGTGCACGAGGTGTCCGCGCGCTGATCACGTCGGCTCCACCTCGCCGGTCGGGCCCGTCGCGACCACGCGCCGGCGGCGCAGCCACAGCACCACCGGGACGCCGAGCAGTCCCAGCACGACCGCGAACGGCAGCAGCACCCCCGCCAGCCGGCTCAGCCCGACCACCGCGGCCGTGAGCGCGTCCCACCCGGTCGAGAGCCCGGCGAGGAACCCGGTGCCTTCCCGGTGCCTCGGGTCGGCGGCGGCCTCCTCGTGCTCGAGCCGGACGGTGATCGTCGACTCCGCCGTGAGGTCCTTCAGCTGACGCTGCTGGGCCCGCAGCGAGCCGAGGTCGCCCTCGCGGCGGGCGATCTCCGACTCCAGCCGCACGATGTCGTCGACCGTCGCCGCGTCGTCGAGGAACCCACGCAGCCGGTCGAGGCTGATCTCCTGGGTCCGGACCCGTGACGCCACGTCGACGACCTGCTGGGCGACGTCCTCGGTGCT
Organism: uncultured Actinomycetota bacterium; assembly: GCA_963811385.1. GTDB lineage: Bacteria > Actinomycetota > Actinomycetes > Propionibacteriales > Nocardioidaceae > Marmoricola_A. The sequence goes on along the minus strand of CAWEQX010000014.1, from coordinate 188,659 downwards.
GCGGTCGACGTCGACCTGCGGTGCCAGCCCCTCGAGCTCGTCGAGGGCCTGGTCGAACTTCGGCGTCGGCACGCGCAGCTCGAGCACCGAGCGGACGGTCCGTCCCCGGCGGTCGCGCTCGGTGCGCTCGGAGGCGACGTGGCCGGCGTACCTCCGGAGCAGGTCGGCCACCTCGTCGCGAGCCTTGCCGACGTCGCCGGTGCGCACCGTGACCTCGGCAGTGGCGATCACCTCGCGCCCGAGGAACGCGTCGGTGACGCCGGAGGCCGCCGTGCCGCCGGTCTGGTCACGTGGGGCAGCCGCGTCGGCGGCCATCGCGCCGGCGCCCCCGCCGGCCGACTCGTCGGATCCGCCGGCGGAGCACCCCGCGGCGCCGAGGGCGGAGACCACCACGAGGGCGGCGAGGGCGCGGCGGGCGGGTGAGGACCTCATGGCGGTCTCCGATCGTCGGTGTCCGTGGTGGGACGCAGGGACCCGCGGATCGGTTCCACTCCCCTGGTGGTGTGATGGGGCCATGGACGCGAGCACCGGCCTCCCCGTCGTCGTGGTCGGTGCCGGCATCGCCGGGCTGACCGCCGCGCACGAGCTGCGCCGCCGGCACCCGGGCCGGCCCGTGGTGGTGCTCGAGGGCTCCGACCGGGTGGGCGGCAAGCTGCGGCTCGAGGAGGTCGGCGGCGTCACGATCGACGTCGGCGCCGAGTCCCTGCTGGCCCGCCGCCCCGAGGCCGTGGCCCTCGCGCGCGACGTCGGTCTCGGCGAGGACGTCGTGCCTCCCGCGACCACCTCGGCGCGCATCTGGTCGCGCGGGGCGCTGCGCCCGCTGCCCCGCTCGGTGATGGGCGTCCCCGCCGACGTCGAGGACCTGCGCGCCAGCGGCGTGCTGTCCGACGAGGGGGTCGAGCGGGTGGCCGCCGAGCCCGGGCTCCCGCCCACCGTCCTGGGCGAGGACCCCAGCGTCGGCGACCTCATCGTCGAGCGGTTCGGCGACGAGCTGCTCGACCGGGTCGTCGAGCCGCTGCTCGGCGGGGTGTACGCCGGACACGCGCGTGAGATCTCCGCCCGGGCGGCCATCCCGCAGGTGATGGCGCTGCTCGACCGCGACCCGTCGTTGCTCCGGGCGGCGGCCGCCTCGACCGCCGAGGCGTCCGGGGACCCGGTGTTCGCCGGCATCCGCGGTGGCGTCGGCCGGCTGCCGCTGGCCCTGGCGCACGACCTCGACGTACGCCTCGGCACCACGGTGCGCGACCTGCACCGCACCCCCGACGGCTTCCGGCTGACCCTCGGGTCGGCGCACCGCCCGGCGACGATCGACGCCGCCGCGGTGGTGCTCGCCCTGCCGGCGCCCGCCGCATCGCGCCTGCTCGCGACGGTCGCCCCGACCGCCTCCTCGACCCTGGGCGAGGTCGAGGTCGCCTCGATGGCGGTCGTCTCGATGGTCTTCCCCGCCGAGAGGTTCCCCGTCGTCGACGGGTCCGGCTTCCTGGTGCCCCCGGTCGAGGGCCGCTCGGTCAAGGCGGCGACGTACTCCTTCCGCAAGTGGGACTGGGTGCTCGCCGCCGGCGCCGAGGGCGGGGTCGTGCACGTCCGGGCCTCGCTGGGCCGCCACCGCGAGGAGCGCGACCTGCAGCGCGAGGACCACGAGCTGGTCGACCTCGCCGTGGGCGACCTCGGCGACGCGATCGGGCTCGGGGTGGCGCCGGTCGCCTGGCACGTGCAGCGGTGGGGCGGCGGCCTCCCGCAGTACGCCGTCGGTCACCTCGCCCGGGTCGCTCGCGTGCGCGACGCGGTCGCCGACGTGCCCGGTCTGGCCGTCTGCGGGGCGACCTACGACGGTGTCGGCGTGCCGGCGTGCATCGCCTCGGCGCACCGGGCGGTGGAGCAGGTGGGCCTGCACCTCGACCGCTCGGACCCGCGCGCCACAATGGAGCCATGACCGCTCCCGTGCCCCACCGCGGCAAGCTCGCCAAGGACCTCAACGACTCGATCCGCTACACCATGTGGTCGGTCTTCCACCTGCGTGACCGGCTCGACGGCCCCGAGCGCGAGGCGGACCGCGAGGCCGAGGCCCGTGAGGTGGAGAAGCTCTTCGAGGAGATGGGCGACGAGGTCACCGTCCGCGGCGTCTACGACGTCTCGGGGCTGCGCGCGGACGCCGAGGTCATGGTCTGGACCCACGCGGAGTCCTCCGACCGGCTGCAGCAGCACTACCACCGCTTCCGCCGCACCGCCTTCGGCACGCGGCTCGAGCCGGTGTGGTCGCAGATGGCGCTGCACCGTCCGGCGGAGTTCAACCGCAGCCACATCCCGGCGTTCCTCGCCGACGAGGTCGCGCGGGACTACGTCTGCGTCTACCCCTTCGTCCGCTCCTACGAGTGGTACCTCCTGCCCGACGACGAGCGCCGGGCGCTGCTGAGCGAGCACGGCCAGATGGCGCGCGACTACAAGGACGTGCGCGCCAACACGGTCGCGTCGTTCGCGCTCGGCGACTACGAGTGGATCCTCGCGTTCGAGGGGGACGAGCTGTTCCGCATCGTCGACCTCATGCGGCACCTGCGCGGCTCGGCCGCCCGGCGCCACGTGCGGGAGGAGATCCCGTTCTACACCGGCCGCCGGCGCGAGGTGGCCGAGCTGCTCGCCGACCTGCCCTGACCGCGGGTCAGGCCTTCGGCTCCAGCGTCAGGCTGATCGAGTTGATGCAGTAGCGCTGGTCGGTCGGGGTGTCGTAGCCCTCGCCCTCGAAGAGGTGGCCCAGGTGCGACCCGCAGCTCGCACAGCGCACCTCGACGCGCTTCATGCCGTGGCTGCGGTCCTCGACGTACTCCACCGACTCCCCGGCCAGCGGTGCGTAGAACGACGGCCACCCGCAGTGGGAGTGGAACTTGTGGTCGGAGCGGAACAGCTCCGCCCCGCACGCGCGGCAGGAGTAGACGCCCTCGGTCTCGGTGTCGGTGTACTTGCCCGTGAACGCCCGCTCGGTGCCGCTCTTGCGCAGCACGGCGTACTCGTCGGGGGACAGCTCCTCACGCCACTCGGCGTCGCTCTTCTCGACCTGGTAGCCCATGCTGCGAGGCTACCCAGCCCGCGGTTGGTCGAGCCCGCGTCGACCGCGTGCCACGATGCCTCCATGGCCACTCCCGCCGCCGAGGTGACCGCAGGCGACCGCAGGGTCCGGGTGACGAGTCCCGACCGCGTGATCTACGAGGCGACCGACACCACGCCCGAGGTCACCAAGCTCCAGGTCGTGGAGTACTTCGTGTCCGTCGAGGACGGCCTGATGCGCGCGCTGCGCGAGCGGCCGACGGCGCTGGAGCGCTGGCCCTCCGGTGTCCGCCCCGAGACCAAGCTGGCCACGGGCCGCGCCGGGGAGAAGGCCGACGCGTTCTACCAGAAGCGCGTGCCCAGGGGCGCGCCCGACTACCTCGGGACCGCGACGGTCACCTTCCCCTCCGGGCGTACGGCGGAGGAGGTGTGTCCGACCGAGGTCGCCGTCCCCGCCTGGTGCGGCCAGATGGGCACCCTGACCTTCCACCCGTGGCCGGTGCGGCGGGCCGACGTCGACCACCCCGACGAGCTGCGCCTCGACCTCGACCCCCAGCCCGGCACGAGCTTCGCCGACGCCGCCCGGGTCGCCCTCCTGCTGCGCGACCTGCTGGCCGAGCACGGGCTGACCGGGTTCGCCAAGACCAGCGGCAACCGCGGGGTCCACGTCTACGTCCGCATCGAGCCGCGCTGGGACTTCGTCGACCTGCGGCACGCCGCGATCGCGCTCGGGCGTGAGCTCGAGCGCCGCGACCCGGGCGTGACGACCGCGTGGTGGAAGGAGGAGCGGGGGGAGCGGATCTTCCTCGACTACAACCAGAACAACCGCGACCGCACCATCGCGTCGGCGTACTCCCTGCGGCCGATCCCCGGCGCCCCCGTGTCCACGCCCGTCGAGTGGGACGAGCTGCCCGAGACCGACCCGCGCTCGCTCACCCTGTGGACCGTCCCCGACCGGCTGCGTGACCGCGGCGACGCGATGGCCGCCATCGACGACACCGCCGGCAGCCTGGAGCCGCTGCTGGCGATGTGGCAGGCCGACGTCGAGGCCGGGCTGGGCGAGCTGAACTACCCGCCGGACTACCCCAAGATGCCGGGCGAGCCGCCCCGCGTGCAGCCCAGCAAGAAGGTCGCCGCGCACTGGGACGAGGACGGCAACCGCCTGCCGGACTGACCGGCTTCAGAAGCCGCTGACCCCTTCGCCGCCGCCGGACTGCTCGTCGAAGGTCTCGTGCTCGAGCAGGTGCAGGACCGGGACGCCGAGCTTGCGGCGGGCGCGGGAGGTCCAGTCGACGTGGAAGAACTCGGCGACCACGTGGGGGCGGGTCAGCACGATGACCTCGGCCGCCGAGAGCTCCTGGCTCTTGTCGACCAGCGCGTGGACCGGCTCGTCGGTGATCAGCACGCCGGTCGCGCGACCCCCCGCGGCGGTGAGCGCGTCGACGGAGGCGGCGAGGTCGCGGCGGGCCGTCGTCAGCAGCTCGTGCTGGAGATCCTCGACGCCCTCGGGGTCCATCGCCATCGGCGGACCGACCAGCGCGTCGCCTGCGGACAGGGCGCCCATCGCGGACTCGATGCGACCGGCGGCGTCCTCGACCGGGAGGAGCACGTGGTAGCGCACGTCCTCGTCCAGCTCGGCGTGCAGCCCGCGCACCTGCTGCGCGTCCTGGGCGCTCAGCGCCTGCTCGACCAGCAGGACCACGTCGTAGGTCGACTCGCTCATGACTCCACCCTAGGGGCGGACCTCCGAACATGCGCACAACCCGGGCGCGGTCTGCGTCACGCCTGCGGTGGGCGCGTCGCGACGTGGGCGCATGTCGGGGTGGCCTGTGGACGGAGAACGACGCCGACGCGGCAGCCCGAGGACCGGCGCGCAACAGGCGTCACCGAGCCCCTGCGCACGGTGCTGGACTGCGCCCGCGAGCTGGACGTCGCCGCCGCGCTGGCGGTGGCCGGCTCGCCTTGCGTGCGGTCTGCCTCGAGTGATCATCGAGGCCGGCTACCGGCACGGGCGTCGCGAGCAGGAGGGGCACGACATGCTGGCGCGGCCGGCGGCCCGGGTCAGGCGGAGTGCGGCTCGCCGCCGAGGATGGCCGACAGGTCGTAGGACACGACCTCCTCGAGCTGGTCGTAGCGGCACGACTCCGGGTCGCGGTCGGTGCGCCAGCGCTTGAACTGGCCGGTGTGCCGGAACCGCTCGCCCTCCATGTGGTCGTAGCCCACCTCGGCCACCAGGTCGGGTCGCACCGGCACGAACGAGAGGTCCTTGCCGGCGTTCCACCGGCTCCCGGCCTGCTGGGTCCGGCCGCCGCTGGCGGTGATCTCGGACCAGCCCGCCCACGGGTGGGACTCGTCCCCGGTCGCGAGGCGCTCCTGCATCAGCTCGAACAGCTCGGCGCGCTTCTTCTCGGTGAACGACGCCGCGACGCCGATGTGGCGCAGGTGGCCCTCGTCGTCGTACAGCCCGAGGAGCAGGGAGCCGACCAGCGGGCGCGCCGGCGTGGAGGTCTTGTGCTCGCGGTAGCCGGCGACCACGACGTCGGCGGTGCGGGCGTGCTTGACCTTGAACATCGCGCGGGCGTTGGGCCGATAGGACCCCGAGAGCGGCTTGGCCATCACCCCGTCGAGCCCCGCGCCCTCGAACTGCTCGAACCAGCGCAGCGCGACGGCGGGCTCCGTCGTCACCGGGGTGAGGTGCAGGGGCGCGGTCGCCCGGTCGAACGCGGCCTCGAGCCGTTCCCGCCGCAGGGCCAGGGGGGTGGAGGTCAGGTCCTCGCCGGCCAGGCCGACCAGGTCGAACGCGACGTAGGACGCGGGCGTCTCGCCGGCGAGCAGGTCGACCCGCGACCTCGCCGGGTGGATGCGCTCCTGGAGGGCCTCGAAGTCCAGCCGGTCCCCGCGCACCACGACGACCTCGCCGTCGACCACGCACTGCTCGGGCAGCTGGGCGAGGAACGCCTCGACCAGCTCGGGGAAGTAGCGGTTGAGCGGCTTGCCGTTGCGGCTGGCCAGCACCAGGTCGTCGCCGGCACGGGTGACCACGCAGCGGAAGCCGTCCCACTTGGGCTCGTAGAGCAGGCCCGGGTGGTCGGCGTCGTCGAAGGCGGCAGGGTCCGGGATGTCCTTGACGGACTTGGCCAGCATCGGCGCGATCGTCTCCACGGGGGGAGCGTACGTCGGGTCAGCGGAGGAGGAGCTCGACCGCCATGTCGACCGACCTGCGGACCTCCGCGGCGTCGGAGCGGCCGGTGACCCACTGGACCAGTGAGGCGAGCCACACGTCGCCGATGACCTTGGCGATCGCCAGCTCGTCCTCGGTCGGCACGTGGTCGGGGTACGCCGTGCCGGGGTCGGCCATCGCGCGGGTCAGGGCCCGGGTCACCTGGGCGAGGACGCCATGGGTCTCCCGGGCGACGGAGGCGTCGGCGAACATGAGGGCGCGGGTCAGCGCCTCGGTCAGCCGGGGGTCGCGCTGCAGGCCCTGGTTCCACTGGTCGAGCACGGACATGACCCGCTCGTGGGGTGTGGCGCCGGGGATCGTCCACCCCTCCGTGGCGCGGGTGGCCCGCTCGAGCTCCCGGCCCAGGGCCGAGACGAGGAGATGGATCTTGGAGGGGAAGTAGCGGTAGAGGGTGCCGAGGGCCACGTCGGCGCGCTCGGCGACCACCCGCATCTGGACGGCCTCGAAGCCGCCCGTGGCGGCCAGGGCGACCGTGGCGTCGAGGATGCGCTTGCGGCGCTCACGCTGCGCTGTCGAGCCGACCGCGTCACCGGTCGGGGAGCTCACGTCTCGTAGGCTAGCAAGGGAACGACGTAGGGTCAGAACACGTTCCAGTTCCGCTCGGGCCTCTCGGCCCCGTCTCCCGGAGGCCAACCCCGTTGCGCATCGCGTTGCTGTCCTACCGCTCCAAGCCGCACTGCGGGGGTCAGGGTGTCTACCTGCGGCACCTCAGCCGTGAGCTGGTCGCGCTGGGTCACGAGGTCGAGGTGTTCTCCGGCCAGCCCTACCCGGAGCTGGACGAGGGCGTGCGCCTGACCGAGGTGCCGAGCCTGGACCTCTACCGCGAGCCCGACCCGTTCCGCGTGCCCCGGCTGCGGGAGTTCCGCGACCTCACCGACGTCTACGAGTTCGGCGCGATGCTCACCGCCGCGTTTCCCGAGCCGCGCACGTTCAGCCGGCGGGTCGCCAAGCTGCTCGCGCGGCGTACCTCCGACTTCGACGTGGTGCACGACAACCAGACCGTCGGCTTCGGCATGCTCGACGTCGCCGAGCGGTTCCCCTTCGTGGAGACCATCCACCACCCGATCACCTTCGACCGCAAGGTCGACCTGGCGCACGCCCCGCTGAGGAAGCAGATCCCGTTGCGGCGCTGGTACTCCTTCCTGCGCATGCAGGGCAAGGTCGCCCGCCGGCTGCCGAGGATCCTCACCGTCTCGGAGAGCTCCAAGCGCGACATCGCCCACGACTTCGGCGTCGACCCCGGGCGCCTCGAGGTGATCACCCTCGGCGTCGACGACGTCTTCGTCCCGCCGGCCGAGCCGCGCGTGCCCGGTCGCCTGGTCGCGATGGCCAGCGCGGACACGCCGATGAAGGGCGTCGGCACGCTGCTCGAGGCGGTCGCCAAGCTGCGCACCGAGCGCGACGTCACGCTCGTGCTGGTCACCAGGCCGGTCAAGGGCGGGCGCACCGAGAAGCTGATCGACCGGCTCGGCCTGCAGGACGCCGTCGAGTTCGTCTCCGGCATCACCGACCAGGAGCTCGTCGCGCTGATGGGCTCGGCGCAGGTCGCGTGCGTGCCGTCGCTCTACGAGGGCTTCAGCCTGCCGACCGCCGAGCTGATGGCGTGTGAGACGCCCCTCGTGGTGAGCCGGGCCGGTGCCATCCCCGAGGTGGTCGGCGAGGACGGCGAGTGCGCGCTGCTCGTCGAGCCGGGCGACGTGGAGGAGCTGACCTCCGCGATCCGGACACTGCTCGACGACCCCGAGCGCCGGGCGAGGATGGGCGCCGCCGGCCGGCGCCGCGTGCTCGAGCGGTTCAGCTGGCGGGCGGTCGCCGAGGCGACCGCCGCGGCGTACGAGCGCGCCATCGAGGACTTCCACGACGACACGAGGGGTGCATGACCAGGTGCTGACCGTCGACTTCGACCGGCTGGGCCTCCAGCCCGGTGAGCGGGTGCTCGACATGGGGTGTGGCGCGGGTCGCCACGCCTTCGAGATGTACAAGCGGGGCGCCGACGTGATCGCCCTGGACCAGGACGCCGACGAGCTCTCGACGGTCTCGGAGTGGTTCGCCGCGATGCGCGAGGAGGGCGGCCTGCCCGCCGGCGCGGAGGCCGACGTCAAGCAGGGCGACGCCCTCGACCTGCCCTTCGCCGACGGCGAGTTCGACCGTGTCGTCGCCTCGGAGGTGCTCGAGCACATCCCCGACGACGCCCGCGCGATCGGCGAGCTCGTGCGGGTGCTGCGCCCGGGCGGCACGATCGCGGTCACCGTGCCGCGCTGGCTGCCGGAGAAGGTCTGCTGGGCGCTGTCCGACGCCTACCACGAGGTCGAGGGCGGCCACGTCCGCATCTACCGCGGCGACGAGCTGGTCGCCAAGCTCGAGGACGCCGGCCTGAGGTTCCTCGGCCGTGCCCACGTCCACGGCCTGCACTCGCCCTACTGGTGGCTCAAGTGCGCGGTCGGCGTGACCGACGACGACCACCGCCTGGTCAAGGCCTTCCACCGGATGCTGGTGTGGGACATCGTCAAGCGGCCGCTGCCCACGCGGCTCGCCGAGCGCGTGCTCGACCCCCTGGTCGGCAAGAGCATGGTGCTCTACCTGGTCAAGCCCGAGCTGGGCGCCTGAGACCGTGACCCGTCAGCCGCACGCCAGCCCCGAGGTGCCGGGCCTGCTCCGTGCCGCCGAGGTGCGGGAGACGGCAGCGGCGATCGTCGAGGTGCAGCAGGGCGACGGCGGCATCCCGTGGGCCGTCGGCGAGCACATCGACGCCTGGAACCACGTCGAGGCGGCGATGGCGCTGCTCGTCGGTGGCCAGTCCGAGGCCGCCGAGGCGGCGTACACCTGGTGCCTGGCGACCCAGCGCCCGGACGGCTCGTGGCCGATGAAGATCGTCGGCGACGAGGTCGTCGACGCCAGCGGCGACACCAACATGAGCGCCTACCTCGCCGTGGGCACCTGGCACCACTGGCTGCTGCGGCGCGACTTCGACCTGGTCCAGCGGCACTGGCCGGCCGTGCGGGCGGGGCTGGACTTCGTGGTCGATCTCCAGCTGCCGTACGGCGGCATCGCGTGGTCGCGCCAGGACGACGGCGTGGTCAACGCCGAGGCGCTGCTGGCGGGCAGCTCGAGCATCTACCACTCGCTGCGCGCGGGGCTGCGGCTCGCCGACCTCGTCGGCGACCCGCAGCCGCTGTGGGAGCTCGCGGCCGGCCGCCTGCGCCACGCGCTGGAGGAGCACCGCGACCTGTTCCTGGACAAGTCCGAGTTCTCGATGGACTGGTACTACCCGGTCCTCTCCGGACCGCTGCGTGGCTCCGCCGCACGAGCCCTGCTCGAGGCGCGATGGGGCGAGTTCGTCGTGCCGGGTCTCGGCGTGCGCTGCGTCTCGACCAACCCGTGGGTCACCGGCGCGGAGACCTGCGAGCTCGTGATGGCGCTGGACAACGTCGGCGACGAGCGCGCCGTGCAGGTCTTCGGCGACATGCTGCACACGCGGCACCTGGGCGGGCTCTACTGGACCGGCTACGTCGTCACCGACGACGTGTTCTGGCCGCACGAGCAGACCACCTACACCTCGGCGGCGGTGGTCCTCGCGGCCGACGCGCTCTCGCGCACGACGCCCGGCTCGGGGATCTTCCGCGGTGACACGCTCGGCCCCGAGCCGGCCGCGCTGCCGATGGGGTGCGGCTGCCCCGACGCCGCTGCGCCGGCCGCTACCTCGCGCTGACCGGGTCCCCGGCCGCGCCGCCGGTGCGGCGCAGCGCGCGCATCGAGCCCTGCACGCCGATCTCGGTGAAGCCGTCCTCGAGCGCCCGCAGGTAGACCTCGTACGGCGGCCGTCCGCCGTCGGCGGGGTCGGGGAACACGTCGTGGATGCACAGCAGACCGTCGGGCCGCACCCAGCGCGCCCACGTCTCGTAGTCGGTGTGTGCCGGGTCGTCGCCGTGGCCGCCGTCGATGAACAGCAGCGCCAGGGGCGTGCGCCAGTGCCGGCCGACGGTGGGGGAGTCGCCGACCAGCGCGACGACGACCGGCTCGAGCCCGGCGTCCTCGACCGTGCGGCGGAAGACCGGCAGGGTGTCCATCCGACCGGTGCGAGGGTCGACGAGACCGGGGTCGTGGTGCTCCCAGCCGGCCTGGTTCTCCTCCGAGCCGCGGTGGTGGTCGAGCGCGAAGACGGTGCTGCCGTGCTGGTGGGCCGCGGCGCCGAGGTAGATCGCCGACTTGCCGCAGTAGGACCCGACCTCGAGCAGCGGCCCGTGCGGCGCGGCCTCCAGGGCCCGCTCGTGGAGGAAGAGCCCCTCGTCGTCGGGCATGAAGCCGGTGGCGGCCCGGGCAGCGGCGAGGAGGGCGGGATCCATGCCGGGATCCTCCCAGCCGGGTCTCGGTGAGGAGGACCTGGGCCGGCGGGGCCTAGGCTGGGGTGGTGGCGCGCTACTTCGACGTACACCCCCAGAACCCCCAGCCCCGCAGCATCGGGCAGGCCGTGCAGATCCTGCGTGAGGACGGGGTGATCGCCTACCCCACCGACTCCTGCTACGCGTTGGGTTGTCGCATCGACAACCAGGCCGGACTCGAGCGGATCCGGCGCATCCGCGGCTTCGACGAGCGCCACCACATGACCCTGGTGTGCGCCGACTTCAGCCAGCTCGGGCAGCTGGTGCACCTGGACAACGCCGAGTTCCGCGCGGTCAAGGCCGCGACGCCGGGGCCCTACACCTTCATCCTCCCGGCGACCAAGGAGGTGCCGCGGCGGCTCTACCACCCCAAGAAGCGCACCGTCGGCATCCGCATCCCCGACCACCCCGTGGTCAAGGCCCTGCTGACCGAGCTGGGCGAGCCGATGCTGTCGAGCACGCTCATCCTGCGTGGCGAGGAGGAGCCGATGACCGACGGCTGGACGATCAAGGAGGAGCTCGACCACCAGGTCGACGCCGTGATCGACGCGGGGGAGTCGGGGGTCGAGCCGTCCACGGTGGTCGACTACAGCGAGGGCTACCCCGAGATCATCCGGGTCGGCGTCGGGGACCCCACGCCGTTCGAGTGAGCGACGCGGCCTCCCGCTCAGGCCTTGGCCAGGACCCCGTCGGCGAGGACGGGGGCACCGTTGCGGTCCTCGACGCTGCCGGCCACCTCGGCCCGCAGCAGGACGCGGTCGCCCTCGTCCCACGCGAGCACGCGGATGCCCTCGCCGGGGAGCACGATGCCGGCGAAGCGCGCGCCGAACGAGCGCACCTGCGAGGAGTCCGAGCCGAGCAGCCCCTGCACGGTCTCGCGCAGCGCGATGCCGAACGAGCACAGGCCGTGCAGGATCGGCGCGGGGAAGCCCGCGCGCTCGGCGAACTCGGGCGAGGCGTGCAGAGGGTTGCGGTCGCCGCACAGCCGGTAGAGCAGCGCCTGCTGGGTGGTCACCGTGTAGGTCGAGTCGAGGTCCGGCGCGCGGTCGGGCATCTCCACGGCGGTGGACGGGCCGCGCTCGCCGCCCCAGCCGCCCTCGCCGCGCACGAAGATCGACGAGCGGGTGGTGAACAGCGGCTCACCGGCGTCGTCGACGGCGGAACCCTCCTGGACCACGACGCTGGCCTTGCCCTTGTCCCAGACCTCGGCGATGCGGGTGTGGACCGTGCCCGAGCCGGAGGTCGGCAGTGGCCGGTGCACGGTGACCTCCTGGCTGCCGTGCACCACCTGGGTGAGGTCGACCTCGATGCCGGGGAAGGACACCGACGGCGGGTCGGTGTCGTGGAAGGTCGGGACCACCACGCCGAAGGACGGCAGGACCTGGAGCTCGTCGCCGTCCTTGGTGTAGCTCAGCGTCGCTCGGTCGAGGTTGTCTCCCGGCCGCGCCCCGAACCCGATGGCGAGGTGGTAGAGCAGCACGTCCGACTCGGTCCAGGTGAACGAGCGGTCCGGCAGCTCGGCGCCGATGGCGACGTCGGGGTCGATGGGCATGGCTCTCCTTCGGTCGGGCGTGGTCGTCAAGGGCAACGTAGCCGACCGCACGGGTGGAGCCGACAGTCGCCCGGGTGCCCGCCAGTGCCACACTGGGACGCCACATGCACGACCAGCAGGTGTCCTCCTTCGCGGAGTCACCCGGTGGACTCGACGTGGAGCACGGAGGGGAAGGCTTGCCGTTGGACGCGCTGAGCCCGGGCGACGACGCCGGGGACGACCGCGAGCCCGCCGCGGTGTGGCCCCCCGCGTCGTTGGTCGACCAGTTCCTCGGCGACATGGACCTCGAGTTCCGCCTCGGCGAGGACGTCCGCCTCACGACCGACGACCCGGCTGCGCTGGCCGAGGCCCGCCGGTTCCGCGACGTGCTGGGCCGCTTCACCAGCGGCATCACCGTCGTCACCTCGATGAGCGGCGAGAACCCGGTGGGGATGACCTGCCAGTCCTTCTGCTCGGTCTCGCTGTCACCGCCGCTGGTGCTGTTCTGCCCCGCGAAGTCGTCGCGGGCGTGGCCCCTGATGCGCCAGGCAGGCTTCTTCTGCGTCAACCTGCTGGCCGCCGACCAGTCCGAGGTCTCCACTGCCTTCGCGATGCGCGGCGAGGACAAGTACGACGGCATCGGCTGGTCGTCCGCCACGAGCGGTGCGCCCCTGCTCGACGGGGTCCTCGGCTGGGTCGACTGCACCATCGAGCAGGTCCACGACGCCGGCGACCACGACGTCGTGATCGGTCGCGTCCAGGACCTCGGGTACGGCGAGCGCGGCGCGGAGTCGACCGCCGACCCGCTCACCTTCTTCCGCGGACGCTACGGCCGCCACGTCGACCACTGAGCGTCGCCGCGTCCGGCAGGAGTGGCCGCCCTGCCCGCCGTGGTGACGCCTGAGGCTCAGGTGGGGAACGCCGAGACGAGCCCGGCCAGCGGGAGGGGCAGCTCCTCCGGCGCCAGGCTCGCGGTGAGCGCGGCGGCGAGCAGCTCCTTGCGCCCGGACCCGGCTCCGGCGAACCGGTGCAGCTGGGCGGCGAACGGCCGGTCCGCCCACGCGGGCTGCCGGGTGAAGGTGGTGAACGACGAGGCGAGATGGACGCGGCGCAGCACCTCGAGCGCCCGCGACGCCCCGGCGGCCCGGATCAGCTCGTCCTCGAGGTCGCGCTCGCACACCCAGAACCCGTGGCGGGGAAGGGTCTCGACGTCGTCCACCGCATAGCCCACGTGGCGCAGCGCCCGCACGACGTACGGCGCCTCGTTGCGGTCGCACAGGCCGAGCACGTGGGTGCCGGCCGGCACCAGCTCACCGAGCACCCGCCGGGCGTTGGTGGCGCCGCCCAGCGAGCGCAGGTGCACCAGCCCGGCGTCGAGGTCGTGCCCGAGCAGCCGGGCGGCGACCCGCACCGCCGCGACGTCGCTGGCACCCTCCACGAGCACCTGCACGGGCTGGCTCACGACCCCATCGGACCACGTGCCTGGTGAGGGTCAGGAGACGTCGGCCTCGAGGCGCTGGATCGCCTCATGCATGCCGAGGACCCGTTGGGCGGACTCGACGTGGAGGTTCTCGACCATCCGGCCGTGGTAGGTCACGACGCCCGAGCCCTTGCCGTCCTCCCAGGCATGGAGGATGCCGCGCGCGTCCTCGACCGCCTTCTCAGACGGCGCGAAGGCGCGGTTGGCGCCCTCGACCTGGCCGGGGTGGATCAGGGTCTTGCCGTCGAAGCCCATCTCGCGACCCTGCTGGCACTCGGCGAGGAACCCCTCGCTGTCCTTCACGTCGTTGTAGACGCCGTCGACGATCGCCTTGCCCTCGGCGCGCGCGGCGAGCAGCGCCAGGCCCAGCCCGGTGAGCAGGGGCCGGCGGCCGGGGACGTGCTCGGCGTAGAGCTCCTTGGCCAGGTCGTTGGTGCCCATGACCAGCACGGTCAGGCGCTCGGAGGCGGCGGCGATCTCCTGCGCGTGCAGCATCGCGTGCGGGGTCTCGATCATCGCCCAGAGCCGGGTGTGGTCGGGGGCGCCGTGGCGCTCCAGGGCGGCGACGAGCTCGCGGACCGCGTCGGCCGACGACACCTTCGGGACCACGATCGCGTCGGGGCCCGCCTCGCTGGCCGCCGCGAGGTCGTCGGCGTGCCACTCGGTGTCCATGCCGTTGACCCGGATGGTCACCTCGCGGCGGCCGTAGTCCCCGGACCGGGCGGCCGCGCAGGCGTTGGCGCGCGCGTCCGGCTTGGCCTCAGGAGCCACGGCGTCCTCGAGGTCGAGGATCAGGCCGTCGACGGGCAGGGACTTGGCCTTCTCCAGCGCGCGCTCGTTGGACGACGGCATGTAGAGGACCGACCGCCGGGGGCGGAATGCGTTCTTGTCAGGCATACCAGAACCCCTCAGTCGATCTCGATGGCGTCGTACTGCGCCCTGAGGTTCTCGTCGATCTCGGCCAGCTCCTCGGCCAGCTCGACCATCACCAGGCACTGCTTGAGGGAGGCGTCGTCCTCCATCTTGCCGTCGAGCATGACCGCGCCGGTGCCGTCACCCATCGCGGCGACGACGCGGCGAGCGTGCTTCACGTCCTCGACGCTCGGGGAGAAGACCCGGTTGGCGATCTCGATCTGCACCGGGTGCAGCGACCAGGTGCCGACGCAGCCGAGGAGGAAGGCGTTGCGGAACTGGTCCTCGCACGCCACGACGTCCTTGATGTCGCCGAACGGGCCGTAGTACGGGTAGATCCCGTGCATCGCGCACGCGTCGACCATGCGGCTGATCGTGTAGTGCCACAGGTCCTGCTGGTAGGTCGACCGGGCACCCTCGATGTCCCCGTCGGTCGGGTCCTGGCGCACGAGGTAGCCGGGGTGTCCGCCACCCACACGCGTGGTCTTCATGCGACGGTCGGCCGCGAGGTCGGCGGGTCCGAGCGAGAGGCCCTGCATGCGCGGGCTCGCCCCGCAGATCTCCTCGACGTTGGCCACGCCGCGGGCGGTCTCGAGGATCGCGTGCACGAGGATCGGGCGCTCCAGGCCCGCCTTGGCCTCGAGCTGGGCGAGGATGCGGTCGACGTAGTGGATGTCCTCCGCTCCCTGCACCTTGGGGACCATGACCACGTCGAGCTTGTCGCCGATCGCCGGGACCAGCGTGGTGATGTCGTCGAGGAACCACGGCGAGTCCAGCGCGTTGACCCGCGTCCACAGCTGGGTGGGACCGAAGTCGGTGCCCTGCGCGATCGACACCAGGCCCTCGCGGGCGGCCACCTTGTGGTCGGCCTTGACCGCGTCCTCGAGGTTGCCCAGCAGCACGTCGACCTTGCTGACCATGCCGGGGACCTTCGCGGCCATCTTCTCGTTGGACGGGTCGAAGAAGTGGATCGCCCGGCTCGGTCGGGCGGGGATCTCCCGCAGCGGTGCCGGCGCACCGACGGCGAGGGGGGCGAAGAAGTCCTTGGCGCTGCGCAACGTGCACTCCATCTCGTAGACAGGCGGCCGACCCTCGGACCGTAGCGCAGCCGCTCCCGGCCACGACACGGTGCGACGGATGAGGTTTCCCACAGCAACGGCAACCTGGTCTCGGGGACCTTCCGTCCGCTGATCGTCCCGCACGTCGACGGGCCTGCCGGGCGCGCCATCGACACGACTGAGCGGCGTTCAGCCCGCGGCCACCTGCTCCGTGCCGGCCCGCGGCGGCATCAGCAGCCCGGACAGCACGAGGGCCAGGGCGAGCGCCGCGGAGCAGACGAACACCGCGTGGATCGCGGGGGCGAGCACGCCGGCGGGCAGCTGCGCGAGGTCGACCGAGCCGCCCGGGGCGCCCGCGGTCAGCCGGCTGTTGACGATGGCGCCGAACACCGCCACGCCGACGGCGCTGCCCATCGAGCGGGAGAACATGGTGGTGCTGGTGGCCACACCGCGGTGCTGCCAGCCCACCGAGGACTGGGCGACCACGACGCCCGGGCTGGCGACGTAGCCGAACCCGATGCCCATCACGAAGCAGGGCAGGGCCAGCGCCCACAGGGGGCTCTCGGCGCCCACCGGAAGCAGCAGCGCCGCGCCGGCGATGACGAACAACGCGCCCATCAGCACGGTCCGGCGGAAGCCGATCGTGAGGTAGAAGCGTCCGCTGGTGGAGGCG
The DNA here is from genome assembly GCA_963811385.1 of uncultured Actinomycetota bacterium. Taxonomy (GTDB): domain Bacteria; phylum Actinomycetota; class Actinomycetes; order Propionibacteriales; family Nocardioidaceae; genus Marmoricola_A. The sequence continues at coordinate 172,346 of CAWEQX010000014.1, read as the reverse complement.
GCGATCGGCCACCCCACCGTCATCGCGGCCAGCGCCAGGCCCGAGGTCAGGGCCCCGTGGCGCAGGACGCCCTGGGCGTAGAGCGGGACGTAGGAGGTCAGCCCGAGCAGCAGGACCCCGACGACGAACGCCCCCGAGTTGGCGGCGTTGAGCACCCGGCGCCGGAAGATCCACAGCGGCAGGACCGGCTCGGAGGAGCGTGACTCGACGAGCCCGAAGGCGACCAGCAGGACCGCCGCGGCGGCGAAGATGCCCAGTCCGGGGATCGAGGTCCAGTCCCACCGGACGCCTCCCTCGAGCAGGCCGAGGAGCAGCAGGGTGCCGCCGGCCGCGAGCAGCCCGGCGCCCAGGTAGTCGATCCGGTGCTCCCGCGCCTCCACCCGCTCGTCGTAGCGGCGCCACATCACCCACCCGGCCGCGGCGCCCAGCGGGAGGTTGACCAGGAAGATCCAGCGCCAGGTGAGGTAGTCGGCGAACACCCCGCCCAGGGTGGGGCCGACGACGGACGCCACGGCCCACACGCTCGCGAGGTAGCCCTGCACCTTGGCGCGCTCGGCCAGGGAGTAGATGTCGCCGACGATGGTCATCGCCATCGGCTGGACCGCGCCGGCGCCGAGGCCCTGGACGAGCCTGAACACGATGAGGGCGGGCATGCTCCACGCCAGGCCGCACAGCAGCGAGCCGAGGACGAACAGCCCGATGCCGAGCAGCATCACCGGCTTGCGGCCGTAGAGGTCGGCGACCTTGCCATAGATGGGCACCGAGACGGCCTGGGCGAGGAGGTAGATCGAGAACAGCCAGGGGAAGGAGGTGAAGCCCCCGAGGTCCTCCACCACTGACGGCACGGCCGTCGCCAGGATGGTCGAGTCGATGGCCACCAATCCCATGCTGAGCATGACCGCCAGCAGGATCGGGCCGCGCTCGCTGCGCAGGCCGACGCTGGCCCGCGTGATGTTCTCCGTGGCGCTCACGGAACACCCCAACCCGGGCGAGCGGTGTGGTGTTCCCTCGCCGCGACTCCGATAACCCGTTGAGCCGGGGAGGCGGCCACGTCACAGTGGCCGCATGGGCGTGCACATCGAGCGGCTTGCGTACGACGACCGGCCCCGGGTCGAGGCGCTGACCGCGCTGCAGGAGGCGATCCGGGTCGCCGACGCGCCGTTCCTCCACCCGCAGAGTCTCGAGATGGTGGCGGCGGACCTGCGCTGGAACGACGACCAGGAGCGCTCGGAGCACTACCTCGCCCTCGACGGCGAGGCGGTCGTCGGGTTCGCTGCGCTCTACGCCAGCGACTGGGACAACCTCGACCTCGCCTGGCTGCTCGGCGGCGTCCACCCGGACCACCGGCGCAGCGGGGTGGGCAGCACTCTCGTCGCGCACCTGCACGCCCGCTGCCTCGAGCTCGGTCGCCCGAGCGTCGGCGCGGACGCCTGGGAGGGGACCGGCGGCACCGCCTTCCTCGAGCACCACGGCTACGACCGCAGGTCGCAGGCCGTCCTGCGTCGCCAGGACCTGACCACGCTCGACGCGGACCTGGTCGAGGGCCTGCGTGCGCGTGCACTGGAGCAGGCGGGTGACTACGAGCTGGTCCGCTTCGACGGACCGCTGCCCGACGAGGTCATCGACGACTACTGCCGGATGGCGGCCTCGATCAACGACGCCCCGCTCGACGACCTGGTCCTGGAGGACGACGTCTACGACCCGCGGCGCACGCGGCTGGTCGAGGAGGCCCAGCGGGGTCGCAACCGCGAGCACCTGCGCATCGCCGCGCGCCACCGCGCGACCGGCGAGCTCGGCGGCCACACCGAGGTCGTGGTGGAGCGCTGGGACCCGGAGGTGGCCTACCAGTTCGACACCACGGTGGCCCCTCGCCACCGGGGCCACCGGCTCGGGCTCCTGCTCAAGTCGGCCATGGTGCAGTGGCTGTGCGAGCGTCACCCCGGGCTGCACACCGTCGACACCTGGAACGCCCAGTCCAACGGCTTCATGATCGAGGTCAACGAGCAGCTGGGCTACCGCGTGGTCGCGCGCGAGCTGCAGTTCCAGCGACGGCTGGACTGAGCCGCGGCAGGCCGTGCCGGGCCCGCGTGCCGGTCGCCTGACCAGCGGTCCACTAGCGTGCGGATGTGGCCTCCGACCTCGTGAATCGCATGGACGACTTCCAGCGTCGTCACGCGGTCCTCGGCTTCCCCATCGCGGTGCTCTACAAGTTCTTCGACGACCAGGGCGCCTACCTCGCCGCGATCCTCACCTACTACGCCTTCGTCTCGATCTTCCCGATCCTGCTGATCGCATCCTCGGTGCTGGGCTTCCTGCTCCAGGGCAACCAGGCGCTCTACGACGCGGTGCTCTCCAGTGCCCTCGGCCGGTTCCCCATCGTCGGCACCCAGCTCGGCGAGCCCGAGGGCCTCACCGGCAGCGCGGGCGCCATCGTCATCGGCTCGCTGGCCGCGCTCTACGGTGCCCTCGGTCTGGCGACGGCCTCGCAGCACGCGCTCAACACGGCGTGGGCGGTGCCGCGCAACAGCCGCTTCAACCCGTTCATCGGCCGGTTCCGGGCCTTCATCACCCTGATCCTGGCGGGGCTGGCCGTGCTGAGCACCTCGGCGGCCGCGGTGTTCCTCAACAACCTCGACGACGTGCTCGGCTCCGACGTCGACCAGTGGATCGCGCGGATCGGCACGCTGCTCGGCATCGCGCTCACCGCGGTCGTGCTCAGCCTGATGATGCGCTACACCACCGCCCGGCGACCGAGCTTCCGCGCCTGCCTGCCGGGCGGCATCACGATCGCGCTGCTGTGGCACGGGCTCCAGATCGGCGGTGGCATCTACGTCAACCGGGTGATCAAGGCGGCCGGCGACATGAACGGCGTGTTCGCCCTGGTGCTCGGTCTCCTCGGCCTGCTGTTCCTGGCCTCGGTCTTCGCGGTGCTCGGCGTCGAGGTCGCGGTCGTGCGCAAGGAGCGGCTCTACCCGCGCGCCCTGCTCACGCCGTTCACCGACGCGGTCGAGCTCACCGAGGCGGACCGGCGCGCCTACGTCAACTACGCCAAGGCGATGCGCCACAAGGGCTTCGAGCAGATCGAGGTGACCTTCCGCGAGCGTCACCGCCCCGACCAGCTGGTGCGGCACGACGAGACCACGGTGCAGATGCAGGCGGTCCGGGACGACGCCGACCACCGCGGCGAGTGACCGCGGCACGCGCCCCGCGACGGGTCACTGGTAGCGGAAGCCGTCCATGAACCGCCGGAACACCCCGCCGCGGCGGGGGAGGGGCTGGCTCGGGGGCGGGGTGGAGGCACGGCGGGTGGCGACGGGCCGGTCGTAGTTCGTGCGCAGGATCGCCTCGATGACCTGGTCCTCGTCGAAGTCCTCCGAGCCCTCGATCTGGGGGACGTAGCCGACCAGCATGCCGTTGCGCATCACCTGGGCCTCGAGACCGGCGGTGCCGTCGGTGTCCCAGCTGGCCACGCGGCCGTCGGGCAGCCGGACGTCGACCCCGAACTGGTAGACCCCCACCCGCGCGAGGTCGGCGTCGGTGCCACGGTCGCGCAGCGCGTCGACCACCCGGCGAGCACGGTTCTCGTCCACCGCTCAGCCTTCCTGCTCGGCGCCGTCGAGCCCCAGGTGGTGCAGCACGAACGCATCGACGTCGGTGGTCTTGCGGACCCGCTCGTCGAGGGAGGCGCCCATCCCGTGGCCGCCGGCCTCGGTGCGCAGCAGCACCGGGCCGCCGGTCGTCGCCGCCTGCAGCCGCGCGGCCATCTTCTTGGCGTGCCACGCCTCGACGCGGGGGTCGAGGTCGCCGGCCGTCAGCAGCACCGGGGGGTAGGCCGTGCCGTCCACGACCCGGTGGTAGGGCGAGTAGGCCAGCAGCGCGCGGAACTGGTCCTCGTCCTCGACCGTGCCGAACTCGGTGGTGTTGAAGGCGCCGTTGGGCGTGGTCTCGGAGCGCAGCGCGTCCATCACCGGCACCATCGCCACGACGGCGGCCGCGAGGTCCGGGCGCTGGGTGAGCACGGCACCCATGAGCAGCCCGCCGTTGGACCCCCCGATGATGGCCAGCCGCTCGCGGGTGGTCACGCCGGTCTCGACCAGGTGGTCCGCGCAGGCGATGAAGTCGTCGTAGCAGTTCTGCTTGCTGGTGAGCCGACCGCCCTGGTGCCACTCGGCGCCGTACTCCCCACCGCCGCGGATGTTCGCGACGGCGTGGATGCCGCCGCGCTCGAGCCAGACCAGGTCGTCGGGGGAGAACCACGGCTTGAGCGAGAGGCCGTAGCCGCCGTACGCCGTGAGGAGCGTGGGGGCGCCCGGTGGCGTCCCGGGTGCGGCGACCAGGTTGACCGGGACCTGGGTGCCGTCCTTCGACGTGGCGAAGACCCGCCGCACCTCGTAGGCCGACAGGTCGACCGGGGTGCGCGTGTCCAGTCCGGTCGGGTGGCGGGTGCCGTCCTCGTCGACCACCCACCAGGTCCGCGGCGTCGTGTAGGTGGTCACGCTGAACGCGACGCGCCGGTCGCCGAGGGGCACCAGGTCGGAGAACATGCCGTCGCCGTAGCGGGTCAGGCCCTCGATGGCGCAGACCGGCGGCAGGTCGAGACCGGGCAGCGGGGCGCCGTCGAGGGTGAAGCGGCGCAGCCCGGACGGGCCGCCGTCGAGGTCGACCACCCACAGCTGGTCCTCGCTGAGCGTGAAGCCCTCGATGGTGAGCTTCCCTTCGGGCACGAGCACCTCGACCGGTCCGTCGGGCAGCCGGCGCCGCACCAGCTGGCCGTGCGGGGTGCCGGCCGTGGCGAGGAGGTAGAGCTGGTCGTCTGCGCCGACCTGCGCGTCGACGTACCCCTCGTCGAGGTCGGCGACGAGCCTCCACGCCCCGCCGTCCTGCGGTCGCACGAAGACCTGCCACTGGTTGCCGTCGCCGCGCTGCACCAGGTCGAGCACCCACCGGCCGTCGGGTGAGGTGCGCAGGAAGCTCTCCGCGATGCGGTCGTCGGCGAAGACGCCGGTGAGCTCGACCTCGGTGCGGCCGGTGGCGACGTCGTGGAAGGCGACCTCCTGGTGGAAGCCGAACTCCCCCTCGGCGACCTCGTCGGGCGCCGCGTGGTGGGTGCACCAGAAGCCGCTGCCGTCGGCCTTCCAGGCCAGCGAGCCGCCCGCGACGCCGCTGTTGACGAACGGCAGCGGCTCGCCGACGCGCTCGCCGGTGGCGACGTCGACGACGTGCACGGTGCCGGCCTCGGTGCCGTTCTCCGACAGCGAGACCGCGACCCGCAGGCCGTCGGGGGAGAGGACGACGAAGTCGATGGCCGTGGTGCCCGCCTGGTCGAGCGCGTCGGGGTCGACCAGGATCCGCTCGTCGGACAGGCGCTCCAGGTCGGTGAACGCGACCAGGAACGGCTGCTGCCGCGGCGGCTGGCTCTTGAGCGCGACGTACGTCGACCCGCCGCGGCCGAGCGCGGCGTAGCCGGTCGACTCCGCGGCCAGCACGGCCGCGACCCGCTCGGCCAGGCGCTCACGCCCCGGGACCGCGTCGAGCGCGGCGCGGGTGGCGGCGTTCTGCTGCCGGGTCCACTCGCGGGTCTCGTCGGTCTGCTCCTCCAGCCAGCGGTAGTCCTCGGTGACGGCGACCCCGTGGTACGTGGTGGTGGTGGGCTCCCGGCGGGTCGTGGGCGTGCTGCTCATGCCGCCACCCTGCCCTACGGGTGGGCGGTCGTCACTTGACGGACCCCGTTCGCCCGCACCTCCCCTGGGTCGTGGCGCGCGGTGCGCGGTCCTTGATCGCGGTGACCACCTCGGTCTTCGCCTCGGCGTAGTCGTTCATGTCGGCCCAGTCCTGCTCGAGCAGGCGCCGCTTGGTGCGTTCGTAGAGCGCGCGGTCCTCGGGATCGGAGCGCAGACGGTCGCGGAAGAGCAGGTAGTCCTCGGCCGCCTGGGCACCGGCGGTCATCACGTGCACGTGGACGTCGCGAGCCGGCGTCCTCACCAGCCGGTGCCCAGGCTCACGGACCCGCAGCTCGTAGCCCTCCTCCAGCAGCTGGTCGAGGTAGTCCTCCTCGGCGGTGATGTCGTCCACGGTGACCAGGACGTCGATGATCGGCTTCGCGGCCAGTCCGGGCACCGAGGTCGACCCGATGTGCTCGACCTGGACCGCGACCGGGCCGAGGGCGGCACGGATCCGTCGTTCGTGCTCCGCGTAGGTCTCCGGCCAGGTCGGGTCGTGCTCGGCCAGCACGAGCGCCCGCTTCTCGGTGCCGCCGACGATGTCGACCGTCGTCACGTCCGGACGACGGATTCCACGTGGTGCGCTCATCCACCGACTGTCCCAGACCGGCGCGGCAGGGCTCCTGGCCGGGGCGAGCGGTCTACGGCCGCTGAGGTGCCCTCCTCCCGACCCGCGCGAGGAGCACGACGTCCAGCGGCGCGACCGGCGGGAGGGGCGCCGGCGCGGCGAACCGTCGTCCGGGGCCGACGTCCCCCCGGTCGACGACCCGGTCGACGACCGGGAGCAGCCGACCGGCCAGGGAGTCGGGGAGCGGGGGACCGCCGGTCGTCACCGCGACGTCCCACCCGTGCACGGCGATCTCGAGGGCCGCGGCGTCGAGCAGCACCGTGGTGGGCAGCGGCAGCTCACCGACGTCGACGCAGGCCGGCACCGGGTGCGACCAGGCGGCGAGCAGCCGGCAGGCGGAGAAGCGCAGCCGCTGGACCAGCGCGCCAGGGGAGGCCGGGTGGCGGGGGACCGGGGGCGAGACGTGCCCTCCCGCGGCCTCGTGGAACGCCTCGAGCGCGTCGTCCATGTGCAGCAGCAGGTCGACCAGGGCCCAGTCCCCGCAGGGCGTCCGCAGGTCCGGTGACGACGCCGCGGCCAGGGGAAGCGTCGAGCTCGTGTAGGCGACCGCGGCCTCGAGCAGGCTTGCCCGTCGCGCGATCGCCGGGGCGACGGTCACGGCTTCGGCACGTCGTGGGCGCCGGGCCCCGCGCGGAACGGCCCCGCGTCGGGGCGCACGTCGGCCGGGAGCCGGTCGGGCAGGCCGAAGGTGGCGAACAGGCGCGGGTCGAAGAAGGCACCGACGTGGCGCACCTTGTCCCCGACGAGGCTGAGGACCTGCAGGTGGAACGGCACGAAGTCCCCCTCGGGGGAGCGCATGTAGAGCCCGAACGCCGGCTGCCCGTTGGCGACCGTGGCGACCATCGGCATGTCGTTGACCCCGCCCGGGCACTGCGTGTCGACGAGGGCGGCGATGTTGCGCGCACCCTGGTACCAGTTGGCGAACGGCGGCATCTCCCAGACCGCGTCCTCGGCGAGCAGGGTCGCCAGGGTGTCGACGTCCTTGCGCCAGAACGCCTCGACGTACTTGTCGAGCAGCACCTTCTGTGCGGCGTCGAGCGTGTCGAGCGAGACCGCCTCGGCGCTGGGCTGCTTGGAGGCCATCGTGGCGTGGGCCCGCTGGAGCGCGGAGTTGACCGCCGCGACCGTCATGTCGAGGGACTCGGCGACCTCCTTGGCCGACCAGCGCAGCACGTCGCGCAGGACCAGGACCGCGCGCTGGCGCGCCGGGAGGTGCTGCAGCGCGGCGACGAAGGCCAGGCGGATCGTGTCCTTCTCGGCGACCTGGACCGCGGCGTCGGGCACGGGCTCGAGCCAGGTGATCTCGGCGTCGTGCTCCAAGGCGTCGCCGGCGACGGAGTCGGCGGTGCCGAGGCCGCTGGGCAGCGGGCGCCGCGGGCGGCTCTCCAGGTCGGTGAGGCACACGTTGGTGGCGATGCGGTGCAGCCAGGTGCGCACCGAGGAGCGTCCCTCGAAGCCCTGACCGGAGCGCCAGGCGCGCAGCAGCGTCTCCTGGACGAGGTCCTGGGCGTCGTGGACCGAGCCGCTCATGCGGTAGCAGTGGGCGAGCAGCTCGCGCTCGTAGCGTCGGGTGAGCTCGCGGAAGTCGTCGAGCTCGGTGGTCGTCGGAGTGCCCGTGGCGAGAGGGTCCGTCATGCGGTCAGCGTCGCACGGCAGGGCCGTCGCGGTCACGACCCGCTCCTGCTCGTGCCGGTCATGGTGGTCATGGTGGTCATGGTGGTCACGCAGGCTCCGACTCGTCCGGCGCCCGGGACTCATCGGTCCTCCGCGACGGGCGCCGTCACGAGCTCGGGAGCCCTACGGCCGCTCGAGCCCCACGAGCGCGGCGTTGCCGCGCCCGTCGACCTTGACCACCGCCACGAGCTCACCGTCGCGCACCTCGCCCTGGACCCGGGCAGCCTCGTCCTGGGGGAGGAAGTAGGACTCGATGCCGCAGCGGATCTGCCAGCCGTGGTCGTCGCACCTCAGGTAGTGGCCCTCTGCCGGCCGCGTGCGCGCCCAGCGGGTGGCCGTCCAGACGTCGCCGGAGCGAGTGAGGGAGACGTAGACCGGCCCGTCCCCGCCGTCCTCCATCGAGCCCATCCCGCCCTCGGGTGACGAGGAGTCGTCGTGCCGAAGGTCGGGGTAGCCGAGGGTCACGTAGGCCCCCCGGAAGGGGTCGATCGGGTCGACCGGCTCCACCCGCAGCCGGATCTCGTCGCCGGTCGCGCGCGCCGAGAGCTGCGGGAGCACGGCCAGGGCCACGAGTGCGAGCTGGGCAAGGAGCAGCACCGGCAGCCAGATCACGATCCTGCGGGTCATCGAGCACCTCCGGTGGTGGGCTCGACCTCGTCGAGCGTCTGGGCGAGCCGGCGGCGGGCCCGGTCGGCCAGCCACCCGGTGCCGGCGAGGATCGCGCCGATCACCATGAAGAGGAGCGCGCCCTGGATGATCTGGGCGAAGACGGCGAAGGCCTGCACCGTGGTGAAGACGGTCAGCGCGGCGAGGGCCAGGAAGGTCAGCCGGTTGCTGTCGCGCAGGATGCCCACGACCGCGACACCGGTCGCGACGGCGAGGTAGACCGCGACGCTGAGGACCGCGTGCGCCCAGTCCTCGGCCCCCACGGAGCTGGAGTCCGCTCCGGCCTCCCAGGCGACCAGGCCGAGCGAGACCAGCGTCACCGCGACGCCCGCGCTCGGCTCGGCCCACGCCCATGCGGGTGCGCCGGGCCGCAGTCCGAGCGTCACGGCCGCGGCGGTGGCGAGCACGGCGAGGACGAGCAGCACGACCAGGACGACGGGCCAGGCGGTGCCGTCGGCCTCGACGAACGGCAGCGCGGCGGTGAACAGCACGCCCAGCAGCGCCACGGCACCGGCCTCGCGCCACACGGCGGCGAACGAGCGCCAGTCCTCCGACAGCACCTCGTGCAGCGCCGCGACGGCCAGGCCGACCACACCGACGCCGGCGACCGCGAGCAGTCCGTCGAGCAGGTGACCGAAGCTCCAGGCGGCCTGCCACACCACCCAGGCGTAGCCGCCGAGCACGCCGACCACCAGCGGGCCCGCCGCACGGACGACGTAGGCGTGGGCGAGGGCGCCGAGCGCCCAGAACCCCACCAGGCGCGGCTCGTACGCCGGCACCTGCAGCGACTGCGCCGCCTGGAAGACGACCGCCCCGAACAGCAGCGACCCCAGCACCCTCGCGGAGTGCACGACCGGCGAGGGGATCGGCCCGCCGTGCGCGCGCCGGCCGGCCAGCAGCTCCCCGCCGACGGTGGCGCCCACCCAGAACAGGGCGACCACGACGAAGCGCGAGGTCGGGGTCAGCTGGTCGAGGTTGGCGGCGACCAGCCAGATGATGCCGAACCCCACGAAGGCGGCGCCGAGGCCCAGCAGCAGGCGGGCCAGGCTCAGCCTGCGCGCCGGGTGGTAGCGACCGAGGATCGCGCCGGCCGTGGACTCGTCCACCAGGCCGGTGCGCTGCCAGTCGGTCACCTCCTCACGCAGCCACTGGAGGTACGCCGGCGGGGCCGGCCGGGTCGGCGGCGCCGGTCGGTCGGAGGCCGGCGGCAGGTGTGTCGTGCTCATGTGCCCAGCCTGGCCCTTCGGGACCGCCCGGCGCATGAGTCGACGTACTCAACCCGGGATGAGCCGAGGATCCTCAGCCGGCGAGCGAACCGCCGAAGATCTGCCAGGCCAGCGCGCTCTTGGCCACCAGGCTGAGGACGAGGTAGGCCCGCTCGCCGAAGGCGTAGCTGCGCCAGGCGCCGATCCCGCGGTACTGCAGCCACTGGTTGAGGGCGAAGGAGTTGAAGAACACGAAGAGCGAGACGAAGATCCCGATCACGAAGCCCGGGACCTCCTCGGCACCGAGCAGGTTGGCCCCGATGATCACCCACGGGGTGGCGCCGGCGACGCAGCCGAACCAGAACGGCAGCATCGTGGTCGAGGCGCGCCCGGGCGGGTTGACCGCCTCCTGCACCCACCCGAACAGGATCATCGCCACGTTGGCCCCGATGATGCCCAGGACTGCCGACACCCCGGTGATGCCGGCGTAGAGGCCGATCAGCACGACCATGACGGTGGCACTCACGGAGTACTCCACCCACCGGAACCGGTTGATCCCGGCGCCGAGGTCGCGCTCGTAGCGCGAACGGCCCAGCGTCGAGGTGAGCAGGTGGTCGAGGGCGGCGAGCGCGAGGAAGCCGGCGATCGCCCACCCGATGCGGACGTCGAACAGCGCCTCGGGCTCGGCGACCGGTGTCCCCGGCGGCCCGGTCGGGAGCGTCTGGGTCACGGTGATCGCGAAGTCGCTGGCCAGCCAGAGGACCGCGGCGGCCTGGGCGGCGTGCAGGAGGGTCAGTCCGAGGTTCCAGGCCCGGAGCCGGTCCAGGGCCGACCGGTCGACGCCGGTGGCGGTGGTGTCGGAGGTGGCGGGCGCAGGGGACATGGACCCACCCTGCCCGACGCGCCAAGGGCGGTCCGGCCCAGGACTCAGCCGCGGGCGGTGAGCACGATCGGGTCGCCGTCGGTGATCGCGACGGTGTGCTCCATGTGCGCCCCGCGGGACCCGTCGGCCGAGCGCAGCGTCCAGCCGTCGGCGTCGGTGTAGATCCGGTCGGTCGTCGCGAGCAGCCAGGGCTCGATCGCGATCACCAGTCCCGGGCGCAGGGGATAGCCGCGCCCCGCACGGCCGTCGTTGGGGATGTGCGGGTCCCCGTGCATCGTGCGCCCCACCCCGTGGCCGCCGAACTGCGTGTTGATCGAGTAGCCCTCCGGCTTGGCCACGGCGGCGATCGCCGCCCCGAGGTCGCCGATCTTGTTGCCCGCCCGGGCCGCCCCGATCGCGGCGTCGAGGCAGCGCGTCGTGGTGTCGATCAGCTGGAGGTCCTCCTCGCGAGGCGTCCCGACGACCACGCTGATCGCGGAGTCGCACACCCAGCCCTCGACCGCCACGGCGAAGTCGAGGCTGAGCAGGTCGCCGTCACGCAGGCGGTAGTCGTGGGGCAGGCCGTGCAGCACCGCGTCGTTGACCGAGGTGCAGATCACCTTGCCGAACGGCGAGGCGCCGAAGGACGGGTGGTAGTCGATGTAGCACGACTCCGCGCCGCGGTCCTTGATCATCTGGTGCGCCAGGTGGTCGAGGTCGAGCAGGTTGACGCCGACGTCCGCGGCGGCGGCGGTGGCCTGGAGGACCTCGGCGACGAAGCGCCCGGCGGGCCGGAACTGCTCGATCTCGGCGGGGGTTCGGAGTTCGATCATGGTGCACCCAGCCTAGAGGAGCCTCGCCCCTGCCCGCGGGGCGCCGGTGACCGGTGCGGTCAGACCGACTGCGGCCCGATCCCGGGGGGCGGACCGTCCGCGGCGCCGGGCGCGGGTTCCTTGAGCTCGACGAAGACCACGTGGGTCGGGGTGTCGCCGATGTTCTCGCCGTGGTGCTGCTGGGCCGGGAGCCAGCCGGCCATCCCGGCCCCGAGCTCCACCTCGCGCTGCTGGTCGCCGGAGACGAGCCGCCGGCGGAACGAGCTGAGGGTGTACATCACGCTGTCGGGGTGGTCGTGCGGCGTCGTGACGTCGCCGGGCTGGTCGGTGTACTCCAGCACCCGGACCCGGTCGTTCTCGAAGACCACCTGGTAGTGGTCGGGGTTGGTCGCGGCCGGATCGAGGCTCATGCAGCGCAGCATGCCACTGCACGACGCCGCTGCCCAGAGGTCCGCTGTGGGAGGGTGAGCGGCATGAGACTGGGTCTGCAGCTGGGCTACTGGGGCGCGCAGCCGCCCGCCGACGCCGAGGAGCTCGTGCAGGCCGCCGAGGCCCACGGCTTCGACGCGATCTTCACCGCCGAGGCGTGGGGCTCCGACGCGTTCACGCCCCTGGCGTGGTGGGGCCGCGACACCGAGCGCGTGCGGCTCGGCACCTCGATCGTGCAGATGTCCGGGCGCACGCCGACCTCGATCGCGATGCACGTGCTGACCCTCGACCACCTCTCGCACGGCCGGGTCGTTCTCGGCATGGGCGTCAGCGGCCCGCAGGTCGTCGAAGGGTGGTACGGCCAGCCGTTCGGCAGACCGCTGGCCCGCACTCGCGAGGTCGTCGACATCATCCGCACGGTGCTGGCCCGTGAAGCGCCGGTGACCAACGACGGCCCGCACTACCCGCTGCCGTTCACCGGGGAGGGGTCGGTCGGCCTGGGCAAGCCGCTCAAGTCGATCGTGCACCCGCTGCGCGCGGACGTCCCGATCTGGCTCGGTGCCGAAGGCCCCCGGAACGTGGCCCAGACCGCTGAGATCGCCGACGGCTGGATCCCGATCTTCTACACCCCGGCGAGCGCGGAGATGTACCAGCCGTGGCTCGACGAGGGCTTCGCGCGACCCGGCGCGCGGCACACCCGCGAGACCTTCGAGATCGCGGCCACCTGCCACCTGGAGATCACCGACGACCCGCAGCCGGTGATCGACTTCCTCAAGCCGGTCACCGCGCTCTACATGGGCGGCATGGGGGCCAAGGACCAGAACTTCCACAAGAACGTCTTCGACCGGATGGGCTACGCCGACCTCACCGCAGAGGTGCAGCGGCTCTACCTCGCCGGGCGCAAGGACGAGGCCGCGGCGCTCATCCCCGACGAGCTCATCGACGCCCTGCACATCGTCGGCGACGAGGCCTATGTCAAGGACAAGGTCGCCCAGTGGGAGGACTCCGGCGTCACCACGCTGATGCTCTCGTGCCGCAGTGCCGAGGAGGTCGCCGAGGTCGCGCGGGTCGTGCTCGGCTGAGGTTCACCCCGGCATGGGCGGGCCGAGCACCTCGAGCCCGTAGCGCGGGCCGATCTCGTTCCACCTGGGGATCTCCACCTCGAGCGACTGGCCGTCCTCGCCCGGCAGGCGCATCCCCTGTGCCGGGACGCCGACCTCGTCGTAGAGGTGCAGCAGGTGGCCGGGCTCGACGAGCGCGAGGTAGCGCACGCCGTCGTCGCCGACCCGGAACGCGTGCGGGATCCCGCGAGGGAGATAGAGGAAGCACCCGGCGTAGAGCTCGTAGGTCTCGTCGGCTGCCCGATAGGTCAGCCCGCCGTCGAGGACGTAGACCGCCTCGTCCTCGTGGGTGTGCCGGTGCAGCGGAGGCGCGATGCCCGGCGGCTGGGTCACGACCGCGACCCCGAGCCGTCTCCCGGCGTCGTCCTCCTCGAGGAGGTGCTCGAAGAGCGACCCCATCGCCCAGGTGCCGCGGCCGGTGCCGGGCTCGTGCATGACCACGCGTGACTCGTCCACGACGACCTCGATCCTTATTCGTCCGAACTACATTCGGACGAATGCCGCTACGGTAGGCCTCGTGGCCGACGACCGCAAGACCCGCAGGTACGACGCCTCCGCCCGTCGCGCGGCGGCCGAACAGACGCGTGACCGCGTGTTCGACGCGGCCCGGTCGCTGTTCGTCTCCCGCGGCTACGCGGCCACCTCGGTGGCCGACATCGCCGAGCGGGCGGGCGTCTCGGTCGACACCGTCTACGCCGCGGGCGGTCGCAAGCCGAGACTCCTGCTCACGGTGGTCGACATGGTGCTCGGCAGCTCGCCGCGGCCCGTGCCGGCGGACGAGCGCGACTACGTCCGGGCGATCCAGGCCGCGGCCTCGGGGCGGGACAAGCTCACCGAGTACGCCGAGGCGCTGGGCGGGCTCATGCCCACCCTGGCCCCCCTGCTGCTCGCCCTGCGCGATGCCGGTCTGACCGACGGGGACTGCCGCGCCACGTGGGAGCACGTCTGCGAGCGGCGTGCGGCCAACATGCTGCGCCTCGCCGCCGACCTGCGCACGTCCGGCGACGTGCGCGAGGACCTGACCGACCAGGACGTGGCCGACCTGGTGTGGACGACCAACGGGCCGGAGTGGTTCACCGCCTACACCTCGCGCGGGCACGACGCCGCGACGTACTCCCGCATGCTGGCCGACCTGTGGTGCCGCGTCCTGCTGACGGGCTCCCGGGGGCACGACTAGCGCCGCATCCTGAGAGATCCTGTCCCCGCAGCGTTCTCGGCTCAGGAGCTCCCATGGCCCATCCCGTCATCCAGAAGCGCATCCACGGCATCGTCCGGCGAAGCGGCATCGAGCCCCAGCGGGTCCTCGAGGTCGGAGGGTATGTCGACGCCCGATCGCTCCTGCACTCCGAGACGCTCTCCCGCGCGGAGCGCTGGTGCATCAACCTCGTCGACCAGCCCCAGGGCACCGGCATCGACCACGTCGTCGGCAGCTCCAACGACATGGCGATGTTCGAGGACGCCTGGTTCGACATGGTGATGTCCTGCGCGGTCCACGAGCACGACAAGAAGTTCTGGCTCTCCATCGCAGAGATGCACCGGGTCCTGCGACCGGGCGGTCTCATGGTCGTCGCGGTGCCGGGGTTCGCCACGCTGCCGACCGATGTCGGCAACACGACGACCACGTACCGGGTGCACTACGACTTCGACTACTACCGGTTCACCATGCGAGCGATCCGCGAGGTGTTCCTCGAGGGCTTCGAGCGGGTTCGCGCCACGCACGTGCTGGAGCCGCCGCGGATCATCGGCCACGGCTACAAGCCCGAGTAGGTGGTGCAACCTTTCCTCGTCGTCGGGCGTCGTGTCAGGCAAGACCATCCCAGAAACGAGGAAAGACCATGAGCTCCAGCCTGCGCGCCCTTGCCGTCCTGACCGTCGTCACCGGTGTCACCGGTGTCGGCGCCTGGCAGCTGCTGCCGAGCGCCGCCTCCGATCCCGTCGTCGAGACCGGCCGCGAGCCGACGTTCGTCGTGTCGCCGGCCCCAACCCCGCCACGAGCCAGCCCGACCACGCCTCGACCGCCGCGGGTCACGCCGACGCCGAGCCCCGAGCCCGCCCCGAAGCCGGCCCCGAAGCCGGCCCCGAAGCCGGCGCCCGAGCCGGTGCTGCAGCCCGGGCCCACGATCGTCGGCCCGGGTGACGACGGCCCTCAGGTCCGCAGGGTGCAGGTCCGGCTACGCCAGATCGAGTGGTTCTACGGCGACGTCACCGATCACTACGGTGACCGGACCGAGGAGGCCGTGCGCGGCTTCCAGGCCAAGCGCGGGTTCCCCGTGACCGGCGCGGTCGACCGGCGCACGCTCGACCGTCTGGTCGAGATGACCCACGAACCGACCGCGGCGGAGCTGGCCAACGCCAAGCCGGCTCCGGCCGACGGTGCGCCGCTGGACCCACGGTGCCAGACCGGTCGGGTGATCTGCGTGGACAAGACCAGCTCGAGCCTGCGCTGGGTCGTCGACGGGCAGGTGCGGATGACGCTCGACGCCCGCTTCGGTGGCGAGGGCCGGGAGACCCGCGAGGGACTGTTCCACGTGGAGCGCAAGAGCCGCGACCACGTCTCCTCGCTCTACCACACCTCCATGCCGCTGGCGATGTTCTTCAGCCGGGGCCAGGCCGTGCACTACTCGCCCGACTTCGCCGCCAACGGCTACAACGGTGCGTCGCACGGCTGTGTGAACACCCGCGACTACGCCGCCGTCTCGTCGCTGTTCGACCAGGTGAGCCTGGGCGACAAGGTGGTCGTCTACTGGAGCTGATCGGGCAGGATGCCCGAGTGGACGAACGCATCGCCGAGCTCGTGCTCCGGGCCGCCGAGCTGGTCCCGCCCGGCCGGGTCGTCTCCTACGGCGACCTGGCCGGGCTGATCGGCATCAACCCGCGCCACGTCGGGCTGGTCATGGGCCGCTACGGCTCCGAGGTCGCCTGGTGGCGGATCACCAGCTCCTCCGGCGACCTGCCCAAGCACTTGTGCGAGGAGGCTGCGGTCCACTGGGCCGAGGAGGGCATCGCCTGGAAGCCCAACCGCCGGGGTTGTCGCATCGACCATCACCGGGCGGACCTGGTCGCCCTCGCCGACGCCTTCGAGGACGTGGTCGCCGCCGGCGAGGCTTGACGCCGGTGCCGGTCACCAGGCCGGCGACGGGCAACGCTGGCCGGCGGCGAGGAACTGGTCGTCGTGCCGTGGTGCGTCGACGTCCGCGGCACGTTCTTGCGGTCCGGCGTCGGGTGACGATCACCGGTGGACCCTGGAGCGGGGGACCGGTCGGGCCGTGCAGGTAGGCGCACGGGTTGCCGCTCGGATGGTCGGGCGTCTCGACAACGAGCCGCTGGCCCGAGAGCTCACCCGGACCCCCCTACGGTGGTCACCATGAAGGCGTTGCTGACCGAGAGCATCCACCCGCTGGCGGTCCAGTCCCTGGAGACCGCGGGCTACGAGGTCGACCTCCGCACCAGGTCCCTGTCCGAGGACGAGCTGGTCGCCAGTCTCCCCGGGGTGCACCTGCTCGGCGTCCGGTCCAACACCCACGTGACCGCCCGGGCGCTCGAGGCCGCGAGCGACCTCCTCGCGATCGGGTGCTTCTGCATCGGCACCAACCAGGTCGACCTGACCACGGCGGCCGAGCGCGGCGTCGCGGTCTTCAACGCGCCGTACTCCAACACGCGCAGCGTGGTCGAGCTGGTGATCGGCGAGATCATCGCGCTGGCCCGTCGGCTGCCCGAGAAGACCCTGCGGATGCACGACGGCGTGTGGGACAAGTCCGCCAAGGGCAGCCACGAGATCCGCGGTCGCACCCTCGGCATCGTCGGCTACGGCAACATCGGCACCCAGCTGTCCAACGTCGCCGAGGCGATCGGCATGCGGGTGGTGTTCTACGACACCGCCGACCGGCTCGCCCACGGCAACGCGCGCCGGCTCGGCTCCCTCGAGGAGCTCCTGGAGGTCGCCGACGTGGTCAGCCTCCACGTCGACGGGCGTCCCGGCAACGCGGGATTCTTCGGCGAGAAGGAGTTCGCCGCGATGAAGCCGCGCTCGATGTTCATCAACGCCTCACGCGGCATGGTCGTGGACTACGAGTCGCTGCGCGACCACGTCGACTCCGGCCACGTCTCGGGGGCCGCGGTCGACGTCTTCCCGGTGGAGCCCAAGGCGCAGGGCGACGAGTTCCACTCGGTCCTGCGCGGCCTCGACAACGTGATCCTCACCCCGCACGTGGGCGGCTCGACCCAGGAGGCGCAGGAGGAGATCGGCTGGTTCGTCTCCGGCAAGCTCGCCGGCTTCGTCTCCGAGGGCAACACCTCGCTCTCGGTCAACCTGCCCGACGTCACCGTCCCGCCGCGCGAGCAGGACCACAGCCGCCTCGGCTTCCTGCACCACAACGTGCCGGGGATCCTCGCCGAGGTGAACGCGCTCTTCGCCCAGGACGGCTGCAACGTCACCGGTCAGCACCTCGCGACCCGCGGCTCGCTGGGCTACGTCGTGACCGACGCGACCGGGCCGCTGTGCAGCGACGCGGTGGGTCGCCTCCGGGCCGACCAGCACTGCCTGTGGCTGCGCACCTGGTAGCCGCGAAGCCTCCGGTCAGCCGCCCAGCTCACGATCGGCGCGCGCCAGCCAGGTGAGGGCACGGACACTGTCCCACGACCCGGTCTTGAGGGTTGCGGCCGACTGCTGAGCCGCGGCCAGGATGCGCGCGCCCTCCGGGAGGTCCTTGGCCTCGATGGCCAGCATCGCGAGCGCCTCGACGCTCTCCCAGGTGCCTGCCTTGAGCCCCGCGACGGCATCGACCGCGCGCGTGAGGGGGCTCCGTCCGTCCGGCTGCTTGCCCATCGCACTCTCCTCCCGGCCGACGCCCTGCGCGCCGCCGGTCGCCATGCTCCCAGGCGCCTCGGCACGTGCGGGACACGTCGACCCATGCGTTTGGTCCTCGAGGCCATCTGGCTGGTGCTCGGCGGGGTCGTACGCCGGTGACGGGCGACGGCCAGCCCGAGCCCGAGCCGGTGCTGCGCGACGTGTCAGTGCGGTCCCTCGGCCAGGACCTGGTCGACCGTGGGCGCCGGGCCCGACCGCGCGGGCCACCACGCGGCGACCGTGCGGGGCACCACCACCCCGAGCACGGCGACCAGCCAGCCGGCCACCACGTCGACCAGGTAGTGCTCGCCGGTGTAGACCAGGACCACCGCCATCGCGACGACGTACGCCGCCAGGACCGTGCGCCACGTCCGGGTCAGGGCGGGCCAGAGGAAGAGTGTGACCAGGAGGGCGGCGCCGGCGTGCAGTGACGGCATCGCAGCGACGGGGTTGCTGCCCTCCTGGCCGGCGTCGGTCAGCCGTCCGACGAGGTCGAGGTGCAGCCATCCCCAGCCCCGGTTGGAGATCCGGTCCACCGCACCGATCGCCCCGTGGTCGGAGGCCAGCCACGGGGGAGCGGCCGGGTAGACGACATAGCCGGCGATGCCCACCGCGGTGAACGTCATGACGGCTGCCAGCCACGCGGCGAAGCGGTCGCGCAGGCGGAACCAGACCAGGCCGGTCACGACGGGGATGGAGATGAAGTGGGTGCCGTAGACCAGAGCCGCGACCCCGTCGTACCAGTGCGCCGAGCCGTCGACGAGCCGGTCCTGCAGCCACACCGAGGGCACCGCCCCGAGCAGCGCGCGGTCGGCGTCGGCGGGGCCGAGGACGTGCAGGGCGAACCCGAGACGGTTGGTGTCGCTGTCGCCTCCCTCGAGAGGGGCGCTGATCCATCCGGACAGCGCGTAGGCGAGGAGGACGAGGGTCAGCGGTGACCACGCGATGAGCAGCTGGGCGACCGGACCGTGGCGCGAGTCCTGCGCGGTCACCGCCCGCGATGCTCCAGCAGCGAGTGGATGCGTTGCCGGTTGTAGCGCTGGACGGCGATGAAGGGCAGGTTCACGACGACCCCGTACCCCATCAGCAGCGCGGCAGGCACGGGCCGGTTCCAGAGCAGGAACAGGGGTCCGCAGGCCATCGCCCACCAGTGCCCGAGCTCCGCACGCCGGGTCTCGCGCGCGAACAGCTCCAGCCCGGCGACGTCGTACGACGGCACGGCACTCTTGCTGATGCCGCCGCTGAACAGCGCCCCGGCCTCGGGGAGCCGGTCCTTCCAGCGGTGGATGCGCAGCCGCCGGCGGTAGAACCGGCCGCCGTCCTCCCAGCGCCGCGGGCGCAGCAGCCAGCCGTCGCGCGCGAGACGCCGGGCGCCGAGCCGGTGGGCCGCGTAGCCGGTGGCGGAGTGGAAGACCCCCCACGCGGCGACATCCACCACGACGGTCCAGGTGTCGGAGAGGTGCTGGCCCGCCATCAGCGTCCCCCCTGCGTGGGGTCCCCGGAGCGCAGGTCGACGGCGCGTCCGCGCCACCGCACCGACCGGCGCACCGCGGTCTGCACGCATGACCGGGCGAAGACCAGGTCGAAGGCCAGCAGGGTCAGGGGGAAGGCCGCCCAGGCCCACCACCGGAAGGAGCCCACCGCACGCAGGACCGAGCGCAGGTGCCACGCCACCACGACCCAGGCGACCACCCAGGCGACCGGAGGGCCGGCCGCCACCGACCAGTCCGCTCCCGACAGGGTCTCGACGAGCGAGGCGAGGGTCCCGACCGCCACGGCGTGGTGCACCGACAGCCACAGGACGGTGAGCCCGGCCGGCAGCGGCGAGGCCGCCGAGGCTCCCGAGGCGACGTTCTTGGTCCACCCGGCCACGAGCTGCGCCGGGCCGCCCGGGTAGCTGCGCATCCGCACGAGCCGACCACCGGCGAGGCACTGCACCGGCAGGCCCGCGCGGTCGTAGGCACCGGCGAGCTCGACATCGTCGAGCACCGCCGACCGCACGGCCGCGTGACCGCCGGCCCGGTCGTAGTCGGCGCGCGTGGTCAGCAGGCAGGGGCCGAAGGCCATCGGCGGACCGGCGGGCCGGGCCCGGAAGGCGCCGCTGGCGAGGACCGAGACGGCGTTGAAGTAGGCCGAGACCTGCTCGTAGGGGCGGGCGACCTCGTGGAAGGGCTGCACGGAGACCAGTCCGCCCCGCTCGGCGTGCACCGCGAGCAGCCCGCCGAGGGCCCTGGGGGAGAGCCGTGTGTCGGCGTCGAGGAACAGCAGGAGGTCGCCGCTGCTCTCCCGCGCACCGAGGTCGCAGGCGGAGGCCTTGCCGGTCCACCCGGTCGGCGGCGGCTCGGCGACGAGGACCCGCGCGCCCCCGGCACGGGCGACGGCGGCCGTCGCGTCGCGCGAGCCGTCGTCGACGACCACGACCTCGCGGACCGCCACCTCCGAGAGCGACAGCGCCTGCAGCAGGGCGGGGACGTTCTCCTCCTCGTCGCGGGCAGGGACGACGACCGCGACGTCGGCGGAGGACACCGGCGGCCCGCCGGAGGGCACGCTGCGCAGCCCGGCGAGGAGCCACTGGGCGCCTGCCACGGCGGTCACCAGCAGCACGGCGAGGACCGCGAGCGTCATGCCGGTCGCGCGATGCGGGTGAGGACCAGGGGCATGCCGCCGCGCGGGTGCACGGCGACCTGCGCCATGGCCTGCGGGCGCGTCCAGCCCTCCGGGACGTCCAGGCGGTAGGACGGCAGCAGCCGGCTGAGCACGAGCACCATCTCGGCCAGCGCGAACTCGCGGCCGATGCACAGCCGCGGCCCCTGCCCGAACGGGAGGTACGCCGGCACGGCGCGGGTGCTCTCCACGTCCAGGAAGCGCTCGGGCCGGAAGGTCAGCGGGTCGTCCCAGGAGGCGGCCCGGCGGTGCAGGAGCCAGGGACTGATGATCACCAGCGTGCCGGCCGGGACCTCGTGGCCGCCGATCACGTCGGCGCGGCTGCTGCGTCGCGACAGCGCCCAGGCCGGCGGGAAGAGCCGCAGCGCCTCGTCGACGACCGCGCGCGTCCACGGAAGGATCTGCCGGTGACCTCGCATCGGCAGCGGTCCCTGGTGGGCGACGAGCTCCTCGCGCACGCGGTGCTGCGCGGCGGGGTGCTCGGCCAGGAGCATGAGGGTCCAGGCGAGGGCAGCGGCGACCGTCTCGTGGCCGGCGATGACCATCGTGACCAGCTCGTGCCGGATCGCCTGGTCGCAGATGCCGCTGTCGAGGAACAGGCCGAGCAGGTCGTCACCGTGCGAGCCGGCGCCCTCGAAGGGCCCGTGTGCGCGACGCTGGGCGATGAGCCCCGCGGTGATGTCGTCGAGGCGTCGCCGGGTCGAGCGCAGCCGCAGGTTGGTCGGGGTCGGCGTCCAGGCGGCCGTCGGGAGGACCGACCTGCCCAGCCGCACGACCAGCTCGGCGGCATCGCTGGTGGCGTCCAGCAGCTGGTGCGCGTGGCCCGACAGGTCGGCGGAGAACAGCGCTCGACCGACCGCGTCGAGCCCGATGCGGTGGGTCAGCGCCGCGACGTCGACCACGGCGCCGGCGTCCAGCGCCGGTCCCTGCAGTCGGGCGCGGATGGCCACGTCCGCCGCGGCCCGCACCTGGTCACCGACCGCCTCGAGGCGCTGGTGGTGGAAGGCCGGAGCGGCCAGGCGGCGGTGCTCGATCCAGTCGGGCTCGGAGGAGGCCAGCAGGCCGGGTCCGGTGACGCGCGCGAGGGCGGCGTACTGCACGGTCTGCTTGCCCCAGTGGCGCGCCGAGGTCTGCAGCACGTGCCGCGCCACGTCGGGGTCGTTGACCAGCAGGGCGGGGGAGCCGGGCACCGGGAAGGCGACCAGGTCGCCGTACTCCGCCGAGACGTCGCCGAGGAAGCCCAGCGGGTCGGCCCGCACCGAGCGGAACGCGCGGGCCATGTCCCAGGGGGTCGGGCCGGGCACGCCGATGTCCATGGGCCGCATCGACTGCAGGCGCGGAGCGGGGTTCCGTCGGCGCGTCTGCTTGTCCACCCCCGCACGGTACCGACCCGGGCCGATGGCGCCCGTCCGGCAGCGCGGGCGTCGTCGTGGGTGAGTCGCAGATCACCCGCCGGTCGTCGCCGGGCGGGCTGATGGACGACCTGCCCTCGAACCAGGAGCCCGGCACGGGCGCGAGGCTACCGTCGCGCCCATGCCGCCCCCCCTGATCCGCTCAGCACCAGGGGTAGGCGAACAGGCTGCTCCCCCCGGCGCGGTGGTCGGCCAGCACCACCGACAGCGGCAGCGGGTCGGGCAGGGCCGCGACGTCGGTGCCCGCGCGGGGGGTCACGCCGACGCTCACCGCGGTGGCGATCGGCAGCCCGCCCTTGGCCACGGCGGAGAAGAGCCCGTTGTCCTTGAGGAAGGCGATGCCGTGGCGCATGCACTGGGTGTCGGGCTTGGACGCGGCCTGGGCGGGGGGCGCGACGACGGTGGTCGCGCCGAGGGCGGCGAGTCCGGCGACGGCGAGGGCGGTGCGGCTGCGGAGCATGTCTCCTCCTGGGGGACGGGATCGGTCGGTTGCCCTGACCCTGGCGTCCGTACCTGACAGTTCGCTGAGAGATTGCACAGGGTTTGTACAACGATTGTCGAAGTATCGGTCTCTGGTTGGATGCGGTGCATGGCGTGGGACGACGCGGCGGTGGACGCCGCCTTCGGCGACTGGGTGTGGATCCCGGAGGGGACCGAGGTGCATCCGGTGCCGGGCGGACGGATGCTGGTCCGGCCGGCGTACCTGACCCACCGCACCATGACGGTCGGGACGCCGCCGGCGGGCGAGGAGACGGCCGCCCTCGACCTCGCGCTGGGGATCGCCCGGGCGCACGGGCTGCCGCACGTGCACTGGGCGGTGCCCGAGCGGCCGGACAACGAGGCGCTCGTGCGCGTCCTCCGGGCCCGGGGAGCCCACGTGCTGGAGACCCTGGACCGCCTGGCCTGGGAGCCGACCGTCCTGCCTCCGCCCAGCCGCGCCGTCGAGGTGCTCCCCGTCATCGACGAGGCCGGGGCCCGCGCGCTCGGGCACGTGGACGAGGTCGCCTTCGGCGACGCCCCGATGACGGAGGAGCGCGTCCCGGACCTCGTGGCGGAGTGCGTCGCGGAGCTGGTCGCCCACCAGGGCGGGCGGTTCGTCGCCTGGGTCGCCGGGGAGGGCGTCGGCACCGGGGGGCTGAGCATGGCCGGCGAGGTGGCGCGTCTCTGGGGTGGAGCCACGCTGCCGCACGCCCGCCGCCGAGGGGTGTACGCCGCGGTGCTCGCCGAGCGCCTGCGCATCGCCGTGGAGTGGGGTGCGACCGTGGCCCTGGTCAAGGGACGGGTCGAGACGTCGGCGCCGATCCTGCGGCGGTTCGGGTTCCGCCCCCGGGGACGCGAGGTGACCTGGGAGCTGCCGGTCTGAGCACAAGCGGCACCCAGGTGCCGGGGTCCGGCACCTCAGGCTGATCCTGCGGGCGCCCCGTGACGGAGAGTCTGGCCCCATGCCGCCACCGCTGTGCTTCGATGACGGCGGACGAGCCCTGACGGAGGTGACCGCGTGACCGGCGACGACTGGCGCCCCTGGGTGCCCGACCTCGTCGCAGGGCTCGTCGTCCTCGCCCTCGGCCTGCTCGAGGCGGTCTCGGGTCCGGGCTTCTCCACCTACGGCTCGGGGTCGCCGCTCGACGTTCCCTGGTGGCACCTCGTCGTCCCGGTCGCGGTCGCCGCGGCGGTGACGGCCGCCCGACGCCTCCCGGGCGCGACACTGGCGGGGTGCTGGGTCCTGGCCGTGCTCCAGCTCGCGGTCGGCCACCCGGTCGGCGTCGTGGAGCTGTCGCTGGCGTGGGTCGCCTTCTGCTGCGCCCGGTGGGGCTCCACCGCGACGCTGGTCACCAGTGGCCTGTCGGGTCCGCTGGCGGCGCTCCTCGTCGGTGCCTCGTCGCTGGCGAGCCCGGTGCTCGGAACGGGGACGCTGGTGGGGCCGGTCCTCGACCGGCTCGGCGGCACCGAGGTGGTCCTCGTGCTCGTGGTCGCCGGGACCGGCTGCGTCGTGTCGCTGGTCCCGTGGTTGGTCGGCCTCCTGCTGAGGTCCCGGAGCCGAGAGCGTGCCTCGGCGCAGGGTGAGGAGCGCGCCACCGCGCAGGTCGCGGCCTCGCTCGAGGTGGCGCGGCTCCAGGAGCAGCAGGCACGGCTCGCGCGCGACGTGCACGACGTGGTCGGCCACTCGCTGACGGTGATCCTGTCCCAGGCCGAGGCGGCGCAGTACCTTCCCGACGACGCCGACCAGCTCAAGCACACCCTGGCGACGATCGCCGGGTCGGCACGGACCTCGCTGGTCGACGTGCGCCACGTGCTCGCCGCCACGGGTGCGCCCTCCTCCGACGTCGACGTGCTGACGCAGGTGATCGAGGGCGCGCGCACGAGCGGGGTCGCGGTCCAGGACTCGGTCGAGGGGGTCCCGCAGCCGCTGCCGCCCGAGCTCGCGGAGGTGGCGCGCCGGGTGCTGCAGGAGATGCTCACCAACGCCATCCGCCATGGCGACCGGGCCCAGCCCGTCGTCGTCGAGCGGCACTGGGAGGGCGACCTGCGCGTCGAGGTGACCAATGCCTGCCCCGACGAGGAGGCGACCGTGGTGCTCGGCTCCGGCTCGGGGATCGGGGGGATGCGCTCGCGGCTCGAGGGGGTCGGC
Organism: uncultured Actinomycetota bacterium; assembly: GCA_963811385.1. Taxonomy (GTDB): domain Bacteria; phylum Actinomycetota; class Actinomycetes; order Propionibacteriales; family Nocardioidaceae; genus Marmoricola_A. Next base: position 147,657 of record CAWEQX010000014.1, on the reverse strand, counting down.
GGACGCCTCGACGTGCGCCGGCGCTCCGGTGAGCCGTCCACCTTCACCGCGACGGCCTGGGTCCCGATGAGGCCGCGATGAGCATCCGGGTGCTGCTGGTCGACGACCAGGACCTCTTCCGCGAGGGCGTCGCGGTGATCCTGGGCGCCCAGGAGGGCATCGAGGTCGTCGGCCAGGCCGCCGACGGCCGGGAAGGTGTCCGCGAGGCCGACGAGCTCGCCCCCGACGTCGTGCTGATGGACCTGCGCATGCCCGAGATGGACGGCGTCGAGGCCACCCGACTGCTGTTCCTGCCCGACCGCGTGGCCGCCCGCGCGACGCCGCTGCGGGTCGTGGTGCTGACCACCTTCGACCTCGACGACCGCGCCACGGCCGCCATCCGCCACGGCGCCAGCGGCTTCCTGCTCAAGGGCGCCACCCCTGCCCAGCTGGCCGACGCGGTCCGGACCGTGCACGGCGGCAACGCGGTGCTCGCCCCGACCGACCTCACCACCTTGCTCGAGGGGTCGCTGCGCCCGCACGCCGAGCCACCGTCGACCTACCTCTCGCTGACCGACAAGGAACGCGAGGTCTTCGACGCGGTCGCGCGCGGCCGGTCCAACGCCGAGATCGCGTCCGCGGTCTACCTCAGCGAGTCGACGGTCAAGACCCACGTGGGGGCGGTGCTGCGCAAGCTCCGGCTCCGCGACCGGGTGCAGATCGTGGTCTTCGCCCACGAGCACGGGCTGGTCAGGAGGCGCTGACCGGGGCCGTGGGTCGGGGCGCGGGCGCGCGGGCGCGCGGGCCGCCGCTGTGCCAGGCTGGCCTGCGTGGACATCCCCTTCGCGGCGTCGTCGCGACCCACGCTCGGGGTCGAGTGGGAGTTCGGGCTGGTCGACCACCGGACCCGGGACCTGGTCAACGTCGCCGACGAGGTCTTCGACCGGCTGCAGGCGGGTCCCGAGCAGGGGGCCGGTGGGCGCGGACTGCACCGCGAGCTGCTCCGCAACACCGTCGAGCTGGTGACCGGCATCTGCCAGGACGTCCCCGAGGCGATGGCCGACCTCGAGCGCACGCTGGACAGCGTGCTGCCGGTGACGCGCGAGCTCGGGGTCGACCTCTTCGCCGCCGGGACGCACCCCTTCGCCAGCTGGACGGAGTCGCAGCTCAGCGAGGGCGAGCGGTACGCCGAGCTGATCTCACGCACGCAGTGGTGGGGGCGCCAGATGCTGATCTGGGGCGTGCACGTCCACGTCGGCATGCCACGCCGCGAGACCGTGATGCCCGTGCTGTCGGCGCTGCTGACCTACTACCCGCACCTCCAGGCGCTCTCGGCGAGCTCCCCGATGTGGGCCGGCGAGGACACCGCCTACGCCAGCAACCGGGCGATGATGTTCCAGCAGCTGCCCACCGCCGGGCTGCCGTTCCAGTTCGCCACGTGGGCGGAGTTCGAGCACTTCGTCGCCTCGCAGGTCAAGACCGGCGTGATCGACGAGGTCGACGAGATCCGGTGGGACGTGCGCCCCAGTCCACGGCTCGGGACCCTCGAGGTGCGGATCTGCGACGCGGTCTCCTCGCGGCACGACCTGGCCGCGCTGGTCGCGCTCACGCACTGCCTCGTGGTCGACCTGGAGGAGCGGGCGGCGGCGGGCGAGCGGCTGCCGCAGCTCCCGCCGTGGCACGTGCAGGAGAACAAGTGGCGCTCGGCGCGCTACGGCATGGACGCCTGGATCATCACCGACGCGGAGTCGAACGAGCGGCTGCTGCGCGAGGACCTCGCCGACCTGCTCGACGCGCTCGCACCGGTGGCCGAGCGCCTCGGGTGCCGCACCGAGCTCGCCGGCGTCGAGCGCATCTCGCGCCACGGGGCGTCGTACGAGCGGCAGCGGGCCCGGGCGTCCGACTCCGGCGGCGACCTGGTCGCCGTGGTCGACATGATCGTGCGCGAGCTCGAGGAGGGCAGCGGCTGACGGGGCTGCCCAGCCGGGGGTCGCAGCCGGGGTCGCAGCCGGGGTCGCGGCCGGGGTCGCGGAGCACCAGCGGACTCCTCCGTGAGGCGACCCGGTCGTCTCCGACACCGGGAGACTCGGTCAGGCGGCGAGCGGCACCGTCACGACGTGACCGTCCGGGGTGAGGTACTGCCCGTCGTCGAAGAGGATCACTCCGTTGCACAGGCGGATCCAGCCCTGCTCGGAGTGGTCAGCGGCGAGGTGCGCGTGGCAGCAGTCGGGGGCGGTGGCCTCGGGGCACCGGGGAGCATGAGTGCACATCGTCGTGTCCTCCCTCATCTGGCTCGTGGGTTCTGGAGATGGGACGTGGGTCACACCGGTCCATGACGCAGAAGAGCCGAGATCTTCTCGGCTGATACGCCGTGCCGCCCAGCGACCCCGGCGGCGCGGGCGGCGGTCAGTCGTCCCAGGCGAGGCCGAGGGCGTCCTCGAGCTCGACCAGCGCGTCACCCATGTAGACCGCGATCTTCTGCAGGCTGGGGAGGGTCTCCCGGCAGCCGGTGAACCCGACGCAGAACATCGTGGCGTTGGAGACAGCCGTGATGTTCAGCGCCTGGCCGTGGAACAGCAGGCTGATCGGGTAGTACTCCTCCATCGTCGAGCCCTCGATGTAGCGGGCCTCCTGGAGCCCGGGCACGTTGGAGATCACGATGTTGGACGCGGGCCGGCCGATGCCGCCGACGCCGAGCATCGCCTGGCCGAGGAACGGCCCCATGAGCCCGGTGGTGTAGAGGTCCATCGCGGCGGCGCCCGCCTTGGGCAGGCGCTCCTTGCCGAGCCTGGTGGACTCGTGGATCGCCTTGACCCGCTCGACCGGGTCCTCGACGTCCGTGCCGATCTTGGCGTAGAGGAAGCTGATCGCGTTGCCGACCGTCGCGCCCTCGCCGGCGCGGACGGAGACCGGGACGTTGGCGGTCAGCGACTGCTTGGGCAGCTCGTCGATCTCGAGCAGGTAGCGGCGCAGCGCGCCCGCGCAGAGCGCCAGGAACACGTCGTTGAGGCTGCCGTCCGCCGCCTTGGCGACGGCGCGGACCCGGTCCATCGGATAGGCCTGGGTGGCGAAGCGGCGGGGCTTGCTGATGCGCCCGTTGAGGATCGACTTGGGTGCGCGGTAGGGGATCGCCCGCAGGTCGTCGCCGGAGCCGACGGCGCTCTCGCTGTAGGTCCGTGCGAGCGAGCCGGCGATCGCCGCGGTGGAGCGCAGGCCGCCGGTGACCAGCTCCACCGGCCCGCCCCGCGAGGGGACGGCGACGTCCGCGCCCTTCTCCCTGGGCGGCAGGCCCGACTGGTCGAGGCCGTGGGTTCCGACCGCCCACGGCGGCAGCAGTCCGCGCGCGGAAGGGTCGGTGGTGAACATGCGGCGCGCCATGCGGATGCCACCGACGCCGTCGATCTGGGAGTGGTGCACCTTGAGGTAGAGCGACCAGCGACCCGGGGCGACGCCCTCGATCACGTGGCACTCCCACAGCGGGTAGCGGCGGTCCATGTTCATCGCGTGCAGGCGCGAGACCAGGATGCCGAGCTCGCGCTCGCCGCCCGGTGAGGGCAGCGCGGAGTGGCGCAGGTGGTAGTCGAGGTCGATCTCCTCGTCGGGGAGGACCTCCCAGCGGGCGAGGGCGGTGCCGCGCAGCTTGTAGTTGAACGGCGGCTGGAACGTCTTGTGCGTGCGCCAGAGGTTGACCAGGTCCTCGAGGTAGCACTCGTCCGCGTCGTCGGGCATCGTCAGGTTGGCCAGCACCCCGACCTGCATCGGCGTCCGGAACGTCTCGGCGTGCAGCCAGCCGGCGTCGTTGATCTTCAGCACCTGGTTCACCACCCTGGACAGGCTAGAGGTCCGGCGCCCCTGCGTCAGCCCGTCGCGGTCGGCGTCGCGCCGCTAGAGTCGCCTGGTGGGGGAACGGGTCCCCGGGAGAGGTGGTGCGCGGTGGACCCGGTCGACCCCTCGGGTGTGGCGACACCAGCGACACCAGCGACGCCGGTGACCGCCCCCGACCGTCCGGTGCGCCTCGGGACGTTGCTGCGCCACGTGCCGCTCGGCATCGTCGTCCTGGACGAGCAGCACCGCCTGCGCACCTGGAACCGTGCGGCGTTCGACATGCTCGACCTCGAGCCGGATGACCGCGGCAGCCCGGTCGGCGAGGTCGTGCAGCCCGCCGACGTCGTGGACGACCTCGTGCAGCAGACCTGGGACGCGCGCACCGACGAGGCCACCGGCAAGCTGACCCTGAGCACGCCGGCCGGTCGCCCGCTCGACGTCACCGCGACCTGGTCACGCACCGAGGACGCCGAGCCGGTGGTCCTCCTGATGATCGAGGACGCCAGCAGCCGTCTGCGGGTCGAGGCCGACCGCGACCGCTTCAGCGGGCACGTGTCGCTGCTGGGCCGGGTCTCCGAGGTGTTGCTCGGGGCGCACGACCCCGACCAGGTCCTCCACGCCCTCGGGGCCGAGCTCGTGGAGTCGTTCGCCGACTGGGTCTCCTTCCAGGCCTACGACGGCCGCGGTGCGACCGCGCGGGTGCTGATCGAGCACCGCGACCCCGACCGGGCCGACGACGTCACCGCCGCGATGGACCTGCTGCCGACCGCGGTGTCCGAGCGGACCCCCAGCCGCCGCATCGCCCGCGGCGAGGGCCCGCTGCTGTTCACCGAGATCACCGACGAGATGCGCGCCGCCAACACCCCGGACCCCCGGGTCCAGGAGCTGGTGCGCCGGCTGGGGGCGTCCACCGCCATGGCCGTGCCACTGCTGGGCAGCCGCGGCGTGCTCGGGTCGATGGCGGTCTTCCGCGGTGAGGGGCAGCCCGCCTTCACCGAGGCCGAGCTGACCGTGGCGACCGAGGTGGGGCGCCGCGCCGGGGCCGCCTTCGAGGTGCTCGAGGCCAACCGCCGCCAGCGCGTGATGGCCGAGCAGCTGCAGCGCAGCATGCTCACCGACCCGCCGGTGCTGGCGACCGCCGAGCTGGTCGCGCGCTACGTCCCGGCCGCCGACGAGGCCCAGGTGGGGGGCGACTGGTACGACTCCTTCATCCGGCGCGACGGCACGCTCCTGCTGACCGTGGGTGACGTGGTGGGCCACGACTTCCGGGCTGCGGCGGTGATGGGCCAGCTGCGCGGCGTGCTGCGCGGCATCGGCTTCGGCGACGCCGGCGGCCCGGCCACCGCGCTGGAGCTGCTCGACGCCGCGACCGAGGCGCTCTACCCCGGCGTGACCGCCACCGCGCTGGTGGGCACGCTCGGCCGACGGGAGACGACCACGTTGCTGCGGTGGTCGAGCGCCGGGCACCCGCCGCCGGTGGTGGTGCGCGCCGACGGCAGCGCGGGCGCCTGCGACATCGACGACACCGACCTGCTGCTCGGCGTCGTCGCCGGCTCGGTGCGCCGCCAGCACGAGGTGGTCCTCGGCACCGGCGACACGGTCCTGTTCTTCTCCGACGGACTGATCGAGCGGCGCGGCCGCGACCTCGACGAGGGCATCGACCGGCTGGTCGAGACCGCGCGGGAGCTGGCGGGGCGCGACCTCCCCGATCTCTGCGACGAGCTGCTCGAGCGTCTGGTCGGCGAGCACCAGGAGGACGACGTCTGCCTGATCGGCCTGCGGGTCCGCGCCTGAGAGTGTGGGGTGGCGCCGGGCTCGACTCCATGAGTGACGCCGAGCCGCAATCCGGGACCGAGGGCACGATCTGCCGGGAGTCCAGGAGGACCTCCGGTCCGCGCTGACCGCCCCCATGGCCCTGTGCCGGGTCCTGCAAGAGCACTACACCTTGAGGCAGACGCCTCCACCATCCGTCGATCGGCCTCGTCCCCATCGAGTGCCCTTGGTCGGGCGAAGGTCCCACCGCAGCCGTGACCCTGCTGCCCAGAGCATCGGAGTCGACATGCACGTGCACCTCGGGGAGCACTTCGCTGGGACCGATCCCTGCTCCGTCGTCCTGGTGGAAGAGCGGCCGCTGCTGGCAGCCGCGCTGGCGTCGTCCTTGGAAAGCGGCCACGTCCGGGTCGACGGGATCTGCGATCAGGGCGCCGCCATGGTCGAGACGAGCCTGCAGCACCGGCCGCACGTCCTGGTGCTGAGCAACGGACTCACCCGGGCCGGACGACGGCTCCTCCCCGTGCTCAGGGATGCGGTGCCCAGCGTGGCGACCCTCGTCGTGATCGACGCGCACGACCGCGTGCTGGAGGCCGAGGACTGCCCGAGCATCGACGCCGTCCTGGGTCCCGACGTGGGCGTGGACCACCTTGTCCGTGCCGTCCTCCGGGCATGCGCCGGGGAGAGCTTCGTCGAAGGAGTCGTCCGATCCCGATCGCTGCGAGCGGCGAGGCGGGTCGAGCTCACGGAGCGCGAGGAACAGGTGCTGCACCGGCTGGCGGCGGGCGCGTCCAACATGACGATCGCGCGGGACCTCGACATCAGCGTCAACACCGTGCGCACGCACGTGCAGTCGATCTTCCGCAAGCTCGGCGAGGGTCGCCGGCTCGCAGCGGTGCGGCGTGCCGACGAGCTGGGGCTCCTCGACGGGCTGTCCGCCTAGCCCGAGCCATGAACGGTCCTGCGCGCTCCGTCCCTCGACCCGGCCACGAGGGCGGGCTGGCCGTCTTGGTGATCAGCGGTCAGCGGCTGGTCGCCGAGTCCGTGGCGTGCATGCTTCCGCAGCTCGACGTGGTCGCGCGCGCGGAGTCCTCGATCTCGATGGCCGCCGCAGGCCGAGCGCTCGAGACGCGCCACGTCGACGTGGTCCTCGCGAGCGAGCTCATCCACGGCGAACCAGCGCTGCGCCTCCTCGAAGGGATCACCTCGGACGGCCGGCTCCCCGCCACGATCGTGCTCGCCGCGGCGTCGGACCCGCGACGCACTGCCCGGGCGCTTCGCCGCGGAGCGGCGGGGTGGATCGACGAGGAGTGCCGGCTGAGCGAGCTCGCCGAGGCTCTCGCGACCGTACGCCGAGGTGGCCGCTGGGTGACACCGCGGCTCCGTGCGCAGGTCATCGACGCGCTGCTCGAGCACGAGATCGCGGGGATCGACATCGGTGACAGCGTGCGGCTCTCACCCCGCCAGCGGGAGGTCCTCGCGTGCCTGATGGACGGGAGGTCGCACGGTGAGGTGGCCGAGTCGCTCCAGCTCGCGCTCAACACGGTCCGGACCCACGTGCGTCATATGTGCCGGCTGGCCGAGGTGCATTCCACGCCCGCCCTGGTGGCGCTGGCACGCAGCGGGGCCTTTGGGATGGCTCAGGACCTTGGAGATCGTCCGAGATGAGGAGGCCAAGTTCGTCACTTCGCAGGTTCCAGGCCGTCTGGTGCGCGCCTAGGTTCGAGGGTGGCCGCCACCGCCACGGCGTGCACCTCGGACCCACCCGAGGGCCACGCGCCCTGGCGGCGGCCGCACCACTGGGGCCACGATCTTGGGGGATGGGGGACGACGGTGACGTCGACAGCTCAACCTGCTGACCCGGCACCGTCCGCCCGGGCGGACGGTGTCGCCCTCCTCCCGCGCCAACGCCGTGCTCCCGCCACCGAGGTGGCCGCGCCGGCCGTCCTGGCAGGGCGTGCTCGCCGCGTCCCCGCAGTCGTCGTCGAGGTGTCGGCAGCTGTCCTCGGCAGCGCCGGAGCGTGCGTCGCCGTCGGCGCGGGAGCCATGGCAGTCGCTGCGGTCCTGGCCTGGCTCGGGCTGGCATTCGCGCGTGTGCCCGGGCTTCGTGGGCCGGTCGAGCGCGGGGTGGCGCCGTTGCGGCACGCAGCGATGGTCGTGCTCGCCGGGAGTGCCGTCATCACGGGTGTGGCTGACGCCGACCACCAGCTTCGAGGTGCGGTCGTCGCGGTGCTGGCTGCGGCGGGTGGCGCGGGGGTCGCGCGACTGGCGGGTGCGCGGCGAGCCGGTCCGGTGCGCGTGGTCCTCGTCGGGGAGGAGGGTGCGGTCGAGCACCACCTGCGGACTTGGCGGGACAGCAAGCGGGTCTGCGTCGTCGGGCTGGCCACCTTGCGGCAGACGCCCAGGGCCGGGTCGTCGTTCACGGCCGAGGGGCCGCCTCGCTGCGAGTCTCTGGACGAGCTGCCGCAGCTCGTGCGTGACGTGCGGGCGGAGCAGGTGGTGGCGGTCCCGGGGCCACTTCTCGGCGCGGCCGCCCTGCGCTGGACGGCATGGGCGCTGGAGCGCTCGCCGGTCAGATTGATGGTGCTCGGTCCCTACACGGGCGTCGCTCAGCACCGGCTCACGACGTGCTCGCTCGGAGGCGAGGTCGGATGCGTGATGGATCCACCCCGCCGCTCGGCGCTGGTGTCCGCGGCCAAGCACGGCGTCGACCGGCTCGCCGCGGCGGTCCTCCTGGTCCTGCTGTGGCCGGTCCTTGCACTGCTCGCCCTGGCGGTCAGGCTGGACAGTCCGGGGTCGGCCTTCTTCACCCAGGTGCGCGTCGGTCACGACGGCCGACCTTTCCGCATGCACAAGCTGCGGACCATGGTCGACGGGGCGGACAGTCTCAAGCCGGAACTGCTCGCAGTCAACGAGGCGGACGGACCGCTGTTCAAGATCCGACGGGACCCTCGCACGACTCGCATCGGCGCGATCCTGCGCCGGACGTCGCTGGACGAGCTCCCCCAGCTGGTCAACGTGCTGCGGGGGGAGATGTCGCTGATCGGACCGCGGCCCCTTCTCCCGAGGGAGGCAGCGGTCCTGGACTCCGGCGGCCGGCGTCGCCTCGTCGTGAGGCCGGGCATGACCGGCCTCTGGCAGGTCAGTGGCCGCAGCAACCTCCGCTGGGCGGAGTCCACGGCCCTCGACAGCCACTACGCCGACAACTGGAGCTGGCCGACCGACCTGCAGATCGCGGCGCGCACGGTCGTGTCGGTGGTGAGTGGTCGCGGTGCCTGCTGATGAGCGCGACAGAGGAGACCCGATGGTGACAGGGAATGATCGGCCGTGCCTGAGCATCTTCGGCCTCGGCTACGTCGGCAGCGTGTCCGCTGCGTGCTTCGCTCAGCGAGGACACCGCGTCGTCGGCGTCGACGTCGAGCAGGCCAAGCTCGACCTGGTCAGACAGGGTCAGTCGACGATCGTCGAGGAGTCGATCGGTGACCTCACCCGGCAGGCCACCACCTCCGGCATGCTGAGGGTCACCGACGACGCCAGGGCAGCGGTGCACGCGACCGACGTCTCGTTGGTCTGCGTGGGCAGCCCCTCCGAGTCGAGCGGTGCGGTGGACACCACCTACCTTGTGGCCGTCACCCGGCAGCTGGGTGACGCGTTGAGGGACAAGGACGCTCGGCACACCGTCGTCTACCGCAGCACCATGCCACCGGGATCGTGCGAGGAGCTCCTCATCCCGTTGCTCGAGGAGCGCTCCGGCAAGCGCGCAGGACTGGACTTCGGAGTCGCGGTGAACCCGGAGTTCCTCCGGGAGGGCACGAGCGTTCGCGACTTCTTCGCGCCGCCCAAGACAGTGATCGGGACCGACGATCCCGGTGCGGCGGACGTCGTGGCGGCGCTCTACGAGGGGCTGCCGGGGCCGGTGTTCCGCCTCCCGTTCGCCGTCGCGGAGCTGGTCAAGTACGTCGACAACAGCTTCCACGCGCTCAAGGTCGACTTCGCCAACGAGGTGGGCACGCTGTGTGGGGTCCTGGGCATCGACTCCTACGACCTGATGGACGTCTTCCTGTCCGACACCAAGCTCAACGTGAGCGCGGCCTACCTGCGTCCCGGGTTCGCCTTCGGTGGCTCGTGCCTGCCCAAGGACGTGCGTGCGCTGCTCCACTTCGCTCGCCAGCACGACGTGGACCTGCCGCTGCTCTTCAGCATCCTGCCCTCGAACCAGTCGCACGCCGAGCGCGCGCTGGCACGCGTGATCGAGCTGGGACGTCGCCGGGTCGGACTGTTCGGCCTCGCGTTCAAGGGAGGCACCGACGACCTGCGGGAGAGTCCCATGGTGGACCTCGCCGAACGGCTCATCGGCAAGGGTTTCCACGTCCGGATCTACGATCCCAACGTGTCGCTGTCGCGGCTGCTCGGTGCCAACCGGTCGTTCATCGACGAGCGGCTGCCGCACCTGGCGGAGTTGCTCTGCGACGACCCGCGGGCGCTGGCGCAGTCGTCCGACGTGGTGATCGCCGCATCCGTGGATCCCACGGTGGTGCAGGCGATCGACGAGGCGCCACCTGAGGTGGTGGTGCTCGACCTGGTCCGGCTGCCCGGCGCCCATCTGCGCCGGCTCAGCCCCTCCTACCAGGGCATGGGGTGGTGAGCATGGCCGCGCCGCTGTGCCGCCTCTGCGGGGCCACGTTGACCGAGACGTTCGTGGACCTCGGGATGTCGCCCCCGTGCGAGACCTACCTGACCGCCGACCAGCTGGACGAGCCCGAGACCTTCTTCCCGCTGCACGTGCGCATCTGCTCCGAGTGCCTGCTGGTGCAGCTGCCGGCCTACATCGCGGCCGACGAGATCTTCACCCACTACGCGTACTTCTCCTCCTACAGCGACTCGTGGGTCAGCCACGCGGGACAGTACGTCGAGACGGCAGTGGGACGTCTCGGTCTCGATGGGAGCTCCTTCGTGGTCGAGGTCGCGAGCAACGACGGCTACCTGCTCCAACACGTCGTCGAGAGGGGGATCCGGGCGCTCGGCGTGGAGCCCGCCGTCAACGTGGCCAAGGCTGCGATCGAGAAGGGGATCCCCACCGAGACGGTGTTCCTCGGCGAGAAGACGGGTGCCTGGCTGGCGGACGTCTACGGCCGCGCCGACCTGGTCGTGGCCAACAACGTCTTCGCGCACGTCCCCGACATCGTCGACTTCTCCAAGGGGCTCAGGGCGCTGGTGTCACGAGAGGGCACGGTCACGATCGAGATCCCCCACCTCCTGCGGCTGATCGAAGGACGTCAGTACGACACGATCTACCACGAGCACTACTCCTACCTGTCGCTGCTGACCACCCAGCGTGTGCTGGCCCGCGCCGGTCTGACCATCGTGGACGTCGAGGAGCTGCCGACCCACGGGGGCTCCCTCCGCACGTGGTCCCGACCGGCCGAGACCGCCGGTACACCGAGTCCGGCCGTCGACGCCGTGCTGGCCGCCGAGGCGCGTGCCGGTCTGCACACGCTCGAGGGACACGCGGGATTCGGGCAGGCGGTGGCCGCCGTGCGCAACGACCTCGTGCAGTTCCTGGTCGACAGCTCGCGGCAGGGGCTGTCGGTCGCCGGCTACGGTGCCCCGGGCAAGGGGAACACCCTGCTCAACCACTGCGGCGTGCGCGCCGACCTGCTGCAGTTCACCGTCGACCGGAACCCGTTCAAGCACGGCAAGTTCCTGCCCGGGTCGCACATCCCGATCCACCCGCCCGAGCGGCTGGCCGAGGAACGTCCCGACTACGTCCTGGTCATGCCGTGGAACCTGCGGGCCGAGATCGAGCAGCAGCTGCAGTACGTGCGGGACTGGGGCGGTCGGCTGGTGGTCGCGCTGCCTCAGCTGTCCGTCCTGGGAGAGGAGGGAGACGAGTCATGAAGGTCGTGCTCTTCTGTGGAGGGCTGGGCATGCGGATCCGCACGGGTCCGGAGTCGCTGCCCAAGCCGATGATGCCCATCGGGCACCGGCCGGTGCTGTGGCACGTGATGCGCTACTACGCGCACTTCGGGCACACCGAGTTCATCCTGTGTCTCGGCTACGGCGCCCACGCGGTCAAGGAGTACTTCCTGGACTACCGCGAGACGGGGTCCAACGACTTCGTCCTCACCAAGGGCGGCGAGCACATCGAGATGCTCCAGACCGACATCAGCAACTGGACCATCACCTTCATCGACACGGGCGTCGAGACCGCGATCGGGGAGCGCCTGCGCCGCATCCGTCCGTACCTCGAGGAGGACGAGGTGTTCCTCGCCAACTACGGCGACGTGCTGACCGACGCGCCGATGAACGACCTCGTGGACGAGTTCGTCGCGACGGACGCCGTGGCCAGCCTGCTCGCGGTCAAGCCGCAGGAGTCCTTCCACGTCGTCGAGATCGGCGAGGAGGACCGGGTCGTGGGGCTCACCCCGGTGGCCGAGCTGCCGATGCGGATCAACGGTGGCTACTTCATCCTGCGACAGGGCATCTTCGACTACCTCGACGAGGGCGACGACCTCGTCATGGACGGATGCGTGCGGGCAGCTCGGGATGGTCGGCTGCTCGCCTTCCCCTACACCGGCTTCTGGGCGCCGATGGACACACTGAAGGAGAGGACGGCCCTGGAGGACATGTACCGCGCCGGCTGCAGTCCGTGGGCGCTGTGGCGCGAACACACCCAGGCGGGCGACGCGCATGGCGTGATTCCCGTCGACATGGGTCAGCCCGCCTTCCCGGCGTCGGTGGTGTAGGTCGCGTGAGGGGGCTGCAGCTGGGCCAGGGACCCATGGACGTCGTCGTCCTCGGAGCCCACCCCGACGACATCGAGATCGGCTGCGGCGGCACGCTGCTCGTCCTGTCGGAGCGGCCGGGGACCACGGTGCGGGGCCTGGTGCTCACCGGGGACGCCGAGCGGGCGGACGAGGCCCGGGCCGCCTTGCCGGCCTTCTTCCCGGGGGCGACCGTCGACGTCCTGGACCTCCCGGACGGTCGGCTGCCGGGGCACTGGGCGGCGGCCAAACAGGCGCTGGAGTCGTTCGCCGCAGGACAGCGCGCCGACCTCGTGCTCGCGCCCCGGCCCGACGACGCCCACCAGGATCATCGGCTGGTGGGCGAGCTGGTGAGCACGGTGTGGCGCGACACCCTCGTGCTCCACTACGAGATCCCCAAATGGGACGGGGACATGGCCTCACCGACGCACTACGTGCCGTTGCCCCCGGAGACGGCCCGTCGCAAGGTCGAGCTGCTCGACAAGTGCTACCCGTCGCAGGTCCACCGTGACTGGTGGGACGACGAGCTGCTCACCGGCATCATGCGCGTGCGCGGCATGGAGTGCCGCGCGCGCTACGCCGAGGGCCACGTCGCCCGCAAGGTCGTCCTCGAGCTGGGAGGACGAACGAGATGACGAGCCCGCACGAGCCATCTCGCGGCTGGCCTTCCTTCGCCGCCTCCGCCGCGCTCCAGCGCCGGCTGCACGAGCTGGTCCCGGGTGGCGCGCACACCTATGCCCGGGGCTCCGACCAGTACCCAGAAGGCATGGCACCGGTCCTGGTCCGCGGCAAGGACGCTCACGTGCTCGACGTCGACGGCCGCTGGTACGTCGAGTACGGCATGGGCCTGCGCTCGGTCACGCTGGGGCACGGCTACGAGCCGGTCGTCCGTGCGGTCTGCGAGGCGGCGCGTGACGGAGTGAGCTTCAGCCGGCCGACGACCTGGGAGCTCCGGGCCGCCGAGGCGTTCCTCCGTGAGGTCCCTGCAGCCGACATGGTGAAGTTCGCCAAGAACGGGTCCGACGCGACGACGGCTGCGGTAAAGCTGGCCAGGGCCGCCACCGGCCGGCCGCTGGTCGCGGTCTGTCGCTCGCAGCCGTTCTTCTCCACCGACGACTGGTTCATCGGGACGACGCCGATGGACGCCGGCGTCCCCGACGAGACCCGCGGTCTCACGGTGGGGTTCGACTACAACGACCTGTCGTCGGTGGAGGCGCTGCTGGAGCGGCACCGGGGTCAGGTCGCCTGTCTCCTCCTGGAGGCCGCGACCGCGACGGCAGAGCCCGGAGTCGGGTTCCTGGAGGGGTTGCGGTCCCTGGCGGACCGCCACGGGTGCGTGCTGGTCTTCGACGAGATCATCACGGGGATGCGGTGGTCGAGGGGCGGCGCACAGGCGATCTACGGCGTGGCACCCGACTTGTCGACCTGGGGTAAGGCACTGGGCAACGGCTTCGCCGTCTCCGCGCTGGCCGGTCGACGCGAGCTGATGGACCTCGGAGGCCTCGGGACCGACGCTGACCGGCCGTTCCTGCTCTCGACCACGCACGGTCCCGAGACCACCGGTCTCGCGGCGTTCCTGGCGGTGGACGAGGCTTATCGAGAGCATGACGTCGTGGGCACGATGGAGAAGCGCGGCCAGGCCCTGGCCGACGGCGTCAACGCGGTCGCCGCGGAGCTCGGTGTCGCCGACCACGTCGGGGTGGTGGGACGCGCGTCCTGCCTGGTCTTCGTCACACGCGGCCCCGACGGCTCGCCGTCGCAGGACTACCGCACCCTGTTCCTGCAGGAGATGTTGCTGCGCGGTGTGCTCGGCCAGTCGTTCGTGATCTCGGCGGCGCACACTGAGGAGGACGTCGAGAAGACGATCGATGCGGCCCGCGGCGCCCTGTCCGTCTATTCCCGCGCGGTCGAGGCGGGGTCCACCGAGGGCTTCCTGGCGGGCCGTCCCGTGGCGCCGGCCCTGCGTGCGCGCGCGGCGCCGCGCCGTCTGCCCGACGTGGCCCCGGCCTGACGTGGCAGTACCGTCGGTCTCTCAGCGGGTGGACGCGCTCCGTCGCGACAGCGCGGACCTCGTGGCCCTCGGTGAGCGGCTGCACGAGCGCATGGCACGGCTCTACCCCATCTGCCGCAGCATCACGGGGGAGGGGGTACGGCAGACCCTGCAGCTGCTCGAGGAGTGGGTCCCGCTGGAACGCCGCTCCGTGCCGACGGGGACCGTTGCCCACGACTGGGTGGTGAACGACGAGTGGAACGTACGCGACGCCTACATCGCCGACCGGACCGGCCGGCGGGTCGTGGACTTCCGCGAGCACAACCTGCACGTGGTGGGCTACAGCGTCCCGGTGCGCCGGGCCATGACGCTGGACGAGCTCCGTCCGCACCTGCACACCCTGCCCGAGCGACCCGACTGGATCCCCTTCCGAACGACCTTCTACGAGCGGACGTGGGGCTTCTGCCTCAGCGAGGCGGCGTTGGCGTCGATGAACGACGGACCCTACGAGGTCGTGATCGACAGCACCGTGGAGCCAGGGGTCCTGGACTACGGGGAGCTGGTCGTGCCGGGGGAGTCCACGGACGAGGTCATGATCACCACCCACGTGTGCCACCCGTCTCTGGCCAACGACAACCTCACCGGGATGGTCGTCGCCGCCGAGGTCGCCCGCACCCTGATGGAGGCGCCGCGCCGCCGATTGACCTATCGCTTCCTCTTCGCGCCGGGGACCATCGGGTCGATCACCTGGCTGAGCCGCAACGCCGACGTGCTCCCGCGCCTGCGCCACGGCCTCGTGCTCACGGGCCTCGGTGGACCGGGTCCGCTGGTCTACAAGCGCACGCGGGACGGGGCGCGTCCCATCGACCGAGCCGCCGGCCACGTGGTCAGCCGGCGGGGCGGCGAGATGCGCGACTACTCGCCGTACGGGTACGACGAGCGCCAGTTCAACTCGCCGGGGTTCGCCCTGCCGTTCGGCCGGCTCACCCGGACGCCCCATGGGGAGTACCCCGAGTACCACACGTCGGCCGACGACCTGTCCTACGTCACGGGCCCTCAGGTGGCGGAGGGCTGCACCGCCGTCCTCGAGGTCCTCGACGTCCTGGAGAACGACCGTACCTGCCGCAACCTCAGCCCGTACGGCGAGCCGCAGCTGGGACGACGCGGGGTCTACCCGGCCGTGGGCGGGCGGACCGCCACCGATGCGGTCATGGCCATGCTGTGGGTCCTGGCGTACTCCGACGGTGACGCATCCTTGTTGGACATCGCGCGCACCGCGGACCTGGACTTCGCCGACGTGAGGCGGGCCGCGGCGACCCTGGCCTCGGTCGACCTGCTCGAGTGACCCGGCGGCCGGGATCATCCAGGCGCTGCCTCGGAGGCCGTCAGCGGGTCGAGGAAGGTGGGCGGCTGCTCGCCCAGCAGCGGCAGGGACCGGTCCTTGTGGCTGATCTCGGTCACGGGCAGGGGCCACTGGATCGCGAGCGCAGGATCGGCGTGGTGCAGGCCCCGCTCCGCCTGCGGAGCGTAGGTGCCGCTGATCTGGTAGACGACCTCGGTGTCGTCCTCGAGCGTCTGGAAGCCGTGGGCGAAGAATGCCGGGACGTAGAGCGCGTGCCGGTTGCGGTCGGTGAGCTGGACGGCCACGTGCTGCATCCGGGTGGGCGACCCGGGGCGCAGGTCGACGACGACGTCGAGGATCGCGCCGCGCACGCAACGGACGAGCTTGGTCTCCACGTGCGGCGACACCTGCAGATGCATCCCGCGGACGGTGCCGGCGAGACGGTTGTAGGACATGCCGCATTGCTCGACGTCGGGGTTGAGCCCGTGCTCAGCGAAGAGCGCCCGGTCGAACGTGCGCGCGAAGAACCCGCGCGAGTCGTTGGCGGGCTCGAGCTCCACCACCACGGCGCCGTCGATGGACGTGGGGCGCATCCTCACGGCAGCGTCCAGTACAGGTCCGCGTCCACCTGGCCCGTCGTGATCAGGTGCTGCAGCTGGAGGAGCCGGGTGTGGCCGCGACCGGTGAACGTCGCCTCGTCGAGCGCGATGTTGCTGAAGATGCGGTGGAGCTGGTGGGCACCGCGCTCGGCGTCCCACTGACACGCGAAGTCGGGAAGGTGCTTGACGATCTTGTCGAAGCCCACCCGATAGCTTCTCTGGTCACCACCGAGGTCACCGAAGGTCGTGGTGCACCCCGGGAAGACCGCAGCGACGATCTCGGCGATCTCCTTGACCCGGTAGTTCTGGCGGCTGTCACCGACGTTGAAGGCCTCGGCGTGCACGTGGTCCCGGGGGGCCTCCAAGACGAGCCGGATCGCCTGCGAGATGTCCAGGGCGTGCACCAGGGGACGCCACGGACTGCCGTCGCTGACCATCGCGATCTGCTGCGTGGTCCAGGCGAGGCCGCAGAGATTGTTGAGCACGATGTCGAAGCGCATGCGAGGCGAGGCGCCGTAGGCCGTGGCGTTGCGCAGGAAGGTGGGGGAGAAGTCATCGTCCGCCAGAACGGTGAGGTCGTGCTCCACCCTGACCTTGCACTCGGCGTACGGCGTGAGCGGATTGACCGGAGAGGTCTCGGTGACCTCCCCGTCGGCGGCGCCGTAGACGCTGCACGAGGACATGTAGACGAACCGCTCGATCCCGGACTCCTTGGCCAGGCGGGCGAGTCGGACCGACCCCTCGTGGTTGATCTTGAAGGTCAGTCTCGGCGACAGGGCCGCGAGCGGGTCGTTCGACAGCTCCGCCATGTGCACGACGGCGTCGTGACCGCGGATGTCGTCGGCGTTCAACGTGCGGATGTCGCGGTCGAGCGTCCGGGGGAGGAGGTCCAGCCCGTTGTAGAGCCAGCCCTGGCGGTAGAACCCGGTGTCGACGCCGGTCACCTCGTGCCCCGCACGCAGCAGGTCGGCGGCCAGCAGGCAGCCGAGATATCCGTCGGTACCGGTGACGAGAACCCGCATGGGCAACCCCCTTGGTTGTGAGCACGGTAGGCCAGGGGGGTCCCAGGTGGGCAGGGTCGAGAGTCCGGTTCCCGGTCCCGTCCGGGGGCGGGATACTGGCGCCAGTCCGCGCGGCCTCGAGGGGGAGTCATGGAGCACGACGTCGTGGTCGTCGGGGGCGGCATCGTCGGTGCCGCCACGGCCTACCACCTCCTGCTGGCCCGGCCGGGCAGCGCGGTGCTTCTCGTGGACAAGGAGGACCGCGTTCGGCGCGACACCAGACTGGCCACAACAGCGGCGTGGTCCACTCCGGGATCTACTACGAGCCGGGCAGCCTCAAGGCCGACCTGTGCCGCCACGGTGCCGAGCAGGTGAAGGACTTCGCGAGCGAGCACGCAGTGCCCCTGCTCGAGCTCGGCAAGCTCGTCGTCGCGACCACTCCCGCCGAGCTGCGGCGGATGGGCCAGCTGCAGGAGCGGGCGAGCCCCAACGGGGTCCATGTCACGCGGCTCGGCCGGGACGAGCTGCGCGAGCAGGAGCCCGAGGTGCGGGGTCTCGGTGCCCTCCTGGTCCCGGGCACCGCGGTCACCGACTTCGTCGCGATCACCCGTGCCCTGTCGGACCCGTCGACTCGCTCGGGGGAGTGTCGAGGACCACGTCGAGGTCTCGGGGGTGCGAGAGACAGGCGGCGTCGGTCATCCTCGACGACCACCGCGGGCGACCTCCGTGCCGGGCAGGTCGATCTTCTGCTGCGGGCTCCAGTCCGATCGCGTGGCCCGCCTGGCCGGACCGAGCCCGACTTCCGGATCGTCCCGTTCCGCGGCGAGTACTACGACGTCGTCCCGGACCGGTCGGACCTGGTGAGCCGGCTGATCTACCCAGTTCCGGACCCCGGTCTGCCGTTCCTCGGCGTCCACCTGACCCTCACCGTCACCGGCGGCCTCACCCTGGGCCCCAACGCCGTGCTCGGCCTGGCGCGCGAGGGGTACCCGAAGGGCTCGTTCTCCTGGCAGGACGTCCGCGCGACTTCGCCGCCTTCCCTGGCATGTGGCAGATCGCCCGAGCCCATGCCCGCACGGGCGCGCGTGAACTGCGCAACTCGCTGTGGAAGCGCGGGTACCTGAAAGAGTGCCGCAAGTACTGCCCGTCACTGACCCTCGACGACCTGCGCCCGCGCGAGGCCGGGCATCCGGGCCCAGGCGGTCCTGCGCGACGGCACGTTCGTCCACGACTTCCTGCTTGCGGCGCACCGCGCGGACGCTGCACATGATGAACGCGCCCTCGCCCGCGGCGACCTCCGCGCTCCCGATCGGACGTCACCTCGCCATCGAGGCCCTGTCCCAGGAGTGATGCATGACCCGCCGGTCGGCTTCGGGGTCACGGATGGTCTAGCCCTTTAGTCCTTGTATGTGGGGCTGACCTGCGGGTTTCGACAGGACTTAGGTCCCTGAAGATCGCAAACGAAGCGTAACGGGCAAGGCTTTGCGACACTTGCCGCGACGCAGCCACGCGGACCCCGGTCCAGGGAGGCCCGGACCCGCTCCGCGTCGGGTGACGATCCCCCCTCACCACTCCCCACCACTCGTTTGGGAGGACCAACAATGCAGCATGCGCTGACGCGCGCCCACGCCAGGCCGCACAGCAGGACGGTGGCGTCGCTCGGGCTCGCCGGAGCCCTCGTCGGGCTCGTCTCCCTCGGCGGCCCCTCGAACGCCGCCACGCTCAGCGGATCGGCAAGCAGTCGCGGCCAATGCCTTCACCGAACCCGGTGCTGGCCACCAGCATGGCCGGCTACTCGGCTCAAGAGGGCGCGACGAACCTGTCACGTATCTCGGTAAGCGATCACGTGGCCGCGACGCACGCGCTCCGGGCCTACTCCACTGGCACGGTGACTCGCCTCCGGGCGCCTCGGGTCGCCGTCACGCCGGGCCAGGCGTGGACCTTCGCCGCCGACGTGGAGGCCACCAAGACCGGTGCCGAAGCACAGATCACCGTCTCGTGGTACGACGCACGCGGGAACTGGCTCAGCTGGACCGGTGGTCGTGAGACCGCGGTGACCTCCAGTCGCTGGACGCGGGTTGCGGCCAGCCTGACGCCGCCCCAGGGCGCCGCCACCGGTGAGACCGTGGTCAACGTGACTCGGACGGCGGCCAGGGCGCAGGTGCGGGTGACCGAGCATGACGTGCACGGACCCAGCACCACGAGCACGACGCCGACGCCAGCCCCGACGCCGGACCCGACGCCGACCCCGACGCCGACCCCGACGCCGACCCCGACGCCAGCCCCGACGTCGCCGATGGCACCGCCAGCAGGGACGACGCTGCTCAGGGACCTGACGAGGGCCACTAGCTGGAGCCCAGAGAACGGGGGGTACCTGAACGAGCTGGCGGAAAAGGGCCCCAGCGGTGACCCGGTGCTGCGCAGCACGCTCGTCGACGGACAGACCGGTGCGGACGGGTCTGTCCCCAGTGAGCGCAACGACCTGCAAGGTGGAACAGTGCCGCTCGGGTCTACCCGGTGGATGGTCTGGAACGAACGGTTCGTCAAGATGCCGAGTACCAACCTGGACAGCTGGCAGCTGATCGGCCCGAACGAGATCCACGGTCAGACGCTCTCCCAGGCGACCGTCATGCCCGAGGTCGGCGCTGACGGCCGCCGTCGGCTCAACGCGAACGCCGGTCGACCTGAATACCGCCGTTTCGACCTCGGGCAGATCGCCCTCGGCGAGTGGCACCAGTACAAGATGGGCATTCACTACACCAACCAGAACACCGGTTGGCTCGAGCTGTGGAGGGACGGCGTGCGCGTGGTGCGCATCGATGGCCCGACCACGGCAGAGGCCCGAGACGGCTATTGGAAGTTCGGTCACTACCGCAACGCCAACATCAACGGTACGTCGATCTACGACGTCAGCGGCACCCGCATTTACGCCGGGTAGGCACAGCTGATGCCGTAGCGACGTGCGGTGAACAACGTCCGGCCCTCCCGCGGGAGGGCCGGACGTCACAATTGTCGGGCCATTCGACTGCACACAATCACTTGCCACTCACACCACCCCGTCTGATGATGCAGACACAGGCAATCGGGTCGTTCCTCGACCCGACGGACTGATCCGCGGCTTGGGGGGTGGCACATGGTGGTCGACAGCGATCCCACAGGTGACGGATCGCTGTCCAACCAAGTCAGGCGGGTTCGTCGCTACTGGTGGGTCGTCGTCGCGACGATGGTCGTGTTCGGAGCGCTCGGATTCCGTTCCTGGGCGTCGACTCCGACGACCTACACCGGCCGGGCCTCGCTGATCGTGAGCTCCGACTATCGCGCGCCCGAGCAGGATGCGGTGCTCGTCCAAGGCTTCGCGGCCTACCTGAACAGCCCTGCTTACCAGGCCAGGTTGGCGTCCGAGGGAGTGTTGCCTTCCGGCACCACCGTGGTAGCCCAGACCTCTGCCGCGAGTCCGATCCTGCTGATCGACGCCACCAGCACGCACGAAGAGGATGCACTCCCGGCGGCGAGTGCGGTCGCGAAGCGGTTCAGCCGCGACATGAACCAGGGAGCGGAAGAGCGCCAGGCCGCATTGAGTCGGACGGTCGAGGACCTCGTCGAGGAGATCGCGCGGGGTGGCGGAAGCACGACCTCCTCGCCTGGGCAGCAGCCGGAGGCAGCCGCAGCCGCGCTCCGCGAACAGCTGGCCGCGCTGCGTAGCAGCCGCTCGAACCTCCTCGAGGTGCTGCAACTCGCGGGAGGGGTCACCACGACCCGACCGTCCGTGGTGCAGACCGTCGGGCTGGGTGTCATCGGAGGCCTCGTCGGAGGGGTGCTGCTCGCGCTGCTCGTCGGCCGGCTCTCTGGACGGCTGAGGACCGCCCAGGACCTCGAGGCGCTGCCGGACCTGACGGTGCTCTCCGACACTGTGCTCGATGCCGGCTCGCCGACCTATCGCTCCGAGATCCGGGGCCTCGCCACGCTCATTGGCGCACGCACATCGAGACCGGGCGCGGTCACGGTCACGGCCACCAGTCCGGGTGACACGGCGGGACTCATCGCGCACCAGATCGCCGTCGAGTGGGCCCGGTCCGGCCGCGCCGTCCTGGCGGTCCTCTCCGAGGCACCGCACGGGGTCGGAGAGCCGCCGACCGACGAGGACACCGAGGTCCCCAGGGCCTTGCAGAAGCTCGGGGGGACGGTCCTGCGAGGAGCGGTCGACGGACTGTGGGTGATGACTCCGGACAAAGCACTGGGGGACGAGACGGGGCTGAGCGAGATCGGGGCTCGGGCCGTCGAGGCGGTCTGCAACGACGTCTCGGGGCCGGTCGACGCCGTCGTCGTCGCAGCGCCCGGCCTCGGGTCGTCGCGCGAGGCCGAGGCGATGTGCGTGGTAGCGGGCGGCGCGCTGGTCCTGGTGGACCCGGCGGCCGCTCGTCTTCAGCCCACATGGCGCGCGCTGCAACGCCTCCGGCAGAACGAGGTCGGAATACTGGGCGGTGTCCTGGTTCGGCGAACGGACCACGACGTGGCGAAGCACCGGTCATGACCACGACGCCGCTCGAAGGCCACGCTCCGCGGGTCGTGACGGTGGCTCTGGGGCTCGGCGCACTGGCGACGCTCTGTCTGGCTGCGCTCGCATCGACGCTCGGCGCGCCGGCGATGCTGGCTCCCCTCGCCGTGGCCGCGGCGCTCCTGGGGCTACGTCTCCCGCTGGTGGCGATCTGCTACCTCATGGTGTTCACATTCTTCCGGCTCGCGATCCCGCCGGGCACCTTCGCGGTGGACCCCTTCTTACCAGCCTTCGGGGGCGTCCTCGTCGCGGCCTACGTGTGGCCCGGCACGAGACCCGTCCGGTTGCCCGCGGTCGACGCCGTCGGTGCCGCGATCGGTCTGTACATCCTCTGGGTGCTGGTGTCTGCCCTGACGCCACACCTGTATCCCGCCGGTCTCCTGGGCGACGAGTCCTTCTCGGTGCCGCGGTTCATCGTGATCGGCGTCGTGATGCCGTTGGTCATGCACCTTGTGGGGAGGAGCCTGATCCTCACGGAGTCGCGGGTCCGAGCCGTGCTGTGGATGCTGGTGACGTCAGGTGCCTACTCGGCGCTGGTGAGTGTCTTACAGTTCACCGGTCCGTCCCGGATCGTCTGGCCCCGCTACATCGTCGAGGCACCTGCCTGGGAAGGGCGCGCGAACGGCGCGTTCAACCAGCCTGTGGTGAACGGGCTCGTCCTCATCATCGGTTTCCTTGCCGCGATCCTGCTCGCAGCGCATGCGAGCGAGCCTCGAGCCCTCAGGTTCTTCGCGGGCGCGGTGGCCGTCGGCAGCACTTGGGCGATCTACCTCACCCACACTCGGGCAGTCTGGCTGTCCTTCGCGCTGGTGCTCATCATCGGAGCAGTAACCGCTGCCGGGTTCCGCAAGGGATTCGTGCTCTGTCTCGTCACGATCGCCGTCGGGGTGGCCCTGAAGTGGTCGACGTTCACCAGTGCAGACCGCGACGCCGGAGGGGTGGGATCAGCTGGGGAGGTCCAGGACCGCCTGAACACGATGGCGACATCCTTCTGGGCTTTCGACCACAAGCCGTGGTCGGGATGGGGGATCGGTCGATTCCCAGCTGTCAACACCTACCACCACCAGGCCTGGTCGCCCGAGGTCCCGTGGGAGCGTGGCTTCGGCATCGCGAGCCATTTCGATGCACTCGGCGTTCTTGCCGAGCTTGGGATCGTGGGCTTGGGTCTGTGGATGACCGTGCTGGTCCTCGTCGCGACGCAACTGGTGCGCGCTGTGCGACGGCTTCCGCCTCAGGGTCTGGCCAACAGGCCGTTCGCCCTGACCGCAGCCATGGCGTTCGTCGCTCTTGTGGTCGCCGGGACAACGGTGGACCTGCGCCTCTTCGACTTTCCGAACATCGTCGTCTGGATGCTGGCTGGAGCCGCCATCGGCCGGGCTCGGCTCTCAGCTGTTCCTCGAGCCGAGCGCCCCGGACTTCACCTAGGCCACGACGGCTCAGCGCGGTCCACGCTGGTGGCGCGATGAGCCACCGACGGGCCCTCTGGGTCTCCACGAGCCTCGAGACACGCGGCGGGATCTCGAGCTTCGTCCGGGTGATGCGGGAGACGCCCCTGTGGGCACGCTGGCAGGTTCGCCACGTGGCCACGCACCGAGACGGCAGCGTGGGTGGGAAGCTGATGACGTTTGCCCGGGGTTCTGCGTCGATCGTCTGGGAGTTGTTGGTGCATCGCCCCGACGTCATGCATGTGCACATGTCCTCCCACGGCAGCTTCGCGCGAAAGTCCCTCGTGGCTTGGACCGGCCGGCTCGCTCGCGTGCCCGTCGTCATCCACGTGCACGGGTCCGAGTTCGAGTCATTCCATGATCGCAGCCCGCGCCTGCTTCAGCGCTACATCAGTGCGACCCTCGACAGCGCCAGCGTGGTCGTTGCCCTCGGTGAGACCTGGGCGAAGCGCCTCACGACCATCGCGCCGAGGGCAGACGTCGTCATCGTCCCCAACGCGGTCACGCCTCGGACCCAGACCCCTCAACCGCGCGACGGTGACCCGGTCGAGGTGCTGTTCCTCGGGTTCATCGGCGACCGCAAGGGAGCCTTCACCCTGATCGACGCGTGGGCTCTGTTGAGGAGCGCTGCGCAAGGCCGCGTCCAGGCACGGCTGACGCTCGCCGGTGACGGAGCCGTGCAGCAGGCACGTGACCGAGTCCGGCGGCTCGGCTTGGTCGACGAGGTGCGAGTCCTGGGGTGGGCTTCCGCACCGCAGACCGAGCAGCTGCTGCGGTCCTCCCAGGTCCTGGTGCTCCCTTCGCGCAGCGAGGGGCAGCCGATGGCGATCCTCGAGGCCATGGCCCACGGCCTGTGCGTCGTCGTGACAGACGTCGGCGGCATCAGTGACATGGTCGACCCCAGCTGTGGCGTCCTGGTGTCGGTGGGCGATGAGGAAGCGCTCGCGTCAGCCCTTGGAGGTGTGATCGACGACCACGCCCGGCGGGAGCGTCTCGGAGCCGCAGCATTGCAGCGCGTTCGCGAGCGGTTCGACGCCGACGTCGCCTGGCGAACGATGGATGCGATGTACGAAGGGCTGGCGCGATGACGCCGCAACACCGCCGACTGAAGGTGGTCTACGTCGTCCCCGATCTCCGGGTCGGGGGAGCGGAGAGGCACGCGGTCGAGCTGATGTCGCGGATGGACCGGTCGCAGTTCGAACCATCAGTGGTGTGCATAGGCGAACCCGGCGGGTTGTTCTCCGCGCTCGGCAAGGCGGGCGTGCCTGCCGTCGCACTAGGCCGGACGAAGCGTGAGGCCGTCATCTCACTGGTGCAGATCGTCCGCGCCTTTCGCGCCACCCGCCCGGACCTGGTGATCGTGC
This sequence comes from uncultured Actinomycetota bacterium, assembly GCA_963811385.1. Classification (GTDB taxonomy): domain Bacteria; phylum Actinomycetota; class Actinomycetes; order Propionibacteriales; family Nocardioidaceae; genus Marmoricola_A. The sequence goes on along the minus strand of CAWEQX010000014.1, from coordinate 123,023 downwards.
GGGGCTACAACGCCGAGCTCCTGGGACGCCTGGCCGCGGTCCTCACGCGAGTTCCTCGCGTCGTGCTCTGGGTGCACAACTGTGGCCCCATCGAGCCGCGCACGTCGCTCAGGCGTCTTTCGGACCGCGTGCTCGACCGTGTCACCGACGCCTACTTCGGTGTCTCCCATCGGCAGGTCAGCTACCTCACGAGCGAGCTGGGATATCCCGAACACAAGATCAGGGTGATCTCCAACGGCGTCGATCCGACCATGTTCGACACGACCGACGAAGGACCACGTGCCGAGCTCGGGTTCGCCGAGGAGGACCTCGTGGTGGGCATCCTCGCGGCGCTCCGCCCCGAGAAGGACCACGAGACCTTCCTCCGCGCCGCTGCGCTGGTCGCCGCAGAGATTCCTGAGGCGCGCTTCTTGGTGGTCGGTGACGGCGAACGCCGGTCATCCCTGGAGACCTTGGTTCACCGGCTCGGAGCGACCGATCGTGTGGTGTTCGCGGGTGTTCGACACGATGTCGCCGCGGTGCTGAGATGCATGGACGTCTTTGTCCTGAGTTCCACCACCGAGTGTTTCCCGATGGCGCTTCTCGAGGCGATGGCCTCGGCCCTCCCGGCGGTGTGCACCGCCGTGGGTGGGATGTCCGAGGTGGTCGAGGACGGTGTCACCGGATACCTCGTGCCCGCCCGCGACCCGGTCGCGCTGGGCGAGCGGGTCGCTCTCCTGCTCCGTTCCCCGCAGCGGCGGGCAGAGCTGGGTGCGGCCGCGCGCGAACACGTCTGCCGACATCTCACGCTCCAGCACAGCGTGCACGAGACTGAACGCCGGCTGCTCGAGGTCTGCTCCCCGGGCCGGCAGAGGAACTCGACGCGGGTCGGTCAGGCATCATGATCGCGCGAGCGCCGGCAAGTCGTGGTTCCGCCCGGCACATCTTGGTCCTCGTCGAGAACCTCTCGGTCCCCTTCGACCGTCGTGTCTGGCAGGAGAGCCGAGCGCTCGTGGACGCCGGCTATGCGGTCACCGTCATCTGCCCCATGGGCGTGAACACCGACCGGGAGCCGGACATCGTCCTCGAGGGCGTGCGGATCCTGCGCTATCCCCTCCGCGCGGCCACCGGGGGGCCCGCCGGCTACCTGCGGGAATACGCAGCGGCGCTGTGGTGGACGCTGCGCCTCGCCGCGCGGGTACGTCGTGCAGGTCCCGTCCACGCCGTCCATGCCTGCAACCCTCCGGACCTGCTCTTCGTGGTCGCCTTGCTGCTCCGACCGGGCGGGACCCAGTTCGTGTTCGACCACCACGACCTCGTTCCCGAGCTCTTCCTCTCCCGCTTCCCCCAGGGAGGGAGACCGCTGTACTGGGTCACCAGAGCGCTCGAACGCGTCACGTTCGCCTGTGCGCACGCGGTCATCTCGACGAACGAGAGCTACCGCCAGGTGGCGATCCGACGCGGCCGCGTGGACCCGGACCGGGTCGTCGTCGTGCGCAGCGGACCCGATCTCGAGCACTTCGTCCGCCACCCACCGGACTCGCGACTGCTCAGGGGCAAGCAGTACCTCGCGGCGTACCTGGGTGTGATGGGGCCCCAGGACGGTGTCGACTACGCACTGAGGGCGCTCCGGATCCTGCGGGACGAGCTGGGGCGCGAGGACCTGCACTGCATCTTCATGGGCAGCGGCGACGCCTTCGAGGACGTCGTCGAGCTGAGCAAGGAGCTCGGGCTCGACGACATGGTCGAGTTCACCGGGCGGGTTCCGGACGAGTTCGTGCAGCGGTGCCTCTCGACGGCTGACGTCAGCCCGGCGCCCGACCCGCACAGCGCCCTGAACGACGTGTCGACCATGAACAAGGTCGTCGAGTACATGGCGATGGGTCGCCCGCTGGTGTCCTTCGACCTCACCGAGGCACGGGTGTCCGCCGGCGACGCGGCAGTCTATGCGCCGGCCAACGACGAGGCGGCCTTCGCCGCCGAGATCGACCACCTGCTCCGCGACGAGGACCTGCGGGAGGCCATGGGTGCGACCGGCCGTCATCGCGTCGAGACCCACCTCTCCTGGGACACCTCGCGTCGAGCGCTGGTGGCCTTCTACGACCAGTTGCTCGATGGGGTGGACCCGTGACCCGGTCCGAGGCCGCACGGTGTCCGCACCGGCGTAGGGCGCCATGTGTGGCATAGCGGGGTTGCTTGCCTACGGGGTGTCGCCCGTCGACGTCGAGCTCGGCCGGCAGATGTCGCTGGCGCTGCGCCATCGGGGGCCGGACGACCACGGCGAGTGGGTCCGCGCTCGGTGGCGCTGATGCATCGGCGCCTGTCCATCATCGACGTGGCGGGCTCCCCGCAGCCGATGTCGACCCCCGACGATCGGTTCCACCTCACCTTCAACGGCGAGATCCTCAACTACCGAGAGCTCAGGGAGCAGCTCGACTACCCGTTCCAGACCGGCGGAGACACCGAGGTCGTGCTCGCCCTGTTCGCTCGCCTCGGCGTCGAGGGAGTGAAGCGGCTGCGGGGACAGTTCGCGTTCGCGGTCTACGACTCGCTGCTCGGCGAGCTGTGGCTCGTCCGCGACCGACTGGGGATCCTGCCCCTCTTCTACGCCCGCACCGGTGACGTCCTCGCATTCGGGTCCGAGATCAAGGCACTGCTGCCCACGCTGCCCGGCTCTCGGATCGCGCGGCCGTCGCTGTACGCCTACCTGCGTCAGCGCGCCGTTCCCGCTCCCGGCACGCTCGTCGAGGGGGTGGTCAAGCTGCGACCCGGTGAGGCGGTCTGCTTCAGACGCACAGGGGCGCACGTCTCCACCCGCTACTGGTCCCCTCCGGACCCCGCTGAGTCCTGGGAGGGGGACGACGCCACCGCGACCGACCTGGTGGAGAAGGCACTGGACGACTCGGTGGCCGAGTCGCTGGTGGCTGACGTGCCCGTCGGTGCCTACCTCAGCGGCGGCGTCGACAGCAGCCTCATCGTTGCTCTCGCCAGTCGCCACGTGAGCGAGCCGATGCACACGTTCTGCGCCGGCTTCGACGACCCACGGCTCGACGAGAGCGGCCATGCGGAGTCGGTGGCCAGGCTGTTCAGAACACGTCACCATCACGTGCCGATGCAGCCGGGCACCTTCCTGGACCTGTGGCCCCGTCTCAGCCGGCATCGCGACGCCCCGATCAGCGAGCCGTCCGACATCGCGGTGTTCGCGCTGGCCGAGGCGGCGAGGGAGCACGTGAAGGTGGTGCTGTCCGGGGAGGGCAGCGACGAGCTCTTCGGTGGGTATCCCAAGTACCGTCTCGCGCGGGTGAGCGCCTCGGCAGGACTCGTGCCGGGGGTCGTACGACGAGCGGCGCTGTCGGTGGTCGAGCAGGGGCTCCCGCCGGGTGCGAACCGTGCTCGGATCGCCGTGCGGGCACTGTCCGCCGACTCGCCGACCGCCCGCGCGAGAAGCTGGTTCGCGCCTTTCACCGGCCCCGAGGCCGCACGCATCCTCGGCATGACGTGGCTCCCGGAGGAGCGGGCGATCCGGGGCAGGGATCCCGTCGATCTCATGTGTCGCATCGACATCGACAGCTGGCTGCCCGACAACCTGCTCGAACGGGGCGACCGGATGTCGATGGCAGCCTCATTGGAGTTGCGGCCGCCGTTCCTGGACCACCGGTTGGTGGAGCTGGCGCTGCGTCTGCCACGCGACCTCAAGGTTCGTGACGGGGAGACCAAGTGGATCGTCAAGCAGGTGGCGGACCGGCACCTTCCGTCGACCATCACCCGGCGGAAGAAGGTGGGTTTCAAGGTGCCACTCGACTCGTGGTTGAGAACCGACCTGCGGGACGCGTCGCGTGACCTGCTGCTGTCGCAGGAGTCACGGCTGAGCCAGGTCGTCGACCTCACCGAGGTGCAGCGGCTGCTCACGCGGCACGACGCCGGCAGCCGCAACGAGGAGATCCGCATCTGGACGCTGCTGTCGCTCGAGCAGTGGATGCGAACCCTCCTCGCCGGCGACCCTGCTCAGTGCCAGAACGACCCGCGTTGAGATCTCACCGGCGGACGAGGTCGAGACAGAGCGCTGCGTAGCCGTCGGCCGTCTGCTCGATGCTGAAGTACTCCTCCGCCCGCTTCCGGGCCGCCTCTCCCTGGCGGTCCCGCAGCACCGAGTCGTCGGCGAGCACCCTCAGGCACCGGGCCAGCGCCGCACTGTCCTTCACCGGCACCACGAACCCTTGCTCGCCATCGATGATGAGGTCGCGCAGGGCGCCGCAGTCGGTCGCGACGACGGGAACCCTGGCTGCCATCGACTCGATCACCGTGAGCGGGACCCCCTCGTGCACCGAGGACAGGACCGAGACGTCGAACGCCGGCAGCAGTGCACCGACGTCTCTCCGGACGCCCGTGAACCGCACGCGGTCCTCGATCCCGACTTCTTCCGCGATCTTGCGCAGCTCCGCACGCCGGTCACCGTCCCCGATGACGACGAGTCGAGCGTCGGGGTGGGACCGGGCCAGGGTGGCGAACGCCTCGAACAGCACTTCGTGGGCCTTCTGGGCGCTCAGCCGAGCGACGATGCCGACCACGAAGGCGTGGTCGCCCAGGCCGAGCTCGCGTCGGGCTCGGGCCTTGTCCATCGGCGCGGGCTCGTCCGGCAGCGGGATCCCGTTCGCGATGATGACCTCGCGCGTGCGGCTCCAGGGCCGGGACCCCACGCCCTCTTTCTGGTGCAGGTACTGTCCCTGTCGCGGCGACAGCAGAACCAGTGCCGATGCCAGCCACAGCGTCGCCACGGTCCACCTGGGCAGGCAGCGCTGCCCGAGCGAGGTCAGGTCCATGTCGTGGGCGGCTACCAGGGTGGCCCTGACGCCCCCCAGGGGCGCGGCCAGACGGCCGAGAGCGAGCGAGGCGCGATGGTGATGGGTCACCAGGACCACGTCGGTCCGGTTTCTCCGGAAGCTGCGCACCAGCCGGGGCAGGGTCCGCACATCGAAGCGTCCTCGACGACTCAAGACCTCCACCTCGAAACCTGCGGTCCGGAACTCATCGGCCAACGTGCCGTCGCGGCGTAGACAGATGAGTCGCGGCTCGATGCGCTCCGGGTCGAAAGCTCGGAAGACATTCAGCATGAGCAGCTCAGCACCCCCCACCGAGACCTCGTCCAGGACGAGGGTGAGTCGGAGCGGTCCAGGCCCCGGCACTCGCCGTCAACCCCGTCCGGAGACGTAGACAGCGGGGTAGGCCCAACGGCTCAGGCCGCTCCCGATCAGGGCGTGAACCAGACGCGACCGGCCCGCGTACAGGCGCAGGTAGTAGTCGTCGCTCACGACCTTTGCATCACCGAAGGCGTCGGCACACATCGAGAGAAGCTCACGCGAGGTGAAACCCGCGTGCGCCCCTTGTGCGTTGGACCAGCGACCGGCGACTCGGGCGCGCCAGTCCGCGAGGTTCCAGCGGATGCGGTCCGCGATCGGTGAAGCGGAGCCGATGTAACCGACGAGGCGTTCCTTGTTGGGGGTCCCGACGAGGTAGATCCCTCCAGGCCGCAGGACGCGTCGCATCTCGGTCAGCGCCCGGTGGGGTTCGGACATGTGCTCGAGCGCGTGGAAGGAGTAGATCACGTCGAAGCTGTCATCCTCGAAGGCCAACGCTTGTCCGTCCATCCTGAGCAGGGTCGCGGGTTCGGACGCCAGGCGGTCGAACTCGAACTCGTCCCCCAGGTCGATCCCGACGACATCCGCGCCGAGCTGGCGAGCGAGCTGCCCGGCTTCAAGCCCGTCTCCGCAACCCACCACGAGGACGCGCCCCGCAGCACCTCGCTGCTCGAGCAGGGTGCCCACGACCGTGACCTTCCGAGCCCGGGCCTCCACATTCACGGCCATGTCACGATCGTTCCACGGCTGAAAGCTCGCGCACAGGGGCGCAAGGGTGCCAGGTGCGGGACTAGGGGCGGTAGACGCGGACGCCGCTGACGTCGTAGATGGACGTGCCGTTGATGTTCGCGTTGCGGTAGTGACCGAACTTCCAGTAGCCGTCCCGAGCCTCGGTGGTCGTGGGACCCGTCACCCGCACGACACGCACGCCGTCTCGCCAGAGCTCGAGCCAACCATCGTTCTGGTTGGTGTAGTGGACGCCCAGCTTGTACTGGTGCCACTGGCCCAGGACGATCTGTCCGAGGTCGAATCGGCGGTACGCCGGCCGACCGGCGTTCGCGTTGAGCCGCCGGCGACCGTCGGCGCCGACCTCCGGCATCACGGTCGCCTGCGGCAGCGTCTCACCGTGGATCTCGCTCGGGCCGATCAGCTGCCAGCTGTCCAGGTTGGTGCTCGGCATCCTGACGAACCGCTCGTTCCAGATCATCCACCTCACCGACCCGAGCGGCACGTTGCCGCCCTGGAGGTCGTTGCGCTCACTCGGCACGGACCCGCTGGCGCCGACCTGACCGTCGACGAGCGTGCTCCGCAGCACCGGGTCACCGCCCGGGCCCTTCTCCGCCAGCTCGTCCAGGTGGCCGCCGTTCTCCCGGGTCCACCCACCTGCCCTGGACAGGTCACGCACCAGCGTCGCCCCGGCCGGAGGAGCCATGGACGGTGCCTTGGGGGCCGGCGTCGGGGCCGGTGTGGGGGCCGGTGTGGGGGCCGGTGTGGGGGCCGGTGTGGGCGTCGACGCCGTCGCACGCCGGCGGACGTCGTGCTGGGTGACCCGGACCCGCCGGCCCGACGCGGTGTGAGCGATGTTCACCACGGTCTCCGCCGCCGTGGCGCCCGTCGGGGCCTTCAGCAGGGCGGCCACGCGCGTCCAGGTGCGGAGGTTGACGGAGCTGTTCGAGTGTCCACCGCTCCACGACAAGAACCTCCCTGAAGCGGAATACCAGGAGACGGTGATCTGTGCGGTCGAGCCGCGAGGCGCCTGGACGTCCGAGGCGAAGACCCACGTCGTTCCGGGCCTCACGGGTTCGCGAGGTTCACGGATGCGCGTGACCCGAGCCGTGGACACCACCCTGGCCGCCCACGAGGCGGCGACGTGGTCGACTCGGATCCGTTTGAACCACTTGCCGCCCTCCTGGATCGAGTAGCCGGCCGCGCTGTGTGCAAGGCGCGGGTTGTTGGAGAGATTCAGCGCGCTCGCACGGGTGCCGGTGGCGGCATTGGCGTCCGGCGCACTGCTGAGGATGGACATGGGGGCGAGCATCAGGGCGGAAGCGACGAACGCGGCGGCGGGGCGACGGCGGTAGTGGGGGCCTCGCGCCGGGACATGAAGGAGTCTCACGGGGGTCCTTGATTCGACGGTGTGGGGGCCCACCCATGATGTGTCGATGAGTGGCACCTGTCATGGTTTGCATAAAAAGGGACCAAAGTCCGCAGGGGAGCAGGGAGACGTGCCCACCAGCGGTATGGACCGGTCGCCCACGGGTGCCGACCAGCTCCCGGGGAACTACGTCTGGGGACCCGGTTCGCCTGTTACGTCCGCCGTGCCCGCCGTGCCAACGTCCGGAGCAGCGCGAGCATCTCGTGTGCCTGGCTGGGTGCCGTGACACGCAGGACGCCCCCGTACACGAGCACGAAGGCTGCACCATCGAGCGCCAGGAAGCAGAGTCCGACGCCCACCGGTCGCGAGTCGGAGTCCAGGAGCCGTTCGAGGGCGGACGTCACTGCGAGTGCGGCTGTGCCACTCCACAGTGACGGCAGCACCTGCGCGGCAAGCTCTCGAGCCGTGACCGCGATCAACCGGCGCATCATGAGGGCCGCGACAACGGCGGTGATGACAGCCGTGAGCGAGATGGAGACACCGACGCCCAGAAGGCCCCACGGGCCGATGAGGACCACGAGGAGAAGAAGCCCGAGGGTGGTCTCGATGGCGGTGAGGACGTTGATGTCCTTGGTCGCGCCCACCCCCTTCATCGTCTCTTCCGCCACGACCCTCACTGCGGTCCCGAACGCGACCCCCGCCATGCCGACCAGGACCGTCCCGGCTTCTCGCCACTCCTCGCCCAGCACGACGACGACGAGGGGGGTCCCGACCGACACCAGCGCGAACGACATCGCGCCGGCCGCGATGGACAGCACCCTGAGTGACCGGAGACAGGCTCCACGGAGCCGGTCCGGCTCGTTCCTGATGCGACTGAGCGCCGGGAACAGCGAGTACGACCCGACCTCCACCATGGTGGTGACGGGCAGGCGCGCGATCCGTTCGCCGTACCGGAACAGGCCGAGGCCACGCGATCCCAGCACATGACCAACGACGCCCGCACGCGCGACATGCACGACCTGGTCGGCGATGAGGCCGACGACCAGTGGAGCGCCGTACCGGGCCAGCTCACGCCACAGCGCCAGGGAGGCGCGGCCGCGCGTGGGTCGCCACTTCGCCAGCCACCAGACCAGCGCGCAGTAGACCGAGGTCGAGGCGTAGCTTGCGGCGACCAGGCTCCACACACCCCAGCCGGCGGCCGCCAGGCTGACCGAGACCACCGCGAAGGACAGCGACACCGAGGGGCCGACGACGACCCGGCGACGGACGTTGAACCGCCGCTGCAGGAGGGCTTCGGGAACGTTGGACAGCGAGTACAGAGCCACACTGCCCGACATGGCGGCCGCCACCGTCCCGGCGAGCGGGCTGTCGAAGACCGAGGAGATCAGCGGCGACGAGGCGAGCGTCACGAGCCCCATCCCGACTCCGGTCGCGAACGTGGCCCAGAAGACCGTGACGGCCGCGTCGTCCACCTGGTCCTCACGATGTACCAGTCCGGCCCGCAGGCCACCCTCCGCGAAGTGCGTGAGGAACAGGACCAGCACGGTTCCCGCCGCGAAGATGCCGACCTCGGCCGGGGAGAGGAGACGCGCGATGGCGATGACCTGGAGCAGGGTGATCGCTTCACTGACGACCAGCCCGGCGGCCGAGGCCACCGCCACTGCCCGGATCTTCGAGCGGAGTGGCGAATCGGTCGCACCTTCCCCCGGTGGGGAAGGGGCATCGGGGGAGGTCGCGCCGGCGCCGCCCTCGTCCTTGCTACGGGCTGTCGACATGCGCCCGCACGCCGCTCAAGACACGCGCGTAGGCGCTGCGCGACTCCTCGATCTGTTCGCGTGCCTGGCGCAGCAGCGACTCCCTGACGTTCGGCGCTCGTCCCCACGCGGTCGCGATGGCGGCGCGGAGCCGCTGGTCCAGGCCATCGGGGTCGAGCGAGACCAGCTCGAGACCCCCGTCGAACATCGCGGAGAGCCCTTGGAACTTCACGTCGTAGTACGGGGAGCTGCTGAGCCCTACCACCGGGATCCCCTGTGAGAGCGCGAAGACGGCTGCGTGGTAGGCCCCCGTGACCAGGACCCGGCACGACGAGATGCGAGAGGCGATGTCGCGTGGGTGGCTGTGGCGGCCGAGAGGACGACGGACGCGCGAGTAGCCCTCGACGAGGGGCGCGGTCGCCCGGCGGTCCTCGTCGTGGTACTCCGAGATCTGCACGGGTACGAGCCAGGCATCCATGCCGGCCGCGACACCTTGCAGAGCCGTGGCGAGGAGGCGTTGGACCTCAGTGGTGACCGGGGAGTAGTCGGCGATGCGGAGGCAGATGCCGAGCCCCTCTCCCACCTCCGAGCTCCGCACGTCGTGCGCCAGCTCGATGGCGTCGTCACCGGTCACGGTGAATCGGTCCGCAGGCACCCCAATGCGCAGCAGGGCGTCCGGTCCGTAGATGCCCTCCCGGAGCCCGATGAAGGCGATGTGGGGCAGGACCTCGGCTGCTCGTCCGACGAGCTGGGGGTCCTCCAGAGGACCGATGCCCTGACCGAACAGCGCCGCCGGTATGTCCTCAGCCCTGGCCAGCTCCGCCAGGCTCAGCAGGCGTCCCGCCTGCTCGGGGTCCACGTCGGTGAGGTAGCCCCCACCCAGGCCGAGGACCAGCGAGGCCGAGGGAAGCGCGCTCCTGGTGTTCCGCGGGACCGATCGGTCCTCGGTGGAGTCGGAGCGGGTCGCCCCCAGCACACCCAGGGCCCTGCGGCCCAGTGAGGAACGAACTCGGCGGTACGCGAGGTCGAGGTTCACCAGGGCCCCGGCCACCGCCCGGCTGTGCGGCGCCCACGACCTCCACCGGGCAGGTGCCCGCCACCCCGTGCGACCCCATGGGTGCACCGGCTCTGCGTCGGGGACGTAGATCCGCAACAGGGCGGCTGCCTCGGTCAGTACACCGACGCGTGCGTCCGGCAGCTGCTCGCGGATGCGTCTCACCGTGACGTCCAGCATGGCGACATCGCCCTTGTTGACGTGGAGATAGTCGCTGTGCTCGACCAGGATCATGGGTCTGGGCGGTCTCGGCTGACGCCGACTGCTGGGCATGGGACCCCTCCCACCAGGTCGAGTTGCGCTGCCGTTGCGATCAGAACACGATGGTCACGCGCGCACAAGGGCGCGAGTGCCTGCTGCTTGGGAGTCCCATGAGCCCTCGTCCTCCCCACGAGAACTGGCGACCTGGTGTCCTCAGCTTCCTCATGACGGTCCACGGGACGGAGAGCTACCTCCCTGAGGCGATCGCGTCGGTGATGGCTCAGACCGATCCCGACTGGGAGCTCGTGGTCGTCGACAACGGCGGCTCGGACGCCGTCCTCGCCGTGATGGAGGAGCACCTCGCCGACGACCGGGTGCGACTCGTGCGTCAGGAGAACCGGGGTTATGCCGGTGGTGTGAGCGCTGCGGCCGCCGCGGCCTCCGGGGAGTACGTCACCGTGCTGGACAGCGACGACATGGTGATGCCGACCTTCGTGGAGACGATGGCAGGCCGTCTGCGCCGGCACGTCGAGGTCGATGCCGTCGGATGCGACGCCCACCTGTTCCTCGACGGCGAGGACCGGGCGTACACCAGCCACTTCCGCTCCATCGGTCATCGGGGCCCACGCCGCGGGGCGCGGCGCCTCACGCTGCGCGACGTGCTGGGAGGGACGATGCCGTTCTACGCCGGCGCGATCCGGCGATCCGCGTGGGATGCGTGCGGGGGATACGACGTCGCGAGGTCCGACGTGGAGGAGGACGTCCTCCTGTGGCTGCGACTGGCTGCGGCGTGCGAGGTGTGGGTGCGGCCCGAGAAGCTCGCTCGGTGCCGTGTCCGACCAGACTCCCTCTCCCGGGACCCGGAGAAGGTCGAGGCTTTCGACCAGCGCATGATCGACACCTTCCGTCGGTTCGCCGCGTCCAGCGAGGACGAACGCGCTCGTGCCGTCGTGGAAGGGCCGATCCGCCGGATGGAGCAGTATCGCTCGATTCGTCGGGCTCGGGCCGCCCTCGCGTCGCACGACGTCGACGAGGCGCGCCGCCACGCGGCCGCCGCTTTCCGGAAGCGTCGCACCGTCCGCACCGGCCTCATCGTCGCCTGCCTGCGGGTGATGCCGGGCGCCTTGCACGCCATCCATCCCCTCAAGCAACGCGCCGAGGAAGGCAGACGGCGGCTGACGGCGCGGCTGCGGCCACAGGGCCCCTGAGCCCGAGGAGCGTGACGTCGGACCTCTTGTCCCGTCGTGAGACCGGGTCGAGACTGCAGACCATGGGGGACCTCGGCTGGTATGCCCGACGACTTCGGACCATGTCCCTGCCCGAGTTCGCCTGGAGGGTGGGGCGCGTGGCGGAGACCCGTCTGCCCAGGCGGCTCACTGCGCACCACGGCGTCGCGCACGCCCACGGGTCCATCGACTGGCCGGAGGTGCTCGACCGCTTCCGGGCCGGACTCGACCGTCCGCTGGTGCTCGACCGTGCGCGCGCGGCCGCCGTCGCGGCTCGTCACCCCGACGAGGTCGCCCGTCTCGTCGCGGCCGCCGAGAGGGCGCTGGTCCCCGAGGTTGAGTACTTCGGCCACGGGACGGTGCGGCTGGTGACGCCGGTCGACTGGAGCCACGACCCGGTGGCGGGAGTCCGCTGGCCGCGCGTGCCGGCGACACGCATCGACCACAGGACCGCTCCGGGGGACCCGAAGTGGATCTGGGAGCTCAACCGGCTGCAGCACCTCTCTTGGCTGGCGGAGGCATGGCTATTCACGGGTCGCGACGAATTCGCCGACGGCGCCCTCGGGCAGCTGGACTCCTGGCTGACGGACAACCCGCCGGGGCGGGGGATCGCGTGGCGGGGCGCCTACGAGGCAGGGGTGCGGGCCATCACCGTGTCACTGGTGCTTCACGGCCTCCGTGACTCGCCGTCGCTCGACCTCCCGCTGTTCCGTCGGACCGTGGGCATGCTGGCCTCGAGCGCGGACCTCTGCTGGCGCGAGCGGTCCCGGTTCAGCTCGGCCAACAACCATCTCGTCGGGGAAATGACGGGACTCCTCACGGTCGCCGCCATGTTCCCGGAGCTGGGCATGGCGCCGGTGTGGAAGCAGCGTGCCCTGCGCACGCTGACCGCGGAGGCGGCCCGGCAGATCCTCCCCGACGGTGCCGGGGCCGAGCAGTCGGTGGGCTACCAGCTGTTCACCGCGGATTACCTGGTCCTGGTCTCCGCGTTGCTCCGGGCTCGAGGCGAGTCCCCGCCCGAGCCCGTCGTCGAGGCCGTCGACCGCAGCGCCACCCATCTCGGGAGGCTCGTCGACGGCGGCGACCCCGAGCCGCGCTACGGCGACGACGACGGAGGCTTCGTCCTCCGGCTGGACGTCGACCCGGTCCCCACGGTCAGGCGCCACCTGGCCGCGGCAGCCGTGCTGACCGGCAACGGCCTCGCCCGGCGCAACGGCCAGCCCGGCCTCGCGGCCGCCTGGCTCGAGTCGATCCCCGGCATGCCCAAAGATCGCGTGGTCGGGGACGCCCATGTGGCCAGCACGTATGCCGTGCACGGCGGTCTGGTCGTGCTCCGCGACGCCGGCCGGCGCACCACCATGGACGTCGGACCGCTCGGATACCTGTCGATCGCCGCGCACGGACACGCGGACGCGCTGTCGGTGACGCTGAGCCACCGCGGCCGCGAGCTCGTCAGTGACCCGGGGACCGCGAGCTACTACGCCCACCCCGACTGGCGGCGGGTCCACCGGGGCACGCGCGCACACGCCACCGTGACCGTGGACGACCTGGACCAGTCCGAGTCGGGCGGCCCCTTCCTGTGGACCAGGCACGCACAGGTGCGCGTGCGCCACGTCGACCTCGAGGCCGGCGTCGTCGATGCCGAGCACGACGGCTACCGCCGGCTCAGGACGCCGGTCTCGCACCGGAGGCTGCTGGTGGCACCACTCGGCTGGCCGACCATCCTCGTCCTGGACCTCCTCGAAGGGGCCGGCGAGCACCACGTCCGCTCCTCGTGGCCGCTCCACCCGTCGCTCCACGTCCGGGCGAAGGACGGCGGGCACGTCGCGAGCCGTGACGGACGAGCCGTCCTGGCGCTCGACCACGCCGTCGCGCTCTCCGGGTCAGCGGCTTCCACGGCCCCCGAGCTCTGCGCCGAGAGGGGCGACGAGCAGTCGCACCGCGGCTGGTGGTCGGACCGTCTGGAGTCACGCACGCCGGCCTGGTGGTTGTCCGCGAGTTGGCACGGGGCGTTCCCGGTGGCGCTGGCGACGGTGCTGACCACCGATCCAGCGCCCGTTCCCAGGTCCCTCGTCCTGCACTGGGACGACGGCCGTGTCACGGCGCGTTGGTCCGCGGGGTCCCGCCGGCACGAGGTCCTCGTGGATCCGCGCGGGGACGGCCTGGTCACCTGCAGCCGGTCGGGGACCGGCTGAGCGTCACCAGCCGCGCTGCTCCCACTCGTCGAGGTGGGAGCGCTCGGCGCCGAGGGTCGAGTCGTCCCCGTGGCCGGGGTAGAACCACGTCTCGTCGGGCAGCCGGTCGAACAGCTTGGTGCGCACGTCGTGCAGCAGCGAGGCGAAGTGGTCCTTGTCTCCGAAGGTGTTGCCCACCCCGCCGGGGAAGAGGCAGTCGCCGGTGAACAGGTGCGGTGTGCCCTCCGGGTCGTCGTACAGCAGCGCGATCGAGCCGGGGGTGTGGCCGACCAGGTGGATCGCCTCGAGCTCGGCCTCGCCGACGCGGATCCGGTCGCCGTCCTTGACCAGCGCGTCGGTGGCGACCGGGATGCCCTCGGCGTCGTGCTCCCCGGCGTACGTCGTGGCGCCGGTGGCCGCGACCACCTCGGCCAGGCCCTGCCAGTGGTCGCCGTGCTGGTGGGTCGTCACGACCGAGGCGAGCCCGTCGGAGCCGACCAGCTGCAGGAGTCGCTCGGGCTCCGCGGCCGCGTCGACCAGCAGCTGCTCGTCGGTGCGCCGGCACCGCAGGAGGTAGGTGTTGTTGCCGAAGTCACCGACCTCCATCTTGGTGACGACGAGGTGGGCGAGCTCGCGCACGTCGGGCGCGCCGCCCTCGGAGACCTTGCCGGTGTACGTCATGTTCAGGCCCAACTTCCGAGCTCGGGGAGCTGACCTGCCGAGCATCGCAGACCCTCCCCGGACCCGCGACCGAGCAGCCACCAGACCACGTCGGCGGTGGCCCCCGTCACGGTGGTCGAGCCTGTCGGGAGCACCCCCACCGTCACCTGCTCGTCGCGGTCCTCGAGCCGCAGCACGAGGCCGGGCCCCTCGGCCAGCTCGCGCGCCCGTCGCTTGAGCAGGTGGTCGTGCAGGTCGGCCGGCCAGTCGTGCGCGGTGTAGCCCAGCCCGAGGTCGGCGTGGTGCACCTCCACCTCGGTGCGCCGCATCGCGCCGGTCCGGCGCACCGGGAAGGCCGGAGCGTCCAGCGTGCGCGCGACGGTCTCCTCGAGCCGGTCCTCGGGCAGCCCTCGGGCGGCCGCCTCGAACTGCGCGGCGGTCTCGGCGGCGTTCGCGACCAGGTCCGCGAGCGGGCGACGGGCGCCCTCGCCGATCTCGCGGTCGCGCGCCTCCTGGGAGGTGTACATCGGCGTCGGCTCACCCGTGCGCGCCCAGTGCAGCAGGCGGGTGACGGCCTCGGCGTTGCGCGAGACGTGGGAGACGACGTGGGCGACGGTCCACCCGGGGAGCAGCGTCGCGCGGTGCAGGTCCGCGGCGGTGAGGCCGTTCACGGTCGCCAGGTAGCGTTGGGTCGCCAGCACCGTCTCCTCCAGGTGCGGGAGCGCGGGGGAGGGGCGGGACGGTCCACCGGCCCCAGGGGACGCGAGAGTCATGCCCCCATCCAACAGCCCGGCTCCTACGCCGTGGCGGCGCGTCCTGTCGGTGGTCGCCGTTAGCATGGCGAACACTTGTTCGAAGACGTGACGACCGAAGGATCACGGTGGCCGACCAGCTGATCATCCGCGGAGCGCGGGAGCACAACCTCAAGGACGTCTCCCTCGACCTGCCCCGCGACTCCCTCATCGTCTTCACGGGCCTGTCCGGGTCGGGCAAGTCGAGCCTCGCCTTCGACACCATCTTCGCCGAGGGCCAGCGCCGCTACGTCGAGTCGCTGTCGGCCTACGCCCGCCAGTTCCTGGGGCAGATGGACAAGCCCGACGTCGACTTCATCGAGGGCCTGTCGCCGGCGGTCTCGATCGACCAGAAGTCCACCTCGCGCAACCCGCGCTCGACGGTCGGCACGATCACCGAGGTCTACGACTACCTCCGCCTGCTCTACGCCCGGGCGGGCCGCGCCCACTGCCCGACCTGCGGCGAGCCGATCTCCCGCCAGACCCCGCAGCAGATCGTCGACCGCGTCATGCAGGGCGAGGAGGGCACCCGCTTCCAGGTCCTCGCGCCGGTCATCCGCGGCCGCAAGGGGGAGTACGTCGACCTCTTCCGCCAGCTGGTCGGCCAGGGGTTCTCCCGCGCGCGGGTCGACGGGGAGACCTACGCCCTGACCGAGCCGCCCACCCTCGACAAGCAGAAGAAGCACACCATCGAGGTCGTGGTCGACCGGCTGGCGGTCAAGCCGACCTCGCAGCGTCGCCTGACCGACTCGGTCGAGACCGCGCTGGGCCTGGCCGGTGGGCTCGTGGTCTTCGACTACGTCGACCGCGACGCCAAGGATCCCCACCGCGAGCAGAAGTTCTCCGAGCGGATGGCCTGCCCCAACGAGCACCCGATCGAGACCGACGAGCTCGAGCCCCGCTCGTTCTCGTTCAACTCGCCGTTCGGTGCGTGCCCGGAGTGCCACGGCCTCGGCACCCGCATGGAGGTCGACCCCGAGCTGGTCGTGACCGATCCCGGGGCCTCGATCAACCAGGGCGTGATCTCGCCGTGGACCGGCGCCCACGTCGCCGACTACTTCCTCGGCCTGCTGCAGGCGCTCGGTGACGAGATCGGCTTCGACCTGGACACCCCGTGGGAGGACCTGCCCGCCAAGGTCCGCACCACGATCCTCGACGGGCACGGCAAGAAGGTCACCGTCCGCCGGCGCAACCGCTACGGTCGCGAGCGCACCTACGTCACCGGCTACGAGGGCGTCCGCCCCTACATCGAGCGTCGCCACCGCGAGGCCGAGTCCGACACCAGCCGCGAGCGGTTCGAGGGCTACATGCGCGAGGTGCCGTGTCCCGCGTGCCGGGGCAGCCGGCTCAAGCCGGTGATCCGCGCCGTCACCGTCGGCGGCAAGTCCATCGCCGAGGTCTGCGCGCTCCCGATCAACGAGACCGCCGACTTCCTGCGCACCGTCGAGCTGAGCCCGCGCGAGCGCCAGATCGCCGAACAGGTGCTCAAGGAGATCCAGGAGCGGCTGCGCTTCCTGCTCGACGTCGGCCTGGACTACCTCTCCCTCGACCGGCCCTCGGGCTCCCTCTCGGGCGGCGAGGCCCAGCGCATCCGGCTGGCGACCCAGATCGGCGCCGGCCTGGTCGGGGTGCTCTACGTCCTCGACGAGCCGTCCATCGGCCTGCACCAGCGCGACAACCGTCGGCTGATCGAGACGCTGCTGCGGCTGCGCGACCTCGGCAACACCCTCATCGTGGTCGAGCACGACGAGGACACCATCCGCGTGGCCGACTGGGCCGTCGACATCGGTCCCGGTGCCGGCGAGCACGGCGGTCAGGTCGTGCACTCCGGTCCGGTCGCCGACCTCCTCACCCACCCCGACTCCCCGACCGGCCTCTACCTCTCGGGGCGCCGGTCGATCCCACTGCCCGCCGTACGCCGCCCGCGGACGCCGGGTCGCGAGCTCACGGTGGTCGGGGCCAAGGAGCACAACCTCCGCGACATCGACGTCTCGTTCCCGCTCGGGCTGTTCGTCGCCGTCACCGGGGTGAGCGGCTCGGGCAAGTCGACGCTGGTCAACGACATCCTCTACACCTCGCTGGCCAAGCAGATCTACAACGCGCGCACGGTCCCCGGCCGTCACCGCCGCATCGAGGGCCTCGACGAGGTGGACAAGGTGATCCACGTCGACCAGTCGCCGATCGGCCGCACGCCGCGGTCCAACCCGGCGACCTACACCGGCGTCTTCGACCACGTCCGCAAGCTCTTCGCCTCCACGCCCGAGGCCAAGATGCGGGGCTACCTCCAAGGCCGGTTCTCCTTCAACGTCAAGGGCGGCCGCTGCGAGGCGTGCGCCGGCGACGGCACGATCAAGATCGAGATGAACTTCCTGCCCGACGTCTACGTCCCGTGCGAGGTCTGCCACGGCGCGCGCTACAACCGCGAGACGCTCGAGGTGCACTACAAGGGCAAGACGATCGCCGAGGTCCTCGACATGCCGATCGAGGAGGCGGTCGAGTTCTTCGCCGCCGTGCCGGCGATCAACCGTCACCTCGAGACCCTGGTCGACGTCGGGCTGGGCTACGTCCGGCTCGGGCAGCCGGCCCCGACGCTGTCCGGCGGCGAGGCCCAGCGGGTCAAGCTCGCCACCGAGCTGCAGAAGCGCTCGACCGGCCGCACCGTCTACGTCCTCGACGAGCCGACCACCGGCCTGCACTTCGAGGACATCCGCAAGCTCCTGCTGGTGCTCGGACGGCTCGTCGACCAGGGCAACACGGTGCTCGTGATCGAGCACAACCTCGACGTGATCAAGACCGCCGACTGGATCGTCGACATGGGGCCCGAGGGTGGCAGCCGCGGCGGCGCCGTGGTCGCGCAGGGCACGCCCGAGGACGTCGCGGCCCACCCCGACAGCCACACCGGCGCCTTCCTCAAGCCGATCCTCGGCGCCGCCGACCCGGTCGCCCAGCCCAAGGTCACGCGGACCGCGCGGGGCAAGACCGGCAAGGCGGCCCCCGCCCGGCGCACCCAGTCGGCGGCGGCGCGCCGGGTCGCCCGCAACTCCTGAACAGTGGCTGTGAAGGTGGTACTACGACCCTCGGACACTCACGCCGCGACGTTCCGGGTGGCTACGTTCGAGCCATGACGGAGACCACCTCCCCCGCTCCTCCCGCCGCACCCGGCGGCGCCTCGCCGGCCCGGCGTCGCTTCCTCGGCTGCGCGCTCGCCTTCGGGGTCGCCGGCCCGCTGCTGGTGGCGTGCTCCTCCGGCTCGGATGCCGGCTCCGACGGTGGCGCGGCCGGGGCGACGGGCGAGGGCACGGGCGACGGCGGGTCGAGCCCCGCGGCGGGCGCGACGCTGGTGGCCGCGGCCGACGTCCCGGTGGGCGGCGGGGTCGCGCTGACCGACATCCAGGTCGTGGTGACCCAGCCGAGCGACGGCGTGTTCAAGGCCTTCTCCGGCATCTGCACCCACCAGGGCGGCACGATCAACAAGGTGGAGGACGGCGACATGGTCTGCCCGCTGCACGGCAGCCGCTTCTCCCTCGAGGACGGCTCGGTCGACCAGGGGCCGGCCGCCAACCCCCTGCCCGAGATCCCGGTCAAGGTCGAGGGCGGCAACGTCGTCAAGGCCTGAGGCTCCCGCGGCCGACCACCCCGAACAGCCCGACCCGCGTCGAATTCCGCGCACAAGAGCGCTCTTCGTCACACCGCCACCGACATGCGCTCACCATCGTCCATGGGGGCGATCGTGTCCGCGTGTCGGCGCGACACCTGCTCACCATCGTCCATGGGGGCGATCGTGTCCGCGTGTCGCCCGACACTCGTTCACCATCGTCCAGCTGGATCGTGGTGCGCGCGTGTCGCCACGAGCCCCCGGGACTCGCGGTGACCTGGGTGGAAGAGCGCTCTTGTGCGCGGAATTCGGCGAGCGGGGCGGCCGCCCGGGACCGGGCTGTCGGTGGGCGTCCGTAGGCTTGGCAGGTGGCCGACCCCGCGACCTACCGTCCTGCCCCCGGGACGATCCCGACCTCACCGGGCGTCTACCGGTTCCGTGACGGCAAGGGCCGGGTCATCTACGTCGGCAAGGCCAAGAACCTCCGCGCCCGGCTGACGTCCTACTTCCAGGACCTCGCCGGCCTGCACGCCCGCACCGCCTCGATGGTGACCAGCGCGGCGTCGGTGGAGTGGACCGTGGTCAACACCGAGGTCGAGGCGCTGCAGCTGGAGTACTCCTGGATCAAGGAGTTCGACCCGCGGTTCAACGTCAAGTACCGCGACGACAAGTCCTACCCCTGGCTCGCGGTCACCGTCTCCGAGGAGTTCCCCCGGGTCATGGTCGGCCGGGGCGCCAAGAAGAGGGGCACCCGCTACTTCGGGCCCTACTCCCACGCCTGGGCGATCCGCGACACCGTCGACCAGCTGCTCCGGGTCTTCCCGATGCGGTCGTGCTCGGCCGGGGTGTTCAAGCGCTCCCAGCAGGTCGGGCGCCCGTGCCTGCTCGGCTACATCGACAAGTGCAGCGCCCCGTGCGTCGGACGGGTCACCCCCGACGAGCACCGCGCGATCGTCGACGACTTCTGCGACTTCATGGCCGGCCAGACCAGCGCGTTCCTCAAGCGGATCGAGAAGGAGATGTACGCCGCCTCCGAGGACCTCGACTTCGAGAAGGCCGCCCGGCTGCGCGACGACCTGGGTGCCCTCAACCGCGCGCTGGAGAAGCAGGCGGTCGTGCTGGGCGACGGCACCGACGCCGACGTGGTGGCGCTCGAGGACGACCCGCTCGAGGTGGCCGTGCAGATCTTCCACGTGCGGGGCGGCCGGGTCCGCGGCCAGCGCGGCTGGGTCGCGGAGAAGACCGAGGACGCCGACCTCGGCGAGCTGGTCGAGCGCTTCCTCCAGCAGCTGTACGACGGCGAGTCCGGCGAGGGCGTGCCGCGCGAGATCCTCGTGCCGGCCGTGCCCGAGGACGTGGAGGTCCTCGAGGACTGGCTCAGCGGGGTCCGGGGCAGCCGCGTGCGGGTCCGGGTGCCGCAGCGCGGCGACAAGAAGACCTTGATGGAGACCGTCGCCCGCAACGCCAAGCAGACGATGGCCCTGCACAAGACCCGCCGCGCCTCCGACCTGACCACCCGCAACCAGGCGCTCGAGGACCTGCAGAAGGCACTCGGCCTGGCCGAGGCGCCGCTGCGCCTGGAGTGCTACGACATCTCCAACCTGCAGGGCACCGAGGTGGTGGGGTCGATGGTCGTCTTCGAGGACGGCCTGGCGCGCAAGTCCGAGTACCGCCGCTTCATCGTGCGCTCGGTCGACGGCCAGAACGACGTCGCGGCGATGCACGAGGTGATCACCCGCCGGTTCCGCCGTCTGCTCGACGAGCGGGTGGAGACCCCCGAGCTGCTCGGCGGGCAGGTGGAGACGGGAGAGTCCGGCCCGCTGCTGGTCGACCCCGACACCGGTCGTGCACGCAAGTTCGCCTACGCCCCCGGCCTGGTCGTCGTCGACGGCGGCCCGCCCCAGGTGGCCGCCGCCCAGCGCGCGCTCGACGAGCTCGGCATCGACGACGTCCCGGTGTGCGGGCTGGCCAAGCGGCTGGAGGAGGTCTGGCTGCCCGGGCAGGAGGACCCGGTCATCCTGCCGCGCACCAGCGAGGCGCTCTTCCTGCTCCAGCGGCTGCGGGACGAGGCGCACCGGTTCGCGATCACCCACCACCGCAGCCGTCGGTCCAAGTCGATGGTCGAGAGCCTGCTCGACGACGTGCCGGGGCTCGGCGAGGTCCGCCGCAAGGCCCTGATCAGCCGGTTCGGCTCGCTGCGCAAGATCCGCGCCGCCACGGTCGAGGAGATCGCCGAGGTGCCGGGCATCGGGCTGCGCACGGCCGAGGCGATCGTGGGAGCCTTGTCGCCCCAGGACGAGGACACCCGCCCGTCGGTGACCATCAACACCGCGACGGGCGAGATCATCGAGGAGAGCTAGATGGGCCTCACGGTCACCGACGAGACCGCGCGCAGCGGCGAGCTCGTCGTCGTCACCGGCATGACCGGGGCCGGCCGGTCCACGGCCGCCAAGGAGCTGGAGGACCTCGGCTACTTCGTCGTCGACAACCTGCCGCCCGCACTGGTGCCCGACGTGGTCAGGATGGTCGACGAGGTGCACGGTGACGTGATGTCGATCGCGGTGGTCGTCGACGTCCGGTCCGGCTCGTTCTTCGAGTCCCTGCGCGAGATCCTCGCCCGCGACGCGCTCACCCGCCGCACCACCCTGCTGTTCCTCGAGGCGGCCGACGACGTCCTGGTGCGCCGTCAGGAGGCGGCTCGGCGCCCGCACCCGCTCCAGGACGGTGGCCGGCTGCTCGACGGGCTCAAGCGCGAGCGTGACGTGCTGGCGACCCTGCGCGGAGACGCCGACCTGGTGATCGACACCACCAACCTCAACCCCCACCAGCTGACGGCGCGGATCGCGGAGGAGTTCGGCACGGTGCGGACCACCGCGCTCAAGGTCACCGTGGTCAGCTTCGGCTTCAAGTACGGCATCCCGGTCGACGCCGACTACGTCGCGGACATGCGGTTCCTGCCCAACCCCTTCTGGGTGCCCGAGCTGCGTCCCTGCAACGGCCGGGACGACGCGGTGGCCGACTACGTCAAGGCCCAGGACGGGGCCGCGGAGTTCCTGGAGCACTTCGTGCCGCTGCTGCTCGGCGTCGGCGGACGCTACCTCCGCGAGGGCAAGCGCTTCATGACCGTCGCGGTCGGGTGCACCGGCGGCAAGCACCGGTCGGTGGCGATGTCGGAGGAGATCGCCCAGCGGCTGCGCGACGCCGGGGTGGACGCCCGCGCCGACCACCGCGACCTGGGGCGGGAGTGACCGGCCCGACGGCCGGGCCGGGCAGCCGACGCCTCCAGGCGGGCGACGACCGGCTCGACCTCAAGGTGGTCGCGCTCGGGGGCGGGCACGGCCTGGCGGCCTCGCTCGCCGGGATGCGCCGGGTGGTCAAGGACCTCACCGCCGTGGTCACCGTCGCCGACAACGGCGGCTCCTCGGGGCGGCTGCGGCGCGAGTTCGGGTGCCTGCCGCCCGGCGACCTGCGGATGGCCCTGGCCGCGCTCTGCGACGACGACGACTGGGGCCGCACCTGGGCCGACGTCCTGCAGTACCGCTTCTCCACCCGGGGCCAGCTCGACGAGCACGCGGTCGGCAACCTGCTCATCGTCGCCCTGTGGGAGCGTCTGTCCAGCCACGTGGGCGGGCTCGACCTGGTCGGCCGGCTGCTGCAGGCCCAGGGACGGGTGCTGCCCATGGCCGAGGTGCCGCTCGACATCGCCGCCGAGGTCGAGCTGCCCGACGGGCGACGCGAGCGGGTGCGCGGCCAGGTGGAGGTGGCCACCACCGACGGACGCGTGGTCGAGGTCGCCCTCGAGCCGCACGACCCCCCGCCGTGCGGCGAGGCCCTCACCGCGATCCGCGAGGCCGACTGGGTGGTGCTCGGCCCGGGGTCCTGGTTCACCAGCGTCATCCCGCATCTGCTCGTGCCCGACCTGCGGGCCGCCCTGGAGCAGACCACCGCGCGCCGGATGGTGGTGCTCAACCTGGCGCCCCAGACCGGGGAGACCACCGGCTTCACGCCCGAGCGCTACCTCGAGACCCTGGCCGACCACGCCCCCGGCCTGCGGCTCGAGATCGTCCTGGCCGACCCCTCGACGGTGCGCGACGAGGGCCGCCTGCGGCGCACCGCCGGGGCGCTCGGCGCCCGCCTCGTGCTGGCCGACGTGGCCTCCACCGACGGCACTCCGAGGCACGACGTGGGCAAGCTGGCAGCGGCCTATGCCGCGGCCTTGACCACGTCGTAGGGTTGGGCCGGTTCCGGGCCGAGCAGCGGCCGGGTGACCGTGCGGTCAGGGCCAGGTCCTGGAGCGGCCGACCGGGGGAGAGGCAGGGCGAGCGTGGCAGGATCGGGAGCATGGCGATGACGGCACAGGTCAAGGCGGAGCTGGTCGGCACCCACGTCACCAGGACGTGCTGTCGCAAGGCCGAGGTCTCCTCGATGCTGCGGTTCGCCGGCGGCCTGCACATCGTCAACGGCCAGATCGTGATCGAGGCCGACCTCGACTCCGGCGCGACCGCGCGGCGCCTGCGCAAGGACATCGCCGAGGTCTACGGCCACCAGTCCGAGCTCGCGATGGTCCAGGGCCACGGCATCCGCAAGAGCAGCCGCTACCTCGTCCGCGTGGTCAAGGACGGCGAGGCACTGGCCCGTCAGACCGGCCTCATCGACGGCCGCGGCCGCCCTGTGCGCGGGCTGCCGCCTCAGGTGGTCTCCGGCGGCAGCTGCGACGCCGTCGCGGCGTGGCGCGGCGCTTTCCTCGCCCACGGCTCCCTGACCGAGCCCGGCCGTTCCTCCGCCCTCGAGGTGACCTGCCCGGGTCCCGAGGCCGCGCTCGCGCTCGTGGGCGCCGCCCGCCGCCTGGAGATCCCGGCCA
Source organism: uncultured Actinomycetota bacterium (assembly GCA_963811385.1). Lineage (GTDB taxonomy): Bacteria > Actinomycetota > Actinomycetes > Propionibacteriales > Nocardioidaceae > Marmoricola_A. The sequence continues at coordinate 99,498 of CAWEQX010000014.1, read as the reverse complement.
AGTCCCGCGAGGTCCGCGGGGTGGACCGGGTCGTGATCCGCGACGGCGACGCCATCGCCGCGCTGCTCACCCGCCTCGGGGCGCACGAGTCCCTGATGGCCTGGGAGGAGCGGCGGATGCGGCGCGAGGTCCGCGCCACCGCCAACCGTCTGGCGAACTTCGACGACGCCAACCTGCGTCGCTCGGCCCGCGCGGCCGTCGCCGCCGGCGCCCGGGTCTCGCGCGCGTTGGAGATCCTCGCCGACGAGGTGCCCGACCACCTCAAGCAGGCCGGTCAGCTGCGCCTCGAGCACAAGCAGGCCTCCCTGGAGGAGCTCGGCCAGCTCCACGAGCCGGTGCTGACCAAGGACGCCATCGCGGGCCGCATCCGCCGTCTGCTGGCGATGGCCGACAAGCGGGCCCTGGACCTCGGCATCCCCGACACGGAGTCCAGCCTCACCCCCGAGATGCTGGCCGAGGACTGAGCCGGCGGTCCCGGCGGTCCCACCTCGGATCGGCCTCGAGGACCGGCCTGTCCGTCCTACGGATCAGTAGCCGACGGCGGCATGACCCGCCCCCGGACGGAGCGCTAGGGTCGAGGCGTCCCCGGACCACGGGGAACCCCAGACCAGACGACCCTGACGAAGGAGTCCTCTCGTGACTGTCCGCGTAGGCATCAACGGCTTCGGCCGCATCGGCCGCAACTTCTTCCGCGCCGTGCAGGCCTCCGGCGCCGACATCGAGATCGTGGCCGCCAACGACCTCGGCGACCTGGCGACGATGGCGCACCTGCTGAAGTACGACACCATCCTCGGCCGCTTCCCGACCGACGTCTCGGTCGTGGACGGCGGCATCAAGTACGGCGACAAGACCCTCAAGATCCTGGCCGAGCGCGAGCCGTCCGCCCTTCCGTGGGGCGACCTGGGCGTCGACGTGGTGGTGGAGTCCACCGGCTTCTTCACCGACGCGACCAAGGCCAAGGCCCACATCGACGGCGGCGCCAAGAAGGTGATCATCTCCGCACCGGCGAAGAACGAGGACATCACCGTGGTGATGGGGGTCAACCACGAGGACTACGACCCCGCCCAGCACACGATCATCTCCAACGCGTCCTGCACGACCAACTGCCTGGCGCCGATGGCCAAGGCCCTCAACGACGAGTTCGGCATCGTCACGGGCCTGATGACCACCATCCACGCCTACACCCAGGACCAGAACCTCCAGGACGCCCCGCACAAGGACCTGCGCCGGGCGCGGGCCGCGGCGCTCAACATCGTCCCGACCTCGACCGGCGCGGCCAAGGCGATCGGCCTCGTGCTGCCCGAGCTCAAGGGCAAGCTCGACGGCTTCGCCCTGCGGGTGCCGACCCCGACCGGCTCGGCCACCGACCTCACCTTCGAGGCCGGCCGTGAGACCTCGGTGGAGGAGGTCAACGCCGCGGTGAAGGCGGCCGCGGACGGCACGATCCTGCGCTACAACGAGGACCCGATCGTCTCCAGCGACATCGTCACCGACCCGGCGTCGTGCATCTTCGACGCCCCCCTGACCAAGGTGATCGGCAACCAGGTCAAGGTCGTCGGCTGGTACGACAACGAGTGGGGCTACTCCAACCGCCTCGCGGACCTGATCGTCCACGTCGGCGCCAGCCTCTGACCGGCCGAGGAACGGGCCACCGATGACGAGCATCGACGACCTGGGGGACCTGCGCGGCAAGCGGGTCCTCGTCCGCTCGGACCTCAACGTGCCCCTCGACGGGAGCACGATCACCGACGACGGACGCATCCGAGCGAGCCTGCCGACCCTGCAGCGGCTGCGCGACGCGGGTGCTCGGGTCGTCGTGGTCGCCCACCTCGGCCGGCCCAAGGGCGCACCCGAGGACAGGTACTCCCTGCGTCCGGTGGCCGAGCGGCTCGGTGAGCTGCTCGGCACCGAGGTCGCGTTCGCGACCGACACCGTGGGGCAGTCCGCCCGCAGGACGGTCGAGGGACTCAGCGACGGTCGGCTGGCCCTGCTGGAGAACGTCCGGTTCAACCCGGGGGAGACCAGCAAGGACGAGGACGAGCGTCGTGCGTTCGCCGAGGAGCTCGCCGCGCTGGCCGACGCCTTCGTCTCCGACGGCTTCGGGGTCGTTCACCGCAAGCAGGCCAGCGTGTACGACGTGGCGCAGCTCCTGCCGCACGCGATGGGTGGCCTGGTGTCCACCGAGGTGGCGGTGCTGCGCCGGCTCACCGAGGATCCCGAGCGGCCCTACGTCGTGGTGCTCGGGGGCTCCAAGGTCTCCGACAAGCTCGGCGTGATCGACAACCTCCTCGGCAAGGCCGACACCCTGCTGATCGGGGGCGGGATGGTGTTCACCTTCCTGGCGGCGCAGGGTCACGAGGTCGGCTCGAGCCTGCTCGAGGCGGACCAGCTCGAGACCTGCCGCGAGTACCTCTCCCGCGCGGAGGAGTCCGGCGTCCGGATCGTGCTGCCCACCGACGTCGTGGTCGCGCCCGAGTTCAAGGCCGACGCCCCCGCCACGGTGGTGGCCGCCGACGCCATCCCGGCCGACCAGATGGGCCTCGACATCGGGCCCGAGTCGGCCGCGGCCTTCGCCGCGGCGCTGGCAGACGCCCGCACCGTGTTCTGGAACGGCCCGATGGGCGTCTTCGAGTTCCCGGCGTTCGCCGGTGGCACCCGGGCCGTGGCGCAGGCGCTCACCGAGATCGACGGCCTCTCGGTCGTGGGCGGCGGTGACTCCGCCGCGGCGGTGCGCACGCTCGGCTTCGACGAGGACGCCTTCGGCCACATCTCGACCGGCGGCGGCGCCAGCCTGGAGTACCTCGAGGGCAAGACCCTCCCCGGCATCGACGTCCTCAAGGAGAGCTGACCCCATGCCCCGAACGCCCCTCATGGCCGGCAACTGGAAGATGAACCTCAACCACCAGGAGGCGGTCGCCCTGGTGCAGAAGCTGGCCTGGACCCTGACCGACAAGCGCCACGACTTCGGCAAGGCGGAGGTCGCGGTCATCCCGCCGTTCACCGACCTGCGCGGCGTGCAGACCCTCGTCGACGGCGACAAGCTGCAGATCAGGTACGGCGCCCAGGACGTGAGCACCCACGACTCCGGGGCCTACACCGGCGAGATCTCCGCGGCGATGCTGGCCAAGCTGGGCTGCACCTACGTCGTGGTCGGGCACTCCGAGCGCCGGCAGTACCACGGCGAGTCCGACGAGGAGGTCAACGCCAAGGCCCGCAAGAGCGTCGAGGCGGGCATGACCCCGATCGTCTGCGTCGGTGAGGGGCTCGAGGTCCGCAAGGAGGGCCGCCACGTCGAGCACACGCTGGCCCAGGTCGACGGCTCGCTGGCGGGGTTCACCCCCGAGCAGGTCGCCGAGCTGGTCGTGGCCTATGAGCCCGTCTGGGCGATCGGCACCGGCGAGGTCGCCACGCCCGACGACGCCCAGGAGGTCTGCGCTGCGATCCGCGCCCGCGTGGCGGATCAGTGGGGCGAGGCGGCCGGCGAGGCCGTCCGCGTGCTCTACGGCGGCTCGGTCAAGGCCGGCAACATCGCCGGGATCATGGCCCAGCGCGACGTCGACGGCGCCCTGGTCGGGGGAGCGAGCCTCGACGCGGAGGAGTTCGGCGGCGTGTGCCGGTTCTACGAGATGCCCACCCTCTGACGTAGAGTTCTGCCCGTGATCACCGCTCTCACCGTCTTGCTCATCACCTCGAGCCTCCTGATGATCCTGCTGATCCTGCTCCACAAGGGCCGGGGAGGCGGGCTGTCCGACATGTTCGGTGGCGGAGTGTCGAGCGGTCTCGGAGGCTCCTCGGTCGCCGAGCGCAACCTGGACCGGATCACGATCGGTGCCGGAATGATCTGGTTCGTCTGCGTCGTGGGCCTCGGCCTGCTGATGAAGTTCAAGTACGGCAGCTAGGCGCCCGCGCCCACCCCGAGCTCTCGCGGTGCCGCCCTCGCGGGTGGCGCTGCTCACCTATCCGAAGGAGGCCGACGTGGCAGTCGGTGGAGGCAACGCGATCCGTGGCAGCAGGGTCGGTGCAGGACCGATGGGCGAGGCCGAGCGTGGTGAGTCCGCTCCGCGCCAGCGGGTGATCTTCTTCTGCGCCCACCAGCACCGCTTCGAGGTGGCGTTCGCCGCCGAGGCCGTGCTGCCCGAGTCCTGGGACTGCCCGCGCTGCGGGCTGCCGGCGAGCATGGACCAGGAGAACCCGCCGCCGCCGCCGAAGATCGAGCCCTACAAGACCCACCTGGCCTACGTGAAGGAGCGCCGCTCCGACCAGGAGGCGGCCGACATCCTCGACGAGGCGCTGAAGTCCCTGCGCGACCGACGCAAGCGCGGCGAGATCATCTTCTGACGCCGGGCTCGTCCCCGGCTCGGTCACGCCTCAGTCGAGGTGGCGCAACCGGGGCCAGAGCGTGGTCCAGGACTCCGTGCGACCGGTGCACACGGCCACCGGAGCACCCTGCTCCTCGTTGTCCAGGCCGATGCCGTTGTCGAGGCGGGCCACGGTCCGGCAGGTCTCGAACCCCTGCGACACGGCCTGCGCCCCCCAGCCCACGGCGACCACGGTGGTCGCCGAGTCCGGCGGCGGCGGGAGCAAGCCGAGTGCGTTGTGGCCGCTGTGGGGCGCCGGGAGGCCGAGCGCCGGCCCGAGCCGCGCCACCGCGCCGGCCTCGCCGTAGTTGCCCGTCAGCACCACGCCTGACGGGTCGTCGGCCGCGCGCCAGGCCCGCGCCACCTGGTCGACGTACGCCGGCCAGCCGACCTGGTCGGCGGCCACGACGTTGACCGCCGGGATCGGCGTGTGCCCGAGCACCGTCGGGGGCAGGAGCGGCAGACCGATCACGCACGCGACGAGGCCGTTGAGCACCAGCGCCCGGCGCCGCGGCAGGCGGTCGCCGGCGCCGGCGCACCCGGCGGCGAACAGCACGCACAGCATCGTCACCGGGTAGTGCGGCTGGGCGCCGCTGACGAAGGTGAACAGCACCAGGACGGCGGTGGCGACCACGAGCCAGCGCGTCTCCGGGACGGACCAGCCGTGGCCGACGCCCCGCACGACCCAGCGCACGAGGAACGGACCGACGGCGACGAGCAGCACCACGGGGAGCAGGAGGCGGGTCTCGGTGGCGTTGTTCTCCGACAGCGCCCGGCCCATCGCCAGCTGCGGCCAGTCGTGCCGGGCCTGCCAGACCAGGTGGGGGAGGGCCACGAGCGCGCCGAGCCCTGCACCGGCGTACACCCAGGGGGAGCGGAACGCCTCGCGGCGGAAGGCGAGCAGGCCCACGACCAGGCCGAGGACGACGAAGGGCACCAGCAGGCGGTTGTAGGTCGCGAGTCCGGCCAGCAGGCCGGCCGCGAGCCACCACCGGGGGTCGCGGCGCAGGGCCAGGAGCGCGGTGTGGACGACTCCGAGGGTGACCGCGTGGTCGAAGGTCGAGGTCAGCGCGACATGGCCCAGCAGGACGGGGAAGCCGGCGAACGCGCCGCCCCAGGCCGCCACCCGCTGGGCCCGCTCGTCCCCACCCAGCACGCCGGTGATGCCGGCCAGGAGGACGGCGGCGACGACGCTCGCCAGGGTCGCGGGCACCCGGACCAGCGACGGCTGGTCGACCAGGCCGGCCAGGGTGCGTACGACCCAGGGGGTGAACGGCGGTTGGTCGACGTAGCCCCAGGCCGGCGGGAGCATGCGGAAGTACAGCTCGTCACGGTGCCAGCCGTAGCCGAGGCTGGCGATGCTGAGGACGACGGCGAGCGAGAGCGCCGCCGGCCAGGCGGCGCGGAGGGTGGTGCGCACGCTCGAAGCATGGCGGGCGAGCAAGGTCATTCGCGAGACTGACACGGCGCGGTTCGACCCGAGACGCTCACGCTCGGGCTGCGCGCGATAGAAGCGCAGTCGACCACCTCGCGGCTAGTTTCGACCCCGGCCCGGCGGATGTGCGAACCGCTTCACCGGCGCATGAGGCCCACTCGAAGATCGACGGTGCGAGGGGAAAGGACCCCCATCCGCTTGTGGATGGTGGTGAGCGACGCAAGGGGGCTCAGCAACGGTCCAGCGTCTCCCTGATGAAGGCGAAGTTCTTCTTCGACATGCTGCCGCCGACCTCGCCGGAACGGTCCTGCGGCCGGTGACAGCGTTCCTCGGGCAGCGGCCCGACGGCGACCCGAATCGCCTCGTGAGCGACCTGCTCGACGACCTCGAGTCCGGGGCGGCCGCCTACTTTGCGGCTGCAGAAAACGGGCATGCCGGTGGACCGGGACGACCTCCCCGACCTGTTCGAGGCACTCGAGTTCGCTCCCGAGGTCCTGTTCGTGGAGGACGGCCGCGTCCGGGGCAACGTCGCGTCCTCGCTGGCGGCGGCGTCGTACGACCAGCGCGAGGAGACGTGGCAGGACGAGCTGGCCTCGGCCCGCGCGGCTCTCGGACGCGTAGCATCGCAGCTCGACATTGCGTTCGTCCGCAAGACCTCGGCCTACGCTCGCTGGGCAGACGTGCACCTGTTTCCGCCCGCCTGGCCGTGCGGGGAGGAAGGGCTTCGGTACCTACGCGGTCGCGCGTGGTGGTCCCGACGGGTGCCTGACGCGCACGGGCTCCCACTGCTCACCGCCGATCACCTCGACCGGGCCGCAGACCTCGGAGCCTGGGACGTCACCGAGGTCGGCGACCGGTACCTGGTCTCGGCGCCCGACTCGGCACCCTGGTTCGCGAACGACGAGCCGGACCCAGCCACGCTCGAGCGTGCTCGGCGGGACTTCGGCGCGATGATCGCCACCTCGTCCGAGCTGACCGCCCGAACCTGACCCCGCGCACTACCGCACGCGGATCGCGATCGCGCTCCTCGGGCGGGTGGTGATGACTCCCGGCTGCTGCGCGCACGGCTTTGCGCGGCTGGACCTTCCATCGAACCGGATGGCGAAAGGGCTGATCGTTCCGGCGCTGTGGTGCAACGGGCGATCAAGCGTCTCAGCATGGGCTGTGCCGAACGTCCGCCCACAAGCATGATGGGGCACTTTGAGCGCGGCCGATCTGAGCCGTCTGCCGGGTGTGGACGATGCTCGCACCAGGTGTCGGTGCTGGCGATCCATACCGCGCCTGAGGCCGTGAGGTCGGTGTGCACACGTCGTCTGCGCGCTTGCCCATCGAACGTATGTTCGATAGAATGTGGGCATGAGCTTGCTTCCGTCGCCGGTCGTGGTGCGGCTGGTCCCGCGCCGTGGGCAGCCTGCGGGAGTGGTCCGGCCGCAGGCGGGTCGGTTGGCGCAGCCGGCCGAGCTGTCCGGGATCGAGAGCCTCGACGTCATGGGGACCAGTGATCGGCTTCGGGACCTCACGGGGCGGATTCGCGCACTGGAAGCTGAGCAGCAGGCCTTGGTCGCGCACTTCGCCGACCTGCACACCCCCGGCCCGGAGGCCGACGTGTCGAGCGGCAAGGACGCGGTGACCGGTGAGCGGTTCCTCCCGGCCGGTCCGGACGGGATGGTGGTCTCGGAGTTCGCGCCGACCACGCTGGGTGCCCTCATCGCCATGGGGTCCTGCGCTGCGGGCGCGATGATCGACGACGCTCTCAACCAACGTCACCGTCATCCCCGCCTCGACGTCCTGGTCAAGGCGGGCAAGGTCCCGGTGTGGCAGGCCCGCCGGGTCGCGAAGGCGACCGCCAAGGCCGAGCTGACCGACGACGACGCCCGTGCGGTCGACGCCTCGACGGCTGCGGACTTCGCCCGCTTGCCGTTCCCGCGGGCGATGCAGATCCTCGAGGCCGAGCTGCTGCGGGCACAGTCCTCGACGTTGGCCGATCAGCAGCGCAAGGCACAGGAGAAGAAGTTCGCTCGTGCCTACCGGTCCAACGACGCCGGGATGAAGACATTCGTCGCGCAGTTGAGTGTGGCCGAGATCGCCCGCATGGATGCGGTGGTCACCCATCTCGCCGACCGCTTCTTGGCGATGGGCGACACCCGTCCGGTCGACGTACGCCGCGCCATGGCGTTCCTCATCCTCGCCGACCCTGCGAGTGCCTGCCTGTTGCTCGCCGGGTATGCGGCTCCCGCCACAGACATCGAAGGTGCCGACGACGCGACCGACAAGGACGAGGCGACGACCTTCGTCGCCTCCGACGCATCGCACCTCGACGACACCGAGCCTGAGGCAGACGAACCAGCGCCAGGCACGCCGGAGCGGCCGAACGGTCCGGGCGCCTACGGGTCGTGGGAGTTCCACGAAGATCGGGCGTGGCCGTTCACCTTTGCCCGTCAGCTCGACCTGTTCTGCCCTGACTCGGCCGACGAGGACACGGCGTTCGTGATCGCGGCGGCTAGGGCGGTCGGCGAGGCGCTGCACGACCTCGGCACCCGGCTCGGCACCACGTTGTGGGACCGACTGCGTCCACGATCGGTGCTCTACCTCCACGGCTGGCGCGAACCAGGTGCACGAGGGCAGATCGGCGACGTTGTCCGGGCCGAAGGAGTCGGCGGTCCCCTGCTGGCGGAGACCGTCCGTGGGTGGCTGCAGCACGACCGGGTCACGGTCGTGCCCGTGATCGACACCAACGACTACCTCGCGGCCGATGCCTACGAGGTCCCACCCGACATCCGCGAGTCCGTGCGCCTGCGACATCCGTTCGAGCAGTTTCCCCACGGCCGGCAAGCCTCACTGACCTGCGACCTGGACCACCTGCGCCCCTTCGAGGTCGGCGGCCCACCAGGACAGTCCAACACCGGCAACCTCCAACCCCTCGGCCGCAGAACCCACCGCGCCAAGACCCACAGTCAGTGGCAGGTCCATGCCCTCCACCAGGGGGACGGACTGCGCGTCGGATCGCTGTGGCGAGCTCCGACCGGTCACTGGTTCCTCGTCGACCACCTCGGCACCCACGACCTCGGTCGACCCATCGACCCGCCCGCGGCCCTGGTCAGCTGAGCCGCGAGGCGGCCGCCTCGTCGAGGTACCAGCGCGTCTCGTCCACGCCACGCGCCAGGCCGGCAGGCAGGGTGGGCGGGTCGTCGAGGACCGAGCCGCGGACCGCGTCGGCCTTCTCCTCGCTCGCCGCGACGAACCAGACGCGCGAGGCTCGACAGATCAGCTCCATCGACATCGAGAGGCGCTGCGGCGGCGGCTTGGGGGAGTCCGCCTCCGGGACGACGAGCGCCGGCTGGTGGTCGTGCCCGGGGAACAGCGAGGCCACGTGGCCGTCGGGACCGACGCCGAGCATGACCAGGTCGAGCGCCGGGTCGGACCGCTCGTCGAGCAGCCCCTGCACCACCTCGGCGTAGGCCGCCGCGCCGGCGTCGAGGTCGAGCCCGTCGTCGGGGCTGGGCATCCGGTGCACGTGACCGACCGGCACGTGCGACAGCAGGTCCTCGGCGGCCTGGCGGTCGTTGCGCTCCTCGTCGTCGAGCGGGACGAAGCGCTCGTCGCCCCACAGCACCGTGACGCCGGCCCAGTCGACGTCCTGGACGCGGGAGTGCCCGGCGATCGCGCGGTGCAGGTCGCGGGCGATCGAGCCGCCGGTCAGCACGATCCGGGCACGCGGCACCTGCACCAGCAGGTCGACCACGTCGTCGGCCATGGCCGAGGCGACGGAGGACGGGTCGGGGTGGCGGCGGACGTCAGCGGTCATGAGCTCGTCGACCTCCTGGTCGTGCCCTTGCGAGCGGTCTTCTTGGTGGTCTTCTTGGTGGTCTTCTTGGCCGGGCCCATCCGTCGCATGCGCCTCGCCGTGGCGGCGTAGACGTCGTCGGGGTCGAGGCGGCGCAGCTCCTCCGACAGCAGGTCGGGCACGTCGCGTCGGGGGAGGGCCACCGGCCGGTCCGGCTGCCCGGGGACGCGGAGGGTGGCGTGGACCCCGTCGCCGCGGGTGATGCTGATCTCACCGCCCTTGGTCACCAGCCGCACGCAGGTGATGCCCGGCCCCTCGGAGACCTTGCGGTCGACCGGGGCCTTGAGCCGGTCGGAGAGCCAGGCGCCGAGCAGGTCGGCGCTCGGGCTGATCCGCTCGCCGGTGATCTCGATGCGGGTGACCCGCACCGGCGTCTGGTCGAGCGCGGCGGCCAGCAGGGCGCGCCACCGGGTGATGCGGGTCCAGGCCAGGTCGGTGTTGCCGTCGACGTAGGACGAGCACTGGGTCAGCATCGCCTCGCGCCGCCCGCGCGGCACCTGGGCGGCATCGGTGATGCGCCGCTTGGCCAGGGCGCCGATCGGGTCGGCCGCCGGGTCGGACGGAGCCGCGGTGGGCCACCAGACGACGACCGGCGAGTCGGGCAGGAGCAGCGGCAGCAGGACGGACTCGGCGTGACCGGTCACCTCGCCCGACAGACGGATCAGGGCGAGCTCACCCGGGGTGCCGGTGCCCGAGCGGATCTCGGCGTCGATGCGCGAGGCACCGCGACCGCTGCCCTTGACCAGCGCGAGGATGCGGGAGGGGTGCTCGCGCGCGGCCGCGCCGGCGGCGGTGAGCGCCTCCTCGGCGTCGGCCTCGGGCACGACGACGACCAGTGTCATCACCATGCCCATCGCCGGCGAGCCGGCGTTGCGGCGCGCCTTGACCAGGGCCGAGGCGATCGCGTTGGCCCCGGTGTCGTGCAGGGTGATCGTGGTCATGGCCGCCTCCAGGTGCGTCCCTCGCGGGCGAGCATGCGGTCGGCGGACGCGGGTCCCCACGTGCCGGCCTCGTAGGCGTCGGGCTTGCCGTGCTCGGCCCACCAGTCCTCGATCGGGTCGAGGATCCGCCACGAGGCCTCGACCTCCTCGTGGCGGGGGAAGAGCGGGGGGTCACCGAGAAGGACGTCGAGGATCAGACGCTCGTAGGCCTCGGGGGACGCCTCGGTGAACGAGCCGCCGTAGGCGAAGTCCATGTTGACGTCGCGGATCTCCATCGCGGTGCCCGGCACCTTGGCGCCGAACCGCAGCGTGATGCCCTCGTCGGGCTGCACCCGGATCACCAGCGCGTTGTGCGAGAGGTCCTCCACCGCCGACGGCCCGAACGGCAGGTGCGGGGCCTGCTTGAACTGCACCGCCACCTCGGTCACCCGGCGCCCGAGCCGCTTGCCGGTGCGCAGGTAGAACGGCACCCCTGACCAGCGGCGGTTGTCGATGCCGAGCCGGACCGCGGCGTAGGTCTCGGTGCGGGAGTCCTGGGAGATGTCGGCCTCGTCGAGGTAGCCCGGCACCTTGACCCCGCCGGACCAGCCTGCGGTGTACTGCCCGCGGGCGGTGTCCCTGTCCATGCGCTGCGGGATGGTCACCGCCTCGAGCACCTTGAGCTTCTCGATCCGCAGCGAGCGGGACTCGAAGGAGGTCGGCTCCTCCATCGCGGTCAGCGCGAGGAGCTGCAGCAGGTGGTTCTGGATCACGTCGCGCGCCGCGCCGATGCCGTCGTAGTAGCCCGCCCGACCGGCGATGCCGCCGTCCTCGGCCATCGTGATCTGCACGTGGTCGACGTAGTGGGAGTTCCAGATCGGCTCGAACATCGCGTTGGCGAACCGCATCGCCAGGATGTTCTGGACCGTCTCCTTGCCGAGGTAGTGGTCGATGCGGAACACCGACTCCGGCGGGAAGACGTCGGCGAGCACCTGGTTGAGCTCCCGGGCGCTGTCCAGGTCGTGGCCGAACGGCTTCTCCACCACGACGCGGCGCCACGCGTCGCCCTGGGCCTCGGTGAGGCCGTGCTCCTTGAGCTGCCCGATGACGTTGCCGAAGAACCGCGGCGGGATGGAGAGGTAGAAGGCGTGGTTGCCGCCGGTGCCGCGCAGGCGGTCGAGGTCCTGGATGGTCTGCTTGAGCTGGGCGAAGGCCAGGTCGTCGTCGAAGTCGCCCTGCACGAAGCGGAAGCCCTCGGAGAGCTGGTCCCAGGTGGCCTCGCGGAACTCGGTCCGGGCGTGCTCGCGCACCGCGTCGTGCACCACCTTGGCGAAGTCCTGGTCGGCCCAGTCGCGCCGGGCGAAGCCCACCAGCGAGAAGCCGGGGGGCAGCAGGCCGCGGTTGGCCAGGTCGTAGATCGCCGGCATCAGCTTCTTGCGAGCCAGGTCGCCGGTGACGCCGAACAGCACCATCCCGCAGGGTCCGGCGACGCGGGGGAGCCGGCGGTCCTGGGGGTCGCGGAGCGGGTTGTCGATCACGCCTGGAGCACCTGTCGTACGGCGGCCAGGCCGCGCTGGTCGTGGACGTGCAGCCGCAGCACCGGCCGGCCGTGGTCGGCCAGGACGCGCGCGTCACCGGCCGCCTGGGCGGAGATGAGCGTCGCGAACCCGAAGTCGCGGCCCGGGACGGGGACGTCCTGGGTGGGACTGCCGGTGAGCTGGAGGTAGACGCCGGTCTCCGGGCCGCCCTTGTGCAGCTGGCCGGTCGAGTGCAGGAAGCGCGGACCCCACCCGAAGGTGACCGGACGCTGCGTGCGTAGCGCCAGCGCGCGGCGTACGTGGGCCAGCTCGGGGTGGGCGGGCCGGTCGAGGTAGGCCATGACCGCGACGTAGCCGCGGGCCGGGTCGAGCTGGGTGAGCAGTCCGGCGACGGCCTGCTCGAGCGTCGTCGCGTCGCCGAGCCAGTCGCCGCGACCGCCGAGGACGCGGACCTCGACGCCCTGGTCGGTGAACGCCGGCTCGTCGGTCTCGGGGCTGCCCTCGAGCATCTCGCGTGCCGCGACCTTGGCGCTCTCCACGTCGGGCTGGTCGAAGGGGTTGATGCCGAGCAGGCGCCCGGCCGTGGCGGTGGCGACCTCCCACAGCAGCATCTGGGCGCCGAGCGGCCCGGAGACGAGCACCTCGGAGCGCTCGCCGGCCCCGTCCTCGGGCCGGTCGGACGCGCCGCCGGAGGCGCCCACGAGCCGGGCGACCGTGAGGTCACCGGCGTGCCACTGCACCTCGGGGTCGTCGGTGCCGGCCACCACGACCGGCAGGATGCCGGTGCCGAGCTTGCCGGTGCTCTCGGCGATCAGCTGCTCGGCCCAGTCGGCGAAGCCGACCAGCAGGGAGCCGTCGTTGACGATCGCCAGCTTGTCGCGCAGGGGGTCGGTGCCGCCGATCGCGGCGCCGAGCACGAGACCGGGGTTGGTCTCGTCGTCGGCGGCGAGGACGTCGGTGACCGCGGCCGCCTCGTCGAGCAGGCGCCCGATGTCGGCCCCGGCGAGGCCGCTCGGCACCAGGCCGAAGGCGGTGAGCGCGGAGTAGCGGCCACCGACGCCGGGGTCGGCGTTGACCACGCGGTAGCCCTCGGCCCGCGAGGACTCGTCGAGCGGGCTGCCCGGGTCGGTCACCACGACGATGCGCTCGGTCGGCGCGAGGCCGGCCTCCTCGAAGGCCGCGACGAAGGCCCGGCGCTGGGAGTCGGTCTCGACGGTGGAGCCGGACTTGGACGACACCACCACCACGGTGCGCTCCACCCGGTCGGTCAGCGCCGAGCGCACCTGGTCGGGGTGACTGGAGTCGACCACGGTCAGCTCGACCCCGTCGGTCGCGCAGATCACCTCCGGCGCCAGCGAGGAGCCGCCCATGCCGCAGAGCACGACGTGGTCGACGCCCTGGGCGCGCAGCTCGTCACGCAGCGCCGAGACCTCCTCGACCAGCGGACGCGAGGCGGTGGCGAGCCGCACCCACGACAGGCGCTTGCCCGCCTCCTCCTCGGCGTCGGTGCCCCAGAGCGTGCCGTCCTGCGCGAAGAGCTGGGAGGCGAAGCGGTCGGAGACCAGCTCGGGGACGTGCCGCTGAGCGGCCTCGAGTGCCGCGCCGGTGGCGACGACCTGCACCGACGTCACGAGCCGGAGTCCTCGCGGGACTGGTCCATCTGTCCCTGGACGGTCTCGACCAGCTCGTCCCAGGACTTGACGAACTTCTCGACGCCCTCCTTCTCGAGCACGGCGATCACGTCGTCGTAGTCGATGCCGACCTTCTCCAGCTGCGACATCACCTCGTGGGCATCGGCGTAGGAGTCGCGCACGGTGTCCCCGCGCACCTCGCCGTGGTCGGCGAACGCGTCCATCGTCTTCTCCGGCATCGTGTTGACGGTGCCGGCGGTGACCAGCTCGGCGACGTAGAGCGTGTCGGAGTAGTCCTCGTTCTTGACCCCCGTCGAGGCCCACAGCGGACGCTGCGGGTGGGCGCCGTGCTCGGCCAGCGCAGCGAACCGGTCGTCGGAGAACACCTGCTCGAAGCGCTCGTGGGCCAACCTCGCGTTGGCGACCGCCGCCTTGCCGCGCAGGGCGAGCGCCTCGTCGGAGCCGATCGTGTCGAGCCGCTGGTCGATCTCGCTGTCGACCCGGGAGACGAAGAACGAGGCCACCGAGTGGATGCCGGAGAGGTCGATGCCCTGCGACCGGGCCTGCTCGAGGCCGGCGAGGTAGGCGTCCATCACCTGCTCGTAGCGTTCGAGGCCGAAGATCAGGGTCACGTTGACGCTGATCCCCTCGCCGATGGCTGCGGTGATCGCGGGCAGCCCCTCGGTGGTCGCGGGGATCTTGATCAAGAGGTTGGGCCGGTCGACCTTGCGCCACAGCTGGGTGGCCTGCTCGATCGTCGCCTCGGTGTCGAAGGCGAGCGCCGGGGCCACCTCGATCGAGACGCGACCGTCGACGCCGTCGGTGCGTTCGAAGGTCTCCTGCATCACGTCGCAGGCGTTGCGGACGTCGTCGGTGGTCACCTCGGTGATCACGTCGTCCACCGCCGCCCCGCCCCGCGTGAGGCCGGCGACCTGGTCGTCGTAGCGCTCGCCCTCGGCCAGGGCGGAGGCGAAGATGCTGGGGTTGGTGGTCACTCCCACCACGTGCTTGTCGGCGACGAGCTCGGCGAGGTTGCCGGTCTCGAGGCGCTCACGGGAGAGGTCGTCGAGCCAGATGGAGACTCCTGCGTCTGACAGGGCCCCCAGCCGGTCCGGTCCGCTCGTGGTCTGGTCGGTCTCCGCTGTCATTGAAGCTTTCCCTCCTGTTGCGGTCGGCGTACCCGGTGCGTGGTCCCCGGCAAACGTGCTCAGGGATGGGCGTTGCGTGCCGACGCGAGACTGTCCTTGGCCGCGGAGGCGACGGCCTCCGCAGTGATGCCGAACTCCTGGTAGAGCCGCTTGTAGTCGGCGCTGGCGCCGTAGTGCTCGAGCGAGACGCAGCGGCCGTGGTCGCCGACGATCTCGCGCCAGCCCTGCGCGACCGCGGCCTCGACGCTGACGCGCGCCTTGACCGACGGGGGCAGGACGGTGTCCTTGTACGGCGCGTCCTGGCGGTCGAACCACTCCCGGCACGGCATGGAGACCACACGGGCCTTGATGCCGTCCGCGGCGAGGAGCTCGCGCGCGGCGACCGCCACCTGGACCTCCGACCCGGTGCCGACGAGCAGTACGTCGGGCTCGCCCTCGGCGTCGACCAGCACGTAGGCGCCGCGGGAGGCGCTGTCCGCCGAGCCCCAGGAGGTGCCGTCGTCCTGCTGGCCACGGGGGAAGGTGGGGACGTCCTGGCGGGTCAGGCAGAGCCCGGCCGGGCCGTGGGGGTTCTCCAGGACGGTGCGCCAGGCGACTGCGGTCTCGTTGGCGTCGGCGGGACGCACGACGTCGAGGCCGGGGATCGCACGCAGCGCCGCGAGGTGCTCGATCGGCTGGTGGGTGGGGCCGTCCTCGCCGAGGCCGATCGAGTCGTGGGTCCAGACGTAGGTGACCGGCGCCTGCATCACCGAGGCCAGCCGGACCGCGGGCCGCATGTAGTCGGAGAAGACCAGGAAGGTGCCGCCGTAGACGCGGGTGCCACCGTGCAGGGCGATGCCGTTCATGATCGCGCCCATGGCGTGCTCGCGGATGCCGAAGTGGAGCGTGCGGCCGTAGCCGTCGCCCGGGAACTGCTTGGTGGCGTGCTCGGACGGGAGGAAGGACGGCTCGCCCTTCATCGTCGTGTTGTTGGAGCCCGCGAGGTCGGCCGAGCCGCCCCACAGCTCGGGCAGCACGGGTGCGAGGGCGTTGAGCACCTCGCCGGACGCCTTGCGGGTGGCGACGCCCTTCTCGTCGGCGTCGAAGGTCGGCAGCGCGTCGGTCCAGCCGGCGGGCAGCTCGCGACCGCGCAGGCGGTGCAGCAGGGCGGCGCGCTCGGGGTTGGCCTCGGCCCAGGCCTGGTACTGCTCGTCCCAGGCGGCGCCGGCGGCGGCACCGCGCTCGCGCAGCGACCGGGTGTGCTCCAGGACGTCGTCGTCGACGTGGAAGGTCCGTTCGGGGTCGAACCCGAGGATCTCCTTGGTGGCGCGGACCTCGTCCTCGCCGAGTGCCGAGCCGTGGGAGGAGCCGGTGCCCTGGGCGTGGGGCGCGGGCCAGGCGATGATCGTGCGCAGGTTGATGAAGCTGGGGCGGTCGGTCTCGGCCTTGGCCTTCTCGATCGCGTCGAACAGGGCCGGGACGTCCTCCTCGTAGTGGTCGCCGCCGTGGGTCCAGTCGACGTCCTGGACGTGCCACCCGTAGGCGGCGTAGCGGGCCGACACGTCCTCGCTGAAGGCGACCGAGGTGTCGTCCTCGATCGAGATCTTGTTGTCGTCGTAGATCACCACGAGGTTGCCGAGCTGCTGGTGACCGGCGAGCGAGGAGGCCTCCGCGCTCACGCCCTCCTGCATGTCGCCGTCGCTGCACACCACGAACACGTGGTGGTCGAACAGGCTCTCGCCGGCCGGCGGCTCGGGGTCGAGGAGGCCGCGCTCGCGGCGGGCGGCCATCGCCATGCCGACCGCGGTCGCGATGCCCTGCCCGAGCGGGCCGGTGGTCGTCTCGACGCCGGCGGTGTGGTGCACCTCGGGGTGGCCCGGGGTCTTGCTGCCCCAGGTGCGCAGCGCCTTGAGGTCCTCCAGCTCGAGGCCGAAGCCACCGAGGTAGAGCTGGTTGTAGAGGGTGAGGCTGGTGTGGCCGCACGAGAGCACGAACCGGTCGCGGGCGATCCAGTCAGGGTCGGCCGGGTCGTGGCGCATCACCTTCTGGAACAGCAGGTAGGCCACCGGCGCCAGGCTCATCGCCGTGCCGGGATGACCGTTGCCGACCTTCTGCACCGCGTCCATCGACAGGGCACGGACGGTGTCGACCGCCTTGCGGTCGAGGTCGGTCCACTCCAGGGTGCTCACGGGGTTCCTCTCGTCGTACGGCGGTGGTTCGACCCTACCGAGGCGGCGTGACCGGACGCACACCCGCTCAGCCCGCCCAGGAGGGCACGTGGACACCGTGCCCGTGGCGGTCGCGGACTACACTGCCCGACGTGACGGCGCTCGATCCCCAGCCCGGAGCGCGGCCTCCCGCGCTCGCCGCTGACGCGACGTCGGGTCCTGCCCAGGGCCCCGACTACTCCGACCGCTTGCACCGCGCCTCCGCGCGCGACGTGCTCGCGGCGTACGTCGGCCTGACCAAGCCCCGCATCATCGAGCTGCTGCTGCTCACCACCGTCCCGGTGATGTTCCTGGCCGCGCGCGGCGTGCCCGAGGTCTGGCTGGTGGTCGCCACCGTGGTGGGCGGCACCCTCTCGGCGGGCAGCGCCAACGTGCTCAACTGCGTCTACGACCGCGACATCGACGAGCGGATGCGCCGCACGCGCCGCCGCGCGCTTCCGCGCCACGTGGTGACCCCGCGCGCCGCGCTCGTCTTCGGGCTGGTGCTCGGCGTCGTCTCCACGCTGCTGCTCGGTCTCGCGGTCAACTGGCTCTCCGCCTCCCTGGCGCTCGCCGCCAACGTGTTCTACGTCGTCGGCTACACCATGCTGCTCAAGCGACGGACCAGCCAGAACATCGTCTGGGGCGGCGCGGCCGGCTGCTTCCCGGCCCTGATCGGGTGGACCGCGGTGACCGGGTCGCTCGCCTGGGCGCCGGTGGTGCTGTTCCTGGTGGTCTTCTTCTGGACGCCGCCGCACTTCTGGGCGCTGGCGCTGCGCTACCGCGAGGACTACGCCGCGGCCGACGTCCCGATGCTGCCGTCGGTGGCCCCGGCGGCGAAGGTGGGCGACCAGGTCCTGGCCTACGCCGTCGTCACGGTCGCGACCTCCGCGGTGCTGTGGCCCGTGGCCGGCACCGGCTGGTTCTACCCCGTGGTCGCGGCCGTCCTGGGCGCGGTGTTCCTCGCCGAGTCCTGGGGCCTGCGCCGCCGCGCGCACCGCACGGACGACGTGGTGCAGATCAAGCCGATGCGGCTGTTCCACTGGTCCAACATGTACCTCTCGCTGCTGTTCCTCGCGGTCGCCCTCGACCCGCTGCTCACGCGCTGAGGCGAGCGCGGGTCTCGACCAGCGCCCAGGTCATCGCGGCGGCCACGAGTCCCGAGCCGAGCAGGTGGACCGCCACCACGACGACCGGCAGGCCGGTGAAGTACTGCACGAAGCCGATCAGCCCCTGGGACAGCTCCACGACCAGCAGCACCTCGGCGGCCCGCACGGCCTGCGCCCGGGCGCCGGTGGCGCGCAGGGCGAGCAGGAGGCCGACGGTGAGCCCGATGAGGAGGAAGACCAGGTCGGCGTGCAGCTGGCTCATCCCGCGCGGGTCGAGTCCGTTGCGCGGGGAGCTGGCGTCGCCGGCGTGCGGTCCGGACCCGGTGACGACCGTGCCGGCGTAGAGCACGGCCCAGCCGACCAGGTAGGTCAGGACCGCGAGCCGGGACAGCGGCAGGGGTACGGCGCGCACGCGCGGCCGGTCCTCGTCGTGCACGCGGCGCAGGAGCAGCACGGCGAGGGAGATCATCGCCATCGAGAGCAGCAGGTGGCCGGCGACCACCCACGGGTTGAGGTCGAGCAGCACCGTGACCCCACCGAGCACCGCCTGCGCCGGGACGCCGAGCGCGAGCACGATCGCCAGGCGCAGCGGACCGCGGAGTCCCGCGCGGAACGCGGCGAGCACGGTCAGGATCGCGACGGCGGCCACGACGAAGGTGAGGGTGCGGTTGCCGAACTCGATCGCGGAGTGCACGCTCAGCGCCTGGTGGGGGGTGAAGGCGCCGTCGGTGCACCTCGGCCACGTCGGGCAGCCGAGGCCGCTGCCGGTCAGCCGGACCACGCCCCCGGTCACGACGATGCCGATGTTGGCGGCCAGCGAGGCCCAGGCGGCCAGGCGCAGGCGCGCCCAGGCGGCGGGCCGGGCGGTCGGCCGCGGATCGGGGGCGGGTGCGGTCACTCCCACGAGAACGTCCTCGCGGTGAGCACGGCGCCGAGGACCGTCCAGGCGGCCAGCACCACGCACGGCATGAGCGGGAAGGTGCCGATCAGCAACGCCTCCCGCAGGCCGCCCCCCAGTGCCCCCGAGGGCAGCCAGCGCACGACGTGCTGGCCGTGCCCGTAGACCGAGGCCGGCAGGACGACGGCACCGCCGGCAGCCAGGAGGAGGTAGACGAGGTTGGCCACGGCCAGCGTCGCCTCGGCCCGCAGGGTGCCGGCGACGAGCAGGCCGAGCGAGGCGAAGGCCGCGACCCCGAGAACGGCGGTGGCGAGCGCACCCGCGACCCCGCGCACGGTGACCGCGGGGCCCCAGTCCAGGAGGAGCGCGCAGGTGCCCACGACGACGACCTGACCCACCAGCACCGTCAGGAGGGCGCCGACCTTGCCGAGCAGGAGCCCGTGGCGGGGGAGCGGCGAGGCGCCGAGCCGCTTGAGGACGGCGTACCTGCGCTCGAAGGCGGTCGTGATCGCCAGCGAGGTGAACGAGGTCGACATGATCGCCAGCGCCAGCACGCCCGGTGCGAGCGTGTCGATGGCGGTGTGGCTCAGGGAGAGGTTCTGCCGCTCGATGGCGGCGACCCCGCCGACCAGGACCAGGACGGGGATCACCAGGGCGAGCAGGAGCTGCTCGCCGTTGCGCAGCATGAGGCGGGTCTCCATGCGCGCCTGGGTCAGCACCTGGCTCACCAGCGGCGCCGATCCCGGGGACGGGGTGAAGGTGCCCGTGCTCGACCGGCTCACTGCTCGAACTCCCGTCCGGTCAGCTGGAGGAAGACGTCCTCCAGGGTGCGCTGGCCCATCGCGAGGGTGTCCGGCTCGACGGCCTGCCGCTCGCACCAGCCGGCCACGACGCCGAGCGCCTTGGCGTCGACGGCGCCACTGACCAGCAGGGTGTGCGGGTCCACCACGGAGACCTCGCCGAGCGAGCCGAGGTCGGCGGCGAGGCACGTCGCGGCGTCGGCCGGGAGGGGCGGGACGGTGGTGAGGCGCAGCGTGCGCTCGCCCGCGCCGCGGACCAGCTCGGCGGGAGAGCCGCTGGCGATGAGCCGTCCGTGGTCGATCACGTGGACCTGGTCGGCGAGTCGCTCGGCCTCGTCGAGGTAGTGGGTGGTCAGCACCGTGGTGACCCCGTCGGCCCGCACCTCCTCGAGCAGCGCCCACGTGTCCCGGCGGGCCTGGGGGTCCATGCCGGCGGTCGGCTCGTCGACGAACAGCAGCTCGGGGCGCCCGACCAGCGCCATCGCCAGCGACAGCCGCTGCTTCTGCCCGCCGGAGAGCCGGCGGAACGGGGTGCGCCCGCAGTCGCCGAGCCCGAGGCGCTCGACCAGCAGCTCGACCGGCAGCGGGTGCGCGTGCAGCGCCGCGACGTGCCGCAGCATCTCCACGGCCCTCACCCCGGTCCACGCGCCTCCCGCCTGCAGCATCACGCCGATGCGGGGGAGGAGCCGGTGGCGGTCGGCGACCGGGTCGAGACCGAGCACGCGGACGGTGCCCTCCTGTGGACGGCGGAAGCCCTCGCAGGTCTCCAGGGTCGTGGTCTTGCCGGCCCCGTTGGGCCCGAGGACCGCGGTGACGGTGCCGCGCTCGACGACCAGGTCGAGGTGGTCGACGGCCGTCCGGTCGGCGTACCTCATCACCAGCCCGCGGATGTCGACGGCAGGCGCCGACGACGAGGGTGAGGGGGACACGGCGCCAGTCTAGGAGCGGGGGGAGGAGGTCCCCACGCGACGCCGGGCCCCTGCCGGTGAGGACTGGGTCACACGCGCGCGGGCCGGGCGCGGCGAGGTCGCGGCGAGGTAAGGGTGCCCTTCCTTGAAGGGGCCTTCCGATTAACGCAACAATGACGTCATGGAAATCGAGGTCCTCGAGCACGTCGACGCGCCCACGCGTCAGCGCGTGGCCCGCGCGATCCTCGAGCACGGCCCCTGCACGGTCGCCGCGCTGGCCGAGCGGCTCGACCTGACCACGGCCGCGATCCGGCGTCACCTCGACCACCTGCTCGCCACCGGCGCCGTCGTCGCCCAGGAGGCCCGCACCAAGGAGCGGCGACGTGGCCGGCCGGCCAAGGAGTTCGCCCTCACCCCCGCGGGCCGCGACCAGTTCGAGCAGCAGTACGACGACCTCGCCGCCCAGGCGCTGCGCTTCCTGTCCCAGACCGCCGGGGAGGACGCCGTGCTGGCCTTCGCCCGCCAGCGGCTGTCCTGGGTCGAGGGCGCGGTCGCCGACGCCCGGGCGGCCGACCCCGCGCTCAGCGGGACCCAGGCGCTCGCCGAGGTCCTGCGCACTCACGGCTTCGCCGCCTCGGTCCTCGACGGCCCGGTCGGCGAGCAGCTGTGCCAGCAGCACTGTCCGGTGGCCCACGTGGCCCACGAGTTCCCCCAGCTGTGCGAGGCCGAGACCGAGGTCTTCTCGCGCGTGCTGGGCAGTCACGTCCAACGTCTGGCGACCATCGCCCACGGCGACGGCGTGTGCACCACCTGCATCCCCGCGCGTACCCCCCACCCAACCCCTTCGGAGAGGCGGTCCTCATGACCACGCACCCCGACGCTCCCGTGGCACCCAACGCCATCGAGGAGCTCAACCCCGAGCTCAAGGGCCTGGGCAAGTACGAGTACGGCTGGGCCGACAGCGACGTCGCCGGTGCGGCGGCGCAGCGCGGCCTGACCGAGGCCGTCGTGCGCGACATCTCCGCCAAGAAGAACGAGCCCCAGTGGATGCTCGACCTGCGGCTCAAGGGCCTCAAGCTCTTCGGCCGCAAGCCGATGCCCACCTGGGGCGCGGACCTGTCGACGATCGACTTCGACAACATCAAGTACTTCGTCCGCTCCACCGAGAAGCAGGCGACCTCGTGGGAGGACCTCCCCGAGGACATCAAGAACACCTACGACAAGCTCGGCATCCCCGAGGCGGAGAAGCAGCGGCTCGTCGCCGGGGTCGCGGCGCAGTACGAGTCCGAGGTCGTCTACCACAAGATCCGCGAGGACCTCGAGGAGCAGGGCGTCCTGTTCCTCGACACCGACACCGCGCTGCGCGAGCACGAGGACCTCTTCAAGGAGTACTTCGGCACCGTCATCCCGGTCGGCGACAACAAGTTCGCCGCGCTCAACACCTCGGTCTGGTCGGGCGGGTCGTTCATCTACGTCCCCAAGGGCGTGCACGTCGAGATCCCGCTGCAGGCCTACTTCCGGATCAACACCGAGAACATGGGCCAGTTCGAGCGGACGCTGATCATCGTCGACGAGGGCGCTCACGTGCACTACGTCGAGGGCTGCACCGCCCCGATCTACAAGTCGGACTCGCTGCACTCCGCGGTCGTCGAGATCATCGTCAAGAAGGGCGGCCACTGCCGCTACACGACGATCCAGAACTGGTCGAACAACGTCTACAACCTCGTCACCAAGCGCGCGACCTGCGAGGCCGGCGCGTCGATGGAGTGGATCGACGGCAACATCGGCTCCAAGGTGACGATGAAGTACCCCGCGGTCTACCTCATGGGCGAGCACGCCCGCGGCGAGACGCTCTCGATCGCGTTCGCCGGCGAGGGCCAGCACCAGGACGCCGGCTCCAAGATGGTGCACGCGGCGCCGCACACGTCCTCCTCGATCCTGTCCAAGTCGGTGGCGCGCGGCGGTGGCCGCACCTCCTACCGCGGCCTGGTGCAGGTCAACGAGGGCGCTCACGGCTCGCGGTCCAACGTGCTCTGCGACGCGCTGCTCGTCGACCAGATCAGCCGCTCGGACACCTACCCCTACGTCGACATCCGCGAGGACGACGTGTCGATGGGCCACGAGGCCTCGGTCTCCAAGGTCTCGGAGGACCAGCTGTTCTACCTGATGTCTCGCGGCATGGCCGAGGACGAGGCGATGGCGATGATCGTGCGCGGCTTCGTCGAGCCCATCGCCAAGGAGCTCCCGATGGAGTACGCCCTCGAGCTCAACCGCCTCATCGAGCTGCAGATGGAAGGTGCTGTCGGCTGATGACCTCGACTCTCGACAGCGTGCGGAGCGCGCTGGAGCTGGACCACGTCGAGTCCCACCTGCACCCGCAGGGGTCCTTCGACGTCGCCGACCACGCGACGCCGACGGGCCGCGAGGAGGTGTGGCGGTTCACCCCGCTCAAGCGCCTGCGCGGCCTCCACGCCGACGCGGACCTCTCCGGCCGCACGACCAAGCTGACCTTCGACGAGGTGGACGGCGCCACCGTGTCCTTCGTGACCGGCGACGACGCCCGCGCGCTGCGCGGGGTCAGCGGGTGGGCGCCGGGTGACCGCTGGTCGGCCCGCGTCGTCGACGAGGTGCCCGCGACCGTGCTGGTCGACGTGCCCGCCGACAGCGAGGTGGCCGAGCCGCTGTTCCTCGACGTCACCGGCACCGACGCCTCGGAGACGACCGGCGCACACCTCGTCCTCCGCTTCGGCACGCACTCCAAGGCGGTCGTGGTGGTCAACCACACCGGGTCCGCCTCGGTCGCCGCGGTGTGCGAGATCGTCGTGGGCGACGGGGCCGACGTCACGGTCGTGTCGGTCCAGGACTGGGCCGACGACGCGGTGCACCTGGCGCACCACCAGGCGCGCCTGGGGCGCGACGCCTCCTACAAGCACGCCGCGATCTCCTTCGGTGGCGACCTGATCCGCATGGACGCGAACGTGACCTACGACGGCCCCGGCGGCGACGCCGAGCTGCTCGGCCTCTACTTCGCCGACGCGGGCCAGCACATCGAGCACCGGCTGTTCGCCGACCACACCGCGCCGCGCACCCGCAGCCACGTGTCCTACAAGGGCGCGCTGCAGGGCGAGGGCGCCCACACGGTGTGGGTGGGCAACGTGCTGATCCGCAAGGTCGCGGAGAGCATCGAGACCTACGAGGAGAACCGCAACCTCGTGCTCACCGACGGCTGCCGCGCCGACTCGATCCCCAACCTGGAGATCGAGACCGGCGAGATCGAGGGAGCCGGCCACGCCTCGGCCACCGGCCGGTTCGACGACCAGCAGCTGTTCTACCTGCAGTCGCGCGGCATCCCGGCCGACGAGGCCAAGCGCCTGGTCGTGCACGGCTTCTTCAACGACCTGATCCGCAAGATCGGCGTCCCCGCCATCGAGGAGCGGCTCGTGACCGTGGTGGAGGCGGAGCTGGCGAAGAACGTCATCGGAGCCGCCTCGTGAGCTTCGAACGTGTCTGCGCCCTGTCCGACCTGACCGAGGACGCGCCGCGCCGCGTCGAGCTGGACGACGTCGACGTGGCCCTGATCCGCACCGGCGGCGAGGTGTTCGCGATCCACGACGAGTGCTCGCACGCCTCGATCCCGCTGTCGGAGGGCGACGTGGACGACTGCCACGTCGAGTGCTGGCTGCACGGCTCGCGCTTCGACCTGCGCACCGGCAAGCCCGACGTCCTGCCCGCGACGGAGCCGGTGCCGGTCTACCCCGTCCGAGTCGACGGCGACGACGTGCTCGTCGACGTCACCAACCCCCTGAGCTGAGAGAGACACACATGAGCACCCTGGAGATCAACGACCTGCACGTCACGGTCGACACCGAGGACGGCCCCAAGGAGATCCTCAAGGGCGTCACGCTGACCATCCGCGAGGGCGAGACCCACGCGATCATGGGTCCCAACGGCTCGGGCAAGTCGACGCTGGCCTACAGTATCGCCGGCCACCCGAAGTACACCGTGACCGGCGGCAGCGTGACCCTCGACGGCGCGGACGTCCTGGAGATGTCGGTCGACGAGCGGGCGCGCGCGGGGCTCTTCCTCGCGATGCAGTACCCCGTCGAGGTCCCGGGCGTCTCGGTGGCCAACTTCCTGCGCTCGGCCAAGACCGCCCTCGACGGCGAGGCGCCCAAGCTGCGCACCTGGATCAAGGACGTCAACGCCGCGATGGACCAGGTGAGCATGGACCGCACCTTCGCCCAGCGCAACGTCAACGAGGGCTTCTCCGGCGGTGAGAAGAAGCGTCACGAGATCGTCCAGCTCGAGCTGCTCGCCCCCAAGGTCGCGGTGCTCGACGAGACCGACTCGGGTCTCGACATCGACGCGCTCAAGGTGGTCTCCGAGGGCGTCAACCGGTTCAAGCAGGCCGGCGACAAGGGCGTGCTGCTGATCACGCACTACACCCGGATCCTGCGCTACATCACCCCCGACTTCGTGCACGTCTTCGTCGACGGCCGGATCGCCGAGCAGGGCGGTCCCGAGCTCGCCGAGAAGCTCGAGTCGGAAGGGTACGCCGCGTACACGAAGTCCGCGGTCTGATGACCGCGGCGACCCAGGGGACCGCCCCCACGCTGCCCGGGCTGCTCGACGGGCTCGACCTGATCCGCCAGGACTTCCCGATCCTGTCGCGGACGATGGCCGACGGCCGGCCGCTGGTCTACCTCGACAGTGCCAACACCTCGCAGAAGCCCCAGGTGGTCATCGACACGATGGTCGACCACCTCGAGCGCCACAACGCCAACATCGCCCGCGCGATGCACCAGCTCGGCGCCGAGGCGACCGAGGCGTTCGAGGGCGGCCGCGACAAGGTGGCGGCCTTCATCGGCGCGCAGCGCGACGAGGTCGTGTTCACCAAGAACGCCTCCGAGGCGCTCAACCTGGTGGCCAACACGCTCGTCTGGGCGCCCGAGGACCTCCGCGTCGGCCCTGGCGACGAGGTCGTCATCACCGAGATGGAGCACCACTCCAACATCGTGCCGTGGCAGCTGCTGTGCGAGCGCACCGGCGCCACGCTGCGGTGGTTCGGCCTGACCGACGACGGCCGCCTCGACCTGTCCGACATCGACGACCTGCTCAACGAGCGCACCAAGGTGGTCTCGCTGACCTGGGTCAGCAACATGCTCGGCACGATCAACCCCGTCGAGGAGATCGCCGCCCGTGCCAAGGCCGTCGGGGCGCTGGTCGTGCTCGACGCCTCGCAGGCCGTGCCGCAGATGCCGGTCGACGTCACCACGTGCGGCGCCGACCTGGTCGCCTTCACCGGCCACAAGGTCGTCGGCCCCACCGGCATCGGCGTGCTGTGGGGGCGTCGCGACGTGCTCGCCCAGCTGCCGCCGTTCCTCGGTGGCGGCGAGATGATCCGCACCGTCTCGATGGAGCGCTCGACCTTCGCCGACGCCCCGGCCAAGTTCGAGGCGGGCACCCCGCCGATCGTCGAGGCCGTGGGGCTCGGCGCCGCGGTGGACTACCTCTCCCACGTGGGCATGGACAACGTCCGCCGCCACGAGGAGGCCATCACCGGCTACCTCCTCGAGGGCCTCGCCACGGTGTCGGGGGTCTCGGTCATCGGACCGACCTCGGCGCACGACCGCGGGGGAGCGGTCAGCTTCGAGCTCGAGGGGATCCACCCCCACGACGTGAGCCAGCTGCTCGACAGCCGCGGCATCGCGGTGCGTGCGGGCCACCACTGCGCCAAGCCGGCCCACGCCCGCTTCGGCGTGCAGTCGAGCGTGCGCGCCTCGACGTACCTCTACACGACGCCGGCGGAGGTCGACGCGCTCGTGGAAGGTCTCGAGTTCACCAAGCGTTACTTCACCCGGTGACCGAGCCCAGCCGAGATCAGGAAGGAGGCGCGACATGAGCGACCTGGACGCGATGTACCAGGAGATCATCCTGGACCACTACAAGAACCCCCAGAACGCCGGTCTGCGTGAGCCCTACGAGGCCGAGGTCCACCACGTCAACCCCACGTGTGGCGACGAGGTCACCCTGCGGGTGCACCTGAGCGGCGCCGGGGACGACGCGACCGTCGAGGACGTCTCGTACGACGCCCTGGGCTGCTCGATCAGCCAGGCGTCGGTCAGCGTGATGACCGACCTGGTGATCGGGCGCCGCGTCGGCGAGGCGATGCAGACCCTCGACTCCTTCGTCGAGCTGATGCAGGGGCGTGGCGCCGTCGAGCCCGACGAGGAGGTCCTCGAGGACGGCGTGGCGTTCGCCGGCGTGGCGAAGTTCCCGGCTCGCGTCAAGTGCGCGTTGCTCGGGTGGATGGCGTGGAAGGACGCGACCGCCCAGGTCGTGTCGACGACTGAGGAGGCACGATGACCGAGACCAGCCCGCACAGCGACCTGCCCGAGGTCGACCTGGCCGCGCCCGGCGGCACGCTGACGGTGGACGACGTCGAGGAGGCCATGAAGGACGTGGTCGACCCGGAGCTCGGGATCAACGTCGTCGACCTCGGCCTGCTCTACGGCGTCAACATCGACGGCAACGACGTCGTGCTCGACATGACGCTCACGTCCGCCGCCTGCCCCCTCACCGACGTCATCCAGGACCAGACCCGGCAGGCGCTGGAGGGCATGGCCGACGACGTGGTCATCAACTGGGTGTGGATGCCGCCGTGGGGCCCGGACAAGATCACCGACGACGGTCGCGAGATGCTGCGCGCCCTCGGCTTCAACGTCTGAGATGACCGACCCGGCCCGGCGGGTCCTCGTCCCGGCCGCCCGGGTGGCGCGCTGGTTCGAGAACTTCGCGTCGCGCCACGGCGCCCCCGAGCTGTCCGTGGTCGACGGCGCTCTGGTGGGACACGCTCCGGACGGCGCGCGTGCGGTGGCGCACCTGCCGCTCGACCGCGCCTACGCCGGTGCGGCCGACCAGGCCGCCTTCGCCGAGGCGGTCGCGGAACCGGTGCGCTGGGGTCTGCTGGTCGTGCGCCGGGGCGGCTTCGCCGTCGCCGGGGGAGCGGGACCCACGGTGCGGGTCCGCAAGGTCGGACGCCGGCACGTGCAGGGCAAGACCAAGGCCGGCGGGTGGAGCCAGCAGCGCTACGCCCGGCGCCGGGACAACCAGGCCCGCACCGCGTTCGAGGCGGCGGCCGACCATGCCGTGCGGCTGCTGGTCGACGAGCTCGGCGGGGTCGAGGCGCTGGCGACCGGCGGGGACCACCAGGCCGTCGAGGCCGTGCTCGGCGACCCTCGTCTGCGGGACGTCGCGGCCCGGCGCACCTCCGTGCACCTGGCGCTCGGCGACCCGGACGCCGCCGTCGTGGACAAGGCGGTCGCGGACCTGCTCTCGGCGGTCGTGCTGGTCACCGACGGCGACGCCGACAGGCCCTAGGACCCACCCCGACGGATGGCATGCCGCCGCTTCCGCGGGGGTACTCCTCGGCCATGGACGCCCCCAAGCCGCGAGGCCGCCTCTCCATGCGGCTGCACGCCGCGCTCACCGACGACCCCGACTCGCTCCCCTCCGACCTGCCCGACGACGGTGCGGAGGACCGCGCCATCGCACTGTGGACGCTCCACTCCCTGCACCACCACGGCTTCGACGACGTCGACGACGGCGCCGACCGGTCGCCCGCGCTGCTCGGCCTGCGCCGCTCCCTGGAGGACGAGCTCGAGGGGCGCCTGCGCGAGCGCTGGGCCGCCGTGACCGACCGGCCGGACTCCGGCGACGTCGGCCAGGACCTGTTCGAGCTCGCCGCCGCCCACGACGGCGCGTCGGTGGCGCGCTTCGTCCGCGCCGAGGCAGGCCCCGAGCAGGTGCGTGAGCTGATGCGGATGCGAGCGGTCTACCACCTGCACGAGTCGGACCCGGTCGCCTGGGTCGTCCCCGCGCTCCCCGTGCGGGCCAAGGCGGCGCTGGTCGAGCTGCAGTACGACGAGTACGGCGGCGGCGACCCCAACCGGCTGCACCACCACCTGTTCGCCCGCGGGCTGGAGGAGGCGGGGCTGGAGGCCGACTACGGCCGCTACCTCGACGAGGCACCGCTCGAGGTGCTCGAGCAGGACAACGCCGTGCGCATGTTCGGGCTGCAGCGCCGTCTGCGCGGGGCCGCGATGGGCCACCTGGCGGCGTTCGAGGCCACCAGCTCGGTGCCGTCGCGGCGGATGGTGCAGGGGCTCGAGCGTCTCGGCCTGAGCCCGGCGCTGGTCGACTACTACCGCGAGCACGTCGAGGCGGACGCGGTCCACGACCAGCTCGCGGCACGCACGATCTGCGCGAGCCTGGTCGAGGACGAGCCCGCGCTGCGCGAGGACGTGATGTTCGGCGCCTGGACCTGCCTGGACCTCGAGGACAGGTTCGCCCGGATGGCGTTGCAGCGCTGGGAGAGCGTCGCGTGAGCACCACCTCGGAGCGGACGTTCGACCACCCCGACGTCGTGCTGTGCCCAGGCGGCCCGATGCTCCTGCGCGGACGCGGCCGCCGCGTCCAGGACGCCGACGGCGAGGTGCACGTGACCACGCGTCCGGTGTCGGCCGTCTGCCGGTGCAAGCGCTCCCAGGTCCTGCCGTGGTGCGACGGGACGCACCAGCTCCTGCCGCCCGACAAGCGCCCCTAGGGTGCCCGGGGCTCAGACGCGCTGCCACAGTGCCAGGACGCCACGCTGCTCCTGGCGGACCTCGCGCAGCACCAGGCCGGTCTTCCCCGCGAGCACGTGGGCCTGCGCCACGTCGCCCAGCTGGAGCAGCAGCAGGCCGCCGTCGGCGAGGTGCTGCCCGGCCACGGTGAGGCAGAGCCGTGCCACCGCAAGGCCGTCCGCGCCGCCGTCGATGGCGAGCACCGGGTCCTCGGGGTAGGTCTCGACCTCGTGGGTGCTCACCCACGGCGGGTCGGCGATGACCAGGCCGAACCTCTCCGTGGGCTCCAGGACCGCCTCCATCGAGCCCTCCCGGACCTCGACCAGCTCGCCGAGCCCGGCGGTCGCGGCGTTGAGCCGGGTGAGCGTGCAGGCGGCCGGCGAGACGTCGACGCAGACCAGGGGGCGTCCGGTGAGGTGGGCGGCGAGGAGGCCGATGTGGCCGGCTCCGCAGCACAGCTCGAGCACCGGGCCGTCGGGCACCCCCGCCGCCAGCTCCGCGGCCCACCGGGACTGGGCAGCGGTCCAGGGTCGCGGCTCGAGCACGCCCTCGTGCCACGAGATGGACAGGGGGCCGAAGGCGAGGGAGCGGAGGGCGGACTGCTGCACAGAGGCGTCGTACCCGGGCCGGGGACCACCATGCCTCGCCCGGCGGGTGAGTCCGCGCCGGCCCGAGGAGTTCGGCCGAGCCGCCCGGCGGGCAGGGTGCCCTCATGAGCACACGCAAGGTCGGCGTGGAGGAGGAGCTCCTCCTGGTCGACCCCCGCACCCGTCTGGCCGTCCCGAGATCCGAGGAGGTCGTCTCCGGCGACCTGGAGCAGGAGCTGTTCCTCCACCAGGTCGAGACCAAGACCGACCCCGTCCTCGCCCTGCACGACCTGGGCGAGCAGGTCAGGGCGGCGCGGCGCACGGCCGGCGAGGCCGCCGCCGCCAAGGACCTGGCCATCGTGGCCTGCGGCGCCGAGCCGCTCTCGGGGCAGGAGCCGCAGATCACTCCCGACGACCGCTACGAGGACCTGCTGGCCCGCTTCGGCGACGTCGCCCGGGTCGCCGGCACGTGCGGCATGCACGTGCACGTCGACGTGGCCGACGAGGACGAGGGGGTCGCGGTCATCGACCGGCTCGGGCTCTACCTGCCGGTGCTGCTCGCGCTCAGCGCCAACTCGCCGTACTCCGGCGGTCGGGACACCGCCTACGCGTCCTGGCGCGCGCAGATCTGGTCGCGATGGCCGACCTCGGGCCCCACGGACACCTTCGGGTCCGCCGAGCGCTACCACCGGGTGGTCGCGCAGCTGGTCGACCTGGGCGCCGCCCGCGACGAGCACAACGTCTACTTCGACGTCCGGCTGTCCCGCGAGCTGCCGACGGTCGAGGTGCGGGTCGCCGACGTGTGCACGGACGTCGAGGACGCCCTCCTGGTCGCCGCCGTGGCGCGAGCCCTCGTCGACACCGCGGCACGGGAGGCGCGGGAGGGGGTCGAGCCGGCGACGCCGCGCGTCGAGGTCAAGCGGGCCGCGTCGTGGCGCGCGTCCCGGCACGGGCTGGGCAACGAGCTGGTCGACCCGCGAGAGCACCGCCTGCGGCCAGCGGACGAGGTGCTGGTGCGGGTGGTCGAGACGCTGGGGGAGTCGCTCGAGGCGGCCGGTGACCTGGACTGGGTCGGCGAGCGGCTGCGATCGACACCACCACGCGGCGCACGTCGGCAGCGCGAGGTCCACCAGCGGACGGGCTCGGTCGAGGACGTGGTCGACGACCTCGTCGAGCGGACGGAGCAGTCCTGGCGCGGCTCAGCGCGGTGAGCGCGGGCAGCCGGTCGGGCTCGTGGTCTCCCGGTCGCGCGCGCTCGGGCCCGCCTGCTCAGAGGTGGAGGTCGTCGGCGGCGAAGGTGTCGCAGGCCTCGAGCGTGCCCTCGGAGAGCCCGGTCTCGAACCAGTGCATCCGGGCCCGGGCCGATCCGTGCGTCCACGACTCGGGGTCCACGCGTCCCCCCGACCGCTGCTGGATGCGGTCGTCGCCCACGGCCGCGGCGGCGTCGAGCGCGCGCGCGATGTCGTCCTGCGTGAGGTCGAGGATGAAGACCTCGCCGTCGGCGTCCTCGACCTCGGTGGCGGACCTGGTCCACATGCCGGCGTAGCAGTCCGCCTGCAGCTCGAGCCGCACCGAGTCGCTCTGCGGCCCCTTCTGCGTGCGCACCCGGCCCATGGTGCCGAGCAGGTCCTGCACGTGGTGGCCGTACTCGTGGGCCAGGACGTAGGCCTCGGAGAACGGCCCGCCCTGCGCGCCGAGGTCGCCCTGGAGCATGTCGCGGAAGAACGAGGTGTCGAGGTAGACCTGCTTGTCGACCGGGCAGTAGAACGGCCCCACCTGGGCGGTCGCGCCGCCGCACCCGGTCGAGGTGCTGCCGGTGAAGAACACCGCGAGGCTCCGGGTGTACGCCGTGTCCGCCTGCTCGGGCAGGGCCTGTGTCCAGAAGGCCTGGATGTCGTTGACGTCGGCGACCAGCGCGCACTGCTCGCTGTTGTTGGCGTCGGCGCCGGTCCTGCAGTCCAGGCCCTCCACCTGCGACGCATCGACCCCGGAGCGCCCGGTCGAGCCGCCGCCGCCGCCGCCGCTGAGGGCCTGCACCACGACGTAGACCAGGATGATCAGGACCACACCACCGAGACCGCCGCGGCCGCCCACCCCCATCGGGATCGGCAGCCCGCCGCCGCGTCCTGCGCGTCCGCCCCCGCCGCCGCGGCGCACCTGGACCTGGCTGGAGTCGAGCCGGGACTTGGGGTTGAAGCGCATGCCCGTAGGCTTGCACACCGCCATGATCACCGTCTCCGACCTCGAAGTACGCGCCGGCGCCCGACTGCTCATGGAGCACGTGTCGTTCCGCGTGGGTCCCGGCGACCGCGTCGGGCTGGTGGGCCGCAACGGCGCGGGCAAGACCACCCTGACCAAGATCCTCGCCGGCGACGCGCTGCCCGCGTCGGGCACGGTGACGCGCACCGGCGAGATCGGCTACCTGCCGCAGGACTCCCGCAGTGGCGACCCCGAGATGCTCGCCCTGCACCGGGTGCTGTCCGCACGCGGCCTCGACGACGCCGTGCGCCGGCTGCGCGAGTCCGAGCAGGAGATGGCCTCCGACGACGAGGCCGTCCGCGACAGGGCGATGCGCAAGTACGAGCGCGCCGACGCCGCCCTGCACGCCGGCGGCGGCTACGCCGCGGAGTCCGAGGCGCGCCGGATCGCGGCGAGCCTCAGCATCGAGGACCGCATCCTCGACCAGCCGCTCCGGACGCTCTCGGGCGGCCAGCGACGGCGCGTCGAGCTCGCGCGGATCCTCTTCTCCGACGCCGAGATCCTCATGCTCGACGAGCCCACCAACCACCTCGACGCCGACTCGGTGACCTGGCTGCGCGAGTTCCTGCGCACCTACAAGGGCGGTCTGGTGGTGATCAGCCACGACGTCGACCTGCTCGAGGCGTGCGTCAACCGCGTGCTCCACCTCGACGCCAACCGCGCCGAGGTCGACGTCTACGCGATGGGGTGGAAGGCCTACCTGGAGCAGCGCGAGGTCGACGAGCGGCGGCGCAAGCGCGAGCGCGCCAACGCCGAGCGCAAGGCCAGCTCGCTGATGGACCAGGCCAACAAGATGCGGGCCAAGGCGACCAAGGCGCAGGCGGCGCAGTCGATGATGAAGCGGGCCGAGAAGCTGATGCAGGGCGTCGAGGCCGAGCGCCGGTCCGACCGCGTGGCCCGCATCGCCTTCCCCAAGCCCGCTGCGTGCGGCAGGACGCCGCTCACCGCGAACGGGCTGTCGAAGTCCTACGGCTCGCTGGAGGTCTTCACCGACGTCGACCTGGCCGTCGACCGCGGCAGCCGGGTGGTCATCCTCGGGCTGAACGGCGCCGGCAAGACGACGCTGCTGCGGATCCTCGGCGGAGTGGACCGCGCCGACACCGGGCGGGTCGAGCCTGGCCACGGGCTCAAGGTGGGCTACTACGCCCAGGAGCACGAGACCCTCGACACCTCACGCTCGGTGCTGGAGAACCTGCACGCCGCCGCACCACAGCTGACCGACACCGAGGCGCGCAGCGTGCTGGGCTCGTTCCTCTTCAGCGGCGACGACGCGATGAAGCCCGCGGGCGTCCTGTCCGGCGGTGAGAAGACCCGGCTGGCGCTGGCCATCCTCGTGGTCTCCAGCGCCAACGTGCTCCTGCTCGACGAGCCGACCAACAACCTCGACCCCGCCTCGCGGGAGGAGGTGCTCGCCGCGATCCGGTCCTACGAGGGTGCGATCATCCTGGTCACCCACGACGAGGGCGCGGTCCACGCGCTCGAGCCCGACCGGGTGCTGATCCTCCCCGACGGCGTCGAGGACCTCTGGAGCGCGGAGTACGCCGAGCTGGTCGCGCTGGCCTGACCCCCCCGTGGTCGGCCCTTCGCGCGCACCTCGCCGACGAGGTCGGCCTCACCCCGTCGGCCCGGATCCACACCGTCCAGCGCTCGATCGCGACGTAGCCCATCGCCTAGTGGAGGGGGCGCCCGTCGTCACTGGCGATGAGCACGGCCGGGAGCTGCGGCGGGCACGGCGTCGCCCGCGACGTGGGCCGCGGCCAGCGCGGCGGGCCGGCCGTCGACGTGCGCCAGCCAGACGCGGGTCGTGCCGTCCAGGAGGGCGGGCGCGAGGACCGAGCCCCGCACGACCGGCGGCAGCTCAGGCATCGGGTAGCCCTCGACCAGCACCTGCTCGGCCAGGGCCAGGTCGTTGGAGTCGGTGACCGCGCGGAGGTCGACGGACCAGGCCGTGCGGCGACAGGTCGGGGGTCGGGAACGGGCTCACCAGGAAGTACGGGACCTCGGCCGGGAGGAGCCCGGCGACCTCCGCGGTGACCTCGCTCCACTCGGCCGGGGCCAGCGGGAGGTCGGTCTCCCAGCCGTCGGTCAGGTGCTCCTGGGCGTCCGGGACGATCGAGTCAGCCATGAGGCCAGCCTGCTCCTGCGGCGACGCGGGGACCCAGGACCTCGGTCCGGAACAAAATGGCGGTCCGGGCTGGTTGGGTACGGACATGGCAATGCACACCGGCATGGGGCCGGTCTGGCGACACATGCGCACCGACCGCAGCGCGGCCGGGGCGCGGCTGGGTCGCGACACGGTGCGCCGGGTGCTCGGCTTCGCCACGCCGCACCGTGCGCTCATCAGCGTCTTCCTCGTGCTCACGGTGGTCGACGCGATGCTGGTCGTGGTCAACCCGCTGCTGGTCAAGCAGATCATCGACGTCGGCATCGCCGACGACGACGTGAGCCTGATCGCGAGGCTCGCGGGCCTGATGGCGCTGGTGGCCGTGGTCGAGGCGGGTCTGACGGTCTGGGCCGGCACGCTGTCCTCCCGCATCGGCGAGGGGCTGATCCTCGACCTGCGCTCGGCGGTCTTCGCCCACGTGCAGCGGCTCTCGCTGGCGTTCTTCACCCGCACGCAGACCGGCGCCCTGGTCAGCCGGCTCAACAACGACGTGATCGGCGCGCAGCGCGCCTTCACCTCCACCCTGCAGAGCACCGTCAGCAACAGCATCGCCGTGGTGGTCGTGGGTGCCGCCATGCTCACGCTGAGCTGGCAGGTCACGCTGCTGTGCCTGGTGCTCTTCCCGGTCCTGGTCCTCACCGCGCGGTGGGTCGGTGGTGCGCTGTCGGAGCTCACGCGCCGGCAGATGGACGGCAACGCCGCGCTGGGCAACGCGATGACCGAGCGGTTCAACGTCGGCGGCGCGATGCTGCTCAAGCTCTTCGGCCGCCGCGAGGAGGAGGACGCCCAGTTCACCGCCAAGGCGGCCGTCGTGCGTGACCTGGGCGTGCGCATCTCCTACATCACCCGGCTCTTCGCCGCCACGCTCATGCTCATCCCGGCGCTCGCGACCGCGCTGGCCTACGGCGTCGGCGGCTGGCTGGTGGTCCGCGGTGACCTGTCGGTCGGCACCCTGCTCGCGCTGGGCACCCTGCTGCTGCGCCTGCTCGGGCCGCTCCAGGGCCTGTCCAACGTCCGCATCGACGTGATGACCGCGCTGGTCAGCTTCGAGCGGGTCTTCGAGATCCTCGACCTGCCCACCACCGTCCCGGAGCGGGCCACCGCCACGCCGTTGCCCGACCGCGCCGCCACCGTCGAGTTCGACGACGTCGTCTTCCGCTACCCCCGCGCCGACGAGGTGTCGCTGGCCAGCCTCGAGGCCGTCGCCCGGCGCGAGACGAAGGACACCGGCGAGATCCTGCACGGCGTGAGCTTCGAGGCGCGCGAGGGCGACATGGTCGCGCTGGTCGGCCCCTCCGGCGCCGGCAAGACCACGATCACCCACCTGGTGGCGCGGCTCTACGACGTCACCGCCGGCGCCGTGCGCGTCGGCGGCACCGACGTGCGCGACCTGACCCTGCAGTCCCTGGAGGACGCGGTCGGCTACGTCACGCAGGACGCGTACATGTTCCACGACACCATCCGCTCCAACCTCCAGTACGCCCGCCCCGGCGCCTCGGAGGACGAGCTGTGGGCGGCGCTGTCGTCCGCGCAGATCGACCGCCTGATCCGCTCGCTGCCCGAGGGGCTCGACACCGTGGTCGGCGACCGCGGCTACCGCCTCTCCGGCGGTGAGCGGCAGCGCCTGGCGATCGCCCGGCTCCTGCTCAAGGCACCGCGCATCGTCGTGCTCGACGAGGCCACCGCCCACCTCGACTCCGAGTCCGAGGCCGCGGTGCAGCGCGCGCTGGACACCGCCCTGCAGGGGCGCACCTCCCTGGTCATCGCCCACCGGCTCTCGACGGTCCGCAACGCCGACCGCATCCTGGTCCTCGACGACGGCCGGATCGTGCAGCAGGGCACGCACGCCGAGCTGCTCGCGGAGGGCGGTCTCTACGCCCACCTCTACCGCACCCAGTTCGCCGACCAGCCCGTGGAGGCCTGATGGACCTCGGACTCGCCGACCGCACCTACGTCGTCACCGGCGGCAGCCGGGGGCTCGGGCTGGCCACCGCGCGCGAGCTGGTCGCCGACGGTGCCCACGTCGTCGTGTCCTCGCGCTCCCAGGACTCGGTCGACGCCGCGGTGGCCTCCCTCGGCGACCGTGCGACGGGCGTGGTCGCGGACCTGGCCGACCCGGGCACGCCCGCGCGCCTGTTCGGTGCCGCCCACGAGCGCACCGGCCGCCTCGACGGCGTCCTGGTCTCGGTCGGCGGTCCGCCCGGCGGCGACGTCGCCACGATCACCGACGAGCAGTGGACCCAGGCCTTCCAGAGCGTGTTCCTGGGCGCCGTGCGCATCGCCCGTGAGGCCGCCGACGTGCTCGACGACGGCGGCTGCGTGGTGTTCGTGCTGTCCTCGACGGTGCGCGAGCCGATCGCGGGGCTGGCCATCTCCAACGGCCTGCGTCCCGGCCTGGCGATGGTGATGGACTCGCTGTCGCAGGAGCACGGTGCCCGCGGCCTGCGGTTCAACGCCGTCCTCCCGGCCCGCATCGGCACCGACCGCGTGGCCGAGCTCGACGGGGCGACCGGCGACGCGGAGGCGGCCCGGGCGGCCGCCGAGGCGCGCATCCCGCTGGGCCGCTACGGCCGCCCCGAGGAGCTGGGCAGGGTCGCGGCGTTCCTGCTCTCGCCCGCCGCGAGCTACGTGACCGGGGTGGCGGTGCCGGTCGACGGGGGCTTCCTGCGCGGGCTCTGACCGCCCCGGGCCTCGTCCCACGCCAGGTAGGCGAAGCCGCCCAGCGCGAGGGCGCCGAAGAACCACCACTGGAGGCCGTAGAAGAAGTGCGGCCCGTTGCCGAGGTCCGGCTCCTCGGCCGGGACGAGGGCGGTCGCGGGCTGCGGCGACTCGCGCTGCAGGTCGACGAAGCCACGCCGCAGCGGTGCGTCGACGAGTCCCGAGGCCGCACGGCTGGAGATCTCGCGGGTCGACCCGTCGGTGATCGCGGCGCGGTCGCCGGTCGAGTCCGCGCGGGCCCAGCCCTCGACGGTCACCCGGCCCGAGGGCGGTGCGGGGGTGTCGCCGGGGCCGGTGCGCGGGTCCTGGGTGGACATCCAGCCGCGGTCGACCAGGACGGCGGTCCCGTCGCCCAGCAGCAGCGGCGTCACCACGTCGACGCCCCCGTCGCCGTCGCGGGTCTGGTAGCGCACGACGAACGTCGCGCCGGTGTCGTAGGTGCCGCTCGCCCGTACGCGCTGCCACTCCCTGCTCTCGGGCAGGGCGGAGTCCGGGGAGAGGACGTCGCCGACCGGGGCCGGCTCGGCGGCGAGGTTGCGCTCGGCCCAGGCGTTGCGCTGCTCGCGGTCGTGCAGGCGGTGGAACTGCCACTCGCCCAGCCGCACCGCTCCCCAGGCCATGAAGAGGACCGCGACGAAGAAGAGCGCCCACCTGCGGGACAACAGGAACCGGAGGCGCATGGGCTCCAAATTATCCGGTGGCACCTAGACTCGGCCGAGTGGATGCACCCTTCCCGTTGACCGACCGCTTCGGCCGCGTGGCGCGCGACCTCCGCGTGTCCCTGACGGACCGCTGCAACCTGCGGTGCACCTACTGCATGCCGGCCGAGGGCCTCGACTGGCTGCCCGACGAGCGGCTGCTCACTGACGACGAGGTCGTGCGCCTCGTCTCCATCGGGGTGCGCCTGCTCGGCATCGACGACGTGCGCTTCACCGGGGGGGAGCCGCTGGTGCGCCGCGGCTTCGTCGACATCGTCGCCCGGTGCGCACGCCTCGAGCCACGCCCGCAGCTGTCGGTGACCACCAACGCGCTCGGTCTGCGGCGCCAGGCCGTCGCGCTCGCAGCCGCCGGGCTCGACCGGGTCAACGTCAGCCTCGACACCGTCCGTCCCGAGACGTTCGCGGCGATGACCCTGCGCGACCGTCTCCACGACGTCGTCGCCGGGCTGGAGGCGGCCCAGGACGCAGGGCTGCGACCGGTCAAGGTCAACGCGGTGCTGATGCGCCGGGTCAACGACGACCAGGCCCCCGAGCTGCTGCGCTGGTGCCTCGAGCGGGGCTACGAGCTGCGCTTCATCGAGCAGATGCCGCTGGACGCGCAGCACGGCTGGCGGCGCGACGACATGGTCACCGCCGACGAGATCTTCGCCTCACTCGAGCGCGAGTTCGTCCTGGAGCCGGCGGAGGAGCCGCGCGGCACCGCGCCCGCCGAGCTGTTCTCGGTCGACGGCGGGCCGGGGCACGTCGGCGTCATCGCCTCGGTCACCCGCCCCTTCTGCGGGGACTGCGACCGCGTGCGGCTCACCGCCGACGGGCAGGTCCGCAACTGTCTCTTCGCGCGGGAGGAGTCCGACCTGCGCGGGGCGCTGCGCAGCGGGGCGAGCGACGAGGAGATCGCCCAGCGCTGGCAGCGGGCGATGGCCACCAAGCTGCCGGGCCACGGCATCGACGACCCGACCTTCCTCCAGCCTGCCCGGCCGATGTCGGCCATCGGCGGCTGAGCCGGCCGCTCAGCCGTCGAGCGAGCGCGACCGCGGGGTGCCCTCGATCTCGGGGCGGGGCGGGACGTAGGCCTCCATGCCCCCCGGGTCGGGCGACGCGCCTGCGTTGGCGACCACCACGGCGACGTAGGGCAGGAAGATCGCGCCGACCACGAAGAACCAGGTGGCCGGGGTGTTGCGGAACAGGATGGCCAGGACGAAGCAGATCGTGCGGATGCTCATGGAGAAGAGATAGCGGCGCTGGCGCGCCGCGATGTCCTGGCTCCGAGGACGCGTCGCGGTCGTGATCCTGACCGAGTCGTCCGACTTGTTCCGCACCTCTCGAATCTACCCTCGCCCGCCAACCGGGCAACGCGCTCCAGGTGTGACTAGCCTGACTCCCATGAGCAACCGAACCTACCGCGTCACCGAGATCGTCGGCACGTCCCCCGAGAGCGTGGACACCGCGATCCGCAACGGCATCGAGCGCGCGGCGGCCTCGCTGCGCCACCTCGACTGGTTCGAGGTGACCCAGGTCCGCGGGCACGTCAAGGACGGCGCCGTGGAGCACTTCCAGGTCGGGCTCAAGGTCGGCTTCCGCCTCGAGGACGACGGCGACCTCGACTGAGCACCGGGGCCGGGGCCCGATTTCGAGTACCCAGCAGTAGCCCCTAGCGTCGGGAGCACCACGACCGCGACACGACGCAGGGAGGGCACGTGCCCAGATCGGTGCTGGTGACCGGAGGCAACCGAGGCATCGGGCGTGCCATCGCGCAGGCGTTCCGCGACCAGGGCGACGCGGTCGCGATCACCTACCGCTCCGGCGAGCCCCCCGAGGGCTTCCTGGCCGTGCGCTGCGACGTCACCTCCGCAGCGGACGTCGACCGTGCCTTCGCCGAGGTGGAGGAGGCCCAGGGACCCGTCGAGGTCCTGGTGGCCAACGCCGGCATCACCGACGACACGCTGCTGCTGCGCATGGGCGACGAGGCCTGGGACCGGGTCATCGAGACCAACCTGACCGGGTCGTTCCGCGTGGCCCGGCGCGCGGCCCGCGGCATGCTGCGCGCGCGCCGCGGCCGGATCGTCTTCATCTCCTCGGTCGTCGGCCTGCTCGGGTCGGCGGGCCAGGTCAACTACGCCGCCAGCAAGTCCGGGCTGGTCGGCATGGCGCGCTCGATCGCGCGCGAGCTCGGCAGCCGCGGCATCACCGCCAACGTGGTGGCCCCCGGCTTCGTGGAGACCGAGATGACCGAGCAGCTCTCCGACGAGCTGCGCACCACCTACCTCGCCCAGATCCCGCTGGGCCGCTACGCCACCGCGCAGGAGGTCGCCGGCACGGTGACCTGGCTGGCCGGGGACGCCGCGGCCTACGTCACCGGGGCCGTGATCCCGGTCGACGGCGGCCTCGGCATGGGCCACTGACCCCCCACCCCCAGGAGAAGGAACGACATGGGCATCCTCGACGGCAAGCGCATCCTCGTCGCCGGCGTGACGACCGACGCCTCGATCGGCTTCGCCGCCGCACGGGTGGCGCAGGAGCAGGGCGCCCAGGTGGTGATCTCCAACTTCGGTCGCGCGCTGCGGATCACCGAGCGGATCGCCGGCCGGCTGCCCCAGCCCGCCCCGGTCGTCGAGCTCGACGTCACCGACCCCGCGCACCTCGAGCGGCTCCCGCAGGTGCTCGGTGAGCACGTCGACGGGCTCGACGGGGTGGTGCACTCCATCGCCTACGGCAACCCGGAGACCTTGTTGGGCGGCGACTTCATGCAAGGCCCGTGGGAGGACGTGG
The DNA here is from genome assembly GCA_963811385.1 of uncultured Actinomycetota bacterium. Taxonomy (GTDB): domain Bacteria; phylum Actinomycetota; class Actinomycetes; order Propionibacteriales; family Nocardioidaceae; genus Marmoricola_A. The sequence goes on along the minus strand of CAWEQX010000014.1, from coordinate 58,883 downwards.
CCCAGGCCGTGCAGGTCTCGGCCTACTCCCTGATGTCGCTGAGCAAGGCCTGCCTGCCGCTGATGGAGTCCGGCGGATCGGTCGTGGGCCTGACCTTCGACGCGCAGGTCGCCTGGCCTGCCTACGACTGGATGGGCGTGGCCAAGGCGGGCCTGGAGTCGTGCGCGCGCTACCTCGCCCGCGACCTCGGCCCGCAGGGCGTCCGGGTCAACCTGGTCGCCGCGGGACCGCTGCGGACGCTCGCGGCCAAGGCCATCCCGGGCTTCGCGAGCCTGGAGAGCTCCTGGCGCGACCGCGCCCCCCTGGGCTGGGACGAGACCGACACCGGCCCCGCGGCGCGGGCGGTCGTCGGACTGCTCAGCGACTTCTTCCCCGCGACGACGGGCGAGATCGTCCACGTCGACGGTGGCTTCCACGCGATGGGGCTCTGAACGGCTCATCGCGGCGGGACGCCGGAGGACTAGCCCGGGCGACCGAACGGACAAACCGCGGCGCCTGCACGCCGGCTCCCGCGAGCGAAACAGACATAGTGGACTCGACGCAGGAGATCGGCTGTCAGACTGGCGTCGTGAGCGGACGGCGACTGGTCATCATGCGGCATGCGGCTGCGGTGCCGCACGCCGCGACCGATGCCGAGCGAGCGCTGACGGAGAAGGGTCGCGCGGTCGCCACCGAGGCAGGGGCGTTCCTGCGCTCGCTGGGCGTGGAGCCCGACCACGTGCTGGTCTCGCCCGCCCTGCGGTGCACCCAGACGTGGGACGAGGTCAAGCGCGCGCTGCGGCCCGGTGACGACGTCGTCGAGGTGGTCGAGGACCGGATCTACGCCGCGGCCCCGGACAGCCTCCTGGACGTCCTGCGCGCGGTGCCCGACTCGGCGCGCACCGTGGTGCTGGTCGGCCACAACCCGTCGGTGGCCTACGTGGCCTCCGTCCTGGCCGACGCCGACGGTCCCCTCGAGGTCATGCAGGCGTTGCTCAACGGGATGCTGCCGGGCGCGGTCGCGGTCTACGAGACCGACCAGCCCTGGGCCGAGCTGGACATGCTCGGTGCCCGGCCCACGCACTTCCACGACGGCAGCACCGCCTGAGCGCGGTCAGGCCGACGGCGCCGACGCCAGCAGCGGCGGAGCCGGCGTCACGAAGCCGGCCTCGGCGTCGGCGGCCTCGACCTCCTCGCGGCTGATCCCGAGCAGGTAGATCACGGTGTCGAGGAACGGCACATTGACCGTCGTGTCGGCGGCCCGCTGCACGACCGGCTTGGCGTTGAAGGCGACCCCGAGGCCCGCGGCGGCGAGCATGTCGAGGTCGTTGGCACCGTCGCCCACCGCCACCGTGGCGGCCGTGGTGACCCCCACCTGGGCGGCGAAGCGCCGCAGCGCCTCGGCCTTGCCCTGCCGGTCGACCACCGGGCCGACGATGCGTCCGGTGAGCCGTCCCTCGACGATCTCCAGCTCGTTGGCCGCGGCGAAGTCGATGCCCAGGTCGGCGGCCAGCCGGTCGGTGATCTGGCTGAACCCTCCGGAGACGATCGCGAAGCGGTAGCCCAGGCGCTTGAGGGTGCGCACCAGCGTCCGCGCACCGGGGGTCAGCACGAGCGCGTCGTAGACGTCGTCGAGGGCGGAGGCGTCCAGGCCCTCCAGGAGCGCCACGCGCCGGGTCAGGGACTCGGCGAAGTCCAGCTCGCCGTGCATCGCCGCCGCGGTCACCTGGGCCACCTCGTCGAGGCAGCCGGCGCGCTCGGCGAGCATCTCGATCACCTCGCCCTGCACCAGGGTCGAGTCGACGTCCATGACGACCAGGCGCACCCCGTGGCGCAGCAGGTTGGCCGGCTGCACGGCGATGTCGACCCGGTGCCGGGCGGCCTCCTCGGCCAGCAGCTGGCGCAGCCGCTGGTGGTCGGTGCCGGAGACGTGCAGCTCGATCGCGGTGACCGGGTAGCGCGCCATCCGCTCGATCCGGTCGATGTTGCCGCCGATGTCGGCGATGCGGCCCGCGACGGCCGTGATCGCGGACGCCCTGAGGGGGCTGCCGAGCACGGTGACGTGGGAGCGGCCCTCGCGTCGGCGCTCGTTGTCGCCGTGCCCCTTGTCGACGGTGGCCTCCATGTCGAGCACCTGCGCCTCGGCCTCGACGGCGCTGCGCAGGTCCTTCCACTGCTTGGGCGCGGTCACCAGGATGCCGAGGACCAGGCGGCCCCGCAGCACGATCTGCTCGATGTCGAGCACCTCGACGCCGTAGCGCGAGAGGGTCGAGAAGAGACCGGCGGTCACGCCCGGACGGTCGGTGCCGGTGAGGGTGATCAGCAGCGTCTTCGGCGTCTCGTGGTCGTCGACGGGCACGGGAGGACAGTAGTCGAGAGGTCAGTACGACGGGGCGCAGGTCGCCGCGACGACCGCACGCCGGGCGGCGTGGCCGAGGTCCTCGAGCGCGGCCCGCCGTCGGTCGGCCTCGCCCGCCGTGGCGGCACCACCGTCGTCCTGGGTGGCCAGGGCGACGATGTCGAGGCAGCGCAGGCCCAGCACGAGCATGCGGGCGGACCGGGCCGCGACGTGCGGGGGCAGGTCGAGGTGCTGCTCGCGGCGCAGGTTGAGCAGGGCGTCGGCGACCTCGGGCCGCCACCGCGCGATGTCGAGGGCAGCCAGGTCGTCGGCGGCCCGGGGGAGGGCCGCACGCAGTCCGCGGTCCGCCTCACCAGGATCAAGGGTGGGCCGGCGCGTCACGGCGGGGAGCGCCCGCCAGGTCACCGAGGAGCCGACGCGCTCGGGGACCAGCCCGACGTCGGCGCCGTCGAGCAGGACGGCCTCCTCGGCCTCCAGCGCGGCCTGGTTGAACGGCGGGGGGCCGGCGAGCCCGACGGGGTCGCCCGGCACCGGCAGCGCCGCACCGGCGGCCGTGGCCCCGGCCGCGCGCAGGCGACCCAGCCCGATGATCAGCGGCTCGGCGCCGCGGCCGGTGTCGACCAGGTGCACGACCTGGCCGGAGGCGACGTGGTCGGCGGCGTCGTCGAGGCTGACCGCGCCCTGCAGCCAGGCATCGCACCACAGCGACAGGCCGACCGCGGCATGGACGTCCGGGTCGTCCTGCACCCCGACCTGACGGCGGGCGGGCGCACGACGATCGCCGGCGGCCAGCTCGGCCTGCCAGCGCGCCCAGGACGCCTGCTCGTGCTCCACCACGGCAGCGTAGCGAGCCCGTGGCAGCGGTGGGCCCGGTGCGACGTAGGGTGGCCGTCGTGATCGAGCCGGTGGTGCAGTTCAAGGCCGTCTCCGTGCGGCGCGGCGCCGCGACCCTGCTCGACTCCGTCGACTGGGTGGTCGAGGAGGACGAGCGCTGGGTGATCCTGGGCCCCAACGGGGCCGGCAAGACCACCCTGATGCAGATCACCTCGGCGCAGCTGCACCCCAGCGAGGGCGAGGCGCACGTCCTGGGAGAGCGCCTGGGCGCCACCGACGTCTTCGAGCTGCGCCCCCGCATCGGGCTGGCGAGCGCCTCCCTGGCCGAGCGCATCCCGCGATCGGAGGCCGTGCGCGACGTGGTCATCTCCGCCTCCTACGGCGTGGTGGGGCGCTGGCGCGAGGAGTACTTCGAGCCCGACGTCGAGCGCGCCGACTCGCTGATGGCCGAGCTCGGTGTGGCGCGGCTGGCCGACCGCACCTTCGGCACCCTGAGCGAGGGCGAGCGCAAGCGGGTGCAGATCGCCCGGGCACTGATGACCGACCCCGAGCTGCTCATCCTCGACGAGCCCGCCGCCGGGCTGGACCTCGGCGGCCGCGAGGACCTGGTCTCCACCCTGTCGGTGCTGGCCCTCGACGGCGTGGCCCCGGCGATCGTGCTGGTCTCCCACCACGTCGAGGAGATCCCGCCCAACTTCACCCACGTGCTGATGCTGCGCGGGGGCAAGGTCGTGGTCTCCGGACCGCTCGAGCACGTGATGACCGAGGCCAACCTGTCGGCGACCTTCGGGATGCCGCTCGTGCTCGAGCAGACCGCCGGCCGCTGGGCCGCCCGCCGCCGGCTCCGCCGCCGGAGCCTGTGACCTGGGGCGAGCTGCTCCTGGTCGCCCTGGCGGGGCTGGGCGCCGGCTTCATCAACACCGTCGCGGGGTCGGGCACCCTGATCACCTTCCCCACCCTGGTCGCGCTCGGCGTGCCGCCGGTGACCGCCAACGTGTCCAACAACGTGGGGCTGATCCCGGGCAGCGTCGCGGGCGCCCTCGGCTGGCGCAGGGAGCTGCAGGGGCAGCGCCCGCGTGTGGTGCGCCTGGCGACCGCCTCGGCGCTGGGTGGTCTCGCCGGGGCGGTCCTGCTGCTCGCCCTGCCCAGCGAGGCCTTTGCGCTGATCGTGCCCGGCCTCATCGTCGTGGGCCTGGTGCTGGTCGCGGCCGGGCCCTGGGTCAACCGGCGGGTGGCGCTGGCGCACGCGTCTCCCGGGGACCGTGCCGACGCCTGGTGGGCGTGGCCCGCCATCCTCGGCGCCGGGGTGTACGGCGGCTACTTCGGCGCTGCGCAGGGGATCATCCTGGTCGGCTTCCTGGGTCTGGCGCTGGCCGAGACCGTGCACCGGGTGAACGCGCTGAAGAACGTGCTGGCGGCCCTGGTCAACACGGTCGCCGCCCTGGTCTTCGTCACCGTCGCGCACGTCGACTGGGTGGTGGCGGCGCTGATCGGCGGCGGCTCGGTGGCCGGTGCGCTGCTCGGGGCGACCCTCGGCCGGCGGATGCCGCCGGCGCTGCTGCGCGGGGTGATCCTGCTGGTCGGCAGCACCGCGCTGGTGGTGTTCCTGGTCCGCGGCTGACCGCCTCGTCAGGCGGGCTGCTCGACGTACGCCGAGAGCCAGCGGCCGAGCTCGTCGAAGACGCGCTCGCGCACCGGTCCGCGGGACAGCGTGACGTCGTGCAGCGCGCCCTCGACCCGCACCAGCGTGAGGTGCCGCGAGACGCGGGTGGACCAGCGGGCGATCTGGGCGACGTCGAGCACGACGTCGCTGGCGTCGACCGAGGGCTCCCAGGCCTTGGGGAACACGCTCTGGGCGGAGGTCATCACCAGCACCGGCAGCGTGAGGGACAGTCCCTTGTGCAGGGTCGCGTGCCCGCGGCGGATCGCCCGGAGCCAGCCGGCGTGGACCGGCCAGCTCTCGACCGGCTTCCACCCCAGGTCGAAGTCCCACTCGCCGTCGTGCTCGCGGTGCAGGCTGCGGGCGTAGAGGCCGCTGACCGACCGCGGGATCTCCTGGTAGGGCCGTCGCGCGCCGATCTGGTCGATCGCGCGGGTCCCGGCGGTGCGGAGCAGGAACGAGCCGTGCAGGTCCAGCCATGGCGCGTTGAGGAACATGCCGGCGAGCTCGGGGCGGTGCGCGTCGGCCCACAGCGCGCCGATGAGGCCGCCGGTCGAGTGGCCGCTGAGCACGACGTGGTCGTGCCCGTCGCGCTCGGTCACGCGCTGGAGGGCCAGGTCGATCTCGGGGTGGTACTCCGCGAGGTCGCGAGCGAAGTTCGGGGTCTGGTGGGGCCGCAGCGAGCGGCCGTACTTGCGCAGGTCGAGGGCGTAGAAGTCGTAGCCGCGGCTGGTCCAGAAGTCGGCCGCGGCGGTCTGGAAGAAGTAGTCGCAGAAGCCGTGCAGGTGCAGGACGGCCTTCGGCGACCGGGCGCGCCCGGCCCGGCGACGCACGAGGGTCGCGACCACCGGTCCCTCGTCGTCGGGCGGCAGGTCGATGGTCTCGGCGTAGTAGGGCCGGCCGAGCACGTCGACCTGCTGCGCGGAGGAGGGGGACACGTGCGCCATCCTTCCGCACGCCCGGCAGCGGGCCGCGCTCAGGTGAGCGGCGCCCGCTGGTCGGCGAGCCGCGGGGAGTGCAGGGGGCGACCGCTCCAGCGGGCCTCGACCCGGCCGTCGGCGCACCGCAGGAGCAGCGAGTGCGGCGTCTCGACCGCGACGACCCGGGCCTCGAAGACCCCGGGCGCGGTCCATCCGCCGGAGGCGACGAACGGCTCGGAGCCGCCGGAGGTGGCCACCGGGGGCCAGTCGCCGTCGGCGCACGGGACCCTCACCGTCCCGCCGCTGTCGACGACCAGCTCCCACGACCCGGCGCCGAGGTCGCGGACCTCGACGGAGCCGAGCTCGAGGTCCCCGTCCTCGAGGTCCGGTGCCGGGTGGTGGGCGAAGCGCCACGGCCCCTCGCCCTCGGGCGCCGCGGCCGACCGGACCACCGGCAGCATGGCTGCGGCGAGACGTTGCTGGAGCTGCGCGTGGGCGGCGGCGTCGTCGGCGAGCGGCTCGTCGGCGTAGGCGGGGAGGACCTCCTCCCAGAACGCGTCGAGCACGCCCTGCATGTCCTCGGTGCACGCGGTCGTGGCCAGCACCCCCTGCTGCTCGGGCAGGACCAGGCAGAACTGGCCGAACGCCCCGTCACCGCGGTAGGCCCCGTGACGGCAGCGCCACAGCTGGTAGCCGTAGCCCTGCTGCCAGTCGACGCCGCCCGGATGCATCGAGTTGTCGGTCAGGGGCGAGGAGGCCCTCGCGACCCAGCCCTCCGGCAGCACGCGCCGGCCCTGCCAGACCCCGTCGTCGAGGAGCAGCTGGCCGAGCCGCGCGATCGCCTCGGTGCGCACGTGGATGCCGCTGAAGCCGGCGTCGCGCCCGTCCGGGGTGGTGGTCCAGGCGGCCGCGCCCACGCCGATCGGGTCGAGGACGCGGGGGCGGAGGTAGTCGAGCAGCCGCTGCCCCGACGCCTGCTGCACCGCCGCGCCGGCCACGAACGTGGCGCCGTTGTCGTAGACGAACCAGGTGCCGCGCTCGGACTCGGGCTCGAGGGCGAGGTAGGCGGAGACCGGCTCCTGGCCGCTGCGGAGCACGCGGTCGAGGGTGTCGACGCGGTGTCCGGTCGACATGCTCAGCGCGTCGTGCAGCGTCAGCCCGCCCGCCCGGGGCCCTGCGCCGGCAGCCGCCTCGGGGAACAGGTCGACCAGCCGGTCGTCGAGACCGACCAGGCCCTCGGCGACGGCGTGCCCGACCGCGCAGGAGGTGAAGGCCTTGCTCAGCGAGTAGACCAGCTGCAGGCCCCGGCGGTGGTACGGCGCCCACCAGCCCTCCGCGAGGATGTGGCCGTGGCGCAGGAGCATCAGGCTGTGCAGCTCGATGCCCTCGCGGTCGAGGCGGTCGAGCCAGGCCAGGACAGCAGCGGACGGAAGACCGTGCGACTCGGGGGTGGTGCGGGGCAGCGCCGGGTGCGGTGTGCTCATGGGCCCATACTGACGTCATGACGAAGCGCGCTGTGGTGGTCGGGCACGACGGGTCGCGGTTCGCCGACACGGCCGTCCGCACGGCACTGGACTGGGCGGCACGCGCCGACCTGCCGGTGCGGGTGCTGCGGTCGTGGTCCCTGACCAGCGCACCGCGGCCGGACTCGATGCGCTCGGGCTACGTCCCGCCGCTGGCCGACTTCGCCGCGGCCGTGCGCCGCGACCTCGAGGCCGACGTGGCGCCGCTGCTGGCCGAGCACCCCGACGTGGCGGTGCGCTACGAGACGCCGCACCAGCCCGCCGCCCAGGCACTGCTCGAGGCGTCCGCGGAGGCGGAGCTGCTCGTGGTGGGCACGCGTGGCCGCGGTGGCTTCAAGGGCCTGCTGCTCGGGTCGGTGACCGACCAGCTGGTGCGGCACGCCGCGTGCTCGGTCCTGATCGCCCGGGGCGCACCGGACTCGGACGACCTCGACGAGACCGGCGCCGGAACGGCCACGCCGTTCGACGCCGCCTTCGACAACTAGTGCTGGTAGGTCCCCTGGAGGATCGCGCGGGCCGCGGTCTTGAAGGCCAGGTTGAACGACACCACCGCCGGTGAGGCGTCGCTGTCGACGCCGAGGCTGTCCTGCGTCACCGCGTGCACGACGAAGAAGTAGCGGTGCACCTGGTCGCCCTCCGGGGGGGCCGCGCCGCTGAAGGCCTTGCTGCCGGTGTCGTTGCGGCACATGAAGGCACCCTCGGGCAGGCCCGCGCCGCCCTCGGCGCCGGCGCCGGTGTCGAGCGAGGTCACGTCCGCTGGCAGGTCGCACACCACCCAGTGCCAGAAGCCCGACGGCGTCGGGGCGTCGGGGTCGAAGCAGGTGACCACGAAGCTCTTGGTCTCCTCGGGGAACCCGCTCCAGCTCAGCTGGGGCGAGGTGTCGCCGTGGTCGGCGACCTGGTCGTCCTTGAGCGGCTGGCCGTCGGTGACGTCGGTGCTGGTCACCTCGAACGACGGCACCTCGGGCAGCAGCGTGTAGGGGTCCGGGCTGACGGGACGGTCGAGCGACATGGGCTTCCTCTCGTGGTTCGAAGGAGCGGGGCAGCACGGTCGGCGCCCCTGCGGCACCGTGGTCCGCGCTCTGGTCGGCGGTCAGGATCCTGCGTGCACCCTGCCCACAATGGCCGCGTGCATGCCGAGCCCACGACCGTGCCCTACCCGGTCGCCCTGCAGCTGCGCGGCCGCCTCGTGCTGGTCGTGGGGGGCGGTCACGTCGCCCAACGGCGCGTGCCCGGACTGCTCGGCTCGGGTGCCGTCGTCCGCCTGGTGTCGCCGGAGGTGACGCCGGCGCTGGAGGGCATGGCCGCCGGTGGTGAGATCGCCTGGGAGCAGCGCGGCTACGAGGCCGGTGACGTCGACGGGGCGTGGTATGTCATCGCCGCCACCGACCGGCCCGACGTCAACGCCGCGGTCTCCGCGGAGGCCGAGGCCCAGCGGGTCTTCTGCGTGCGCGCAGACGACGCCTCCCAGGCCAGCGCGTGGACGCCGGCGACGGGCCGCCACGAGGGGCTCACCGTCGCCGTGGTCGCCAACCGCGAGCCTCGGCGCTCCGCGGCCCTGCGCGACCGGATCATCGCCGGCCTGCGCGACGGCCTGCTGCGCGACCCGGGCTCGACCCCGCCGACCGAGGCCGGGGTCGTCCTGGTCGGTGGGGGACCGGGCGACCCCGACCTGGTCACGGTCGCGGCCCGTCGGGCGCTCGGCCAGGCCGACGTGGTCGTCACCGACCGGCTCGCGCCCCGCGCGCTGCTCGACGAGCTGCCCGCCGACGTGGAGCTGATCGACGTGACGAAGCTGCCGCGTGGCCGGGCCGCCGCGCAGGAGGCGATCAACCAGGTGATCGTCGCCCGCGCCCGCGCCGGCAAGCGGGTGGTGCGGTTCAAGGGCGGCGACAACTACGTCTTCGGGCGCGGCTACGAGGAGGTCCTGGCCTGTGCCGAGGCCGGCGTCCCCTGCCAGGTCATCCCCGGGATCACCAGCGCCATCTCGGTGCCGGCGCTCGCGGGCATCCCGGTGACGCACCGCGGCGTCGCCCACGAGTTCACCGTCCTCTCCGGGCACCTGCCGCCCGACCACCCCGAGTCCCTGGTCGCCTGGGACGCAGCCGCCCGGATGCGCGGCACCCTCGTGCTGCTCATGGCCGTGCACCACCTGCCTGCGATCGCCGCCGCGCTCCTCGCCGGCGGGCGCTCCTCGGACACGCCGGTCGCCATCGTCTGCGACGGCACGATGCCGACCGAGCGCACCGTCTGGTCCACGCTGGGCACCGTCGAGCACGACGCCGCGCGCGAGGACGTCCGGCCCCCCGCGATCGTCGTCATCGGCGACGTCGTCGCCGTGGCCAACCCGTCGGCGTACGACGTCCGTCTCGGCGGGGGCGTCGGCGGGGGCGTGGTCCCGTGACGCAGCTGATCGAGATCTCGGACCCCGCGGACCCACGGCTCGCGGACTACCGCGACCTGCGCGACGTCCAGCTGCGCCAGTCGCTGGAGTCGGCCGAGGGGCTGTTCCTCGCCGAGGGGGAGAAGGTCGTGCGCCGGGCGGTCGAGGCCGGCTACGACGCCCGGTCGTTCATCATGGCGCCGCGCTGGCTCGACGGCCTCGCCGACGTGCTCGCGGCCAGCGACGCCCCCTGCTACGTCGTCTCGGAGGCGCTCGCCGAGCAGGTCACCGGCTTCCACGTGCACCGGGGCGCGCTGGCGTCGCTGCACCGCCGTCCGCTGCCCTCCCTCGAGCAGGTCCTCGAGGGCGCCCGCACGGTCGTGGTGCTCGAGGACGTGGTCGACCACACGAACGTGGGCGCCGTCCTGCGCAGCGCGGCCGCCCTCGGGGTGGAGGCCGCCCTGCTCGCGCCGAGGTGCGCCGACCCGCTCTACCGCCGCTCGGTCAAGGTCGCCATGGGCGCGGTGTTCAGCCTGCCGTGGACCCGCCTGCCCGACTGGTACGAGGCACTGCCGGACCTGGGCGCGCGCGGCCTCACCACGGTGGCGCTGACCCTCGCCCGCGACGCGGTGCCGCTCGAGGAGGCCGTGGCCGGGCTCGACCGGGTCGCGCTGGTGCTCGGGTCCGAGGGGCACGGCCTCTCCGACCGGTGGCAGGCCACCGCCGACCGGCGCGCCGTCATCCCGATGGCGGCCGGCGTCGACTCGCTCAACGTCGCCGCGGCGAGCGCGGTGGCCTGCTATGCCGCCCAGCGGCGCTGACCGGTCTCAGCGCCCCCCGACGGTGCCGTCGCGACGGTGGTCCGCCCCGCCGACCAGGCCGTGGCGGGTCACCTGGATCACCGAGAGCCCACTGGTCAGGTCGGTGATCCGCACCGGATGCCCCCGCTGGCGCAGCGCCTCGGCGAGCGCCTCGACGTCGTAGTCGTCGGTCACGCCCGGGATCGGCGCCTCCAGCTCGGTCGAGCCGTTGCGGTTCTGGTGGTGGGGGACGTTGACCGCCTCCTGGGCGTCGAGCCCGAAGTCGAGCACGTTGACGATCGACTGCGCGGTGTAGCCGATGATCGACGACCCTCCGGGCGACCCGGTGACCAGCTCGAGCCTGCCGTACGGGTCGAGCACGATCGTCGGGGACATCGAGCTCCGGGGACGCTTCTCCGGCTGGACGCGGTTGGCCACCGGCGTGCCGTCCGGCTGGCGCGGGTCGAAGGAGAAGTCGGTCAGCTCGTTGTTGAGCAGGTAGCCGCCGCCGGGGACCATCACGCCGTTGCCGAACGGGCTCTCGACGGTGGTGGTCATCGACAGCGCGTTGCCGTAGCGGTCGACGATCGAGACCTGGCTGGTGCCGTGCTCGGTGTCGGTGGACTGCGGGGCCGTCGGGTCGAACTCGCCGGGCGGGTCGCCGGGGGCCGCGGTGCCCATGTCCATCTCGCCGATGAGGGCGGCGCGCTGGGCGAGGTAGTCCTCGTCGAGCATCCCCTCGACCGGCACGGTCACGAAGTCGGTGTCGCCGACGTACTTGTTGCGGTCGGCGAACGCCAGGCGCCCCGCCTCGGCGAACAGGTGGACGAAACGCTCGCCGAGCGGGTCGTCGCCGAGGTCGAAGTGCTCCAGGATGCCGAGGATCTGGCCGACGGCGAGCGCGCCGGACGAGGGCGGGCCCATCCCGCAGACCTGGTGTCCGCGGTAGTCGGCACACACCGGCTCGCGCTCGACCACGCGGTAGGCGTGGAGGTCCTTGACGGTCATGTCGCCGGGGATGGCGCGGTCGGAGCGCACGGCGCGCACGATCGAGCGCGCGAGCCGGCCGGAGTAGAGCGCCTCCGCCCCGCGCTTGCGCAGCGACTTCAGCGTGCGCGCGTAGGCCGGGTTGCGCAGCCGCGTGCCGGCGGGCTTGGCGGCGCAGTCGGTCCTGCTGCCGTTGGTGAAGTAGCGGAAGGCCGTCCGGTCGCGGAAGAAGAGCCGGTCGGTGCAGCTCTCGTTGAGCGCGAGCAGCTGGTCGACCGAGTCCGACGTGCGCTCGGTGATCCGGAAGCCGCCGCGGGCCAGCCGCGTGGCCTCGGAGAACAGCGACCGCCAGGGGCGGCGACCGTGCTCCTCCTGCACGGTCTCCATCAGCAGCGGCGTGCCGGGCACCCCCACCGAGAGCCCCGACTGCCACGCGGTGACGAAGCTCAGTCCCTCGAACCGGTCCTCGGTGGCGGCCATCGGCGCCTTCTCGCGGGCGTCGTACGTCGTGAGCTCGCCGGTCCGGCCGTCACGCCAGACCAGGAACGCGCCGCCGCCGAGGCCGCTGGACTGCGGCTCGACCAGCCCGAGGACGGTCTGCACCGCGACCATGGCGTCGGCCGCGGTCCCGCCCTGGCGCAGCACCTTGACCCCGGCTGCGGTGGCCAGGGGGTTGGCGGTCACGACCATCTCGCGCTGCGTGGTCACCGCCGTCGGTGGTGAGGTCTCCTGGGCGGGCCGGGCGGCGGCGGGACCGACCCCGGCCAGGAGCGCGAACGAGGACAGGGCTGCCAGGAAACGTCGCACGAAGACCTCCGAAGTCCGTCTGCACGTCCTCCGACCTTGGACCCTGCTCCGGGCGGAGGTCAATGGTGCGCGGCCACGGACGTCAGGCCGGCCAGCCCTCCGGGAACTCCTCGGCGACGGCGTCGTGCTGCTTGGTGAGCCTCTTCATCGCCCGCTTGCCGAGGCGGTCGCCGAACACCGTGCCCCGGGTGTGGTCGGTCTCGTGCTGCAGGCAGCGGGCGAGCAGCCCGGTGCCCTCGTGGTGGACAGGCTCGCCGTCGAGGGCGGTGCCGTCGACCGCGGCGACGTCGGGCCGGGCGCACTCGGTGAACGCCCCGGGGAAGGACAGGCAACCTTCGTCGCCGTCGTCGAGCCGGCGCTCCTTGCCCTCCGGAAGCGTCACGACCGGGTTGCACACCACGCCGCGGTGGTAGACGCCGTCGTCGTCGGGGCAGTCGAAGACGAACACCGCCAGGTCCACCCCGATCTGGCAGGCGGCGAGCCCGACGCCCTCGGCGGCGTACATCGTCGCGGCCATGTCCGCGACCAGGCTGCGCAGGTCGTCGTCGTAGGCCGTGACGGCCTGCTGCGGACGGTGCATGACCTCCGCGCCCCAGCGGGTGATCGGGCGCACGGTGCCGCCCTCGGGCAGGGCGGGGCCGGTGCTGTCGTGGGCGGGGGACTCGGTCATGGCGGACATCGTAGGGAGGTGACCTGCGCCACGGGGCACGACCCTGGCGGTAAACTGTAACTCCCAGTTACAGTTCCCGGCATGACGCTCCACACCGACGTCCCGCCCGGCGGGAGCCGGCGCCGTCGCGGCCTGCCCCGCAGCGAGAGGTCCGACCCGATCGGCTTCGCCGTCGCCTTCCTCAACCGGCTCGCGCAGGCACCGGCGCTCGACCGGTTCGGGTTGCGCAAGCCCGCCGAGCAGGCCGTCCACACCGCGACCAGGTCCGGCTTCCGGACGGCCGGCGTGGTCAACCGCCAGTTCGCCCGCGCCGGCGGCAGGGGCCGGGGCACACGGGTGCCGAGCGCCAACCCGACCGGCGTCTTCGACCTCACCCCGACCGAGGACGAGCAGATGCTCGTCGACGTGGTCACCGAGTTCGCCACCGAGGTGGTGCGGCCGGCCGCCTCCGGCGCCGACGAGACCTGCGGGGCACCGGAGGCCGTGCTCACGTCCGCCAACGAGATCGGCCTGCCGGTCCTGGGTGTGGCCGAGGACCTCGGCGGCATCGCCACCGAGCGCTCCGCGGTCGCCGGCACCCTCGTCGCGGAGGCCCTCGCCACGGGCGACATGGGCCTCGCCGTGGCCGTCCTTGCGCCGGCCGCGGTCAGCACCGCGCTGTCGCTGTGGGGCACCGAGGAGCAGCAGCAGACCTACCTGCCGGCCTTCACCGGCGACGACGTGCCGGCCGCTGCCCTCGCGCTGGCGGAGCCACGCCCGCTGTTCGACCCGCGCGCGCTGCGGACCGTCGCGCGCCGACAGGGCGACGGCTTCGTCCTCGACGGGCTCAAGTCAGGGGTCCCGCGCGGCCACGACGGCGAGCTGTTCGTCGTCGGCGCCGAGCTCGAGGGCGAGCCGCACCTGTTCCTCGTCGAGTCCTCGACCCCGGGCATGGTCGTCGAGGCGGACCCGTCGATGGGCGTGCGCGCCGCCGGCCTCTCCCGGCTGGTGCTCACCGGCGTCGAGGTCGGCTCCCTCTCCCTCCTCGGTGACGCCGAGACCTACCTCCAGGCCGTCCGCCTGTCCCGTCTGGGCTGGTGCGCACTCGCCGTCGGCACCGGCCAGGCCGTGCTCGACTACGTCGTGCCCTACGTCAACAGCCGCGAGGCGTTCGGCGAGCCGATCAGCCACCGCCAGGCGGTGGCGTTCATGGTCGCCGACATCGCGATCGAGCTGGAGGGCATGCGGCTGGCGACCTACCGGGCCGCCTCCCGGGCGGCGCAGGGCAAGGACTTCGCCCGCGAGGTCGCCCTGGCCCGCAAGCTGTGCGCCGACAAGGGCATGCAGATCGGTCTCGACGGGGTCCAGCTGCTCGGCGGCCACGGCTACGTCAAGGAACACCCGGTCGAGCGGTGGTACCGCGACCTCCGAGCTGTCGGAGTCATGGAAGGAGGGGTGTTGGTCTGATGATCAACCTCGAGACTCCCAGGAAGCACCGCGCCCTGATCGGCCAGGCCCACCAGGTCGCGATGAACCTCCTGCGGCCCAACTCCCGCAAGTACGACACGCGCGAGCACGAGTACCCCGTCGAGCTCGACATGCTCGCCGCGATGATCGACGGCCTGTCGGAGTCCGGCGCCGGCGAGGGGGCCGGCGCGTCCGGCGTACGCCGCGACGAGAAGCCCGCGGCGGACAAGGGCGTCACGAACGGCGCCCACCTGGCGTCGGTCCTGTCCATCCTCGAGATGTGCTGGGGCGACACCGGCCTCCTGCTCTCGATGCCCCGCCAGGGCCTGGGCAACTCCGCCATCGCCTCGGTTGCCGACGAGGAGCAGCAGGAGCGCTTCAAGGGACTGTGGGCCGGCATGGCGATCACGGAGCCCGGGGTGGGCTCGGACTCGGCCAACATCTCGACCACCGCGGTCCTCGACGGCGACGAGTACGTCCTCAACGGCGAGAAGATCTACGTCACCGCCGGCGAGCGCGCCGATGCGGTCGTGGTGTGGGCGACGCTCGACAAGAGCCTGGGCCGCGCGGCGATCAAGTCGTTCGTGGTCGAGAAGGGCACGCCGGGCATGCGGTTGGAGCGCCTGGAGCGCAAGCTCGGGATCCGCGCCTCCGACACCGCGGCGTTCGTCTTCGAGAACTGCCGGGTGCCCCAGGAGAACCTCCTCGGGTCGCCCGAGATCGACACCAAGCAGGGCTTCGCGGGCGCCATGACGACCTTCGACAACACCCGCCCGCTGGTGGCGGCGATGGCCCTCGGGTGCGCCCGCGCCTCGCTGGACTTCACCCGCGACCTGCTCGCCCAGACCGGCGTGGAGATCGACTACGACGCCCCGGCCCTCAACCAGCACGCCGCAGCGGCGACGCTGCTGCAGCTGGAGGCGGACTGGGAGTCGGCCTACCTGCTGACTCTCGAGGCAGCCTGGAAGGCCGACAACCGCGAGCCCAACTCACTGGAGGCCTCGATGGCCAAGGCGAAGGCCGGGCGGATGGGCAGCGACGTCACGCTGCGCTGCGTGGAGCTGACCAGCACCCTGGGCTACAGCGAGCACGACCTGCTGGAGAAGTGGGCGCGCGATTCCAAGATCCTGGACATCTTCGAGGGCACGCAGCAGATCCAGCAGCTGATCGTGGCCCGCCGTGTCCTGGGCCTGTCCTCGGCCCAGCTCAAGTGATGCTCGACCAGCGTGGGCGTCGTGACCGGCCTCCGTCTCATCGCGGCTCTCGACCCGCATCGGGCCGGCCACGACCTCGCTACTGGCCGAGCGCGGGTCGACCGCTTGCTGCCACCGACGAGGACTCGATGGCGGCGGCCGTGGCGCAGGTCGCGAGCACGCGTTCTGGCTGATCCGGATCAGCCAGCTGTTCCTGTGCGGAATGCTCCGCGCCGGCGACGGCTGCAGCGTCAGCATGGGTCGATGGCGGCGACAGCTCACCTCTCCGGATGGCGAAGCCCCCTGAGCCACGAAGTAGGCGGTGGAGAGACGCTCAGTGACGCGCTGGGGTTCGAGGTGCACGGCTTCGGCGTCACGTTGTGATCATCGGGCGGAAGCGGTCTGCAAGAGGACGGCCGCGTCGTACAACAGGGCCATGGGCAAGTTGGCGATCGCCAAGCACCGGGTCACGGCCGACCGGCTGCGGGATCTCGGCATGCGGTCCCGGTTTCCGGTGCCCGGCAAGGACTGAGGTGCGCCTGCCCAACGTGCGTATGTCAGGACTGGTCGGTCGCGCGCGCCAGGCGGTCGAGAGACGCCCGGCATGCCGCTCGGCCGGCGCTGTCGGCGAGGTCTTCTCGCTTCCATCTTGGCCATTCAGTCCTTGAGTCGGTGAGCGACTCGGCTTATCGCCTCAGCGAGGCCCGGGGCAGGCCTACTTCGGAAGCGGTCGCGGTCAGATGGGGGAGCGATCCCAGATCTGGTGAGCTCCCAGTTCACCTGGATCCACATCTCTCGCTCCTTGTCGGCGCTGTCAGGCATCGCGAGCCCGAGCATTCCGCAGAGCGGCAGGCGCGCGGCGTCGACAAGGGCGCGAAAGGCGTAGTCCCACTCCCAGGTCTGACGCACCGCCCGGGCATAACAGATATGTGCAAGGACCAAGTGGGCGGCGACGAGCACGAGGGAGGGCCAAGGGGCTCCACCGGAAGGGAAACCGAGAGCAACGCCAGTTGTGGCGATTCCGACCACCGCGGCCGCCCAATTGACGAGTGTCGCTCCGACAAAGACGTCCACGCCCATCCGAGCCTCCTGCTCGTTGGTGGCGACCTCGGGATCGGTCACAGCCGCCATGTGGTAATAGAGGTCCACCGAGTCGAAGCCCCACCGGGTTTCCCCATAGCTCTCCAACGCTCCGATCCGATTCCCGAGCTTGGTGGCGCGGGTGGGATGAAACTCAGCCGGATAGTCGTCCCAGGCTTCCAGCAGCCCCCAAGTCCTGCGTGGTCGAGGGCACTGGTGGAGCTTCTCGAGGGCGGCCACGTACTCCGAGCGCGACTCTTCGGCGTCCCCATCGGTCAGTTCCAGCTCGTGCAGGTGCCGATCGGAGAGGTCGCCCAAGGCAACACCGATGGCAGCCAGGTCGCTCGCGAGGTCGTCCCGCCAGCCTGCGCAGCGTGCCTCCGCGATGAGGTGCGCCCGCTGCGCTGCGTGTGCCTGCCGGCGTCGTTGTGCCAGGTGCTCGGGCCAGTGATAGCCCTCGAGGAACTCGTAGCCGATCCGTTCGCTGAACCAAGCAAGGACAGTCACGGCCAGGCAGAAGAGCGTGAAGAGCCAGACCCCCGGCACCCCGAGCTCATCCACGCGACCAGCAAGGTGCTCAACGAAGTGGATGTCCTGAATGCTCGGGAACGCAAATAGGACGTACAAGAGCGTCGCGATCGCAGTGGGGATGCCCCACGACAGGAGTGCGACGAGGAAATACCGCCACGACGTCAAAGGATTGAGGAGACCGGACAACGCAGTCGAGCCCCTCAGCCCATGCCGCCGTCGCCACCGGGCATGGCCGGGGTCTTCTCCGGCTTGTCGGCCACGACGGCCTCGGTGGTGAGGAACAGCGCCGCGATGGACGCCGCGTTCTGCAGGGCCGACCGGGTCACCTTGGCCGGGTCGAGGATGCCCTCGGCGATCATGTCGACGTACTCGCCGGTCGCCGCGTTGAGGCCGTTGCCCGGGGTGAGCGAGCGGACCTTCTCCACGACCACGCCGCCCTCGAGTCCGGCGTTGACCGCGATCTGCTTGAGCGGGGCCTCGGCGGCCTTTCGCACGATGTTGGCGCCGGTGTACTCGTCACCGTCCAGCTCGAGCTTCTCGAACGCCGCGGTGGTCGCCTGCAGCAGAGCCACGCCACCACCGGCGACGATGCCCTCCTCGATGGCCGCCTTCGCGTTGCGGACGGCGTCCTCGATGCGGTGCTTGCGCTCCTTGAGCTCGACCTCGGTGGCCGCGCCGACCTTGATCACCGCGACACCGCCGGCCAGCTTGGCCAGGCGCTCCTGCAGCTTCTCGCGGTCGTAGTCGGAGTCGCTCTTCTCGATCTCGGCGCGGATCTGGTTGACCCGACCCTGGATCTGGTCGCCGTCGCCGGCGCCCTCCACGATCGTGGTCTCGTCCTTGGTCAGGACGACCTTGCGCGCCTGGCCGAGCAGCTCCAGGCCGGTGTTCTCCAGCTTGAGGCCGACGTCCTCGCTGATCACCTGGCCACCGGTCAGGATCGCGATGTCCTGCAGCATGGCCTTGCGGCGGTCACCGAAGCCCGGAGCCTTGACGGCGGCGGACTTGAACGTGCCACGGATCTTGTTGACCACCAGGGTCGCCAGCGCCTCGCCCTCGACGTCCTCGGCGATGATCAGCAGCGGCTTGCCGCCCTGCATGACCTTCTCGAGGACCGGGAGCATGTCCTTGACGTTGGAGATCTTCTGGTTGGCGACCAGGATGTAGGGGTCATCCAGGACGGTCTCCATGCGCTCCGGGTCGGTCATGAAGTACTGCGAGATGTAGCCCTTGTCGAAGCGCATCCCCTCGGTGAGCTCGAGGTCCAGCCCGAAGGTGTTGGACTCCTCGACGGTGATGACACCTTCCTTGCCGACCTTGTCCATGGCCTCGGCGATGATCTCGCCGACCTGGACGTCGGCAGCGGAGATCGAGGCGACCTGACGAATCCGCTCGTAGTCCCCGCGATCATCTGACTCGCCAGAATCGTGCCGTCCGGGCTCCGGCTTGTGCTTGGGCCCGGGGGGCCGACCGACGCCTCCTCCTCCGCCAGGGGGACGAGGAGGACGGCGTAGGGGCACGGCGGCAGTGGCGAGCTCACCAACGATCGCTACCACAGCCTTCTCGATGCCGCGCTTGAGCGCGATCGGGTTGGCGCCCGCGGCGACGTTGCGCAGGCCCTCGCGGACCATCGCCTGGGCCAGGACGGTCGCCGTCGTCGTGCCGTCACCGGCGACGTCGTCGGTCTTCTTGGCGACCTCCTTGACCAGCTCGGCGCCGATCTTCTCGTAGGGGTCCTCGAGCTCGATCTCCTTGGCGATCGAGACGCCGTCGTTGGTGATCGTGGGGGCGCCCCACTTCTTCTCCAGGACCACGTTGCGGCCCTTGGGGCCGAGGGTCACCTTGACCGCGTCGGCGAGCGTGTTCATGCCACGCTCGAGGCCACGGCGGGCCTCCTCGTCAAAGACGATGAGCTTCGGCATGGACCCTCCCTGAGAATCCCCCCAGGCTCTCGCCGACCCACGTCGGTGTCAACGAGTCAAGCGTGCATGAGCGACAGGCCTCCGGCGACCTCGACCCGTCCACCAGGGAAGTGGAGGCCGCTGACGCCCGGGTGGCGTGGCGGTGATCGGTGGATCGGACGGCCGGTTGCGGTATCGGTGGCGTGTCGGCGTGTTGACCAGCACGGTGTGGCCCGACGACGGGCCGGTCAGGCCGACGGTCCGCCAGCCGAGGGCTGTCTTGTCGTAGTTGCAGGCCTCGCCGTGAGCTGGCCGAGGTGGGTGCCGGCCATGATCTGGCGGCGCGAGCGGTCGTCGCCGGCGGCGCGCCTGGCCCCGCCTCACGGGTGCGTGGGGCGTAGGCCGCGACTCCCTGGCAGACGTGCAGGTGGGCTGACAGGAAGGTCATCGTCTCGGGGACGGGTCGCAGCGTTGGACCCGTCGACGTAGCCGGCGGGGTCGACCGGCTGCCGATCCTCGAGCGAGAGCCAGATCGTCTCCTCGACCACGACCTGCGCCCGCCACTGTGACGTGCGGCCCGCGGCGAGCTCGGCGTAGGTCCGAGGCATCTCACGGTGCAGGACTTGAGCGAACGCGACGAACCGGACGAACCTGCGGCCGCGGGCCGGGGACTCGTGCTCGGCCATGGCGCCCTGGGACGCGATGCCGACGGGATCCGCTGCTCCCGCACCCCTGCGTCGCGTTGCGCCTGCTCCTGGGACTCGGCGAACTCGGTGGTGAGCCTGACCTGGGCTCCCCCTGCGGCGCTCGTGATGCGCTCGAGGAGCGCGATCGCCTCGATCCGCTCGGCATCCGAGCGACAGAGGTCGGCGCGCTGCACCACCCACAGCACCTCGCGCAGCACCGCGGTCGCGGTGGTGCCGTCCTGACGCCTCCGTGGGTGGTTGAGCGCGTCCGGAGAACCACATTTCCGTGTCTGTACGCAGGTACGGGCCGCCGTACGACGTTCACCGGCTGGTCATGCAGGCGAGGCGGCCTCGTCAACCGCGGCCATCAGCGTGGGGGCCATGAAGATGCAGATGGTCGCCCTGTTCGGGCTCGCCGCGTACTTCGTCTACGCCACGACCTTCGCCGGCCTGCTCGCAGGCGTGTGGGGTTTCGACTGAGCACGACCCCGCGGCACGACGCCGACCCACCTGGCCCCGGCGACCGAGCCGGGCGACCACCAGCACCGAATAACGTGGGACAGCGCAGCAAGCGCCCTCCGAGCAAGAAGGTCCCACGCATGACGGCCACCTCGCCGCCCCAGTCCCCGCCGACCCGTCCCAGCGGCGAGCGCCGCGCCGCGGACACCCTCCTCCACCTCGCCCGCCGGTTCTTCGGCGGCGAGCCGCCCGTGCGCATCGCAGCCTGGGACGGATCGGTCGCCGGCCCGACCGACGCGCCGACCGTGCGCATCACGACGCCCAAGGCGCTGACCCGGCTGACCTACCACCCGGGCGAGCTCGGCCTGGCGCAGGCCTACGTCACCGGCGAGATCGACGTCGAGGGCGACCTGCTCGACGGCTTCCGCCGGGTCTGGGCGCTGAACCGCGAGCGGAGGCTGTCCTCACGGCTCGACGCACGTACGATTGTGGCGGGCCTGCGCGCGCTCAAGGACCTGGGCGTGCTCGGCGCCCCGCCGGCCCCGCCCGCCACGCAGGCCAACCTCCGCGGCCGGCTCCACACGGCCCGGCGTGACCGCGACGCGATCGCGCACCACTACGACCTGAGCAACGAGTTCTACGACTTCATCCTCGACCGCCACAAGGCCTACTCCTGCGCCTACTTCACCAGCGACGACCCGTCGTACACCCTCGAGGACGCGCAGCGCGACAAGCTCGACCTGGTCTGCCGCAAGCTCGGCCTCGACAAGGCGACACCGGGTCACCGCCACCTCGACATCGGCTGCGGGTGGGGCTCGCTGTCGCTGCACGCGGCCGCGGCGTACGGCGTCGAGGTGGTCGGGGTGACCATCTCCCAGGAGCAGAAGGCCTCCATCGACGAGCGGATCGAGCGCGAGGGTCTGCGGGGCCGCGTCGACGTGCGGCTGCAGGACTACCGCGAGGTCGCCGACGGCCCGTTCGACACGGTGTCGTCGATCGAGATGGGCGAGCACGTCGGCAAGCGCAACTACCCGGTCTTCCTCGGTCAGGTCGAGCGGCTGCTCACGCCCGGCGGCCGGATGCTGATCCAGCAGATGTCGCGCACGACCCGGCCCGGCGGCGGCCCGTTCATCGAGGCGTTCATCGCCCCCGACATGCACATGCGGCCGGTGGGGCAGACCGTGGCGCTGATCGAGGAGGCCGGTCTCGAGGTGCGCGACGTCCACGCGCTGCGCGAGCACTACGTGCGCACCGTCGACGCGTGGTACGCCACCTTCGAGTCCAACTGGGACCGGGTCGTGGCGATGGTCGGTGAGGAGATGGCGCGTGTGTGGCGGCTCTACCTCGTCGGCGGCGCGCTGGCCTTCGAGGAGGGTCGGATGGGCGTCGACCAGATCCTGGCGGTGAAGTCCAGCGCCGACGGGCGCAGCGGCATGCCCTGGGTCAGGGACTCCTGATGGGGTCGGTGGACCTCGGCGAGTTCGCCGCCTCGCTCGGGTGGACCGCGCTCGCCATCGTCGTGGTGATGGCCCTGACCTTCGCGGTGGCCCTGCGCGCCGGCAAGCACGCCGTCATCGACGTGACCTGGGGCCTCGGCTTCGTCGTGGTCGCGGTCGTCTCGCTGCTGGTGACGGGCGCGGACACACGAGGCGTGCTCGTCGTGGTCATGGTGGCGCTGTGGGGCCTGCGCCTGGCGGGCCACATCTTCCTGCGCTCGCGCGGCAAGGGCGAGGACCCGCGCTACGAGGAGCTGATGAGGAAGGCGCAGGGCAACCCCGACGTCCATGCGCTGCAGCGCGTCTACCTCCCGCAGTCGGTGATGATGTGGTTCGTCTCGTGGGCGGTGCAGGCCGCGATCACCGGTGACGAGGGGCCTGGCGTGCTCGCGTACGTCGGAGTGGTGGTCTGGGCGGTCGGGCTCTTCTTCGAGGCCGTGGGGGACTGGCAGCTGCAGCGGTTCCGTGACGACCCGTCGACCGAGGGCAAGGTGCTCGACACCGGGCTGTGGCGCTACACCCGTCACCCCAACTACTTCGGCGACGCGACCGCCTGGTGGGGCATCTGGCTGGTGGCGCTCGATGCCGGCGGCTGGTTCACCGTCCTGTCCCCGGTCGTGATGACCTGGCTGCTCGCCAAGGGCACGGGCGCCGCCCTGCTGGAGAAGGACATCCACGACCGCCGCCCGGGCTACGCCGACTACGTGCGTCGCACGAGCGGCTTCGTCCCCCTGCCGCCGAGGACGTCGTCATGAGGCTCCCCGAGGAGCTCTCGCTGGCCGGCCGCGTCGCCCTGGTGACCGGCGCCGGTGCGGCCGACGGCATCGGCAACGCGTGCGCGTCGCTGCTCGGACGGCTCGGCGCCACCGTGGTGCTGGGCGCCACCACCGACCGGGTCCACGAGCGGGTGGCCGAGCTCGTCGGCCTCGGCGTCGAGGCCCACGCCGTGGTGGGCGACCTGACCGACGAGGTCGTGGTGCACGACCTGACCGCCCGGGTCCTGGCCGAGCACGGCCACGTCGACGTGCTGGTCAACAACGCCGGCATGACCTCGGTCGCCGCGCCGGCGATGGAGGGACCCGGTGCCGAGTCCGGCTCGGTGGGGGACCTCGCCTACGACCGGTGGCGCGCCTCGCTGACCCGCAACCTCGACACCGCGTTCCTGGTCTGCCAGGCGCTGGTGCCGCAGATGGCCGAGCGGGGCTGGGGACGCGTGGTCAACGTGGCCTCGGTGACCGGGCCGGTGATGGCCATGCGACACGACGTCGCCTACGCCGCCGCCAAGGCCGGGATGGTCGGGCTCACCCGTGCGCTGGCCGTCGACCACGCCGGCAGCGGCGTCACGGTCAACGCGGTGGCGCCCGGGTGGATCGCGACCGGGAGCCAGACCGAGGACGAGGCCAGGCAGGGGCTGCGCACCCCGGCGGGCCGCAGCGGAAGCCCGGGCGAGGTCGCCGGGGCCGTCGCCTTCCTGTGCACCGACGCCGCGGCGTACGTCACCGGGCAGTGCCTGGTCGTCGACGGCGCCAACAGCGTGGCGGAGCAGCGCGCCTAGTCTGGGCCGGTGCGTTTCCTGGACGAGACCGGTGTGCCGGCCCACGACCTGACCTACGACGACGTCTTCATGGTGCCGCGGCGCTCCGCGGTCGCCTCGCGCTACGACGTCGACCTGTCCACCCACGACGGCACCGGCCTCACCGTCCCGGTCGTCGCGGCCAACATGACCGCGGTGTCCGGGCGGCGGATGGCGGAGACCCTCGCGCGGCGAGGCGGCATGGCGGTGATCCCGCAGGACATCCCCGTGCCGGTCGTGGCCGAGGTCGTGCGAGGGGTCAAGGAGCGACACCCGGTCTTCGAGACCCCGATCGTGCTGGACCCCGGCCACACCGTGGCCGACGCGCTGGCCCTGATCCCGAAGCGGTGCCACCGGGCAGCGTTCGTCGTCGTCGACGGTCGGCCGGTCGGCGTGGTCTCCGAGGACGACTGCACCGGGGTGGACCGGTTCACCCAGGTGCGGTCGGTGATGAGCGCGCACGTGTCCTCGCTGCGTGACGACGTCGACCCGCGCGAGGCTTTCGACCAGCTGGAGCGGGAGCGGCGCCGGCTGGCCCCGGTGGTCGACGCCGAGGGCCGCCTGGTCGGGGTGATGACCCGCACCTCGGCGCTGCGCGCGACGATCTACGACCCCGCACTCGACGGGGCGGGCCGGCTCAAGGTGGGTGCGGCGATCGGGGTCAACGGCGACGTGGCCGCCAAGGCCGCGGAGATGGTGGCGCTCGGCGCGGACTGCCTGGTGCTCGACACCGCGCACGGCCACCAGGAGCGCATGCTCGAGGCGTTGGCCGCCGTACGCGCCCTCGACCCGGGCGTCCCGGTCGTCGCCGGCAACGTGGTCTCCGCCGAGGGGACCCGCGACCTGGTCGAGGCCGGTGCCGACATCGTCAAGGTCGGCGTCGGCCCGGGCGCGATGTGCACCACGCGCATGATGACCGGCGTCGGGCGCCCGCAGTTCTCCTCGGTGCTGGAGTGCGCTCGGCAGGCGCGCGAGCTCGGCGCGCACGTGTGGGCCGACGGGGGAGTGCGCCACCCCCGCGACGTCGCGCTCGCCCTGGCCGCCGGGGCGAGCGCGGTCATGGTGGGCTCGTGGTTCGCCGGCACCCACGAGAGCCCGGGCGACCTGCACGAGGACGCGCAGGGGCGTCGCTACAAGGAGAGCTTCGGCATGGCCTCCGCCCGCGCCGTGGCCCACCGCACCACGGCCGAGTCGGCCTTCGACCGGACCCGCAAGGCGCTCTACGAGGAGGGCATCTCCTCCAGCCGGATGTACCTCGCCCCCGGCCGGCCGGGCGTGGAGGACCTGCTGGACCAGGTCTGCGCCGGCGTGCGCTCCTCGCTGACCTACGCCGGTGCCCGCACGCTCGAGGACTTCCACGACCGGGCCGTCGTGGGGGTGCAGTCCGCCTCCGGCTTCCACGAGGGCCGACCGCTGCCGGCGGGGTGGTGATCGCACTCACCTCATTCGCCCCACGGGCCACAGGCGTCACCGATGCCGCGAAAGCACCACCACACCCCTCGCCGCCCTTGCGATGATCAGGACCAAGGACCTGTCGCGCTCGGGACCTCCGCCCTCACGGAGGTCGTCGCGAGTTTCTTCTGGGAGGAAAGAAATGTCGTCCAGCCCTGCTCCGCGTCCCCTCCGCGGACGCCTGCTCGCCCGCGCCGCCGGTGCGTGCCTGCCGCTCGCGCTGCTCGCCGCGGTCACCGCACCCCACGGCGCGACCACCACGACCCCCGCGGTCGCCGACGGGGTCACCGACGTGGCGTCCTCGGCGATCTACGGCCGGTGGGCACCCAACCCGCGCAACCCCACCAACCCGCTGGCCAACCGCACCTGGGGCGTCTACAAGGGCGACCAGGAGCAGTCCTGGCAGCCCTACTCGCGCGCCACGGGTGACACGCAGGACCAGCTGGCCACCATCGCCCTGCGGCCGAAGTCGAAGTGGTTCGGGGCGTGGATCAAGCCGGTCGACCTGGCCAAGAAGGTCCGCAGCCACGTCGCCAACGCCCAGGCCGGTGACCCCGAGGCGCTGGTGCAGATGACCACCTTCGCGCTCAAGCCCTGGGAGCACGACGCCTGCAAGCAGCTGCCCACCGAGGCGCAGAAGGCGTACTACCGTCGGTGGACCGACGAGTTCGCCAAGGGCGTCGGCAGCGCTCACGTCGCGATCGTGCTGCAGGCCGACGGACCCTTCGCGCTGTGCGCTCCCGGCGGCTCGCGCGTCTACTCCAACCTGATCGCCTACTCGGCCAAGAAGCTCGGGTCGCTGCCCCACGCCGCGGTCTACATCGACGCCGGCGCGGCCGACTGGATGAAGGACGACGTCAACCGGGCCGCGACCCTGCTGATCCGGGCCGGGGTGAAGTACGTCCGCGGGTTCGCGCTCAACTCCACCCACTACAGCCCCACCGAGCGGGAGGTCCTGTTCGGCTACGGCGTCGTGCGCAAGCTCTATCTCAGCGGCATCAGCGGCCGTCGCTTCATCGTCAACACCTCGTCCAACGGCAAGGGCTTCGCGGGCTACACCTACAAGGGCCCCAACTTCGACAACGCCCGGGTGTGCGACTCCGTGCTCGACACGGCCTGCGTCACCCTCGGCATCCCGCCGACCCTGGACGTGGCCGACCCGCTGTGGGGCCTGTCCGCGGACGCCACCGCCAAGGCGGCCCGGCTCTGTGACGGCTTCATGTGGTTCGGCCGTCCGTGGCTCTACATGCAGGCCGACCCCTTCGACCTGCAGCGGGCGCTGCAGCTGGTGCAGACGACGCCGTACGCCTCGCTGCCGCTGTTCCTGCGCGGGTCCTAGCCGGCGGAGCCGAAGACCTCGGCGCCTCCGTCGGCCCAGACGACCACGCCACACCGACCCGCGCGGGTCCTCAGCCAGCGCAGGGCGTCCTCGCCCCGGGCGTAGGAGGCGGTCGCGTCGAGGTCGGCCCAGGTGAGGTCGGGGCCCACCACGGTGACCGACGCGACGCCCCGTGGGGCGCGCCCGGTGCGGGCGTCGACCAGGTGCGCGCCGCGGTGCGCGGTGCCCGAGGTGGCCACCGCGCCGCGGCGCACCGGCACGCGCGCCACCAGCCGCGACGGGTCACGCGGGTCCTCGATCCCGACCAGCCACGGCTGCCCGGCCGGGTCGGCGACGTGGCAGACCATGTCCCCGCCGGCCGAGAGGCACCAGTCGGTGTCCTCCAGCGTGCGCAGGGCCTCGGCGGCCCGCTGCACGGCCCAGCCCTTGACCACGCCGCTGGGGTCCAGCGCCGGCTCGCCGGACGGGCCCGGGCGGCGTACGTCGAAGGCGCCGCCGGACTCCAGCCGCGCCCGCTCGCCCAGCGCCAGCACCTCGGTGACCTCGGGCGGGCAGTCCTCGAGCCGAGCCTCGCCACGCCCCAGGCGCGAGACCCACGAGTCGTCGCGGTAGGTGCTGAACACGGCGTCGGCCTCGCGCAGCGAGTCGGCCACCGCCTTCCACGCGAGGTCGGTCGCGGCGTCGTCGGCGTGGCGCCCCCGGGCCGCCAACGAGACCGGCATGCCCATCACGTGGAGGACCCGACGCCGCGTCCCGGCGGCGGGACCGGCGGCGCTCACAGCCCGGCCTGGTCGAGCGCGCTCTGCAGCGACTGCAGGTAGCCGGTGCTGGTCACCGTCGCCCCGCTCACCATGTCGATGTGCGCGCTCTGTTGGTCGAGCGTCTCCTGCATCAGCGTCGGCAGCGCGTAGCTGTTGATCTGGACGTCCTTGCCGTTGTCGTTCGGGTACTGCGGCACGGCGACGTCGGTGATCGAGCCGCCGGACACGGTGACCGCGACCTGCACCACGCCCCACTGCGTGCCGACCGGGTCCCCGGTGACGGTCCTGGAGCGGGCCGTGCCGGTGGCGGCCGACCCGGGTGTCGTGGCGCCGGGCTCAGTCCCGGCACGGTAGGACGACGGGGGACTCGTGGCCATCGTGGACGAGGTCGAGGTGTGGTAGCCGAAGAGGAGGACCAGGACGGACAGGGTGCTCAGGCACCACAGGACGATGCGCTTCACCAGGTCACCAGCTGAAGGTCTCGGAGTGGATGCGGTCCTCGGGGACGCCCGCGGCTCGCAGGTCGCGCACGACCAGGCGCGCCCACGGGTCGGGACCGCAGAGGAAGACGTCGCGATCGGCCAGGTCGGGCACCCACCAGCGCAGGGCGCCGAGGTCGGTGACCGCACCGAGGCCGTGGCCCAGCCACGAGTCGGGCGCGCGGCGGCGCCCGGGCAGGCGCAGGACGCGCAGCCCGCGCTCGTCGGCCAGGTGGTCGAGCTCGGCGGCGTAGAGCGGGTGGTCGGTGTAGCGCTGGAGGACGACGGCCTCGCCGGGCGCGTAGGCCAGGCCCTCGGCCAGGGCACGGATCGGCGCCATGCCGACCCCGGCACCGATGAGTGCCACCTTGGGGCGGGTGCGGGCCCGCTCGCTGAGCCGGCCGTAGGGCCCCTCGACCAGCACGCGGGTGCCGGGCTCGAGGCGGTGCGCGGCCCGGCTGCCGTCGCCGACCTCCTGGACGGTGATCCGCAGGCTGCGGCCGTCGGGGGCCGCGGACAGCGAGTAGGGGTTCGCGCGGGTCCAGCCCCTCCGGCCCAGGAAGCGCCAGGTGTAGAACTGGCCGGCCTCGTGGTCGAACCGGTGCAGGTCGCGGCCGGCGAGGTAGACCGAGGCGACGCCGGGGCCCTCGGGGACCACGGAGGTGACCCGCAGGCCCATCCGCAGGTTGCGCCACAGGGGCAGCCCGATCCGCCAGACCAGGACACTGCCCGCGGCGGCACCCCAGGCGCCCCACCAGAAGACGGTGCGCGCGGTCGAGCCCAGCAGCTCCTGACCGGTCCACAGCTGGTGGGGGATCGCCAGGCCGGCGCCGAGGTAGGCGTAGAGGTGCAGCAGGTGCCACGACTCGTAGCGCAGCCGCCGCCGCGCGGTCCTGACCGAGCTCACCACGACCAGGACCAGAGCGACCGTGGCGGCTGCGGCGAGCAGCATGCCGGGGTAGTCGACGACCAGTCGCCACAGCATCGCGGGCACGTCGGGAACGGACCCGCCGGCGTACCCCCAGGTGATCGCGACGACGTGCAGCCACATCAGGTTGAACGAGGCGAAGCCGATCAGCCGGTGGCCGCGCGCGAGCCGGTCCTGTCCGTAGGCCTGTTCGAGCACGGGGACCCGGGCCATGAGGACCACCTGCACCAGCAGGAGGACGCTGGCGACCAGGCCGGTCAGCCGGCCCACCGAGACCAGCGCGTCGGGCCAGGACGCGAGCAGGTCGCCCACGCCCCCACCTGCCGACCACCAGTAGGACACCAGCAGCAGCGAGCCCCACAGGGTGGTGCCGGCTGCGCCACGCACGGCAGCGTCGCGGCGCGCGCGGTGGCCCAGGGCCATGGGCGTGCGATGCACGTCGGGCCGTCCGACGGTCGGGGGACGGTGCCCGGCCACGGCGGTCATCCCTCGTCCCCGTCCAGCTCGTGGGCCCGGTCGTCGCCGACCAGGGCGGTGCCGGGTCCGGCCACGCCGGGGCCGTCGGTCACCCCTGAGGGCGAGACGTACGCCGGCACCTCGTCAGGGTCGACCACCGCCCGGGTCACCACGAACCCGCCCGCGGTCGTGACCGCGAGCAGGCCGGCGACCGCGAGGATCCGGGCGCGGCCGCCGGCGGGGCGCGCCGTGGTGGGGACGCTCGAGGTGGGCGCGGTCGCCGGCGGGGTGGGCGCGGTCGACGGGGTGTACGGCGCCGGTGTGGTCGGCTCCCAGCGGTTGCCGCTGTGCTGTCCCTCCACGGTGGTCTCCTCGGGTCGTGATGACCCGATCCTGCGCCCGCAGGTTGGGGCACACGTGGGCGCTGCCTGTGGGCGACCTGTGAGGGGACGGCCCCGCCGGTCGATGCGGTCCGCATCGGTCCGCGATTCCTGGGTACCGCTCCTGCAACGGAGGTGGTGACCATGGAGTTCGTGTCGTCTGATTTCGTCCCGGTCGCCCTCGGCTTCTTCGGCCTGGGCACCGGCTATCTCATCTGGGGTCCGCAGGAGCTGTTCGGCTTCCCCTCGCGCCCGGAGGACGAGGCCGAGGCGAGGGCCCTCGACCGGGCCACGGGGGTGTGGGGCATCTTCCTGCCCGGGTTGTGCCAGATCGTCACCGGCGTGATCCTGTTCGTCGGGCTCACCTGGTTCCAGGTGTTCAAGAACGACTCCGCGCTCTACATGGCGGCCGTGGCCTTCTCGGCGTACGGGATCCACTGGCTGGCGCTCGGGTGGAACCGCTTCGGCGGTCACGACCCACGGACCAACGCCGGCATGTCGGTCGGGTTCACCGTGCTCTCGGCCACCGGGGCGATCGTGTTCTTCGACGCCGGCGCCTGGCCCGTCGGGCTGCTGTTCGTCGGTCTGACCGGGGTCTATGTCGCCGACTTCTTCGTCGGCATCGGGATGAGCGCCTTCGAGCGACTGCTCGGCTTCTTCCACGTGGTGACCGGGCTGTGGCTGATGTGGCTGACCTTCGGGACGATCCTCAACATCGCGAGCGGCGCCTCGCTCCCGGCCTGAGCGGAGCCCCATCCACCCGGCTGGCAGGATCGCGCCCATGCGGCGCCCGACCCTCCCAGCCCGGTGGGCGCTCGCGGCCGGGGCGGTGCTGCTGACCGTGGCGGCGGTCCTCTACTGCACGATGCTGGTGGAGGCGGCCTACGGGTTCCCGTTCGACCCGGCGACGTCGACCCTGAGCGAGATCGCGGCCCGGGACCAGCCGAGCAGCGTGGTCGCCCGGTCGGTCGACCTCGCCAGCGGCGTCCTGATGCTGGTCACCGCCGCCCTGTGGACCGGGGTGCTGCCCCGGCGTCGTGAGGTCGTGGTCCCGGTCGGGGGCCTGGTCCTGCTCGGGGTGGGGACGGTCCTGGCCGACCTGTTCCCGTTGCCCTGCGCCCCGTCGGCCAGCCAGGCGTGCGCGGGCCGGGTCGACGCGGTCGCCGGGCCCGAGGTGGGGTGGCACCTCGCGGCCTCGACGATCGCGGGTGGAGGTGCCCTCGTGCTCGCCGGATCGATCTGGTGGCTCTCCGGCCGCACGCGCGTCCGCTGGTCGGCGGTGGTGGGGCGCCTTGCGGCCGGGTTGCTCGTGGTGAGCTCCGCGGTGCTCCTCGCCGACTCGCTGATGGGCTACGTCGGCCGCAGTGTCGGTCCCTACGTCGGGTTGGCGCAACGGACGAGCGTCGCGGCTCAGTGCGTGCTGTTGGTCCTGCTGCCGTGGTCGCTGCGCGGCGTCGTGTCGCGGGATGGTCGGGGCGTCGACGCGGTCGACGCCGCCAGGTAGCGCCGTCTCCACGCCGGCGCCACGATGAACGCCTCGGCGCGCAGGGCGGCCAGCCCCACGCGCGGGAGGTCCCCGGAGGAGCGGAAGCACACGAACCGGGGGAACCACTCCGGGTGGTACTTGGCGTTCGCCCGATAGAGGGACTCGATCTGCCAGAACCTGGAGGCGGCGAGCAGCACCGAGCGCCACAGCCGCAGGACCGGGCCGGCCCCCAGCCGCTCGCCGCGGGCGAAGACGCTCCGGAACACCGCGAAGTTGAGCGAGACCCGCCGCACGCCGAGGCGCGGGGCCTCGGACATCAGCCCGGCGACCATCAGCTCGACCACGCCGTTCTCGCTTCCCCGGTCGCGGCGCATCAGGTCCAGCGACAGCCCGTCCTTCCCCCAGGGCACGAGGTGCAGCAGGCCGCGGAGCTCCCCCTCGCGGTCGCTCGCGAGCACGAGCACCGCTCGCGCGTCGCGCGGCTCACCGAACCGGCCCAGCGCCATGGAGAAGCCTCGTTCGACCTCGCCGTCGCGCCACGCCTCCGCGCGCTCCCGCACGTCGTCCAGGACCGCCGGCTCGAGCTCTCCGACGCGGTGGCAGCTCACCGCGAGACCCGCGCGCTCGCAGCGGGCGACCGCCTGTCGCACCCCGCGCATGCGACGGCCCTCCAAGGAGAAGTCCTCCACCTGCAGCAGCGCCTCGTCACCGAGCTCGAGCGCGTCGAGCCCCGCCCGGTGGTAGGTCTGGGCGCCGCGCTCGCTGGCCGCGAGCACACCGGGGACCCAGCCGTAGCTCCGGGCCTCGTGGAGCCAGGCCGACACCGCGGCCGGCCAGCCCGCCGGGTCACCCACCGGGTCTCCGGCAGCCAGGGACACCGCTCCCACCACGCGGTAGGTGACCGCCGCCCTGCCGTTCGGCGAGAAGATCACGGAGCGGTCCGAGCGCAGGGCGAAGTAGGACAGCGAGTCGACGCCGCCCCACCGCTCGAGCAACGCTCGAAGTCGGCTCTCCTCCTCGTCGCGGAGCGTGTGAGGCCCGCCCGCCGGCTGGAGGGCGACCAGGATCGCGACGAGCAGCACCGCCGCGCCGAGCACCGCAAGGGCGACGGCCGCACGCTCGGACTCCTCGGCGGTGCGGAACTTCACGGGACCGGCGATGCCGACCAGACCGAGCCACGCCTGCGTCCACCGGTCCACCGGTCCGGTGTCGGGCAGCTGGCCGTCGCTGTCCAGCGAGAGGTAGAGCCATCCGAGCAGGGCAGCGGCCGAGGGTCCGAGGCACGCGACCGCCAGGAGACGCAGCTTCGAGCGAGGGTCCGGCCGGGCGGTGAAGCCCGGTCGGGCGAGGACGAGGAGGACGAGGAGCGCCAGGCACATCAGCGCTTCCTCGACGTCGAGGCCCTTGACCACGTGCAGCACCGCTGCGACGCCGGAGAGCACGGTGGCCAGCGCCCAGGCGCGGAACTTGCCTCGGCGCAGGCCGCGGGACAGCACCATGAGGACCAGGCCGGCCGCCGCCGCCCCCGTGGTGGCTGCTGCCGGGAACACGCGCGGCACCAGGTCGGCGAGGACGTCGACGCGGCCGCGCATCGAGGGCAGCATCGCACTGGCAAGGGTGACCGCGCCGACCAGCGCCACCAGTCGGGCCACCCACAGCGGTGAGGCGATCACGCGCCCCCAGCGCCACCGCGACGCCGGTGACGTGGGAGGGGCGTCGTCGGACACACCACGAGTCTCGCAGCAGGGCCTGTGCCGGAGGTCGCGCGGAGGGGGCCCGGTGCTCGCCGCCGGGCGGCCGACACGCGCTGGGGCGCCTCCTGGTCGCCAGGAGCCGGGACGGGAGATGATGGCACCCGAGGGAGGACCGTCGACTGCCTCTCGGGAGACGAGGTAGCCGTGGGACCGCACGCGCTGAGCGCCGACCGGATGGCGGCGGTGTTCGACGCCATGCCCGTCGCGGTGCTGGTCTTCGACCGCGACCTGGTGATGGTGCACGCCAACCCGGCCTACCTCGAGGCGGTCGGCCGCGAGCTCTCCGAGATCGCGGGCCGCTTCGTCTTCGACGTGTTCCCCGACGACCCCGACAGCTCGGGGCCGAGCCAGGCCAGCGACCTGCGCCGGGTGATGCTGGGCGCCGTCGACCTGGGCCGCACGCAGCGGCTGGTCGAGTACCCCTACGACATCCCCAACCAGCACGGCGGCTTCGACCGCCGGCTGTGGAACGTGACCGAGGTGCCGATCGCCGGCCCCGACGGCCGCACCGAGCTGGTGGTCCACCACACCGAGGACGTCACCGACCTGGTCGACGCCCGCAACGCCCGCGAGCTCGCCGACACCATCTCGGTCGGGCTTCAGGAGCGGGTCGACGAGGTCCAGGCGGCGCTGCGGGTGCGCGCCACCGAGCTCGAGCAGGTCAACCGTCAGCTGGCCGAGGCGCTCGCGCACGACCGGTCGATCTCCGAGACGCTGCAGGCCGCACTGCTGACCGAGCTGCCCGAGCTGGACCATGTCCGGCTGCGCGCCGACTACCGCCCGGCTGCCGACCAGGTCGGCGGCGACTGGTACGACGTGGTCGACCTGCCGAGCGCGACCACGATCGTGATCGGCGACGTGGTCGGTCACGACACGAGCGCCGCGGCGGCGATGGGTCAGCTCAAGAGCATGCTGCGGGTGCTGGCCTGGAAGGACGACACCAGCCCCGGTGCCGTCCTGACCCGCCTGGACCGCGCCCTGGTCGGCCTGCAGCTCGACATCGTCGCCAGCGCCCTCGTGGCGCGGGTCAGCCGCTCCGAGGACTCCGCCGGCGCGCTGACCGTCGCGTGGTCGACCGCAGGGCACCCGCCGCCGCTGCTCGTCAGTCCCGACGGCTCGGTCGAGGTGCTCGAGCTCGAGCCCGACGTGATGCTGGGCATCCACCACGGCATCCCGCGCAGCGACGCGGTCACCACGATCCCGCCGGGCGCCCAGGTGGTGCTCTACACCGACGGTCTCGTGGAGCGCCGCGACGAGCCCCTGGACGCCGGCATCGCTCGACTCGTCGACACCGTGGCCGGCTGCCACCGCGACCGGGTGGACCCCGAGCGGCTGACCCAGGTGCTCATCGACGCGATGGTCGGTGAGGCCGCCGACGACGACATCGCCGTGCTCGTGGTGGAGAACCCTGCCTGACCGCTCGCGTCGGCCCGCCCGGCCGGCGTCACCGGGAGCGCGCCGCCGTGACGACGAGGTTCTCCTCGTAGCCCGTCTCCGGGTCGTAGGCCCCGCCGCAGGTGATCAGGCGGACCAGCTCCGGACCCGACCGGGCGAAGAGCTCCTCGGGGAGTCCTTCCTGGTCGAACCGCTCGACGCGTCGTACGACGTAGTCGTGCCGCTGGCCGGCCGCGGTGACGATCCTGATGGCCGACCCCACCCCGACCTCGCGGAGCCGGACCAGCGGCCCGAGTCCGAACCTCGTCGAGTCCAGGTGGCCCGCCAGCACCACCGAGCCGCCGGCCGGGGAGGCCGGTGCGGCGCCGAACCGGTACCACCCGAGCACCTCCGGGTCAGCAGGGAGCGCCATCTGGCCGTCGGGCGCGACCCCGACCGGACGGATCGGCGCCTGCAGGCCGACCGACGCGATGGTGACCCTGACCGGGCGGTCCACCGAACCGGTCGGCGCGGGGAGCGACGCGGGGGTGGTGCGCACCCGGCTCCCGGGGTCGCGCTGTCGCGCTGTCGGTGAGGACTCGGGGCCGGCGGTCGCCCTGCTCACGACCGGGTCGTCTCGCTCGACCTGCCGGCCCGACCAGGCGACCAGGGCGACCAGGCTGACGAGGAGGCCGACCGCGGACACCAGTGCGGTGACCGCGGCCGTCCTCCTCGTCATCGTCGGATCCTCCTGCTCCTCACCCGGGGTCAGCCGCGGGCCCGTGAGGCGAGCAGCCGGGGAGCCGCGAGGGCGATCCCGAGAGCCGAGGCGAGACCGAGCCCGAGCGCCCAGACCGGCACGCCGGTGGACTCCGGAGCGAGACCCGCCTCACCGCCGGGAACGCCGTGGGGAGCGGAGTGCAGGCCGTCGATGCTCTGGACCGCGAGGTCCAGGTTGCCGTCCGCGGCGCTGCCCCAGGCGTACACGATCGTGTTCGTGCCCTCGGCGAGCTGGAGGTCGGCCGGGCCGATCGCCACGTCCTCGGTCCCTGCCAGCACCACGTCAGCGGAGTACGTCCCGGCCGGGACGTCACCCGTCGCCTCGTTCGGGTTGGTGAGGTTGTCGAACAGCACGGACCCGTCGGCACGCACGTCGACGGCCGGGGCCGCCGCGGTGTGGCGCACCGTCAGCCGCGCCTCGCCGGGCGCGGTGGCCGAGACGTCGTTGGCGAAGAGGCTCAGGGTGGGGTTGCCGTCGGCGTCGAGGTGGGCGACGACGGTGGCGTTCGCGCCGCCGGGGACCTCGACGCCCTGCGCCTCGATCGCCGGCTGCCCGTTGCCGGGGCTGTCGCCGTCGGCGAAGACCTGGAGGTCGTAGGAGCCGGCGGGCAGCTGGAGCGGGTCGGTCAGCGTGCCCGGCGTGAAGTCGGGGATGAGCTCTTCACCGTTGGCGTAGACGTCGACGGTCAGTCCTGGCACGGCGTGCAGGACCGACACGGTCGCGTCGTCCGCGGCGGAGGCGGGCGCGAAGGGGGTGGCGGCAAGGATGGCCACGGCGCCCGCGACGCCGAGGGCTGCTGGGGTCTTTCGCATGGGACGTTCCTCTCGGGGTGGTGTGGGTCACCCCCGGTTCGCGTCCCCCCAGCAGCAGATGGGTTCCTGAATTGAACTTCGCCAGCGGTCTAGTCGGGCACGGTCGACGCTGGCACCTCGCACCGAGCACAGCTCGCTCGCCGGGTGGAACGGTCCACCGTCCTCGCCACTTCCTGACCAGAGCATCCGGGCCTACCCTGCTTGCGCATTCCCCCCCTCACGGGTGCGGGACGACGACCACGACGGAGGCCGAGATGGCCCTGCGCATCGAAGAGCTCGACGCCACCGACACCCCGATCGGCGTGATCAGCCTGCGCCGCCGCTATGAGCCTGTCGTTGGCGCCGACGTCTACGAGGTGAAGATCGACGATGAGTTCTTGATGTCGAGCCTCTTCACCGTGGTCGAGCAGGAGCTGGCGCACCTGGGTCTCGCGCGTGTCGACGACGCTCGTGGAGACCTGCACGTCCTCGTCGGCGGGCTCGGTCTGGGCTACACCCTGCGTGCGGCCCTGCAGGACGAGCGGGTCGCGCAGGTACAGGTGGTCGAAGCGGTCGAGGCGGTCATCGACTGGCACCGCCGCGACCTGCTGCCCGACACCGTTGGACTGACCGCCGACCCGCGCTGCGATGTCGTCCACGGCGACTTCTTCCAGCTCGTGGCCTCCGGCAAGACCCCGCGACCGTCGTACGACGTCGTGCTCCTCGACATCGACCACTCGCCCCAGAACCTCCTTCACCCCAGCCACGGCGGGTTCTACGCCGCCGACGGGTTGGCTCGCCTGGCCGCGATCCTCGACCAGGCAGGGGTCTTCGGGCTCTGGTCCGACGACCCGCCGGACCCGGACTTCATGGCCGTACTCGACGAGGTCTTCGAACGATGCACGACGCACGTGGTCTCGTTCGCCAATCCGCTGACCGGAGGCGAGTCGGCAAGCACCGTCTACGTCGCGAACCTCTGAACCGGCCGCCGCAGGCCGATGCGTTCCGGGGCGTGCCGACGGGGGAGGTCCTGGACCCCTCGAGTCACCGATGGGACGTCGGCAGGTCCTCGGGGTGGAGCAGTGATCTGGCATCGTGTGCAGCCATGGAGGTCTACCGCACCCCGGACGCTGCTTTCGATCACGTTCCCGACTTCCCCTGGGCGCCGGCGTACGCCGAGGTGAGCGATCCCGACGGGGGCACGTTGCGGATGGCGTATGTCGACGTCGGGCCCGCCGACGGACCGGTGGCGTTGCTGCTCCACGGAGAACCGTCGTGGTCCTTCCTCTACCGTCACGTGATCCGGGTGCTCGCCGACGAGGGCATCCGGTGCGTGGCGCCCGACCTGGTCGGCTTCGGCCGGTCCGACAAGCCGCTCGATCGGGACGCCTACACGTACGCCAGGATGGTCGAGTGGACCCGGCAGCTGGCGTTCGACCATCTCGACCTGGGTGAGATCACGCTGGTCGGCCAGGACTGGGGAGGCCTGATCGGACTCCGTCTGGTCGCCGAGCATCCCGGCCGATTCGCCCGGGTGGTGGCGGCCAACACCGGGCTTCCCACCGGCGACTTCGACATGCCTGAGATCTGGTGGCAGTTCCGTACGGCGGTCGAGAGTGCCGAGGTCCTCGACATCGGGCGCCTGGTCGCCGCCGGCTGTGTGCGCCCGATGACCGATCAGATCCGTGCGGCGTACGACGCGCCCTTCCCGGAGGAGCGCGCCAAGGCCGGAGCTCGCGCGATGCCCGGTCTGGTGCCCACCGGTCCGGACGATCCGGCGAGTGCAGCCAACCGCGCGGCCTGGGAGGTGCTGAGGACCAGCGACACGCCGTTCCTCCTGGCGTTCAGCGACGGCGACCCGATCACGGGCGCCATGGCACCGATCATGCGCCGACTCCTCCCCGGCACCCGGGGCCTGACCCATCCCATCGTCGAGAACGCCGGCCACTTCCTCCAGGAAGACGCGGGCGACGATCTCGGGGGCGTTGTCGCCGACTTCATGCGCTCCTGAGAGCCGTGCGCGTGATGACCCGTTGCGCCGCGACCGGGTCAGACATGCGGATCCGTCCAGCGAGCCCACGGTGAGAGGTTGGCCACCTTCTGAGCCGTCGTCGGCGCCTCGATTTGGGTGGGGTCCCGCAGGGCCGGATAGTGGACCCAGTGAGTGAGCAGAAGAACCTTCAGATCAACTGGGTCAACTCCGCAGGTGGCGCCCTCGGCGCCGTGTCCGCGGCCGTCCTCCTGTCCAGCCTCGGCGCGGCCGGCACCCTGGTGGGAGCCGCGCTGGGCAGCTTGTGCATCACGGTGGGAGGTGCCGTCTACTCCCACTACTTGGCGATGACGAAGGAACGCGTCGCGGCGCAGGCCCTCGCGGCACGGCGCGGCGGCCGCGTGCGCGAGCTGGTGCCGGCCGGGGCAGGGGAACTCCCACAGCCCGAGGGTCCTCGGCTCACCGAGGACCTGAACCACCTCGATCGAGCGGACCAGGGCAGGTCCATGGGGCAGGTGCTGCACGGCCTGCCCTGGAAGCGGATCGTCGTGATCAGCGCAGCACTCTTCGCGAGCGTGATGGTCCTCGTCGTGGCCTTCGAGCTGTCGACCGGTCGTGCGGTGTCCACCTACACCGGCGGCACGGACGACACCAGTGTCGGTACCTCGATCCCGGGCTGGAGCGGGACGGGGAACGACTCGCCCGACGTGGATCCCGACGTGCCGCTGCCGGGCGACGTCCAGGAGGGCGACGTGCCGCAGGAGCAGGCGCCTCCGGTGGATGCTCCCCAGCAGGAACCCTCTCCCCAGCCGGCCCCGCCGGAGGACGGCGTCGTGCCGCAGGAGCAGGCGCCTCCGGTGGATGCTCCCCAGCAGGAGCCCACGTCCCAACCGACGCAGCAGCCGGCCCCGGAGGCCCCAGCCCCGTAGGACTCCGACCATGAGCGGACGGGTCAGTGCATGAACGCCAACATCGGGACAGGTCCTTGCGTTTGTGCTCCCATGTCCGAGTGCGCGCACCTTTCGAACCCCCGGAGAGAACGATCGGCGACACCGGACGCCCCACCGGCTGGGCGCCGCCCAGCGCACCGACGGCTGACGACGACCGCATGCCGAGCGTCGTGCTAGTCGCCTCGATCCTTACGGGACTCGCATCGACCCTGACGTTCATGCTTGTCGTCCTTGGAGGTCTCGTGCTCGGTGGGGCCGCCACGGCCCTTGTCGAGGCATTCGGTGTCGAAGGCGCCAGTGCGTGGGTGTGGGGAACCCTCGCAGTGCTCGCCGCCATGTGTGCCGCGTCAGGCGTCTGTGCCATTCTCATCACGCAGCGCAGCCAGGTCGCCCGATGGACGTTGGTCGCCTTGTCCGCGGTAACGATCGCGGTATCCGCGATCGTGGCGCTGACCATCTTCGTCAGCGTCGCCAACCTGGTCGTAGCCGGCGCGGTCCTCGTGTTGCTCCTTCTACCCGATTCTGGCCGATGGTTTGCCCGCTCGGCGGCCTAGGGAGCTGGTCGATTTCACTGCGGCACGACGTGGACGCTCATGCCGCTGTCAGTGCCGAGTCTCCTTCACCGCGAGGGGGTTTACTTGTAGTCGAAACGCGCCTGGAGGATGACCAGGTCCTCATCGTCGACGAGATACACCAGGCGATGCTCCTCAGTGATCCGGCGCGACCACGTCCCGGCGAGCATGTGCTTGAGTGGCTCAGGCTTCCCGATGCCTTCGGCCGGATCACGTAGTGCGTCATCGATCAGCCGGTTGATTCTCTTCAGCACTTGTCGATCGGCTTGAAGCCAATGCGTGTAGTCGTCCCAGCCGTGCGCAGTGAAGACCAGCCTCACTCGGCCAGCTCGTGCGCGTGCCTATCGCCAGACTTCGCCTGATGGAGGCTCTCCAGAAGTCGCTTAGCGTTGGCCGGCACGCGGAGCAAGTACGCGGTCTCCTCGAGGGCGGCGTACTCGTCTGCGGACACCAGCACGGCGTTGCCACGGCGAGAGGTGATCTCCACCGCAACGCGGTCGTTGTTCACCTTCTCGATCAACGGGAACAGTTGCTTTCGTGCCTCGCTCGCGGTGACAGACATCCCTGACTCCTTCAGGTAGTGGTACAAGGATACGGTACCACTCGGGTCAATCTCGGCAGTGCGTGAAAGCCACCCGGAAACGACCGCCTCTGCCGAGGAGGTTGCATCGAAGCGGTCTCCGGCACCTGCTTGACGACAGGTGCTCGGCGGAGGCATGAAGGAGGTTGACTACTTCCTTCCCTCTGTCATCGCCCGGTGCTGTCCCGAGAGAGGTGCCGGCTATACGGTCCGCCATCGCGGCTTTCGTCTCTGGCTATAAGGGTCAACCGCGGATTCACACCGAGTCGGACCTCAACGCCTTCCTGCACTGGTGTGCGCAGACCGGCCTCGACCCACTGGCCGCTCGACGTGTGGACTTTGAGCTCTACCTGCGATGGATGCAGGTGGAGCAGAGGTACAGGCCGTCCACGGTCTCTCGTCGTCTGTCTGGTGGGCTGGCTTGTTTCGGACGTTCGTCGACGGCGTGCTTGATCACTCGCCCGCCGAGTACGTCCGTCGTCCTCGCGTGCCAGCTGAGCCGCTCCCGACCACCAGGGGGTTGAGTGCGGCTGCGACTGTCGCAGAGATGGTGATCGTGCGTCGGGACCGTGGCGTCTTGGGGTCGCCCAGGTGGTGCTTACGCATCGCGTGCACAGAACTCGTTCCAGATCCGACGATTGCCCGTGGCGAGCCTGTCAACTAGAGTTGACAGCGTGGTCCAAGTCGTCAGGAGCCTGACCTTCGACCGGTGGCTACGAAAACTGAAGGATCGACGAGCAGCCGCACGGGTCCTGGTGCGGATCGACCGACTCGCCGCAGGCAACCCCGGCGACGTCAGGCAGGTCGGCAAGGCGATCTCCGAGCTGCGGATCGACTATGGGCCTGGCTACCGGGTCTACTACCTGGCTCACGGCCGGCAGCTCGTGGTGCTTCTCTGCGGTGGCGACAAGTCGACGCAGTCGAAGGACATCGAGGCAGCCAAGAGGATTGCGGCAGAGTGGAAGAGCGATGACCGATAAGACCGAGCAGTTCGCGCCCTATGACAGCGCTGACTACCTCACGGGGATCGAAGATGCCGCGGCCTATCTGGAGGCCGCCATCGACGAGGCCGGAGACGACCCCGCGTCCATCGCCCAAGCGCTCGGGACCATCGCTCGCTCCGGAAACCTGAGCGAGCTCGCGCGTCGCACCGGCATGAGCCGCGAGGGGCTCTACAAGGCTCTATCGACCGACGGCAACCCCAGCTTCGCCACGATCATGAAGGTCGCGCGTGCACTGGGCCTCAAGATTCACTTCGAGTCCGTGGCGTAAGCCGGCGTCCGCCGCTGAACCCGCTGCGCGCAAGCGGCGCGCCCAAAGAGCTAGCGCAATCACATATCGCACGCTCAGCCGATGAGCGGTCGTGCGTCCTAGGCCCGCCCGCGCACCGTCCACGCCGACGCTGTGACCTCGAAGGGCGCCGGGGGCAGCTGCGCCGCGCACGCGTCACGCAGCCGCTGCCGGTCCGCCTCGTCCAGCCGGTCGACGTAGGCGCCGGCCGGCCCGACCCCGAAGGTGTAGGGCTCCCACCACTCCTGGAAGCTCTCGTACGGCACGGTCACGGTGAGCACCGTCTCGTCGAGGTCGCCCAGGCCGGCGGCCTCGAAGAGCTGGCCCAGGTGGCCCTCGCATGAGCCGGGGGGCTCGCTCTCGTCGAGCGCGCCGGGGTGGACGTCCGCGACACCTCGCCAGAACGGCGACGACGGTCCTCGGCCGCCGCCATGGTCCCATACCGAGGCGACCACCGGACCGCCCGGACGCGTGACCCGGGCCATCTCGCGCAGGCCCGCCACCGGGTCGCTCATGAAGTGCACCACCAGCTGGGCCAACGTCGCATGGAACGCGTGGTCGGGAAACGGCAGCGCCTCGGCACTCGCCTCACGGACGTCCACGCCCGGCAGGCGGGCGGCGACGGCGGCGACGAACGACGAGGACGGGTCGATCGCGGTGACCCGGCCGGTGCCGGCGACGGCGACCAGCCGCGCGGTCAGCGCCCCCGGTCCGCAGCCCACGTCGAGCACTCGGTCGGTGGCCCGCAGGCCGGCCATCGCCACGAGCTGATCGGCCAACGGCTCGGAGTATCTCCCCATGAACCGGCCGTAGGCGTCGGCGGTGACGTCGAAAAGCATCTATCCACTCTAGGGCTCGGAGGGGCCCGGCGGGGGCCCGGTCAGCTGCCGCTCGTACCGCGGCGCTCGGAGCTCGCGCCGTGCGGGGAGGAGGAGCCCGGCAGCACGACGATGAAGCGGGTGCCTCCGGCCCTCGCGGTTGTGGACGGCGACGGTGCCGGCGTGGCGTGCGACGACCTGGCGGACGATGGACAGCCCCAAGCTGGAGCCGGGCATCCCGCGCGACTCCCGGCACGGTAGAAGCGCTCGAACACGTGCGGCAGATCCTCGGCGTCGATGCCCGGGCGCTGGTCGTCGACGGTGAGCACGCCGGCCGAGACCCGCACCGTCACCCGGCCCTCGGGCGGGCTCCACTTTGCGGCGTTGTCGAGCAGGTTGGTGATCGCGCGCTCCATCGCCGCAGCCGCCTCTACGTCGCCGCCGATGCGTAGGTCGAACTCCAGTTCTCGATGGGCCCTCCGCCCGTCGATATCTCGTTCAATTGCGGCTGATCCACCGCAACTCTTCGGTGGTGAAGTCCATGCGGCGAGGGTAGGGCAACGGACGACAGCGCACGCTCATAGCCGCTGTCGGCGCGGGACGTAGCGGTCAACGGTCGTCGGATGTCCGATTTGCTACCGCCGTGCGGCGCAGCCACCTAGGGTGATTCCCGACCGTCAGTACAGGAGCCTCATGCCGACCGGTTCGCAGCAACCGCCTGCCAGCCCGACACGAACGCGGGGAGCGCAACGTTTTGGTGCCTACGGCACGTTCCTGCTTCTGCACCCGGAGTCGCAAGAGGAGGCACCGGATGAGGCCACCGTAGCGGCGGTTCGACGGGCGGCCGCTCGGGCAAACGAGTCCGTAAGACCGCCACCAAGGCTTGGCGATTTCACCACCGCGACACCGAAGGGCGTCGCTGTGATGGTCTTTGGGCATGGGGGCGCCGACACCGGTCCGACATGGCTCGCGTCGTTCGAAGCGGCGCTTGTCGCAGAAGGCATCCCGTGGCCGCCACGCGTCTCACGCGCCTGGAAAGCAAAGGAAGCGAAGGCGGGCGAGCCTTTCCGAAGTCCGCGTAGGTTTCCGACGGCCTTCATCGGCTACAGGCTGTGCAACTACCGCCCCCTTCGCGACCCGCTCCGAGATTGGCAGGTCGACACCGACACAACGGACCGCTTGACCGTGGCACACTGCAACTGGCTCAACGCACTCGAACCCGCCCAGACATGGGCGCAATACAAGTTGCCCATCGCGGATGAAGCGGCGGCCGACTACCTCCGGACAACCGCACTCCTCACGCCCTTCTCAGTCTTGGTACGCAGGTATGCGCACGACGGCGCTGAGATGCGCGCCATCACGTTGTCGCAACTCGGTCAGTGCATCACTCAGACCGTGATGCCGCACGGGTCGTGGCGGGAAATGCTCGAGGACCAGGTGGCGCGACTGCTGGTGGAGCCGGAAGCCACGGACGTGGCTCTCATCAAGAACGTAGGCGCGAGCGTGGTCGGGTGGGACGCACTCGATGTCCAGGACCCGGTTTGGGGGCTCAAACATCGCACCGTCCGCCTCCCCTTGGACTACGACCAGAACCGTCACCTGTGGGACGAATACGTCATCGACGCAGCCGGGGTTCAATTGCTGACGGGCAAGCACCTCGCCCACGCCCACGACCTCAGCGACTGGAACGTAGAACAGGTCGCCTTCGACCGCTATCTCGTCTCCGCCAAAGACCTCGAACCCTGGTATGCCGACGTCGTCGCGGAGCCAGCCACCATCGAAAAGGCCCGCTCCGACTTCGGCGACATGATTCTGACCTGGGACGCCATACTCGCCAACCCAGGTCCCTACAGCGTCACCGATTCCATCATCGTCGGACGTTGAGTTGGGTGTTGCTGGTTCCCCCGAAGGGGCAAGCAACTGCCACGGCCGGCGCGTTTCGGCCGCACGAGAATCTGGTGCTCCGACCGATGTCGGCGGGATGCCTACGTCTGCCGACGCGCCGGGTCTGCGGCCCACGCGGAGGTGAGGGTGGTCGAGCGGACGGTCGTGCAGGAGCACGGCCTCGCTGAGTGCGCGCCCTGCGCTCTCCCCGGTGGCTTGCATGAACATCTTGCGAGAGCTTCGAGGCCTGGCCGAATCGATGGTGCTCCAGAACGACCCCAAGTGGGTGCGCACCTTGCGGGCGCTCGAGGCTGTGGTCGACGCCTGGCGACCCCAGCGACGGCGCGGCTCATGGTGACGGCGCCGCGTGCCCTTTTGCAGCCGCTGCTGACGACAGAGGAAGCGGCCACCTATCTCAACGTGCCGACCCGGTGGGTCGCGGACGCTGCACGCAAGGGCCAGCTGCGGTGCACCCGCATCGGCAAGCACGTTCGGTTTCGTCTCGAGCACCTCGAGGAACTCGTCGCCGCGGGGGAGAGGGCGGCGACTGCCCCGGTTGATCCCCTGGTAGTGAGGAGACCGGTGAGGGGGCCGAACGTGCGGGCGAGCCTCACAGCGGTCTCCAGCTCACGTTCAGTGAGGTAGCGAAGCTCAGGCCTCGACTGCCTCACACGGGAGCGCTTCGGGGCTGTGCCGACCGCCGGATTCGCTGTGAGGTAGCCCTGCTTGACCGCGTAGGCAAGGACCCCGTGGATGAGTCCGTGGTAGTTCGCCTTCGTCTTCAACGACCGGTCCCAGTCGATCAGCCAGGCCCGGAGGTCGGCCTCAGTGACCGCCGTGACGGGCTTGGCGAACACGGCAACCCCGCGAACCCGCAGAGACGCCAGGACACCCAGGTGACCGAGATGGCGCTCGCGCTGGCCGGGGGAGATGTCGACGATCTGCCGCACGTACTCCTCGCCGAGGTCGATGAAGCGAGGCGGCGCCTTCAGCGTATCGGTCTCTCCGGCCGGTCGGACGAACCCCTCGCCACGGACCCAGCCGTCCGGCCAGCTGCCCGGCCGCGTGCACCATCTGCTTGAAGCCCTCGGCCCGGGCGCGGTTCTGCGCATCGCTGCCGGCGCTGAACGTCTCCGACTGGTAGGCGCCATCACGAGCCCCGCCGTACCGCCACACCACGCGTGCGGACAGCCCGCCGTCCGCGCGCTTCTTCTGCTCGATCCATGCCATGCTCCGGCCCTGCGCCGTGGCTGGTGCTACTCCGGTGCTCCACCGCAACCGAGAAGAGACCCTGAAAAGACAAAGCCCCAGGTCAGGGACCTGGGGCAAGCGTGTCCGAGGGGGGACTTGAACCCCCACGCCCTTTTGGGGCACTAGCACCTCAAGCTAGCGCGTCTGCCTATTCCGCCACCCGGACGAGT
The DNA here is from genome assembly GCA_963811385.1 of uncultured Actinomycetota bacterium. Classification (GTDB taxonomy): domain Bacteria; phylum Actinomycetota; class Actinomycetes; order Propionibacteriales; family Nocardioidaceae; genus Marmoricola_A. Next base: position 14,110 of record CAWEQX010000014.1, on the reverse strand, counting down.
GCGACCGAAACTCTAGCAAAGCAACGGCCGTGCTCCTGCATCGGCCACCTGTCCCGAGTGCGTGTGAGGATGGCGGGATGAGCGAGCAGACCGAGCCCCGGGTGGACGCGGAGGTCGTCGACCTGTGCCGCGACCTGATCCGCATCGACACCACCAACACCGGCGATGGCCAGGGTTCCGGCGAGCGCAAGGCCGCCGAACACGTGGCGGCGCTGCTCGACGAGGTCGGGATCACCGCCGAGGTCTACGAAGGGGTGCCGGGACGCACCAACGTGCTGGCCCGCTGGGGCGGCGACGGGAGCACCGAGGACGCACTGCTGGTGCACGGCCACCTCGACGTCGTGCCCGCCGACGCCTCGGACTGGCAGGTCGACCCGTTCTCCGGGGAGATCCAGGACGGGTGCGTCTGGGGGCGCGGCGCCGTGGACATGAAGGACTTCGACGCGATCGCGCTCTCCGTCGTACGCGCGCGTGCCCGGGCCGGGCGCGTGCCGTCCCGCCCACTGGTGCTGGCCTTCACCGCCGACGAGGAGGCCGGTGGACACGAGGGCGCCGAGCAAGTCCTCCTCCACCGCCGTGAGTGGCTCGACGGGGTCACGCAGGCGGTCGGCGAGGTCGGCGGCTTCAGCACGACCGTGCGCGACCAGCGGCTCTACCTCGTGCAGGCGGCCGAGAAGGGCATGGCGTGGATGCGGCTGACCGCCCACGGCACCGCCGGGCACGGCTCCATGCGCAACACCGACAACGCCGTCTCCCGGCTCGCGGCCGCGGTCGCCCGGATCGGTGCGCACGAGTGGCCGGTGCGGCTGACGCCGGCGATGGAGGTCTGCCTGGCCGCGGTCGCCGAGCTGGCCGGCACGGAGGCGACCCCCGACAACGCCGCGGACCTGATCGAGGAGTTCGGGTCCGCCGCCCGCATGCTCAGCGCGGTCATCCGCAACTCGGCAGCGCCGACCATGCTCGACGCCGGCTACAAGGTCAACGTGGTCCCGGGCCGGGCGACCGCCCACGTCGACGGGCGCTTCCTGCCCGGTCACGAGGACGAGTTCTTCGCCACGATGGCCGAGCTCGTCGGCGAGGGCATCGACGTGGAGTTCCTGTCCAAGCAGCACGCCGTGGAGACTCCCTACACCGGAGACGTCGTCACCGCGATGAACCGCTCGGTCCTTGCCGAGGACCCCGACGCCACGGTCGTGCCCTACCTGATGCCGGGCGGCACCGACGGCAAGCACTGGGCCAAGGCCGACATCGACTGCTACGGCTTCGCGCCGCTGCGGCTGCCCGCCGACCTCGACTTCACCGCGCTGTTCCACGGCGTCGACGAGCGGGTGCCGACCGACGCGCTGGAGTTCGGAGCGCGGGTCTTCGACCGGTTCCTCGACCTGGCCTGAGGACTCCTCGTGCCCGAGGACCTGCCCGTCGGACGCGGCCTGACCATCCCCGGGGCCGAGCTGCGCGAACGCTTCTCGAGGTCGTCGGGTCCGGGAGGTCAGAGCGTGAACACCAGCGACAGCCGCGTCACCCTGTCGTGGGACGTCGGCGCCACCAGGGCCCTGTCGGGGCCGCGTCGCGCCCGGGTGCTCGAGCGGCTCGCCCCCAGGCTCGTCGACGGCGTCGTCTCGGTGACCTCCGAGACCGAGCGCAGCCAGCTGCTCAACCGCCGCCTCGCCCGCGAGCGCCTGGCCGCCCTGGTCTCCGACGCCCTGGCCCCGCCACCGCGGGCCCGGCGCCCGACCAAGCCGACCAAGGGCTCGCAGCGCCGGCGGCTCGAGGCGAAGAAGCAGCGCGGAGAGACCAAGCGGCTGCGCCAGGAGCGCTTCTGATGCGGCTGACCCGCCGCGCCCTGGTGGGTGCCGCGCTGGTCCTGCCGACGGGCGCAGCCCTGGCAGCATGCGGGGAGCAGGCCCCACCGGCCCGCAGGAGGAGCACCGTGGAGACCCAGCGCCTGACCTACGGCGACGACCCGTCCCAGTGGGGCGACCTGACCCGTCCCTCCGGCACCTCGCGCGGGGTCGTCGTGGTGATCCACGGCGGCTTCTGGAAGGCGGCGTACGACGCCTCGCTCGGGGAGCCGCTCGCCGCCGACCTCGCCGAGCGCGGCTGGACGGCGTACAACATCGAGTACCGCCGCGTCGGGGACGGCACCGGCGGGGGCGGTGGCTGGCCGGACACCGGCGACGACGTGGCCGCGGCGATCGACCGGCTGCGCGACGTCGAGGGCCTCGACCTGTCGACCGTGGTCACGCTGGGCCACTCCGCCGGCGGCCACCTGGCCGCGTGGGCGGCGGCGCGGGGACGCTTCGACCCCTGGCGGGGCGGGGTGCCGGTCACCCACGTGATCTCCCAGTCCGGTGTCCTCGACCTCACCAGGGGCCACGACGAGGGGCTGGGCGGGGGAGCGGTGCAGGCGCTCATGGGCGGCGGCCCCGGCAGCCCGGCGTACGACTCCGCCTACGACCAGGCGGACCCGCAGCGGCAGGTCCCGCTCGACGTCCCGGTCTGGTGCGTGCACGGCGACGCCGACACGATCGTTCCGCCGGCGTACTCCGCGGACTACGTGCGCGCGGCGCAGGTCGCCGGCGCCCGGGCCGAGCTGGTGCGTGTCGAGGGCGACCACTTCGTCGTCATCGATCCGGCGAGCCGCGCCTGGGAGCGCATCGTGGCGGTGCTGGACAGCCTCTGAGCGCGACCTACGATGGGCCGCATGGCGCGCCCTCCCGTGCACCGGCACACCCTCCACACGACCGCGACCCGCCGCTGGGGCGCTCCGTCGCGGAGCGCGAGTGAGTACGAGTTCGACCGGATCACGATCCCGCGTGACTTCTCCCGCAGCTACGTCACCCGGCTGCTGGTCGACCGCGCCGAGCACGGCGGCTGGGAGATCGACCGCCTGCGCGTGCTGCACGACGGCACCCGCAAGGTGATCCTGCGGCGGCGGATCATCCGCCAGCGGCCACTGCTGGCCTAAGGTCGCCCGCGGCGTCAGGAGCCCGAGACGTCGTCGAGCGCGCGCCGGATCTCGGCCGGCAGCGTGCACTCCTCGACCGTGAGCGCGCCGCGCAGCTGCGCGGCGGTGCGCGCGCCCACGATCGCCGCGGTGACGCCGGGCAGGTCGCGCACCCAGGCGAGGGCCACCTCGAGCGGCGACCACTGCAGGCCGTCGGCCGCCCGGGCGACGGCCTCGACGACCCGGCTGCTGCGCTGGTCGAGGTAGGCCCCGACGTAGTTGGCGAAGTGCGGCGACGCGGCGCGCGAGTCGGCCGGGGTGCCGGAGCGGTACTTGCCGGTGAGCACGCCGCGGCCCAGGGGAGACCAGGCGAGGACCCCGACGCCCATCGCGTCCGCACCCGGCAGCAGCTCGGTCTCCGCGGAGCGGTTGAGCAGGGAGACCTCGACCTGGTTGGAGGCGATCGGCACCCGGCCGGGGAGCGCCGCCTGCCAGGTCGCGGCCTGGGCCATCTGCCAGGTGGAGTAGTTGGAGACCCCGACGTAGGCGGCCCGCCCGGTCGAGACGGCGTGGTCCAGCGCGCCGAGGGTCTCCTCCCACGGCGTCTCGTCGGACCAGGCGTGCACCTGCCACAGGTCGACGTGGTCGGTGCCGAGGCGCTTGAGCGAGGCGTCGAGGGAGCGGATCAGGTGACCACGGGAGACGTTGACCTCACGCACCCCGCGGGAGCGCTGCACCCCGGCCTTGGTGGCCAGGACCACGTCGTCGCGGGCGACCACGTCGCCGAGCAGCGAGCCGATCAGCTCCTCGGAGGCGCCGTCGCCGTAGCCGGCGGCCGTGTCGAGCAGCGTGCCGCCCACCTCGACGAAGGACTTGAGCTGGTCGCGCGCCTCGTGCTCGTCGGTGTCGCGACCCCAGGTCAGGGTGCCGAGACCGAGCCGGGAGACCGTGAGCCCGGTGCGGCCGAGGTGGCGCTGCTGCATGGCGACACGGTACGGCGCGGCGCGGTCCGCCGGCCGGGCGGCTCGCCGGACCCCGTTGCGGTGAATGGCAGGTCCGGGACCGTAGGCTGTCGGCCGCTCACCCCCCGGACCCCGTCAGGAGACGGCCGTGCAGGACTACCTCGAGGCGATCGTGCTCGGCCTCATCCAGGGGCTCACCGAGTTCCTGCCGATCTCCAGCAGCGCCCACCTGCGGATCTTCCCGGACCTGTTCGGCTGGGGCGACCCCGGCGCGGCGTTCACCGCGATCATCCAGATCGGCACCGAGCTGGCCGTGCTGCTCTACTTCGCCAAGGACATCGGTCGCATCGTCAACGCCTGGGTCCGGTCGCTGTTCCAGCCCTCGTGGCGCGGGCACGAGGACGCCCGGATGGGGTGGTACGTCATCCTCGGCTCGCTGCCCATCGTGGTCCTGGGCGTGCTGCTGAAGAACGTGATCGAGCAGGACTTCCGCAGCCTCTGGATCATCGGCACGACGCTGATCGTGCTGGGCGTGGTCCTCGGGGTCGCCGACCGGGTCGGCAGCACCGAGCGCGACATCCGCGCGCTGACCCTGCCGCACGCCCTGCTCTACGGCGCTGCGCAGGCCCTGGCGCTGGTCCCGGGGGTCTCGCGGTCCGGGGCCACCATCAGCATGGGTCGCTTCCTGGGCTACGACCGCGCGGCGGCCACCCGCTTCGCCTTCCTGCTGGCCATCCCCGCGGTCATCGGGGCCGGCCTCTTCGAGCTGCTCGACGTGGTGCGTTGCGACGGGTCCAGCAGCACCGGCGTGGCCGACACCTGTGCCAACGCCTACGGCGGCGGGCCGACCCTGGTGGCGACCGTGGTCTCGTTCGTCGTCGGCTTCAGCGTGATCGCCTGGCTGCTGCGCTACGTGACCACGCACTCCTACCGGCCGTTCGTGCTCTACCGCATCGCGCTGGGCGTCGCCACGCTGCTCCTCGCCTGGGGCGGGGTCCTCACCGTCGGGGGCTGAGCCCGGAGCGGGCTGGATGCTAGAGCCAGCCCGACCGCTTGAAGACGACGTAGAGGACCGCGGACAGGGTCGCCATCAGGCCGAGGGCGTAGCCGTAGCCGAACTGCCACCCGAGCTCGGGCATGTGCTGGAAGTTCATCCCGTAGACCCCGGCCACCACCGTCATCACACCGGCGATGGCGACCCACGCGGAGATCTTGCGCATGTCCTCGTTCTGGTCCACCGAGATGCGGGCCAGGTGGGCGTCGAAGGCGGTGGAGAGCAGCGCGTCGAGTGACTCCACGGCCTCGTCGACGCGGACCACGTGGTCGGCGATGTCGCGCCAGAACGGTGCGGACTCCTCGTGCAGGAAGGGGTACGACGCCGTCGCGAAGCGACCCATCGGGACCCGCAGCGGGTGCACGGCCCGCCGGGCCTCGGAGACCTCCCGCTTGAGCACGTAGATGCGCTGGGAGTCGCGCGTGCGGCCCGGGGAGAACACCGACGCCTCGACCTCGTCGACGTCGACCTCGAGCTCGCCGGCGACGTCCTCGTAGCCGTCGACGATCCGGTCGCAGACCGAGTAGGCGACCGCCGTCGGCCCGTGACCGAGCAGGTCGGGGCGCTGCTCGAGGTCGTGGCGGATCGTCGACAGCTGCACGCCCTCGCCCTGGCGGACCGTGACGACGAAGTCCCGGCCGAGGAAGATCGCGACCTGACCGGTCTCGACCTCGTCGCGCTCGTCGACGTACCAGAGGGTCTTGAGAACCATGAAGAGCATGTCGTCGTAGGGCTCGACCTTGGGCCGCTGCCGTGGCGACATCGCGTCCTCGACGGCGAGGTGGTGCAGCCCGAAGACCTCCCGCATGCGCTCCATCTCCTCGGCGCTGGGCTCGTGCAGCCCCACCCAGACGAAGCCGCGGCGGTCCTCGGGCTCCTCCCGCAGCCGGTCGAGCAGGCCAGGGGCGAGCTCGACCGGCTCACGCCGGCAGTCGCGGTACCACGCGCTGTCCACGATCATGGGCGGCACTCTACGGCCGGGTCCGCCGTCGGTCGTCGAGGCTGTCGATGGCCGCCTCTCTAAGGTGAGCGCATGGCCACGGTCATCCTCCTGCGTCACGGACGCAGCACCGCCAACACCGCCCACGTCCTCGCCGGACGGTCCCGCGGCGTGCACCTCGACGAGACCGGGCGGGGTCAGGCCGACCGGGCCGCGGAGCGCCTGGCCGGCACGCGGCTGGCCCGCATCGTCACCAGCCCGCTCGAGCGGTGCCGGGAGACGGCCAAGCCGCTGGCCAAGCGGCACCCGGACGTGCCGCTCTCCAGCGACCGCGCCCTGGTCGAGGTCGACTACGGCCAGTGGACCGGCCGGGCGCTCAAGGACCTCGCCAAGGAGAAGCTGTGGCGCGTGGTCCAGGCCCAGCCCTCGGCCGCGACCTTCCCCGAGGGCGAGGGGCTCGCCGCGATGTCGGCCCGCGTGGTCTCGGCCGTGCGGCGCCTCGACGCGGCCGTGGAGGCCGAGCACGGGGCCGGGGCGGTCTGGGTGGCGGTCAGCCACGGCGACCCGATCAAGGCGGTGCTGGCCGACGCGCTCGGGATGCACCTCGACGCCTTCCAGCGGCTCCACGTCGAGCCCGCCTCGATCTCGGTGGTGCGCTACACCCCCGAGCGGCCGTTCGTGCTGATGAGCAACACGACGGCGGGCGACCTCTCCGGGCTCACCCCGCCGGCGAGGAAGGGCCGCCGCGGCGCGCGCGCCTCCTCCGACGCCGTGGTCGGCGGCGGCACCGGCACGACGCGGTGAACGGGCCGGGACGACATCGGACGCCTGGATAGGGTCCCCCTATGGAGCACCGCTTCGACCCACCCGACCGGTTCGTGGCCGGCACCGTCGGCGAGCCCGGACAACGCACCTTCTTCCTGCAGGCCCGTGGCGAGGGACGCCTGGTGAGCATCGCGCTGGAGAAGCAGCAGGTCGCCCTGCTCGCCGAGCGGATCGGCGCCATGCTCGACGACCTGCTCCAGGGCCAGACCGGCTCCTTCGCGGAGGAGTTCGTCCCTGCCGTCGCCCCCGGCGACTCGGTGGACCGTGCCCCCCTGGACACCCCGATCGAGGAGGAGTTCCGCGCCGGCACGATGACGCTGGCCTGGGACGACGACGCCCAGCGGGTCATCGTCGAGGTCTTCGCCATCGAGGAGGAGGTCACCGGACCCGAGGACCTGGTCGACCCCGAGACCGACCGCGAGGTGGTGGTCGTGGTCCTCCCGCCCACGACGGCCCGGGCGTTCTGCGAGCGGGCCGAGGCGGTCGTCTCCGCCGGTCGCCCCACCTGTGACTTCTGCGGCAACCCGCTCGACCCGGACGGGCACCTGTGCCCCCGGATGAACGGCTTCCGGCGCCGTTGACCCCACCGTCCGAGCACCCGCGCAGCGTCCCTGACGTCCTCGGCGGGGGCGAGCTGGAGCTCCGCGGGCGGATCCTGCCCGCGTCCAACGCCGCCTACCTCGCCGAGGCGGTGCTCGGAGAGGTCCGCGTCGCCTGCATCTACAAGCCCGTGGCGGGCGAGCGGCCGTTGTGGGACTTCCCCGACGGCACGCTCGCGGGCCGCGAGCGGGCCGCCTACCTCGTCTCCGACGTGCTCGGCTGGGACGTCGTCCCGCTCACGCTGCTGCGCGACGGCCCGCACGGCCTCGGGATGGTGCAGCAGTGGCAGGAGCCCGCGGAGCCGGTGACGGGCGTCCCGGACCCGGTCGACCTGGTCCCGCGCGGACGCGTGCCCGCGGGCTTCCGCCACGTGCTCGACGCCGAGGACGGGGCCGGCAACGACGTCTCCCTGGTGCACGAGGACACGCTGCCGATGCGACGCATGGCCGTCTTCGACGTGCTGGTCAACAACGCCGACCGCAAGGGCGGGCACGTGCTGGCGATGACCGACGGGCACCGGTTCGGCGTCGACCACGGCGTGTGCTTCCACGTGGAGAACAAGCTCCGCACGGTCCTGTGGGGCTGGGCCGGCGAGGCGTTGGACGAGAGCCTCGCCGCCGACGTACGCCGCTTCCTCGACGCGCTGCACTCCGACCTGTCGCTGCTCGAGCAGCTCGGCCAGCTGGTCACCGGTCCCGAGCTGGTGGCCCTCGAGCGGCGCGCGGCCCGCCTGCTGAGGGCCGGCGCCCTCCCCGTCCCGGGACGCGGATGGCCGTCGATCCCGTGGCCCGCGTTCTGACTTGTAGGCTCTTGGCCATGCGGGCATGGCAGGGGACGGACGTCCCGTCGTTGGAGCGACACGGTCGCTCCCCGACCCTGCAGGTCTTCGACAGCCAGCGTCGCGCGCTCCGTCCGGCCACCATGGCCAGGGACGAGGCGCGCATCTACGTCTGCGGCATCACGCCGTACGACGCCACGCACCTGGGCCACGCGGCGACCTACCTCGCCTTCGACCTGGTCAACCGCGCCTGGCGCGACCAGGGCCTGTCGGTGCGCTACGTGCAGAACGTCACCGACGTCGACGACCCGTTGCTCGAGCGGGCCGAGCGCGACGGCGAGGAGTGGCGTGACGTCGCCGACCGCGAGATCGAGCGCTTCCGCGGCGACATGGAGGCCCTGCGCATCCTGCCGCCGGCGGAGTACCTCGGCGCCGTCGAGACCATCCCGCTGGTCATCGAGCTCGTGCAGCAGCTGGAGCACGCCGGACACGCCTACCAGGTCGACGACGACTGGTACTTCGAGGTGCACTCCGACCCCGGCTTCGGCCAGCTCTCCAAGCTGACCGACGCGGAGATGCTCGCGCTGTTCGGCGAGCGGGGCGGCGACCCTGACCGGCCCGGCAAGCGTCACCCGCTCGACTGCCTGATGTGGCGCGCCGAGCGCCCCGGGGAGCCGGCGTGGGACACCTCGCTCGGCCGGGGCCGCCCGGGCTGGCACATCGAGTGCAGCGCGATCGCGCTGAGCACCCTCGGCGAGCACTTCGACGTGCAGGGCGGCGGCTCCGACCTGGTGTTCCCCCACCACGAGATGAGCGCCTCCGAGGCCCAGGCGGCCTTCCCCGGCCTGCTGTTCGCACGCAACTACGTGCACGCCGGGATGGTCGCCTACGAGGGCGAGAAGATGTCCAAGTCGCGGGGCAACCTGGTCTTCGTCTCCCGGTTGCGCGAGCAGGGCGTCGACCCGATGGTGCTCCGGCTCGCACTGCTCGCCCACCACTACCGCTCCGACTGGGAGTGGCACGACGACGACCTCCAGCGGGCCGAGAAGCGCCTGGCCGCCTGGCGCGCCCAGCTCGGGTCGACCACCCTGGCCCAGGCCGAACAGCTCGTGGTCTCCGTGCGCCGGGCCCTGTCCGGCGACCTGGACACCCCCCGGGCGCTGAAGCTGCTCGACGACTGGGCCGAGGGCTGGTACGCCGGCGACGGCTCGGGCGCCGAGACCGTCCGCGAGCTGATCGACGCGCGCCTCGGCGTCCTGCTCTGACACCCGCCGCGGGCACGGCCGGCCGGGGGTCAGCCGTCGGGGCGGTCCTGCCGCTTGAGGAACCGCTCGAACTCGCGGGCGATCGCCTCGCCGCTGGCCTCGGGCAGCTCGGCGGTGTCGCGGGACTCCTCGAGGGCGCGGACGTACTCGCCGATCTCCTCGTCGTCCTCGGCGAGCTCGGTGACGCCGCGCTCCCAGGCCCGGGCCTCCTCCTGCAGGTCGCCGAGCGGGATCGGGATCTCCAGGAGGTCCTCGAGCTGACCGAGCAGGGCGAGCGTGGCCTTGGGGCAGGGCGGCTGGGCGACGTAGTGCGGGACGGCGGCCCAGAAGGACACCGCCGGCACGTCGGAGCGGATGCAGGCGTCCTGGAAGACCCCGACGATCCCGGTGGGGCCCTCGTAGTGGGAGGCCTCGAGACCGAGCCGGTCCTGGATCTCGGGCTCGGTGGAGCTGCCCGAGACGGGGATCGGGCGGGTGTGGGGGCTGTCGGCGAGGAGGGCGCCGAAGGTGACGACGAGGCTGACCTCGAGCTCGTCGGCTGCCGCGAGGAGCTCGGCGCAGAACTGCCTCCAGCGCATGTTGGGCTCGATGCCGCGCAGCAGGATCACGTCGCGCAGCGACCCCGGCGGCGAGACCACGGACAGCTGGGTCGAGGGCCAGGTGAGGCGGCGGTGCCCCTGCTCGTCGGTCTCGATCAGCGGCCGGTTCATCTGGAAGTCGTAGAAGTCCTCCGGGTCGATGGCGGCGACCAGCGTCGGGTCCCACACCGAGAGCAGGTGGTCGACGACGCCCGACGCGGCGTCGGCGGCGTCGTTCCATCCCTCGAAGGCGGCCACCAGGACGGGGTCGCGCAGGGGACCCACCGGCTCGATCTCGATCACGCCGCCCAGCCTATGACGAGGTGGCGTGCGGACCCCGGACCCGGGGCATGAGATGCGGGCATGCCCGCTGCGCCCCGGTCGTTACCGTTGATCCGTCCCACTGAGCCGAAGGAACCACGTGAGCCACGCCCCCGACCTGCGCCCCGACGCCTCTGCCGCCCTGGCGGAGGCCATGGCCTCGCGCGTGCTGGTGATCGACGGGGCGATGGGCACCCTCATCCAGCGCCACCAGCTCGACGAGGCGGGCTATCGCGGCGAGCGGTTCGCGGGCTGGCACCGCGACGTCCAGGGCAACAACGAGCTGCTCTCGCTGTCCCAGCCCCAGATCGTCGCCGAGATCCACCGCGCCTACCTCGACGCGGGCGCGGACATCGTGGCGACCAACACCTTCAACGCCCAGCGCGTCTCCCAGTCCGACTACGGCATGGAGGAGCTGTCCCGCGAGCTCAACCTGGCCTCGGCACGCCTCGCCCGCGATGCCTGCGACGCCAAGACCGCGGAGGAGCCGGGCCGCCCCCGGTTCGTGGCCGGCGCGCTGGGGCCGACCAACCGCACGGCGTCGATCTCGCCGGACGTCAACGACCCGGGCGCCCGCAACATCGTCTTCACCGACCTGGTCGCGGCCTACCTCGAGCAGGCCCGCGGGCTGGTGGAAGGGGGCGCCGACCTCCTCCTGGTCGAGACGATCTTCGACACCCTCAACGCCAAAGCCGCGATCTTCGCCCTGGAGACGCTGTTCGAGGAGCAGGGGCGCCGCTGGCCGGTCGTGGTCTCGGGCACGATCACCGACGCGTCGGGGCGCACCCTGTCCGGCCAGGTCACCGAGGCGTTCTGGAACTCCGTGCGCCACGTCCGCCCGCTGGCGGTGGGCCTCAACTGCGCGCTCGGCGCGGCGGACCTGCGCCCCTACGTCGCCGAGCTGTCGCGCGTCGCGGACTGCTTCGTCTCGGCCTACCCCAACGCGGGGCTCCCCAACGAGTTCGGCGAGTACGACGAGTCCCCCGAGCAGATGGCCGACGTGCTGGGGGAGTTCGCCGCCTCGGGGCTGGTCAACCTCGTCGGCGGCTGCTGCGGCACGACGCCCGAGCACATCAGCGCGATCGAGTCCGCCGCGCGGGACGGGCGGGTGCGCGAGGTGCCCGCCGCGGCCCCGGCCACGCGGACGTCGGGGCTCGAGCCGTTCAACATCACCGACGACTCGTTGTTCGTCAACGTGGGGGAGCGGACCAACATCACCGGGTCCGCGCGGTTCCGCAACCTGATCAAGGCCGAGGACTACGGCACGGCGCTGCAGGTGGCTCGCCAGCAGGTCGAGGCCGGCGCCCAGATCATCGACGTCAACATGGACGAGGGCATGATCGACGGGGTCGCGGCGATGGACCGCTTCACCAAGCTCATCGCCACCGAGCCCGACATCAGCAAGGTGCCGCTGATGATCGACTCCTCCAAGTGGGAGGTGATCGAGGCCGGGTTGCGCACCACCCAGGGCAAGTGCATCGTCAACTCGATCTCCCTCAAGGAGGGCGAGGAGCGGTTCCTCGAACACGCCCGGCTGTGTCGCAAGTACGGCGCGGCGGCGGTCGTCATGGCCTTCGACGAGGACGGCCAGGCCGACTCGTTCCAGCGCCGGATCGAGGTGTGCGAGCGCGCCTACCGGCTGCTGGTCGACGTGGTGGGCCTCGACCCGCGCGACATCATCTTCGACCCCAACGTCTTCGCGGTCGCCACGGGCATCGAGGAGCACGCCACCTACGGCGTCGACTTCATCGAGGCCACGCGCTGGATCAAGCAGCACCTCCCCGGCGCGCTGGTCTCCGGCGGCATCTCCAACGTGTCCTTCTCCTTCCGCGGCAACAACGCGGTGCGTGAGGCGATCCACGCGGTCTTCCTCTTCCACGCGATCGAGGCCGGCCTCGACATGGGCATCGTCAACGCCGGCTCCCTGGCCGTCTACGACGACATCGACCCCGAGCTGCGCGACCGCATCGAGGACGTGGTGCTCAACCGCCGCCCCGACGCCACCGAGCGGCTGCTGGAGATCGCGGAGTCCTTCCGCTCCGACGGCGCCCAGGCCGAGCAGGCCACCGAGGCCTGGCGCGACCTGCCGGTCGGGGAGCGGATCACCCACGCGCTGGTCAAGGGCATCGACGACGACGTCGAGGCCGACACCGAGGAGCTGCGCGCCGAGATCGAGGCGCGCGGCGGCCGGCCGCTCGAGGTGATCGAGGGTCCCCTGATGGACGGCATGAACGTCGTCGGCGACCTCTTCGGCGCCGGCAAGATGTTCCTGCCGCAGGTGGTGAAGTCGGCGCGCGTGATGAAGAAGGCGGTCGCCTACCTCATCCCCTTCATCGAGGCCGAGAAGGACCCCGCCGCCCCGGCGCGCGCCAAGGGCAAGATCGTCACCGCGACGGTCAAGGGGGACGTCCACGACATCGGCAAGAACATCGTCGGCGTCGTGCTGCAGTGCAACAACTACGACGTGGTCGACCTCGGCGTCATGGTGCCGGTGCAGAAGATCCTCGACGCGGCCCGTGCGGAGAAGGCCGACGTCATCGGGCTGTCCGGCCTGATCACCCCGTCGCTGGACGAGATGGTCAACGTCGCGACCGAGATGCAGCGGCAGGGACTCGAGATCCCGCTGCTCATCGGTGGCGCCACCACCAGCCGCGCGCACACCGCGGTCAAGATCGACCAGGCCTACGACGGGCCGGTGATCTGGGTCAAGGACGCCTCCCGCTCGGTCCCCGTCGTGTCCTCGCTGCTCTCCGACCAGCGCCGCGACGCGCTGCTGGCCGAGGTGACCGAGGACTTCGACTCGATCCGGGAGCGGCACGCCAGCCGGCAGAAGCGTCGCCCGCTGACGCCCCTCGACAAGGCGCGCGCCAACAAGCCGCAGCTGGACTGGTCGACGTACCTCCCGCCGCAGCCCAAGAGCGACGAGCTGCTGGTGGTCGGCCAGGACCTCGCCGAGCTGCGCCCCTACATCGACTGGCAACCGTTCTTCAACGCCTGGGAGATCCGCGGCAAGTTCCCCGACCTGCTCAACGCGCCCACCTCGGGCGAGGCGGCCCGCAAGCTGTACGACGACGCCCAGGCCATGCTCGACCGGCTGGAGACCAACGGGATCCTGCGCGCCGACGGGCTGGTCGGCATCTTCCCGGCCGCGTCGACGGGAGACGACCTGGAGGTCTACACCGACGACCAGCGCACCGAGGTGCGCGCGGTGCTCCACCACCTGCGCCAGCAGGGCGAGCAGCGCCACGGCCTGCCGCACCGCAGCCTCGCCGACTTCGTCGCCCCCGCGGGCTCGGGACTCACCGACCACGTCGGCGCGTTCGCCGTCACCGCCGGCCACGGCTCGGCCGAGGAGGTCGCGCGCCTGCGCCAGGAGCTCGACGACTACGACGCGATCCTGCTCGAGTCGCTGGCCGACCGGCTCGCCGAGGCCTTCGCCGAACGCCTCCACGAGCGCGTGCGCACCGAGGTGTGGGGCTACGCCCCCGAGGAGCAGCTGGACAACCGCCAGCTGATCAAGGAGCAGTACGCCGGCATCCGCCCGGCGCCGGGCTACCCCGCCTGCCCCGACCACACCGAGAAGCAGACCCTGTGGGACCTGCTCGACGTGGAGCAGCGGATCGGGATCCGGCTCACCGAGAGCATGGCGATGTGGCCGGGCGCCTCGGTCAGCGGCTGGTACTTCTCCCACCCCGAGTCCCAGTACTTCGTCGTCGGCCGGCTCGGTCCCGACCAGGTGGCCGACTACGCCCGCCGCAAGGGCTGGGAGCTGCGCGAGGCGGAGCGCTGGCTGTCGCCCAACCTCGGCTACGAGCCGGAGGACTGATGCGCCCCGCCGCC
>CAWEQX010000013.1:0-221503 GCA_963811385.1 uncultured Actinomycetota bacterium | reverse complement strand
CAGCGCCTGTCGGCTCAGCCGGATGGGCGGACTTAGCGGAGCCGGGTCGCGCGCGCCGGAAGTGATGCCGCCGCGCGGGAATGCGTCGCTCAGATGCTGCTCGGTCGCCGGGCTCAGCCCGGGCAAGGCACGACCACCTGATCGTCAAGAGCGGCGCCGGTCGAGGCGCCGTATGGATCAGGAGCACCGACCATGACGATCCCGACCCAGATGAGTCTGCACGGGTTCATCGCCACCAACCACGACTTGCACTTCTCTGAGAACGGCGTGGCCAGGTTCAGCGCCCGTGTCGGGGTGCGCCAGTTCCGCCAGAACCCCGACGGCTCGACCACCCAGCTCGAGCCGACGTTCCACGTCCTCGTGATCTTCCGCAAGACCGCTGAGCGGGCCTACGAGGCCTTCCGCAGGGGCGACACCTTCGTCGCTTCGGGCTACATCAACGAGTATCCGTTCGAGCGGCACGGCCAGCGGATCGTGCACGAGGAGTTCGTCGCTCGGCACATCGGTCACGACCTTGTGCTGACCGGGTACGTCGTGGAGCGCAAGCAGCCGTCACCACCCGACCCCGATCTCTCGCTCGGCCCGACCAGCGAGCCGGCTCCTGAGCCCGTCGTCGGGCGCTGACCAGGTCCTCCGTCATGCACTGGCAGGAGGGCTACGACGGCCCCGCAGATCAGATGGCGTTGGTTGACGAGCGCGACCTCTCGACGTACGTCCCGCCCGAGCTGTTGGGGGCCGACGACGAGCTGCGTCCCGTCGACTGGAACACCCTCCCGGCGGATGAAGCCGCGGGGGAGTGGCGCGACCTCAATGGGTGGGTCGACTGGATCCGTAAGTCCCACGGGCTCCCGGCGACCGTGATCGCTCCACTGTGGCACCGCCACGACGAGATGGTCTGGGAGCTGTCCGCGCAGCACCTGTCGTTCCGGGCCAGCTACCACCGCGACGCCCAACCCACGGCCCCGGCCGCGTGGCGCCGCGACTTCTGGGACGCCCAGCAACGGCTGCGCCAGATGGTGGCAGCGTGCGGCACCCGCATCGACCGCGACCGGCCTACCCGCGTGACCGCCTGGCCCGGCGAGCCGGCGATCCCGACGGCCGAGGAACGGGTCATCACCAACCGGGCAGAGGACTTCGAGCAGTTCGTCGAAGAAGGACATCCGTCAGCGCCGAGAGCGCGAGGCGCGTGCTGCCGAATGACCACACGTCGTGCTGTGGTCACCTCGTCCACAGCTTGCGGGGTCGCCCGCGACAGACCGGCGTCTCGCAGCCGACCCTCAGTCCACGTGAAGAGAAAGGGCACCGCGATGCTGCTCGCCCACGCCATCACCCTGACCAGGGCTCGCTCCTACGTCGCGGCGCTCGCCGACCGAGCATTGAGCGCGGAGGCGTCGTCGGCCTACGAGCACGCCCTGATCGAGCTCGACTCGATCCACGGCGACGACGTCCCAGCCCTGGACACCCTCGGGCTCACCACACCACGACACCCTCGCCCTGGATGCCATCACCACGATCCTGCAGCTCGCCGACTACGGCGTCGATGCACTCGGGATCGAGCTGGTCCTGGCCGCGCTCTACGACGCTCACGACCTGGACGCGGCGTGATGTACGGCGAGAACGGACACCTGATCCGAACCGAGCTCTCCTCCCTGCTCACCCAGCACCGCATCCAGCTGCGCATCGGCGGCCCGGGCACCCACACGGTGCCCGTGACCACCACGGGGGAGCAGCGCGCTCAGATCGGGGAACAGATACGCCGCTACCGGCAATCAGCCCTCATCTGGTCGCTGCAAGCGACCATCGCCGTCAGACCCGAGAGCCAGAGCCGCCTCTCCCCACGCGCGACCAACCCCTACCGGCTGCCCCCTGCCCAGCACGGCGGCCTCGCGGCCCTGCATCAGGCCCTCGACCACACCGTGCGGCTCTCCACCGCGCCACTACCTGGCATGGCGGAACTGACCACGCAACAGGACTTGCCTCTGGTCGAGCAGTGGAGGCAGGTCGCCCGCGCCGCCGCCCTCGGCGAGAACGACTTCGACGCCGGCCTGGGCCGAGGCAGTCTCAACGACGAGCAGCTGCACACCTTGGTCGGCGACATCGCCGCCACCGTCCGGGCGCTGGTGGTGCTCGATGCGCGCTATGCCACGATCCCGGGCTGGCAACGACTCCACCGCGCGGACCGGCTCGGCTGGGCCGCGCTGGCGTGCGCACTCGACGCGAGCCTCGACCCGCCCGACTACTCCATCGACATGCGCGGGTGGCGACCCACGACCACAGTGCTCACGGGCCCGGCCAAGCCCGGCCTGCTCGGCGTGCTCCAGGCCGAGCACAACCTCACCATCCGCATGCGAGCCTTCCCCAGCGCGATGAACCTGCGCCTGGTCGTCGACTCCCAACGACTCCTCTCCGGGGGCCTGGCCACGCGCGTCCAGAAGATCGAACCCGCGCTCGGCGAGGCATGGCGGGACCGGGAACAGACCTACACCGACCTCCAGCGCGAGCTGCGCAACATCGGCGGCAACGTCGGCGTGGGCGGACTCGCCGTGGCGGAGGGAGCCAACGCCTGGAACCGGCTCAAAGCACTCCCGCCGGACGCCCACCTGGATCCACGTATCGTGCACTCCTTCACCACGCTCTTCGCCACCCTCGACGCGCGCGTGGCCGATGCCATCGAGGTGGGCCTGCACCGCCGGGCGTACTTCCTGCGCGTCAAGGTCCCCGGGGCCGTGGCCACCAACGGACACATCGTCGCCCGGGTCCACGAGCGCTTCGTCCCCCCAGCCGACGCCGACCACGCCGCCATCGTCGGGCTCGTTCGCGACCGGCTCCGCCCACCTCCCGAGCCAGCGACAGCACCACCCGGCGCGGCCCGCAGCCGCACCGAACTCCACGCCGCGATCGTCCACCAGCCCGAACGCCGGGCCGACGGCAACGATGCCGTCGGCATCTGACCCTTGCCTGATCGGGCAGAGGCTGGGCGGCACCGAGGACCGGCCGCACCGCTGCGGGCTCAGCCCGAACCCGGCGTCGTCCGCTGGGTCGGAACACCGGCCAGGAGGTCGTCGAGAGCTGCTGCCGCGCGTGTCTGGGCGTCGTGGAGCAGGTGGGCGTAGGTGTTCAGGGTGACCTGAGCACTGGCATGCCCGAGGCGCTCCTGAACGACCTTGACCGACTGACCGGCCTCGAAGAGGAGCGAGGCGTGGGTGTGACGCAACTCGTGCACGGTGAGCGCAGGCAGGTCGTGGTCGGCGTGCGCGCGGCGGTAGCGCTCCTGGACGCGCTGGAAGGCGGCATACAGACCGGACTGGGTCGCAGCCCTTCCCGGCAAGCGACGGGAACACCGGGTCGCTGGCACGGAGTCCGTGCAGCGGTGTCACGTTGGTGGCTCTGGCAGGCGAGTGTGCCCTGCAGCTCCCTTCGCCAGTTCTGCAGCAGGCCATCGCACGTCTGGTCGAAGGTGACGGTGCGCGACCTGCCGCCCTTGGGTGGCCCCAGCACGTAACGCTCACCGCGTGGACGGGTCTCGTCGTAGTGCAGGGCGCGTTCGACGCGCATCTCGCGCTTGGCGAGGTCGAGATCGCCCCACCGCAGCGCCAGGAGCTCTCCCGAGCGCAGTCCGGTGCGGGCGAGGAGCACCCAGGCGACCGCCCATGGCTCGTCCTGCGCGGTCGCCCAGTCGCAGAACCCGGTGAGCTGCTCGACGTTCCAGATCGAGAAGGGCTTGACCCGCTTGGCCGTCTCGCCCTTGGGTCGTCCGGCGTGCCGTGAGTTGGCGGGGTTCTTCAGGATCAGCCCCTCGTCGAGAGCGGCCAGGAAGATGGTGTTGACCCAGTTGGCGTACCTGGCCACGGTGGAGGTCGCGAGCCCCGGGCGTGGACGCTTGGGGGAGGGATGCTGCTTGGTTCCTCGTTCGAGCCCGCGGTAGGCGGCGGCGAGGTCGCTGGCGCGGATGTCGGACAGGCGCAGGGCGCCGATGTAGGGGTCCATCGCGTCGACGACCCGCTGGATGTAGATCCGGGTGCCGTTGGCGCAGGAGTGACCCTCCAGCCACCGCTGGGCGTAGGCGCCGAAGGTGTCGCGGCCGACGGTCTGCGGGACCTTGCGGATCAGGTCCGCGAGGACGACGGTCAGCTCGTCGCTGGCCTCGTCGTGGCTGGCGAACCCGCCCCGGGTCCGGCGGCGGGTGCCGGCGTCGGGCCGTCCGGGGTCGATCGGCACGTCGAGGTCGTAGCGCCACCGCGTCCCGGACCTCGTGGCGTACCGGGTGATCGACCCGGTCCCCGGGGCCCGCCGCGGCCGCGCTGTCGACCTTCTCGTGGTCATGCCGAGGCCGCCTCGTTGGCTGCGGTCACCGCGGACTCCACGCCGAAGACCTCGAGGAAGGGCCGACGTGGGATGAGCACGCGGCGTCCCAGCCGCACCGCCGGGATCGTCCCGTCCGAGATGGCCTGGTCGACGGTGCGCGCGTCGACGGCGAGCAGCGCAGCGACCTCGGCGCGATTGAGGACCTCGCGGTCGGTGGTCCGCAGCTCGGCCCAGGAGGTGATCGGGGTGGCGATGGTGTGGTTGCCCATGGCGTTCAGGTGCACGCGCCATGCCCCGCAAGGCTCCTCAGTGAGCCTGGATGAGGGACGTGCACCGGCACGCCGGTCAATGCAGGACGCCCCCGAACTAGGGTGTCTTCTCACATGGACCGTCACATGAGCCGCTTGGGAGGGCATGCTGAACACCGCCGAATCTAGAGAACCTGCAGGTCAGCACAGGGGTGCCGACCGCCGGGTCCCCGCCGCCGTCCTGTGGGACATGGACGGCACCCTCGTCGACACCGAGCCCTACTGGATCGCGGCGGAGACCGAGCTGGTCGAGGCGCACGGCGGCACGTGGACCCGCGAGCAGGCGCTCGACCTGGTCGGCAACGAGCTGATCGTGAGCGCCACGATGCTGCGCGACGGGTCGGGCATCGACCTGGCGCCCGAGGAGATCGTCGAGAGGCTGCTGGACGGCGTCGTGGCTCGCGTGGAGCGGGCGGTGCCGTGGCGGCCGGGGGCCCGCGAGCTCCTCGAGGAGCTGCGCGTGGCCGGGGTGCCGTGCGCGCTGGTGACGATGTCCTACCAGCGGTTCGTCGCCCCCGTGCTGGCCGCCCTGCCCGAGGGCTCGTTCACCGAGGTGGTGACCGGCGACGGCGTCGAGTTCGGCAAGCCGCACCCCGAGCCCTACCTGCAGGCCGCACGGCTGCTCGGCGTACCTCCCGAGGACTGCGTGGCGATCGAGGACTCCAACACCGGCGCGCGGTCCGCGGAGGCGGCCGGCTGCCTGGTGCTGGTGGTCGAGAACCACGTGCCCGTGGCGCCGGGGGAGCGGCGCGTGTTCCGCGAGACGCTGGCCGTGGTCGGACTGGAGCAGCTCCTCGCGCTGGAGGCCTGAGCGCCCTCGGGGAGGGCCCACCCGGGGAATCGTTGTCGATTCGCGACCTTCCCGTGCCGGTTCCGTGGTGGCCCCCGCCCGGGGGGCAGGACTAGGTTGCCCGAATCCGGGCCTGCCGCGTGCGGGCCCACGACTCGACACACCGACCTGAAGAGGTATCGAAGTGATGCGCAAGAGGGGCATGCTCGCAGCGGTCAGCGCGGGCGTCATGGTCGCCTCGCTCGCCGCGTGCGGCGGCAGCGACGACGGCGGCAACGGTGGCAACGGAGGCAGCGGCGGCGGAGGTGGCAGCTCCGAGGGCTCCTACATCCTCGGCACCACCGAGTCCGTCACCGCGATGGACCCGGCCGGTTCCTACGACTTCGGCTCGTGGAACATGCAGTACGCCATCTTCCAGCAGCTGATGTCGATCAAGGCCAACGAGAGCGACCCCGTCGGCGACGCCGCGGAGTCGTGCGACTACGACGACCCCAAGACGGTCACCTGCAAGCTCCGCAGCGGCCTGAAGTTCTCCAACGGCGACGAGCTCACGTCCTCCGACGTGGCGTTCAGCATCAAGCGCAACATCGACATCGCCGACCCCAACGGCTCCTCCGTGCTCCTGGGCCAGCTCACCGACGGCGACGCGAAGTTCCGTCCCGACTCGCTCGAGACCCCGGACGACACCACGGTGACGTTCCACCTGAACACCCCGGACACGACCTTCGTCAAGCTCCTCTCGACGGCGACCACCTCGATCGTCGACGAGGACGTGTTCCCGGCCGACTCCCTGCTCGACGACGACAAGGTGATCGGGTCCGGTCCGCTCAAGCTCTCGCAGTACAAGCCGGGCGAGCAGGCGGTCCTCGAGGCCAACGAGTCCTACGACGGCGAGCGGATCTCCCAGGCCAAGCAGATCTTCGTCCAGTACTTCAAGGACCCCGCCCCCCTCAAGGAGGCGATCAAGACCGGCCAGGTCGACATCGCGTGGCGCACCCTCTCCCCGACGGACCTGCAGGACCTCAAGGACAACAGCAACGCCGAGGTCATCGAGGGTGGCGGCTCGGAGTTCCGCTACTGGGTCTTCCAGCTGGCCAACAAGACCGTGGCGGACAAGGCGGTCCGCCAGGCGGTGGCGCAGCTGATCGACCGTGACTCGATCACCAAGAACGCCTACGACGGCACCACCGCGCCGGCGTACTCCATCGTCCCGCCCGGCTTCGGCGGCTACACCGACTCCTTCAAGGAGAAGTACGGCGAGCCGAGCGTCGACAAGGCCAAGCAGATCCTGGCCGACGCCGGCGTCAAGACCCCCGTGCAGCTGCGGATGGGCTGGACGCCGACTCACTACGGCCCCAACCTGGTCGACGAGGCGCGGGAGTTCTCCCAGCAGCTCAACGACAGCGGCCTGTTCAAGGTCTCGCTCAAGAGCGCCGAGTGGGAGCAGTACCAGACCCTGTACAAGCAGAACGCCTACGACATCTTCGCGCTGGGCTGGTACCCCGACATCCTGGACGCCGACAACTACCTCACGCCGTTCATCCGTGACGGTGGCTTCTTCGCCAACGCCTACTCCAACGAGAAGGTCAACAACCTGCTCAGCCAGGAGCTCGCGGAGACCGACACCGACAAGCGTGAGTCCATCATCGGCCAGCTGCAGGGCATCGTGGCCGAGGACGTCCCGCTGATCCCGTCGTGGTTCGGCAAGAACGTCGCGGTGGCCGGGCCGGGCATGACCGGGGTCAAGGAGACCCTCGACCCGACGTACATCTTCCGCCTCTGGACGATCAGCAAGTCGTCCTGACATCGTCGTGGAGGGCCCGGGGGCACCCGGGCCCTCCACGCACGTGTCCCCCCGAACTGTGACCTGACCGACCGTCCTAGGAGACCCGATGGCTGTCGCGGGCGGCTCGCTGCCGCGCTACATCGGCCAGCGCCTGCTGTTGCTGCTGCCGATGATCTGGCTCGTCCTCACCCTGGTGTTCCTCATGCTGCGCGTCGCCCCCGGCGACCCGGTCAGCGCCGCGGTGGGTGGTCGGCTCAACGAGGACGAGCTCGACCGTCGCCGGGCGACCCTGGGGCTGGACCGCCCGCTGTGGGTGCAGTACGTCGACTACCTCGGCCAGGTGGCCCGGCTCGACTTCGGCAAGGCGATCTCGGACAACCGCCCGGTCGTCGACATCATCCGGGACAACGGCGGTGCGACGCTGACCCTCACCGTCGGGGCGTTCCTCTTCGCCCTGCTCATCGGCCTCCCGCTCGGGCTCATGGCCGGACGGCGGCGCGACTCGATCGCCGACGTCGTCATCCGGATCTTCGGCATCGTCACCTACGCCGCGCCGATCTTCGTGGTGGGGCTCGTGCTCGTGCTGATCGTGGCCAGCGCGGGCACCGGCTGGCCGACGTACGACATCGCCTCGCCGATCACCAAGTTCCAAGTGCCTCCGGTCACCCACATCCTGCTCCTCGACGCCGTCCTGGCGGGCAACTGGTCGGCGGTCGGCGACGTGCTCCAGCACCACGTCCTGCCGTGCTTCACCCTCGGACTGCTGCTGTGCGGGGTGTTCATCCGCCTGGTGCGGGTCAACCTGCTGCAGACCCTCAAGGGCGACTACGTCGAGGCCGCCCGCGCGCGCGGCGTCCCGGAGCGCTACGTCATCCGACGCCACGCCTTCCGCAACGCGCTGGTGCCGGTCATCACCGTCCTGGGCCTGCAGGTCGCGCTGACGCTGTCCGGGGCCGTGCTGACCGAGACCACGTTCAACTGGCCGGGCCTGGGCAGCGAGCTGATCGACTACCTCAACGCTCGCGACTACTCCGCGGTGCAGGGCCTGGTGACCTTCTTCGCCCTCATCGTGGTGCTCATGAGCGTGCTGGTGGACATCGTCAACGCGCTGATCGACCCGAGAGTGAGGTACTGATGGCTCCCCGCGTCGTGCGCACCCTCACCACGCCGTTCCGGACCACCTCCGGCACGGCCCGCTGGCTGCTGGTCACCGGACTCGCCATCACGCTGGTGTTCGTCGTGATGGCGCTGTTCGCGCCGTGGATCGCCCCGACCGGCTTTGCGCAGAACAAGGTCGACGGCGTGCGGCTGCCCAAGCTGCAGGCCCCGTCGGGTGACCACATCTTCGGCACCAACGACCAGTTCTACGACGTGCTGTCGCGGGTCATCTGGGGAGCCCGGACCGGCGTCGAGGTGGTCGTGCTGTCGGTGCTCCTCTCGTCGGTGGTCGGGGTCTTCCTGGGGCTGGTCTCCGGCTACGTCGGCGGGTGGACCGACCGTCTGCTGGTCTTCTTCACCGACGCGATCTACGCCTTCCCGACGCTGCTGCTCGCGATCGTGTTCAGCTTCCTGCTCAGCGGCAAGCTCGGCGGCGGTGTGCTCGCGGCGGCGGTCTCGCTGACGGTGATCTACATCCCGCAGTACTTCCGGGTGGTCCGCAACACGACCGTCTCGGCCCGGGAGGCGACCTACGTCGAGGCGGCGCGTGCGATCGGGGCCAAGAACTCCACGATCATGTGGCGCTACCTCTTCGGCAACGTGGTCGGCTCGGTGCCGGTGATCGGGACGCTCAACGCCGCCGACGCGCTCGGCACCCTGGCCGCCCTGGGCTTCCTCGGGTTCGGCATCCAGCCCAACGAGGCGGCGGAGTGGGGCTACGACCTCGACCGGGCCCTCGACGACGTGTCGGCCGGCATCTGGTGGACCGCGGCCTTCCCGGGCGCGGCCATCGTGCTGCTGATCGTCGGCCTCACGCTGGTCGGCGAGGGACTCAACGAGACGATCAACCCGGTGCTGCGCAAGCGGCGCCTGCGTGAGGTGGTCCTGCCGGCCCGCGGGACGGCGAGCGACAAGACGGAGGCGAACCGATGACCACCAGCCCGTCCGCGGCCACCCGCGAGGACGTGATCCGGGCCGAGGACGTGCGGGTCTGGTACGGCACGGAGCGGGGTCCCGTCCGTGCCGTCGACGGCGTCTCCTTCACCCTCAAGCGCGGCGAGATCCTGGGCCTGGTGGGGGAGTCCGGCTGTGGCAAGTCCACGCTCGGGCGCGGCCTGCTCGGGCTGCTGCCCGAGGGCGCCGCCATGGACGGTGAGCTCACCTTCGCCGGCAAGGACCTGCTGTCCGTGGATCGCAAGGAGCTCGACAAGCGCCGCGGCCCCGAGCTCGGGATGATCTTCCAGGAGCCCCTGACCCGGCTCAACCCGCTGATGCGGGTCAGCGAGCACTTCCTGGAGACGCTGCGCACCCACGAGCCGGACCTGCGCAAGGACGAGATGCGCGACCGCTCGCTCGAGGTGCTGCGGCGCATGGGCATCCCGCCGACCCGCTGGCGCTCCTACCCCCACGAGTTCTCCGGCGGCATGCGCCAGCGGCTGATGATCGCGCTGGCCCTGGTGCTGCGGCCCACCTTCGTGGTCGCCGACGAGCCGACCACCGCCCTCGACGTGCTGGTGGAGGCGCAGATCATCCGGATCCTGCACGACCTGCGGGAGGAGTTCGACACCTCCCTGCTGCTGATCACCCACAACCTCGGGATCATCGCCGAGGCCTGTGACCGGGTCGCGGTGATGTACGCCGGCCGCATCGTCGAGATCGGCGACGCGCGTGAGGTCTTCGCCGACCCGCAGCACCCCTACACCCAGGAGCTGCTGCGCTCGACGATCTCGCTGTCGACCACGGGACTCCACTACATCCCGGGCGCCCCTCCGGACCTGGTGGACCCGCCCCAGGGGTGCCACTTCCACCCGCGCTGCCCCAAGGCGCTGCAGGTCTGCCTCGAGGACCCACCGGTCGAGACCCTCGACTCCGGCACCCGCGTGGAGTGCTGGGTCGCCGCGCGCGACGCAGGGCTCCTCGACATCCCGGCCGACCTGGACAGTCGGCTCGAGCAGGAGGAGCTGTCCGTTGCCGACGAAGCCTGAGCACACCACGGGACCCGCCCGCACCGACGAGGTGCTGATGGATCTCGACCACCTCGCGGTCCACTACCAGCTCCGCGGAGGCAGCCTGGCGCGGCTGCTCGGTCGCGACACCGGCACGGTCAAGGCCGTCGACGGGGTCACGCTGCAGCTGCAGAAGGGCGAGGTGCTCGGCCTGGTCGGGGAGTCCGGGTCGGGCAAGACGACCCTGGGCCGGGCCCTGCTCGGGCTGGTGCGACCCACCGACGGGTCGATCCGCTATCACGCCGGCGACGGCGGCACGACCGACCTGGCGGAGTGCTCCTCCCGCGAGCTCCGCTCGCTGCGCACCGACCTGCAGATGGTCTTCCAGGACCCCCACGCGGCGCTCAACCCCTCGATGAACATCGAGACCGCCGTCGGCCACCCGCTCAAGATCCACGGCATCGCCTCCGGCGACGAGCTGCGCAAGCGCGTCGTCGCGGCACTCGAGCGCGTGGGCCTGGCGCCCGCCGACCAGTTCCTGACCAAGATGCCCTCGGACCTCTCCGGCGGCCAGAAGCAGCGCGCGGTGATCGCCCGCGCGGTGATCCTCGACCCGGAGCTGCTGGTCGCCGACGAGCCGATCTCGATGCTGGACATGAGCGTGCGGGCCAAGATCCTGCAGCTCATGCTCGACCTCAAGGACGACCTCGGGCTGACCTACGTCTACATCACCCACGACCTGGCGACCGCGAAGTTCTTCTGCGACCGCGTCGCGATCATGTACCTCGGCCGGATCGTCGAGATCGGTCCGACCCAGGAGATCTTCGACGACCCCAAGCACCCCTACACCAAGGCGCTGCTCAAGGCGATCCCCGAGCCCGACCCGACCAAGTCGCTGCCGCGGGACCTCCCGCGAGGTGAGATCCCCGACGCGGCGAGCCCGCCCCTCGGGTGCGCCTTCCACCCGCGGTGCCCCGAGGCGACGCCGATCTGCGGCTGGGAGTCTCGCGACCTGCGCGCGCTCCTGGAGGACCACTGGACCCGGAGCGAGTCCGAGGTCTACCTGCGCGAGCGTGACCTGGTCGGCGACCTGGAGGTCCTCGACCAGCCGTCGCGGCAGGTGACCATCGGCGCCAAGGACCCCGAGGCGGTCACGGCGCTGATCGAGGGCATCCGCGAGGAGCTCCCCGACGAGCCGATCTGGCAGGGCGTCGAGGACGTCTCGAGCTCCAGGTCGGGGGTGACGGTCCGCTTCGCCGAGGGCGTCGACCCCGCGCTGCGGCGCTCGGGCGGCGCCGACGTGGCGTGCGTCCACTACGGCGAGGGGCAGCCCGAGCACGGCTAGACCTCTCGCGCCGCGGTGCCGGAGGAGGCACGCTGGACCCAACCGATCGCCCTGCTCCGGTGTCAGGAGGGTGAAAGGCGGTGCGGTCATGGACCACGACGAAGCCTTCACCGCGTACGTCGCTCAGCGACGCCACCATCTGTTCCGTACCGCCTGCCTGATCTGCGGCGACCCGCACCAGGCCGAGGACGTCGTGCAGGACGCGCTCGCCCGTCTCTACGCCGCATGGCCACGTGCCTCGCGGGCGGACAACCTCGACGGCTACGTCCGCACAGTGCTCCTCAACTCCCACCGCAACCAGGTCCGCCGGCCCTGGCGCCGCGAGCGTCCGACGGCGGCCCTGGCGGACCGGCCCAGCCCGGTCCGGATGCCGACCGAGGACCTCCAGACGATGTGGGACGCGATCCGGACGCTCCCTGTCGGCCAGCGCAACGTGGTCGTCCTCCGGCACTACGTCGGGCTCAGCGTCGAGGAGACCGCCGCCGAGCTGGGCATCAGCGCAGGCACGGTGAAGAGCCAGACCAGCGACGCGCTCTCCGTGCTACGGAGGTCGCTCGCCGCCGAGCTCGGCGACACGAGGAAGGGGGCCCGGGAGTCATGAGCATCGACGATTCCTGGTTGGTCGGCCGGCTGCACGAGGTCGCCGACTCCTTCGACATGCCGTTCGCACCACCGGCGGACGACCTCCGACGTGGACGTGCGCTCGTGCGTCGACGTCAGGGCGTCATGATCGGCACGGTGGCTGCCGCGGTCGCCCTCGTCCTGGGTGTCACGGCGGCCGTGGCCCGGCACGACCGGGCGCAGACCGAACCTCCGCCCGCGGATCCTCCCGGCCAGGTCGTCGGTGCCGTGCCCGTCTGGTGGGACGCCCTGGGGCTCCATCGCGGAGACGTGGTGGAGCAGACACCGATCAAGATCCTCGACGTGCCGGTCGGAGACGGCCAGGTCACCAGTGCCGAAGGCGCGCTCGCCCTGGTGCGGACCGGGGCGGTGTACCTCGACCCCCACAACGGCGACGTGTGGTTCCACCCGTGGGGTGGTGAGCCACGCATCGTGGGCCGTGGCTCAGAGGCCGGACCAGGTGGGGATCCTGCCGGGGACACCGCGGCCTGGTTCGAAGGCACCACCCTGGTCGTCTATGACACGCGATCCGGCAGGGAGATCCATCGGATCGACGGCGAGGTCCCCGTGTCGTGGAAGGGCGGCGACCACTATCCGCCTGGGAACTACTTCCTCGAGGTCACCGCCGAGCGGGTGGTCTGGGTCGCCTTTGACGACGTGGGCATCTGGACCCGCAGCCTCGACGTCGCGGCGGGCACCGTCACCGAGCTCGCTCGCGCCGGGACCGGCCGCCACGTCGTCGACGTGGCCGGCGACGTGCGCGCCACCTCAGACTCCGAGCTGCACGGGCTCGCCCTCCGCGTGGCCGGCCGGGCTGCGAAGGACGTCTCCGCGATGGGGTCCCACGTCAGGCTGAGCCCGGGCGGCGACTACCTTCTCGGGGTCGAGGAGAAGGCGAAGCGTCACGGGGCCGTGGTCCTCGACACCAGGAGCGGCGAGCTCTGGCGCATCCCCGACGGCGGCTATCCCTGGATCGCGTGGTCCTACGGCGACATCGCCGTCGTCGACACCGAGCGCAGCGTGGTCGCCTGCGACGCCGGGCGACGCACGTGCCGGACCCTGCCCGCCCAGGAACCCGTGCTGCTGCCGACCAGCTGACGGGCTCGTTCAGTCGACGTCCTCGGGCGCGAGCCCGGGGTCGGCCACCTGCTGCGGTGTCACCACGGGCAGCGGCGGGGGTGTGCCGCCCCACTCGGGACAGATCGCCTGGTGGGAGCACCATGCACACAGCGCGGTCTTGTTCGGCCGCCAGTCGCCGGTCTGCGCCGCCCGGCTGATCGCGCCCCAGAGGGCGTCGACCTTGCGCTCCACGGCCCGCAGGTCGTCCTCGTCGGGGCGGTAGCGCAGCACCTCGCCGGACCCGAGGTAGATCAGCTGGAGCATGGTGGGGATCTCGCCCCGGAGCCGCCACAGCACCAGGGCGTAGAACTTCATCTGGAACAGCGCCTTGGCCTCCCACGACGGACCGGGGGCGCGACCGGTCTTGTAGTCCACGACCCGCACCTCGCCCGTGGGCGCCACGTCGATGCGGTCGACGAACCCCCGCAGGAGCAGGCGGCTGTCGAGGACGGTCTCGACGTAGAGCTCCCGCTCGGCGGGCTCGAGCCGGCTGGGGTCCTCGAGGGTGAAGTAGCGCTGCACGCTCTCCCGGCACGAGCCGAGCCACGCGACCACGTCGAGCGCGCCGTCGGAGGAGCCGTCGTCCTCCTCCGGGGCGAACATCGCGGCCAGCTCGGGCTCGGCGCCCAGCAGGTCGGCCCACGCCGGCTCGACCATCGACAGGGCGCGGTCGGGGGTGCGCTCGGCAGGCGGCAGGTCGAAGAGGTCCTCGAGCACCTGGTGGACCAGCGTGCCGCGGACCGCGGCCGGCGAGCTGGCCTCCGGCAGCCGGTCGATCGTGCGGTAGCGGTAGAGCAGGGGGCAGGTCATGAAGTCGCCCGCGCGGCTCGGCGACAAGGAGCCGACCACCTCGACGCCGTCGACCGTGCGGGCGCCGTCGCCCCGCTGCTTGCGCGCGGGGCGGTCGAGGGGGGCCTCGGCCGGGCCCGCGGCCGGTGCCGTCGTCGCCTCTGCTGTCATGCCCAGCACCCTAGGTGCGCCGCCCGACAATTCCGCGGAGCCCCCCGGGTACGTTGGAGGCGTGAGCGAGAGACTGGGCGGCCCCGCGCAGCGCAACGACCCCGGGACCTTCCGGCTGGGGTCGCTCGGCGGCGTCGACGTGCTGGTCCGGTCCTCCTGGTTCCTGGTCGCGGCGCTCGTCGCCTTCCTCGTGGCGCCCGCTTTCGAGCAGGTCCAGCCCGGGCTGGGCAGCCTCAAGTACGTCGCCGGCGCCGCCTTCGCGGTCCTGCTCACCCTCTCGCTGCTGCTCCACGAGCTCTCCCACGCGCTGATGTCCAAGCACTTCGGCATCCCGGTCCGCTCGATCACGTTGCACTTCGTCGGCGGCGTCACGGCCATGGAGGCCGAGCCGGCCACACCCGGGCAGGAGTTCGCGATCTCCGCGATCGGGCCGGCAACCTCCCTCGGGGTCGGTGGGGCGGCCTACGCCCTGTTCCAGGTGGTGCCCGGCGACACCTTGCTCTCGGTCGCCGTGGGCGGGCTGGCGTGGGCCAACCTCGTCGTCGGCGTGCTCAACCTCGTGCCCGGCATGCCGCTCGACGGCGGTCGCGTGCTGCGTGCCGCGGTGTGGAAGGCCAGCGGAGACCCCAACCGCGGTCTCCTCGCCGCGGGCTGGGCGGGCCGCGCGGTCGCGCTGCTGATGCTGGCCTCGCCGATCCTCATCGGCGCGCTGGGGGGACAGCCCGACGTGGTCGACGTCGTGCTCGCGATGGTGATCGGCTGGTTCCTGTGGACGGCCGCGTCCGGAGCCATCCTCGCGGCCCGGGTCCGCTCGCGGCTGCCCCGCCTCGACGCCCGACGGCTCGCCCGGCGCACCCTGATCCTCACCGAGGACGTCCCGGTCGCCGAGGCCGTGCGCCGCGCCCGCGAGGCGCAGGCCGGCTCGATCATCACCCTCGACGGCGCCGGTCGACCCGCCGGGCTGGTCAGCGAGGACGCGGTGCTGGCCACGCCGGAGGACCGCAGGGCGTGGGTGCCGGTCAGTGCGGTCAGCCGCAGCCTCCAGCCCGACCTCTCGCTGCCCGCGGACATCTCGGGGGAGCAGCTCGTCTCCGCCATGGCCCGGCGCCCGGCCGGGGAGTACCTCCTGGTCGAGCCGGACGGCTCGGTCTACGGCGTCCTGGTGGCCGCCGACGTCGACCGCGCGTTCTCCCGCGACTAGGTCTCGTCGGGCTCGACCACGGCCACGCCTAGACTCGTCGCCCGTGCCCTCCACCCCTGACCTGCCCCAGCTCGCCGGCGTCCACCGCGGTCCCCTCCGGGCCGGGGAGTGGGTGCGCCTGACCGATGCGAAGGGCCGGCGCCACAACTTCGCCCTCGAGCCCGGCAAGCGGTTCCACAGCAACAAGGGCTACCTCGACCACGACGACCTGATCGGGCGCGAGGAGGGCTTCACCGTCACCTCGTCGCTGGGAGGGCAGTACCTCGTCTTCCGGCCGCTGCTCAACGAGTTCGTGGTCTCGATGCCCCGGGGCGCCGCAGTCGTCTACCCCAAGGACGCGGCCCAGATCGTCTCGATGGCCGACATCTTCCCCGGGGCGCGGGTGGTCGAGGCGGGCGTCGGGTCGGGGGCCCTCACGTGCTACCTGCTCCGGGCGGTCGGACCGACCGGGCGGCTGTCGTCCTACGAGCGGCGCGAGGAGTTCGCCGACGTCGCGCGGCGCAACGTCACCCAGTGGTTCGGCGGCGACCACCCGGCCTGGAGCCTCACGGTGGGCGACCTGGCCGAGACGCTGCCCCAGGGCGAGGACCGGGAGGTCGATCGCGTCGTCCTCGACATGCTGGCCCCCTGGGAGTGCGTCGACGCGGTCGCCGAGGCGCTGGCGCCGGGCGGGATGGTGTGCGCCTACGTCGCGACCACGACCCAGCTCAGCAAGACGGTGGAGACGCTGCGCGCCCACGGCGGCTTCACCGAGCCGCAGGCATGGGAGTCGCTGGTCCGCGACTGGCACGTCGAGGGCCTGGCCGTCCGTCCGGCCCACTCGATGAACGGCCACACCGGCTTCCTGGTCACGGCGCGCCGCATGGCGCCGGGCGAGCGGCCGCCGCTCAAGCGCCGCCGTCCGGCGCCGGGGGCCTACGGCGTCGACTACGCCGGTCCGCGCCCCGCCGACCTGCCGCCGGCGCTGGTCGAGGAGCCCCTCACCGACTGACCTCGGGGAGGTGGGTTCGCATGGCCACCGGCAGCCGGAGCAGCAGGAGGCCCGCCGCCGCGCAGGACCCGAGGGCGTACGCCGCGTTGACGCGGGGCAGCAGGTCGCCCGGACCGAGCAGCGCCAGGCCCAGGACCAGGCAGCCCGTCACCCACCCGGCCGCGCAGAGGCGATGGGCGCCGAGCGCCAGCGCGACCCCGTTGAGCGCGGCGGCGAGGACGTAGACCGCGCTGGCCGAGGCGAGCACCGCCATCGTCATCGCACCGATGTCGAACGCCGGCCCGAAGAGCAGCCGGACGACGAAGGGCCCCAGCGCCAGGCCGCCGACGAAGGAGACCACGACCAGGGCCGAGGCCACGGCCACCAGCCGGCGTACGGCGGCACGGAGCTCGGCGGACCGGCCGTCCGCCGCGAGCTCGGCGAGGTTGGGCAGGATCGTGGCCTGGACCGCCTGGAAGAGGTAGAGGGAGACCCGGGCGATGACCAGGGCGCTCAGGTAGCGGCCGGCCTGTGCCTCCTGACCGGGCGCCTCCAGTGCCTGCACCACCAGCGGACCGGCGTTGGCCAGGACCTGCATGAACAGCGCGGCCAGCACCAGCCACCCGAAGGCCTGGGCCAGGGTCCGCCACGAGACCGGCGCACCCGGGACGAGCCGGATCCGCCCGCGCGTGGTCGCCCACACCAGACCGGTCGAGACCAGCGGGGCCAGGGCGATGGCGGCTCCGAAGGCCGCGGGGTCGTGGAGCCCGGCCACGGCGGCAGCACCGCCGAGCACGAGGCGCACCAGCGACTCCAGGGCGATCATGCGTCCCAGGACGCCGAACTCGCCGACCCCCGAGAGCACGCCGCGGGCGAGGTAGGCCGTGGCGTAGGCGACCGTCGCGAGGAGGAAGCACGCCAGGAGCGCCCAGCTCCCGCCGAAGAAGGCCGCGACGAGCCAGGGGCCCGCAGCCAGACCGGCGACGAGCACGACCAACGAGAGCCCGGCGGCCAGCTGGGCCGACCGGCGCACGGCTCGGGCACCCCCGCGCTCGGCGCGCTGGCCGCCGAGGACCCGCGCCACCTCCTGCTGGAGCGGGAGGAAGACCCCGGGACCGACGATGAAGACCATGGCCCACAGGGTCGAGACCGGTGCGAAGTCCTCAGGACCGAGGACCCGTCCGGCGAGGCTGAGGAAGGCGAAGGTCAGCAGGCCTGCTCCGAGCACGCCTCCCGTGACCGACCCGAGGCCGGAGAGGAATCCCGCGGGCCGGGACTGGGAGGGCACGGATGCGGACACTACAGGTGCTCGCGGCGTGGGCCCCGGTGGCCCGCGCCGGCTCCGGAAACCGTCCCGACACGGGAGAAAGAGCCTCCCGGAGGCTTCTGGAGGTGAGTAGGTTGGAAGGACGAGCACACACCAGCTGGAGGTGATGTGAGATGACGTCCGACAGCAGTTCCGACGGTGGGTCGCGGGCTCCTCAGGACTGGGAGGCGCAGGTCGGCTACCTCGAGCGTGAGGTGACCGCCCTGCGGCGCCGCCTCGCCGACGCGCCCGGGTCCACGCGAGCGGTGGAGCAGCGGCTCGCCGAGACCCAGCGCTCCCTGGCGGGCGTGACCGCCCAGAACGAGCGACTGGCCCAGACCCTGCGTGATGCCAAGGAGCAGATCGTCACGCTCAAGGAGGAGGTCGACCGGCTGGCGCAGCCGCCGTCGGGCTTCGGCATCTTCCTGCAGCGCAACGACGACGACACGGTCGACGTCTTCACCTCGGGTCGCAAGCTGCGGGTCAGCGTGAGCCCCAACGTCGACCTCGACCAGCTGCGCAAGGGCCAGGAGGTCATGCTCAACGAGGCGCTCAACGTGGTCGCGGCGCTGGAGTTCGAGACGGTCGGCGAGACCGTGATGCTCAAGGAGCTCCTCGCCGACGGCGAGCGCGCGCTGTGCATCGCCAACGCCGACGAGGAGCGCGTCGTGCGGCTCGCCGACACGTTGCGGGACCAGCCCCTGCGGGCCGGCGACCTGCTGCTGCACGACGCCCGGTCCGGCTACGTCTTCGAGCGCATCCCCAAGAGCGAGGTCGAGGAGCTGGTGCTCGAGGAGGTGCCGGACATCGCCTACGAGAGCATCGGCGGCCTCAAGAACCAGATCGACGCGATCCGCGACGCCGTCGAGCTGCCCTACCTCCACCCCGACCTGTTCCTCGAGCACGAGCTCAAGCCGCCCAAGGGTGTGCTGCTCTACGGCCCTCCCGGCTGCGGCAAGACGCTGATCGCCAAGGCGGTCGCCAACTCGCTGGCCAAGAAGGTCGCGGCCAAGACCGGCCAGGAGGGGAAGTCCTACTTCCTCAACATCAAGGGCCCCGAGCTGCTCAACAAGTACGTCGGCGAGACCGAGCGGCACATCCGCCTGGTGTTCCAGCGGGCTCGCGAGAAGGCCAGCCACGGCACGCCGGTCATCGTGTTCTTCGACGAGATGGACTCGCTGTTCCGCACCCGCGGCTCGGGGGTCTCCTCCGACGTGGAGAACACCATCGTCCCGCAGCTGCTCAGCGAGATCGACGGCGTCGAGACGCTGGAGAACGTCCTGGTGATCGGTGCCTCCAACCGCGAGGACATGATCGACCCGGCGATCCTGCGGCCCGGGCGGCTGGACGTGAAGATCAAGATCGAGCGGCCCGACGCCGAGTCGGCCCGCGACATCTTCAGCAAGTACCTCACGGCCAACCTGCCGCTGCACGCCCGCGACCTCGAGGAGTTCGGCGGCGACAAGGAGGCCTGCGTCGCGGGGATGATCCGGGCCACCGTCGAGCGGATGTACACCGAGACCGAGGAGAACCGCTTCCTCGAGGTGACCTACGCCAACGGTGACAAGGAGGTCCTCTACTTCAAGGACTTCAACTCCGGGGCGATGATCCAGAACATCGTCGACCGGGCCAAGAAGATGGCGATCAAGGACCTCCTCGACCACGACCAGAAGGGCATCAGCGTCGACCACCTGCTCCAGGCGTGCGTCGACGAGTTCAAGGAGAACGAGGACCTGCCCAACACCACCAACCCCGACGACTGGGCGCGGATCTCGGGCAAGAAGGGCGAGCGGATCGTCTTCATCCGCACGCTCATCACGGGCAAGCAGGGCACCGAGCCGGGCCGCTCGATCGACAACGTCGCCAGCACCGGCCAGTACCTCTAGGGCGGGCGTGGAGGGGGAGATCGAGCGGTCCGAGGTCGAAGGTGTCCTCGCCGCGCGGCACGAGCTCGGTGCGGAGTACGACGAGGCGTTCGTCGAGGCGTTCGCCGACCGCATCGAGCAGGTGGTCGCCGCCCGGGCGGCTGCGGCCGCGCCTGTCGAGCACGACGACGCGCCCGGCCAGCGGCAGTGGGTCCTCGGCCTCGCGTCGCTGGGCACCGGCATCCCGATCACTGCCATCGCCGCGGGGCAGAGCCACCTGCCCGGTGTCGTCGCGGCCTGGGTCGGCATCCTGGGCGTCAACGTCGCGCATGCGATCGCCAGCCGCCGCCGGCCGTGAGCGGCTGACCGGGCGCCACGGCTCAGGCGGTCGCGACCCCGCGGAAGACCGAGGCCAGCGGGCGGCCGACCCGCGGCCCGCGGAGGTACTCCCACTGGGACTCGAGCACCTCGAACCCGCAGGTGGCCACGTCGGCCACCGGGTCGCGGGTCAGGTGGCACCCGCCGGCGAGCCGGCGCTGCAGGGGCTCGAGCCGGTGCTGCCAGCGCTCGACCCCGGCGTCGGGGGCGACCCCGTGCTCCAGGAAGTGCAGCGTGCCGCCGGGCCGCAGGACGCGACGCACCTCCCGCAGGGCGGCGTGCTGGTCGGGGATCGAGCAGAGGGTGAAGGTGACCAGGGCGGAGTCGAAGGAGTCGTCGGGCTCGCCGACCGCCTGCCCGTCGAGGCCCGACCGCACGATGTGCACCGGCGAGTCCTCGACCCGGGCAGCGGCCAGCGCCCAGGCACGGTCGCTCGGCTCGACGGCGTGCACCGTGGTGACCGCCGGCGGGTAGTGCGGCACGTTGAGGCCGGAGCCGAACCCGATCTCGAGGACGCGTCCATGCAGCCCCGCGACGGCGTGCCGCCGGTGCCATCGCACCGCGCCCGTGCCACAGGTCGCCTCCACCAGGTGCGGGACGACCCGCTCCTCCCACCAGCCCATCAGCGCCTCATTCCTGGTCCGTGACGTCGGCGACGGTGGCCCCGACCGCGAGGAGCAGGGCCTCCGCCTCGACGGTGAGCCCCACGCCGTGGGCGCCGCCGCCGATCGAGACCGTCCCGCTCACCCGGGTGTCGGCCACGACCGGGAGCGGTGTGCGCGTGCCCAGTGGCGTGATCGTGCCACGGGGATAGCCGGTCACGGCGAGCGCGACGTCCGCGTCGGGCATCGAGGTGCGGTTGACAGCCCACAGCGCCCGCAGCCGCGGCCAGGAGATCTTGCGACCGCCGGGCACCAGCACCAGGCGGTGGTCGTCGTCGGAGAGCCGCACGACCAGGGTCTTGACCAGCGACCCGGGCGCGACCCCGCGGGCGGCGGCCGCCTCGGCGAGCGAGGAGACCCGGCCGTGCCGCCGCACCTGGACCGGCAGTCCGAGCCGCCTCGCGTGGCGCAACGCCCGCAGCAGCCCCCAGTCACCGGTCGCCTCGTCCGCGAGCCGGTCGAGCAGGGCACGCGTGTCGGGCACGAAGGGCCAGTCGGGGTCCTCCAGGCGCGCGACCAGGTCCTCGAGCGACCGCCACCCGCCGGACACGACCTCGCCGTCCACGTGCCGCACGGGACCGTCGTACCAGGTCTCGTAGACGTGCGCGACGTAGCGCACCTGGTCGTCGGCGTAGGGCGCCACGAGGAGCGGGTGGAGCTCGACGCCCTCGATGCCGAGCTCCTCGGCCAGCTCGCGGCGCGCACCCTCGAGCGGGTCCTCACCGGGGCCCAGCACGCCCCCGGCGGCGGCATCGTGGTGCGAGGGCGCCCAGTCCTTGGTGGGCGAGCGCAGGTGCACGTAGACCGCGCCGTCGGGCGGGCGTCGCACGAGCACCGCGGTCGAGCGGTGCCGCAGGTTGTCGCGACGCACGACCCCGCGCGACGCGCTGCCCGCCGGCAGCCCGGCCTCGTCGACGAGGCCGACCAGCTCCGCTGCGGGTCCTGTGCGGCTGCTCTCCACGCCGGCGAGGTTACCCGCCGCGCGACCCCCCGGGGGCGGCGCGACCCGGCACCGCCGCCCACCCGGAGCGTCCGCTCGCGGGCGGCCGGACCTCCCAGTTCCGGCCGCCTCACCTCACCCGCGTTCCCCCCGGGTGTCCCTCCGGCTCGGTGGTCGGACCTCCCAGTCCCGGCCTCCGTGCGCTCGGGAAGGGGACGGGGGCCCCCCGCGATCGTGACGCCGTTCTCCGGAAAGTTTTCGCGAGGCCTCCGCGTAGGGTGAGGACATGACCGTGCGGCGCGTGATGGGCATCGAGACTGAGTTCGGGATCAGCGTCGCGCAGCAGCCGCAGGCCAACCCGATGGTGGCCTCCTCCCAGATCGTCAACGCCTATGCCTCGTCGACGTTGCGCGCCCGGCGGGCCCGCTGGGACTTCGAGGAGGAGTCGCCGCTGCGTGACGCCCGGGGGTTCGACCTGTCCCGCGACCTGGCCGACCCGACCCAGCTGACCGACGAGGACCTGGGCCTGGCCAACGTCATCCTCACCAACGGCGCACGGCTCTACGTCGACCACGCCCATCCGGAGTACTCCTCGCCCGAGGTGACCGGCCCGCGCGACGCGGTGCTGTGGGACAAGGCCGGCGAGCTGGTGATGCAGGACGCGAGCCGCTTCGCCGCGGCGGTGCCCGGGGCCGCGCCGATCCAGCTCTACAAGAACAACACCGACAACAAGGGTGCCTCCTACGGCTGCCACGAGAACTACCTGATGCGACGCAGCACGCCGTTCGGGGACATCGTGCGGCACCTGACCCCGTTCTTCGTCTCCCGGCAGGTGGTCTGCGGCGCGGGACGCGTCGGCAAGGGCCAGGACGGGCGGGAGGACGACTTCCAGCTCTCGCAGCGCGCGGACTTCTTCGAGGTCGAGGTCGGCCTGGAGACCACGCTCAAGCGGCCGATCATCAACACCCGCGACGAGCCCCACGCCGACCCCGAGAAGTGGCGGCGGCTGCACGTGATCATCGGCGACGCCAACCTGGCCGAGATCAGCACCTACCTCAAGCTCGGCACCACCTCGCTGGTGCTGGCGATGATCGAGGACGGCTTCATCGCCCAGGACCTCACCGTGGACCAGCCGGTCCGGTCGCTGCGGGCGGTCAGCCACGACCCCTCGCTGCGCCACCTGCTGACCCTGCGCGACGGGCGCACCCTGACCGCGGTGCAGCTCCAGATGGAGTACCTCTCGCTCGCCCGCAAGTACGTCGAGGACCACTACGGCTCCGACGCCGACGAGCAGACCGTCGACGTGCTCGACCGTTGGGAGTCGGTGCTCGACCGGCTCGAACGCGACCCGATGTCGCTGGCCCGGGAGCTCGACTGGGTCGCCAAGCTCAAGCTCCTGCACCGCTACCGCGACCGCGACGGCCTCGACTGGTCGGACGCCAAGCTCCAGCTGGTCGACCTGCAGTACTCCGACATCCGGCCCGGCCGCGGGCTCTACAACAAGCTGGTCTCGCTCGGGCAGGTCGACCGCCTGCTCACCGACGAGGAGGTCGCGCGGGCCGTGCACGAGCCGCCGGACGACACCCGGGCGTTCTTCCGCGGGCGGTGCCTGGAGAAGTACGCCGACCGCATCGCGGCCGCGTCGTGGGACTCGGTCATCTTCGACCTCCCGGGACGCGAGTCCCTGCAGCGCGTGCCGACCATCGACCCGCTCCGCGGCAGCCGGGCCCACGTCGGCGACCTGCTGGACCGGTGCGACACCGCGGAGGCGCTCTTCCGCGCCCTCACCCAGCCGTCCTGACGTGTGCCGGGTGGGGCGCTAGGTTGGGCGCATGGCACAGGAGCAGATCCATCCCAAGAAGGGGTCGGAGGACGCCGAGCAGGTCGAGGAGGCCCCGGAGTCCTCGGTGGCCGAGCGCAAGGAGCAGCTCGACGAGGACATCGACGCGATCCTCGACGAGATCGACGACGTGCTCGAGTCCAACGCCGAGGACTTCGTCAAGTCGTTCATCCAGAAGGGTGGCCAGTGACCTCCTCCCCGCGACTTCCGGCGGCCTACCTCACCCCGGGCTCGTCGTCCTTCGCCGACTTCCTCGGCGAGCAGGCGCCCGACCTCCTGCCGTCGCGCCGCAGCGCGCCGGCCACCGGAGCCGGTGACCTCGCGCCGCACGCGACCACGATCGTGGCGGCGACCTTCGACGGCGGCGTCGTCATGGCCGGCGACCGGCGCGCGACGATGGGCAACGTGATCGCTCAGCGCGACATCGAGAAGGTCTTCCCGGCCGACGAGTTCTCCTGCGTCGGCATCGCCGGCACGGCGGGCCTCGCGGTCGAGATGGTCCGCCTCTTCCAGACCGAGCTCGAGCACTACGAGAAGATCGAGGGCAGCCCGCTGTCGATGGACGGCAAGGCCAACCGCCTCTCCGCCCTGATCCGCAGCAACCTCGGCATGGCCATGCAGGGGCTCGCCGTCGTGCCGCTGTTCGCCGGGTGGGACCACGTCCTGCAGCACGGTCGCATCTTCAGCTACGACGTGACCGGCGGACGCTACGAGGAGACCGCGTTCCACTCCGTCGGCAGCGGCTCCCTGTTCGCCCGGGGTGCGCTGAAGAAGCTCTACCGCGAGGACCTCGACGCCGACCAGTGCGTGACGGTCCTGGTCCAGGCGCTCTACGACGCCGCCGACGACGACTCGGCCACCGGCGGCCCCGACCTGACCCGCCGGATCTTCCCGGTCGTGGGGATCATCACCGCCGACGGCTACCGACGCATGGCCCAGGACGAGGTGGCCGCGATCGCCGACCGCGTCGTCGGTGGCCGCATGCAACGGCCCGACGGACCGGCCGCGGAGCTGACGCCATGACCATGCCGTTCTACGTCTCGCCCGAGCAGCTGATGAAGGACCGGGCGGACTTCGCCCGCAAGGGCATCGCCCGGGGCCGCTCGGTGGCTGTCCTGCAGTACGCCGACGGCATCGTGTTCGTCTCGGAGAACCCGTCGGCCGCACTGCACAAGATCAGCGAGATCTACGACCGCATCGCCTTCGCCGCGGTGGGCCGCTACAACGAGTTCGAGAACCTCCGCATCGCCGGGGTCCGGCTCGCGGACATGCGCGGCTACTCCTACGACCGGCGCGACGTCACCGGCCGCGGCCTGGCCAACGCCTATGCCCAGACCCTCGGGTCGATCTTCTCCTCCGGCGGTGAGAAGCCCTACGAGGTGGAGATCTTCGTCGGCGAGGTGGGCGACACCGTGGCCGAGGACCAGATCTTCCGGCTGACCTACGACGGCCAGGTCGCCGACGAGCACGGCTTCGCGGCCATGGGCGGCTCGGCCGAGTCGGTGACCACCCACATCAAGGACCACTACCGCGAGGACATGAGCCTCGAGGACGCGATCCGGGTGGCCGTCGACGGGCTGGGTTCCAGCGAGGCAGGGGAGCGCACGATCCCCCCCGAGGCGCTGGAGGTCGCGGTGCTCGACCGCACCCGCACGCAGCAGCGCAAGTTCCGCCGGCTCGCCGACGAGACCCTGGCTGCCCTGCTCGGGTCCTGAGGCGGCCGGTGGAGAGACTGACGTGACGCTGCCGGTCCTGACCCCTGCGGAGCAGCGTGTGCTCGGCTCCCTGCTGGAGAAGGAGCGCACGGTCCCGGCGTCCTACCCGCTCTCGGCCAACGCGCTGCGCACGGCCTGCAACCAGACCTCCAGCCGTGAGCCGGTCACCGACTACGACGAGCGGCTCGTCGAGACGACCGCGCGCGCCCTCAAGGACCGGGGCCTGGTGCGCATCGTGTGGTCCGACACCGGACGCCGGACGCTGAAGTATCTCCAGACCCTCACCGAGGAGCTCGGTCTGGCCGACGACGAGCGCGCCGTCCTGACCGTCCTCCTCCTGCGTGGACCGCAGGCGCCGGGCGAGCTGCGCACCCGGACCGAGCGGCTGCACCCCTTCGCCGACCGCGGCGAGGTCGAGACGACCCTGGGCCGGCTGGCCTCCCTCGACGATCCCCTGGTGCGGCAGCTGGGCCGCCGGCCGGGGGAGCGCGACGCCCGGTGGGTCCACCTGCTCGGCGAGGCGCCGGCCGAGCCGGTCCCCGAGGCCCCGGTCGAGGTCGACCTGGCCACCCGCGACGAGCGGGTGCGCGCGGGCTACTCCGCGGTCGCGGCGACCTACGCCGACGCGCTGGTCGGCGAGCTGGACCAGCAGCCCTTCGAGCGCTGGCTGCTCGAGCGGGTCGCCGCCGAGGCCGTCTCCACCGGGCTGCCCGTGGTCGAGGCCGGCTGCGGGCCGGGCCACGTCACCGCCCACCTCGCCGACCTCGGAGCGCGTGCCACGGGCATCGACCTCAGCCCCGGCATGGTCGAGGAGGCCGCATCCCGGTTCCCGCAGGCGACGTACTCCATCGGCGACCTGCGCACGCTGATGCGTCCCCCGGCCGCGGCCGGCTGGGGAGCGGTCCTGGCGTGGTACTCCCTGATCCACCTCACCCCCGAGGAGCTCCCGGCGGGGATCGCCTCGCTGGTGCGTCCGCTCGCCCCGGGAGGGCAGCTCGTCCTCGCCTTCCACGCCGGGTCCGGCGCGCGCCACGTGGACGACTGGTTCGGCCACGAGGTGGACCTCGACCTCGTCCTGCACGAACCGCCCGCCGTGGCCGCGCTCGGCGAGGCGGCCGGGCTGACCGAGGTCACCTGGTTCCGTCGTGGCCCGATCGCCACGCGCGGCGAGTCCACCGAGAGAGGCTTCGTGCTGGGTCGCCTGCCCTAGGGTGGGATCGTGGACCGGCGGATCTTCGGCATCGAGAACGAGTACGGCGTCACGTGCACGTTCAAGGGGCAGCGCAGGCTGAGCCCCGACGAGGTCGCGCGCTACCTGTTCCGCAAGGTGGTGTCCTGGGGCCGCAGCAGCAACGTCTTCCTGCGCAACGGCGCCCGGCTCTACCTCGACGTCGGTTCCCACCCGGAGTACGCCACCCCTGAGTGCGACGACATCGTCGACCTGGTCACCCACGACAAGGCGGGCGAGCGGGTGCTCGAGGGCCTGCTGGTCGACGCCGAGCGTCGGCTGCGCGAGGAAGGCATCCTCGGCGACGTCTACCTGTTCAAGAACAACACCGACTCGGCCGGCAACTCCTACGGCTGCCACGAGAACTACCTGGTCGCCCGTCACGGCGAGTTCAGCAAGCTCGCCGACGTGCTGATCCCGTTCCTGGTCACCCGCCAGATCATCTGCGGCGCGGGCAAGGTGATCCAGACCCCGCGCGGGGCGATGTACTCGGTCTCCCAGCGCGCCGAGCACATCTGGGAGGGCGTCTCCAGCGCGACCACCCGCAGCCGGCCGATCATCAACACCCGCGACGAGCCGCACGCCGACGCCGAGCGCTACCGCCGCCTTCACGTCATCGTCGGCGACTCCAACATGTCCGAGACGACCACCCTGCTCAAGGTCGCCACCTGCGACCTGGTGCTGCGGATGATCGAGGAGGGCGTGGTGATGCGCGACCTCACCATGGACAACCCGATCCGCGCGATCCGCGAGATCAGCCACGACATGACCGGCCGCCGCAAGGTGCGCCTGGCCAACGGCCGCGAGGCCAGTGCGCTGGACATCCAGCAGGACTACCTCACCCGTGCCCGGGCCTTCGTGGACCGGCGCGAGCTGCACACCCCGGTGATCGGCCAGGCGCTCGACCTGTGGGAGCGCAGCCTCAAGGCCGTCGAGTCCGGCGACCTGAGCCTGGTCGAGCGTGAGATCGACTGGGTGATCAAGTGGAAGCTGATCGAGCGCTACCGCCACCAGAACGGCCTGCCGCTGAGCCACCCGCGCGTGGCCCAGCTCGACCTGGCCTACCACGACATCCACCGAGGTCGGGGCCTGTTCTACCTCCTGCAGAACCGCGGTGCGGTCGCCCGGGTGACCGACGACCTGACCATCTTCGAGGCCAAGAGCCGCCCGCCGCAGAACACCCGGGCGCGGCTGCGCGGTGAGTTCATCAAGCGCGCCCAGGAGCGCCGCCGCGACTTCACCGTCGACTGGGTGCACCTCAAGCTCAACGACCAGGCCCAGCGCACCATCCTGTGCAAGGACCCCTTCCGCTCCCACGACGAGCGGGTGCAGAAGCTGATCGAGGGCATGTAGCCCGACGGAACCCTTGCCTGGTCTCGTTCGTTAGTCTCGTCCGTCGGCCCCCATCCCCATCTTTCACGGAGTTGATCCATGCGTCGCCGTCTTGCCGCGAGTCTCGTCGCGGCCCTCGTCCTCACCGGCACTGCGGCCTGCGGTGACGACAGCAGCAGCAGCCAGGACACGGCCGAGGACATCGCCGGAGTCACCGTCACCGGCGACCTGGGCAAGGCGCCCGAGGTCACCACGGACAAGTTCGACGTCAAGAAGCTGACCTCCGCGGTGGTGATCGTCGGCGACGGCGACAAGATCGACGACAAGTCCGTGATCTCCGCGCGCATCGGCATCTACGACAGCGACGGCAAGCTGGTGCAGGGCAACTACGACGCCAACGAGCCGCAGCAGATCAACCTGGCCTCCGACACCGGCCCCGCCGTGAAGGCACTGGTCGGCGCGCACGCGGGCAGCCGCGTCGCGGTGGCGGCACCGGTGACCGACGTGGCGGGCCCGCAGGGCGTTCCTCAGGCGGGGCTGGACCCCAAGGAGAGCATGCTGTTCGTCTTCGACATCATGAAGATCCTTCCGCCGATCGCGACAGGCCCCAGCGGCACGGCGGTCACGCCGCCGGCCGACGCGCCCACGGTCGAGACCGAGGGCGGCGACGACGGCAAGGTGACCGGCCTCGACTTCTCCTCGGCCCCGAAGAAGGCACCGACGAAGTTCCAGGTCATCCCGCTGATCGAGGGCACCGGCCCGGCGGTCGAGGCAAACGCCACCGTCACGGTCAACTACTTCGGTGCGGTGTGGGGCAAGGGCGACAAGCCGTTCGACTCCTCCTTCGGGCGGGGCACCCCGGCGACCTTCCAGCTCAGCAAGGGCAGCCTGATCGACGGCTGGGTCAAGGGGCTGGTCGGGGTCAAGCAGGGCAGCCGCGTCATGCTCGTGATCCCCCCGAGCCTCGGCTACGGTGAGGCGGGCTCACCGCCCAGCATCCCCGGCGGCGCGACGCTCGTGTTCGTGATCGACGTCCTCAGCGCCGGCTGATCCCGAGCCGGGCGGAGCCCGGAAGGAGAGGTCCGTGTCCGCGCGCAAGACCGAGCGGTTGATGAACCTGCTCATCATGCTGCTCAACTCGCGCGGCTACGTCACCAAGCAGAAGCTGCGCGAGAGCTTCCCGGAGTACGCCGCGGCGCGCACCGACGAGGCGTTCGAGAAGATGTTCGAGCGTGACAAGGACGACCTGCGCGCCCTGGGCGTCCCGATCGAGGTGGGCAGCCACGACGCCTACTTCGACGACGAGCCCGGCTACCGCATCCCGCGGCGCGAGTTCGAGCTGCCGCCGATCGCCCTCGAGGCCGACGAGGCCGCGGTCTGCGGTCTCGCGGCGCGGGTCTGGCAGCACGCCGGGCTGGCCGACAGCACCGAGGACGCCCTGCGCAAGCTCGCCGCCGACGGGGTGGAGACCGACCGGTCGGCGCAGGCCCTCATCGCACCCCAGCTCGACGCCGACGAGCCGTCGGTCGAGGTCTTCATGCGGGCCGTCTCCGAGCGGCGCGCGGTCCACTTCGGCTACCGCAAGAGCCCGGCCGCCGCGCGCGAGGAGCGTCGGCTCGAGCCCTGGCGCCTGGTCAGCTACCGCGGCCGGTGGTACGTCGTGGGCCGTGACCGCGACCGCGAGGCCCAGCGCACCTTCCGCATCGGGCGGGTGGACGGTCAGGTCGAGCTGGTCGGCGGGCCCGACGCATTCACGGTGCCCGACGTCGACCTGGCGTCGATGTCGCGCCACCTGGCCGCGGACGTGCCCGAGCGCGAGGCCGTCGTGCGGGTCCGTGAGGGCCGCGGCGTCACGCTGCGCCGCCGGGCCCTGTCGGTCGAGCCCGACGGCGACGGCTGGGACCGGGTCACGGTGCCGCTGGGCAGGGTCAGCGCGCTGGTCTCGGAGGTGGC
Source organism: uncultured Actinomycetota bacterium (assembly GCA_963811385.1). Taxonomy (GTDB): domain Bacteria; phylum Actinomycetota; class Actinomycetes; order Propionibacteriales; family Nocardioidaceae; genus Marmoricola_A. The sequence continues at coordinate 191,775 of CAWEQX010000013.1, read as the reverse complement.
ACGTTTGGCCGACCAGGCCGTCGTGGTGGCTCCCGACGACGTCCGGCAGGCGCTGGTCCGGCGCCTCACCGCGGCCGCCGGCGGTGCCCGGTGACGACCTCCACCGACCAGATCGAGCGGCTCCTGGCACTGGTTCCCTACCTCCAGCGCAAGGGTGAGGTCTCCGTGGCCGAGGCCGCGGCGCGCTTCGGGGTCAGCGAGCGGGTGATCGAGCGCGACCTCAGCGTGCTGATGATGTGCGGCCTCCCCGGCCAGCTGCCCGGTGAGATCATCGACTTCGACTTCGAGGCCCTCGAGGACGACAAGGTGATCCGGATCCGCGACGCCGACTTCCTGGCCCGACCGCTGCGGCTGGGCAACCTCGAGGCGGTGGCCCTGGTCGCGGCGCTGCGCGCCCTGCGGGAGGGCAGCGGTCCAGCCGAGCGCGAGGTGGTCGACCGGACCCTGGCCAAGATCGGGGCCGCGGTCGGCGGCGTCGCCGAGACCGTCCGGGTCACGCCGTTGGTCTCCGAGACCGTGCGCGACCTGGCCGACCGGCTCGCCGGGGCCGCCCGCGACCGCCGACAGGTGCGCCTGCAGCACGTCTCCGCCGTGCGCGACGAGGTGACCACCCGCGTGGTCGACCCCGTCACCGTCTCCGCCGCGGAGGGGCACCTCTACCTCGACGCCTGGGACCACCGGTCGGGCGAGCAGCGGCTGTTCCGCCTCGACCGCGTCGTGCGGGCGGAGGTCCTCGAGACGTCGGTCGAGACCACCACGCCGGCCCAGGACCTCACCGGAGGCGCCTTCCGGCCGTCCGAGTCCGCCCCGAGGGCGGTCGTGCGGGTCGCGGCGAGCGCGGCCTGGGTGGGGGAGTACTACCCCGTCGAGCACTCCGAGCCCGTGACCGAGGGCTCCTTCGCCGGCGGGCTCGACCTGACCCTGCCCCTCGGTGACGCCGAGTGGCTGGTCGGGCTGCTGCTCGGCATCGGTGGCGAGGCGGTCGTGGTCGACCCGCCCGAGCTCGCTGAACGGGTCCGTGAGGCGGCCCGACGCGCGCTCGCGGCGTACTCCTGACAGGCCCGCCCCGTCCGCGCGTACGATGGGGACGACAAGTGCACGAGCACTCGACAGCGAAGGCGACGTGAATCATGGGCAACCTGGGTCCGACCGAGATCATCCTCATCCTCTTGGTGCTCGTGCTCCTCTTCGGCGCCAAGAAGCTGCCGGAGCTGGCGCGCGGCTCCGGTCGTGCGCTGCGCATCTTCAAGGCCGAGACCAAGGGCCTGATGTCCGACGACGACGAGGACGAGCCGCGTGACAAGCGCGACCCCCAGGACCGTGCGCAGTCCGACCGTCGCGAGCTCGACCGTGGGCCCGTCCAGGCCGACTCGGTGCGCACCGACCTGTCCTACGACGACCAGCGTCGGCCCGAGACCGACCGCTGAGCCTGATCCCCTGACCCACACGACACCGGTGTGAGCATCGCCTCCAGCGTCGTCCGGATGTTCCGGGCGACGCCCCAGTCACCTGTCGGCGCAGACGGCACGATGGCGCTGGCCGACCACCTGCGCGAGCTGCGGGCCCGGATCCTGCGCGCGGTCGTCGTGATCAGCGTGGCCATGGTGGCCGGCCTGTTCTTCTTCGACCAGCTCCTCGACCTCGTCTTCCGTCCCTACCAGCAGGCCCTGGACGCCCTGCCCGGCACCGTGGACTCCAAGGCCTACGTCAAGGGCGCCGGCGGCCCGCTGCTGCTGCACCTCAAGCTGGCCGGCATCGCCGGCGTCGTCCTCACCAGCCCCTACTGGCTCTACCAGATCTGGGCCTTCATCCTGCCTGGGCTGCACGCCCACGAGCGCAAGTGGTCGCGGGTCTTCGCCGGGGTCGCGGGCCCGCTGTTCGTGCTCGGGGTGGCCGTCGGCTACTACGTCCTGCCCAAGGGCCTCGAGGTCCTCATCGGCTTCACCCCCGACCGGCTCCAGAACCTGGTCGAGTTCGGCGAGTACTTCTCGTTCTTCACCCGCATGCTGCTGGTCTTCGGGGTCGCCTTCGAGATCCCGCTCTTCGTCGTGCTGCTCAACCTGGCCGGCATCGTCCGGGGCAAGGCGCTGTCCGACCACCGGCCGTGGATCATCGTCGGGGTCTTCGTCTTCGCCGCGGTGGCCACGCCGTCGACCGACCCGTTCTCGATGCTCATGCTGGCGCTGCCGATGACGCTGCTCTTCTTCCTCTCCGAGCTGGTCACCCGCGGCATCGACCGGCGCCGCGACCGCGCGGCTCGCGACGCGCTCGGCGGGGACGTCGCCGACGACGAGATCTCGCCGCTCGACGAGCGGCCCTCCGACCTCGACGAGGACGACTGAGTGACCGCGCACGACGTCTCGCCGGTCGACGCCTTCGACCTGCCCGAGTGGCTGGGGGAGCGCGAGGTGGTGTGGACCACGGAGGTGACCCTCGGGACCCCCCGGGTGCCCGGACGCCTCCAGGCGGGCGACGACGCACTGCCGTGCGACCTCCAGGCCTGCGACCGTGCCTACCCCGAGCCGTCGCTGGAGGAGCGGTGGCGCCGCGAGGCGCACGCCGCGTGGGCGCTGGGCCAGGTGCTGCTCGTCGAGGTCGCCGGCCGGCTCACCCTCGTCGTGCCGGGGGTGGAGGTCGGCGTCGACCAGGCGCTGGAGGCGCTGCGGCGCCTGGCGCGCGCGGTCGGCGTACGTCCGGAGAGGTACGCCGCGCTCGTGCGCCTGTGACCCCGGCGTGGGCCGCGTCCGGTTGGGCACGCGCCAGGGCGCGTCCCCAACCGGACGAGGCGGGGTCCGCACCTAGGCTGGGGAGGTGGCCCGCGAGATCGTCCTCCTGACCAACCCGGTCTCGGGCAGGGGGACGGCACGCCGCACGGCCGCGATCGTGGTGCCGCGGCTGACCGAGGCCGGCTTCCGCGTGCGGCAGGTCGAGGGCCGCGACGTCTCCGAGGCCGAGGACCTCGCCCGGCAGGCCGTGCGCGACGGCGCCGAGGCGCTGGTCGTGGTCGGCGGCGACGGGCTCGTGCACCTCGCGGTGCAGGCCCTGGCCCACAGCGAGACCGCGCTGGGCGTCGTGCCGGCCGGCACCGGCAACGACGCCGCGCGCGCCCTCGGCGTGCCGCGCAACGACCCCGAGCGTGCCGCCGACGTGGTCGTCGCGAGCCGGGTCCGCACCGTCGACCTCGCCCGTACCGGCGCCACGCTCTTCCTGTGCGTGCTCTCCGCCGGGTTCGACGCGGTCGTCAACGAGCGGGCCAACGGCATGCGGTGGCCACGCGGACAGGCGCGCTACCACCTGGCCACCCTGGCCGAGCTGCGGGTCTTCCAGCCGCTCGACTACACCCTCGACCTCGACGGGGACGTCCGACGGGTGCGCGCGATGATGGTCGCGGTCGGCAACGGGCCCTCCTTCGGCGGGGGACTGCGGATCACCGAGGGCGCCGATCTCACCGACGGGATGCTCGACGTGGTGCTGTTCCACCCGATCACCAAGCCCGACCTCGTGCGCACCTATCCTCGGCTCTTCAGCGGCACGCACCGCGACCACCCCGCCTACGAGCACCACCGCGTGCGCACCGTGAGCATCGCCGCGCCCGGCGTCACGGCGTACGCCGACGGGGAGCGCCTGGGGCCGCTCCCGTTGACCGTGACCGCCGAGCCGGCCGCCCTCAAGGTGCTGGTCGGCCGCGAGTGGGTAGGGGCAGGCAGTGAGTGAGGACACCGGGCTGTCGCCGGCCGAGCGCTACGCACGCTTCCGCCGCGAGCAGCCGCACCCCGTGCTGGCGGACTTCCGCCAGCTCTACGACTTCCCGCTCGACGACTTCCAGGTGCGCGCCTGCGAGGCGGTCGAGGACGGCGACGGCGTGCTGGTCGCCGCGCCGACCGGGTCGGGCAAGACGCTGGTCGGCGAGTTCGCGGTCCATCTCGCCCTTCACCAGGGACGCAAGGCGTTCTACACCACCCCGATCAAGGCGCTGTCCAACCAGAAGTACGCCGACCTGGTGCGGCGCTACGGGCAGGACCGGGTCGGCCTGCTGACCGGTGACAACTCGGTCAACGGCGAGGCGCCGATCGTCGTGATGACGACCGAGGTGCTGCGCAACATGCTCTACGCCGGCTCCCGCACGCTGCTCGACCTCGGCTTCGTGGTGATGGACGAGGTGCACTATCTCGCCGACCGCTCCCGCGGCGCGGTGTGGGAGGAGGTGATCATCCACCTGCCGGAGTCGGTGGCCCTGGTCTCGCTGAGTGCGACGGTGTCCAACGCCGAGGAGTTCGGCGACTGGCTGGCCACCGTCCGCGGTTCGACGACCACGATCGTGGAGGAGACCCGGCCGGTGCCGCTCTACCAGCACGTGATGGTCGGGCGGCGGATGTACGACCTGTTCGACGACTCCTACGACCCGGGGGACAGCGGGCCCGAGGCGAGGGTCAACCCCGAGCTGGTGCGGGTGGCGCGCGACGACATGGTCCACCGGCGGGTGCGCGACCACCGCACGCCCAAGGGGCGCGGCAAGACTCCCAGGCCCGCCGGCGGGGGCCGTCCGGGCCGGGCGATGATGCCCTCCCGCTTCGACGTCGTCGACCGGCTCGACCGCGACGGGCTGCTGCCGGCGATCTACTTCATCTTCAGCCGGGTCGGCTGCGACGCGGCGGTCACCCAGTGCCTCAACGCCAACCTGCGGCTGACCACGCCGAAGGAGCGCGACGAGATCGTCCGGTTCGTCCAGGAGCGGTGCGCCGACCTGCCGCAGGAGGACCTCGCCGTCCTCGGCTACCACGACTTCCTCGACGGCCTGTCGCGGGGCGTCGCCGCGCACCACGCCGGCATGCTGCCGCGGTTCAAGGAGTGCGTGGAGGAGCTGTTCGCCGCCGGCCGCTGCCGGGTGGTGTTCGCCACCGAGACCCTCGCCCTCGGCATCAACATGCCGGCCCGGTCGGTGGTGATCGAGAAGCTGGTCAAGTGGAACGGCGAGACCCACGCCGACATCACGCCGGGGGAGTACACCCAGCTCACCGGTCGTGCGGGGCGCCGCGGCATCGACGTGGAGGGCCACGGTGTCGTCCTCTGGGCGCCGGGGCTCGAGCCCCGGCAGGTCGCCGGTCTCGCCTCGACGCGGACCTACCCGCTCCGCTCGTCGTTCCGGCCCTCGTACAACATGGCGGTCAACCTGGTGCACCAGTTCGGTCGCCGCACGGCACGTGAGCTGCTGGAGTCCTCGTTCGCACAGTTCCAGGCCGACAAGGCCGTGGTCGGGCTGGCCCGGCAGCTGCGCAAGGCCGAGGAGGGGCTCGAGGGCTACGCCGAGGCCGCGACCTGCCACCTCGGCGACTTCATGGAGTATGCCGCCCTGAGGCGCCGGCTGAGCGACGTCGAGGCGGAGGCCGCGCGGTCCCGGCGGCGTGACCGGCGTGACGAGGTGGTGCAGTCCCTCGACGCCCTGCGTCCCGGCGACGTGATCCAGGTGCCGACCGGCAAGTACTCCGGCTGGGCGATCGTGGTCGACCCCGGGCAACGGGCCGACCGGGAGGACCCGCGCCCCTACGTCCTGACCGTCGACCGCCAGGCCCGCCGCCTGGGGATGATCGACTTCGACCGGCCGGTCCGCGCCGCGGACCGGATGCGGGTGCCCCGCGGCTTCAACGGCCGCAACCCGCAGTCGCGGCGCGACCTGGCCTCGGCGCTCAAGGAGCGGGTGCGGGGGCTCGACCCAGGCTCGCCCAACCGGCGGCGCAAGCAGGCCGCGGCCGACCCGACCCGCGGCGCGACCGAGGAGGAGATCTCGCGGATCCGCGCCGAGCTTCGCTCGCACCCGTGCCATGCCTGCGAGGACCGCGAGTCCCACGCCCGGTGGGCCGAGCGCTACCACCAGCTGTCGCGCGAGACCGAGGCGCTGCGCCGGCGGATCGAGTCGCGCACCAACACCATCGCCCGGCAGTTCGACCGGATCTGCGACGTGCTCACCTCGCTCGGCTACCTCTCGCCCGCCCAGGAGGTCACCGACGCCGGACGCGTGCTGATGCGGGTCTACACCGAGCTCGACCTCGTCGTCGCGGAGTCGCTGCGCACCGGGCTGTGGGACGGCCTCTCGGCTCCCGACCTCGCCGCCGCGCTGTCGGTGCTGGTCTACGAGTCGCGCCGCGCCGACGACCAGACCTCGCCGCGGCCGCCCCGGGGACCGGTGCGGGAGGTGATCGCCTCGATGGTCGCCCTGTGGGGCCGGCTCGCGCGCACCGAGAAGGACCACCGGGTCGACTTCCTCCGCGAGCCCGACCTCGGCTTCGCCTGGGCGGCCCAACGGTGGGCGGAGGGCGCGGCGCTCGACGAGCTGCTCACCGAGACCGACCTCGCGGCCGGCGACTTCGTGCGCTGGATGAAGCAGCTGCTCGACCTGACCGGCCAGGTCGCCGACGCGGCGCCGACGCCGGAGCTCCGCACCACGGCCCGGGAGGCGATCGGCTCGCTGCGGCGCGGGGTCGTGGCCTACTCCTCGATGGCGGAGTGAGGCGATCCGGCGCGGCTCAGGTGGCGGCCGGGCGGCCCTCGTAGGGCGTCGACAGCACGATCGTGGTGCGGGTCGAGACGTTGGCCGCGGCGCGGATGCGGGCCAGGAGGTCCTCGAGGTCGGTCGGGGTCGCCACCCGGATCTTGAGCAGGTAGGACGAGTCGCCGGCCACTGACCAGCAGGACTCGATCTCGGGGATGTCGCGCAACCGCTCAGGGGAGTCGTCGGGCTGCGAGGCGTCGATCGGTCGGATCGAGATGAACGCGGTCAGTGGCAGACCGATCGCGTCGTAGTCGAGCACCGCGGTGTAGGACCGGATCAGTCCGCGGCCCTCGAGGCGCTTGACCCGCTGGTGCACCGCCGAGGTCGACAGCCCGGTCGCCTTGCCGAGGTCGGTGAACGACATCCGTCCGTCGGCCGCGAGCAGCCGCAGGATCGCCCGGTCTGTGTCCTCCACGCGCGTCACCCTAGCGATCCCGTGCCTGGCTGGGGAGGACGTCCACGCCGCCTATGCTCCGGGCATGCCCCACGACCGTCCCGAGCGGCTGATGCTGCTCGACACCGCCTCGCTCTACTTCCGCGCGTTCTTCGGGGTCCCGGACTCGGTGACGGCCCCCGACGGCACGCCGGTCAACGCGGTGCGCGGCCTGCTGGACTTCATCAGCCGGCTTGCGGGGGAGTACGCCCCCACCCACCTGGTGTGCTGCTGGGACGACGACTGGCGGCCGCAGTGGCGCGTGGACCTGCTGCCGACGTACAAGACCCACCGGGTCGTCGCCGAGCGCACCTCGGCGCCGGACATCGAGGAGGTGCCCGACCCCCTGCAGGCGCAGGTGCCGGTGATCCTCGAGGTGCTGGAAGCGTTCGGCATCGCGGTGGTGGGGGCGAAGGGCTACGAGGCCGACGACGTGATCGGCTCGCTGGCCACGCAGGCCTCGATGCCGGTCGACATCGTCACCGGCGACCGCGACCTGTTCCAGCTGGTCGACGACGAGCGCGAGGTTCGGGTGCTCTACGTCGCACGCGGCGTGCGGCTGCACGAGCGCGTCGAGGACGCCTGGGTCCGGGACAGGTACGGCGTCCACGCCCACCAGTACGCCGACTTCGCGACCCTGCGCGGTGACGCCTCCGACGGCCTGCCCGGGGTGGCCGGGGTGGGGGAGAAGACCGCAGCCACGCTGCTGGGCCGCTTCGGCACGATCGAGGCGCTGCTCGAGGCGGTCGTTGACCCGTCCTCGGACCTGGCGCCCGGCCCCCGCCGCAAGCTCGTCGACGCCGCGGACTACCTCGCGGTCGCTCCGCGGGTGGTGCGGGTGGCGTGCGACCTCGATCTGGGCACGCGGGACCTGCGGCTGCCGCACACCCCGGCCGATCCCGACCGGCTGGTCGAGCTGTCGACGCGGTGGGGCCTCGACAGCCCCGTCGCGCGCCTGGTCGACACCCTCACGGACCTCCAGGTGTAGTTTCCCGTTCGAGGTACGTCGCGGCGCACGCTCCCGAAGAAGACGCGGTCCAGCACGCGCTGACGTGATCGGTTCCGCTTGGCGCCGCCCTCGCCGTCGCACCCGTCGCAACCTGCCGAAGGCCGAGGGAGTCCGGCTCAGGTGACGGTATGGGTTGCTTGTCACAGGACCCGCACCTTGTCAGCGGCATGTCCGTGCATAACGTTGTGCGTTATACTCCTGTGGATGATCAGGTCGTTTCGGGACCCGGGAACCGAACGGCTCTGGTCACGTCAACGGGTCAAGAGCATCGACCCCCGCGTTGAACGCGTGGCACTGCGCAAGCTGGTGATGCTCGATGCGGCCGAAACCCTGAACGACCTTCGGATGCCTCCGGGTAACCGTCTGGAAGCACTACGCGGCGATCGAGCCGGCCAACACAGCATCCGGATCAACCAGCAATGGCGGATCTGCTTCACCTGGACCGACGCCGGGCCCACCGACGTCGAAGTCGTCGACTACCACTGAGGAGGTCATACCGATGAGCACCATCGCTCCGATCCACCCCGGCGAAGTTCTGATGGAGGAATTCCTCGAGCCGCTGGACCTCAGCCAGAACCGACTCGCAGTCGCGATCAGCGTTCCCCCGCGACGCATCAACGAGATCGTGCACGGCAAGCGGCGCGTCACGGCGGACACGGCGCTCCGCCTTGCGAGGTACTTCGGCACCAGCGACCGGTTCTGGCTCAATCTCCAGATCCGTTACGACCTTGAGGTCGAGAAGGACCACCTCGGCAACTCTCTGGACGACATCAAACCCCTACAGGCCGTCTGAGCCCTACCAAGCGCCAGCAGCGCACGTCCTCGAGCGCGCGACTCGCGGCATTATGCAGGTGATCCGTGGGCGGCTTGGTCATGATGCTTCGCCCTCCTTGAGGTTGCTGAGGAGTCGGTCGAACAGCTCGACGCGGTGGTGTTGGCCCTTGGCTTCGGCGTCGTCGTGCTGGGCTTGCAGGGTTGGCCTGAACTCAATGCTGGTCTGGAAGAACGAGCAGTTCTCGCAGATCGCTTCGAAGGCGCAGTCGAGCTCGACCGGGCGGGTGCAGTGGCCGTTGCCGAGCAGGCGGTGGTGCTCGCGGCGCAGGCGGGCCATCTTCGGTCCGATCGCGTCGGCGGGCAGCGGCTCGGCGGTGGCGTAGAGGGCGTCGACCTGGTCGGTGACGGCGAAGTACTCATCGGCGACGGTGCGGTTGGCGATCTTGGCGTAGCCCAGCGTCATGTCCATGCTGCGGTGGCCCAGCATCGCGGCGATCGCCTCCAAGCTCATGCCGCGGTTGATTGCCTGGGTGGCCAGGGTGTGGCGCAGCTGGTGGGGGTGGATGTGCGGCAACCCCGCGGCGGCGCCGGCCTTGTTGAGCAGCCTGGTCACGGTGTGCCGGTCCAGGGCTCGTCCGTTCTCCCGGGGCAGCAACAGCGGGTGCCCGGGCGGGACATAGCGGCTTCGGTAGTCCTCGATCAGCTGCACGAGTTGAGGGTGCAGGGGCAGGTAGCGGTCCTCGCGGAGCTTGCCGACCGGGACGTGGAGCCAGGGTGCTGCGCCGATGATCACCACCGCGTCGGCGGCCAGGGCGGTGAACTCGCTGACCCGCAGACCGGTGCGCAGCAGCATCTCCACGCAGACGCGGACCAGCAGCCGGGGTTGGACGTGCGCGGCGCGGAGCAGCTTCGCGGCGGCGGCGTCGTCGAGGGCCTTGGGCAGGGGATGGTCCTGGCGGGGCAGGTCGCCGGGGAACATCGGCACCCGTGCCGGCGCCTCGTCCCAGCCCCATTCCTCGATCCGGACGAAGAACATCCGCAGCGTCCCGAGCCGGTGAGCCAGGGTGGCGGTCGTGGCCCGGTCCCGGTTCCGGCCGGGGCGGGCGGCCAGCCACGGTTTGAGCTCCTCGATGTGACCGCGGGTGACCTGGGCGATGGAGGTGACCTCCGGGTGGGTCTCGACCAGGAACTCCGCGAACGCGCGCAGCGCCTGATCGGTGTTCTTCACGCTGCCCGGTCGCAGGACGCCGGCGATCTGCTCCAGATAACGGCGCATCGTCGCAGTGATCTGCGGGACCACCGCCTCCAGCTCGACCCAGGTCGCCAGCGGCGCCGGCGCGCTCATCGAGCACCCCCGACAGCATCGCTGGCTGCGTCGCGGGGCGCGTAGAGCTGGGCGTCGAGGACCTCGGCAGCCTTGCGGTATTGCGAGGCCAGCCAGTCATCGGCCAGGTGCAGGTAGATCCTCGTGGACTCGATCGATGCGTGCCCGGCCTGGGCCTGGACCGCCTCCAACGCCATCCCGGCCTCCCGCAATCGGGTCAAGCAGGTGTGGCGCAGCTCGTGACAGGTCGCGTGCTCCAGACCGGCGCGGCGACGCGCCCCGGCCAGCACCTCGTCCAGCCCGGCCGGGGTCAACGGCATCCCGCGGTTGGGTCCCTTGAGGACCACGAACACTCGATCGGTGCCGGGTCGCGGGGGTCGCTCGGTCTCGAGATGGGCAGCGACGGCGGAGAAGAACCGCGTCGAGACCGGGACCAGTCGTTGGTGCCCGCCCTTGCCGTCGGCGATGAACACCCGGCGCTCGGCGACGCGCAGGTCCTCGATCTGCAGGCCGAGGACCTCACACCGTCGCAGCCCACCAAAGACCATCGCTGCGACCATCGCCCGGTCCCGATGGGTGCGCAGCGCGCTGGTGAGCCGGTCGACCTCACCGGGCGTCAGGATCCGCGGCAGGCGACGAGTCCGCCGGGTCAACGGCACCCCCTGTCCTGGACGGGACCGTTCCCGCCGCGTCGGGAGCCCCCGCGGCACCGGGTTCGCGGTGATGTCACCACGGGCCTGCAGATAGGCGAAGAACCCCGAGACCACCGACAACCGCCGCGCCAGCGTGCTCACCGCCACTCCGGACAGCCCCCCGCCCGAGACGAGGGGCACCGCGGTCGCCGCGTCACGACCGCCGGTGCGCTGCGCCGTCATGAACCCCAGCACATCGGCGGTCACCACATCGGCCGGCTCCTTGCCGACCACGGTGAAGAACACCTTCAGGTCATAGGCCGCGGCCAGGACCGTGTTCGGTCGACAACGCCCTTCCAGGAACTCCAGATAGTCATCGACCAACGGCACCCCAAGCCGGACAACCGGCTCCCCGGACGGCCCTCGGGAGCGGATCAGACACGGATCGAAAAGGGACATCTCGAGGCCTCCAGCTCCATCGACAGGCAGCCACAACGGCTCCTCGAAATGTCCCGATGGATCACGCGCATAACAAGCATGAGCGGACACCTGCCCGGAGCGCTGCTGCAGGCTAGAAGGCAAGCTCGATCTCGTGTGGTCGTTCGGGAAAGGAGAGCTCGATGCCGTCGCCGGCGGCGAACATCTGGCGTGCGTGATCGGGATCGATCTGCCGGGTGCCGCGGTGGTCGACGAGGAACGCCAGGCCGTGGGGGTGAGCCAGACGTAGCGGCCGTGGCCGCACTGGCGTGATCGCTAACCGGCGTGGGTCTTCCAGCGATGGTGTCGCCGCCCGAGCGGGCCGGAGTTGTGGGTGCCGGTCTGCGGTGGATGCTCTGGTGGAGCGCCCGGCCGGTAGGGGGTGGGGTGGTCGTAGTCCACGTCGCGACCCGTGGAGACCGCATAGGGCCAGTAGTCGCCACCGGTGATCAGGTGGACCCGGCGCTTGAGGGACTCGGGGTGCTCATAGGCGGTGGTGCGGACCCGGTCGGCCAGGTCGATGACCGGTTGCACCACGAGGTTCGTGCGGCCCAGCAGGATCTGGAGCTGGGACAGGGTGCGGGGGCCCAGACCTTCGACCCGGGCGACGCCGTCGTGTCCGAGGAGGACCGCCTCGTGCAGGTGGACATGGAGCGTGGCCTGGGGAGCGATCCGCGCTGCGGTCGCGGGATCGCGCAGCAGCGGCAGCACCTCGGCGGGCAGCGCGAGCGCACGAGCATGGTCCTCGGGATCGCTGGTGCCGTCAACACCCAGCAGCAACAGCGCGAGGAGCTCACCGGGCCGACCGAAGCAGCCCATCGCCATCGACCGTCGCTCGTCCGAGGTGGCGTCGGGATGGCTGCCCGCGAGGATCTCGGCGACGCGGTCCAGCACCGCGTCGACGCCGGCGCCGTCAGCCGCGGTGACCCGGGCCACGACGGTGCGCAGCTGGTCCTCGTCGGTCTGCCCGACCACAGCGAACAGCCGCTCGGTCACGTCGTCAGCCTTCTGCTCGTGGCGGGCCGGGTCGGCCTCGGCGACCTTGGCCTCCGCCACGGCAAGGGTGCGGCTGGCGGACTCGTGCGCGATCATCCGGGCGACGGCTCGGTCGATCACCCACATCCGGTCCTCGGGGATCTGGCGGGACAGGGTGGCGACCCGCCGGGCCACCCAGACCTCGGCCTCGCCGGACCGGCACACCGCCCAGGTGGCCGGCAGGCGGTGGATCAGGTCGAGCACGTCGGCCATGGCGTTGCGGGTGGCGACCGGCCCGGTCCCGCGAGCCATGGCGATCTCGCCGAGACAGAAGTCCTGCACCCCGGGCGTGCCCTCTCCGCCGACCTGCCTCAGCACCTTGCCGATGCGACGGGCATGGTCGCGCTCACGCGGCGACAGACCCTCCATCGGGTCCGCGCCATGGACCGCCGCCCACTGCGCGATCACCTCCAGGTCGTGGACCTCGGCCAGACGCCGGGACCGCACAGCGCTGCCCGCGGCGGCCAGAAGGCCGGCCGGTGAGGCGTCGCGCAGGTCGGTCGGCATGCACCCAACCTACCGCGGGCAACACTTATTCGCACGTGCGTTCGACAGTCTGTGGACTGGCGCCTCGCTCGGGTCAGGGGTCACCCGACGAGCGAGCGGAGCTCCTCGACGAACGCGTCGACGTCGGCCTCGGTGGTGTCGAAGGAGCACATCCAGCGGCGCTCGCCGCGCGAGGCGTCCCAGTCGTAGAACCGGAACCGCTTGCGCAGCTGCTCGGTCACGTCGTCGGGGACGACCACGAAGACGCCGTTGGCCTGCACCGGCTGGGTGATCTCGACACCCGGCAGGCCACGGACGCCGTCGGCGAGGCGGGAGGCCATCGCGTTGGCGTGGGAGGCCGAGCGCAGCCAGAGGTCACCCTCGTAGAGCGCGATCAGCTGGGCAGAGATGAACCGCATCTTGGAGGCCAGCTGCATCGACATCTTGCGCAGGTAGACCAGTCCGTCGGACGCCTCGGGGTCGAGGACCACGACGGCCTCGCCCATGAGCATGCCGTTCTTGGTGCCGCCGAAGGACACCACGTCGACGCCCACGTCGCTGGTGAAGGCGCTGATCGGCACGCCGAGCGAGGCAGCGGCGTTGGAGATGCGGGCGCCGTCGAGGTGCACGCGCATGCCGCGCTCATGGGCGTGGTCGCAGATCGCGGCGATCTCGTCGGGGGTGTACGCCGTGCCGAGCTCGGTGGTCTGGGTGATCGAGACGACCAGCGGCTGGGCGCGGTGCTCGTCACCCCAGCCCCAAGCCTGCTGGTCGATCAGCGCGGGGGTGAGCTTGCCGTCCGGCACGTCGACGGTGAGGAGCTTGATGCCGCCCATGCGCTCGGGGGCGCCGTTCTCGTCGCAGTGGATGTGGGCGTTGCTGGAGCAGACGACCGCGCCCCAGCGGGGGAGCATCGACTGGAGCGCGACCACGTTGGCGCCGGTGCCGTTGAACACGGGGAACGCCTCGACGGGGCGCCCGAAGTGGCCGGCCAGCACCTCCTGGAGGCGCTCGGTGTAGACGTCCTCGCCGTAGGAGACCTGGTGGCCGCCGTTGGCGGCGGCGACGGCCTCGAGCACCTCGGGGTGGACGCCGGAGTAGTTGTCGGAGGCGAAGCTGCGCAGCTGGGGATCGTGAAGGGGCACGGCGCGACTCTACGACCCGGCCGGTGCGCTGCTGAGGGGGAGGCGGGCGCCGTTGAGGCCGTCCTCTCGGCTGCCGACCACGCGCGCCACCTCGAGGCCGAGGTCGGCCACGTCGGTGAACCCGGGGAACTTCCGCTCGGGGTGTGCCTCGCGCATCTGGGGGGTGAGCAGCGCCTTGACGACCAGCGTCACCGCGGCGGCTCCGGAGTCACCGAAGGAGTCGGCGAGCGCCTGCATCCAGGCTTCGGCGGCGGCCTTGGCGGTGGCGTAGTTGGCGTTGCCCGCGGTCGGTCGGCCCGCCGCCTCGGCGGAGACGATCACGACCCGGCCGCCCGCGGAGCGCACGTCGTCGTGGAAGGCGCGGGTGGTGTGGCGCAGCGTGTCGACCAGCATCGAGGACAGGAACGCCCAGTCCTCGTCCGAGTTCTCGAGCAGGCCCTTGCCACCGCGCCAGCCGCCGACCAGGTGCACCAGCCCCGCGACCGGTCCCTGGGCGCGGACCGTCTGCGCCAGGGACTCGACCGCCGCGCGGTCGGTCGCGTCCACGGCGTACGGCGTCGTGCCGGGCACGGCGGGCTCGACCAGGTCGACCGCGGCGACCGCATGGCCCGCCGCGACCAGCGCCGCGCAGACCGCACGGCCGGCCGCGCTGCCGGCACCCACCACGACCACGGTGCCGTCGCTCATGCCGTGATCCCTCTCGTCGACTCGACCACGGACCCCATCTTCTTCGACAGCGCCTCGTAGAACATCGACAGCGGGAACTCGTCGTCGAGGACCGCGTCGGTCAGGCCCTTGAGCGGTCCGTCCAGCGGCAGCGCGTCGGCGCCCTTGGCCCACGTCGACGCCGGGTGCGGCGTGAGCGTGGCGGAGACGAGGTCGTACGCCGCGAGCCAGTGCGCGACCTTGGGCCGGTCGATCGAGCGCCAGTAGAGCTCGTCGACGGCGGCCCCGAGCTCGAGGACGGCGTCGGCGACCCGCTCCCACTCCACCGACAGCCGGTTGTCGGTCCAGTGCAGCACATGGCGCTGGTGCAGCCAGGCGAACAGCAGCTGGCCGCCGAGGCCGTCGTAGTTGCGGGTGCGGTTGCCGGTGATCGGGAAGCGGAAGATGCGGTCGAACAGGATCGCGTACTGCACCAGGCGGGCGTGCCCGGGTCCCCCCTCGCCCTCGAGCCGCACGGCCTCGCGGAACGCGGTGAGGTCGCAGCGCAGCTCCTCGAGGGAGTAGAGGAAGTAGGGCATCCGCTGCTTGATCATGAACGGGTCGAAGGGCAGGTCGCCGTGCATGTGGGTGCGGTCGTGGATCAGGTCCCACATCACGAAGGTCTCCTCGGCGAGCCGCTGGTCGGCGAGCAACCGGGCGGCCTCCGAGGGCAGCGCGAGTCCGGTCACGTCGGCCGCGGCCCGGACGACGCTGCGGAAGCGCGCGGCCTCACGGTCGGCGAAGATGCCGCCCCAGGTGAACTTGGGCAGCTCGCGCATCGCGACCGTCTCGGGGAAGAGCACCGCGGAGAACGTGTCGTAGCCGGGGGTGAAGTCGAGGAACCGGATCGGCAGGAACAGCTTGTTGGAGAAGTCACCGGCCTCCAGCTCCGCGACGAAGTCGGGCCAGAGCACCTCCAGCAGCACGGCCTCCACGTGGCGGTCGGGCGAGCCGTTCTGGGTGTACATCGGGAACAGCACCAGGTGACGGCGCCCGTCGACGCGCTCGGCGGCCGGGTCGAAGGCGAGCATCGCGTCGAGGAAGTCGGGCACCCCGAGACCGTCGTCGGCCCAGCGCCGCAGGTCCTTGACGACCGCGCGCAGGTAGTCGGTGTCGTGGGCGAACTGCGGCGCCAGCGTCTCGACGCCGGCCACGACGCGTTCCACCAGCGGGTGGGCGGCGGCGCGGTGCTCCTCGGGCACGCTGCCGTCCTTGACCTGCAGGCCCTGCAGCTCGACGACGGCGGACTTGAGCTCCAGCCACGCGGGATCGAGGGTGACGTCGGCCCCGGCCCGGTCGGTACGCCGGCCGCCGCGGCGGGCGGCGAAGCTGACCGCGGCCGCGAGCAGCTCGTCGCCGGCGGGCCCGGCCGCGTCGACGCCGAGCACCGCGACGCGCCTGGCGCCGTGGGTGGCGAGCGCGGCGACGGGGGTGGCCCCGGCGGTGAGCAACGGGACGGCGCCGAGGGAGAGCTCGAGCCCCGCGGTGGGCTCGAGGGCGGCCGGGTCGGTGCGTGCCAGCAGGTCCTCGTCGGTGAGAGCGGCGGTCCGCTCGCGCGTGGCGCGGACGGTGCCCTCGGGTGCGGCCGTGGGGTGGATGCCGAGCGCGGCGAGCCCGCTGTGGGCCGGTCCGGGAGCGAGGACCACCGCGCCCACGCCCTCGGCGACGCGCTCCAGGGAGGGGGCGGACCCGACCCGCACGACGACGTCGGCCTCGGCGGTGCACTCCGCGGACCGGTCGTGGACACAGGCGCCCCGGCGGGTCAGGCGCGCGAGCGCGGCGGTGACCGGCTCCGGGGCGGGGCCGTCGAGCAGCAGGTGCAGCAGGGGCGTCATTGGAGTCGTCCTTCGCGTTGGCGGAAGATCTCGGCGACTCGGAGGTTTCTGCCGTCTGAGTCGCACTCAACCGTAGGATTCCCGGTATCAGTCCAGCCTAACCGGATGATCTCTCGCCGTCATCCCGGATGGTCGTCGGGCGCGTCGTCGGGGAGGATGGCCCCGTGGACCTCCTCCTCGACCACGCCCGCCTCGCCGCCGGCGTCGACGCCTCCGGACTCCCGAGCACCTCGACGGAGCCGGCCTCGCTGCTCCTGCGCGCCGGGCGCGTCGTCACGGTCGGGTCGGCGGGGACGCCCAGGACCTCCGGGGGCGGGGTGCGCCGGGTCGACCTCCAGGGTCGCCTGGTCACGCCCGCCTTCGTCGACGCGCACGTGCACCTGGCCGAGACCGGCCAGCAGGCCCTGGCCGTCGACCTCACCGGGGCCGGGTCCGCGGCCGACCTGCTCGCCCTGGTCGCCGGACACGCCGAGCACGCCGACGAGACCGCGGTGGTGCTGGGCCACGGGTGGGACGAGACCGCGTGGGCGGGCGGCACGGTGGTCGCGCGCGAGGACCTCGACCGGGCCACACGCGGCCGGGCGGCGTACCTCTCGCGGGTGGACATGCACTCGGCGCTGGTGACCAGCGCCCTGGTGGACGCCGCAGGCGGCGAGGCCCGCCTGTCCGGCCGGCCGGGGTGGAGCCCTCGCGGCCCGGTGGCCCAGGACGCCCACCACGCGGTGCGGGACGCCGCCCGCGGACTGGTCAGCCGGGCCGACCGGGCGCGTGCGGTCGCCACCGCGCTCGACGCCGCGGCAGCGGCCGGTCTCGGCACGGTCCACGAGATGGGGGCGCCGCACCTGTCCACGCCCGACGACTTCGCCACGGCCGCACGGCTGGCCGCCGAGGCGCGCGACCGGGGCCGCGCGGTGCCCGACGTGGTCGGCTACTGGGGCGACCGGGACACCGCCATGGCGCTGCGCCTCGGGCTCGCCGGCGCGGCGGGAGACCTGTGCGTGGACGGCGCGATCGGCTCGCGCACCGCGGCCCTGCACGCGGACTACGCCGACGCCCCCGGGGTCGCGGGCGCGCTCTACCTCGACGCCGACGACGTGGCCGGTCACCTGGTCGCCTGCACCCGGGCCGGCCTGCAGGGCGGGTTCCACGTGATCGGCGACCGCGGCACCTCCGCGGTGGTGGAGGGGCTCGGGGCCGCCGAGCGCGAGGTCGGCCTGGCCGCGCTGCGAGCCGCCCGGCACCGGCTCGAGCACGTCGAGATGGCCGACCCCGACCAGCTGGACGCCCTCGCCCGCTGGGGGGTCGTGCTCAGCGTGCAGCCGGCCTTCGACGCCGCCTGGGGCGGACCCGGAGGCTTGTATGCCGCACGGGTCGGTGGGCGCGCGACCGGCATGAACGCCTTCGGGACGGCCGTGCGAGCCGGCGCGGTGCTGGCGCTGGGCTCGGACACGCCGGTGACCGCCTTCGACCCGTGGGCGGGCCTGCGCGGCGCGGTGCACCACCGCACGAGCGGCGCGGGCACCACGCGCGCCCAGGCGCTGGCCGCACACACCGTCGGCGGCTGGGTCGCCGGACGGCGGGGCGGGGCACCCGACCTGCCGGAGCCGTGGGGCGGCACGCTGCGCGCCGGGGCGCCCGCCACCCTGGCGGTCTGGGACACCGACCGGTCGGTCGAGCAGCTCCTGGACGCCGAGGCCGACCCGGCGCGGTGCGTCCTCACGCTGGTGGACGGTGCCCCTGCGCACGACCCGGAGGGCCTCGTCGCGCCTCCCGGCTAGGCCCCGAGGACCAGGCACCGGAACGTTCCAAGTCGGCGTGTCGAGCCCGACACGCCGTACAGATGAACTTTCCGCGAAATGGCTGTGACCTCGGCCACCCGCCATGACCTGCAGGTTTGGGAGAAAGCGCAGGTCAGAGGGTGGTTGACCCTGTCCTCCGAGGTGCGGCAATCTCTCCCAGTCCACCGAGCAGGCCGTAGAGAGGTCGCGGTGTGCGGAGGGTCGAGGCTCCCGGATGGGTGCCACGTGCGGAGAGCATCGACCTGCCCCACCGTCGCTTCTCCACGGGGTTGAGACACGCGCGAGGCCCGGACCCAGTAGACAACAGCGAGTGCACCACGCAGCCGGCGTGGGCACCGTTGGTCCGAAGGGTTCGGGCCTTTCGCGCGCCCGGACTAGGCTGGCGCTCCGATCAGCACAGCCAGCGAGTCGAGGCGGAGGAACCGGTTGCGAGCCCTGTGGTGGAGGTGCCTGCTGGCCGCCGTCAGCGGCCTGGGCGCCGCGCTGGCGTTCCCGCCGTCGTCCTGGTGGGTCCTGCTGCCGCTGTCCGTGGCCGGCCTCGTGGTGGCAATCCCCGATGACCGCGCCTCCCGCCGCGGCACCGCCCTGGTCGGTCTGAGCTTCGGCCTGGTGTTCTGCGGGGTCCTGCTCAGCTGGATCCGCGTCGTGGGCCCCGACGTCGCGGTGGGGCTCACCCTGCTCGAGGGCGCGTTCTACGTGCTCGTCGCGCTCGGCGTGCGGGCCGTGCGACGCCTGCCCGCCTGGCCGCTGTGGGCGGCGGCCGTCTGGGTCGCGGTCGACCTGCTGCGCTCCGAGGTGCCCTGGGGCGGCATGCCCTGGGGGAGCCTGGCCTTTGCGACCGCCGGCACGCCGTGGGCCGAGGCGATGCCGCGTGTCGCCACCGCCGGCACGGGTCTGCTGGTGGCGCTGACCGGCACCGTCCTGGCCTGGGTGGTCCTGGAGTGGCGCCCGTCCGGGGCGCGGCGGCGGCTGCTCACCGTCCTCGCCCCGCTGGGGGTCCTGGCCGTGACGCTGCCGGCGCTCACGCTGCCGTGGGGCCGCGACGAGGACCCGGCCGGCGTCGTGCGCGTCGCCGCTGTCCAGGGGGACGTCCCGGGCCAAGGGCTCGAGGCGTTCGCCGAGCGCCGCGCGGTGCTGGACAACCACGTGCGCGAGACGCACGCCCTGGCCGACCGCGTCGAGGCCGGCACCGCCCAGCAGCCCGACCTGGTGCTGTGGCCGGAGAACTCCACCGACATCGACCCCTTCGGGGACGGCACCGTCTACGCCGACATCCAGGGCGCGGTCGACGCCGTCGGGGTGCCCACGCTGGTCGGCGCGATGGTCCGGGGTCCCGGCCCGCGTGACATCGAGAACCGCGGCATCGTCTGGTCGCCGTCCGACGCCCCGCGGCCCGGGCCGGGGACCTCCTACGCCAAGCGGCACCCGGTGCCGTTCGGCGAGTACATCCCGATGCGCGACCAGCTCGCGACGTACTTCGAGCGCCTCGACCAGATCCCGCGCGACATGGTCGCCGGCACCCGGTCAGGTGCGCTGCAGGTGGCCGGCACCACCTTGGGCGACGTGATCTGCTTCGAGGTCGCCTACGACGACCTGGTCCACGACGTGGTCCGCCAGGGCGCACGCCTGCTCGTCGTCCAGACCAACAACGCGACCTACATGGGCACCGGGCAGATCGAGCAACAGTTCGCGATCGCCCGCCTGCGCGCCCAGGAGACCGACCGCTACGTCGCCGTGGTCGCCACCAACGGCGTCTCCGGCCTGATCTCGCCCGACGGCGAGGTGCTGCGCCGCCTCCCGGTGCGCGAGCCGGGCACGTGGGAGGCCGACGTGCCCGAGCTGACCGGGCTGACACCGGCGGTGCGCTTCGGCGACGCGATCGCCGGGGGCGTCGCGGTGCTGGCCGCCCTCGCGGTGCTCGCCGGTGCCGTCGTCCGCCGCCGGCGCTCCGCCTCGTCCGGTCGGGGACGCGCTGGGGCGCGTGCCCGACCGGACGAGGCCGGGTGCCGTGAGGTCGTGGGGACCGCCCGGTGAGCCACCGTCGGGTGGCGCCGCCGCTGCGGCCCGACGCCCGCGTGGTCGTGGTGGTCCCGACCTACGACGAGGCCGGCAACCTGGAGTGGATCGTCGGCCGAGTGCTGGCCGCGCAGCCCGCCTTCCACGTGCTCGTGGTCGACGACGGCTCCCCGGACGGCACCGGGGACATCGCCGACCGCCTCGCCGCCGCGGACGACCGCGTCCAGGTGGTGCACCGCACGGCCAAGGCGGGGCTGGGCGCGGCCTACCTGCACGGCTTCGCGGTCGCCCTGGCGCGCGGCTACGACGTGGTGGGGGAGATGGACGCCGACGGCTCCCACCAGCCCGAGCAGCTGCACCGGCTGCGCGAGGCCCTGGAGTCCGCCGACCTGGTGATCGGCTCCCGCTGGGTGCGCGGCGGGAGCGTGGTCAACTGGAGCCCCTTCCGCAAGGCGCTCTCGGTGGGGGGCAACCTCTACGCCCGTGCCCTGCTCGGGGTGCCGGTGCACGACATCACCGCCGGCTTCCGGCTCTTCCGGGCCGAGACACTGCGCAGCATCGACCTGGCGACCGTGGAGTCGGTGGGCTACTGCTTCCAGACCGACCTGACCGTGCGGACGCTGGAGGCGGGCCTGGTGGTGCGGGAGGTGCCGATCGAGTTCCTCGAGCGCGAGCGCGGCCAGTCCAAGATGAGTCCCGACGTCGCCACGGAGTCGCTCAAGCGGATCACGCGCTGGGGGCTGGAGCGCCGCCGCCGCCAGGTCCGCGGTGGTGTGGCGCGCGTACGCTCGAGGGCATGAAGCGCCGGATGCCCTGGTGGGTGCTCGCGGGCCTGTTCGTCGCAGTCCCGCTGGCCGAGATCTACCTGCTGGTCCAGCTCGGCCAGGTCATCGGGCCGTGGTGGACGATCCTGGTCCTGCTCGCCGACGGGGCGTTCGGGGCCTGGTTGGTCAAGCGCGAGGGCGCCCGCGCCTGGCGCGCGCTCTCGGAGACCCTGTCGTCGGGCCGGATGCCCTCCCAGGAGCTGGCCGACGGCGCGCTGGTCCTGGTCGGCGGCACCCTGCTGGTGACCCCGGGCTTCATCACCGACGTCGTGGGCCTGCTCTGCATCCTGCCGTTCACCCGACCGCTCGCCCGGCGCGTGCTGACCCGGCTGGTGGCGCGCCGGCTGACCGTGCGCGTCGCGGGCACGCGGACCGGGCCGCCCTCCGCCGACGCCGACCCCCGGACGCGACGACGCCCCGGAGACCACGAGGTGGTCCGGGGCGACGTGGTGGACTAGCTCAGGGGGCCTCAGGCGCTGCGGCTCTTGGAGCCGCGGTGGAGGTGGGCGGGACCGATCTCTCCGCCGCGCAGCATCTCCAGCCGCTCGGCCAGGATCTCCTCCAGCTCGCTCTCCGAGCGCCGCTCGAGCAGCATGTCCCAGTGCGTGCGGACGGGCTTCTCGGCCTTGGGCTCGGGACGCTCGCCGTCCTTCATCAGCGCCTCGGCGCCGCAGCGCGGGCACTCCCACAGCGGCGGGATGTCGGCCTCGGCCGACATGGGGATGTCGAACGTGTGGCCCTGGGCGCAGACGTAGGTCACCCGCTGACGTGCGGCGAACTCGATGCCGCGCTCGTCCTCGAAGCTCTGTCCGCCCAACCGAGCGCCGCGCAGCGTGCGTTCCGCCATTGGGTCTCACCCCTCATCCAGTGTGCGTGGCCCTCGTGGGGCCCGGTCCTCAGGAGACGCGCCCGACCGGCGATCGTGACGCCGTCGTTCTCCTCCAGACGTCCAACGCGTGGTGGTGCCAGAAGATTCCGGCGCGATGATCTCTCGCGACCAGCATGCCCAGGGGCGCAAGCCCTACACGCGGGGCGGGGTCCCCCGGGGTGCGGTCCGCACCCCGGCGGGAGACGCCTCAGACCACGTCCGGGACCTGGTTGCCGGCCTCGACGATGCCGCGTCGCGGGTCCACCCGGGACAGCAGGGCGAAGCCCACCACGAAGAAGGCCGCGAGCGCGACGAGCGCCGGGCGGTAGGAGCCGGTGACCTGTTGGACGACCCCGAAGACGAGGGTGCCCAGCCAGGAGGTGCCGCGCTCGGCGGCCTGGTAGAGCGAGAAGTACTCCGCCTCCCGCCCGTGGGGGATCAGCTGGCTGTAGAAGGAGCGGGACAGCGCCTGGGTGCCTCCGAGCACCAGGCCGATGGCGGCGGCGAGGACCAGGAAGAGCCCGAAGTTGCGGGCGGGGGTGAGGTAGCCCGCCGCGACGACCACGATCCAGATCAGCAGGCCGGCCAGGATGACCGAGCGCGCACCGCGTCGCTCCGCGACGCGGCCGAAGAGCAGGGCGCCCGCCACGCCGATGAACTGCACCACGAGGAAGGCGAGCAGCACCGTCGACTTCTCGAACTCCAGCTCCCGCTCGCCGTAGACCGAGGCGGCGTAGATCACCGTCTGGATGCCGTCGTTGTAGAACAGGTAGGCCACCAGGAACAGCAGGGTCTGGGGGTAGTTGCGCAGGTCCTTGAGCGTGGCCCACAGCTGGCCGAAGCTGCTGCGCACCAGCCCACCCCCGACCGGCTCGGGGTGGTAGGGCACCCGGTCGCGGATCCCGCGCACCGGGATGATCGTGAACGCCGCCCACCAGATCGCGGCCGAGAGCAGGGAGAGGCGCACCGCGAGCTCGGTGTCGTCCATCACCGAGAGCAGCCCGAAGTTGGCCGCGAGCAGCAGGCCGCCGCCGAGGTAGCCGCGGGCCCAGCCGCGGCTGGAGACCCGGTCGCGCTCGTCGGGCATGGCGATGTCGCACAGGACCGCGTCGTAGACCACCAGCGACGCGCCCAGGCACAGCGTGGCCGCGACCAGGAGGAAGGCGCCGAGCTGCCAGCTGCTGCCGGTGACGAAGAACATCAGGCCGGCGAAGACCGACCCGGCCCAGGCGTAGCGGCCGAGCAGGCGGGTCTTGTGCGCCGAGCGGTCCGCGGCGGCGCCGACGACCGGCAGCACGAGCGCGGACAGGATCGTGGCGAGGGTGACCAGGTAGAACACCAGCGACTCGGGGGAGACCGCCAGGCCCAGCACCGAGAGGTCCTTGGTGCAGTCGGGGGCGTCGTCACCGACCGCACAGCCGGCGGCACGGCTCGCGACCGAGGTGAGGTAGGGCGCGAAGAGGACGGCCGCGGTGGTGGTGACGTAGGCCGAGTTGGCCCAGTCGTACCAGTACCACGCCTTCTGCTCCTTGGCGCGCGCCAGCGGCTCGAGGTCCGCGACGCCGGCGACGGGTCCGCCGCTCACGTGCCGGCCCCGTCGGGACCGGTGAACCAGAGTCCACGCTCCACGAGGACCTCCTTGCCCACGTCGGTGCGGTCGGTGATCAGCCCGTCGACGCCGAGGTCGAGCAGGTGGTCCATCTCAGCACGCTCGTCGACCGTCCAGACGTGGACATGCCGACCGCAGGCATGGGCCCGCTCGACCAGGCGGCGGTCGACGACCGTGCGACCGCGCCAGCGGTGCGGGACCTGCAGGACCGCGCCGTGGTCGCGCAGCAGCCCCACCAGGCGGCGGGGGTACGGCGCGTAGGCGAGCGTGCCGACCGCCAGGACCCCCGTGGTGGTTGCCACCGGACGGTCCAGCAGCCGCCGGAACCGGCGCAGGGTCTGCTCGGTGAACGAGCCGACGCAGACGCGGTCGTGCCACCCGGTGCGGCGCACCAGGTCGGCCAGCGGCTCGACCGCGGTCGGGGCCTTGAGGTCGATGTTGAACCGGGCCTGCGGGAGCTCCTCCATCAGCTCGGCGAGCAGCGGGACGCGCTCGTCGCGGCCGAGCCGCACCCCGACGACGGCGCCGACGACCTCGGCCAGCGGCAGCCCGACGATGAGCCCTGCCCGGTCGGTGACCCGGTCGAGGGCGGCGTCGTGGAAGGCGACCAGGTGGCCGTCGGCGGTCGCGTGCACGTCGGTCTCGAGGTAGCGGTAGCCCAGTGCCCAGGCGTGCCGGAACGCGGTCAGGGTGTTCTCCATCCCGACCAGGTCGGGGTGCTTCGCGCCGCCGCGGTGGGCCAGCGCCACCACCGCACCGGCCTCGCGGGGCTCGTCGAGGTAGGCGAAACCCGTGGGGACGGTCACCTCAGATGTCGCGGAAGGTCTCGATCGAGGCGCCCAGGTCGTTCAGACGCGCGGCGAGGTCCTCGTAGCCGCGGTTGATCACGTAGACCGACCGCAGCACCGAGGTGCCCCTGCTGGCCAGCATCGCCAGCAGGATCACCACCGCGGGCCGCAGCGCCGGCGGGCAGACGATCTCCGCGCCGGACCAGCGGGTCGGGCCCTCGATGCTCACCCGGTGGGGGTCGAGCAGCTGCACGCGAGCGCCCAGGCGGTTGAGCTCGGTGAGGTAGATCGCGCGGTTCTCGTAGACCCAGTCGTGCAGCAGCGTCTTGCCCTCGGCCATCGCCGCGATGACGGCGAAGAACGGCAGGTTGTCGATGTTGAGCCCCGGGAACGGCATCGGGTGGATCTTGTCGAGGGGGGCGTGCATCGGGGAGACCTTGGTGGTGAGGTCGACCAGCCGGGTTTGGGCGTTGGCGGCGACGTACTCCTCGCTGCGGTCGTAGCGGAAGCCCATCTCCTCGAGGACGGCGAGCTCGATCTCGAGGAACTCGATCGGCACGCGCTTGATCGTGATCTCGGACTCGGTGACGATCGCCGCGGCGAGCAGCGACATCGCCTCGATCGGGTCCTCGGAGGGGGCGTAGTCGACCTCGACGTCGATGTCGGCCTGGCCGTGGACGGTGAGCGTGGTCGTGCCGATGCCCTCGACGTGCACGCCGAGCGCCTCGAGGTAGAAGCAGAGGTCCTGGACCATGTAGTTGCTGCTGGCGTTGCGGATGACGGTGACACCGTCGTGCCGGGCGGCCGCCATGAGGGCGTTCTCGGTGACCGTGTCACCGCGCTCGGTCAGCACGATCGGCCGGCCCGGGGCGACCGACGGGTCGACGATCGCGTGGTAGAAGCCCTCGGTCGCCTTGACCTCGAGGCCGAAGCGTCGCAGCGCGGTGAGGTGGGGCTCGACCGTGCGGCTGCCGAGGTCGCAGCCACCGGCGTAGGGCAGCTGGAACTCGGTGGCGCGGTGCAGCAGCGGGCCGAGGAACATGATCACCGAGCGCGTGCGGCGCGCGGCCTCCTCGTCGATGCGTGACAGGTCGAGCTCGGCGGGCGGGACGATCTCGAGGTCGCCGTCGGCGTTGAGCCAGCGGGTCTCCACCCCGAGGCTCTGCAGCACCTCGAGCAGGCGGTTGACCTCCTCGATGCGGGCCACGCGGCGCAGGGTGGTGCGGCCCCGGTTGAGCAAAGTCGCGCAGAGCAGCGCGACCCCGGCGTTCTTGGAGGTCTTGACCACGATCTCGCCGGACAGCGTGGTGGGGCCCTGGACGCGCAGGTGCGTGGGCCCGGGCGGGCCGAGGGTGACGATCTCGGAGTCGAGGGCCTCACCGATGCGGGCGACCATCTCCAGGGTGATGTTCTGGTGACCGCGCTCGATGCGGTTGACCGCGCTCTGGCTGGTGTTGAGCACGTCGGCGAGCTGGACCTGGGTCCACCCGCGGTGCTTGCGGGCGTCCCGGATCATGCCGCCGATGCGGACGAGGTAGGCGTCTGGCACGCGCAGCAGTGTATGTCACATATGAGATAAACGCCCCTTGGCGCGCCGGTACTACGTTGGACCCCATGCGTGTCACCACCATCCACGGCACCCGCGACATCCGTCTCGAGGACCGCCCCGCTCCCGCCATCGAGCAGCCCACCGACGCCCTCGTGCGCACCGTCGCCGCCTGCGTCTGCGGCTCGGACCTGTGGCCCTACCGCGGCGAGAACGACATCACCGTCGGCAGCCCGATCGGCCACGAGACCGTCGGCGTCGTCGAGGAGGTCGGCTCCGCGGTGTCCTCCTTCTCTCCCGGCGACTTCGTGGTGATCCCGTTCTGCCACTGCGACAACACCTGCGCGGTCTGCCGCAAGGGCATGCAGGCAGGGTGCGCCAACCTCGGCATGACCCAGGGCGGCCAGGGCGAGCTCGTCCGAGCCACGCAGGCCGACGGCAGCCTGGTCGAGATCCCGCTCTCGCCCGACGAGGCCGACCCGGCCACCCTCGCCTCCCTCATGGCGCTGTCCGACGTGCTCCCCACCGGCTGGCACGCCGCGGTCTCGGCCCGCGTCGAGCCCGGCTCGAGCGTCGTGGTCGTCGGTGACGGCGCGGTCGGGCTGTGCGGAGTCCTGGCCGCTCGCGAGCTCGGCGCCGAGCGCATCATCGCGATGTCACGCCACGCCCCGCGCCAGGCGATCGCCCGGCGGTTCGGCGCGACGGACGTCGTCGAGGAGCGGGACAAGGAGGGCGCGGCCCATGTGATGGACCTCACCGACGGCATCGGCGCCGACGCGGTGCTGGAGTGCGTCGGCACCGACTCCTCGATGAAGCAGGCGCTGCGCAGCGCGCGTCCCGGCGCGATGGTCGGCTACGTCGGCGTGCCGCACGGGGTCAACCTGCCGATCAACGCGATGTTCGGGCGCAACGTGGGCGTCGCCGGCGGCATGGCCCCGGTGCGCAAGTACCTCCCCGACCTGCTCGAGCGCACCCTGGCCGGCACCGTCGACGCCGGACCCGTCTTCGACTCGACGATGAGCCTCGACGACGTCGCCGAGGCCTATGCCGCGATGGACGAGCGCCGCGCGATCAAGGTCCTGCTCCGCCCGTGACCGGCGCCATGACGACGCCCCTGCGGCTCGGGCCGCTCATGCGTCACGTCGACGAGACCTCGGCCGCGGTGTGGGTGGAGGCCGAGCAGGCCGGCATCGTCACGGTGTCCACCGCCGACCGGTCCTGGTCCGCGCGCACCTTCGGGGTGCACGGGCACCACTACGCCCTGGTCGAGTGCACCGGACTCGAGCCCGGCACGGTCACGGCGTACGACGTCAGCGTCGACGGCGCACACGCCTGGCCGCCGCCGTCGTACGACGGGCTGGAGCTGCCGCCACCGGTGATCAGCACGGTGGAGCCCGGGAAGCCCCCGCGCATCGCCTTCGGCTCGTGCCGCACGAGCGTCTCGCACGACCAGGCGGGCAACGCCGAGCACGGCGTCGACGCGCTGCGCGCCTACGCCCTGGCGATGGGCGGGATCACCATGGACGAGGGCGAGCTGCCCTGGCCCGACCTCGTGCTCTTCCTCGGCGACCAGGTCTATGCCGACATCACCTCCGAGGCGATGCAGGAGTTCATCGCCTCGCGGCGCTCGCTCGAGGTGCCACCGGGCGAGGAGCTGCAGGACTACGAGGAGTACGCCCACCTCTACTGCCTGGCGTGGAGCGACCCGGTCAACCGGTGGCTGCTCTCGACCCTGCCGAGCGCGATGATCTTCGACGACCACGACGTCCGCGACGACTGGAACACCTCCGACACCTGGCGCCGCCAGATGGCCGAGACGTCGTGGTGGCACGGCCGCATCGTCGGCGGCCTGGCGTCCTACTGGGTCTACCAGCACCTGGGCAACCTCAGCCCGGCCGAGCGCGCCGAGGACGAGATCTGGCGCCGGGTGGTCGAGCACGAGGGCGACCTGGAGCTCGACCTGAGCGAGGTGCTGGACGACTTCGCCGACCGGGTCGACCGTGACCCCGACACCTATCGCTGGTCCTTCGCGCGCGACCTCAACGGCACCCGCGTCATCATGGTCGACTCGCGGGCCGGCCGCGTGCTCGACCCGGAGCGCCGCGACATGCTCGACGCCGTCGAGATGGCGTGGCTGGACGACCAGATGCGCGGCGGCTTCGAGCACGTGCTGATCGGCACGTCCCTGCCGTTCCTGCTGCCCATGCCGCTGCACTTCCTCGAGGCCTTCGACGAGGCCGTCGCCGGCGGTGCCTGGGGTGACCGAGCCGCGCGCGCCGCCGAGGTGGTGCGGCAGGGGGTCGACCTCGAGCACTGGGCGGCGTTCCAGCGGGGGTTCCAGCACGTCGCCCACATGGCGGCCGAGGTCGCGGTCGGGCGCCGCGGACCCGCACCCCGCACGGTCACCTTCCTCTCCGGCGACGTGCACCACTCCTACGTCTCGCAGGTCCGCGACTGCCCCGGACCGGGCACGATCGTGCAGGCCGTGTGCTCGCCGATCCGCAACCCGCTCCCGACACCGGTGCGCATCGGCGCCGCAGCCCTGTCCGGGGGGATCGGCAGCGGTCTGTGGCGTCGCGCCGCGCACGCCGCGGGGGTCGCCGACCCGCCGTTCCGCTGGCGCACCGTGCAGGGGCCCTGGTTCGACAACAACCTGGCCACGCTCGAGGTCAAGCCCGAGGGCCTGGAGATGTGGTGGGCGCGCGGCGAGGTGCGCGACGGCCGGCACGAGCGCCCGGAGCTGCACCGGGTCACGACCGTGCTGGTGCGCCCCGACGGGTCGGTGGGAGCCGTGCCGGGGGACCCGGTGTGAGGCGGCTCGTCTGGCTGCTGCTGCTCCTGCCGCTGCTGGTCGTCGCCCCCTCCGGCGGCCCGTCGGCGGCGTCGGTCCCGGCCTACCACCCGTCGCGCCTGAGCCACCTGGGCGGGTCGCAGCAGGTCGTGGTGGTCACCTCGCCGCGGTGGCGGTCGTCCTACGCCCAGCTGCGCGCCTACCGCCGTGATGCCGCGGGGGAGTGGCACCTGCGCTTCGGACCCTGGTCGGCCAGGCTCGGCTGGAACGGCACGGTGCGGGCAGCCGAACGCCGACAGGACTCGGGGACCACTCCTGCGGGCACCTTCCGCCTGCTCTACGGCTTCGGCTCGGCACCCGACCCGGGGTCCCGACTTGATTATCGTCGCTTCGACAACAATGCCTGGTGGGTGTACGACCCGCGCGATCCACGCACCTACAATGTCTGGGAGCCGTTCCGCTCTTCTCGCGCCCACTGGCGCCGCGGCTGGGCCGAGCACCTGGCCGACTGGGCGGGGCGGCAGTACCGCTACGGCGCGGTGCTGTCCTACAACCTGCCCACCGGCGTGCGCTGGTCGTCGACGCTGCGCCAGCGCGTCGCGACCGGCACCGCCGACACCCGGCGCGGCGGCGGGATCTTCCTGCACGTCAAGGGCTCCGGCGCCACCGCGGGCTGCGTGGCCGTGGGCCGCGACCGGATGCGCACGCTGCTGCGGTGGCTGGACTCCTCGCGGACGCCGCGCATCGTCATCGGGCCGGTCGGCGCGATCGACCGCCTGTGACGCCGGAGCAGCTCGAGGCCGCCCTGGGCAGGACCGTCGACGACCTCATGCCGACCGACCTGCGACTGCTCTTCGTCGGGATCAACCCGGGCCTGTGGACCGCGGCCGTCAACGCCCACTTCGCGCGACCGGGCAACCGCTTCTGGCCTGCGTTGCACCGCGCCGGCCTCACCGCCCGGTTGGTGGATGCCTCGCGCGGCATGCCGGAGCAGGACCTCGAGGACCTGGACGCCCGGGGCATCGGCGTCACCAACCTCGCGCCGCGGGCCACCCGCCGGGCCGACGAGGTCACCGCCGAGGAGCTCCGGGCCGGGGGAGAGCGGCTGAGCCGCCTGGTCGCCGACCGGCGACCGCGCGTCGTCGCGGTCGCCGGGGTGACGGCCTACCGGACGGCCTTCGGCGACCGCCGTGCCGCGCGGGGGCGACAGCCCCACGACCTCGCGGGCGCCGAGCTGTGGGTGGTGCCCAACCCGAGCGGGCTCAACGCCCACGAGACGCTCGAATCCCTGGCTGCGGCGTACGCCGAGGTGGCGCGGGCCGCCGGGCTGGTCACCTGAAGCGCGCGATGTCGGCGACCGCCTCCGGGGTGTCGGACTCCCAGCCGTGCACGGCCCACAAGCCCCAGCAGTCGGGTCGGGAGCCGTCGGTGTCGCTCACGCCGTAGACGTCGGCCAGCTCCCGGGCGGTCACCACTCGAGCGTTCCAGCGGTGGATGTCGGCGTCTCGCGCGAGCGCGGCGACACCGCGGGCGACGTACGTCGGGGACTCACTGATCCCGAACGCCGGGACGTCCCTCGTCGCGTCGGTCCAGGTCGCCTCGGTGACCCCGAACCCACGCAGCATCGACTCGGACCGCAACCAGCCCGGGGTGACACCCAGGGCGGTCAGCGGCAGGTCGGCGCAGTCGCGCCCCAGGAGCTCGACCACGCGCTGGACCTGCGCCTTGACCAGGTCGTAGTAGACCGCGCCCGGTCGAGGTTCCCGGTTGGCGCCCGCGTGTCCGTCGGTGACCTCGAGCACCAGCGCGTGGGTGCGGTGCGTCGCGGCGGTCTCGAGCATGAGGGGCACGGCGTGGTGGAGCGTGACCAGGTGCGACTCGACCCCCAGCCGCAGCATGAGCCGCCCTGCCTCCAGGTCGTGCTCCCACAGCGGCACCCCCCACTGCGCGTGCGCGTCACCGCCGAACATGTCGTTGACCAGCACGTCCAGGCGTCCGTACGCCGAGCCGACGTGCTCGACCAGGGCGGCGACCTGCGCGCTGTCGGTGTGGTCCACCACCCTGGCCTCGCAGCGACCGCCGGCCGCGACGGCCAGCTCGGCGGTGTGCTCGACGACCTCTGGCTTCCCCTGGTCGGAGGGACCGGCGGTCCGGCTGCTGCGACCGGTCGCCACGACCCGGAAGCCGGCACGCGCCAGCTCCACGGCGATCGCCCGCCCCGCGCCGCGCGTGGCGCCGGCGATGAGGGCCACCCGAGAGGTCATCGGCCCAGTCTGCGGCGCGACGGCCCCGGCGACCACCCCCTTCCGCGGGCGGAGCGAGTGGTCTCGTCACCGATCGACCGCCTCTGGCGGGTCTCCGGTCGCTGTGCCACCGTGGGTGAGGGCACCGCATCTCGGCTCGGACGAAGGAGAGCCGCATGGACGCTGTGATGGTGTTCGCCGAGCACGAACCGCACCACGACCAGCTGGTGGCGCTTCTCGACCACCTGGACGGTCTCGACGTCGCGTCCGTGACGGTCCTGCTGCACCACAGGAGCGGCCGCACCGGACCCTTGATGAACGAGATCGCCGGCGCACACGGGCTGTCCGCGAGGGCCGCCGTCCACGAAGTCGACACCGAGCGCCGCTGGGAGCAGGCCGACGCCCGGCGCCACCTGTCCCACGTCGTCGGGCTCCTCCGGGCCGCGGGTCACCACACCCACGGCGAGCTCCTCACCGGCCCCGTCCCCAAGGTCCTGGTCCAGGAGGTGCGCGCGCGGCGTCCCGATCGGGTCCTCCTGGTCACCTCCGGTCACCGGCTGGCGCACTGGGCCCACCACGACCTCGAACGTCGGATCCATGCCGTGACCGGCGCGGAGGTCGTCGCCGTCCTGCCGACCAAGCACCTGCACCCCTCCTGAGCCGGCGCCCCGTGACCTCCGGGTAGCGTGAGGAGGTGGTCGAGACGGGTCCGGTGCTGGTCGACCACCGCGAGCGCGGCAGCACGATCCCCGAGGCCCTGGTCGCCGCGGGCCTCGAGGTGCAGCTGACCGACCTCCCCGTCGGTGACTACGTGCTCGGCCCGGGGCTGGCGGTCGAGCGCAAGGGCCCGAACGACCTGGGGGCCTCGATCCGCGACGGACGCATCTTCGACCAGGCGGTGCGACTGCAGTCCGCCTTCCCCCAGGCGGTCCTCCTGGTGGAGGGCGAGCCGCGCGGGATCGCCGAGGACGCCTGGCGCGGCGCGGTGTGCCGGCTGGTGGAGGACGGCTTCACCGTGCTGCACAGCCTGGATGCCGAGGACAGCGCGGCATGGGTGGTCCGGCTCGCCAAGCGGGCCAGGCGCGCCGCACCGACGGCTCAGGCCGACGGACCACGGCGCGCTCCGCGACACCCGTCCGCCCAGGCGGAGCGAATGCTCTCGGTCGTGCCGGGCATCAGCGCGGCCATGTCCCGCAGCCTGCTCGCCGCCTACGGCAGTGTCGCCGCGGTCGCCGCCGACGCGCCCGACGGCCTGCGCCGCCACCCGGGCATCGGGCGGGTGCGCGCGACCCGGCTCACCGAGGCGCTGCACGGCACGTACGTCCCACCCGCAGACCGCGATCCGGAGCCCGGCCGACCGGCTCGTGGGGCGCGGGCGCTGCGACGCTGGATCATCACCGGGCCCGAGCGGGCCGAGCCCGAGTCCTTCGACCGCCGGGCCATCGCGCTGCGGGCCTTGCGCGCTGCTGCCGACGGCTCCGAGCTGGTCGACGGCCTCACCGGCGAGGTCGTCGCGTCCGGCCCGCCCTGGGGTGAGGATCAGTCGGACGTGGAGACCGGGAGCACGCAGAACTCGTTGCCGGAGGGGTCGAGGTAGGAACGCCAGGGCAGGTCGCCCCACTCGGTGACCAGCCGTCGCCCACCGCGCTCGACGATCGCGGCCTCGGCCTCGTCTGCGTCCTCGCCTGCCTCGAGGCGCACGTCGAGGTGCCAGCGGTTCTTGTCCCGGCCCTTGGGCACCGACTCGCGGCACAGCTCGAGCAGCGGGCCGCGCCCGGACGGATGGCGCAGCGCAGGCAGACCGGCCTCGACCGGCGTCCACCCGCTCAGCCAGGCCCAGAACGCCCGGTCGCGCGCCTGGTCGGCCGAGTCCAGGGGAAGCGCGGCGAGGACGCCGCTGTCGGCGTACTCCGGCCGCTGCTCCATCACGCAGAACGGGTTGTCCTCCGGGTCGGCGAGCACCACCCACGGCACGTCGCCCTGACCGATGTCGAGGTGGCGGGCGCCCAGCGCGAGCAGACGCTGGACGACCTCCGCCCGGCGCTCGGCCCCGGCGACGTCCAGGTGCAGCCGCGGAGACGGACGTGGCCCGTCGGTGACCGGCTGGAAGCAGAGGTCGATCGTCGGTCCGCCCTCGACGGCCAGCCTGGTCTCGTAGCCGGCCGGCTCGTCGGTCAGCTGCTCACACCCGAGCGCTGCCTCCCAGAAGCGTCCGAGCCGATGCGGGTCGGCTGAGTCGACGACGACGTTCTCGAGAAGCATGTCCTCACCGTAGGACCTCCCGCCACCGGCCCGCGCCAGCTCGCGGGCTGGTGCGGCGGCTGGTCGAGACCAAGCTCGGTCCCGGTCGCCAGCCTCGGCGCATCCCAGGCCGATGCCGGGCCGGCCGGTGGGACAAGTCATCGGCGCTCACCCGGACAGGGCGCGCCAGTGGGTGACGAGGGAGCCGTCCTCGTCGTGCAGGTGCAGGGCGAAGGTGACCGGCGCGTCCATCCACAGCGACGGCAGGGCCTCGGCGTCGTGCGTGACGGTCGACACCGAGCCGCCACCGACGAGCAGCGGACGGCCGGCGAAGGTCAGGGCGCTCATCGTGTGGGCGTGCCCGACCAGGGTCGCCACGACGTGCGGGTGCCGGGCCAGGACGGCGGCCAGCTCCGGGCCGTTGTCGAGCCTGATCGGGTCCATCAGCCCGAGCCCGATCTCGACCGGGGGGTGGTGCAGGCAGACGAAGGTGGGAAGTCGTCCTCGGCCAGCCGCTGGTCCAGCCACACCAGGGACGTGCCCGTGAGGTGACCGGGATCGGTGCGCACCCCGTCGACCGCGTCGACCAGGCTGTCGAGCATCACGAACCGGCGACCACCGTGGCGCACCACGGTCTCCGTGGCACCGAAGGCGTCGGTGTACGCCGTCCGCACGTCGTGGTTGCCCGGACAGACCGCCAGGACGCCTGCCCACGTGTCGAGCAGCGCCCGCGCCTCGGCATACTCCTCCAGCGTGCCGTGGTCGGCCACGTCCCCGGTCACCACCAGGACGTCGGGGCGCGGCGACATGGCGTGCAGGTGGTCGAGGACGAGCCGCCCGCGTCGAGCAGCGCCCGGGACCCCGAGGTGCGTGTCGCTGAGGTGCGCGACGACGAAGCGGGCCACAAGACGATCATGCCTCGCCGGGATCGACGTGCGCGATGTTCATCAGCTGGCGCCACACCACGACGAGCATGAGCGCCGAGCCGATCCCGGCGAACCAGAACGGCGCCGTGATCCCTCCCAGCCGAGCGATCGGTCCGGCCAGGGCCTGGCCGATGACCAGGCCGCCCATCAGGCCCAGCATGTAGACGCTGGACACCCTGCCCTGGAAGGCGGTCGGGACCGCGCGTTGGCGCACGGTGCGCGAGGTCGTGCCCCAGATGAAGGCGTGCGCTCCGAAGGCGAACATGATCGTCATCGCGACGGCGGGCGACCTGGTCATCGCGAGACCGACGTGGGTGAGGGTCTCGATGACCAGACCCACCCGCATGACGACGCCGAGGTGGACGCGCCGCTCGATGAAGGAGTACGACGCGGTGCCGAGCAGGCCGCCGACCGCACTGACCGTGGTGAGCAGACCGAAGCCGACCTCCCCCATGCCGAGGCGTTCCTGGGCGTAGAGCACCAGCACCGCCCAGGAGCACCCCCAGGTCACGTTGAAGACCAGGATCGTCAGCGCCAGCGTGCGCACGGGCGGGTGGGCGAGCAACCAGCGGAAGCCCTCGGCGACGTCGCGGCGCACGTGGCTGGGCGCGCGGGCAGGCAGCTGCGGCAGCCGCATCCGGCCCACGAGCAGCGCGCCGAGAGCGACGGCGACCGCCTGCACCACGAACGGGTACGCCGACCCGGCGGCGAACAGCAGCGCCCCGATCGGCGGGCCCGCCAGCTGGTTGAGGGTGAGGAACCCGAACATGAGCCGCTGGTTGGCGAGACCCAGGTCGCCGCGCTGCACCAGCATCGGCATCATCGCCGGCGCTGCGGTGTCGGCGAACGTCTCGGTCACCCCGAGCAGGAAGGAGGCCGCCAGGACCAGCCACACCTGGACGGTGCCGGTGAGGATGGTCAGGGTCAGGACGCCCAGCACGCCGGCCCGGGCCAGCTCGACGACGACGGTCATCAGTCGCCGGTCGAGCCGGTCGGCGAGCACCCCGGCGTACAGCCCGACGACCAACCAGGGCACGCGCTGGAGCAACGCCGCGAGCGAGACCAGCAGGGGGTCCCGCGTGACCGAGGCGACCAGCAGCGGGCCCGCCGACAGCGCGATCCCGTCACCGAGGTTGCTCACCCACGAGCTGCCCAGCAGCAGCCGGAAGTCCCGTCCCAGTCGCGGCGGCACGACCCGGTCGAGGACGCGGGAGGGCAGGGTGGTCACAAGGACCGGACGCTACCCCCTGGGCGCGCCGCGTCCGGATGCGGACGCGCTATGGCGCGTTCTCACCCGGACGAGGCGGGGATACTCGGCCCATGCGCCCCTTCCGCCAGGTCGACGTCTTCTCCGCGGTCCCCGGGCTGGGCAACGCCCTGGCCGTCGTGCACGACGCGGAGGGTCTCGACGACGAGACGATGCAGACCTTCGCCCGCTGGACCAACCTGTCGGAGACCACGTTCCTGCTGCCGCCCACCGACCCCGCGGCCGACTACCGCGTGCGCATCTTCACCGGGAGCACCGAGCTGCCGTTCGCCGGGCACCCGACCCTCGGCACCGCACACGCCTGGCTCGAGGCCGGGGGAGTGCCGGCGCGCGACGGACTGGTCGTGCAGCAGTGCGGCGTGGGACTCGTGGAGGTGCGTCGGGGCGAGCGGCTCGCGTTCGCCGCGCCACCGCTGATCCGGTCGGGCGACGTCGACGAGGAGACACTGGCCCGGGTGGTCGCGGCCTCGGGGGTGAGCCGCGGCGACGTGGTCGGTGCTGCCTGGGTGGACAACGGCCCGGGGTGGATCGGTGTCGAGCTGACCTCGGCGGCGGCGGTGCTGGCGGCCCGGGTCGTCCCCGGCCGCTCCGGTGGCCTGAGGTGGGGACTGGTCGGTCGCCGGCCCGACGCGGAGGCCGCGCGGCTCGGCACGCAGGTCGAGGTCCGCGCCTTCTTCGACGGCGGCGAGGGAGCGTGGGAGGACCCGGTCACCGGCAGCCTCAACGCCGGGCTGGCCCAGTGGCTGGTCGGCACCGGCCGGGTCCCCTCGTCGTACGTCGCCGGGCAGGGGCAGGCGCTGCACCGCGACGGACGCGTGCACGTGGTCGCCGAGGGCTCCGACATCTGGGTCGGTGGCGACGCGGTGACCTTGATCAGCGGGACGGTCGACCTCTAGCCACCTGGGTGGTCCGAGCCCGGCCTAGCCGGCTCGCACCCCGACGGGCACCGGAGTGAGGTCGAAGTCGTCGAGCACGAGCTCGGCGCAGCGCTGCTCGTACTCCGCCACGGTGCCGGGCCAGTTGGTCGAGACCCGACCCGAGGCGTCGGCGTACCACGAGCCGCAGCCGGTCCACACGCTCTCGGCGAGCCGGCGCTGCATCTCGGCGTCGTACGCCGCGCCGACGTCGGCGCGCAGGTCCAGCGCAACGGCGCG
This sequence comes from uncultured Actinomycetota bacterium, assembly GCA_963811385.1. Taxonomy (GTDB): domain Bacteria; phylum Actinomycetota; class Actinomycetes; order Propionibacteriales; family Nocardioidaceae; genus Marmoricola_A. The sequence goes on along the minus strand of CAWEQX010000013.1, from coordinate 155,301 downwards.
GCCGGACGCGAGCACGTCCACGGCCTGGCCGATCCAGCGCGCCTGCGCCTCGAGCATCTGGATGATCGAGGAGCCGCCCAGGTTGGTGTTGGGACCGTAGACGCACCAGAAGTTGGGGAACCCGTGCACCGACAGCCCGAGGTGGGCGAAGGCGCCGTCGGCCCATACCTGGTGCAGGTCCGCCCCGTCGCGCCCGGTCACCTCGATCGAGCGGAGGAACTCGGTCGCGGCGAACCCGGTGCCGTAGACGACCACGTCGGCGGGGTGCAGCGTGCCGTCGGCCGAGACGACGCCGTCGGCGGTGAGGCCGGTGACCGCCTCGGTGACCACCTCGACGTGCGCACGCGTCAGGGCGGGGTACCAGTCGTTGGAGAACAGGATCCGCTTGCAGCCGATCGGGTAGTCCGGCACGAGCCGGTCGCGCAGCGCCCGGTCGCGGACCTGGCTGCGCAGGAACGCCTTCCAGACCTGCAGCAGCGTGCGGGTCACCCACCCGCCGCCCCGGACCAGCGACGCGTTGAGACGCTCGGAGACGACGCGGGTCAGCCCGCGTCCGAGCCGCTGGGTCGTCGGCAGCCGCGCGAAGGCCCTGGTGTGCAGGGCGGTGTAGGCGCGGTCCGGCTTCGGCATGAGGTAGGGCGCGGAGCGCTGGAACACCGTCATCGAGCCGACCCGGTCGACGATCGCGGGGACGAACTGGACCGCGCTGGCACCCGTGCCGACCACCGCGACGCGCTTGCCGCGGAGGTCGACGTCGTGGTCCCACAACGCCGAGTGGAAGGCCGGCCCCGTGAAGCGGCGAGCCCCGGGCAGCACGGGCACGACCGGCTCGGAGAGCTGGCCCAGCGCGGGCACCAGCACCTCGGCCTCGTGGACCTCGCCCGCCTCGGTGCTGACCGACCACACCGCGCGCTCGTCGTCCCAGGCGGCGGAGACGACGCGGACGCCGGTGCGCACCAGCGAGCGCAGTCCGTGGCGGTCCGCCTCGCGGCGGAGGTAGTCGAGGATGTCGGGCTGCTGGGAGTAGCGGCGCGGCCACTGGGGGTTCGGTGCCCACGACCAGGAGTAGAGCGAGGACGGGACGTCGCACGCGGCCCCGGGGTAGTCGTTCTCGCGCCACACGCCGCCGACGTCGTCGGCCTTCTCCAGCACCGTGACGTCGGTGTGGCCGCGACGCAGGAGCTCGGCGGCGACGCCGAGGCCGCCGAAGCCGGCGCCGATGACGAGGACGCGTGGGGAGTGGGGGCGTGGCTGCGAGGTCATGCCATGACCGTAGGGAACGCGCGCCGCGTCGGGGCAGCGTTCCACGGACACCGGATCCACGATGCGGGCGGACCTCACCCGCCCGCTGTCGCCGGCACGGGACGGAGGCCGGTCACGGGGCCGCGGCGCGCAGCTTCTCCAGCAGCGGCTCGGCGGCCTCGTCGAAGAACCGCTCGGTCGAGTCACCGCCGACCTGCACCAGCGCGACGTCGGTGAACCCGGCCTCCCAGAAGGCCGAGACCTCCTCGACGATCGCGTCGAGGTCGGGGCCGCACGGGATGTTGTCCGCGACGTCCTCGGGCCGCACGAACTGCGTGGCCGCCGCGAACCCCGCCGTGGTGGGCAGGTCGGCGTTGACCGCCCAGCCGCCGGCGAACCAGCGGAACTGCTCGTGCGCCCGCTCGACCGCCTTGTCCTTGTCGGGGTCCCAGCAGATCGGGATCTGCCCGATCGCGCGGGTGCCGTCGGTCCCGATCCTGGTCGCACCGTCGACGGCGTTCCACGCCTGCACCAGGTCGGGTCGCGGCTCGACGGCGATCAGGTCGTCGGCCAGCGGACCGTAGGCCGCTGCGGACTTCTCGCCGCTGATCGCCGCGGCGATGCGCACCTGCTCCTCGGGCAGGTCCCACAGCCGGGCCGAGTCGACCCGGAAGTGCTCCCCGTCGTAGGTCACCAGGTCGCCGGTGAACAGGTGGCGGATGATCTCCATCGCCTCGACCAGCATGTCCTGCCGCTTGTCCACCGCGGGCCAGCCTCGCCCGACGATGTGCTCGTTGAGGTTCTCGCCGGCACCCAGCCCCAGGGTGAACCGCCCGTCCGAGAGCAGACCCAGGGTCGCCGCCTTCTGCGCGACCACGGCGGGGTGGTAGCGCAGGATCGGGCAGGTCACGTAGGTCATCAGCTCGACCCGCTCGGTCACCTGCGCGACCGCCCCCAGCACGCTCCAGGCGTACGGGCCGTGGCCCTGCGCGGAGAGCCAGGGGAAGTAGTGGTCGCTGGAGACCTCGAACTCGAAGCCGACCTCCTCGGCCCGCTGCGCCTGGCGCACCAGGCTCTTCGGTCCGGACTGCTCGGTCATGAGGGTGTAGCCGAAGCGGGTCATCGACGCTCCTGGGACTGGGGGACGCTGCGTGGGCACCGTTCCCGATCGACGCCGGGGCAATCCGGCGCCCGGCGCTCACGCCACGCGGCCGCGTCGCACCCCGGTGCTCGGTGCGTGTCACCGGCTCACCCTAGGGTTGGGGTCGTGACGACGCCGCCGACGATCCATGCCACCGAGGTCGGCACGTCCGGGCCCCGGGTGCTCTTCCTGCACGGGCTGTTCGGCCAGGGACGCAACTTCACCCAGATCGCCAAGGCGCTCACCCCGGAGCTCCGGTCGGTCCTGGTCGACCTGCCCAACCACGGGCGTTCGGCGTGGACCGAGGACCTGTCCTACGAAGCCGTGGCGGACCTGGTCGCCGACTGGCTCTCGACGGCCTACGACGGCGCGAGCCACGTGGTGGGCCACTCCATGGGCGGCAAGGTGGCGATGGTCCTCGCCCTGCGGCACCCCGACCTTGTCGACCGTCTCGTGGTGGCCGACATCGCTCCGGCGGTGAGCGAGGGAGCGGGGGAGTTCGAGCACCTGCTCGACAGCCTGGCCCGGATCGACCTGGAGTCCCTGGAGCGCCGGGCGGAGGCCGACGCCCAGCTGGCGCAGTGGGTGCACGACGAGCGGGTGCGCGGGTTCCTGCTGCAGAACCTGCGGTCGGGCACGCGGGGGTTCACCTGGCAGGCCAACCTCAGGCTGCTGCGTCGCGAGCTCGGCCTGATCGGAGGCTTCCCGGAGCTCGACGCGACCTTCGACCACCCGGTGCTGTGGATCGCCGGCGAGCGCTCGGACTACGTGCAGCCCCAGCACGAGGCCGTGATGAAGCAGCTGTTCCCGCGCACCACGTCGGTGACGATCAAGGGCGCCGGCCACTGGGTGCACTCGGAGAGGCCGGAGGCGTTCACCTCGGCGCTGCGGGCGTTCCTGGCGGCGGCGCGCTGAGCGGCCGGCTCAGGCGGCCGCGAGGATCGGCTCGCAGTGACCGTCGGGCGCGAGGAAGTAGCCGTCGTCGAAGACGATCACGCCGTTGCACAGCTTGGTCCAGCCCTGCTCGGAGTGGTCGACCACCACATGGGCGGTCCAGCAACGCTCGTCGGCCGCGTCGGGGCACTGTCCGCACTCGCACATGTCGTTCCTCCCAGAACCTCGGGTCCGCTCCCCCGACGGGCCTCCCTTGTCATCGATGGTCCCCGACCAAGGTCCCGATAATCATCGGCCTGTCGGCTGGTCCAGCCTGCTCAGTTCGGGCCAGGTGGGGGGTGACCCGGGTGGGCGGGCCGCGAGGAGTGCATCAGCACGACGTCCCCGTGGGTGCCGTAGTCCAGCCGTCGCCGCCCGAACGGCGTGCCGTCGAAGGTGACGAGCCAGTGCCCACCGGCCGGGTCGGGCAGGACCTGCGGGTGCGGGATGTTCGTGCCGTACGAGGCGTCGAGCCGTCCGAGCTCGCGGCCGTCGAGGTCCAGGATCGGGTAGACCTTGCGGTCCTCGTCGCTGGCGAGCAGCCGCAGCTGCCCGTCCTCCTCGACGAGCACCGGGCCCTCACCGTGATCCATGCCCTCCACGCGGGACTGCAGCCGCAGGTCCTGGGTCCAGCGGTCGCTGGTCGTCGCCGCCACCGCGGGGTGGAACCGGAACGGCGCCTGGCTGGGGCTCTCGACGAACGCGACCACCCAGCGGCCGCCATGACGGGTCAGGGCCGGGTCCCAGGTGCCGTCGGTCGTGGGCAGCACGAGGGGCTCGGTGTCGAGCACGTGCACCCCGCGGAGCAGGTCGGCGGTCGTGCTGGTGTGCCGCACGTGGATCGACCCGGGCGCGAAGTCGCCCCACGAGCTCACCGCGACCAGCCATCGGTCGCCGTCGCGCACCAGCTGGCCCGCGTGGTCGCCGAGCACGCGACCGCCCCGCCGGCTGAAGATCATCGACTCCACCCGCATCCCGGCCGGGTCCGCGGGGTCGAGCGACCACACGCTCCAGTGCGCCTGCCGGAAGCCGCCCATCCCCGCGCAGGTCCACGTCACGAAGACCCGCCCGTCCCGGACGTACGGCGAGCCGTCGCGCTCCTGCACCAGGTGCGGGTCGCGCAGTCCCGCCATGCCGAACAGCCCGGCCCGGACGGTGCTCGCGGCTCCTGCTGCCCAGGCGTATCGGTGACGCCCCAGGACGGTGGGGTCGCGCAGGTCCAGCAGGCCGACGCGGTGCGAGAGCACCGGCCACCAGCCGTCCCCGGCGTCGACCAGCCCCGTCACGTGGTTCTCGCACAGGACGAACGCGACCGACATCCGGTCCGCCCGCGGTCGGCAGCGGCGCGCCACCGTGCGGGTCCGGTCCCCGGCGCGCACCTCGATGCGCAGCCGTCCCGCGTCCGGGTCCCAGCGCACCAGGACGTGGTCGCCCGCGGGCGTCGCGAGGCCCAGCCGAGCCGCGGCGCCCCGCGGCAGGTCGTGCAGCTCGACCGCGGCGAACGGTGCCGCCGGGCCCCCGGTGCCCAGCGTGAGGCCGGCCGGTGCTGCCGTGACCGGCACACCGTCCACCACCTCGAAGCCCGGCGCCACGAGAGCGAAGGGGCGGATCCGGTTCACCACCCGGAAGGACGCGTCGAGCACCTGCGGATGCTACTGACGAGGTTTGGGACGCGCGAGCAGCGGCTACTCCTGCCACATGAGCACCTCGAACACACATTCGAACGAACCAGCCGAGCAGGTGCTCGGCGCACCGGTCGAGAACACCACGGAGAAGGACCCGGGGGAGTGGGTCACCGGTGACGAGCCGATGACCGGCGCCCAGCGCAGCTACCTCGACACCCTGGCGCGCGAGGCGGGCGAGACCCTGTCGGCCGACCTCACCAAGGCAGAGGCGTCCGAGCACATCGAGCGGCTCCAGGCGAGCACGGGGCGCGGCCAGGACGACTGAGCCCGGGTTCGGCAGGATGGGCCGCATGAATGCTGCGCATCCTGCCGACACCCACGAGATGATCCGGGTAGTCGGCGCCCGCGAGAACAACCTCAAGGATGTCTCCGTCGAGCTGCCCAAGCGACGGCTCACCGTCGTCACGGGGGTCTCCGGGTCCGGCAAGAGCTCGCTGGTGTTCTCGACCATCGCGGCCGAGTCCCAACGGCTGATCAACGAGACCTACAGCGCCTTCGTGCAGGGGTTCATGCCCCAGCTCGCACGTCCCGAGGTCGACCGGCTCGAGGGGCTGACCACGGCGATCATCGTCGACCAGGAGCGCATGGGCGCCAACCCGCGCTCCACGGTGGGCACCGCCACCGACGCCAACGCGATGCTGCGGATCTTGTTCAGCCGTCTGGGCGACCCGCACGTCGGCCCGCCCACGGCGTACTCCTTCAACGTCCCGACCCGCAAGGCCAGCGGGATGATGACCACCGAGAAGGGCGGTCGCACCGAGCGCCGGGTCGTCAAGCAGGAGGTCTACCTCGGCGGCATGTGCCCGCGCTGCGAGGGCATGGGCAAGGTCAACGACATCGACCTCACCGCGCTGTACGACGAGGACAAGTCGCTGTCCGAGGGCGCCCTGGCGGTGCCGGGATACTCCATGGACGGGTGGTACGGCCGGCTCTTCGAGGGCATGAGCCTCCCGATGGACAAGCCGATCAGGTCCTTCACCACCAAGCAGCGCGAGACGATGCTCTGGGCCGAGCCGACCAAGATCAAGGTCGAGGGCGTCAACCTGACCTTCGAGGGGATCATCCCGCGGATCCAGAAGTCGATGCTGTCCAAGGACCCCGAGGCGATGCAGCCGCACGTGCGCCGGTTCGTCGAGCGCGCGGTCACCTTCCAGACCTGTCCCGACTGCGAGGGCACGCGACTGACCGCCGAGGCACGCCGCTCGACGATCGGCGGACGGTCGATCGCCGACCTGTGCGCGATGCAGATCAGCGACCTCGCCGAGTGGGTGCGCGACCTGCGCGAGCCGTCGGTGTCCTCGCTGCTCGAGGGACTGCAGCACCTGCTCGACTCGTTCTCCGAGATCGGCCTCGGCTACCTCTCCCTGGACCGTCCGGCGGGCACGCTCTCGGGCGGTGAGGCCCAGCGCACCAAGATGATCCGCCACCTCGGGTCGTCGCTGACCGACGTCACCTACGTCTTCGACGAGCCGACCATCGGCCTGCACCCGCACGACATCGTGCGCATGAACGACCTGCTCCTCCAGCTGCGCGACAAGGGCAACACCGTGCTGGTGGTCGAGCACAAGCCGGAGACGATCGCCATCGCCGACCACGTGGTCGACCTGGGTCCCGGGGCCGGGTCGGACGGGGGCGCGATCTGCTTCGAGGGCACCCTCGACGAGCTGCGCCGCAGCGACACCGTCACCGGGCACCACCTGGACGACCGGGCCACCCTCAAGGACGCCGTCCGGTCCGCCTCCGGCTCGTTGGAGGTCAGGGGAGCCGCCACGCACAACCTGCAGTCGGTCGACGTCGACGTGCCGCTGGGCGTGCTGACCGTGGTCACCGGCGTCGCCGGATCGGGCAAGAGCTCGCTGGTGCACGGCTCGCTCGCCGGGCGCGAGGGCGTCGTCGTGGTCGACCAGGGCGCCATCAAGGGGTCCCGCCGCAGCAACCCGGCGACCTACACCGGGCTGCTCGAGCCGATCCGCAAGGCGTTCGCCAAGGCCAACGGGGTGAAGGCCGCCTTGTTCAGTGCCAACTCGGAGGGCGGGTGCCCGACCTGCAACGGCGCTGGGGTGATCCTCACCGAGCTGGGCCCGATGGCGACGGTCGAGTCACCGTGCGAGGAGTGCGAGGGTCGTCGCTTCAAGGCCGAGGTGCTCGAGCACACCTTGGGTGGCAAGGACATCGCCGAGGTGCACGAGATGCCGGTCGTCGACGCCCGCGAGCTCTTCGCCGACGGTGCGGCCAAGGTGCCCGCCGCGGTGAAGATCCTCGACCGCCTCGTCGACGTCGGTCTGGGCTACCTGTCACTCGGTCAGCCGCTGACGACCCTGTCCGGCGGCGAGCGGCAGCGCCTCAAGCTCGCCACGCAGATGGGGGAGAAGGGCGAGGTCTACCTCCTCGACGAGCCGACGACCGGCCTGCACCTCGCCGACGTCGACCACCTGCTGGGCCTGCTCGACCGCCTGGTCGACGCCGGCAGGTCCGTCATCGTGATCGAGCACCACCAGGCCGTGATGGCGCACGCCGACTGGATCATCGACCTCGGGCCCGGTGCGGGTCACGACGGTGGGCGGGTGGTCTTCGAGGGCACGCCGGCCGACCTGGTCGCCGACGCCTCGACGCTGACCGGGCAGCACCTGGCGGCCTACCTCGCCTGATCACGTGCGTGGTCGCAGCGAGTCAGTCGGGCAGCACCTCGCGCAGCACCCGCAGGGAGTTGCCGCCCATGATCGCGGCGATGTCCGCGTCGCTGTGACCACGGTCGCGCAGCTCCTGCGTGACCAGGTCGAGCCGGCTGGTGTCCCAGGCGACCGTCGTCGCGCCGTCGTAGTCGCTGCCGAGCGCGGCGGTGCGCAGGCCGCCGACCTCGATGACGTGCTCGATCGCGTCGACCACGGCCTTCGGTGTCGTGTCGCAGACCGCGGCGTCCCAGTAGCCGACACCCACGACACCACCGGTCCGAGCGACGCCGCGGACCTCCTCGTCGGTGAGGTTGCGGTTGACCTCGCAGGTCGCCTGCACGCCGCCGTGGCTGGCCACCAGCGGCCTGGTCGCCCGCCTCAGCATCTCGCCGATCGCGGCGTGGCTGGCGTGGGCGATGTCGATCACGACACCGCGCCGCTCGAGGTCGTCGAACACCTCGCGCCCCAGGCCGGTGAGCCCACCCTGGTCGACCCCGTGCATCGACCCGGCGACCTCGTTGTCGAAGAAGTGGGTGAAGCCCGCCATCCGCATGCCGGCGTCGTACAGCCTGCCGACGTTGGAGGCCTTGCCCTCCAGGTCGTGCAGTCCCTCGACGGAGAAGAGCGCGCCGGTCACCTGCGTGCCGCTGCGCCGCGCGGCCACCAGCCCGTCGAGGTCGGCCTTGCTGCGGACCAGCACGAGCTCGCCATCGGACCGCCTCGCGGCGTCCTCGAGCTTGTGCGCGTGGTAGAGCGATCGCTCCAGCAGGGAGGTCCAGGTCCTCGGCGGCTGCAGCTGGGCGATGCTCAGCAGCGTGATGTTGTCGGACTCGTCGGTGTTGCGGTCGTAGTTGAGTCCCTTGGGTGACTTGGTCACCGAGCTGAAGACCTGGAGCGCGACGTTGCCGTCCTGCAGGCGCGGCAGGTCGACGTGGCCGCGGTCGCCGCGGTCCAGCAGGTCGCGGTCCCACATCAGCGTGTCGGCGTGCAGGTCGACGATCTGCAGCGACTCGTGCAGCGTCGTCGTCTGCGCGTCGGGCTCGGGCAGCTCCGCGTCAGCCAGGCCGTTCATGCCGCGCTCGACGATCCCGGGGGCGAGGACGAAGAACGCGACCAAGCCGAGCACCACGACGAGCGCGACGGAGCGGACGGACCAGCGCAGCCAGCGGCGCTCGAGGAGGGGCACGGGCGCACGATACGACCGCACGAGGTGGTTGCATGGGTGCCATGACGGACGAGACCAAGGTCGTGAGCGCCAGCCGCGAGGTCCAGGCGGACGCGGCGACCATCTTCGAGCTGATCGCCGACCCCGCACAGCAGCCGCGGTGGGACGGCAACGACAACCTCGCCGAGGCACCCACCGGGCAGCGGGTCCGGGCCGTCGGCGACGTGTTCCTCATGACCAACACCTCGGGCAAGGTGCGGGAGAACCACGTCGTCGAGTTCGAGGAGGGCCGACGCATCGCCTGGCGGCCGTCGCCGGTGGACCAGCCGCAGCCGGGCCACCTGTGGCGCTGGGAGCTCGACCCGGTCGACGACACCACGACGCGGGTCACGCACACCTATGACTGGAGCGGGTTGACCGACGAGAACCGGTTCGAGCGAGCGCGTGCGACGACGTCGGACATGCTGCGGTCCTCGGTCGACCGTCTCGCCGGGCTCGCCGAGTCGCGGTGAGCTGCCGTCGCTCGAGGTGTCTGCTGCGCCCGTGACGTCACGCCGATAATCGACATTATGTCAATCAAGCCCGACGGCGGCCGCCTCAGCCGCTCCCCTCGGTGCTCGACGAGTCCGGAGCGGCCGGCGCCGTGGTCACCGCCGAACCGGAGCAGGTGTCGGCCTGGTCCTGCGACTGGCGCGAGAGGTCCTCGAGCTGGTTGAGCAGGTCGACGATCTTCTTGCGCTGGAAGTTGCGGATCGCGGTGACGCCGTCGTCGAGCAGCGACGCCGCCTCGCGGACGCTCTCGGCTGCGTCGGCGCACGCCGTCGGGATGACCAGGGTGTCCGAGGGCAGCGCCGTCGGCTGGGGCGCGACCGAGGCCTGGTCGTCGGCAGCGTCCGTGCCCGACCCCGAGTCGCCGGACATGGCCAGCCCGACCACGACGCCGCCGAGCACGAGACCCAGGACGAGCGCGATCGCAGGCAGCGCGATGTACCAGCCTCCGGGGCGCGAGTCCGTCGAGGGTGCCGACCGGTCCTTCGGCTGGTCCGGCCGGTCCGGATCGTGCTGGGACATGGGCTCCACTCCTTCCGGGTTGCGAGGTCGAGCAGCTCGAGCCCCTCGCGGGTCCTCTGCGTACCCGTTAGGTTGCTGGGATGGCCCTCTCGGTCCGAACCGCCGACTCCTCCACCCTACGTCTGCTCGACGCGCTCGCCATCGTCTGGCTGGTGCTGTGGCTCGCCCTGGGTGTCGCCAGCGGCTGGACGCTGTGGAACCTCTCGGACCTCGGCGACACCGTCACCTCCTCAGGTCACGCGATCGACTCGGCCGGCCGCGCGCTGCAGCAGCTGGGCGGCGTGCCGGTCATCGGCGACCAGCCGGCGCAGCTGGGCAAGGAGGCGGTCACCACGGCCGCCGACATCTCCGCGCGCGGTCAGGAGGTCAAGTCCGAGCTGCGCCTGCTGGCCGTGCTGCTCGGGCTGGCCATCGTGGTGATGCCGACCACGCCGGTCCTCGGGTTCTACCTGCCGCTGCGCCTGGAGCGGCGCCGGACGGTGGCCACGCTGCGTCGCTCGCTGAGCCAGCGCGGCGACGATCCCGGGCTCGACCGGCACCTCGCCGAGCAGGCCCTGGTCACGATGTCGTACGCCGACGCGTGCGCCGTGGTCGACGGCGACCCGCGTGAGGCCGTCGAAGCCGGGAGGACCCGGGCCCTCGCGGACGCCGAGCTGGCGCGACTCGGCGTGGACCGGCCGCGCTGAGCCATGACCGGCGACAGGCCGCAGGGAGGGCGGCGGCGACCCGTAGCGGGCGCGGTCGCGAGGGTGCTGGTGGCCGGTCGCTGGTGGGTGATCGCCTTCTGGGTCACGGCCTGCCTCCTCGCGCTGCTCGTCCTCCCCACGCTGTCCTCCTCCCACGGCAGCGGCGGGCTCAAGGGGCTGCTGCCCGAGGACACCCCGGCGATCGCCACCGAGCTGCGCTCGGTCGACCTGTTCGGGTTCCCGCTCGCCGGACGGACCGTCGTGGTGCAGCGCGACCCCGACGGCCTGTCCCCCTTCGACCAGGCCCGGACCGCGGTCAACGCGGCCGCGGTCACCGCGGGGCACTACCAGGACCCGGGGGCGTTGCGCGGCGCGCTGCCGATCAGCAACGCCCTGGCGATGTTCCCCTCCTCCCGCGAGCGGGACACCACGGCGCTGACCTACCTGCTGTTCGATCCGAGCGTGTCGCTGGGCACCCAGACCCGCGCGGCCGAGCGCTACATCCGCCGCGGCTTCGGACCGCGCGACAGCGTGGTGGGCATCACCGGGTCGGTGCCGGCGCGTGCCGAGCAGGGCGACCTGATCCGGGCGTCGCTGCCGCTGGTCGAGGGCCTCACCCTGGCCGCGATCGTCGGCATCGTCGGCATCGCGTTCCGCTCGGTGGTCGCTCCCCTGGTGACCGTCGTGACGACCGGTGTCGCCTATGTCCTCACCCTGCGCCTCTCCGGCGCAGTGGCCGCCCTGTTCGGCGTCTCGAGCCCCAGCGAGCTCGAGCCGGTGGTCGTCGCGCTGCTGCTCGGCGTCGTCACCGACTACGCCATCTTCTACCTCGCCGGGATGCGCCGCCAGCTCGGCACCGGGACGGACAGGCTGGAGTCCGCGCAGGCGGCGACTAGGGCCTACGCCCCGATCGTCGGGGTCGCCGGGCTCGCCGTCGCCGCCGGGACGGCCGCGCTCATGGTCGCCAACTCCCCCTTCTTCAAGGCGCTCGGCCCGGCCCTGGTCTTCACCGTGGTGATGGGCCTGCTCGTCGCGGCGACCCTGGTCCCGGCATTGCTGGCGGTGCTCGGCGGGTGGGCGTTCTGGCCCACCCCGCCGCAGGTCGGCGTACGCCGTCAGCGGGAGACCGGGCTGCTGCGCCGGGGCCTGGTGAGGCTCGCCCACCGGCGTCGCTTCGCGGCGTGGGTGCTGGCCGGCTGCGTCACCGGGCTGCTCCTCGCCTCCCTCCCGCTCACCGGCCTGGGACTCGGCGTGTCGTTCGTCGGCTCGCTGCCGGCCGACAGCGGCGTGCGGACTGCAGCGGTCGCCGCACGGGCGGGGTTCGCCGACGGCATCCTCTCCCCCACCACCGTGATGGTCGAGGGGCGGCGCCTCGGTCGCAACCCGGCGGCGCTCGACGACCTGGGCACCCTGCTCGAGCAGCAGCCCGGCGTGGCCGGCGTCCTCGGCCCGGGGGACCTGCCACGGCCCGCGGAGCGGCGCGTGCTGCTCACCGACGACGGCTCCGCAGTCCGCTACCTGGTGATCCTCGACCATCCCGCGCTCGGCGCGACCGCGATCGCCTCGGTCGCCGGCCTGCAGCGCAACCTTCCCCGCCTGCTGGCCCGGAGCGGCCTGGACCACACCCGCGCCGGCGTCGCCGGGGACACCGCCGCGGCGGCCTTCATCGTGGAGCAGACGCGCGGGGACCTGCTGCGCATCGCCCTGGCCGCGCTGGGCGCCAACCTGCTCATGCTGGTGCTGTTCCTGCGCGCGCCCCTGACCGCCCTGCTCGTGCTGTGCGGCTCGATGCTGTCCCTCGGGGCCACCCTCGGACTGACGATGGCGCTCTTCGGCCACCTCGACCCGGGCGCCGGCCTGACGTTCTACGTGCCGTTCGCCGTGGCCGTGCTGCTGCTCGCCTTCGGCTCCGACTACAACATCTTCGCGGTCGGCAACATCTGGGAGCAGGCCCGTGACCACCGGCTCCCCGACGCGGTGGTCCGCGCCATGCCCGCCTCCGTGAGTGCCCTCGTGGTCGCCGGTCTCGCCCTGGCCGCGAGCTTCGGCCTGCTCGCGGTCGTGCCCCTGGTGCCGTTCCGCCAGCTGGCCTTCGGCATGGGGGTCGGGATCGCCCTGGACGTGCTCGTGGTCCGCTCGATGCTCGTGCCGTGCCTGATCACCCTGCTCGGACCGCTGAGCACATGGCCGCGGCGACGCCTGCCCGCCCCAGCCCCGGACGCCGAGGCGGACGAGGGCGGAGACGCCGAGGCGCGGCCCGGTGACCCTGCTCCCAGCGGGTCGCCCTCCTGACCGCAGGCTCGGCCGGTCAGCCGCTCGAGCGTGCCCGGCTGGTCCCGCCGGACAGCCCGCTGAGCGACTCCCCCGCCCACAGCGCCCAGGCGATGAGCACCGGCTGGAAGAACAGCCGGACCAGTCGCGCCCGGTCCGTGTCGAGACCGAAGGCGTCGCGGTGCTCGACGTACTGCGCGACGTTGCCCGGGAACACGGCGACGAAGAACAGCGTCAGGACCCATCCGAGCAGCCGCCGGTGACGCGCCAGGAGCACGAACGAGAGTCCCAGCACGACCTCGACCACGCCGGAGGCCACGACCGTGAGGTCGGCGTCGACGGGGAACCAGGACGGGACCTGCGCGCGGAACTCCTCGCGCGCGGTCGTCAGGTGGAGCACCCCGGCCGTCGCGAGGAACGCGCCGAGCACGACGCGCGCCACCGTCCGCAGGAGTGCCATGCCGCCACGCTAGCCGGATCCCTCGCTGGGGTGAGGACCCGTGCGGGTCCGTCACGGTCGTCATGGCCGGGCTCCTCCCGGCGGTCGGCGTCGGACCCGTCTACTGGACCGCCGGCAAGGTGACCGCGTGCTCTGGGCTCGCTGGGAACCACGCGAACCGGGCCGTGGCCGAGGCGGACGCCGCCGGTCGGTGAGCCGGCCTCACCCCTGGTCGCGGTCGGTCGCGAACACCACCTCGGCCGTCCCCTGCACCGAGGCCGTGCGACCCGGTGCGCTCTGCCAGGACCAGGACAGGTTGGTGTGGTCGACCACCTTGTCCGGCTCCGGCGCGCCGTAGGCCGTGAGGTCCTCGGTGGTGTGGGCGTCGCCGACCAGCGTGACGTCGTAGCCGCGCGTGAACGCGCCGTGGATCGTCGAGCGGATGCAGGCGTCGGACTGGGCGCCGGCCACGACCAGGTGCCCGACCCGGCGCTCGGCCAGCAGCTCCTCGAGCCCGGTGCCCTCGAAGGAGTCGCCGTGGTGCTTGTGCACCACCGGCTCCTCGGCGTCGCGCCGGAGCTCGGGGACGTAGTCCCACTCGGGGGTGCCCTCCCGCAGCCCCCCGTCGGAGTGCTGGACCCACACCACCGGGGTGCCGGAGGACCTCGCGCGCCCGACCAGCGCGGCGATGTTGGCCACGACCCGGTCACGGCCGGGAGCGCCGTCCACCACGCCGTTCTGGACGTCGATCACCAGCAGGGCGGTGCCAGGGCGGTCGTCGAGGGTGGTCATGGGCACCTCCGGGGTCGGTCGTCGTCGGACCCCGCTCACGCTAGGCGGGACCTCCGACAGTCCGCGACGGGCGTCACCGGCGGCGCTCGCGGACGTAGAGGCGACGCCGCTGCACCGCGACCGGGTCGCCGTCCTCCCCCACGACGGGGACCTCGAACCACCGCAGCACCTTGGCCCCGCCCGCCGCCTCGTCGGCCAGCGACGCCACCACCTCGGTCGGCATGTCGACCACGGCTCGCACCGTGCCGGTGCCCGGACGCAGGAAGTCGATCTCGGCGAGCTTGTCCCACACGGCGTACGCCGGCCCGAGCTGCTTGGCGGCCAGCACCACGACGAACGGGTCGACCATCGCGAACATCGACCCACCGAAGGCGGTGCCGAAGTAGTTGCCGTTGTCACGGCCCACCCGCATGGACACCACGGCACGCGACCAGTCCTCGGCGATCTCCTCGACCACGATCCGCTGGGCGGCGAAGGTCGGCCACGTGCACAGCTGCTCGCGCATCTCGGCGGGCGTGAGGTCCCACCGCTCGGCCGGGTTCATCCTGCGAACCTAACCCGCAGCAGGGCGGCACCCGGGAGGGTGCCGCCCTGCTGCCCGAGCGGGTGCTGCCGGGAGGCTCAGCGCCCGTAGAGGGTGACCTTGCGCGTCTCGAGGTCGAAACCGAAGGCCGGGGCGAAGGACACCGGGGCGCTCACGCCGCCCACCGTGACCGTCACGTCGGTGGCCAGCTGGGTGTGGGTGCCCTTGGTGACGATCTGCTCGCCCCCGTCCTGGACGGGCTCGGTCAGGCGCGTCGGCCGACCGCTCGGCACCACCGTGCCGTGCAGCCGCACGGGCGTGCCGTGGACGTCGACGGTGACGTCGAGGACGCCGTCGCGGACGAACGCCCCCTCCTGCTCCAGGGCCCCGATGTGGTCCTCCTCGGGGTCACCGAGGACGACCTGCACCAGCGAGCCGTGCAGCGAGTTCTCGTAGAGGGTCACCATCACCGCGGTGCCGGCCTGCGCCGTGCCCTCCAGCACGGTGCCGACCTGGTGCTCGACGCGGACCGGGGTGTCCGGTGACGCCGTGAGGGTGGTGACCTCGGCGACGGGCTGCACCACGGTCGGCACCGCCGGGGTGTGGGCGGGCGCAGCAGCCGAGGCGTGGCCGCCGGCGACGAGCGCGGCCACGCCGGCGACGGACGCGGTGCTCAGTGCGAGGGCACGGGACCCCCGGGAGAAGCGGGTCGGGCGGGTGCTGGCGGTGGGACGGAACGATCGCTTGGTGGTCATGGCAGTGCCTCTTTCGGGTTCGGGTGACCAGTTCGAACCCAGGACGCGGCGCCGGGCCGGTTGGTTGCACCCGGCGGGCACCGCACCCCGAGGTCGGGACCTCAGTCCCGGAGCGCCTGCTCGACCGCCCGGTCGACCGGGGTGTCGCCGCCGACGACGTTCCACTGCCGGCCGGCGGCACGGTCGTCCTGCAGGACCGCCAGGAGGACCGCGGCCACGTCGGCCCGGGGCACCTCCCCGCGCGTGAGGTCCGGCCCGAGGGCGACCTGTCCGGTCGCGGGGTCGTCGGTCAGGCGTCCGGGGCGGATGATCGTCCAGGCGAGGTCGCTGCGACGCAGGTGGGCGTCGGCGTCGCGCTTGGCCTCGACGTAGACACGCCACACCGGGTCGGTGTCGGCCGGCACCGGCTCGTCGACACCCATCGCGGAGACCTGCACGAACCGGCGTACGCCGGCCTGGGCGGCTGCGTCGGCCGACCTGGTGGACCCCTCGAGGTCGACCGAGCGCTTGCGGTCGACGTCGCCGTCGGCCCCTCCCCCGGCGGCGAAGACGACCGCGTCGCACCCCTCGAAGGCGCGCGCGTAGGCGTCCACGTCGTCGGCCTCCAGGTCGAGGTGGCGTGTGGTGACGCCCTCGGCCTCGAGCCGGTCGGCCTGCTCGGCGCGACGCACGAGGGCGACCGGGGTGTGCCCGGCCTCCAGCAGCAGGGGGTGCAGCAGGCGGGCGATCTGGCCGTGCCCGCCGACGACAGCGACGGTGAGTGGAGTTGACATGTCCATCGCCTACCCCCTTCGGGACCGTGCCACTCGGGACATCCCTGCCCGGGCTAGTCGATGTCCTCGGGCCGGGTGGGGCGGTCCAGCGCCCGGACCGGCGGCGGTCCGCCCCACTCGTTGCGGCCGAGCCTCGACATCGGCGCCATCCGGTCGATCCTCGGGTGGTCGCCGTCCAGCACGTCGGTCCACACCGCGGCCGACAGCACGCGTCCGAGCACCAGCCACGACGTCTCGAGGTCCACCACGCTGTGCAGCCGGCACTCCAGCGCCGCCGGGGACTCGGCCACGCGCGGCGGCGAGACGCGCCGACTGGGCTCCATCGTGATCCCGAGGGCGGCGGCCTCGTCCACCTCGGTGTCGAAGCGGGCACTGGAGTGGTTGGCCGCCTCGGCGAGCCACTCGGGCACCAGGTTCACCACGAACTCCTCGGTGGCCCGCACGTTGGCCAGCGTGTCCTTGGCACCGATCGAGGCGAAGGCGACGATGCCCGGGTCCGCGCACACGACGGTGAAGAACGAGTGCGGCGCCAGGTTGCCGACGCCCTCGGCCGACCGTGTGCTCACCCAGGCGATCGGCCGCGGCACCACCAGCGAGTTGAGCAGCGGGTAGCCCTGCACGTGCGGGTCGGCGAAGTCGAAGTCGGTGCGTTCGCGGCTCATGGCTTCATCCAAGCCGACCGCTCCCGGACTCACGCAGACCTGCCCGGCCGCTTCGAGGACCTCCTGGCACGCCTCCCGGGTGGCACCGTCGACGCGCACGGTCCGGCCGAGCTCGACCGCCGGCCGTTCGGCCTGACCTGCCGCGAGGGCGACGATCCCGACGAGCCGCTCTCCGTCCTCCTCGACCCGTCCGGACGCCCGTCGTGCAGCTTCGTGGGCTGAGGCCGGCGTCAGCCCGGCCTGCGCGTCAGTTGACGTCACCGAGGTACGTCGGCCGGCCGGCCGGGTCCTCGCGGAGCCACTGCTTGAGGGCCGCCGGCCACAACGGGGCCTCGTCGAGCTCGTCGAGCGGCACCCACAGGACGCCGGTCTGGAAGGTGTCCCCGGACGGCCCGTGCACCGGCTCGAGGCCCGGAGGGATCGTGGCCCAGAAGACCACCTCGATCTGGTGGTAGTGACTGTCCTGCGCGGCGAACTCGTGCCGCGCGCCGATGTAGTCACGCACGAAGGCCACGTCGCCGACGGACACCTCGACGCCGATCTCCTCGCGGCACTCGCGCACGAGCGCCTCGTGCATCGACTCTCCGAACTGCTGACCGCCTCCCGGCAGCAGGTAGAACAGCGGCGTCCAGTGGGTGTTGGCGGTCACCAGCAGCGCGTCGTCGCGGACGACGAGCGCCTTGACCGCCGGACGCACGCGGACGGGAGGGGTGGAGGTCACCCGCAGCAGGCTAGTGCGCCCCGTCGCTGCTGCCCACGACGTCCTGCGCCTCGGCGTGGGGGTCCGCCCCGGCCCGGAACGTGACGTAGCTGTAGCCGAGGATGCCCAGGGCGATCAGCCCCGAGGCGACCAGCGTGATGCCGGTCCACAGCCCCCCGAACAGCCAGAAGCCCTCGTCGAGCGGCCACCAGCCGGGCGCCGCCGGGTCCAGGATCCACAGCGTGCCGATGCCGCACAGCCAGGCGACGCCGAGCAGGGACGTGGCGATCCGGGGCCAGGTCTGCACGCTGTCGGCCGCGGCCTTCATCGCCGCCCGTTCGACCGGGCGCACGCGCTTCTCGGCCCACTCGTACTGCTGCGACAGCACCGCCAGGCCGGCGAACAGCCCCAGCAGGCCAGGGCCGGGCAGGGGGATCGCCGCGATGCCCACGACCACCAGGATCCAGCCCGCGCCCTCGACCAGCACGCGCTTGAGCACCTTCTTGCCCGCGTTCACCTGCGTCCCTCCCGGGTCTCTGCTCGGTCCCGAGGTCCGGACTCGGGCAACGGTGCGGGAACCATCGGCCACGCGGCGTCGGTCACCTCACCGAGGTGGCGGCGCGTGGTCCGCACGACGTGGTCCTTGCCCGGCTCCCCGGCGACGTGGCGCAGCACCTCGGTGCGACGCCGGTGATCCGCGACGGCGAGGTCACCTGGCAGGTCGTCCACCTTGGTGAGACTAGCCTGGCGTGGTGAGCTCCCTCTCCGGCCCGCGACCGCGCCGCCCCGGTCGTGTGGCGCGTATCCGCGTGCAGGAGCACCTCGCCGGCGGCACGCGGCGCCACGAGGACGAGGTGGTGACCGAGGAGCCGCTCGAGGTGCGGCTGGCCTGGCCCGGTCGCGACCCGGAGCGGGTCGCGGTGACGATGCGCACGCCGGGCCACGACTTCGAGCTGGCCGCGGGGCTGCTGCACGCCGAGGGCGCCCTCGTGCCGGGTCACGTGCGCACGATCGCCTACTGCACCGACCAGACGCTGGCTCCGGAGGAGGAGCTCAATGTCGTCACGGTCCACCTCGACGGTCCCCCGCCGCGGGCGCCGATGAATCGCCGCGGCACGCTGACCGCCGCCTCGTCGGCGTGCGGGGTGTGCGGGGCCGAGAGCGTGCGCGACGTCCTCGACCTCGCCGTGTGCGCCGACCACGGCGGTGACGGCATCGAGGTCTCGCGTGACGTCGTACGCCGGCTCCCGGGGCTGCTGCGTGACGCGCAGGGCCTGTTCGACCGCACCGGGGGCGTGCACGCGGCCGGGCTGTTCGCCGCGGACGGCACCAGCCTCGTCGTGCGGGAGGACGTCGGCCGTCACAACGCGGTCGACAAGGTCGTGGGGCACCGGCTGCTCGACGGGCGTGACCCGCGCACCGACCCCGACGCGCTGCTCTGCGTCAGCGGTCGCCTCGGTTTCGAGGTGGTGCAGAAGGCCGTCGCCGCGCGGGTGGCGGTCGTGGTCGCCGTCGGCGCGCCGACGTCGCTGGCCGTGCGCCTGGCCCGGGAGGCCGGCCAGACGCTGGTGGGCTTCGCCCGCGACCAGCGGTTCGTCGTCTACGCCGGGGCGCACCGGATCACCTGATCCACCGCCGTCGGCGTGGTGGACGGGGTTCTGTCGGACGCTCTCCCTACCGTCGTGGTGTGCGCATCCTCCACACCTCCGACTGGCACCTGGGCCGGTCCTTCCACGGAGTCGGCCTCCTCGACGCGCAGGCCGCCTTCCTCGACCACCTGGTCGAGACCGTGCACACCGAGCAGGTCGACCTGGTGGTGGTCTCGGGCGACGTCTACGACCGGGCGTTGCCGCCGGTCGGCGCGGTGGACCTCGCCTCCGAGGTCCTGTCCCGTCTCGCCGCGCTCCGGGTGCGCGTGGTGGTCACCAGCGGCAACCACGACTCCGCGGTGCGGCTGGGCAGCAACTCCCGGCTGGTCGACGCCGCCGGAGTGCACCTGCGCACGCGCTGGCAGGACGTCGGCACCCCGGTCGTCGTGGAGGACGAGCACGGGCCGGTCGCGGTGCACGGCCTGCCCTACCTCGAGCCCGACGCCGTCCGTCAGGCGTGGGGCCTGGCGGACCGCACCCACGCCGCCGCGCTCGGTGCCGCGATGGACCGGGTCCACGCCGACCTCGACCGCCGGGGTGGCCGCTCGGTCGTCCTGGCCCACGCCTTCGTCGCCGGCTCCGCCGAGGCCGGGGAGTCCATGCGCAGCGACAGCGAGCGGGAGCTGGCGGTCGGTGGGCTCGCCATCGCGCCGACCGCGCTCTTCGCCCGGGCCAGCTACGCCGCTCTGGGCCACCTGCACGGGGCCCGCGAGCTGACCCCGACGGTGCGCTACAGCGGGTCGCCGGTGGCCTACTCCTTCTCCGAGGAGGCCCAGACCAAGGGGGCGTGGCTGGTCGAGCTGGGCCGCGACGGGGTGGAGCGGGTCGACCTCGTGCCGGCGCCGGTCCACCGGCCGCTGCGACGGGTGCGGGGCCGGCTCGACGACCTGCTGCGCGACCCCGCCCTCGCGCCGGCGGAAGGTCACTACCTCGCCGTCACCGTGACCGACCCGGCTCGGCCCTCCGCCCCGCTCGAGCGGCTGCGGACGCGGTTCCCCCACACGCTCACCCTCGACTTCGCGCCCGAGGGCGCCGTGGTCGCGCGGGCACCCGTCGTCCCGCACGTCAGCGGCCGCTCCGACCTCGACGTGGCCCTCGGCTTCGTCCAGGACGTGCGCGAGCTGGAGGCGACGACCGAGGAGGAGCTCCTCCTCCAGCTGGCCTGCTCCTGCGCCCTGCGCGAGGCAGACCCGGACGCCGACCCGCTCGACCTCGGGACGGGCGTGGCCTGATGCGGCTGCACCGGCTCGAGGTGACCGCCTTCGGTCCCTACGCCGACACCCAGGTCGTCGACTTCGACGCGCTCAACGACGCCGGGGTGTTCCTGCTGACCGGACCGACCGGCGCCGGCAAGACCAGCATCCTCGACGCGGTCTGCTACGCCCTCTACGCCGTGGTCCCGGGCGACCGCGAGGTGCGAGGGCTGCGCTCCGACCACGCCCCCGCCGACCGGGCTCCTCGCGTGCAGCTCGAGCTGACGCTGGGCGGCCGGCGCCTGCGGGTGGTGCGCTCGCCGGAGTGGCGTCGACCCAAGCGACGCGGCGACGGCACCACCCGCGAGCAGGCCTCGGCGCGGCTGTTCGAGATCGGCCCCGACGGCACCGAGCACCTCCGCTCCGACCGTGCCCAGGAGGTCGGCCACGAGCTCGGTCTCCTGCTCGGCATGAGCTCCGAGCAGTTCATGCAGGTGGTCCTGCTGCCGCAGAGCGGGTTCCAGACGTTCCTCAAGGCTCGTTCCGACGAGCGTCGAGGCGTGCTGGAGAAGCTCTTCTCGACCCAGCGGTTCAGCCGCATCGAGGAGTGGATGCACGACCGGGCACGCTCCGTCCGCGCGCAGGCCCAGGAGTCCCTGGCCGAGCTGCGCACGGTGGTCGCGGTGCTGCAGGACCGGTCCGGGACCCCCGCTCCCGTCGACCTGCACGACCCCCTGCGCCCCGAGGACGCGCCGGCGCTCCTGGCGTGGGCGGACGCGGTGGTCACGGCGGCGGCCGACCGGGTCGGCGAGCTCGCCACGAGCGTCGCGGCGGCCGAGGCGCGCGCCGAGGAGCACGAGGCCCGCCTCGCCACCGTCCAAGCCCTGCACCTGCTCGCCGGACGACGCGACCGCGCCCGGGCCGAGCTCGACCAGCTCGACCACGACGCCGCCACCGCGGGGCGGCGTGCGGCCGCCCTCGAGGCCGACCGCCTGGCCCAGCGGGTCGCCGGCCTGCTCGGTCCGCTCGACCGGGCCGCCGCGCGAGAGGCGGGGGCCGAGGTCGAGACCGACGCTGCCGAGGCGCTCGCCCGTCGGTCGGTGGACACCGTCGACGGGTCCGCCGACGTCCCGGCACCC
This sequence comes from uncultured Actinomycetota bacterium, assembly GCA_963811385.1. Classification (GTDB taxonomy): domain Bacteria; phylum Actinomycetota; class Actinomycetes; order Propionibacteriales; family Nocardioidaceae; genus Marmoricola_A. Next base: position 133,810 of record CAWEQX010000013.1, on the reverse strand, counting down.
CGGCTGCTGGAGGAGCTCGCGGACGAGGAGGCCGCGCTGCGCGCCCTGCGCCCTCGCGTGCTCGACCTGCAGCGGCTCGATGCCACGTTCCACGAGACCGCCGGTGCCCTGGCCGGCGCCGAGGCCGCGCTGGCGGGCATCGACGACGAGCACGCCGACGTGCCGGGCCGACGAGCCGCGCTCGAGCAGGACCTCGCCGCCGCCCGCGAGGCCGCGGCCCGACTCGAGGCAGCGCTGGCGCGCCACGACACCGCGGTGGAGCGCCGCGACGCTGCCCGCCTGCACGCCCGGCTGGTGCCCCGCCTCGCCGCCGCCGAGGACGACCAGCGCCGGCTGCACACCGCGGCCAACGACGCCCGCAGCCGCGCCCTGGACCTCGTGGCCCGCCGCCTCGAGGGCATGGCCGCCGAGCTGGCCGCGTCGCTCGTCACCGGCGAGTCGTGCGTGGTGTGCGGCAGCACCGACCATCCGGCCCCGGCTGCGCCGGCCGGCGAGCTGGTCACCGAGACCGACCAGTCCGCGGCCCACGCGACGGCCGAGACGGCGCGGACCACGCACGAGCAGGCCCGGGTCGCGGCCGACCGGCTGCGCGCCGAGGTGGCCCAGACGCGTCAGCGCTGCGGCGGGCTCGGCGTCGACGAGGCCGAGCAGGCCGTCGCCGGGGCCGACGCCGCCGTCGAGGCGGCGCGTCGCGCCGACACCGAGCGCCGGCACCTCCTCGAGCGGCTCACGACGCTCGAGGACCTCGCCGCGCGCCTGGTCTCGGCCCACCGGGCGGCCACGACCCAGGTGGCCGAGCTCGCCGCACGACTGGAGGCCACCGCGAGCGCCCGCGCCGAGGCCGTCTCCGTCCTGAGCGCGGCGCTGCGTCCCGGTGCCGGCGACGCGACGGACGCGACCGACGCGGCCGACGCGGCCGAGCAGGCCGACCAGCCCGCCGCCGACCGGCTCGCGGCCGGGCTCGAGGACCGGCTCGCCGCCGTGACCCGCGCCCACCGCCTGGTCCGTGCGCTCGTCGGGGCGCAGGACGCCGCCCGGGTGGCGCGAGCCGCCCACCACGAGGCCCGGTCCGCGGCGCAGGAGGCCGCCGCGTCAGCAGGGTTCGACGACGTCGACGCCGCCCGGGCCGCCCTGCTCGAGCCCGCCACCCGCGAGGAGTGGCAGCGCGACCTCCAGGAGCGTCAGGAGGCCCGCGCCCGCCTCGAAGGCCTCCTCGCCGAGCCCGAGCTCGCCGTGCTCGACGGGCCGGGCACGCTCCCCCACGCCGGGCACGACCTCGCCGCGGCCGACGAGCTGGCGCGCACCAGCCGCCACGAGCACGCCCGCGCCGTCGCGGCCCATGAGCAGGCGGGGCACCACCTCACCGCGCTGCGGGCCCAGGCCGACCAGCTCGGCCGGGCCGTGGCGACCTGGACCCCGGCCGAGACCGAGGCGGTCACCGTGGGCCGGCTCGCGGGCCTGGTCCGCGGCACGGGCGACAACCGGCTGCGGATGCGCCTGTCGTCCTATGTCCTCGCCACCCGCCTCGACCAGGTGCTGGACGCCGCCAACGGCCGGCTGGGCCACATGCGCGACACCCGATACCTCCTGCGCCGCACCGACCGGGGCCGTCGGGCCAACGCCCAGTCGGGCCTCGACCTCGAGGTGCTCGACGAGTGGACCGGCGAGGTCCGGCCGCCGTCGTCGCTGTCCGGCGGCGAGTGCTTCGTGGTCTCCCTCGCGCTGGCGCTCGGCCTGGCCGACGTCATCGGCGAGGAGTCGGGCGGGGTCGAGGTCGACACGCTGTTCATCGACGAGGGGTTCGGCACGCTCGACGCCGAGACGCTCGACCAGGTGATGGACCGCATCGACGACCTGCGCAGCGGAGGCCGCGCCGTCGGCGTCGTGAGCCACGTCGGCGAGCTGCGCAGCCGGATCACCACCCAGGTCCACGTCGAGCCGGGACGCACCGGGTCCCGCATCGCGATCGCGCACGGCGACGCCTGATCTGCGGCCGGTCGCGCACTAGGGTCGGGCCATGCCCCCGCGCGAGGACCTGATCGACCCCGAGCTGTTGGCGCTGCCACGCCACCGGTTGGCCGAGGCGGCACTCGACCGTGCCCGTGCCCTGGGCGTCCAGCACGCCGACTTCCGCCTCGAGCGCAACCGGCACCAGCGCATCGCGGTCCGCGACGGCGAGGTCCTCGGCGTCGCGGACTCGGTCGACCTCGGCATGTCCGTGCGCGTGGTGCACCGGGGCGCGTGGGGCTTCGCCTCCGGGGTCGTGCTGGACACCGCCGAGGCCGAGCGGCTGGCGGACGTGGCGGTGCGCGCGGCGGAGGTCGCCTCGGCGATGACCACCCAGGCGGTCCGCCTCGCCGACGAGCCGGTGCACGCCGACGCCGTCTGGGTCTCCGCCTACGAGGTCGACCCCTTCGACGTGCCCGTGCGTGACAAGGTCGGCCTGCTGCGCGACTGGACCCGCGAGCTCGCTGCCGACGGGCGCGTCGAGCACGCCCACGCCGTCCTGGGCCAGTGGCGCGACGCCAAGTTCTACGCCGACCTCCACGGCACCACCACCACGCAGCAGCGCGTCCGGGTGGACCCCGAGGTCGAGGTGTCCGGCAGGAGCTCCGCCCGCGGCATCGCCGACACCATGCGCACGATCGGTCCCCCGGCCGGCCGTGGGTGGGAGTACCTCACCGGCACCGGCCACGACTGGGTCGCCGACCTCGCCGCCCTCCCCGGGCTGCTGGAGGACAAGCTCCACGCCCCCTCGGTCGAGGCCGGCCGGCACGACCTGGTCGTCCACCCCAGCAACCTGTGGCTGACCATCCACGAGTCGATCGGCCACGCCACCGAGCTCGACCGCGCGCTCGGCTACGAGGCGTCCTACGCCGGCACGTCGTTCGCGACCGTCGACCAGCTCGGCAGCCTGCGCTACGGCTCGCCGGTGATGCACGTGACCGGCGACCGGACCGTCGAGCACGGGCTGGCCACGATCGGCTACGACGACGAGGGCGTCGCCACCCAGGCGTGGGACATCGTGCGCGACGGGGTGCTGGTCGGCTACCAGCTCGACCGGTCGATGGCCGCGACGCACCCGAGGACGGACGCCGACGGGACGGGCGGCCGCTCCAACGGCTGCGCCTACGCCGACTCCCCCGGCCACGTGCCGATCCAGCGCATGGCCAACGTCTCGCTCCAGCCCGACCCGGGGGGTCCCGACGTCGAGGGGCTCATCGGTCGGGTGGAGCGCGGCATCTACGTCGTCGGCGACAAGTCCTGGTCGATCGACATGCAGCGCAAGAACTTCCAGTTCACCGGGCAGCGGTTCTTCCGGATCGAGGACGGCCGGCTCGCGGGCCAGGTCCGCGACGTGGCCTACCAGGCCACGACCACCGACTTCTGGGGCTCGATGGAAGCGGTCGGCGGGCCGCAGACCTGGCAGCTGGGCGGGGCGGTCAACTGCGGCAAGGCCCAGCCCGGCCAGGTCGCGCCCGTGTCGCACGGCTGCCCGGCGGCGCTGTTCCGCGACGTCCGCATCCTCAACACCAACGACGAGTCGGCCCACTGAGGCCGCGGGAGAGACGATGACGGTCCCCACCAGCCCGCTGTCCGCGCACCAGGACGGATCCCCGCAACGCCTGGTCGAGCAGGCCCTGGCCGCCTCGACCGCGGACGACTGCGTGGTGGTCCTCGACGCAGGCACCAGCGCCAACCTGCGCTGGGCCAACAACACGCTGACCACCAACGGGGTCATGCGCCGCAGCGACGTCACGGTCGTGTCGTTCGTCGAGCGTCGCGGCGGCATCGCCTCGGCCTCGGTGAGCGGCACGGCCACCACGCCCGCGCAGGTCCTCGCCCTCGTCGCCGAGGCCGACGCCGCGGCCGCGGAGGCCGACGCCGCCCCCGACGCGGCGCCCCTGGTGCACGGCCCCGCCGCGCTGGACTGGCACGACGGCGTCGAGGAGACCGACATCGACGTCTACCGCGAGGTCGCGCCGGCCCTGGGCGAGGCCTTCGCCCGGGCGCGGGCCGAGGCGCGGGTGCTCTACGGCTTCGTCGACCACGAGGTGAGCACGACCTACCTCGGGTCCTCCACCGGGCTGCGGCTGCGCCACGCGCAGCCGAGCGGCCACTGGGGCTGCACCGCCAAGCCGGCCGACCTGACCGCCAGTGCCTGGCTCGGCGGCGCCACGCGCGACTTCACCGACGTCGACGTCGCCCGGATGGACCGCGACCTCGAGCAGCGGCTGTCCTGGGCGCGGCGGCGGGTCGACCTGCCCGCGGGCCGCTACGACACGGTCCTGCCCGCCGGCGCGGTGGCCGACCTGATGATCCACGCCTACTGGGACGCCTCGGCGCGTGCGGCCGACGACGGCCGGTCGGCGTACTCCCGCCCGGGCGGCGGCACGCGCATCGGCGAGCAGGTCGCGCTCCCCTCGGTCCACCTGTGGAGCGACCCCCACCTGCCGGGCCTGGAGTCCCTGCCGTTCGTCGTGGCCGGCTCCAGCGGCGAGGTGACCAGCGTCTTCGACAACGGCCTGCCGCTCCAGGACACCTCGTGGATCAGCGGGGGCCGGCTCGCCGCGCTGCTGCAGACCCGGGAGACCGCCGCGCTCACCGGGCAGCCGGTCACCCCGCCGATCGACAACCTGGTGCTCACCGTCGACGGCGCCGAGGGCGGCGAGGCGGAGCTGGTCGCCGGCGTCGAGCGCGGGCTGCTGCTCACCTGCCTGTGGTACATGCGCACCGTCGAGGCCCAGACCCTCCTGCTGACCGGGCTCACCCGCGACGGCGTCTACCTCGTCGAGGGCGGCGAGGTGGTCGGCGCCGCCAACAACTTCCGGTTCAACGAGAGCCCGCTGGACCTGCTCGGCCGGTTCTCGGCGGCGGGGGCGAGCGTCCCGTCCTTCGGCCGCGAGTGGGGCGACGTCTTCACCCGCACCGCGACCCCGGCCCTCCGTGTGCCGGACTTCCACATGAGCTCGGTCAGCGAGGCCCTCTAGCCCCTCGGCGGCCCTCCGGGGATCGGGGCGTCCGGGTCGTAGGGCGCCCGCGTCAGCACGAAGGTCGAGACCACCAGGTGGCTCACCGACCCGTCCTCGCGGCGTACGACGTGCAGCGGCTCGCCGTGGTGGTAGCCGGTCAGGCCCACCACCCGCTCGCCCCGCACCCTCCAGGTGGCGTGCACCTCGCCGGTCCGGTGGCGCGAGACCAGCCGATCGCGCTGCCACGTGAGGTCGAGCGGGGTGTTGCCCCAGTGCCAGGTCCCGACCACCTCCCGGACCACGTCGGGCACCTCGGTGCTGGGCCGCCACGGCTCGGGCAGCGCGGGGTCGTCGGCGTGCAGCCGGTCGAGCAGCGAGAGCACCATGCCCGGCAGCCGCGCGCCGGTGGTGCTGTTGGCCAGGGCGACGCCACCGGTCCGCCGGGGCCGATCGACCAGCAACGCCGCCTGGAACCCGGGCATCGACCCGGTGTGGCCGACCAGCGTTCCCGAGCCGCCGGGGAACAGCCGCACCCCCAGGCCGTACGCCGAGGCGAGGCCGCCCGCGGCCGTGCCGGACTGCGGGGTGCACATCCGGTCCAGCGCCGCGACGGGCAGCACCTCACGGTGGCCGCGCACCACCAGGTCGGCGAAGGCGGCCAGGTCCGTCACGGTGCTCCACACCTGGCCGGCGGGCGCCATGGCGCCGGTGTCGGTGTGCGGCTCGGTCACGAGCTCGCCGGTGCCGGGATCGACCGACCAGCCCTGGGCGTGCGGCGTCGACGGGGCATAGGTCGTCCGCAGCATGTCCAGCGGCTCGAGCAGGTCGCCGCTCAGGCACTCCCACCAGGTGCGGCCCCGCACCCGCGCCACCACCTCGCCGAGCAGGCCGAACCCCAGGTTGCTGTAGTGGAAGGTCTCCCCCGCCGGGAACGCGACCGGCCCCTCACCCAGCGTGGCCGCGAGCGCGTCGAACGGCCCGCCGTCGACCCGCTCCCACCACTCACCCGGCGGCTCGGCCGGCAGGCCGGCTCCGTGCGCGAGCAGGTCACGCAGGGTCCGGTCGGCGTACGCCACGCCGGGCAGGTGCGCACCGAGCGGGTCGGACAGCGACAGCCGCCCCTCCCCCGCGAGCTGCATCACCAGCACGGCCGTCATCGTCTTGGTGATCGAGCCGATGCGGTACTGCAGGTCGACGGCCGGGGTGCCGACCGCTCCGGTCGTCTCGCCGTAGGACCCGCGCCACTGCAGCGCGCCGTCCCGGGTCACGGCCGCGACCAGCGACGGCACCCGGCCGTGCACCTGCTCCTCGGCGAGGGTCGCGCGCAGGCGTCGGGCGGTGGGCTCGGTGACGGGCACCGGCCCAGACTGCCACGACACCTCCGGCTCAGTCCTGGGCGAACGCCTCCGGCGAGGGGCACGAGCAGACCAGGTTGCGGTCGCCGTAGGCCTGGTCGATGCGCGCGACCGGCGCCCAGTACTTGTCCGGGTCGGTGCCGGTCGGCAGCGCGCCGAGCTCGCGGCTGTAGGGCCGCTCCCACTTGTCGGACAGGACCGCCTGCGAGGTGTGCGGGGCGTTGCGCAGCGGCGAGTCGACCACGGGCCACTCCCCCTCCTCCACGCGGGCGATCTCGTGGCGGATGGCGACCATCGCCTCGACGAAGCGGTCGAGCTCGGCGAGGTCCTCGGACTCGGTCGGCTCGACCATGAGTGTGCCGGCGACCGGGAAGCTCATCGTCGGCGCGTGGAAGCCGTAGTCGACCAGCCGCTTGGCCACGTCGTCGACGCTCACGCCGCTGCGACGGGTGATCTCGCGCAGGTCGAGGATGCACTCGTGCGCCACCAGGTCGTTGTGACCGCGGTAGAGCACCGGGTAGTGCTCCTGCAGGCGCCGCGCGACGTAGTTGGCGCTGAGCACGGCGACCGCGGTCGCGCGGGTGAGGCCCTGAGCGCCCATCATCCGGATGTAGGCCCAGCTGATCGGCAGGATGCCGGCGGAGCCGTAGGGCGCGGCGCTGATCGGGCCGATGCCGTCGCGGCGAGCCTCCTCGGGGTGACCCGGGTGGCTGGGGAGGTAGGGCGCCAGGTGCGACCGCACGGCCACCGGACCGACCCCGGGTCCCCCACCACCGTGGGGGATGCAGAACGTCTTGTGCAGGTTGAGGTGCGAGACGTCGCCGCCGAACTCCCCGGGCTTGGCGTAGCCCAGCAGCGCGTTGAGGTTGGCCCCGTCGACGTAGACCTGGCCGCCGTGCTCGTGGACGATCCGGCACAGGTCGCCGATGCCGTGCTCGTAGGCGCCGTGCGTCGAGGGGTAGGTGACCATGATCGCGGCGAGCCGCTCGGCGTGCTTCTCGCACTGGGCGCGCAGGTCCTCGAGGTCGACCGAGCCGTCGTCGGCGGCCTTGACCACCACCACGCGCATGCCGGCCATGACCGCACTGGCGGCGTTGGTGCCGTGGGCCGAGGACGGGATGAGGCACACGTCGCGACCGGTGTCGCCCCGGCCGTGGTGGTAGCCGCGGATCGCGAGCAGACCGGACAGCTCGCCCTGGGAGCCCGCGTTGGGCTGGATCGACACCTCGTCGTAGCCGGTCACCTCGGCCAGCCAGCCCTGGAGCTGGTCGATCAGCTCGGTGTAGCCCAGCGCGTCCTCGGCGGGGGCGAACGGGTGCAGCGCGGCGAAGCCGGGCAGCCCGATGGGCTCCATCTCGGTGGTGGCGTTGAGCTTCATGGTGCACGAGCCCAGCGGGATCATGCCGCGGTCGAGGGCGTAGTCGCGCCGCGAGAGCCGCGAGAGGTAGCGCAACATCGAGGTCTCGGAGCGGTGGGCGTTGAACACCTCGTGGGTGAGGAACTGGGTGGTGCGCGCCAGGTCGCCCGGGACACCTGGGACCTCCTCCCCGTCGGTCGACCCGGCATCGAGACCGAAGGCGGCGCCGAGCGTCGAGACGTGCGCCTCGGTCGTGGTCTCGGAGAAGGAGAGGCCCACGTGGTCGGCATCGACGTGGCGCAGGTGGATCCCGCCGTCGCGGGCGGCCGCGACGACCTCGGCGGCGCGCCCAGGGACGCGCACGGTCAGGGTGTCGAACCAGGTCTGGTTGACCACCTCGACGTCCGCCGCCCGCAGCCGGGCGGCGAAGCCGCTCGCGCGCCGGTGGACCGCCTGCGCGATCGCGGTGAGCCCCTCGGGGCCGTGGTGGACGGCATACATCCCCGCGACGACGGCGAGCAGGACCTGGGCGGTGCAGATGTTGGAGGTGGCCTTGTCGCGGCGGATGTGCTGCTCGCGGGTCTGCAGCGCCAGCCGGTAGGCCGGCCGGCCCTCGGCGTCGACCGAGACCCCGACCAGGCGGCCGGGCAGGTGGCGCTCGAGCCCGGAGCGGACCGACATGTAGCCGGCGTGCGGCCCGCCGTAGAACAGCGGGACGCCGAAGCGCTGGCTGGTGCCGACGACCACGTCGGCGCCGAGCTCGCCCGGCGACTCGAGCAGGGTGAGGGCCAGCAGGTCGGCCGCCACGACGGCCAGGCCGCCCGCGGCGTGGGTGGCTTCGATGACCCAGCGCGGGTCACGGACCGCACCGGAGGCTCCGGGATACTGCACCAGCACGCCGCTGACCGCCTCGAGCCCCTCGGGCAGGCCCTCGGCCAGGTCGGCGACGACGACCTCGATGCCCATCGCCTCGGCGCGGGTCCGCACGACCGCGATCGTCTGGGGCAGCGCGTCGGCGTCGACCACGAACGGGCCGGTGGCGCCGCGCACCGCGCGGCGCACCAGCGTCATCGCCTCGGCGGCGGCGGTGCCCTCGTCGAGCAGGCTGGCATTGGCGGTCGGCAGCCCGGTCAGGTCGCCGACCACCGTCTGGAAGTTCAGCAGCGCCTCGAGGCGGCCCTGCGAGATCTCCGGCTGGTAGGGCGTGTAGGCGGTGTACCAGGCGGGGTCCTCGAGCACGTTGCGGCGAACCACCGCGGGGGTGACCGTGCCGTGGTAGCCCAGACCGATCATCGGCTCCAGCGGCCGGTTCGTGGCCGCGAGGCGACGCAGCTCGGCGGCCGCGACCTCCTCGTCGACGGCGGCGGGCAGGTCGAGGTCCTCGGCCGAACGGATGCCGCCGGGCACCGCCGCGTCCATCAGGTCGGACAGCGAGCCGTAGCCCAGCTCGGCCAGCATCGCCTGCTGGTCGGCGTCGGAGGGACCGATGTGGCGCGCGGTGAAGGGCAGGCGTCCCGAGGCGGTCGGGGTCTTGGCAGGCTGGCTCACGAGGCTGGCTCCCTGGGAGACGGGTGACGGGCAGCCTCCCCCTCTGTCGCCCGGTGGCCGGGCTCCACAGTCGCCTGACTGTGCGCTCCGGGTGCCTGAGAGGTTCCGGGGAGGATTTGCCCCTTCGGCGCCCACCGAGCGTGGCCGGCGAGTCTCTCGCGCACAGCTTCACGGCGCTGGCCACGCTACCAGCCGCGCCGGGCACGCCGGGTCGCGAGACCGCATGCATGACGCGTCATCCGGCGGGAACCGTGAGGACATGACCGAGACCCAGAACCAGCCCAGCCCCAGCCAGCAGACCCCCAAGCGGATCGCGTTCCTCGTCGCCCCCGAGGGCATCGAGCGTGTGGAGCTGACCGAGCCCTGGGACGCGGTGCGCGACGCCGGCCACGAGGCCGTCCTGGTCAGCACCGCCGAGGGCGAGGTGCAGACCTTCGACCACCTCGACAAGGCCGAGACCCGGCCGGTCGACAAGGTCGTCGCCGACGTGTCGGTCGACGACTTCGACGTCCTGGTCCTGCCCGGCGGCGTGGCCAACCCCGACGCCCTGCGCATGGACGACAAGGCGGTCGCCTTCGCCGGCGACTTCGTGCGGTCCGGCAAGCCCGTCGCCGCGATCTGCCACGCGCCGTGGACCCTCGTCGAGGCCGACGTGCTCCAGGGCCGCACGCTCACGTCGTGGCCCAGCCTGCAGACCGACATCCGCAACGCCGGCGCGGAGTGGAAGGACGAGCGCCTCGTCGTCGACGGCAACCTGATCAGCAGCCGGAAGCCCGACGACCTCCCGCCGTTCATCGGCGCCCTCCTCGAGGCCGCCAACCACGGCGCGGACTACTCCAAGTACGCCGACGCCTGATCCGGACGCACGAGGGCCGGGTCGACCACCTGGTCGACCCGGCCCTCCGCGTGGGGGCGGCGCGGACGCCGCCGGCTCAGCCGGTGGCGCGCGCCTTGCGCCGGCTGGACAGCTCGTCGGGACCCTCGCCCGGGTCCTCGCCGGCCTTCTCCGAGGGCAGCTCGGACAGGGAGCCCTCGATCTCGCGCCACACCCCGCCGATCGCGATGCCGAACACGCCCTGGCCGCCGCTGAGCAGGTCGATCACCTCGTCGCTGGAGGTGCATTCGTAGACGCTCGCGCCGTCGCTCATCAGGGTGACGCGGGTCAGGTCGTCGGTGCCGCGGGCCCGCAGGTGCTGCACCGCGGTGCGGATCTGCTGCAGCGAGATGCCGGCGTCGAGCAGGCGCTTGATCACCTTGAGCAGCAGGATGTCGCGGAAGGAGTAGAGCCGCTGCGACCCCGAGCCCGAGGCGCCTCGCACGGTCGGCTCGACCAGCCCGGTGCGGGCCCAGTAGTCCAGCTGGCGGTAGGTGATGCCGGCGGCGCGGCAGGCCGTCGGGCCGCGGTAGCCGACGTCCCCGGGCAGGGGCGAGAGCTCGTCGTCGAAGAGCAGTCCCTGCTCCCCGGCCGCGGCCTGGGCCTCCACCACGCTCTGGTCGGTGCCCGGCGCCTGGTCGCTCGTGCCAGTCACGGTGTCCTCCGCTCCTCGCTTCGCCGTGCGTAGGTCCGAGGGGAAGCGGTGGGGTCCCGGGGATGGGATACACCGGTGGAACTACGACGAAGTCAGTTCACCGTACGGCGCAACCCTCGCGCGGTCAAAGACCGTGAAGGTCCGGCGCCTGGCGTGTCGCAACCTTGAGCCTCAACGTGAGGGTTAATCACTCTCCGGCGCCTCGAAGTCCTCCGGGGAGACGGTGTCGAGGAACTCGCGGAACTTCTCGACCTCCTCTTCCTCCTCCTCCGGGACCTCGATGCCGGCCTCCTCCAGCACGCTCTCGGCGCACACGATGCGCGAGCCCGTGCGCAACGCGAGGGCGATCGAGTCCGACGGGCGCGCGCTCACCTCGGCGCCGGACGACAGCACCAGCAGTGCGTAGAACACCCCGTCGCTCACCTCGGTGATGCGGACCTCGCTGAGCTCGTTGCCGGTGGCGCCCAGGACGTCCTTGAGCAGGTCGTGGGTCAACGGGCGCGGAGGGACGACGCCCTGCTGGGCGAAGGCGATCGCGGTCGCCTCCCCCGCCCCGATCCAGATCGGGAGGTAGCGGTCCCCTTGGGACTCGCGCAGCAGCACGATCGGCCGGTTGGCCGGCATCTCGACCCGGACTCCCACCACATCGACTTCGCGCACGTCGCCAGCCTACTCCCGGGACAACCCGCGCCCGCGGAGGTTTCCGGGCCCTTCTCCGGGCCGTGGGCCGGGGCGTGGGGGCGCTCAGCGCAGCCGGCGCAGCCCGCTGCGGACCAGGGTCGCGTGCAGCCGCACCGACAGCGCGGCGATCTGGCCGGTGACCTCCTCGGCGCGCCCCTCCGCCCCGCGCTCGCGGCTGCGGCGGAGCGGCGAGGCGACCTGCTCGACCAGCCCGACCTCGCGGTCGGCGGCGGTCTTGAAGGCCCGCAGGTGGCGCGGCTCGATGCCGAAGGAGGCCAGCTCGGCGGCGGTCTGCGCGATCACGATCGCGTCGTTGTCGTAGGGGGCGGAGCCGGGCCGCGGCACGACGAGCCCGTAGGACTCCAGGTCGTCGAGCAGCCGCTCGTCGACCTCGGCGGCCGCGAGCAGCTCGCGGCGGGTCAGGCGCAGGGCGGAGGTGTCGCCGGCGAAGTTCTCCGCCGAGGGCGCACCGTCGGGGGCCAGCACCATCCGCGGGACCCGCGGGCCGGACGAGAGGGCCGGCGGCTCCAGCCCGCGGTCCATCGCGTCGAGATGCTCCTTGATGATCTTCAACGGCAGGTGGTGGTCACGCTGGAGCACCAGGGCCGTGCGGAGCCGCTCGACGTCGTCGTGGGAGTACTTGCGGTAGCCCGACGGGGTGCGGGTGGGCACGACCAGCCCCTCGGCCTCGAAGTAGCGCAGCTTGCTCAGCAGCAGGGAGGGGAACTCCTCGCGCAGCAGCGCGTGCACCTCGCCGATGTTCATCCGCGCCTGGGCGGCGCTGGCCTCGCTCAACGCTGGAAGCCGGCCTGGCTGGCGAAGTAGACCAGGCGGAACTTCCCGATCTGGACCTCGTCGCCACCCTGGAGCAGGACCTGGTCGATGCGGTCGCGGTTGACGTAGGTGCCGTTGAGGCTGCCCACGTCGCGCACGGTGAAGCCCTCGGGTCCGCGCCGGAACTCCGCGTGCCGGCGGGACACGGTGACGTCGTCGAGGAAGATCTCGCTGTCCGGCGAGCGGCCCGCGGTCACGGTCTCGGTGTCGAGGAGGAACCGGCTGCCGGCGCTGGGCCCGCGCTGCACCACGAGCAGCGCGTGACCCTCCGGAAGCGCGTCGACCGCCGCCGCGTCGTCGGGGTTGAGCGTCCGCTCCTCACCGTGCTCGCCACCCTTGGCCGGGGCGCGGAAGGTGATCGTGGAGTCGCTCGGGGAGCCCTGCTCGCCCGGCGAGCCGGACACCACGGGCTGGCTGCCCGTGTCGTCCAGCGACACCAGGCGCGTGCCGCACTGGGCGCAGAACCGGGCGTCGTCGGGGTTCTGGCGACCGCACGCGGTGCAGAACGGCATCAGGTCCTCCTGGGACTGGCGGGTGGGGGCCAACCTTCACCTAGCGGTTGAGGTTGACGGTTCGCCGAATCTACCAGTCACGACAACCGGTGGGTCACTGCCTCACGGCCGGCTCAGGCCTCGACGGAGGCCTGGTAGGCAGCGGCGTCCATCAGGGCGTCCACGGCCCCGGCGTCGGACGGTCGGAGCTCGAAGAGCCAGCCCGCGGCGTAGGGCTCGGCGTTGACCATCTCGGGGTGGGCGTCGATCGCGTCGTTGACCGCGGTGACCTCGCCCGAGAGCGGGGCGTAGACGTCCGAGACCGACTTGGTGGACTCCAGCTCGCCGACCGCGGCGCCCTCCTCGACCTGGTCGCCGACCGCCGGGAGCGAGACGTAGACGATGTCGCCGAGCTGCTCCTGGGCGTAGTCGGTGATGCCGATGCGCACCGTGTCGCCCGACCCCTCGGGGCCACGGACCCACTCGTGCTCGGCGGTGTACCTCACGTCCTCGGGAAACACGTCGGGGGCTCCTGTCGTCGCTGGTCTCAGGCGGGAGGGTCCTGGCGGCAGGCTACTCCCCCGCGTCGGCGGTGTCGGGCGTGGCGTAGCGCAGCCTCGGGGTGTCGTGCACGCTGGTGATGTCGATGCGCTGGGCCCGCTCCACGCGCACCGCTCCGCCGACCTCCTCCACCTCGGTGATGAAGCCGCCCTGGAAGTCCACCCCGGCGTCGAGGGTCTCGGGGTCGCCGATCGCGTCGATGACGTACGGCGGCTGCAGCCTCACCCCGTCGACACGGATGCCGGCGACGCGGCCGCCGCTCCCCGAGGTGTCGGTCACCGCGGTCTGCGCCACCACCCGCACCCGGTCGTTGATCTCGATCGACTCCGCGCCGGCGTCGCGCAGCTCCTGCAGCGCGTTGACGATCTGGTCGGTGCCGACGCCGGCGCCCCGGGGGTCGACGGTGATCCGCACCCCGGGCCCGCGCACCGCGAGGGTGCCGGCCAGGATCCGCCAGGTGCGCTCCTGCTCCCGGGCCACCTCGAGCGCCGCGGTGTCGTCGTCGGTGCTGCCGCGCAGCTGGTCGCGCGTGCGCCGCAGGTCGGCCGCCTCCGCCCGCGCGCGGTCGGCGGCCAGGCTCAGCGAGTTGATCAGCGAGATCAGGTCGGCCTGGCGGGCGCCGGTGAAGTTCTGGTCCCGGTCGTTGGACCGCACCTGGACCGCGGCGGCGAAGCCGAGCCCGGCGAGCAGGACGGCCGCGACCGCCTGGCCACGGGACCACCGGGGACGCGCCAGCTCGCGCAGCGAGCGCCGCCGGGGGGCCTCGGGGGCCGACTGCCCGTCCTGGTGGCCGGTCATGCGTGGAACAGGTGGCGACGGATCGCGGCCACGTTGGAGAAGATCCGGATGCCGAGGACCACCACCACGCCGGTGCTCAGCTGGCCCCCGACGCCGAGCTGGTCACCGAGGTAGACGATGAGCGCCGCGATCAGCACGTTGCTGACGAACGAGATCACGAAGACCTTGTCGTCGAAGATGCCGTCGAGGAACGCCCGGAGCGCCCCGAAGACGGCGTCCAGCGCGGCGACGACGGCGATCGGGAGATAGGGCTCGAGCCAGTAGGGCACGTCGGGGGTGAAGAAGACACCGACGACGACGCCGAGGAGCAGGCCGAGGGCGGCGATCACGAGGAGCCTCCGGTGGGGCTGGCAGGTGGGCTGGCAGGTGGGCTGGCAGGTGGGGTGGCGCGGGCGTCGCGGTCGTCGGGCGGGCGCACCTCGGCGAAGCGCAGCAGGGGCGGGCGGATCGCCGGGAGCCGCAGCGAGTCGCGGGAGGAGAGGTCGAGGCGCAGGCCGTAGACCGCCTTCAGATTCAACCACCACGTGCCACCGGCGGTGTCCACGAACCGCGCGGGCAGCTGGTCCGGGTCGCCGATCACGGACACGACGTAGGGGCGGCGCAGCGAGCGGAAGTTGACCGTGATCGCCTCGCCCGCCAGCCGGATGGCGGTCAGCGAGCTGATCCGCTGGCCGTTGACCGCGATGGCCTCGGCGCCCGCCGCCCAGAGGCCGTTGACCAGCCTCTGCAGGTCCTGGTCGAAGACGCGCTGCCGCTCGTTGCGCGCGTTCGGCGCGTCGTCGACGGTGACCACCATGCCGGGACCGGTGACCGCGACCGTGCCGGCGGCCGCACCGGCACGCCGGGCGGACGCGCTGGAGACGCCGACCTCGCGGGCCAGCCGCACCCGCTGGGCGTCGAGGCGCGCCACCTGCCGACGCAGCACCGCGACCTGCCGCCGCGCGTCCCTCAGGTCGGCCGACGCGGACCGGGCCTGGGCGACCAGGGTGGCCCGGCTCTGCTCCGCCGTCGGCGCGGCCCGGGCGCTCTGCACCGCGGCCACGCCGAGCAGGAGGGCGAAGAGCCCGAGGGCCACGCCGGTCCAGCCGTGCCGGGCGCGCAGGCGCCGCTGCGGCCGCGGACCGGCGCCCGGGGCCGGGTCGCCGTCGTCCCCGGCCCCCGGGTCGGCCTTCGCGGCAGCGGCCGCGGCGTAGTCCCCGTCGATCGCGGTCGCCACGAGGTAGTCCAGCAGGCCCATCGTGACCTGGGGCGGCAGGGGCCGGGACGGCGCCGACGGCTCAGGCGCCACCGGCGGCCTCACGCAGACGTGGCATCTCGCGCAGCAGCGTGCGCACCTGCCAGGCGTAGAGCAGGCCGGCCCACCAGTACATCCCGGTCCCCCAGATCGCGAACGCCCACCCCAGCGCCCGGGCGACCTCGGCCGCGGTCCCGGCGCCGTCGCCGAGCAGCAGGAGCGGGAAGGTGTAGAGCAGCGCCGCCGTGGCCGCCTTGCCGAGGAAGTGGACCGGGAGGGCGTTGTAGCCGCGGCTGCGCAGGAACGGCACCAGCGTCCACAGGAACAGGTCCCGCGCGGGCAGCGCGACCGCCAGCCAGACCGGCATGATCTCCCGCACGCCCAGCCCGATCACCGCGACCAGCATGGTGAGCCGGTCGGCGACCGGGTCGAGGATCTCCCCCACCCGGGAGTACTGGTCGAAGCGGCGGGCGATCCAGCCGTCGAGGTAGTCGCTGATGCCCATCACCATGAGCACGGCCACCGCCCACCCGTCGGCCTCCGGACCGAGCACCAGCCACAGGAACACCGGCAGCAGCGCCAGCCGCAGCGCGCTCAGGGCGTTGGGGACGGTCCATACGCGGTCGCGGGAGGGGCCGGCCAGGGCGCGTTCGTCCTGCGATGCCTGCACGCGGCCGCCCGTCCTTCCACCTCACCCCGACCTGGTCGGACCCACCTTAGTCAGGGGGCCTGGGCGCGCCCGCAGCGTGGGCGACCGGGACCTCGGTCCCGCCCCGCCGTGACCCCCGTCGGGCGGCGGGATGCCGTTTCTCCCTAAACGGGGCGAAAAAGGGCATGACGCCTGCGACGTCCTGGAACCGCGGCTCGTCGGGAGGACATAGTGGGGGCACGGCGCCTGAGGAGGGAACGGGTGCCGGGCCCGGCACTGGGGTGTCGGGGGGACCGGGTCGGACGATGGGGTCAGGGATGAACGTTCAGCTGCAGCGCCGCGCGGTGGTGCGCGAGATCGTGCGCATCGCACGGGAGACCGGGGACGTGGTCGCCCCCTGGGCCACCGTGGACGACGTGGCGACGCACTTCGCCGACGACGAGGAAGTCCTGCTCGAGGTCCACCGCGAGTGGGTCCGCGCCCTGGTCGCGCGTCTGCACCGGGGCGCGATCGTCGCCGAGCGCACCGCGGTCGACGTCCGCGACCTCTACGACGAGGTCGCCGCGGCCCACCCGACCCTGCGCGGCATCCTGGACACCCACGACACCCACCCGGTGCTGTGGGAGCCGACCGCCCAGGAGCACGCCCTGCTCGCCCGCATCGCCGGGCTGGCCCCGGCCGGCACCCTTCCCGAGCGCGCCTCGACGATCGGCCGCACACTGGTCAGCCAGCGCATCCCGAGGCAGCGCGCCAGCGCCTGAGACCCGGCGGTCGCTGACCGTTCCGACGGTCATTTCTTGTCAAACTTTGCAGAACCGGGTTCCCCGAGGCGTGGACCACGAGATCCGTGGGTATCCCCTCGGGTGACCGGAGGGCCGCACCCGTGGCCCGAAGCGACAGTCCGGTCCGAGTACTGCGTCGGGAGGACACAACTCATGGCATTCATCCTGTGGCTCATTGCCGCGGCCATCGCCATCTACGGCATCGTTCGCATCGTCGGCGGCGACATCCTCATCGGGATCGTCCTGCTGGTGGTCGCCTGCCTCGTCGGGCCGGGCGGCTACAGCATCTTCAAGTAGGACCGGCGCACGCGACCTCGGCCCCGGTGCTCCGGCACCGGGGCCTTGGCACGCCCTCGCCGGGGTGGTCCCTCCACCCCGGAGGGTCCGTTTCCCGCCTGCGGGGCCCGGGTAGTTCCCGGACATGCCGCGACTGCGCACCGTCTCCACCCGGGACCCCGGCTGGACGCGCGTGCGCCACGGCCGCGGCCACCGCTACCTCGACGTCGACGGCAGCCCGCTCGGACCCGAGGAGGTGGCCCGCGCCAAGGCCCTGGTGATCCCGCCCGCGTGGCGCGACGTGTGGATCTCCCCCCACCCCAACGCCCACCTGCAGGCGGTGGGCACCGACGAGGCCGGGCGCCGGCAGTACCTCTACCACCCCTCCTGGCGCCAGAAGCGGGACGCCGCGAAGTTCGACCGCGTCCTGGAGATGGCGGTCAAGCTGCCGGACGTGCGCCGGCGGCTGCGTGCGGACCTGGACTCCGTCGACCAGGTCGACCGGGCCACCGCGCTGTCCGCCGCGGTCCGGCTGGTCGACCTCGGGTGCTTCCGGCTCGGGTCGGAGACGTCGGCGGAGGAGAACGGCAGCTACGGCCTCACCACGCTCGAGCGACGCCACGTCACGCGCCAGGGCGACTCGCGCGTCTTCTGCTTCGTCGGCAAGGCCGGCGTCGAGCACTGCATCACCCTCGAGGACCGCGAGCTCACCGTCGTGCTCGACAAGATGGCCGGCCGCCGGCCGCAGGACGCCCGGCTGCTCAGCGCCAAGGAGGGACGGCGGTGGGTGCCGCTGCAGCCCGGGGACATCAACGACCACATCCGGGACCTGTTCGACATGGAGGTGACCGCCAAGGACTTCCGCACCTGGCACGCGACGGTCCACGTGGCGACGGCCCTGGCGGCGGCGGAGGAGGCGACCTCGGCGCGCAAGCGCAAGGCCGTGGTCCGCGAGGCCGTCGTCGGTGCCTCCGAGCTGCTCGGCAACACCCCGACGGTCTGCCGCTCCTCCTACGTCGACCCGCGGGTGATCGACCTCTACGAGTCCGACACCACGATCGAGCCGGTGCTGCGGCGCCTGGACCGCGACCCCCACGTCGCCCGGGACCAGGTCGACCAGGCGGTCGTCTCGCTGCTCTCCTGAGCCCTGCCGGTCCTCGGCATGGCCGACGGGTGATCAGTCGCGGTGCAGGTCCAGCACGTCGAGCAGGTAGGCCGCGGCCTCGCCGCCCTCGTCGAGCGCCAGCGCCACGGCCCCCGGCACGTCGAGGTCGTCGACCAGACGGCTGAGCACGCCGGCGTGGTGGCGCGGGGGCAACGCTCCCCCGGCGGCCTTGCGGAGGCCGCTGAGGACCCCGTCGGCGGAGGCGAAGACCTCGTCGGCGCACTCCCACGGCTCGGACCAGGCCCGGTGGAGCAGTCCCAGGCGCAGGGCGCTGCCGGAGAAGCGCTCCAGCAGGTCGGCGACGAGCACCAGGTTGCCGGCCGACTTGGCCATCTTGCGCCCCTCCACCCGGACCTCGCCCACGTGCACGTGGGTCTGGGCGAAGGGCATGACGCCGGAGGCGGTCTCGACCATGCGCGCCTGGTAGGCGTGGTGCGGGAACGCCAGGTCCTGACCGCCGAGCAGCACATCGACGCTGCTGCCCAGGCTGCACATCGCCATCGCGGCGCACTCGGCGTGCCACCCCGGCCGGCCCCAGCCCCACGGGCTCGGCCACGCCGGCGCGTCCTCGCCGCTCGGCCGCCACACCGGCACGTCGAAGACCGACTCGCGTGCGGCCGCCGAGGGAGCGTCGGGCTGGTCGCCGTACTCGCGGGAGAGCGCGAGCGCGGCGCGCGCGTCGAGCCCGGCGGCCTCGGGGAGGTCGCCGGCGCGGAACCACACGTGGCCCTCGCTCTCGTAGGCCGCGCCCCGCTCGAGCAGCGCCGAGGCCAGCCGGATCACCGCCGTGACGTGGCCGCGGGCGTGGGGAGCGACCTGCGGCGGCCTGACCGAGAGCGCACGCATGTCGCGGTCGAAGAGGAACTCCTGGGTCGAGGCGAGCTCGTCGTAGGGCCAGCCCTTGCGCGCCGCGGCCTCGGTGAGCACGTCGTCGACGTCGGTGACGTTGCGGGCCAGCACCACCTCGTTGCCCGCCGCGCGGGCCACCGCGGTGACCACGTCGGCCCACACGAACGTGGCGGCGTGCCCGACGTGCGTCACGTCGTAGGGCGTGATGCCGCAGGAGTAGACCCGCAGCGGGCCCACCGGCAGGACCGGGCGGCCCGCGATGCGCAGCGAGCGCGCGGCCCGCTCGTGCAGCGGGTAGCGCCCACCGCTGCCGAGGACGCCGGAGCCGGACAGGTGGTGGGGGGTCTGGGCGGAGGTCGACACGCTCCGATGATGCCCTACGGGCGCGCCGCCGTCCGGGGAGCCCGGGTCGTCACCGCGCAGGACGTGGCTCGGCTCCGCCAGGTCGCCGGGGGTCCCGCTGTGCGGCGTCATCGGGCGACCTGCGGGAGCGTGGGCAGGACGTGGGCGACGTAGTCCTCGACGGTCTCCCACAGGCCGACCTCCTCACCGGACCGCTCGGAGAGGTACCACCGGTGCACGAGCACGTCGTGGAAGAACTGGGCGGGGTCGAGGGTGGCGCGGTGCTCCTCGGGGATCCGCGCCACCAGCGGCTGGTAGGTGTCGCGCAGCCAGCGCTGGCCGACGTACTCCCGAGGGAGCTCGCCGAGGTCCCAGTACGCGGCGAAGGCGGCCATGTCGTTGAGCAGGCGCCGTGCCTGGGCGTCCTCGACCAGGAGGCCCGTGAGCCCCTGCAGCTCGCGCGTGTGGTGACCGGCCTCGACCACGCGGGGGCGCAGCTGGACGACCGCCCCGTCGGCCTTGGTCTCGATGTCCATCTCCTCGACGTCGAAGCCGAGCTCGTTGATCGAGTCGACCCACTGCTCGATCTGCCACATCTTGTCGGCGTCGAACTCCTCGGTCGTGGTCAGCGCGCCCCACAGCTCGTCGTAGCGGGCCTGCAGCAGCTCGATCACGTCGGCCGGGTCGCCCGCGGAGTCCTCGAGCATGCCGCCGGCGCTGAGGTCGAGCAGCTCGCCGTAGACGTTCTCGCAACCCACCTGGACGTCCCACTCCCGCAGGCGCGACGAGAGCGGCTGGTGGAACTCCCCCGTCTCGGCGTCGACGAGGTAGGCCGCGAACTCGCCGGCGTTGCGGCGGAACAGCACGTTGGACAGCGACACGTCGCCCCAGTAGAAGTTGGCCAGGTGCAGCCGGACCAGCAGCACGACCAGCGCGTCGACCAGCGCCGGGAGGCTGTCGGCGTGCAGCCCGTGGGAGAAGAGCATGCGGTAGGGCATGGAGTAGCGCAGGTGGCGGGTGACCAGGGCCGCCGGCAGGTCCTCCCCCTCGACGGAGCGGCGGTTGTAGACCACCGCGCGGGGCTTGACCGCCGGGAGGCCGCGGTGGCGCAGCTCGCGGAGCACGGCGTACTCGCGCTCGGCGACGGGGCGCTGGGTCTCCTTGACCGCGCACAGCCGGTCGCCGACGCGCACGATGCGCACCACGTGGCGCGACAGCCCGCGGGGCAGGTCGACCACCCGGGGGTCGTCGTCCCAGTCCTCCAACGGTTGGGACCAGGGCAGCCGGACCAGCTCCGGCTCGGGGTCGAGGGCGGTCATGCGGAGGCCCGTGGGCGCCGGGCCCGCCTGCCGCCGGATGTCCGCAGCCACCTCAGAACCCCAGCCGGCGCAGCTGGCGCGGGTCGCGCTGCCAGTCCTTGGCGACCTTGACCCGCAGGTCGAGGTAGACAGGGGTGCCGAGCATGCCCTCGATGCTACGGCGAGCGGTGCTCCCGACCTCGCGCAGCCGCGAGCCCTGGTGACCGATCACGATCCCCTTCTGCGACTGACGCTCGACGAACAGGTTGGCGTGCACGTCGAGCAGCGGCCGGTCCGCGTCGCGCCCCTCGCGCAGCCCCATCTCCTCGACCACGACCGCGATCGAGTGCGGCAGCTCGTCGCGCACCCCCTCCAGCGCCGCCTCGCGGATGAGGTCGGCGACGATCGCCTCCTCCGGGGTGTCGGTCAGCTCGCCGTCGGGGTAGAGCGGCGGTCCCTCGGGGAGCCGGGCCACCAGCAGGTCGGTGAGCAGCGCGACCTGGTCGCCGGAGACCGCGGAGACCGGCACGACCTCGGCCCAGTCGGTGCCGGTCTCGCGGCCGAGCTCGGCGATCTCGCCGAGGTGCTCGACCAGGCGGCCCCGGTCGACCAGGTCGGTCTTGGTCGCGACGGCGAACCGCAGGGTGCGGCGGACCTTGGCGAGCTCGGTGACCAGGTGCCGGTCGCCCGGGCCGATACGCTGGTCGGCGGGGAAGCAGGCGGCGACGACGTCGACCTCGGACCAGGTCGAGGTGACCAGGTCGTTGAGCCGCTCCCCCAGCAGGGTGCGGGGCCGGTGCAGCCCCGGGGTGTCGACCAGCACCAGCTGGGCGTCGGGCCGGTGGACGATGCCGCGCACGACCGTGCGCGTGGTCTGCGGCTTGGAGGAGGTGATCGCGACCTTGGTGCCGACCAGCGCGTTGGTCAGGGTCGACTTGCCGGCGTTGGGCCGTCCGACGAAGCAGGCGAACCCGCTGCGGAACCCGCCGTCGCGACGGTCGGCCGTGCCGGGGACGCTCACGCCGTGACCTGCTCGACCGGCACGCCGTCGGGACCGCACCGGAAGACGGTCACCGCGTCCCCACCGAGCTCGCGCACGGCGGCGAGGTCCGCGGCGTCGAGCTCGCGGTCGGTCACGACCGCGAGCGCCTCGAGGCGCGTCGCACCGCTGGAGGCGGCCATCGCCAGCGCGACGCCGGTCGCGGAGACCCGGAGGTGCTCGAGCGCGACCGTCGCGCCGGCGTAGGTGCGGCCGTCCTGGTCGCGGACGCAGGCGCCCTCGACCGCGCGCGTGCGGGCCCGGGTGGCGCGCGCCAGCGTCGCGAGCTTCTTGTCGTCGGGGTCGGTGAACTCCACCTCGGTCGGGCTCACGCGCTGGCTCCTTGGGTCTGGGTCTCGTCGGTCTCGGCAGGCTCGAGCCGGCTGACCACCACCGTGCTGATCCGGTTGCGGCGGCCGGCGAGCCCCTCGGCCTGCAGGCGCAGGCCCTCGGTCTCGACCACCGAGCCGGGGATCGGCACCCGGCCGAGGTGCTTGGCCATGAGGCCGCCGAGGGTGTCCACGTCGTCGTCGTCGATGGCGACCCCGCACAGCTCCTCGAGGTCGTCGACCATGAAGCGCGAGCTCACGCGCACCGACCCGTCGGCCAGCCGCTCGACCTCCACCTCGTCCTTGTCGTACTCGTCGGTGATCTCCCCGACGATCTCCTCGAGGATGTCCTCGATGGTCACCAGGCCGGCGGTGCCGCCGTACTCGTCGACCACGACGGCGACGTGCTTGCGCTCGGACTGCATCTCGCGCAGGAGGGCGTCGACGGGCTTGGAGTCGGGGACGTACATCACCGGCCGCAGGACGGTCTCGATGCGCTCGGTGGTCTCCGCGTCGTGCTTGTCGAAGACCCGGCGGGTGACGTCCTTGAGGTAGGCCACGCCGACCACGTCGTCGAGGTTCTCGCCGATCACCGGGATGCGGGAGAAGCCGCTGCGCAGCGCCAGCGACATCGTCTGGCGCAGGGTCTTGTGCCGCTCGATGAACACCACGTCGGTGCGGGGCACCATCACCTCGCGCACGATGGTGTCGCCGAGCTCGAAGACCGAGTGGATCATCGCGCGCTCACCGGACTCGATCACCCGGCTCGCCTCGGCGAGGTCGACCAGCTCGCGCAGCTCGGCCTCGGAGGAGAACGGCCCCTCGCTGAAGCCGCGGCCCGGGGTCAGGATGTTGCCCAGCACGATCAGCAGCTGCGGGAGCGGGCCCAGCACCTTGGTGAACACCGCGACGACGCCTGCGGTGAGCAGGGCGATGCGCTGCGCGTGCTGCCGGCCGACCGTGCGTGGTCCGACGCCGATGACCACGAACTCCAGCACCACCATCACGCCGGCGGCGAGGAGCACACCGGCCCAGCGCGCGTCGAACATCGGCAGCACGACCTCCGCGACCAGGACGGTCGCGATCACCTCGCAGAGCATGCGCAGGAACAGGGCGGTGTTGAGGTAGCGCGCCGGGTCCCCGGCGATGGTCAGCAGCCGGGCGGCGCCGGCGCGCCGCTCGGCGACCAGCTCCTCGGCGCGGACCTTGGAGACCCCGGCCAGCGCGGCGTCGGCGCTGGAGAAGACCCCCGCGACGAGCACCAGCACCGCGGCCACGAGCAGCAGGACGGTCTCTTGGCCACTCATGCCGGCGCGTCACCGACCCACTCGGCGAGCAGGCGCGTCTGGAGGCCGAACATCTCCGCGTGCTCCTCGGGCTCGGCGTGGTCGTAGCCCAGCAGGTGCAGGATCCCGTGGACGGTCAGCAGGTCGACCTCCTGCTCGCCGGAGTAGCCGGCCTGGCCGCGCTCGCGCGCCTCCTGGGCCTGGCGGTGCGCCACCTGCGGGCAGATCACCAGGTCGCCGAGCACGCCCTCCTCGGGCTCCTCGTGGACCTGGCCGGGTCGCAGCTCGTCCATCGGGAAGGCCAGGACGTCGGTCGGGCCCTCCTTGCCCATCCACTGCTCGTTGAGCTCGGCGATGGTGTCCTCGTCGACGAGCTTGATGCACAGCTCGGCCTGCGGGTGGACCCGCAGGCGGTCGAGGACGAAGCGGCTCAGCGCGGCCAGGCGCCGCACGTCCACGGAGGCCTCGGACTCCTCCAGGATCTCGATGCTCATCGGCTCGTCCGGGTGCTCGTGCGCGCTCACCGGCGGCGGTCGGGACCCGGGGCGGGGCGGGGCCCGTGCGAGGACGACTCGTGGACGGGCCGGTCGGCCTCGAACTCGTCGTACGCCGCGACGATGCGCCCGACCAGCCGGTGCCGGACCACGTCGTGGGCGGTGAGCCGCTGGAAGGAGATGTCCTCCACCCGGTCGAGGATGTCCTCGACCACGCGCAGGCCGCTGCGGATGCCGCCCGGCAGGTCGACCTGCGTGGTGTCGCCGGTGACCACCATCTTGGAGCCGAAGCCCAGGCGGGTCAGGAACATCTTCATCTGCTCGGGCGAGGTGTTCTGCGCCTCGTCGAGGATGATGAACGCGTCGTTGAGCGACCGCCCGCGCATGTAGGCCAGCGGCGCGACCTCGATCGTGCCGGCGGCCAGCAGCTTGGGGATCGACTCGGGGTCGATCATGTCGTGCAGGGCGTCGTAGAGCGGCCGGAGGTAGGGGTCGATCTTCTCGCTCAACGTGCCCGGGAGGTAGCCGAGCCGCTCCCCCGCCTCGACCGCGGGACGGGTCAGGATGATCCGGTTGACCTGCTTGCCCTGCAGGGCCTGCACGGCCTTGGCCATCGCGAGGTAGGTCTTGCCCGTGCCCGCGGGACCGATGCCGAAGACGATGGTGTGCTTGTCGATCGCGTCGACGTAGCGCTTCTGGTTGAGCGTCTTGGGGCGGATGGTGCGACCCCGGTTGGACAGGATGTTGAGGCTCAGCACGTCGGCCGGGCGCTCCTGGCTCTCGGCCCGCAGCATGGTGATCGCCCGCTCGACGGTCTCGGGGGTGAGCCCCTGACCCGTGCGCAGGATCACCACGAGCTCGTCGATCAGGCGCTCGGCGAGCGCCAGCTCGGCGGACTGGCCACGCAGCGTGACCCGGTTGCCCCGGACGTGGATGTCGGCGTCGAACGCCTGCTCCAGCAGCCCGAGGTGCTCGTCGTTGGGGCCGAGCAGCGTGACCATGTTGATGCTGTTGGGCACGTCGATCGTGTGGACCGGCTGGTCGCGCCGGCTCGCGGGGGCCGAGGGGTTCTCTGTCTGCGGACTCATCGCCCCCCATGCTACGGGGATCAGCCCCGCAGAGCCCGTCCGTCGCCGCTCAGCCGGGCGGCCACGTCATCGCGCGTCCGCCGATCACGTGGCCGTGCACGTGCTGCACCGACTGCTGCGCGAGCTGCCCGGTGTTGAAGACCGTGCGGTAGCCCTCGTCGAGCCCTTCCTGCGCGGCGACCGCCCGGATCGCGCGACCGAGGTCCACCAGGGCGTCCGGTGCCTCCTCGGCGAGGTCAGCCAAGGTGGCGTGATGCGCCTTGGGGATGACCAGCACGTGGGTCGGCGCCTGGGGGTTGAGGTCGCGGAACGCCAGGCTCAGCTCGGTCTCCAGGACCACGTCGGGCGTCACCGCGCCGGACACGAACCCGCAGAACAGGCAGTCGTCCTGACCGCGCTCGCGGCCCGTCTTGTCGTCCGTCTCGTCGCTCACGCGGCCAGCCTAGGCGGTGCGCGCGCTGTGCCATCCTCGACCGCATGAGCGACCCGACCGGCCCGCAGGGGCCCGACCCCTGGCGTCCGCAGACGCGAGCGGTGCGTTCGGGGCTCATGCGCAGCGCCTTCGAGGAGACCTCGGAGGCGATCTACCTCAGCAGCGGCTACGTCTTCGCCACCGCGGAGGAGGCCGAGCAGGCCTTCCTGGGCGAGAACGACCACTACGTCTACAGCCGCTACACCAACCCGACGGTCTCCATGTTCGAGGAGCGCCTGCGGTCGCTGGAGGGCGCGGAGGCCTGCTACGCCACGGCGTCCGGCATGTCGGCGGTCTTCACCACCCTCGCCTCGCTGGCGGGGGCCGGTGACCGGATCGTCGCCTCGCGCCAGCTGTTCGGCGCCTGCTACGTGATCATCGACGAGATCCTCCCCCGCTGGGGCGTCGAGTCGGTCCTCGTCGACGGCACCGACCTCGAGGCGTGGCGCTCCGCCCTGTCGGTGCCGACGGCTGCGGTGTTCCTCGAGACGCCGAGCAACCCGATGCTGGAGCTGGTCGACATCGCCGCGGTCAGCGCGCTGGCGAGGTCCGCCGGGGCCTACGTCGTGGTGGACAACGTCTTCGGCACCCCGGTCTTCTCCCGGCCGCTCGAGCTCGGTGCCGACGTCGTGGTCTACTCCGCGACCAAGCACATCGACGGCCAGGGTCGGGCGCTCGCCGGCGCGATCCTCGGCGAGCACGACTTCGTCAACGGCCCGGTGCGCGACTTCGTGCGCAACGTCGGGCCGTCCCTGTCGCCGTTCAACGCCTGGGTGATGCTCAAGGGCCTGGAGACCATGGAGCTGCGGGTGCGCCGCATGGCCGACAACGCGCTCGCGGTCGCGCGCGCCGCCGAGGGCGCCCCGGGGGTGGCGCGGGTGCTCTACCCGGGTCTGGACTCCCACCCGCAGCGCGAGCTGGCCCGGCGCCAGATGAGCGGCGGCAGCACCATGGTCACCCTCGACCTCGAGGGCGGGCGCGACCGGGCGTTCCGGGTCATGGACACGCTGCGGCTGTTCGACATCTCCAACAACCTCGGCGACGCCAAGTCGCTGTGCACCCACCCGGCCACGACCACCCACCGGCGCATGGGCGCCGAGGGCCGCGCGGCCGCGGGCATCACCGACGGCGTCGTCCGCCTCAGCGTCGGGCTCGAGGACGCCGACGACCTGGTCGCCGACCTGCGGGCGGCGCTGCGCGCCTGACCGTCTGGTCCGGTTTGGCGGCGCGCCGGTGTCAACCGGGCCCGGGGGGTCGGCGTCCTACTAGCGTGATCGCAGTGAGCGCCCAGGTCCCTCGCCACGAGGGTGAGACGGCAGATGACGCCGTCGAGCGCCTGTACGCCGGCCACTACCACTCGCTGGTCCGGCTCGCCGTGCTGCTGGTGCGCGACCTCGGCACGGCCGAGGAGGTGGTGCAGGACGCGTTCGTCGCCCTCCACCGTTCCTGGCCGGGCCTGCGCGACCGGTCCGCCGGCCTGCCCTACCTGCGCCGCTCGGTGGTCAACGGCGCCCGGTCGGTGCTGCGCCACCGCGGGGTGCGCGAGCGTCACCTGCAGTCCCTCGGGCCGTCGTACGTCGAGACCGCGCCGGGGGCCGACGAGTCCGCGATCGCCGCGGAGCGCCGCCGCCAGGTGCTGGCCGCCCTCCAGGCACTGCCGGTGCGGCAGCGCGAGGTGGTGGCGCTGCGCTACTGGGCCGACCTCGACGAGGCCTCGATCGCCGCGGCCCTGGGGATCAGCCGGGGCGCGGTGAAGACCCACGCCCACCGCGCCGTACACCGGCTGCACGACCTGCTGCCCGACGCCGACCCGCACACCGACCCGCGCACCGACCCCGAGGAGCCCCGATGAGCGGCGACCCGACCCTCGACCCCGAGGAGCGCCGCGTCCGCGACGCCCTGCACGACACCGTCGACGACCTCGAGCCGGTCTCCGGCCTGGCCGCCATCCGTTCGCGCATCCAGGAGGACGTCATGTCCGCAGAGCAGCCCCGCTCCCCCTCCCGCACGGCCCTGCTCGCGCTCGGCGGTGCCGCCGCCGTCGCGGTCGTGGTCACCGGGGTGGTGCTGGTCACGCAGGACGCGGGCCGTCCCGACGCCGACGCCCCGCCGGCCGCGACCTCGCAGACCCCCTCGACCGGAGTGCCGAGCACGCCGCCCACGAGCCCGGTCCCCTCGACGCCCGCCAGCACCGACGCCTCGACCCCGGCCGGGTCGACCACGCGTGCAGTGCCGGTCTACTACGTGGGCGGCACGCCGGCGGGCCCGCGGCTCTACCGCGAGTTCCACCGGGTCGAGGTCGTCGGCGACGACCTCCTGGGCCGTGCGGTCCGCCAGGCGGTCGAGGCCCCGCCGCTCGACCCCGACTACCGCACGCCGTGGCCCGGCGGCACCCGGGTCGACGCGGTGACCAGCGACGGCGACACCATCACCATCGACCTGTCCGGCCCCACGCCGGGGTCGCTGCACGACCGGCCCTCCGGCATGTCCCGCGGGGTCGCGCGCATGGCCGTCCAGCAGCTGGTCTACACCGCCCAGGCGGCCGTCCAGGACCGGCTGCCGGTGCGGCTCACCCTGGACGGGTCGACCACCGACCAGGTCCTCGGTCAGCCCGCCGCCGAGCCGCTGGCCAACGGCGCCGAGGAGTCGACCCTCGCCTCGATCTGGGTCACCTCCCCGCAGGACGGCGACACCGTCCGCGCCGGCGACGTCACGGTCACCGGGCTCGGGGCGTTCTTCGAGGCGACGGCGGTCTGGCAGCTGCTCGGTCCCGACGGGTCGGTCGTGGCCGACGGCTCCGGCATGGCGCGCGAGTGCTGCGTCCGCTCGCCGTTCGAGCTGACCCTCCCCGACGTGCCGCCGGGCGAGTACACCGTGCGGGTCTACGACGAGGACATGTCCGGCGGCGAGAGCGGGCGGCCCGAGGCACAGGACACCAAGCGCATCACGGTCGAGTAGCGCCCCACCGCGGCGTGCGCGAGAGCAACGCCGCGGTGGCCGCGGCGCCGGCGGTCGAGGTGCGCATCACCTCCGCACCGAGGCGTACGACGGCCGCGCCCGCCGCACGCAGGGCGTCCAGCTCGGCATCGGTCACGCCGCCCTCGGGCCCGACGACCAGCAGCACGTCCTCGGGGAGCTCGGGGAGCTCGAGCAGCGTGGCCAGCGGCTCTCCCCCGACCTCGTGCAGCACCGCGGCGACCCGGGTGGCGCGGACCCGGTCGCAGACCTCGTCCAGCCCGGCCGGCTCGGCCACCACCGGCCACCAGGCGCGACGCGACTGCTTGGCGGCCTCGCGGCCCGCCGAGCGCCAGCGGGCGAGGGCCTTGTCGCCGCGCTCCCCGCGCCACCGCGCCAGGGACCGCTCGGAGGTCCAGGGCACGACCTCGTCGACGCCGACCTCGGTGAGCAGCTCGACCGCCAGCTCGCCCCGGTCGCCCTTGGGGACCGCCTGCACGACGCTGACCCGCGGGGACGGCCTGGGCACGGCCGACGAGGAGTCGACCCGGACGGTCAGGGTCCGCCTGGCCACCGCCACCACCGACCCGACGAGCCGGGTGCCGACGCCGTCGGTGAGGACCACGCGCTCCCCGGCGCCGACCCGGCGTACGACGGCGGCGTGGTGACCCTCGGGGCCGTCGAGCACGACCTCGTCACCGTCCCGCACCCCGTCCGCGCCGGGGAGGTGGAAGACCGGGAGGCCGTGCAGGTCCATCGGCGTCAGACGCGCGGACCGAACGCGTCGCGGAGGCGACCGAACATGCCCTTGTGGTGGCTGGTCACCTGGCCCGAGTCCTTCTCCTCGCCGCGAAGCGCCGCCAGCTCACGCAGCAGCTCCTGCTGACGGTCGTCCATCCGGGTCGGGGTGAGCACGACCGTCCGCACGACGATGTCACCACGACCGGGGCCGCGCAGCGACGGCACGCCCTTGCCCTCGATCACGACGTCGGTGCCGGACTGGGTGCCGGGCCTGACCTCGACCGCGACCTCGGCCTCGGGGTCGTCGGTGAAGCCGGCCTCGGCCGCCGCCGCCGCGGAGAGGTCGGACTCCAGCGTGGGCAGCGTGATCGTGGCGCCCAGGGCGGCAGCGGTCATCGGGACCTCGACCACGCAGTGCAGGTCGCGGCCCTTGCGCACGAAGACGTCGTGCTGGCGGACCCGCAGCTCGACGTAGAGGTCGCCGGCCGGACCGCCCCCCGGCCCGATCTCGCCCTGCTCGGCCAGCTGGACGCGAGTGCCGTCGTCGACCCCGGCGGGAATCTTCACCGTGAGGCTGCGGCGCGAGCGCACGCGGCCGTCGCCGGCGCACTCGCGGCAGGGCTCGGGGATGATCTGGCCGTAGCCGCGGCACGCCGCGCACGGGCGCATCGTGCGCACCTCGCCGAGGAACGACCGCTGCACGTGGAAGGTCTCGCCCCGGCCCTGGCAGGTCTCGCAGATCCGGGGCTGGCTGCCCGGAGCGGCGCCGTTGCCCTGGCACGTCGTGCAGAGCACGGCGGTGTCGACCTTGAGCTCGCGGGTGGTGCCGAACGCGGCCTCCGCGAGGTCGACGTCGAGGTTGATCAGCGCGTCCTGGCCGCGACGCACGCGCGGACGGGGGCCACGGCCCCCCGCCGCAGCGCCACCGGCACCGCCGGCGCCGCCGAAGAAGGCGTCCATGATGTCGCTGAAGGAGAACCCGGCGCCGGCGCCGCCCCCGCCGAAGCCGCCGAAGACGTCGCCGCCCATGTCGTACTGACGTCGCTTGTCGGGGTCGGAGAGCACCTCGTAGGCGCGGGTGACGTCCTTGAACCGCTCCTGGGTCTCCGGGTCGGGGTTGACGTCGGGGTGCAGCTGGCGGGCCAGCTTGCGGTAGGCCTTCTTGATCGTGTCGGCGTCGGCGTCCTTGGCGACGCCGAGGGTCTGGTAGGGGTCCTGGCTCACGTGTTCCTTCAGCCTTCGTCGAGGATCTTGGAGAGGTACTGCGCGACGGCGCGCACACTGGCCATCGCACCGGGGTAGTCCATCCGGGTCGGTCCGAGGACCCCCAGGGTGCCGAGCGCCTCGTCACCGGATCCGTAGCCGGTGGTCACCACCGAGGTCGTCGAGAAGCCCTCGTGGGCCACCTCCGACCCGATGCGCACGGTGAGGGTGGACGGCGAGGAGGCCTCGCCGAGGATCTTGAGCAGCAGCACGTGCTCCTCGAGCGCCTCCAGCAGCGGCTGGATCGACAGGCCCAGCCCCTCGCCGTAGCGCGCCAGGTTGGCGGTGCCGCCCACGATGACCCGCTCGTCGGAGCGGTGGTCCGACATCGCCTCGATCAGCGCGGCCACCAGGATGCTGAGCAGCGCGCGATGCTCGTTGGGGAACTGGTCGGGCAGTGCGGCGAGGGTGTCGACGGCGTCGACGATGCGCTCGCCGACGGCCGTGCGGTTGACCGCCTGCCGCACCCGCGCGAGCGTGTCGTCGTCGAGCGCGTCGGGCAGCTCGACCACCCGCTGCTCGACGCGGCCGGTCGAGAGGATCAGCACCACCAGCAGCCGCGTGGTCGAGAGCATCACCAGCTCGACGTGGCGCACGGTGGAGCGCGAGAGCGTGGGGTACTGCACCACGGCGACCTGGCGGGTCAGCTGTGCGAGCAGCCGCACCGACCGGGTCACCACGTCGTCGAGGTCGACCGCGCCCTGCAGGATCGTGGTGATCGCGCGGCGCTCGGCGGCGCTGAGCGGCTTGACCTCGCTGAGCCGGTCGACGAAGAGCCGATAGCCCTTCTCGGTCGGGATGCGGCCGGCACTGGTGTGCGGCTGGGCGATGAAGCCCTCGTCCTCCAGGGCCGCCATGTCGTTGCGCACCGTCGCCGGCGAGACGCCGAGGCGGTGGCGCTCGACCAGCGCCTTGGAGCCCACCGGCTCGTGGGTGGAGACGTAGTCCTCCACGATCGCCCGGAGGACGGCCAGCTTGCGGTCCTCGACCATGGGATCTGTCCTCCTGTCCGGCTCGTCGGTGCCGTCGTGGGCCTCGGCTGGCACTCACGTCGGACGAGTGCCAAGTCTACAAGGCCCCCGCCGTAGGGTGGGCGACGTGCAGCAGCGCAGCGAGGAGTTCCGGGAGGTCGCCGACCGCGTCTGGGTGGCCCGCCACGCCTGGCTCGACCTCAACATCACCGCCGTCCTCGGCGAGCGCGGCCTCCTGCTGGTCGACACCCACGGCAGCGAGCGCGACGCCCGCGCCACCCTCGACCGGCTCCGCGGCGTCACCGGGGCTCCCGTGGTCACCGTGCTCAACACCCACGCCCACTGGGACCACGTGCTGGGCAACGGGGTCGTGCTCGACGCCTGGCCCGAGGCGGACCTGCTCGCCCACGAGGCCGCCGTCGGGGGCATGCCGGCCTCCCGCGAGCGCGCGCTCGCCGAGATCGCGGCGGACGACCCGGACTTCGCCGCCGTGGAGTCCAGCCGCCTGGTCCTGCCCGAGGACACCTTCACCTCGGTCCGCGCGGTGGACCTGGGCGACCGCTACGTCGAGCTGGTCCACTGCGGGCGCGGCCACACCGACGGCGACGTCGTGGTGCGCGTCCCCGACGCCGACGTGCTGGTGGCCGGCGACCTGCTCGAGGAGAGCGCCCCGCCGGTCTACGGCGTCGACAGCTGGCCGCTGGAGTGGCCGGTCACCCTCGAGCTGGTCGGCCAGATGACCACCCCGGACACCGTCGTCGTCCCCGGCCACGGCGCCGTGGTGGACCAGGCCTTCCTCCACGGCCAGCGCGCGGACACCGGCGTCGTGGCCGAGACGATCCACCACCTCGCCGGGCAGGGCGCCTCGCTGGAGGAGGCGCTCGCCCACGCGGACTGGCCGTTCCCCCGCGAGGCGGTCGAGGGCGCCGTACGCCGTGGCTGGGAGCACCTGCCGCGCTCCGCGCGTCGGCTGCCGGTCCTCTGACCCGCGGCGCTAGCGTGCGCCGGTGAGCTCTCTGCCCCGGCACCCCGGCCGCTACGGCGACGACGTCCTGCAGTCCGACTGGCGCGCCCCCGCGCGTGGACGGGCGGTCGAGGTCGCCGCGGACAAGGGCCTGGTCGTGGAGGAGGTCACCACGGACTGGTGCGGCGAGATCGTCGCGGTCGAGCGTGACCTGGACACCGTGACCCTCGAGGACCGGCGCGGCCGCCGCCGCACGTTCCCGCTGGGTCCGGGCTTCCTGCTCGAGGGACGTCCGGTCATCCTCCGGCCCGCGGCCCGCAAGGGCCCCGCGGTCCCCACGCGCACGGCGTCCGGCTCGGTCGCGGTGCAGGGCGCCAAGGCGCGCGTGGCCCGCGCCAGCCGGATCTTCGTCGAGGGACGCCATGACGCCGAGCTGGTGGAGAAGGTCTGGGGCGACGACCTGCGCATCGAGGGCGTCGTGGTGGAGTACCTCGCCGGCGTCGACGACCTGCCCTCGCACCTCGCCGACTTCGGTCCGGGGCCCGAGCGGCGCGTCGGCGTGCTGGTCGACCACCTGGTGCGCGGCTCCAAGGAGTCCCGCATCGCCGACGCCGTCGTCCGCGGCCCGCACGGCAGACACGTGCTCGTGGTCGGCCACCCCTACGTCGACGTGTGGCAGGCGGTGAAGCCGGCACGGCTCGGGCTGGCCGCCTGGCCGACCGTGCCGCGGTCGATGGAGTGGAAGCACGGCATCTGCCAGCACCTGGGCTGGCCGCACCGCGACCAGGCCGACATCGCGCGGGCGTGGAAGCGCATCCTGGGCTCGGTGAGCTCCTTCACCGACCTGGAGCCGGCGTTCCTGGGCCGGGTCGAGGAGCTGATCGACTTCGTCACCACCGGGCCGGGTGACCGCTGACCCGAGGGCGCCGGGGGGTAGATTTCTTGTCATGACGACACCACCTGGCGGCACTCCCCCGCCTCCCCCGCCCCCGCCGTCGTACGGACCGGGCCCGGGAGGGCAGCCGCATCCGTCGGGCACGACCCAGGAGGAGCGCACCTGGGCGCTGGGCTCCCACATCGGGTGCATCCTCGGCGCCTGGATCGCGCTGGCGTTCCTCGTCCCGCTGGTCATCATGCTGGTCAAGGGCAACGAGTCGGCGTTCGTGCGCGCCCATGCCGTGGAGTCGCTCAACTTCCAGCTGAGCATGCTGATCTACGGCTTCGTCGCGGTGCTGCTGGCCTTCGTGCTGATCGGCTTCCTGATCCTGCCGGTGCTCGGCGTGCTGTGGCTGGTCTTCGTGGTCATCGCCACGATGCGGGCCTCGGAGGGCAATCCCTACCGCTACCCGCTGACCATCCGCTTCGTCAGCTGAGCGCTGCTCAGTCCAGCAGGTCGCGGACGACACCGTCGGCGAGCAGGCGTCCCGGCCGGGTGAGCCGCACCCGGTCGCCCGCGACGTCGAGGAGCCCGCGCTCGGACAGGTCGGGCACCCGTGCCCGCTCGGTGGCGGACAGGACGCCGGCCTCGAGCCCCTCGGCCAGCCGGATGCCGAGCAGCAGTGCCTCGAGGTGCCGCTCCTGCGCCGACAGCTCCTCGCGCCCGGCCTCCGGGGACGCACCGCGGTCCAGGCGCCGCGCGTACTCCGCCGGGTGCTTGACGTTCCACCACCGCACGCCGTCGCGGTGCGAGTGCGCGCCCGGCCCGACGCCCCACCAGTCGTCGCCGCGCCAGTAGCCCAGGTTGTGGCGGCACCGGGCCGCCTCGTCGCGTGCCCAGTTGGACACCTCGTACCACCCCAGTCCGGCCGCGGAGAGGCGCTCGTCGGCCAGGACGTACTTGTCGGCGAGGTCGTCGTCGTCGACCGGCGCCACCTCGCCGCGCCGGACCCGGCGGGCCAGGGCGGTGCCCTGCTCGACGACGAGCGAGTAGGCCGACACGTGGTCGGGCGCGCAGGCCAGGGCGGCGTCGACGGAGGTGGACCAGTCCGCCAGCGACTCGCCCGGGGTGCCGTAGATGAGGTCGAGACTGACCTGCTCGAAGCCCGCCGCGCGCGCCCACTCCACGGCCCGCGGCACCCGCTCGGGGTCGTGGGTGCGGTCGAGCACGGCGAGGACCGGTCGCACGGCGGACTGCATGCCGAACGAGACCCGGTTGACCCCGCCCTCGCGCAGCCGGGCCAGGTCGTCGGCGCCCACGCTGTCGGGGTTGGCCTCGGTGGTCACCTCGACGTCGGCCGCGAGGCCGAACTCCTGGTCGATGCCGGCCAGGATGCCGGTCAGGTCCTCGGGCGGCAGCAGGGTCGGGGTGCCGCCGCCGAAGAACACCGTGGAGACCGGCCGGTCCTCCCCCGGCCAGGTGGCCCGGGCGAACCGCACCTCGGCGAGCGCCGCCCCGGCGTACGTCGCCCGGCTGGCGCCGGGAGGCGCGGCCGCACCACCGAGCTCGTCGGCGGTGTAGGTGTTGAAGTCGCAGTAGCCGCACCGCACCGAGCAGAACGGCACGTGGACGTAGAAGCCGAGCACTCCGCCATTGTCCGCCATGGTCCGGCATCGTCCGGCATCGTCCGCCGCCCCGGCTGCGCCGGTCCCGCCGCGTCCGGTTGGCAACGCGGTATGGCGCGTTCCCAACCGGACGAGGCCGGCTTGTGGAGAGCGAGATGCAGTCCTCGCCGGGGCCTGGCACGGTACGGCGATGCTCGGCAGCACCGATGAAGCCCCGGTCCCGGTCCCTCGGGGCGGACCAGCCCCCTGGCGCGAGGTCGCCGAACGACAGGGAGGCCTGGTCACGCGCCGGCAGCTGGCCGATCGCGGCGTCGGCTCGGACCGGGTGCGCACCAAGGTGGAGGGCGGACGGTGGTCGACGGTGGGCCCGGTCGTCGTCAGCCTCACCACGGGTCCACTCACCCGCGACCAGACCCGCTGGGCCGGGGTCCTCCACGCCGGTGAGCCGGCCGCCCTCTGCGGGACCAGCGCTCTCGCCATGGCCGGCCTCAGGGGATGGGACCGACCGTGGACGAGCGTGCTCATCCCGAAGTCGGACGACAGGGTCGAGCTGTCCGGCGTCCGCTACGTCCAGACCCGGAGGGACATCCCCGCGATGACGGTGCCGGGGAGCGAGCCCCCGCGACTCGACGTGGAACCCGCGGCGCTGCTGTTCGCGGCGTACGACCGCTCGGAGCGCACGGCCGCAGGGGTGTTGTCCGCGGTCGTGCAGCAGGGCCTCACCACACCGGCGCGGCTCGGCGAGCGGCTGGAGCAGATGCGTCCTCTTCGCCGGGCTCCTCTGTTCCGCCTGCTCCTCGGGGACATCGCCGGGGGCGCCCAGTCGCTGGCCGAGATCGAGGTCGCGCGTCTGTGCCGAGCCCACGGGCTGGCCGAGCCCGCCCGGCAGTCGGTCCGCAGGGACCGCTACGGCAAGCGTCGCTACCTCGACAACGAGTGGGACCTGGGTGGCGACGGCGTGGTGGTGCTCGAGGTGGACGGCGCATTCCACGTGGACGTCGACAGCTGGTGGGCCGACATGGCACGCGAGCGTGAGCTCGTCATCGACGGCCGGCGGGTCCTGCGGTGCTCGTCCCTCGAGGTCCGCTGCGACGCCCACCGCATCGCGCGCGACCTCCTGGCGATCGGCGTGCCCCGCTCCCGTCCGGTTGGGCACGCGTCATAGCGCGTTCCCAACCGGACGAGGCGGGAGCGGCGGAGCCGCTCAGGCGTAGAGCGCGTCGATGCGGTCCTCGTAGTTGCTCTCCACGACGTTGCGCTTGACCTTCATCGACGGGGTGAGCTCGCCGGACTCGACGGTGAGGTCGTGGTCGAGGATCTCGAACTTCTTGATCGTCTCCCACCGGTTGAGCTGGCTGTTGAGCTCCTCGACGTACCCCTCCACCATGGCGTGAGCGGCCTCGCTGGAGACGATCGACTGGTAGGACGAGGTGTCCACGTCGTTCTCCTTGGCCCACTCGCCGATCGAGTCGGGGTCGAGGGTGACCAGGGCGATGCAGTAGTTGCGCTCGTTGCCGAAGACCATGAACTGGCTGGCGTAGGGGCAGATCGCCTTGAACTTGGCCTCGATCGCCGGCGGCGCGATGTACTTGCCCCCGGAGGTCTTGAACAGCTCCTTGATCCGCCCGGTGATCGTGAGGAACCCCTCCTCGTCGAGGGCGCCCTTGTCCCCCGTGTGCAGCCAGCCCTCGGCGTCGAGGGTCTTCTCGGTCTCCTCGGCCAGGTTGTGGTAGCCGTCCATCACGTTGGGGCCGCGCACCAGGATCTCGTCACCCTCGCCGAGCTTGACCTCGCTGCCCGGGAAGACCTTGCCGACGGTGCCGATCTTGTAGGCCTCGGGGTGGTTCACGAACGCGCCGGCCGAGGTCTCGGTGAGGCCGTAGCCCTCGAGGATGAGCACGCCGGCCGCCTCGAACCACTGGGCGATGTCGCGGTTGAGGGCGGCGGCGCCGGAGATGAAGAACCGCACGCGGCCGCCGAAGCGCTCACGCACCTTGCTGAAGACCAGCCGGTCGAACAGCGCGTGCTGGAGCTTCAACGGCAGCGGGACCGAGCTGCCCTCGTGCTGGAGGCGCTTGACCTCCTTGCCCACCTTGAACGCCTGGGTGAAGATCTTGAGCTTCGCGCCGCCTTCGGACTCGGTCATCGTCGAGATCCGGGAGTAGGCCTTCTCGAAGATGCGCGGGGCCGCACCCATGAAGGTCGGCTTCACCACCGCCAGGTTGTCGATGATCTTGTCCACGCGCCCGTCGACCGCGGTGGCGAACCCGCACGCCAGCTGCGAGGAGAGCAGCACCTTGCCGAACGAGTGCGCCATCGGGAGCCAGAGGTACTGCAGGTCGTCCTCGCTGAGGATGCCCTGGGCCTCGATCACCGCGCCCTCGAAGGTCCACGACTGGTGCTTGAGCCGCACGCCCTTGGGGCGGCCGGTGGTGCCGGAGGTGTAGATCAGCGTGGCCAACGAGTCGCCGGTGGTGTTGGCGACACGGTCCTCCACGACGGTCGGCTCGGCCTCGAGCCTGTCCAGGCCGAGCTGCTCGAGGTCGGCGAGGGAGATCACCCAGTCACCGTCGCCCTCCCCCTCGAACAGCACCACCTTGTCCAGGTGGGGCAGCTCGCTCTTGCGCTCCTTGAGCTTCGCCAGCTGCGTGTCGTCCTCGGCGAAGACCACGCGGCACTCGGAGTCGGCCAGGATGTAGCCGACGTCGTCGGCGTGGGTCGAGGGGTAGACGGTCGTCGTCGCCGCGCCGGCGCACATCACCGCGAGGTCGGCGAGGATCCACTCGTAGCGGGTGTTGGAGGCGATGCCCACGCGCTGCTCCGGCTCGAGACCGAGCGCCACCAGGCCGGCGGCGAGCCGCGAGACCTTGGTCCCGGCCTCGCGCCAGGTGATCGACTCCCAGTGGTCGCCGACGGGGAAGCGGTAGGCCTCACGCTCGCCGCTGGCCTCCACCCGGTCCAGGAACTGGCGGCTCACGGTCATGGGACGGTTGTCGATGACGCTGTGGTCGATGACGACGGGGGACACGGCAGACCTCTTCGTTCGCTCCGACGGGATGGGGGGAACCCTAGCCGGTCCGGTCGGCATATTCCTGAGCGCTGTCGTAGATTTCCGGCGGCAGGCCGTCGACCTCGAGCAGCAGCGGCAGCAGGCCCGGCTCGGTCGACATCGCCCGGGTCACCGTCCCGATGGTCACTCCGTGGTCGGGCACGTGCAGCACGTCGACGGGGTCGCCGGCGGCGACGTACCCCCGGCCGAGGACGGACAGGTAGACCCCGAGCCGCCCGTGGGCGGTGAACCGGCGCACCCAGTCGGTGTTGTCGTAGCCCTGCAGGCCCATCCACCGCTCGAACGTCGCGGACGGCAGGCGCACCGAGGTGACCGCGAACCGCGCCGTGCCGATCATCCACTCCTCGCCCACCACGCACTGGTTGAGGTCGAGCCCGGAGGTGGTGAGGTTCTCCCCCACGACGCCGGGACGCACCGGCCTGCCGAGCCGGCGCTCCCAGTGGGCGAGGTCCTCGGCGGCGTAGGCGTAGACCGCCTTGAACGTGCCGCCGTGACGCGCGGTGTCGGCGACCTGGTCCCCCTCGAGGCTCAGGTTGCCGACGGCCACGGGACCCGGGCGCGGGATCTTGTCGATCGCCGACACCAGGCGGGGCTTCTCCTCCAGGACCCGCGGCAGGGCGGCGTTGACCGAGACCAGGCGTGCGCTCATGGACCGATGCTCTCGCAGGGGGCGCCCCGGCGTCTCAGTCCACGCCCTGCACGGCCTTGGCGACCGTGACGGCGGTGGTGACCAGGTCGTCGCTGTGCGGCGTCGGCTCCTCGAGCTGCTCGAGGCCGAAGGCCACGAGGCGCAGCACGGTCCAGTCGCGGGCGCGGTCCTCGTCGAGGCCGGCGCTGTCGACGAGGGTGAAGAACCGCCGGCGTACGGCGTCGCGCACGTCGCCGGTCGCGAGCGCCTCGTCCCAGCGGTTCCACAGCATCGGCGCGGGCTCGAGGTGAGGGTCGCCGCTGAGCGGCTTGGGGTCGATGACCACCCAGTCGCCGCCGTGGTCGTGCCCGTCCGCCGGCGCCTCCAGCACGTTGTCGTAGTGCAGGTCGCCGTGCAGCAGCGTCCCGTCGGTCGCCGGGTCGGACCCGAGGTCGCGCGCCAGCGAGACCGCCTGCTGCACCAGCCGGTGGGGCAGCGGCGCGTTGCGGGGCAGCCTGCCCAGGGCCTCGGCCCACCTGGCGCAGATCACGCTCAGCCGGCGGAACTGCGGTGACGCCGGCACGTGCAGGTCGGCGTAGCGCAGCGCCACGACCTCGCACGCCTCGTCGACGTCGGCCTCGGTGAGCTTGCGCCGACCCAGGCGGTCGAGCAGCAGGGCGCGGCGGTGCGGGTCGGCGCGCAGCAGGGCCACCGCTCCGCGACCGGCCCAGCGGCGCAGCGCGAGGTGCTCGTGCGCGGTCTCCTCGTCGGGGAAGGAGATCTTGAGGACGGCGGTGCGGCCCTCGTCGGTCCGCACCGGCAGGACCAGGCCGACGAAGCCGTGCATCGGGATGCCGTCGGGCTCCAGCCGCCACTCCTCGACCAGGTCGGCGGCGGTGCCGGGCAGCGAGTCCACCCAGGCCGCCCACGCGGGTCCGCGCTCGGCCATCCCGAGGACCCCGTCGGGCAGCGTGACCGGCATCAGGCCACGGTAGCCGCGCGTGGCGGGGCGACCGCCGAGCGGCGCTGGGCGCGCCGGAGCGTGCCGAGGATCGCGGGCCCGAGCAGCACCAGGGCGAGGCTGTTGGTGACGGCGCGACCGGTGTCCCAGCTGCCCGTGGAGGTCAGGAGGGTGTAGACGCCGAAGGTGCGCAGGTTGTCCCACACCGGCGCCCCGGCGACGTAGGACAGGGAGCCTTCGTGGCCCGGCACCGCGATGCCGACCGCGTAGGGCCACGACGACAGGTTCATCAGCAGGCCGAAGCCGTAGGCGCACACGACGCCGTAGGCCACGAGCAGTGCGATCTCGCGTCGCCCGCGCCAGGCCCCAGCACCGGTCCGCCGGGGCAGCAGCCCGGCGCCGAGGCCGATCCAGGCCGAGCACATCATCTGGTAGGGCAGCCACGGGCCGACCCCGGAGGTGAGCAGGGCGGAGGCGAACAGGGACGTCACCCCCAGCACGAAGCCGAAGGCCGGGCCCATCACGCGTCCTGCCAGGATCAGCAGGAAGAACACCAGCTCGACCCCCGCCAGCCCGGCGCCGAGCGAGCGCAGCGCGCCGTTGACCGCGGTCAGGACCCCGAGCAGGGCCAGGGTCTTGGCGTCCATGCCGCCCTCGGACATCTCGGCCAGCACCACCACGACGACCAGCGGCAGCAGGGCGAGGAACAGGAACGGCGGGGTGACCTGGTCCGCGCCCGCGGGCGGCGCGAGCAGCAGCGGCCAGCAGAACATCACCAGGGCCGCCACCGAGGCCAGGGTCAGGGTGAGTGCGGTCCGGGGGCCGATCCTCATGGCGCACCTCCCGGCACCGGCCGCAGCGCACGGCGTACGTCGGTCACGGTGAGCCACGGCGCACCGAGCACCTTGGTCACCTGGGGGGCGAACGCCGGGGACTCGGCGAGCACGGTCGACGCCGGCCCCTCGGAGACCACCTCTCCCCCGGCCAGCACCAGCACCCGGTCGGCCACCTCGGCGGCGAACTCGACGTCGTGGGTGGCGACCAGCACCGCGCGGCCCTCGTGGGCCAGCTCGGCGAGCACGGCGGCCAGGGACCGCTTGGCCTCGTAGTCCAGGCCGCGGGTCGGCTCGTCGAGGGCGACCACGGCCGGGTCGGCGGTCAGCATGACCGCCAGCACGACCGCGAGGCGCTGCCCCTCGGACAGGTCGCGCGGGTGCCGACCCAGGTCGACCCCCGGCACCAGCCGGTCGAGCAGCACCGCGCAGGTGCCGTCGGGGACGCCCGCCTGGTGGTCGGCGGCACGGCACTCCCCGGCGACGGTGTCGAGGTAGAGCAGGTCGGCCGCGGTCTGCGGCACGAGCCCGACCAGCCGCCGCGCCTGCCCGGCGGACACCCCCGAGGGGTCGGTCCCGGCGACGTCCACGTGGCCCTGGGCGCGGGACCGGGCGCCCTGGAGCGCCCAGAGCAGCGAGGACTTGCCCGACCCGTTGCGGCCCATCAGCGCGACGACCTCGCCGGCCCGCGCCTGCACCGAGACGCCGTCGACCGCGGTGGTCCGGCCGTAGGTGACCACGACGCCCGAGGCGTCGAGCACCACCTCGCCGTCGGGCGAGGTACGCCGCACCGGATCGGCGAGGCGCTCGCGTAAGGCGGAGGTACGCCGGCGCGCGTCCCGCACCGTGAGGGGCAGCGGCTGCCACCCGGCCAGCCGGCCCAGCTCGACCAGGGGCGGCGCCACGACGGAGTCCCGCAGCAGCTCGGCGGCCGGCCCCTCGGTGAGGCGCCCGTCCTGCAGGACGAGCATCCGGTCCGCGAACGGGACCACCCGCTCCATCCGGTGCTCGGCGACCAGGACCGTGAGCCCGAGGTCCTCGACGAGCCGGGCCAGGGTGCCCAGCACGTCCTCGGCGGCGGTCGGGTCGAGTGCCGAGGTGGGCTCGTCGAGCACCAGCACGCGCGGGTGCATGGTGAGCACCGCGCCGATCGCGACGCGCTGCTGCTGGCCACCGGACAGGGCGCGCAACGGCCGGTCGCGCAGGTCGTGGATGCCGAGCAGGTCCAGGGTCTCCTCGACCCGTCGGCGCATCGTGCCGGGGTCGACGCCCAGCTGCTCCATGCCGTAGGCCAGCTCCTCCTCGACCGTCGAGGCGACGAAGGCGGCGAGCGGGTCCTGCGCGACCAGGCCGACGAGGTGGGCGAGCTCGCGCGGCGCCACCCCGACGACCGACTCGCCGGCCACCTCGACGTCCCCGCTCAGGACGCC
Source organism: uncultured Actinomycetota bacterium (assembly GCA_963811385.1). Lineage (GTDB taxonomy): Bacteria > Actinomycetota > Actinomycetes > Propionibacteriales > Nocardioidaceae > Marmoricola_A. The sequence continues at coordinate 92,062 of CAWEQX010000013.1, read as the reverse complement.
GCCGGTGAACGAGGGCACCAGGCTGTTGACGGTGCGCAGCAGGGTCGACTTGCCCGAGCCGGTGCGCCCCGCGAGCAGGACCAGCTCGGCCTCGGGCACCTCGGCGCTGACGCCGTCGAGGACGGTGACCTCCTCGCCCACCTCGGCGCCGGGGTAGGCGAACCGGACGTCACGCCACCTGATCACGGCTCACCACCTCCTCCGGGGCCGGGACGGGCCTCAGCGACGGCGCGGTCGGCGCCCGGCCCGGGTCGGGGACGACCAGCAGGGGCACGAGGCCGGCCACGGCGACGAGCAGGCCGGTCGGGGTCAGCGGCGGGAGCAGCGCGGGCGACGGGTAGGCGACGGACGGCGCGCGGTGCGCCACGAGCACGACCAGGGCGCAGGCCACGACGCCGGACGCGGCGACCACCGACTCGGGCAGGCGCCACCGGTCGGGGCGGTAGCGCGTGCGCTCCACCCGGGCGCCGGCCGAGGCCACCCCCCCGATCGCGGCCAGGACGGCCACGACGAGGAGCGGACCGCCGAGCCAGCGGGGCACGGTCGAGTCGAGCACGGCGTACGCCCCGACGCACAGGCCGAGCAGCCCGAGCAGCAGGAGGGTGGAGGTCGTGCGACGCTGCCTCGCCGTGGCGGTCCCTCGCCGGCCGTAGCCGCGGGCGTCCATGCCGGCCGCCAGGTCCAGCGACCGGTCGAGCGCGTCCTCGAGCACCGGCACGACGATGCGCCGCAGTGCGCCGATGCCCTTGCCGGTGTCGCCGCGCAGGCGCCGCGCCCGGCGCACCCGATCCACGCTCTCGGCCAGCTGGGGGAACAGCGAGAGCGCGATCACCACCGCGGCTCCCACCTCGTAGAGCGCCGCAGGCAACGCGGCGAGCAGGCGGCGCGGGTTGGCCAGCGTGTTGGCCGCGCCCACGCACACCAGGATCGTGGCCAGGCGCAGGCCGTCGGCGAAGCCGGCGGCGAGCGACTCGGCGGTCACGGGACCGAGCAGCGTGAGCCCGGTCGTCCAGTCGGGCAGCGGCACCGGCGGCAGGTCGAGCAGCACGTGCGCGCCGGGGGCGACGTACGCCGACCCGAAGAGCACGCGGAATCCGAGCCGCAGCACGACGACGACGAGCGCCAGGACCAGGTAGAGCCGGAAGCCGAGCGCCCACGGCGCGTCGGTGCGGCGCAGGACGACGACCAGGCAGGCGACGCCCAGCACCAGGCCGAGCAGGAGCGGGTTGGTCGTCCGGGACGCCGCGGCGGCGAGGCCGAGCGCCCACACCCACCAGGCGAGGGGGTGCAGGTCACGCGTCCCGGACGACCAGCGCACGAGGTCAACGCCTCCCGCGCCGGTGGGCCACGAACGCCGCGGTCCCCGCCAGGGCGGACAGGCCGGCCAGTCCCGCCACGGCGGCGAGCCCGGTGTCGTTGCCCAGTCCGTCGCCGGGGTCGTCCCCTCCGGTGACCGTGCCGACCGAGCCTTCGGCCTGGTCGGAGGGGCCGGTGGTGGGCGTGGGCTCCTCGCCCGCCGACGCCGAGGGGGTCGCCGTGGTGCGTGGGGGCGTGGGCGTGGGAGCGCGCGTGGACCTGACGGCCGTGCGGCTCGCGGACGGCGCGGCCGCGGCCGGCGGGGGCGTCGCCGAGCTCGCGCCGGCCGGGGTCGCGGCGGTCGGGGCCTGCGAGGTCGCCGCGGCGCCGGGTGCCGGCGCCCGGCTGCCCCCGGAGGACGGCGACGGGCTCGGCCTCGGCGTGGGCCGGGCGCTGCTCGGCGTCGGCCGCAGGGTCGCGGTCGGCCGCGGGGTCGGTGCCGCCGTGCGGTGGGGGCCGGCCGACGGCTTCTCGAGGTCCCCCCCGTCCTGGAAGCGCCAGCCGACCGACCAGCCGTCCTTCACCGTCAGGGACGTCGCCCCCTGGGTGGCGTAGGTCCAGCCCGGGTCGCCGTCGGACCAGAACAACCCCCAGTAGGCGTCCTGCGGCGGCGTCCGGTTGCAGCTCTCCTCGGACGGCGCCGGCTTCTGCCCGATGCGGCAGACGAACGGTTGGCCGTCGTTGGTGAACGCCACCGAGAACCCGGCGGAGCTGGTGACCTGGACGGCGCTCTTCCCCGAGCCGCCCGGGACGCACGCGCTCCGCGTGCCGCCTCCGAGTCGGCCGAAGTCGACCACGACCGTCACACCGCTCCCACCGGCGCACGGAGCGGCCGCGGCCGGCGCGGTCGCCCCGGAGCCCAGGAGCGCCACCGTGAAGAGCAGCGCGAGGACGGCGCCTGCCGACACCCGACGGGCGGCACCCCAGGTGCGGACCGCGGTCATCGGGCCTGGACGACCACGGTGCCCGTACGGCCGTTGCGGCTGCCGTAGGCCCGGATCGTCACCTGCTTCGCGCGACGCGGCACGGAGACCGAACGCGTGGCCACGCCGCTCCAGGGCACCCATCCGCGAGCGACGACCTTGGTGCCCCGGCGCAGGTAGAACCGCTCGCCGCGCACGAGCCCGCTGACCCGGACGGTGACCCGGCTCGCCCGGGGTGCCGCCGACGGAGCGTCCAGGGAGAGCGACGTCGCGGGCAGCAGCGAGGGCAGCGCGAGGGCACCGTCAGCCGCGGCGCGACGCCACGTCGGCCGGGAGCCGCGGCTGATCCCGTCGCGCTGGGCCTTGACGAGGTCGGCGGTGCTGTAGGCGATGGCGCCGTTCTCCCCGCGCAACGCGGGGTGCCGACCCATCATGGACGGGTCGACCTGGTGGCGGCGGACCCAGGCTGCGGCGGTCGCGGCCCGGCCTCGGTGTCCGGTCAGCTGGAGCGCGAACGCCGCCAGTCCGGTGCTGTTGGCGTTCTGCACGCCGTCGGTCGCGAAGGCGCCGTTGAACAGCTGGACGCGCGCCAGCCAGCGAACCGCGTCTCGCAGGTCGTCGTCCACGCCGGCGACCCCGCCCGCTCGCGCGGCGAGCAGCGCCCTGACCGCGTGCGCGGTCGCATCGACGCTCGCCCGCGCACCTGCGCCGGTGGCGCCCTCGCAGCTGAAGTCGTGCGCGTCCATGTAGAGACGGAAGCCGCCCGACGCGCACTGCTGCCCGAGGAGGAAGCCGGTGGCCTGGGGCAGCAGGTCCGACCCGGCCAGCGCCAGGCTGCGCACGGTGAACGACTGGCCGATGGTGTTGGAGTAGTCCGTCCCGGTGTCCTTGGCCCGGCCCTCCTCGGGACCGCTCGTGACGACCCGCTCGCTCAGCTGTGCGGGCAGGCCGCCTCCCGCAAAGGTGGACAGGTCACGGCCGCCGGTCGCCGCGACGTGCGTCAGCTTCGCGATGGACCCCGCATAGGCGTCTCCCCAGGCGGTCCCGGTCCACTGGCCGGCGCCGTCCTCCAGCGCGTCCAGGACGTCGGACCGGGTGGTCGGGTAGGCGGCGAGACGCCGCAGGGCGTAGGTGACGTCGGCGGACAGGCCGTAGTCCTGGTAGTCCTGCCAGGCGCCCTGCGCGTCCTGGTACTCACCGTGGACGAGGTCGTCACCGGCGACCTGCCGGTCCAGGTAGTGGGCCGTGCGCGTGACGGCGGCCGAGGTCGGCTCCTGCTCCGCGGCGGAGCCGGCCGCGGAGGAGGGCACCGCGGCGAGCGTCGTGGTGGCGGCGACGACCGCCGTGAGGGTTCCGGCGAGGGCGAGACGCGCGCGACGGCGCGCAGTGGTGTGCGACATGTGAAGGAGTCCTTCCCGCTGCAACGCAGGAAAGGAATCGACAGGCCTGAGGGCCATCGGTCCCACCCTGTGATCCACGACAGCGTGAGGTCGGTCCCCGCCCGTCCAGGTGCTCCGGCTCCCCTGCGCGTCCTGCGGCAGGGCTACGGTTGCGGGTCAGCGCCGGACTCGGACCGGCTTCCCCTGGGACGTGCGGTGAGGTTGTGTTGCCGCCGACCGGCGGCGCCTCACCCTAGCACCGGCGCGACGGCCGGCCGCGGCTCAGCGGTGCGAGACGACGCTCACACCCGAGCGGACGACCCGGTTGCCGAACACGGCGAGCCGCACCCGGTGGCGGGGGGCGCGCAGGACCACGCGCACGTGGCCGTCGGAGGTGGCGCGACCGGCCGAGACGACCCGGCCCTCGCGCTTGAGGACGTAGCGCTCACCGGCCACGAGTCCCGAGATGCGCACGACCAGCGCGCGCCCGCGTGTCGCGGTGCGGACGGTCAGCTGCTTGGCGGGCAGGAGGGCCACCAGACCCGGCGCGGCTCCGGCGGTGGACTGCAGCCAGAGCTTGCGGTCGCGGCGGGAGACGCCGTGGCGCTGGGCGGCGTGCAGGACGCGCGAGTTCAGCGCGATGGCGCCGAGCTGGCCGCGCAGCGCGGGGTGGCGGCGGATCATGGCGTGGTCGACCTGGTGCCGCAGCAGCCAGGCCGCCGCGTTGCCGGCGGCGCCGCGGCGCCCCGTGGCCTTGAGGGCCAGGGCGACCAGCGCGGTCGTGCGCGCGTCGACCACGTGGGACTGGGCGACGCGGCCGTTGTCGGCGACGTGGCGGGCCAGCCAGCGGGAGCCGGCGGAGATCTCGTCGTCGAGGCGGCGTACGCCGTGGGACCGAGCGGTGCGGAGCGCGAGGACCGCCGCGGCGGTCGCCTCGAGGCTTGCGGAGCGGTTGCGCGGCTCCCGGCTGCCCTGGCACGTGTAGTCGGGCGAGTCCACGAACCGGCGGAAGTGCCCGGCCTCGCAGGACTGCTTGGCCAGGAAGCGAGCGGCGACCGGGAGGTTCTTGGCGTCGAGCGCCGCCAGCGCCTGCACGGCGGCGGCCTGGGAGAGGGTGTTGCTGCGGTCACCGCCCCAGCCGGAGTCCACCACGCGCCCGCGCTGCGGGTCGCCCGGGGACTTGCGGACCATCGCCGCCAGCGAGCGCCGGAGCGAGCCGTCGGCGTACGTGCGCATCGGGATCCCGGACACCGCGGCCACCTGCACCATGCGGGCGGTGGCCAGGGCGTAGCGACCCTCGAGGGCGCCGATGCGGTAGTGGACGTAGTCGTCGGCGGAGCCCTGGAGCGCGCGTGCCATGCGCGCCTGGGTGGCGCCGCCCCCGTCGAGCCGGCGCAGCGCGAGCAGGACGTCGATGCTGAGGCTCGGGAACGCCGGGCCCTCGACGGTGCGCCGCACCCAGCGGGTCCGGTGGGGCCCCTCGACCTTGACCCGCACCTGCCGCGAGGGCGCGGTGACCAGGTCACGGTCCCCGACGCGGCGCTGCATCCACGCCACCACGTCGTGCACCGGGGTCTGCTGGCCCGTCGCGGCGGCGCGCGGGGTGGCCGCCCGGGCGCCGGCCACCGCGGCGGGCGCGGCGAGCAGTCCCAGCACCAGGGCGAGCAGGGTGAGCACCGGGGCGAGACGGGCAGGGCGGGCGCGCGCTGCGCGACGGCCGGACGACAACGACATCAGGGTGTCCTCGGGGGAAGTCGGCGGACGGAGCGGGACCCCGCGAGTCACACAGGTCCCAGGGGACACAGTGTCAAAGTCGCGAAACGGACTCCACCGGACACGCGGACGACGCGCTCAGCGCTTGTCCTTGCCCCCGGTGTCGGACGTGGACAGCGCGGCGATGAAGGCCTCCTGGGGGACCTCGACGCGACCGACCATCTTCATCCGCTTCTTGCCCTCCTTCTGCTTCTCCAGCAGCTTGCGCTTGCGGCTGATGTCGCCGCCGTAGCACTTGGCCAGGACGTCCTTGCGGATGGCTCGGATGGTCTCGCGGGCGATCACGCGGCTGCCGATCGCGGCCTGGATGGGCACCTCGAACTGCTGCCGCGGGATGAGCTCCTTGAGCTTGCCGACCAGTGCCACGCCGTAGGAGTACGCCGCGTCGCGGTGCACGATCGCGCTGAAGGCGTCGACGGTGTCGCCGTGCAGCAGCACGTCGACCTTGACCAGCTCCGCCGCCTGGTCGCCCACGGGCTCGTAGTCCAGGGACGCGTAGCCCTTGGTCCGCGACTTCAGCGCGTCGAAGAAGTCGAAGACGATCTCGGCCAGCGGGAGGGTGTAGCGCATCTCCACGCGGTCCTCGGAGAGGTAGTCCATGCCCTGCAGCGAGCCGCGCTTGGACTGGCAGAGCTCCATGATCGTGCCGATGTAGTCGCTCGGCGTGAGGATCGTGGCCTTGACCACCGGCTCCCGCACCTCGGCGACCTTGCCCGCCGGGAACTCGCTGGGGTTGGTCACCACGAGCTCGGTGCCGTCGTCCATGGTCACGTCGTAGACCACGTTGGGCGTGGTCGAGATCAGGTCGAGGCCGGACTCGCGCTCGAGGCGCTCGCGGACGATCTCCATGTGGAGCAGCCCCAGGAAGCCGCAGCGGAAGCCGAAGCCCAGCGCCCCGGACGTCTCCGGCTCGTAGGCCAGGGCCGCGTCGTTGAGCTGCAGCTTGTCCAAGGCCTCGCGCAGGTCGGGGTAGTCGTCGCCGTCGATCGGGTAGAGCCCCGCGAAGACCATCGGGTTGGGGTGCTTGTAGCCGCCGAGCGCCTCGGTCGCGCCGTGGTGCTGGGAGGTCACCGTGTCGCCGACCCGGGACTGGCGGACCTCCTTGACCCCGGTGATGAGGTAGCCGACCTCCCCCACGCCGATCTCGCCGGCCTTCATCGGCTCGGGGCTGATCACACCGACCTCGAGCATCTCGTGGACGGCCCCGGTGGACATCATCTTGATCCGGTCGCGGTGGGTCAGCTTGCCGTCGACCACCCGGACGTAGGTGACCACGCCGCGGTAGGTGTCGTAGACCGAGTCGAAGATCAGCGCGCGCGGCGGGGCGTCGGCCACGCCCACCGGGGCCGGGGTCTGCCGCACGATCTCGTCGAGCAGCTCGGCCACGCCCTCGCCGGTCTTGGCCGAGACCCGCAGCACCTCCGCGGGGTCGCAACCGATGATGCCGGCCAGCTCGGCGGCGTACTTGTCGGGCTCGGCGCCCGGCAGGTCGATCTTGTTGAGCACCGGAACGATGTGCAGGTCCGCGCCCAGGGCGAGGTAGAGGTTGGCCAGCGTCTGCGCCTCGATCCCCTGCGCCGCGTCGACCAGCAGCACCGCCGCCTCGCAGGCCTCGAGCGAGCGCGACACCTCGTAGGTGAAGTCGACGTGGCCCGGGGTGTCGATCATGTTGAGCACGAAGGTGCGGCCGGACTCCGCGCCGTCCCGCACCGTCCACGGCATGCGGACCGCCTGGCTCTTGATCGTGATGCCGCGCTCGCGCTCGATGTCCATGCGGTCGAGGTACTGCGCACGCGCACTGCGCTCGTCGACCACGCCGGTCAGCTGCAGCATGCGGTCGGCCAGGGTGGACTTGCCGTGGTCGATGTGCGCGATGATGCAGAAGTTGCGGATGATCGCCGGATCGGTGTGCCCCGGCTGGGGCACGGTGGGCACGCTCTGCGGCACAGGTCAGCTCTCGTCGAGTGGTCAGGGACGGTCCCCGGGGGACGTCCCAGTCTCCCACAACGGGGGTGGTTGGATCGCAGCCATGCAACCCCTCCTCGACCCCACCGACGTGGGTCGGGTGCCCCACGCCCGCACGGCGCGCCGCCTGCACTGGGAGCACCTGCCGCCACTCGTGCGCCGCGAGGTCGAGCGTCGCCTGGGCAGCCCGGTCGAGGACGCGGTGTCCCAGGACTCGGGCTTCACCCCCGGCTTCGCCTCGCGCCTGGTCGGCCGCGACGGTCGGCGCGTGTTCCTCAAGGCCGCACACCGCACGGCCCAGCGGGCGTACGCCGCGGCGTACGCCCAGGAGGCACGGCTGCTGCGACGCCTGCCGGTCGACCGCCTCCCGGCGACGCGGCTGGCCTGGGTCGAGGAGGACCTCGAGGGGTGGACCGTGGTGGCGTTCGAGGACGTCGAGGGACGCCCGCCCCACCGTCCCTGGACGGCCCGCGACCTCGACGCCTGCCTGGACGCGCTGGCCCGGGTCGCCGACGCCCGGATCGACCCGGGCCCCCTGGCGCTGGAGCCGCTGCACGAGGAGCTGCCCACCTTCGTCACCGGATGGGACCTGGTCGGGCGCGCCGGGGACGAGTGGCCCCACCTCGAGGAGCTGCGCGACCTCGCGCACGCCTACCCGGACCTGCCCGACCTCGACTCCTTCGTGCACACCGACGCCCGCGACGACAACTTCGTCGTCCGCCCCGACGGGTCGGTGCTGCTGTGCGACTGGAACTGGCCCGCCCGCGGCCCACGCTGGCTGGACACGGTCAACCTGCTGGTCTCGGTGCACGGTGACGGGCTGGACGTGACGCGGCTGGTCGCCGAGCACCCCACGACGGTGGGGGTGCCCGACGACCACCTCGACTCCTTCGTCGCCGCGCTGGGTGGGTTCATGGCCGAGGGCGACCTGCACCCCGTGCCGAGCACCTCGCCCCACCTCGGCACCCACCGGCGCTGGTGGGCCGCCGCCTGCTGGTCCTGGCTGGCGACCCGCCGTGGCTGGCTCTGACGCCGGCCGCGACCGGCGGACACGGGCGTCCGCCCGATTTGGGGCCGGAGTGGCGGACCGGTAGAGTGACGGGTTGCGTGGGCCGGACGTCGTCCGGCGCCGCTCCAGACCTGCACCCCGAACCCGAGAGACACCGAGGCCTGCTCCGTGGCGAACATCAAGTCCCAGATCAAGCGCAACAAGCAGAACCTTGTCGCGCACGAGCGCAACAAGTCGGTCAAGTCCGCGCTCAAGACCGCGATCCGCAGCTTCCGCGAAGCCGCCGAGGCCGGCGACGCCGGCAAGGCCAAGGAGCTCGCCGCCGCGGCCGCCCGCAAGCTCGACAAGGCCGCCTCCAAGGGCATCATCCACAAGAACCAGGCCGCCAACCGCAAGTCGGCGATCGCCAAGAAGGCCGCCTCTCTCTGAGGCTCGCGTCTGCAGGACCCCGTCGGCACCGCCGGCGGGGTCCTGGTGCGTCCGGGGGTCAGGACCCGGGCTGGGCGGACCCGCGCGACCGCACGATCGTGAGCACCAGCCGCTCCAGCTCGTACGCCGGGTCGGCGGCGTTGCCCTTGACCGCCGAGTCGGCGGTGGCGACGGCGGTGACCACGCGGCCCAGGCCCTCCTCGTCCCACCCGCGCAGCTGGTCGCGCAGCTTGCGGACCATGAACGGCGCCGCCCCGATCTCGCGGGCCAGGTCGGCGTCGCGCTGACCTCGCGGAGCCCCCTTGAGCCGGGCGAGCTGGCGCGCCTTGAAGGCGAAGGCACCGGTGATCGCCGGGGCCTCCACGCCGGTGTCCATCGCCCACCGCAGCTCGGCCAGCGCCTCGGCCGCCCGGCCGGCCATGGCCAGGTCGGCGATGTCGAAGCCCTTCACGTCGGCCCGGCCGGCGTAGTAGCGGCGCACCAGCTCGGTGGTGAGCAGCTCCTGGGGGAAGTCGTCGCACAGCTGCTGGACCGCCGCCGCCAGCCCCCGCAGGTCGCTGCCCACCGCCCGGAGGAGGTAGTCCGCGGCGTCCCGGTCGATGCGGCTCCCGTGGCTGCGCACCTCGATGCCGACGAAGTCGAGGTAGGCGTTGCCCTTGGGCTTCTCGGACCGGTGCTCCTCGACCGCCGACAGCTTGCGCAGCCGGGTGAGCAGGCCCGCGCCCTTCTGACCGCCCTCGTGGACCAGCACCAGCGCGATGTCGGGCTCGGGGGCCCCGGCGTAGGACACCAGACCGTCGAACAGCGAGTCGTCGACGTCCTGGAGACCGCGCACCACGATGCAGCGGGTGGTCGAGAACAGCGACGGCGCCGAGAGCTCGCCCAGGGTGCCGGGAGTCAGGTGCTGCCCGTCGGTGTCGCTGACCTCGGCCTCGGGGTCGGCGCGCCGGACCGCGTCGCGGGCGGCGCTGACGACCCGCTCGTTGAGGAACTCCTCGGGCCCGGTCACCAGCAGGACGCGACCCAGGGGCTGGAGCGCCTGCTCCGACGGGGAGGTGGCGGTCGGCGTCGGCATGGGAGCAGGCTGTCACACCGCACCGACGCTGCGGGTGCGTGTCACCCCCGCGCGACCACCTCGGGCCCGCCCGGCCCGGGCAGGACCGCCAGGTCGCCCTCGAGGTCGGTGCGGTGCACGTCGGCGCCGGCCGCCCGCAGCAGGGCCAGGGTGCGCGGGGCCGGGTGCCCGTAGTCGTTGCCCTCCCCCACCGAGACCAGGGCCTCCGCCGCGCCGAGCCCCTGCAGCAGCCGGTCGTCCTGGTGCGCGCTGCCGTGGTGCGGCACCTTGAGCACGTCGATCGGCGCCAGTCCCGCGAGCCTGGCCAGGGGCGCCTGCGAGGGCGGCTCGACGTCACCGGCCAGCAGCAGGCGCAGACCACCGGTCTCCACGAGCAGCACCAGCGAGGCGTCGTTGGGGTTGTCGTCGACCAGGTGCTGCGGGGCGACGACCTGCCACGAGAGCGGGCCGGTGCGCGCCACCTCGCCGTACGCCGGCACGCGGATCGCGACGCCGGACGCCCGCGCGACCCGGGCGACGTACGCCGCGCCGGAGGCCGGCTCGGCCAGGGCGGTCACCTGCACCTCGCCGACCGAACGGCCACCGAGGACCCCCTCGAGCCCGTCGACGTGGTCGGCGTGGAAGTGGGTGAGCACCACGGCCGGGACCTCACGGACCCCGAGCCGGCCCAGGCAGCGGTCGACCGCCCGGGGGTCGGGCCCGGCGTCCACGACGACGGCGCGGTGCGGGCCGGCGTCGAGGACCAGGGCGTCGCCCTGCCCCACGTCGCACACCACCAGCACCCAGCCGGGTGGAGGCCAGTCGGCGCCGGGCCAGAGCCGACCGAGGCCGCCCGGCCAGCCGCCAGGGGGCACCGGCTGCAGGACCGCGACGACCATGACGACCGCGGTCGCGGCGGTGACCCCGCGGCTCCGCACCGCGACGGGCAGCCCGACCAGCAGGACGACGCAGACCAGGCTGAGCAGGACCAACGCCGACGGGGTCGTGCCCCAGTCCACGGCTGCTCCCGGCGTCCGCGCGGAGACCTCGGCCACCTCGACGATGCCCTGGGCACACCACGCGGCGCCCCAGCCGGCGGGTCGTCCCAACGGCGACCAGACGGTCGAGAGCAGCCCGCCGACCAGCCCGAGGACGGTCGTGGGGCCCACCAGGGGCGCAGCGGCCAGGTTGGCCGCGACGGCGACGAGCGAGACCTGCGCGGACAGCACGGCCACGAGCGGGGTGCACGCCAGCTGCGCAGCGACGGGCACGGCGACGGCGTCCGCGACGACGCCGGGCAGGTGGCGGGCCAGTGACGCGCGCAGCGCAGGTGCCGCCAGCAGGATGCCCCCGGTCGCCAGCACGGACAGGGCGAACCCGGGCGCCGCGGCGAGGCCCGGGGCCACGCCCAGCAGCACGACCACTGCCGCCGACAGCGACCGGACGCCGAGGCGGCGTCCACCGGCCCCGAGGCCGAGGAGCGCCACCGCACCCATCACGGCGGCCCGCAGCACCGACGGCTCGGGCCGGGCGAGCAGGACGAACCCGGCGGTGGTCAGCAGTCCCACGGCGAGCAGACCCCGGGCACGCACCCCCACGAGCCGTGCCACCGGCAGCAGGAACGCCAGGACGAGGGTCAGGTTGGCGCCCGAGACCGCGGTGAGGTGGGTCAGGCCCGCGGTGCGGAAGTCCTCGACCAGCCCGGCCGGCATCGCCGCGTCGTCGCCGTCCACGAGCGCGGGGACGAGCACGGACCCGGGATCGGGGCCGACGGCAGCGGCCCGGATGCCTGCCCTGACCCGCTCGGCAGCGCGGTGGGCCAGCGGGGCAGGAGCCACGACCGCCACCTGCCGCGCGTCGAGGAGCGCCGCCGTGCCGGGATCGTCGCTCGGCGCCAGCCGGCCGGTCAGGCGCACCCGCGTGGCGTAGCCCGGCCGGGGCTGGCCGGGGTCGGCCACGACGCTCAGCCGGGCCCGGGCGGTCGTGGTGGTCCCGCCCGCGGACGTGCGGTCGGCCACGACGTCGAAGACCACCCGGTCGCCGTAGCGGCCGTGCCGCACGCGAGGGTCCCGGGTCACCGAGGCCTCCACCTGCACCAGCGACCGGGTGCGCGCGAGTCCGGCGACCGGGCCCTCCGCCGCCCCTGCCACGCGCAGCAGGGCGAGAAGGGCGAGCACGCCGGCGACCAGGACGGTGGCGACCGCCGTGGCACGCACCCCCGTGGCGCGGGCGCCGTCGCTGCGGAGTCGGAGGCCCGACCAGGCCCCGGCGATCAGGACCACACCGACGACCGCCGCCGCGGTGGTCGTCGGTGTGGTCGGACCGGTCCGGGACGCGGCCCACCCGCCGACCAACGCTCCCGCCCAGGCCCCGGCTGCCGGTGCCAGCAGCCGCAGGTCGCGAGGCTCACCCCGGTCGGCCACCTGGTCAGAGGGTGACGTGGGGCTCGATCTCGGCCAGGGTCGCCTCACCGACACTCGCAGGGTGACCTATAGGAGCCGCCCTTGTCGACAGGTCACAAAGGAGGACCAGACCGGCAGCGCTTCCAAATGGGGGCGAAGCGGGATAGAACAGGAGCGGCCCTACCCGGCGCGTCAACACCGAGCAGGGCCTCAGCAAGTCACCAACCTCAGCTAGGAGACTCACCTTGAGCAACATCGTCGCAGAACCCATCACCCCGAGCGCCTCGCGCTTCGCGCACCTCCCGCCCGTCGTCTGCGAGCCGTGGTGTCGTGACAGCAACGGCCACACCGATGCGCACTTCCCCGACGACCAGTGGTGCACCTCGGAGGACGAGGCGCGAGTCCCGCTGACCCGAGAGAAGCTCGTCGAGGTCGAGAGCGACCAGTGGGAGCTGGACTACCTCGCCGTGTACGCCTCCCGGGAGCGCGAGGGCCGGCCGTACGTGAACCTGCACCGCGGCGAGGGCCTCGGCGTCCAGATGACGCCGGAGGAGGCGCTCGAGCTCGGCGAGGCGCTCATCCGGTTCGGCCGGATGGCACAGAAGTCGACTCAGGAGCGCTAGAACGCGACTCCGCGCACGAAGTAGAACCGCCCCTGGTCGAGGTAGGACCGGGGGCGGTTCGCTGCGCCCCTGCTCCGGGGTGTGGCCCGCGCCGGGGGTCGAGGTCGGTGCGGGGGCCTGAGGTGTTACCTGGGTAACAGGTGACCGAATGTCGAGGCTCACGGTCTTATTGCTGACCCCGACCACCGGGGCGATGGCCCGCGTCGACCAGGCCCGCCTCGGTCAGCTCGCAGCTCGGTGGCGCCGGGCAGCCTCTCTGTGCGCGAGCATCTTGTGAGGCGTGCACCGCTGGGCCAGCGGCCCCGGCCCCTGGTTGACGATCTTGACCCCGCAATCGATGCAGTAGGAGACGCGCGGGCCCAGCTCGGCGCGCCTCGCGCGGTAGCGGGCATCCCGTGCGCGCCGTGCCTCCTTGACGCATGCGGCGCACCGCTTGACCAGGGGACCGGACTCGTTCTGTGGCACCTCGGCACCGCAGTCGCTACACGGCAAGGTGGCCGGGCGCAGAGCGGCCTTGCGCCTGAGGTAGGCGCGCCGACATCTCTGGCGATTCATCTCGGCCCTGTGCGCGGCCTGGCAGTCCGGGCAGCGCTTCCTCCTCGGGGGCCTCGGTGCGCCGCATGCGCAGCGCTTGACGCGTGCGCACTCCGAGCACATGCGGGAGCCCCACGCGCCGAGCCACGAGTCGGCGTAGCGGTGCCCCTCGGGGCAGTGCGTGGGACCTCCAGCGGCCTCCTCGCGCCGCGCCCGTGCGGCATGGTCGGCGTGGACTTCCTCGAGCGTGCCGTAGGCCAGGTTCTCGAGGCGATCGTTGAGAGGGTCGCCGTCCAGCCGTCGGACCTCGGCACCCTCGGGGCGGGGACCGAGCCACGCCTCGGCGACCAGGGTCCCGACGCGGCGCGTGGGGAGCCCCGTGGGGGCGGACTCGTCGGCAACCGTGATCGTGTGGAAGCCGCACGGCCCCGGGTGGCTCTTGCGCACGACGAGATGTCCCTGCCGGCGCAGGCTCCGCACCCTTCCGAGGTTGCTTGCCTCGTAGCCCGGGAGACTGGGCACCGGGCGCCACTTCTCAGCAGTAGTCATGTGATGGCTCCTCGCATCTCGTCGCGGGCCGCCCTCCTGACCGCTCCCTAGCGGGGCGCTGGGCGGGTCTCTGCCGGGCCTGTCACGGTCCCGTGCTCGCCGCCCATCGCTCCCCCGGTGTGCATCCACCCGGGGGTTGACGTTGACGCCCTGCTAGGGAGGTTTGGAGGATCAGGCGCCGGTCAGGGTGACCTTGATGAACGCGGCCGGGCGCTGGACCGCGAAGCCGAACCGGCCCTCGTAGCGCAGCTTGATCTGGTTCTTGTCGAACAGCGTCCCGGACACGTCGGCATCCATGCGCCCCTGGTCGCGCACGAACACGGTCGCCATGCGCCAGTCAGCCAGCCAGGCGGTCCCGGCCGGCACGACCGAGGACGCGATCCGCGGCAGGTTGCCGAAGATCTTGTCGTCGATGCCAGCCATGAACGCTCCGGTCGCCCCGCTCTCGCGCAGCAGGTCGATGGCCTCGAGGTCGGCGTAGTTCATCACCCACGCGGTCGGCTCCTCGGCCGCGGTGACCAGGGCCGTGCGCGCCTTGCGCAGCGTGGTCAGCACGTCGGTGCTGAACGCCTGCGTCTGGACCCCGCTGGTGCTGTCCAGGCCGGTGAAGTGCTCACCGGAGCCACTGCCGGCCAGGATCTCCGACTCGAGGATGCGGTACATGTCCTCGGCCATCTGCGAGCCGAGGATGTTGGTCACCTCGTCGTGGTCGCTGAGGTAGCGGATCGGGAAGGGCTCGGAGAGGTGCGCGATGACGCGCGCTCGGCCGGACGCCTCCTCGAAGGTGTAGACCGACGTCGGCTTGGTCGCGTTGTCGGCGACCACCGCGGCGTTGTTGGTCCTCACCGTCTGGCGCAGGTACTCGAACTCGTTGCCGTCGAGGGTCTTGGTGGTCAGCAGCTCGAGGAGCCGGTTCGGCTTGAGGGCCGGCGTGGTGACGGCCGGGGAGATCACCTGGGGGATGTCGATGCCGCCCGTGGTGATGGCCTTGACGCCGTGGTCGCCGACCACCTCAGTGATGCGGGAGGCGACGTCGCGCGCCCACGCGCTCTTGGTGCTGGCCCCGGACGAGGAGCCGGTGTCGGTGCCGGGAAGGGCGCCGATGCGGGAGACGAGGTCGGCGGACTTGATCTTGCGGTCGAGGTCTTCGATCTCGCTGGTCTTGGATGCCAGTGTCTGCTGCTCGTCGGCGCTGAGGTCGCGACCCTCGGCCTGCGCCTTCTTGACGATGTCCTGTGCCGCCTTGAGGGCGGCGGCACGCTGTGCCTTGAGGTTCATTGGGCTACTCCGGATCTGCTGCGGCCAGGTGAGCACGCAGCGTCGAATGAATGAGGGAACCGCGACACGGAGACGGGCGGCGAGAGCCGCTGGCCTACGACGTGACTTGTGCGGTGACTGGATCGAGCGTGGCGGACGGGTTGGGTACCGCTGGCCTCGCGCCCGGACTTCACGCTTCGGAGATCCTCGGAACTTGCCCTCGCGGGTCCTCGTCCCTTGTCGCCGTTCGTGCTCGTCCCGACTGATCGGAGCTGGCTCCAGTCTACTTGTCGCGGCGACAATTTGGCGAGGACTCGCCACGCGCGCGATGGGGTGTCGGCGGACGGGGAGAGGGGCGTTGACGCCACAGGCGCCGCTCGCCGCGCCTGACTCCCCCGGCAGTCAGCCCTCATAGCGAGCCGACCCCCACCCCCATCGCGGGAGGGACAAAGCCCTTCCCGCGCGATGGGTGTGTCGAGGCGGAGAGAGCCGCTGGCCCTCGCGCGCGACCCCCTCCCGGGGTGGGACCCCCGGGGGAGAGACCTGCTGACTGCCGGAAGAGTCAGGGGACGTGCGTTGTGTCAGCGATCTCAACGCCCCTCCCCGGTCCAGTCGTTCTCCCAATCGCGGGACCATGCGCGGGCCGCGGTGGGAGGCCATCCGAGTAGCGGACCCTCGGCGCGTTGTCGCTGCGCCTTCTGTCCGCCCGCGCGCCGGTTGCACTCGGCATGGGCCAGGCCGTTGTAGCGGCTGCGGTCGTCGTCGTCGTGGTCGAGCTCGAGGCCGGCGCGACTGGTCATCGGCTTGTTGCACCGCACGCACGGCTGGCCCGGGACGAATGAAGCGAGCGCGGCCTTGCGCGCCTTCTGGTGCTGCCAGCCGTAGCCGCGGGCGCTGGTCCCTCCCTTGCCGCTCACAGCTCGAGCTCCAACGTCACAGGGCAGTCCTCGGCGTGCTGCACCTCGGCGCCCCAGGCAGTGCCGTGCATCGGCATGAGGTGCCACTCCGGCTTGCAGAACTCGCACAGGTCGGCCCGGACCATCGTGGCCACGAACTCGATGCGGTTCAGCAGGGACATGGGGTCTCCGAAGTCGTGGATCCTGCCCCACTCGATGAGCTGTTCCTGTGTCGGCTCTCTCATGCCGCACGCTCCGGCCGACAGGCGGCGTGCTCGGGGTAGCGCCACGTCGGCGGGAGGCTGCGCCCGCACTCGGTGCACATGCCGTCGGCTGGCTGTCGGCTCGGCGCTGCCGTGATGGGCGGTGCGCTGGTGCGCTGACCGGCGAGGTACTGCAGCGAGGTGGCTCCGGTGTTGTTGTGGTGGACCTGTCCGGCGTTGCTGTTGCGGCGTGGCATCAGACTTCCTTCCTTTGCTGCTTGTGTGTGCGTCGGGTCCGGTCGCGCCCTGCCCAGACGTGCCAGGACTCCCGGGCCGCGTCGGCGTAGGCGGTGCACAGCGCGAGTGCTGGGCAGTGCTGACAGGCGTCCGCGGCTTCCTTGCGGGTGCCGGCGTCCTCGGAGGTCCAGGCATCGGAGGAGGCTCCGCGGCATGGCACTCGTCGGCCCGCCTGCTCGAGTGCGGCGAGGGTCGTGGTCAGGGTGAGCCACTGAGCTGTGGCGAGGGCCATTGAGGTGGTCATCTCGGGTGCTCCAATCGGGGTGGGACACACGCCCCGGGTCTCTCTAAAGAGACCCCCGGGCGTGTAGGTCCTGGGCGCGTGTAGGTCGTGCAGGTGTGCGTGTAGGTCTTGTGAGCGGGACGGCGTGCAGCCCGTGTAGCCCTCGTGCAGGTGCACGGCCGCGAAGGTGCCGTGTAGGTGCCGTGTAGGTCGGCGAGTAGGTCTCACCGCCCCCACCTCGCAGGCGTCCCGGTGGCCTTGTCGCCGGCCACTGAGGAGCAGCAGCGTCGGGCCTCATGCGCTCGCCCTGCTTGTGGTGTCCCGGACCTGGCGGTCCGGTGTGTAAGAAGAAAGAGGGGGGTGAGCGTGAACCGTTGCGGGTTGCCGCAACACTTCGGGCGAAGTGACAGCCGGAACCGCAACGTTTGACCCCCGACCGTTGCGGGTTGCCGCAACGGTCCGGTGTCGGTCACACCTCTTGTCGGCATCGCCGCGGTGGCCCTGGATGCGGTGTCCGGGCACGATCAGGCAGAGCGCGTTCGAGCCCGGTGACAGCAGTCCGTACTCGATTGCAGTGTTGATAGCCCGGTTGACCGCGTACCTGTCTGCGTCGACGAAGGTGCCTTGCTGGTCGAACTCCCCGAGCAGCCGGCCGACCTCCCGTCGCTTGAATCGAGCGTGCCCGTTGGCCTTGTGGGTGCCGTAAGCGAGGAAGGCGACGCGGATGGCCTTCGGGTACTTCGGATTGGCGGCATCCTCGAGGTACGCCTCATGGAAGTGCTTGGACCAGGTGCCGCGCGGCTCGGTCATGCCGCCACCCCCGACGTGCGCACGCGGTAGCCCCAGTACTCGAGCATGGCTATGACGTCATCTGCGTGCTTGCGGTCAAGCACCCATCCCCCGTGCTTGCCAACGCGACGGGACCACATCGGCTTTAGGTCGTAGGCGCGCATGACCTCGCCGGTCTTGTATCCCGACACCTCGACCACGGGGCCGCTGATCGTGACCACAGCGAACGTCTGGCGGCAACTCATGCGACCTGCCCCCGCGCTTCGTCTAGCGCCTGCCAGACCTCGGGGAAGATCCCGCCCGTGTGCTCAGCCAGTTCGGCCGCGTGGCCGCAGGCTGCTGCGGCCTCTGTGAGGCGCTGCCAGCGGTCGCGCAGCTCCTGCCGGGACGCCTGCCCGTGGAAGTCCTCAGGACGCGGCCTAGCGGCCAGCAGGACGCGCTGACGCCGGCGCCAGGTGGCGGCAAGGCCGTTCGACAACGTCTCCTGGAGTAGGCGGCCGGCCAGGTGCTCGGCGAGGCTCCGCGTCGTGTCGGTGCGGCGTGCGAAACTGTTGGCGGTCTCAGCGCCCGCCGAGAATCCCGCCGTCCGATTCCCTGCCAGGGTCGGGCGGCTCTCTCGTTCAGCTCGCACGGGCCACCTCCGTAGGTCGGAGGGTCGCCAGGATCCGGCGCACCGACGCAGGGTCAGGGGCAGGGGCAGTGCTTAGTGATGGCCTCGAGGTCTCAGCTCGCACGAGGCACCTCCGTGACGGGGATGAGCTCGAGTAGCCGGTCCAGCTCATCGAGGTCGACGCGGATGAGGCGCGGCCCTATGCGATAGCCGTTGAGGCTTCCGTCAGCGATACGGCGACGGATGGTCTTCTGTGAGACGCCTGCGTAGCTGGCGGCGCCGAGAATGGTCGTCAGTCGACGACAGGACATGACTTTCTCCCGGGGATGCGGTTCTCGCACCTTCCCGCTGAGAAAGGTCAGGCTCCCGACCCTGATCGGCTAGACGGGTTCACCGGTCCCCCAAGGGAACTATTAGCCACAACGGTACAGCAGCGGGCACGCCTACCCTCCGATTTGCAGGTCCGCCACGCCGCGCCTCTCGTCCGCATGCACCTCATCCAGCAACGCGCGCACGCGTTCCCACGTCACCTGAAGATCGACCGGACGTCCGGTCGCAGTGCACTTGGGACACTCCATCCGGAGCTTGGTCCCACCGTCCGGACTGTCGACGCGCACGAGGCCGGAGGTCAGGCGGTAACTCGGAGCCGTGGGGGGTGCGCTGCTCGACCAGGTGGGCAGGTCCGTGCGCCAGGCACGCGAGGGCAGATGATGGCCCCGCGGGCATATGAAACGCACGGACGCATACGCCAGAGACCGGGTGGTTGGGCGCCGCTTGCTCATTTGGCCGTCAACTCCAATCGGCCTGGCTGAAACAGCCGTGGCCCGGTGAGATCGGCCGGGTGCACTAGCCAGCCACGGAAGCCGCCGACGGCGAGGACGGCCCGAACCACTTCACGCTTGGCGGGCGGCGCGAGTGCGTCCCATGAGGCCGCGATGTCGTCTACCTGAAGCAGCGCCCGGACGTGCTGCGGCACGCGCCCTACGGACGCTTGGCGGGCCTGGTTGATGCGTGACTCGATGATGCGGCGGGCTTCGGTGTACTCGGCCAGGGTGATGGCCTTCTCGGCCCACATCTTGGCGAGGTCGCGTAGCTGCTGCTCGTCCTCGGCCAGCGCCGTCCGGGCGGCCGCCGAGTCGTCGGACTGACTGCCCGCAGATAGGGCGCTGAGCACGTCGGGGCGGGTCAGGTACTCGAGCACCTGACGCTCGATCTCGTCCTCGGTCCCGGGGCCGTTGATGGCTGTTCCGCCACATCCGCCGCGCTGGGGGTTGCACCAGTACCGGTGAGGCTTGGGCGGGGTCTGGTAGGCGCCCACCATGAGGGCATCACACCGGGAGCAGATCAGCAGACCGTTGCACCACCGCGTCAGGGCGGGCTGCACGGCGCCCTTGCTGCGCTGCGAGAGCGTGGCAACCAGCTCGTCGTGGGTGTCCTGGTCGATGATCGCGGGCCAGTCGGCTGGCCCGACCACTTCGCCGCGGTGGACCCTTAGCCCGGCGATGCGCGGAGAGCGGAGGATGTCGGTCAGGGACTTCGATGACCACCGCTGAGCCTTCACCGGCCGCACGCCGCGCTCGTCGAGCTCGCGCGCGATGGATGACACCGTTCGGCCGGCGAGCACCCCGTCAACGGCCCAGCGCAGCTCCTTGGCCTCGTCCTCGCGGAGCGCGACGCCGTCGCTCTCATAGCCGAACCGTCGCGCCCCTCCCCCGGCGTACTTGCCGAGCTGGGCCAGCTCCTCGTGCTTGCGCTTGATGCGGCGCGAGGAGTCCCGGGAGGACTTGTTGGCGACCGCGACCATGACCCGGGCCATGGTGACGTCCGAGTCGTTGGCGAGCCGCAGGGAGCCGGTCACGGACTCGACCGGAAGACGGGGCGTCCGCTGCTCCACGGCGTCGATGAGGTCCTCGAGGTCCCGGGGGTCGCGGGCCGTGCGGTCGAGGTCGTAGGCGATCAGCCCGTCCGTCTCGCCACTGACGATCATGTCGAGCACGCGGCGGAAGCCTGGTCGCACGACACGCAGCTCATGGCGTCCGTTCGGCAGCTCGACTCGGCGACGCTTGTAGGCACTGGTGTCGTTTTCCGGGATCACCTCGGCCACCGACCACCCCAGGCGGTCGGCCAGGGCGCGGGCGTCCTGCTCCTGTCGGGCGATGCCTGCGGCGTCCTTGGCGCGGTCGTCACTGATCCGGACGTAGACCGCGGCGCGCTGAGGCTTCATGGGCTGTCACACTTCCTTGACGAGCGGCTCAAGGTCGAGAGCGTGGAGTATCCCGTCCGGGGCTGTGACGAGCGCCTCGGCGATGGCGGCGACCTGAGGCCAATAGTCATCGACGATCGACTCGGCTTGGGCCTGGGCGTGCTCGACGGTGATGCGGTGGTCGCGCACCAAACAGCGGACGAGATCCGCGTCGCTGCCCGGATCGGACAGTGCCGCTGCGATCGGGGTCCACTCGTAGCGGCACCCACTCGCGCGGTGCTCGGCGACGTAGCCGGCGAGCGCGACGACGGCCGATCCGAAGGGGTCGAAGCGCACCTGCTCGCCGGTGCCGTGCGTCTCACCCGTCCCGTCTTCGCGGATCTCGACAAGTGGCGGCAGGGGGAGGCCCCGGACGACGCGGGCGACGACGTGCCCAGCCTCGTGCACCGCGGCGAGTTGTCTAGCGTTCATGGTTGACATCCTAAGGGTTACCCGTTGAGAATCGCATCCCCGATGCCGGAGACCTCGAGCAGCTGCTCGACCGCGGTGAAGGGGCCGTGGTCGCTGCGCCACTGCAGGATCGCCGCGGCCGTGACCGGCCCGACCCCGGGCAGCGACTCCAGGGCGGCCTGGTCGGCGGTGTTGAGGCTCACCAGCGCACCCCCGGCCAGAGGGTCCCCCGAGGAGGTCACCGGTCCGGGAGCAGCCGCTCGGGACCGCGCACCGACCACGACCTGCTCACCGTCGACCAGGACGCGGGCCAGGTTGAGCGCGGCACTGCGCGGGCCCACCCCGCGCGCGAAGCCGCCGGCCCGGCGTACGGCGTCGACGACGCGGGACCCGGCCGGCAGCACGACGATCCCCGGACGCTCGACCCGCCCGGCCACGTGGACGACGACCTCGGCCGGCGCTCCGCTCGCTCCCGTCGCCGGGGCGAGCGGCCCGGCTGCCGGGACCCCCGGGGTGGACGGGACCGACGGCGCTGCGGTCCCCGACGGCCCGGCGGCCGGCGCCGGGGACGGCTGCACCGCCGGCGAGGCGACCCGGGTCGTCGTCGTGCCGGTGGAGCGGACCCAGGTCCAGCCACCCAGCACCACCGCCAGGGCCAGCACGAGCGCGAGGATGCCCACGTGGCCCTGCTGCAGGCCCTGGCGGGACAGCCGCGCACGCCAGGTCGGGGGCACCCGGTCACCGACCCAGCCGCCGACCCGGCCGCGTGCGGGCAGCGGCCTCCGGGCGTGCCGTCCTGCCGGCTCGGGCCACGCCGGGTCGTCGTCGCTCGCGAACGCCTCGGGGGCGGGTTCCCCTGCCGCAGCCGTGGACTGCTCGGTGCCCTCGCCCGGCGTCAGCTCGGCGATCAGCGCCTCGAGGCGACGCCGGCCGAGCTCCTCGATCCAGTCCTCGTCGCGGTCACGGGTGCGCATGGAGGCACCGTAGGCACCTCGGCCGCTCCCCCGCCGCGCCGTCGCGCGGCCCTGTGGACAATCCGGCGCCCCGCCGCCCTGGGCACCCGACCCGGCTCGTCAGCCGCCCCAGGTGCCCCAACGTCGCTGGGGTCGACCCCGGCCGACGGCGGCCGGGTCGCCGTCCCGCTCGTCGAGGCGGGCACGCAGCCGGTGCTCGCCCGAGGACAGCCGGTCGGGCTCGTCGAAGCGGTCCACCGACTCGTGGTCGCGCTCGCGCACCGCGCGCTTGATCTGCTGCAGGTTGTTGCGCAGCAGGTCTGAGACCAGCTCGTCGGTGCGGGGGTCGCTGAGCATCTCGATCAGCACGCGCATCACCATCTCGGTGGTCTCCGAGACCACCGTGTCCCACCCGGGCAGGCGCCCGACCAGCCGCACGTTGGGGTCGGCCTTCACCTTCTCCGCCACCAGCGACTTGAGCTCGTCGTGGTTCTCCAGCAGTGCCGCGGAGATGTTCTGCGTGTAGTGCCCGGTCTGGATCACCGCCGCGACCTCGTCGAGCACCATGATCGTGATCGGCCGCTTGACCACCGCGACGATCCGGTCACGCAACCGGTTGAGCAGGTGGATCACCCAGGGCGTGCGCAGCCCGACCTTGACCAGCAGCCGGGTCACCACGGCGGCCACGACGAGCAGCCCGAGCAGGACGCCCAGCGCGAGCAGCACCAGCTGCGTCGTGCTGAGGTCCCCGATCCACGCCATGGGCACATGCTGCCAGGGCCGTGGGCCCGGCCCGTCCAGGCGACGGGCGGGTCCGCGCGTCACTGCGGCGCGACCACGACTCCCAGGAGCCCCGGCCCCACGTGGGCGCCCAGCACCGCGCCGATCTCCTGCACCACCACGTCGTGCCCGGTGAGCCCCTCGCCCAGTCGGTCGGTCAGCCCTGCGGCGAGCCGCACCGCCGCGTCCGGGTTGTCCAGGTGGCACACCGTGACCTCGACCGGCTCCCGTCCGGCCGCCTCGAGGGCCAGCTCCTGCAGGCGGGCGATGGCCCGGACCGAGGTGCGCACCTTCTCGCGGGTGACGATGCGCCCGTCGTCGAGCCCGAGGATCGGCTTGACCGCGAGGGCCGAGCCGACCAGCGCACCGACCGCGCCGACCCGGCCCCCGCGCCGGAGGTACTCCAGCGTGTCGACGTAGAACAACGACGTGGTGGCCGCGGCCCGGCGCCGGGCCACGTCGGCCACCTCGTCGGCGGACCCGCCCCCCGCCGCGAGCCGGGCGGCGGCCAGCGCGGCGTAGCCGGTGGCGGCCCCGATCTGCCGGGTGTCGACGGTCACGACCGGCACCGTGCACCGCCGCGCCGCCAGCTGCGCGGACTCGAGGGTCGCGCTCACCTGGCTGCTCAGGTGCACCGAGACGATCGCCTCCGCACCCGCCCGGGCCAGGTCCTCGTAGGTCTCCAGCACCACCTGGGGCGACGGCCGCGAGGTGCTGACCGGCTGGAACTCCCGGAGCGCCCGGGCGAGCGACTCCGGGGTGGCCTCGGCATCGATCCCGTCGTCGTACGAGGTGCCGGCGATCACCAGCTGCAGCGGCACGACGGTGACCCCGGCCTCCTCCGCCTGGACGGAGGTGAGGCCGGCGGTGGAGTCGGTGACGACCGCGACAGGCACGAGCGGCTCAGCCCGCGACCACGTTGACCAGGGACGGCTCGCGCACGATCACCTTGCGGACCGTCCTGCCCTCCAGCGCGCGCTGGACCGCCGGGTCGGCCAGGGCCGCCGCCTCGAGGTCACCGGCCGAGATCGACGGCGGCACGTCGAGCCGGGCACGGACCTTGCCCTGCACCTGCACCACGGCGGTGACCGAGTCCTCGACCAGCAGCGCCTCGTCGACCACCGGCCACGGCACGGTCGCCACGGTGGGCTCGTGGCCCAGGCGCTCCCACATCTCCTCGGCGGTGTACGGCGCCACCAGGCTCAGCACGGTCGCGACGGTCTCGACCGCCTCGCGGACGGCCGGGTCCTCGGCGCCGCACCCGGAGTCGATCGCCTTGCGGGTGGCGTTCACCAGCTCCATCACGCGCGCCACCATCACGTTGAAGCGGTGCGACTCGATCAGCTGGGCGGCCTCGTGCACGGTGCGGTGGGTGACCTTGCGCAGCGCGAGGTCGCCGGTCGACGGATCGGCGCCGGGCTCGCTGCGCACGTCACCGCTCAGGCGCCACGCCCGCTGCAGGAACTTCAGCGAGCCGCCGGGCGAGAGGTCGGCCCAGTCGATGTCGTCCTCGGGCGGTCCGGCGAAGACCAGCGTCAGGCGCACCGCGTCCACACCGAACTCGTCGATCATCTCGCCCAGGTTGACCCCGTTGCCCAGCGACTTGCTCATCGCCTTGCCCTGGTTGATCACCTGGCCCTGGTTGAGCAGCGCCTTGAACGGCTCGACGAAGTCGACCATCCCCATGTCGTGCAGCACCTTGGTGAAGAACCGGCTGTAGAGCAGGTGCAGGATCGCGTGCTCGACGCCGCCGACGTACTGCTCCGCCGGCATCCAGTCGCGCACCGCCTGGGGGTCGAAGGCGGCGGTCTCGTCGTGCGGGGAGCAGTAGCGCAGGAAGTACCACGACGAGTCCACGAACGTGTCCATCGTGTCGCTGTCGCGCCTGGCCGGGCCGCCGCACTGCGGGCACTCGACCTCGACCCAGTCCTCGGCCGCGGCCAGCGGCGAGACGCCCCTGGGCTTGAGGTCGGATCCGCGCAGGTCCGGCAGCTGCACCGGCAGCTGGTCGTCGGGGACGGCGACCTCGCCGCAGTCGGGGCAGTGCACGATCGGGATGGGGCAGCCCCAGAAGCGCTGGCGCGACAGCAGCCAGTCGCGCAGCCGGAAGTTGACCGCACCCCTGCCGTGGCCGGACGCCTCCAGCTGCTCGACGATCCGGCGGATGCCGGTGGTCTTGTCGCCCAGCCCGTCCAGCGGACCCGAGCTGACGTAGGTGCCGTCACCACTGGTGGCGACGAAGGTCTGCGCGGGGTCGTCCTCGCCGGTGTCGACGACCATCCGGACCGGCAGGTCGAAGGTCTTGGCGAAGTCCAGGTCGCGCTGGTCGTGCGCGGGCACGGCCATGACCGCACCGGTGCCGTAGTCGGCCAGGACGTAGTCGGCAGCCCACACCGGCAGCTGCTCGCCGTTCACGGGGTTGGTCGCGTGGACGCCCAGGAACACCCCCGTCTTGGGCCGGTCGGTGGCCAGCCGGTCGATGTCGGTGGCCTTGCGGACGTCCTCGAGGTACGCCTCGAGGGCGGGGCGGTGCTCGTCGGTCACCAGCTCGGCGGCCAGCTTGGCGTCGGCGGCCACGACGAAGAAGGTCGCGCCGTAGAGCGTGTCCGGCCGGGTGGTGAACACGGTCACCGGCTCCGCCCGGCCCTCGACCTCGAAGTCGACGCGCGCGCCCTCGGAGCGACCGATCCAGTTGCGCTGCATCGCCAGCACGCGCTCGGGCCAGGTGCCCTCCAGCTGCGCCATGTCGTCCAGCAGGCGCTGGGCGTAGTCGGTGACCTTGAAGTACCACTGCGACAGCTCGCGCTTGGTCACCTCGGCGCCGCAGCGCTCGCACATGCCCTGCACGACCTGCTCGTTGGCCAGCACCGTCTGGTCGTGGGGGCACCAGTTGACCGGGCTGTGCTTGCGGTAGGCCAGGCCGCGCTCGCGGAAGCGCAGGAACAGCCACTGCGTCCAGCGGTAGTACTCCGGGTCCGAGGTGTGCAGCCGTCGCGACCAGTCGAAGGAGATGCCGTAGCGCTTGAACGACTCGGCCTGGGTCTCGATGTTGGCGTAGGTGAAGGTGGCGGGGTGCTCGTCACGCTTGATCGCGGCGTTCTCCGCAGGCAGCCCGAAGGAGTCCCAGCCGATCGGGTTGAGCACGTCGTAGCCCAGCTGGCGCCAGTGGCGGGCCAGCACGTCGTGCAGCGCCATCACCTCGGCGTGGCCCATGTGCAGGTCACCGCTGGGGTAGGGGAACATCGTCAGCGCGTAGCGGCGCGGCTTGGCGCCGTCGTCGACCGCCCGGAACGGGTCGAGCCGCTCCCAGACGGGTCGCCACTTGTCCTGCGTCGCGCCGACGTCGTACGTCGCCCGCTCGCGCTCGCTGACCTGCTCGCTCATCGTCCTCGTCCTCGTCGTCGTCCTGGTCGGTCCTCGGGCACAAAAAAACCCTCCGCGCAGGAGGGTGGCCGCTCTGGTCGGGAGTCCCGGTCTCAGAGCGGCTGACCAAGGAGGCTGGCGCATCCCAGAGGGCCGGTCCACATGGGGGCAGGCTACCAGGGGTGGCGCCGCTCCCCCCGGCCTGCACTCTGGTTGACTCGGGGGTCGATCCCGGGACGACGCGGCCCCCGCCGGGGGCGAGGAGGAGGCAGGCGTGAGCTGGTTGGTGACCGGAGGAGCCGGCTACATCGGCGCGCACGTGCTGCGGGCGTTCCAGGACGAGGGCATCGAGGTCGTCGCGCTCGACGACCTCTCCAGCGGGCACCGCGGCTTCGTGCCCGACTCGGTGCCGTTCGTGGAGGGCTCGATCCTGGACACCGCGCTGCTGCGCGACGCGTTCGACGAGCACGGCGTCGTCGGCGTCGTCCACGTCGCCGGGTTCAAGTACGCCGGGGTCTCGGTGCAGCGGCCGCTGCACACCTACGAGCAGAACGTGACCGGGACCGTCTCGGTGCTCCGGGCGATGCAGGACGCCGGCATCGACCGGGTCGTGTTCTCCTCCAGCGCGGCGACCTTCGGCACCCCCGAGACCGACCTGGTGACCGAGACCTCGCCGACGCGACCGGCGTCGCCGTACGGCGAGTCCAAGCTGATCGGAGAGTGGCTGCTGCGCGACCAGGCCACCGCGACCGGCCTTCGCCACACCAGCCTGCGGTACTTCAACGTGGTCGGGTCCGGCACCACCGAGGTCTACGACTCCAGCCCGCACAACCTCTTCCCCCTCGTCATCGAGGCGCTGCTCGAGGGCCGGACCCCGCGCATCAACGGCGAGGACTACGACACCCCCGACGGCACCTGCGTGCGCGACTACGTCCACGTCGCCGACCTCGCGGTCTCCCACGTCGCGGCGGCGCGCGCGCTCGACGCCGGCCGCCCGCTGGAGCCGGTCTACAACCTCGGCAGCGGCGAGGGACTGTCGGTCCGCCAGATCATGGAGGCGATGGCCCGCGGCACCGGCGTCGACTTCACCCCCGAGATCCACCCTCGCCGTCCCGGCGACCCCGACCGCATCGTCGCGACCGGCGACCTGGCCGCGCGCGACATCGACTGGCGCATGCGCCACACCATCGACCAGATGGTCACCTCCGCCTGGGACGCCAGGCGGGCCCACCTCGACCCGACCCCTGAGGAGACCGCATGACCACCACCGGCTCGACCCCCCTCGCCGACCTGTTCCGCCTCGACGGGCGCGTCGCCCTCGTCACCGGCGCCTCGTCGGGCCTCGGCGTCTTCTTCGCCGAGGCGCTCGCCGAGGCCGGCGCGGACGTGGTGATCGGGGCCCGGCGCGCGGACAGGCTGGAGGAGACCCGGGCGAAGGTCGAGGCGCTCGGCCGGCGAGCCGTGGCGGTGCAGACCGACGTGACCCGGCCCGAGGACTGCACGGCGATGGTGCAGGCCGCCATGGACGAGCTCGGTCGTGTCGACGTGCTGGTCAACAACGCGGGCATCGGCACGGCGGTCCCGGCCACCCGGGAGACGCCCGAGCAGTTCTCGAGCGTGGTCGAGATCAACCTGCACGGCACCTACTGGATGGCACAGGCGGCCGCCCGCGTCATGCAGCCCGGCTCCTCGATCGTCAACATCTCCTCGGTGCTCGGCCTGACCACCGCGGGCCTGCCCCAGGCGGCGTACGCCGCCTCCAAGGCCGCCGTGATCGGACTGACCCGCGACCTCGCCCAGCAGTGGACCGGCCGCAAGGGCATCCGGGTCAACGCCCTCGCGCCCGGCTGGTTCGAGAGCGAGATGACCGACTCCTACCCGCCGGACTACCTCGAGCAGATGCTCCAGCGCGTGCCGATGGGACGCATCGGCGACCCCCGAGAGCTCGCTGCCACCCTGGTCTGGCTCGCCGGCCCGGCCTCGGGCTACGTCACCGGCCAGACCGTCCCGGTCGACGGCGGCGTCACCATCACCTGAACCGACTCCGTCCCTCCCGAGGCCCCCGCGCGTCGAGATTCGTCCACAAGAGCGCTCTTCGTCGCCCTGGTCAGCGACACGCGTACGAGTTCGTCCCTGTGGACGGAGTTGCCGGCGGGTCACCACGACACGCCAACGGAATCGGCCGGGTGGACGACGTTCGACGCATGTCGTTCACGCGCTGGTGCATGAGCGCTCTTGTGGACGGAGTTCGACGGGTGTCGTCCGTGCGGCGGTGCATGAGCGCTCTTGTGGACGGAGTTCGGCGCGCGGCGAGCGCTGGTACGGCGACGCCTCGCCTCGGCGCCCCGCGCACCGGCACCTCCTCGCCGGGTCAGTACCGGAACTGGGCCACGAAGCCCTTGCCGGCGTCGCCGGCTCGGGCGGCCCCGTGATCGCGTCGAGGGGGTCCCGACGAGGGTCGACGGGGAACCGAGCGGCGTCAGCCGGCAGCCGACCTCACGCGAGGGCGAGGAAGAGCTTCTCCATCGTCGCGACGTCGGGGACCTCGGAGCCGTCCTTGGTCAGGCACTGGCGCATGCCGCTGGCCACGACGGCGAAGCCGGCCCGGTCGAGCGCGCGGCTGACGGCGGCGAGCTGGGTCACCACGTCCTCGCAGTCGCGCCCCTCCTCGATCATGCGCAGGACGCCGGCGAGCTGTCCCTGGGCGCGCTTGAGCCGGTTGACCACCGGCGACATGTCCTCGGCTGGCAGCTGCATGGTCGGTCCTTCCGCATCGGGCCCGGGGGATACCACCCCAGGTATCACTCCAGTGTAGGACGTGACCATGATGGGGCAGTGGCCCACGCACCCGCCCCCTCCCACGCCTCTCCCGGACACGCCGGACACCGCACCCGGTCCGCGCTCGTCCTGGTCGCGCTGCTCGCGCTCGCGTTCAACCTGCGCCCGGCCGCGGCGAGCGTCGGTCCCCTGGTCCAGGAGGTCGAGGTCGGACTCGGGCTCTCCGCCGCCTCGGCCGGGCTGCTCACCTCCCTCCCGGTGCTGGCCTTCGCGGCCTTCGGGGGGCTCGCGCCGTGGCTGGCCTCGCGGCTCGGCGTCCACCGCCTGACCACGCTCGCGCTGGTCTCGACCGTGGCCGGCCTGGGCTGGCGGGCCGCGACCGGCTCACCGGCGCTGTTCCTCCTGGCCTCGGTCCTCGGCCTGGCCGGCATGGCCACCGCCAACGTGATGCTCCCGTCGCTGGTCAAGCTTCACTTCCCCGACCGCGTCGGCCTGGTGACCTCGCTCTACACGACCGTCCTGGCCTCCGGGCTGGCCTTGGCCAGCGTGCTGACCGTCCCCGCGGCCCACGCCCTCGGCTCCTGGCGCTGGGGCCTGGGCGTCTGGGCCGTCGCGGCGGTCGTGGCCGTGCTGCCCTGGCTCGGGCTGCTCGGGCACGACACCCGGGCCGTGCGCCCGCCCCACGCGGTCACGATGCGGCAGGTGGCCGGCACCCGGCTGGGTCGCCTCATGGCCGTCGCGTTCGGCCTGCAGTCGCTGCAGGCCTACGCCGTGTTCGGGTGGGTCGCGCAGGTCTACCGCGACGCCGGCTACTCGGCCACCCACGCCGGCCTGCTGCTGGGCCTGCTCACCGCCATCGGCATCCCGGTCTCCCTGGTCATCCCCACGCTGGCGGCGCGCCGGCCCAGCCAGGTCTGGCTGATGCTCTCCCTGCTCGCCTGCCTGCCCGTCGGGCTGCTCGGGCTGGCGCTGGCGCCGATGACGGCCTCGTGGTTCTGGGCGGTGCTGATCGGGCTCAGCCAGGGCACCTTCCCGCTGATCCTCACGCTGCTGGGGCTGCGCAGCCGCACCTCGGAGGGCACCGCCGCGCTGTCCGGGTTCGCCCAGTCGACCGGCTACCTCGTGGCGGCGCTGGGTCCGTTCGGGATGAGCGTGCTGCACGACGCCACCGGCGGCTGGACGGTTCCGCTGCTGTGCCTGGTGGCGCTGTCGCTGCCGCTGGCCGCCGCCGGCGCGGGCGCGGCCCGGCCGTCGTACGTCGAGGACGAGCTGGGCGCGACTCGCACGCCCGTCCCGTAGCGGCCACGCGTCAGCGGTCCAGGTGGCGGGCCCAGGCGAAGCTGAACAACCCGTAGCAGCCCAGCCCGAGCGCCACCGCGACCAGCACCACCGGCCCGAAGGGCTGGCGCACCAGCGTGTGCAGGGCCTGGTCGAGACCCCCCGACTTCTGCGGCTCGAACTGCACCGCGGCGGTGACGAAGAGGAGTCCCACCACGGCGAGCGCGACCCCCTTGGCGGCGTACCCGACCTTGCCCAGCAACACGATCGGCGTGCTCCGGTCCCCCGACGTCGCCCGGGAGTCCAGCCGCTTGGTGAACTTCTCCGCCAGGCCCTTGTAGACCAGGTAGGCACCGGCGCCGACGATCACCAGACCCACCAGACCGACCAGGATCCGGCCACCGGAGGCCGACATCACCTGGGCGGTCCTGCTGTCGGTGCCCGAGGAGCCCGAGGAGGACCCGGTCGCCTTCTGGATCGCGCTGACCCCGAGCAGGAGGAAGACCACGGCCTTGACGCCCGAGGCGACACGCTTGAGCACGCGCTTCGTGCCGTCCTCCCGCTGGTGCCCGACGGCGGCCTCGAACCCCTGCCAGACCACGAGCGCGAAGAATCCGACCGCGACCACCCACAGGGTGACCTGCCCGCCCGGCGACCGGGCGAGGGTGCCCAGCGCCCCCTGCTGGTCCGCCTTGCCACCGCCCCCGAGCGCGATCCGGAGCGCGGTGTAGGCCACGAGCAGGTGCACCACGCCGTAGGCCACCAGCCCGACGCGGACCCCGGTGTCGAGGGTGTCCGACTGCTGCACGTCGGTGCGCGTGACCACGGTGACCTCCATCGCTCCCCCGCCGTCGCCCTGACGGCCTCCTGAGCGTCCCCGCGGGAGCGGTGCCGAAACGCCGGCGGTTCCGGCCACGCGGACCGGGGTACGGCCCGCGCGTGGAGAACGTCGCTGTGGCCCTGTGGGTGATGACCGCGGCCGGTGGTGCCTACATGTTCGGCATCACCGTCCGGTCCGGATCGCGGTCCGCCGACGCACGCGGCTCCGACTTCCCCTCCACGCTCTTCTGGCACCCCGTGGGAGCCATCGCGGGGCTCGTCCTGCTGCTGCTCTTCCTCGGACCGGCCCCGGACGGCTTCGCGTGGCTGTCGTTCGGGGTGCTGGCGCTCACCGCCGGGTTCGGCTCCACCTTCGCCTTCCGCTGGTGGCGCGACCGACGCTCACCGGCCGGGACCGAGGACCTCGCCGAGCAGCAGATCCCGATCGTGGTCGTGGTCGCGCACGGGGCGCTCGCCCTGGCCACCCTGGCGGCCGTGCTCACCACGGCCCTGACGGCCTGAGGCTCACCGGACCGCGGGTGTGCGCGGCCGGGAGCGTGAAGCGGAACTCGCTCCCTCCGCCGTCGGCCGGCACCACCGAGATCGTCCCCCCGTGTCGCTCCACGATGTGACGGCAGATCGCCAGGCCGAGCCCGGTGCCGCGGTAGTCCTGCGGGTGAGCACGCTCGAAGCTCTCGAAGACCTGGCGCCGCATCGACTCCGGCACGCCGATGCCGTTGTCCACCACGCTGACCAGCAGCGAGTCGTCGGGGTCGGCCGGGACGCCGCGGACGCGCACGTGCGGGACCGCGCCCGGCGCGACGTACTTGACGGCGTTGCCCACGAGGTTGTCCATCAGCTGGCGCAGCAGGGACTCGTCGGCGGTCACCACCAGCCCGGGGTCGACCTCGATGCGGGGTACGACCTCGCCGTGGTGCCGCAGCGCCGCCACCTCCTCGGTGAGCCTGCTCAGGTCCACCTCGGCGAGCTGCAGAGGCTGGTTCTCGGCCACCGCGTAGGCGAGCAGGTCGTCGATGAAGCGGCGCATGTTGCGCGTGGCCCGCTCGACCCGTTCGATCACCGGGAGGGCCTCCTCTGGCCGCAGCGGGCCGTGCTCCAGCCGCGCCCGGAGCGCCGCCACCCAGCCGCCGGCGACGGTCAGCGGGTTGTTGAGGTCGTGGGCCACCACCCCGGCGAAGGAGGCCAGCGCGTCCCGCTCGCGCCGCTCCTCGGTGACGTCGCGGAAGTTGACCACGGCCATGGGCACGTCGTCGGGCGAGCGGGGGGGGCAGGTGGGTGGCGGTGACCTGCAGGACCAGGCCCTCGGGCGCCAGCGGCGTGCGGACGCGCACGTCGGACGGCGGCGAGTCGACCCCCTGCAGCGCCAACACGTGCGGCAGCTCGTGTGCCTCGAGCCGGCGTCCCCGCTCGTCGAACATCCCGAGGTCGGGGGCCGGCAGCGCCCGGTCGTAGGCCACGCCCTCCGGCAGCGCCAGGATCGTGCGGCCGGCGGGGTTGCGCACCAGCTCCCGCCCGTCGGCATCGACCACCAGCACCCCCTCGTGCAGGTGCGCCAGGACCGCGTCCAGCAGCGTCGCGCGCTGGTCGGCCTCGGCCTCGGCGGCGCCGGCCCACTCCAGGGCGAGGGCGCGCGCCTGGGTCACCAGGGAGACCGTCGCCGCGGTGACGATGAGGACCAGGGTGAACGCCTGGGCCAGGGCGGCGGCCTCCAGCCGGCCCGGGTCGTGGGCGAGGAGGTCGACGTCACCGAGCGCGAACAGCAGGGCGACGGTGCCGGCGAGCACCGCCTGGCCCGTGGCGACCAGCGGTGGCAGGCGCAGCGCGGCCCACACGGTGGTCAGCACGATGGCGAACGGCAGGGGCACCCAGACCGCGGCGGCGTACAGCGCGGCCGTCACGGCCACGATGGCCAGCGCCTCCCCCGGACGCACGAGCACCTCGGCGACCACGCCCCACGACGTACGCCGCAGCGCGCCGAGGGCGCCGAGCGAGCGCCAGGGCGGGGGCAGGAGCAGCACCACCACGCCCACCGCGGCGCCCCAGCAGAAGTTGCGCGCGAAGGTCATCGCCTCGCCCACCGGGCCCAGGGCCGGCAGCAGCCCCAGCCCGCTGGCGCGGAGCGCGGCGGCGGCCGCCGCGCCGACGGCGCACGCGGCCAGGAAGCGGAGCAGGTCCGGCGGCCCGGACAGCGACCACGAGCCCCCGCCGCCCCACAGGCGCGGCGCCCACCGGCGCAGCAGCACGACCAGGACGATCGGCTGCACCGGGGCGACGAGGAGCCCCACCAGGGCCTGCTCGGTCGTCCCGCCGGTGACCAGCACGCTCAGCCCGGACGCGGCGGCCAGGGCCGGCACGTCCCACCACCACGCGCGCCGGGGACCGTTGGCCAGCCACAGGAACGAGACACCGGCCAGCGGGGCGATCAGCACCACCTCCGCCGCGGGCACGAACGTCAGCCGGCCCACGACCCCGGTGAGCAGGGCGAGCGCGGAGAACATCGCCGTCCGGCCCGCCTGCCGCGCCGTCCCGGGGGGCGGCGCGGGGCCGGGGCTGTCCATGGCGCTCAGTATCGGGGGATGCCGTCGAGGCACCCCCGTTCGGCGGCGTCGCCGCGTGTCGCGGCCCGAGAAGCACGAGGACCGGGTCCGCTGCGGACCCGGTCCCACGGGTGGAGCTGAGGGGATTCGAACCCCTGACCCCCTCCATGCCATGGAGGTGCGCTACCAACTGCGCTACAGCCCCTTCACCCCGGTCGGGGCAACTCGGGAATCCTAGCCAATGCCCTCCGGCGATGCGAAATCGCCCCTGCCGTAGGACTCCAGCTTCGGCGTGCGGCGTCCGTCGGGCCGGATCACCGAGGCCCAGCCGCAGTTGTCGAGCACCCCCAGCGTGCCGGCGAGCTCGACCGGCCAGCCCAGCAGGCCGCACAGCGCGAGCTTGAGCGCCGCCCCGTGGGTGACCACGATCCCGGTCTCGCCCGGACCCAGCGCCTCCAGCGCCTCCTCCACCGCCGGCACGATGCGACGCACGACGTCGGTCTCGGTCTCCGCGCCCGGGATGCCGCGCAGCTGCTCGTGGAAGCCCTGGGCGCCGGCGATGTGCGGCCACTGCGCGAGCGCCTCGTCCAGGGTCATCCCCTGCCGCTCACCGACCGCGAACTCCCGCAGGCGCTCGTCGCGCTCCACCGGCAGCCCGACGGCGTCGGCGACGTGCTGGGCGGTCTGCACGGCCCGCTCGAGGTCGCTGGACCACAGCCGCGTCGGCGCCAGGTCCGCCAGCAGGACCGCGGCCCGCTCGGCCTGGTCGCGGCCGACCTCGTCGAGCGGGACCGGTGCGTGCCCCTGTGCGCGCCGCGCGTGGTTCCACGAGGTGCGACCGTGGCGCAGCAGGACCAGCCGGCGCGGGCCGACGGCCGCGGTCACGCCTCGCGGCCCGAGGTCACCGACTCGGGGAGCGGCACCAGCGGGCAGTCGCGCCACAGCCGCTCGAGGGCGTAGAACTGCCGCTCCTCCTCGTGCTGGACGTGCACGACCACGTCGCCGTAGTCGATCAGCACCCACCGCCCGTCGCGCTCGCCCTCGCGCCGGATCGGCTTGGCGCCGATCTCGCGCAAGCGGTCCTCGACCTCGTCGACGATCGACTTGACCTGCCGGTCGTTGGTCGCCGAGCAGAGCACGAAGACGTCGGTGATCACGAGCTGGTCGCTGACGTCGAAGGCCAGGATGTTGTCGGCGAGCTTGTCCGAGGCGGCCTGGGCCGCGGTGGTGGCGAGCTGGAGTGCGTGGTCGGTCGCGGTCACGCGCCGTCCTTCCGTGCGTTGGTGGCTGGTTGGGGCTCCCCGCCCGGGCGGGGGGTCGCACGGGCGTAGAGGCCGTGCTTGGAGATGTACTGCACCACGCCGTCGGGCACGAGGTACCACACCGGCTCCCCTCGCCCCGTCCGCTCACGGCAGTCGGTGGAGGAGATCGCCAGCGCCGGGATCTCCACGATCGTCACGCGGTCGTGGGGCATCCCGTCGAGCGTCGAGGCGTCCATGGCATAGCCGGGCCGCGTGCACCCGACGAACTCCGCCAGCGCGAACAGCTCGGCGGAGTCGCGCCAGGTCAGGAATCTCAAACTATCTTGCTATTTGAAACGAGGCAAAGCGGGCAGTAGTATAATTCGAAGCATCGTGCGATGTTACGGCCATTCCTACAAATAATTTAGCTGGCATTTGTTGTTCCCATGTGGAATAAAGGTGCCAGCTTTTATTGTCGTCGCTAATGTATGAAGTAAAAACATCTCCTTCGCGTTTCATGCGAATCCAGGTATTTGGGAAATTCACGTCGAATTTACTGCCTGCTGTTTCAGGATTGGGATAAATGGCTTTCATTTCGCCCCCTTTTTCCGCGCGGTACTGAAATTCACATCCGCCGTTATTATTGTTTCGCTCACTATTATCGGCGAAAACCTGGAAATACACATGGCGGCTGTCATTGTCTAAACTAACACGTGCCATGAGTCCGGCTTTGGTATATAAATTTGCATTAAACAGGCTGACCACCTGAACCCGTACATCAAAATCGCCTTTAAATTTGCGGTATTCAAAATGTCCTTCGTCGTGTGTGCCCCAAATATCGGCACCACTGGCATTTATTATCAGTTCATTATTTTCAATTTTAGCCATTCCGAGTTGTGTGTTTTCGCCAATATCAATACCTCTGAAAGAATTAAAAGAGAAGGTTTTTATTTTTTTAATAACATTTGCGTTGGAATCTGGTTGTCCTGCCACATACACCGGATTTAAGGATATACAAAAAATAAAAAGCAGGAAAAATATCTGTTTCATAATATTTGTTTTACGGATTATTTTTTCTGCAAATTTAAACTATCCTTTTGGTTTCAGGGCTTAAACCACACTTTAAACCTAAATTATGTGTTAAATGCTGTTAAATAAAAATCAATATGGAACGAAAAGCGAATTGCCACTTATTTATTCAATCCTGTTTTAAAAAGACGGGGCGTTCATTTCTGTGAAAAATCAGTGCCTGGCTTCTTTAAATGGCGGCCACCGAACCGCCATCAACACGGTAGATGCTGCCGTTAATAAAAGAGGCGGCATCGGAAGCCAGGAAAGCCACAATTTTTGCCGATTCCTCCGGAGTTCCGGCACGCCTCAATTCAATGTGCGGACGGTTTCCCGATAGAAAATTGTGTTCTGCCTCTTCCACTGATATTCCCTGCTTGTCAGCTATTTCCTGCAGCATATTTTCAACCAGCGGCGTCTTAATAAAAGCGGGCGAAACTGCGTTTACCAGGATTCCCTGTTTCGCATAACTTTTCGAAAGCATTTTGGTAAAGCCGTTAAGCGCACTTTTCGAAACGCTGTAATGCGGCATGTCAGGGTAGGGTTGTTCCCCGTTTTCCGACGAAATATTAATGATGCGGCCCCATTTATTTTTCAGCATAACAGGAATGACCGCTTTGCTGAGACTAACCACGGCAAAAAAATTTAGCTCGAACAAATCTTTCCACTCCTGAAGGTCCAGTTCATCAAAGAATCCGGAGTTACCGATGGTGCCGGCATTATTCACCAGAATGTGTATAGTGCCAAACTTTTCAATGGTTTGTTCAACCAGTTTTGTTCTGTCATTCGGTTGAGTAAGATCAGCCTGCACCGCCAGCACTTCCGGTGACATTTGAGCCAGTTCTTCGGCTGTTTTTTCCAATTGTTCTTTTCCACGGGCACAAATGGCCAGTTTGCAACCTTCTTTGGCCAGTTCAATGGCAATAGCTTTACCAATTCCTTTGCTGGCACCGGTAACAATCGCCACTTTTTTTTCAAGATTCAAATTCATATTTTATGTTTTGAATGTATATTCAAATTCCGGTTAATACAACTCGGAATCTGTTAATATAAGAAGGGCAGGCAAGGGAGATTGTTCAATACTAATTTATCGGCAGGTACCCATTTTAGATATTTAAGCAACAATATTTGTTGGATGAAATAAAGATTGTAGACGAGATTGTTGCAATTTTTTCATTACCGAAAGAAAGTACAATCCGGAATTCACACAACACGGGAATTAAAAACTATTTACCGAAAACGTAAACTATTGACATTTGCTGTTGCTGGTCGAGGTATTTCCAGTCGACAACGTGGAATGAAAGGTTGAAGGTACCTTTTACATGTTTGTAATTAATAAAATACCAGATAGCATCGGTGCGCCAGTAATTATTTACCCGGTAAAAGCGGTCGCCAAATTTGAATTTATGTCCTTCACCGGAGCTTAAAACCGATTTCACACCAAAGTTTTTATATTTTGCTTTGGCTTCGGCAAACAAACTGATTGTATTTTCAAATCCATCTGTAACGCTTCGTTCGCGATAAGAAGACTCCAAAATACCGGCTTTTACATATCCTTTAATAACTGCATTTTCATTGGTTCTGACGCCTGCCTGAAAGGCATACCCCAGGTAATCTTTCACATTGTCGCCGGGAATGTCGATGGCTGGTCCGGCATCATGAAACATGAGTAAATAATTATCTAAAAAAAGATTATTATGAAAAATTTCCCCTGAAAAACCAACCATAAAATTTTCGCGTTTAACATCCGTCTGGCGGCTCACCCAATCTACAAAAGCATTTTCATGACCCCAGTCCCAGCGTATTTCTCCAAACATCCCTTCAATATTCGGGCGGTAGTAAAGCAAAGTATCGGTGAGCATGGCCAGCGGAAAATCAATTCTGCCACGGCGGGGAAAGGCTCCAAACAGAAAATCTTTTTGCTTGTCGCTGTATTGGTAATACATGGTAAGCTTTGGCTTTCGGTAATCGAAGTCGCTGCCAAATTCGAGAAGTTGGCTCAATCCTATGCGAATACGATGATTGTCGGTTTTCAAACCTATTTCGAATGCGCCGCGGCTGCCCAAAATGGTTTGCGACATGGCTTTGTTGCTGCTGGAATATTCACGATTGTCACCAATTCCTTCAAACAAAACCTGGTATTCAAAATTTTGCGCCTTTGCCACTACAGCAGTCAAAACAAATAATATAAGTAATGATTTTTTCATGTGTCAGATTTTCATTGGCGAAAGTAATAAAATAGCTGAAAACTGCGAACTGCGACTGATCACTGAATACTTTTTTCAGTCGCAAAGAATGTAGTTGTCTCTTCGTGGATTGATAACCATTACCGGCAAAGCGCCCGCTTTTTTTATGATTTTTCGCTCGGGCAAGCCTACCAGTAAATCGAGGGGAGTAATGGTGGAACTGCTTAAAATGGTTAAAAAATCGGCATTGGCCGAATGCGCCAGTTCGAGGGCCTCAAAAGCATTTCGCAGGCTCGATTTTTGTCCCCGGAAAATTTTATGCGGGATATGAAACTTTTGAAACAGTTTTTTGCTTAATACCACGTTTTTAGCTACCTGAGTTTGGTTATTCCGGTCTTTGTCGTTGGCAGCCACCACCAAAATTTCAGTTCCGTTAAACCGCCCGAAATACGAGCTCCACAACGCACTGTCGCTGGTTTCTTTTCTTAAATCGATGGGTAAAACCAGGTTTTTAAATTCGGGCACTGTTTCCCGGGTTTCATCCACAAAAAGAAACGGAATGGGGCTTTCGGAAACAGCCTTTGAATATTTTGAAAACTGTGAAGAGGGTGCAACCATAAAAACAGCTTCAAAATCATCGGAAAGTTGCCCGGGCAAATTTGCCACACTTTCCGACAAAAGCAGGGTGGAAACTTTAAGCCCGGGTACCGTATTTTTTACAGGAAGAGAATACTGCGTAAGTTGATTTTTAAATTTTTCGTAGTGTTTTTTTTCTTTTTGCGGAAAGTTATATAACAGACAAAGTTCTTTATGAAATAAGGATGCAATTTTTAATCCATTTAATATGAGCATTTTATCAGAAGTAGTTAACGAAAGTAAGACAACTATTTTTTGTTCCTTCATTGTTTACGGTTGTTTCAGAGGGGCAAAACTAACGAATTTCAAACTAAATTGAAACGTTTTTAAACAAGTGAATTATATCAGGAGTGGTTGCCACGGAAATAGCTAATTTTATGCGGTAAAAAATTGAGTGCATGATACACGATAAATTACTTCATCCGGAGAGTATAGCAGTGGTTGGAGCTTCGAATAATATTTCGAAACCAGGTGGAAAAACGATAAAAAATTTAATTGATAATGATTTTCAGGGGAAATTATATGCCGTCAATCCCAAAGAAACTAAGGTGCAGGGAATTCCTTCCTTTGCATCAGTAGAGGAACTGCCTTCGGTTGATTTAGCCATCCTTGCTATTCCGGCAAAGTTTTGTCTTGAAACCATTCAAATTCTTGCGGAGGAGAACGATACCAAAGCCTTTATCATTATTTCGGCCGGTTTTGGCGAAATGAACGAAGAAGGCAGGCAACTTGAAAAACAGATGGCCGATATTGTTACCCGGAATGAAGGGTGCTTAATTGGCCCCAACTGTATTGGTGTGATGACACCTTCGCATGCCAGTGTATTTACCACCCCAATTCCAAAACTTACGTACGATGGTTGCGATTTTATCTCCGGTTCCGGGGCTACGGCGGTGTTTATCATCGAATCCGGGAATTCCGAAAGGATTGCGTTTTGCTAATGTTTTTTCCGTAGGAAACAGTGCACAAACGGGCGTGGAAGATGTGCTCCGGTATTTCGATGAAAATTATGTGGAAGGTGTTAGCTCGAAAGTAAAACTACTGTACATTGAAAATATCGACAATCCGGATAAATTATTGTTTCATGCCTCCTCGCTAATTCGAAAAGGGTGTAAAATAGCAGCTATTAAAGCCGGAAGCTCGTTGGCAGGCAGCCGGGCTGCCTCGTCGCACACCGGGGCACTTACCAGTTCCAACTCTGCAGTGGAAGCGCTCTTCCGCAAAGCCGGAATTGTACGTTGTTATGGTCGCGAGGAGTTAACTACCATTGCCGGGGTTTTTATGTGCAAAGAGCTTAAAGGAAAAAAACTGGCTATTATTACACATGCCGGCGGGCCGGGAGTAATGCTCACCGATGCGTTGGAAGACGGCGGATTGAAAATTCCACACATTGAAGATTCGCCGGCAAAAACAATGTTAATAGAAAAATTGTACCCCGGTTCTTCGGTGGAAAATCCCATCGATTTTCTGGCAACCGGAACGGCAGAACAACTGGGCGAAATTATTGACACCTGTGAAAATGATTTTGATGTGGATGGAATGGCAGTGATATTTGGTAGCCCCGGGCTTTTTCCCATTCGCGATGTGTATGATTTATTGTCGGAAAAAATGAAGTTGTGCCAAAAACCAATTTTTCCCATTTTACCGTCGGTAATTAATGTAAAGGAAGATGTTGCCCATTTTTTGTCGCACGGAAATGTAAACTTCCCCGATGAAGTTTTGCTTGGGCGTGCGCTCACAAAAGTGATGAACACACCGCCGCCGGCTGAAAATAAACCCTTCACCGAAGGAGTAAATGTAGATGAAATAAGGAAAATTGTGACAGAAGCGGGAAATGGATATCTACGGCCAGATGTAATTCATAAGTTGTTTGACGCCGCAGGAATCCCGCGG
This sequence comes from uncultured Actinomycetota bacterium, assembly GCA_963811385.1. Classification (GTDB taxonomy): domain Bacteria; phylum Actinomycetota; class Actinomycetes; order Propionibacteriales; family Nocardioidaceae; genus Marmoricola_A. The sequence continues at coordinate 51,585 of CAWEQX010000013.1, read as the reverse complement.
GTGAAGGAGATTGTGGTAAAAACAGAAACAGAAACTGTGCTGGCTGCTTTAAATATTGGTTTCCCGGTGGTAATGAAAGTGGTTGGCCCGGTGCATAAAACCGATGTTGGCGGCGTAATTCTGAACGTGCGAAATGTGGGGGAAGTGCGAAAAGAATTTCATCATTTGAATGAAATTGAAGGAGCTGAGGGCGTATTGGTGGCGCAAATGGCCTCTGGTACCGAATTGTTTCTTGGAGCCAAGTATGAACAGCGTTTCGGACATATTGTGTTGTGCGGCATGGGCGGTATTTTTGTGGAAGTGTTGAAAGATATATCGTCCGGGTTGGCGCCACTTTCACATGATGAAGCATTGTCGATGATAAAAAGTCTGAAGTCGTATAAAATTCTGAAAGGCTACCGAAAACAACCTGGCGTGAATATTCAGCAATTTGCAGATATTATTGTTCGGCTTTCCACTTTGCTGCGCTTTGCTACTGAAATTAAAGAGCTCGACATTAATCCGCTGCTTGGGAATGAAAACGAAATTTTGGCTGTGGACGCGCGAATAAGGATTGAAATGCCCCCATCTCAACATTCCCCCAAGGGAGAAAGAGGAGGGAAAATGCACCTTATATAGTGCTGTAATTTCGATAATTGAAGTACAAAATCGAGAAATCTTTAAATTTAAGCTGATTTATCACTATCATCGAAATAACCATTTAAAATGAGTTGAAATGAATACAGACAATCAAAACAAATTCTACACTTCCATTTCAAAATATTATTCCGAAATATTTCCGTATAAGCCTTTGCAATTGCAGTTTGTGAAAAACAGGGCAGGGGAGTTGGCCGGCAAACAAATACTCGATATTGGTTGTGCCACCGGCGAACTTGCATTTCACCTGGCAAATGAAGGAGCAGAAGTTACCGGAATCGATTTAAATGAAAATTTACTGCAGCAGGCAAAATCAGAAAATACCCATAAAAACATTCGATTTCAGTTCGGAAATATGTTGGATTTGGCAAATAATTTCCAGACCGGACAATTTAACACAGTGCTGTGTTTTGGAAATACGCTTGTTCATCTGGATACAAAAGAGTTGATTTTGCAAATGATGAGAGGTGTTTTTACCGTGTTGAAACCCGGTGGAAATTTTTTGATGCAGATTCTAAATTACGATTATATTTTAGCTGAACCGGTTACGGAACTACCATTGATTGAAACGGAAAATATTCAGTTTATCAGAAAATATAAAATGGTAGAAAATAACCCACTTATTCAATTTCAAACAGAACTGGTACTGAAAAATGAAAACGAGGTTATTTCCAATCAAACATCATTGTTGCCTCTGCAACGTAACCACCTGGTAGATTTGCTGAATCAGGCAGGATTCAGAAATATTGAATTGTTTTCCAATTTTAAGGAGGAATCTTTTGGCGGAAAACATTTACCGCTCGTGGTTAGTTGCAGGAAATAGACTCTGGCCGGCAATCTCCGAATTGCCGGAAAGAAAATACGACGCGATTACTCCGAAAATGCTTATGATCACAAACCGCATCTCCCGGCAAAAAAAAGCATCAATGCTACATGGCACTAATGCTTTTTTTTCTTTTCCCCTCTTTGGGAGGGGTTAGGGGAGTGCTTATATTACTTACTCCTTGTTTCACAACCTGTACATTTATCGCCAGTTTCACTTTATCAGAAACAACCACGTTGCCTGTTTCGGTAACCGCATCCCACATTAACCCGAATTCTTTCCGGTTAATCTCGCCATTAAGTTCAAAGCCTGCTTTGGTTTGCCCGTACGGATCAACAGCAATACCATTAAACTCAGTGTCTAACGCTACTTCTTTTGTTACGTCTCTGATAGTAAGATCTCCAACCAATGTTTCGCCATCAAATGATTTGGATTGGAATGTAATCAAAGGATATTTCTCAGCATTGAAAAAATCGTCTGATTTCAGGTGATTTTCCCGGTCGGTATTTTTTGTTTTTATCGAATTAACATCTACCTCAACTTTTACAATTGCGTTGGTAAAATCTTCGCCATCAGTTTCAGCAGTAACATCAAAATTTTCAAATTCGCCGGTAACGGTTGAAATCATCATGTGTTTTACTTTAAATGTAAATTCCGAGTGTACCGGGTCTACTTTCCAAACTGTTTTTTTAGTTTCCATAATATGTATTTTATCAAAGTTAAATTAAATATTCATTGGTACTTCCATTAACAATATCCGGCTGTTGGTTGTTGATTTTAGGTTGATTTGGTTGGTGTCCCAAATTCCAAAACCGTCTCGTTTTCCCAACTTTTGACCTTCAATTTCTACTTCTCCCTCCAGAATAAAAGCATAAACGCCGTTTCCTTCGCTTTTTAACTGGTACGTTTCTGATTTTCCAGCTTCAAATTTTCCAAGGTGAAACCAGGCATTCTGATGAATCCAGACTCCCTGCTCATCTTTATTCGGCGACAAAATCTGGTAAAAGTTATTTTCATTTTCAATGTCGTGAATGGAAATCTGATCGTAACGCGGGGTCAGATTTTTTTTATTGGGGAATACCCAAATTTGCAGAAACTTTACTTCTTTGTCGGCATTTTTGTTGTATTCACTGTGAAAAATTCCGGTTCCTGCACTCATGGCCTGCACATCGCCTTCTTTAATAACGGCGGTGTTTCCCATGCTGTCTTTGTGTTCCAAATCACCTTCCAACGGAATGGAAATAATTTCCATGTTATCGTGTGGGTGAGTCCCGAAACCTTTTCCCGGAGCCACCCGGTCGTCGTTTAGAACCCTCAGTACGCCAAAGTGCACTCTTTCAGGATTATAATAATTGGCAAAACTAAAAGTGTGGTGAGAGTCGAGCCACCCGTGGCTGGCATGTCCTCTTGTTTCCGCTTTGTGCAAAATTGTTTTCATCGTATTTTCCTTTTGTTCTCTTTTGTTCAGACAAAGATCGGGAGGATGATGAATTTTGTGGAATATGAGAATGCGGGGAATGGTTATGAAAAACCGACCTTAAAGTATTTTATTGAATTGTGAAGGCGGTAGTCCAGTGTTCTTTTTAAAAAAAGCGCTGAAATTGGCTGGTTCTGAAAAACCTAACTGATACCCGATTTCTTTGTTTGTTAGGCCGGAAAAAGTAAGCAGTCTTTTGGCTTCAATAATAATCCGTGCCTGAATAAATTCTTTTGTTGTTTTGCCGGTTAACGATTTTATCACCCGGTTCAGGTAATCGGGAGTAACATTCAGCTCGTTTGCATAATCAGTGGTTTGGTGCCATTCTGAAAAATGCTCGTTAACCAGGTTTTTGAAATTTCTTAAAGTAGAATTTACCGCTTCCTGGTTTTGCGGGTTGTTGTTTTGAAGTGTGCACACATTATTTCCATGAATAAGAAGTAGTTTGATATACGAACTAATCGCCTGTTCTTTATATTTTATATCAGAATATTGAATCTTAATCATCTCCTCACAAAAATCCGGATAATTGGATAAACGTTGTATCGTCCAGTGGCAGAGGAGGGGAGTTGCCGTGGTCGTTAAACAGGTTAAGATCATCGATAAAATAACATGGAATATCATTTTCTCCTAAAAATCCGGCTGAAAAAAGAATCACATAACCCGTTGATTTTTTTTCTTCAATTACCTGGTGCACCTGCCCCGGACTTACAAAGAAAATCTGGTGGGATGATAAAAAATAGGCATTAAAATCGATGATATGTTTTCCCGAAGCTTCTTTAACCAGCAAAACCGTGTAATAATCGTGCCGGTGCGGTTCGTCTGTTTTTCCGTTTTGTTCAGTATAAATATCCTCCATTCGCTGAATTCTGAAATTCACGCGTTTTCGTGGTTTACATCTTTATATATTTTTACGGGTAATGTCATTGTATTTATATCTCACCTTTATTTGTTTATAAAGGTAAAATGAAACATAATTGTTTAATAACAAATGGAATCCTTAATGTGAAGCAGTTGATAAACCAATTTCTCTATTTTTTCCGGTGCAATTTCCACCATAAATAAACGCCACTGATTAAAACCAGCAAAATACAAATGCCGGCCAGTGGAACATATAAAATGTAAAATGGCCCGATGAGGTATTCGAAAATGCGTCCGGTATGAAATTCAAGCGCCACATTCCAGAGCGACATGGGCGAGGCACTTCTGTATTTTTTCGGGCATTTTGGAAAAGTTGGCGATGTATTCCGAATGAAGCAATTCCCTGTGCACCATGGTTATAATCAAACCAAAAAGTATTGTTTTTTCCCTCCACCAATCCGGCAACCATGTGGTCGGAAATGGGTTTTGCCATTCCTTCGGGTTTAATGTAAGGCTGATGGTCAAAAAATCGGTTACTGCACCAGCTGGAATATTCCACACAAACATGCCGCTAAACGAACCAACAAGGTAATTGCCGTTTCCGAGTGGTTTTAAAACATTGCAGCCCATTACGCTTACCGGAGGTTGCTGAAAAAGTAGGCTTAAGTGGTCGGGTAAGAGATTCTTCTGCATGAAAAAACCTTCGGAAGTAGAGAAAATATAACGGTGCAAATCTTCGTCCCACTGTACACGGCGGAGTTTGTCGAACCAGGGATTTGGGCTGTCGAGATGTGTGCCCGGAATAATCCCTACCTGTTTGCTGGCAATGGCAATGAGCAGCGGCGGCCGCAAATGCATTCCTGAAAATGTATTGATGATAAGAAATAGGGCAAAAATATACCCCACCACATTATGCCAGCGCAGATTTTTCTTTTTTGCTTTAATCAGTTTTTGAACCGAGTTTCGTGATTAAGCCCCTTTCGGATTTTGGATTGCAGAAGCCAATGCGTTTTGCGTTTTGATTCTCTTTTTCTTTCGTTTTATTATTTTCGGGAAAAAGAAATGCAGCAAGCCGGTTACCGAAAGTAAAATGGTTACCAGTCCGAGTAAATCCACAATTAGTTTTCCCGGGAATCCCCCACAATTCGCCACTATGCAGTTGCCACAGGGTATCAAATAATCCGGTTTTACGCTGGTAGCCGACTGGAGCAGGAAGCTGAACTTTTTCAAAATCGCTTTCGTTGGTACTTTTTAACAGGTAATGTCGTGTTAAAACCAGCAAAGTGTCTCCTTTCAGATTCAGGTCGGCAATACGCTGCTCGCTGCACAGGCAGAGTCAACCGTTGCCAACTTTTGCCATTTTGTTTCCGGCTGAATAATCCAAAGTGGGTGCCTGCAAAAAAATAATTTTTAAACTGAACAACCGAATAAATTTTCCGGTTGTCAATTCCTTTAGGAAATCCCTGATTGAAATCAGTAAATTGTTGAAAATTGTTATCAGTTTTCCAAATGCCAATGTTCCCGTATATTAAATACTCATTTTCTCCCGCTGCAACCGAAGCACGCACAGCCGCCAGATTCCAGTTTTTGTAAGTGTAGGTTGGCGGCATAAGTTTTCGCGGAACATTCACTGAAGAAACAATGTCGCGGTGGTTCATTACAATTCCTGAAACAGCAAAAAGAAAAGCAAAAAATGCAATAACAATGGCCGGCCATTTATGTAGTTTCTTAAATATTTTAATCCAGCGCTTTTTCATTCTGAACCCTTTGTAAAAACCTGTTTTGTATTACAGCCGCAAAAATGAACATTCTTTTTGTTCCGAATTGTATCCGATGTTACATTTTAAATTCAAACTGCAAAATTATTTAAAACCAAAATAAATAAGCAAACTATGTTATTGAACTATATATCTGGAAATTAACGACAGGTAATTTGTGTTAATTTTAACCTTCAGAATCATGATAAACAAATTGGTTCACTTCAATGAAAACCGTATTATACCTACTAACCATGAAAAAATTATTTATATTTTTACTTGATTATTTTATCGACAAATGTTTACTCTCAGGGTTTTTTGTCATCTCAAAACATTAATGTAGATTTTCCGGATTTGTAAGAAATGATTTCATTTTTGACACGCACAGAAATATGGATGCGTGCGATCATTTGCTGGAAATTTTTCCACTGGCTCACCTTTATGATGAAAACGGGAAAGACATTAACGCGCAACCCAGCGCTCAGTTTCTTAACACTTTTACCCGGTTTGGTACCCGTTTTTCAGGTTTGCAGATGGGGAAAACCAAAATTGGTGCCTATGTTGAGGTTGATTTTACCGGCGGAACAGCCACCAACAGTATTCGTTTCAGGCATGCCTACACGCAGTTTGTATGGGCCAAATCAAAGTTATTGTTTGGCCGAACCTGGCATCCTACTTTTATCGAAAAAGTATATCCCAGTGTGTTGAATGAAAATACAGGCGTGCCTTTTCAGGTGTTTAACCGTAGCCCGCAATTGAGATTTACGCATCAGTTGAATCACAATCTTGATTTAATTCTGGCGGCGGTTTATCAGTTTAAATACACCAACACCGGCCCCGACGGTAAATCATATCATTATCAACGTGATGCAATAATTCCTAATTTACACGCCCAACTACAGTTTTACAATGAAAATTGGGTGTTGGGAGCGGCGCTGGACTGGAAAATGATTCAACCGCGAATTTCAACAACCGGAACCGGCGGTACTTTTAAAACAACCGAGAAGTTAAGTACAGTTGCCGCATTGGCATATCTGAAATATTCAAAAGAAAAATTTGAATTTAAGGCAAAAACCATGTACGGACAAAACGTTTGCGAAAGCCTTCTTCCCAGTGGTTATGCCGTCGCTTCGGTGAACAGCATTACAGGCGCTGAAACATATACACCGTTTAACCATATGTACAACTGGGTGAATTTTACATATGGAACCGACTGGAAGTTTGGTTTGTTTGCCGGATATCTCAAAAATATGGGAGCTACCGAAAATCTGGTCGGACCAATTTATGGTTTTGCCACCGATGCTGACTGGATGACAAAGATTTCGCCCCAATTAATTTACAACTACAAAAATTTTATGTTCGGCTGGGAACTTAGTCTTACCACAGTAGCTTACGGCGAAAACGATTACCAGGATAAAGGAAAAGTTAAAAACACCGAAAATGTTACAAATTTCAGAAATATGATTTCGGTTGCTTATAAATTTTAATAAATACTGTTAATTTTACAGGAATTTAGTTCATTAAGGCTGTCCGGGAAAAATTGAAAAGACAGCCTTTTTGTTTGTAAATGTGAGAAAAATTAAAAACTATGGCATTTGAAGTATCTGTATTTCTGGAAAACAAAATATCTCATTTTGAGGGAATAACCGGAATGCTGAAAAAAGAAAAAATAAACATTCGCTCAATGACCCTCAACAATATTTTACATGGCTGGGGAGTGCTGAATTTGCTGGTTGACGAGCCAGAGAAAGCTTACCAGGTTTTATCGGACGATGGAAACTCAGTCGCCCTGCGGGAGGTTATTGCCCTTGAAATGAAAGATGAAGCGGGCGGATTGGATGAATTGCTGGTGAAAATTTCGCGTGCAGGAATTCATATTGAAAATGCGTACAGCAGGTTAATTACAGAAAATAAGATGGCCATTTTAATTCTTGAAGTACCAGATATACTGGAAGCAGTTCGCAGGCTCGAAATTCATGGAATTCAGGTACTGGATGATAAAACCGTGTATGGGAAATAGCAATGCCTTCATAAAAGTTAACCAGAGCTGAACCATAAACTTTAATAAAAAACCAATAACAATATTTTTAATGATTTGGAATGAAACAATTGAATGTGCTTCTCGCGATGAGATGGTAGCCATTCAATCGGAACGACTTATTCGAACCGTGGAGCGGGTTTACCACAATATTCCCAGCTACCGCTCTAAAATGCAGGAAAAAGGATTAGTTCCCGGCGATATAAAAAGTGTAGAAGATATTTCGAAACTTCCGTTTACCGTAAAATCTGATTTGCGCGACAATTATCCGTTTGGAATGTTTACTGTTCCGATGAGCGAAATTGTGCGGCTTCATGCCAGCTCAGGAACTACCGGAAAACCTACCGTTGTGGGCTATACCCGGAATGATTTGCAAATGTGGTCGGAAGTGGTTACCCGTTCACTTGGAATGGCCGGAGTTCACCAAAATGATATTGTTCAGGTGGCCTATGGATACGGACTTGTTTACCGGCGGACTGGGACTGCATTACGGAACCGAAAACCTCGGGGCAACGGTAATTCCCATTTCAGGAGGAAATACCCAAAAACAAATTCAACTGATGCAGGATTTTGGAACGTACTGTAATTGCCTGTACTCCTTCGTATGCCCTTTATCTTGCTGAAGTTATGGAGGAAATGGGAATTGATCGGGAATCGCTTAAATTGCGGGTTGGTATTTTTGGCGCTGAACCGTGGAGCGAAAATATGCGCAAAGAAATTGAAGCCAAACTGAAAATTAAAGCCATTGATATTTATGGATTAAGCGAAGTGGTTGGGCCGGGCGTTTCCTGCGAATGTGAACATCAGGCAGGAATGCATGTGAATGAAGATCATTTTATTCCTGAAATTATCGATCCTGAAACACTGGAGCCTGTTTCTCCGGGTGAAATTGGCGAGTTGGTTTTCAGTACGATTACCAAAGGAAGGAATTCCCATTATTCGTTATCGCACACGCGATTTAACCCGTTTGAATTACGATAAATGTGCCTGTGGACGGACACTTGGTACGCATGGAAAAATGCATGGGCCGCAGCGACGATATGTTAATTATTCGCGGTGTAAATGTATTCCCTTCGCAAATTGAAAGTGTGCTGCTCGAAATGAGTGAAACCGAACCACACTACCTGCTCATTGTTGAACGCGAAGGCACACTCGATGTATTGAAATTGATGGTGGAAGTGCAGGAACAGTTTTTCTCCGACGAAATAAGGGAACTGGAGGCACTGCGAAAAAAGATTACGCATAACATTCAAAGTACCCTGGGAATTTCGGTGGACGTAAAACTGGTTGAACCAAAAACCATTGAACGCACCGCCGGAAAAGCAAAAAGAGTAATTGATAACCGTAAAATCTGAATTGAAATGATAATCAAACAAGTATCGGTATTTCTGGAAAATAAATCGGGGCGATTGAGTGAAGTGACCCAAATATCTGGGCGATGCGGGAATAAATATTTCTGCCTTTACTATTGCCGACACTTCCGATTTTGGCATTTTGCGCCTCATTGTTTCCGATCCGGCAAAAGCACGGGAAATATTAAAAGAAAACCATTTTTCAGTACAAACTACCGATGTGGTGCTGGCTAAAAGTGCCAATAAACCCGGCGGTCTGGCCGGCATGCTAAAAGTGTTGAATGCGGAAGGTGTTTTTATTGAATATATGTATGCCTTTTCAATGGACAGTAGACGATGCTGTTATTGTAATCCGCCCCACCAACATGCAAAAGTGTGTCGAGATTCTGCAAAAACACCGAGATGAATTTTTGTATTCCGGCGGAAATTATCAGTTGTAAGAAATTGTTTTGAACCGATTCATTATTTTATGGGAGTAAAATGATGCATTTCTAAAATCTTATTTCATTATTTGTATCTTTGGATTCATTAAAAATTGATTGCATGAAGCGAATTGCCGTACAGGGAATTGCCGGATCTTTTCATGAAGATGCAGCGGTAAAATATTTCGATGAAGATATTGAGGTTGTTGAATGTAAGTCGTTTACGAGTGTTTGTGAATTGATTGATGCGGATAATGTGGAATATGCTGTAATGGCTATTGAAAATTCCATTGCCGGTAGTTTGCTGAAAAATTACCAGCTCATTCGCGATTATCATCTGCGAATTATCGGAGAAATTTATCTTCATATTCAAATGAATCTTATGGTTAGCTCCGGGAGTAAAATTTGAAGATATTACCCATATTTATTCACATCCCGTTGCGCTGCAACAATGTGTGGAATACATTGAAAAGTATTTTCCAAATGCAAAGTTGCACGAAGGGATGGACACAGCAGCTGCAGCAAAAATGATTTCCGAAGAAAAGCCAAACAATGCTGCAGCCATTGCCAATTTGCGTTCGGCAGAATTGTATAACCTGGAAATGCTGGAAACAGGAATTGAAACAAATAAAAAGAATTATACCCGGTTTCTTGATTCTTTCGAAACATGGAAATCCAACAGACGAAAGCAATAAAGCATCCATTTGTTTTGAAGTGGGCCATTTTTATGGTGCACTGGCAAAAGTGTTCAATATTTTTGCTGAAAATAAAATCAACCTGAATAAAATACAATCCGTACCGATTATTGGAAAACCCAATGAATATACCATTCATGTAGATATTGAATGGGAAAATCCGAAAAATTATGACCAGGCCATTCATCAGGTGTTGAAATGTGCTTCAAGTCTTTCTATTCTTAGGGGAATATGTGCGTGGTGAATTTGAAATTCATAACCAATAAGTAAAACTAATAAAAACGTAAAAAATGAGTAAAATCGCAATTTTCTTTGGTCCTTTAAAAGGTGCTGTTAACCGCGTTGCCGACAAAGTAAAGGATGCCATTGGTGAAGATAAAGTAGTAATGGTACCGGTGAAAGATGCTACTGCAGCAGATATTGAAAAGTATGATAAAATTATTTTCGGTATTTCAACCGTCGGAAGTGAAACCTGGCATGCTACCTATTCCAATCCCGACTGGGGCAAGTTTTTACCCGAAATAAGTAAAGCCCGGTACGAAGGCAAAACCATCGCGATTTTTGGTTTGGGCGACCATGTTACCTATGCTCCTACTTTTGTCGATCACATTGGCACTGCTGGCCAGTGATCTGATGAAAAACGGAGCTGAATTGGTTGGCAAGGTGCCCTGCCGAAAATTATGAATTCGAGGAATCGAAAGCAGATTGACGGAAAATTTCTGGGATTGCCAGTGGATGAAGATTTTGAACCGGAACTAACCGATGAAAGGTGAAAAACTGGGTGGAACAAATTCGTCCCGATTTCGGATTTTAATTTCAAAAAGCATCATTTTCTTATTATTTCTCCGGTAACAGATTTACCGGGGATTAATAATTTCTCAGATTATTTAGTCAATATATTATTTCTGAAATTGCAGCATTAAAGCATCACTGTTATGAGCAATTCTCCGTTACCCAAAAGATGTGGTTGACGAAAAAGTTAAAGAACTCAGAATCCCTGAAGTAGGAAAAGCTTCTATTCGCGAAATTGTGGCACTTGTTAATTTGGTGGAGGAAGAAACCGGCATAAAATACGTCAGGATGGAAATGGGAGTGCCCGGTTTGCCGCCATCGGAAATTGGAGTTCAGGCTGAAATTGAAGCATTGAAAAGGGGAGTGGCCTCCGTTTATCCGATGGTTGACGGAGTCAAACCATTGAAAGAAGAAGCCGCTCGTTTTGTTAAAAATTTTCTGAATATCGATGTTTCAGCCAAAGGCTGTATTCCAACGGTAGGATCCATGCAGGGAACCTTTACTGGCTTTTCTTGCCGCCGGAAATGCCGACAAGAAAAAGATACGGCGCTTTTTATCGATCCCGGGTTCCCGGTGCAAAAACAACAGATTTCTGGTGCTGGGGCAGAAATACGAAACATTTGATGTTTTTAATTTCAGAGGAGAAAAACTACAGGCAAACTGGAAGAATATCTGTCGAAAGGGAATATTCATTCCATTATTTATTCCAATCCGAATAATCCGAGCTGGATTTGTTTTACGGATGAAGAGTTGCAAATAATTGGTGAAATGGCCAACAAATACGATGTAATTGTAATGGAAGATTTGGCCTACTTTGGCATGGATTTCCGACGCGATTTGTCGAAACCCGGGCGAGCCGCCTTTCCAGCCAACGGTGGCCAATTACACCCACAATTTTATTCTGTTTATTTCCAGTTCAAAAATATTTTCGTATGCCGGTCAGCGAATTGGGCTAATGATTATTCCTGAAGAATTGTATGAAAGGGAATATCCCGATTTGCAACAACGTTTTCAAAGCCCGACATTTGGAAGTACGGTTACACTGCGAATTCTTGTATTCCATGTCGTCGGGAACCAGTCATTCGGCACAGTGGGCCCTGGCAGCTATGCTTAAAGCCGCCAACGAAGGAAGCTTTAATTTTGTAGAAGGAGTAAAGGAATATGGCGAGAAGGCCAAAATAATGAAAAAGCTTTTTCTTGAAAATGGATTCGATATTGTATATAAAAACGATTTGGGCGAACCCATTGCCGACGGTTTTTATTTTACCATTTCCTACCCGGGAATGACCGGCAACGAACTGGTGGCTAATTTACTTTATTATGGAGTAAGTGCCATTGCGCTCGATAATACAGGCAGCGACGAAGAAGGAATCCGCGCCTGTGTTTCGTTTGTAAAACGCGAACAATTTCCGGATCTGGAAAAAGTCTGAAAGCTTTTAATCAAAATTTTTCGGCAAAATAGGGGCTAAAGTAAAGAGGATGGATAAAAATAAAGTCATATCCCGGTATAAACTCACTCTCGAACTTATATCAGCACTCGATCTGAAAAATAAACCTGTTCTTTTAAAAAAAGGAGAATCGTTTATCGACTATGGAGAACAGGCAAAAAGAATTGGTATATTAATCAGTGGTTTGCTTTATGCAACCTATGTTTCTGATGCGGGAACAGAATGGATTTCCAGGTTTTTCTTTCCTCCCAACAATTTTATTGTGAGTAATCATCGCGGATTTAACACAGGAACAAGTTCTGCGGAATCGATAAAAGCTTACGAAGATTCAGAATTATTATATATTGAAAAAGATGAATTTAAAACGTTGCTCGATACCAACCCTAAATTCGAACGTACGGTAAGAATTCTGGCTGAAGAAAGTTATATTCAGGCCATGGATCGCATCCATTCATTTCAATCGTTGAATGCGGAAGATCGCATTCGTAAATTTTTTACTGAAAATCCTGAATTGGGTAAAAAGCTGCAACGACAACATATTGCATCTTATCTTGGAATTCACCGGAACATTCTTACCCGGTTTCTTATAAAATTTGAAGATTTTCAACTCACCCCCACAAAGAATGGAAGCCCGGTTTTGATTCAACAAAAACTTACCGGCAATTCTTTTTAAATTCGCAACATTAGTTGCATTAATTTCATTTTTGAAAAAATAGTTTTGTTTATAAAAATCAAACTCAAATTAATTGTTGTGGTAAATCAATAATCTGATAGTAAATAATCCATTTATTTTAAAGATTTTAATCGCAAAAATTTATTTGTTCAATACCTGATTTTTATGGTCTTTTTTGAAAAGAAAGGTTTATAATTTTATAGAAAAAAATCAAAAAGATGGCTAAAGTAATAGGAGCAGTTGTTAGTTGACAAGGAAGAATGCAAAGGTTGTGGTGTATGCGTAAATGAATGTCCGCAAGATGTTCTGGCATTACATAAAGAAGTAAACAGCCGGGGCTATCATTATTCATATATGGAAAATCCGGAAGCTTGTATCGGATGTTCAAATTGCGGGGTGGTTTGCCCCGACACCTGTATCACCGTGTACCGGGTGAAATTAAATTGAATTCAATTTACATTTACAATTTGCATGAAACAGATCGTAAATCGCAATTGAAAATATAAATAAAATATGGGAGAATTAAGATTAATGAAAGGAAATGAGGTGATTGCCGAAGCTGCCATCCGCTGTGGCTGCGATGGTTACTTTGGTTATCCCATAACACCTCAGTCGGAAGTAATGGAAACGCTTATGGCACGCGAGCCCTGGAATGAAACGGGAATGGTGGTTCTTCAGGCAGAAAGTGAAGTTGCTGCCATAAATATGGTTTATGGTGCGGCAGGCTCCGGGAAAAAAGTGATGACCTCTTCTTCAAGCCCGGGCATCAGTTTGATGGCCGAAGGAATTTCATACATCGCCGGCGCCGAATTACCCTGCCTGATTGTCAATGTACAGCGTGGCGGCCCCGGACTGGGAACCATTCAGCCTTCGCAGGCCGATTATTTTCAGTCGATGAAAGGAGGAGGACACGGCGATTATAAACTGATTGTACTGGCACCGGCTTCGGTTCAGGAAATGAACGATTTTGTGGACCTGGGTTTCGAGCTGGCCTTTAAATACCGCAATCCGGCCATGATTTTAACCGATGGCGCCATTGGTCAGATGATGGAAAAAGTGGAACTGGCCGATTTTAAACCGCGCTTGACCGCAGAAGAAATACAGGAAAAATGGGGAAGTTGGGCTACCATTGGAAAACCAGAATCGCGGAAGCAGAACATCATTACTTCGCTGGAACTGGATTCGGCAAGAATGGAAGTGAATAACCAGCGGTTTCAGGAGAAATATAAAAAAATGGAAGAAGAAGAAGTGCGTTACGAAGCCATTCAATGCGACGATGCTGAATATATTCTTGTCGCTTTTGGATCCTCTTCGCGGGTTTGTCAGAAATCAGTTGATCTGGCGCGTGAAAAAGGATTAAAAGTTGGATTGTTACGTCCCATTACGCTTTTCCCGTTTCCGAAAAAGACAATTGGCGAACTGGCCGAAAAGGTAAAAGGATTTTTGTCGGTTGAAATGAATGCCGGACAAATGATTGAAGATGTTCAACTGGCTGTGTACGAGTCGGGTAAAAATACCCGAGTTGAATATTTTGGACGGATGGGCGGAATTATTCCAAGTCCGGGTGAAGTGGTGGAAGCATTGGAAGAAAAATTTTCATGGGAGTTAAATTATGGAATTAAAAGATATTATTAAACCGGAAAACCTGGTTTACGAAAAACCGAAATTCGATTGACAGAATACCATGCATTATTGCCCCGGATGTCAGCACGGGGTGGTTCATAAAGTTATTTGCTGAATTGATTGAAGATCTGGATATTCAGGACAAAACCATCGGTGTTTCTCCGGTTGGATGTGCCGTTTTTGCCTATAATTATATTGATATTGACTGGCAGGAAGCAGCCCACGGAAGTGCACCGGCTGTGGCTACAGGCATTGCACGGATGAATCCCGATAAGTTTGTTTTTACCTACCAGGGCGATGGCGATCTTGCTTCTATCGGTTCGGCTGAAATTATGCATGCCTGTAACCGGGGCGAAAATATTGTGGTCGTTTTTATCAACAATGGCATTTATGGAATGACCGGCGGACAAATGGCGCCAACCACCTTGATGGGACATGGTTACAGCCACCACACCCAACGGACGTGATGCCGAACGAAACGGTTATCCACTTGAAAATTACCGAATTGATTGCACAGTTGCCCGGAACCTCGTATGTAACGCGGCAGGCAGTGCATAACGCCGGAGCTGTGCGCAAATGCAAAAGTGCCATCAAAAAAGGCATTCAGAAATGTGCATGGATAAAAAAGGAACTTCGTTTGTTGAGGTGGTTTCTACCTGTAACTCGGGCTGGAAAATGACTCCTGTGGATGCCAATGAATGGATGGAAGAAAATATGTTTCCTTTCTATCCGCTGGGCGATCTGAAAGATAGTGTAAAGGGTGAACCTAGTTTCAAAAAATTAAAAAACCTGAATCATGACTGAAGAAATCATAATAGCCGGATTTGGCGGACAAGGGGTACTTTCCATGGGGAAAATTCTGGCCTATTCCGGAGTAATGGACGACAAGGAAGTGACCTGGTTTCCGTCGTACGGACCCGAAATGCGGGGAGGTACAGCCAATGTTACAGTAATTGTGAGCGACAACACGCATTAGTTCACCCATCTTGCAGGAATTTGACACAGCCATTATTTTGAACCAGCAAAGTATGGATAAATTCGAAAAAATGGTAAAACCCGGACGGTACCTTAATTTACGATCCCAACGGAATTGTTCATCCGCCTACACGCACCGATATCAACATTTACAAAGTGGAAGGGACGCGTGCAGCTGTAGAAATGGGGAATCCGAAAGTTTTCAATATGATTGTTTTTGGTAGTTACCTGAAAGTCAGGCCTATTTTGTCGATCGATAATGTGGAAAAAGGATTGGAAAAATCGTTACCCGAACGTTACCATAAATTGATACCACTCAACCTCGAGGCTATTCGTAAAGGGCAGGAAATGATTGAAACAGTGCAGGAGGTATAAAGTATATTTAACTAAAATAAATAAAGCTCCATTAATGGAGCTTTATTTATTCACTTTGATTACTCATTCAATGTAAAAAATAGCTTCACTGTTTTAGTTTCAGCTCATTTCTTCCAACGCAGTTTCAACGCGGGTCAGGTAATTATCAATTTGTTCCTGTTCTTCAAAACCAATTATCATCATATTAACACTACCTAATCCAAGCACAAACCGAAGAGAATTATCGATTTTTTCACTGTCGTTACGTAACCGTCCGTTGCCTACCAGTTTCATTCCAATTACTCCTTTTCCTGATTTATGTAACTGGTGAATCACATCCACTACTTCAGCAGGATCAGGTTTATCCATGGCAATTCCATAAGGATTTATACGTGTATGAATGACATCTACCCACGGGCTCTTCAATGCATCTTTCATGGCTTCGAGCGAGTGCACCGAAACGCCATGAGCACGAATGATTCCCCTGACTTTTAAATCTTCCAGGATATCCATCTGTTTTTTCATGGTATCAGTCCAGTTGGCATCAACCATACAGTGGATTTGAACCAAATCGATATAATCTGTATTTAGTTCTTTTCTAAAACGATCGACCACAATATTGGCATCGGGCCGCTCCGGTTCCGGAATTCCACCATTTCTGAACCATATTTTTGAAGTAAGTGTATATTTATCCGCGGTCTTTACCATTTAATGCTTCGGCTACCAGTCCATGAGTTCCGTATGTGTCGGCACAATCGAAGTTTCTAAATCCCCTGTCGTACGCATGTTTTATTAGGGATACACTTTTTTGCCTGTCTTGTTTGGTTAAAAAAGAGGTGCGGTTACTGGCATGAACGCCAGTTCCAACACCCAGCATGGTGGTTTCAATTCCCGAATTGCCCAATTTAATTTTTTGAAGTGGATTGGTCGAAGTTATTTGCGAAGTACAACCATATAACGGGTTCGAAATTAAAATATGTGCCGTACCCAGTGAAAGGGCGCTCACAAATTTTCTTCGGTTCATATTTAACTTTTTCATTTCACTAAATTTTGCTTATAAGATAATGATTTTCTGATAAAAGCGGAATGAAATTTTCAATTAATTTTTAATCTTTCTAAATAATGTCACCCATTTTTGGGTTGATAATGACGCTTTAACCAACTGGCCAGTCCATCCAGTCCTGGAAATAATACGCGCTCGGTAATATTCGCCTGGTCCAGTTTGTCACGCACTTCCCATTTGAGATTGGCAGGAATAATAATTCTTCGGTACACATCCGGATGTTGAAACAGCCAGTCATCCACAACTGAAGTAGCATCCGACATGATAGAGAATAGTGCAAACTGGTTTACAATCCGGTCGTCGATGGAAGGAGGTTCGAAAAACAACACATTTTCGGGTCCTATAATTTCGTCGAATTTTTGCACATTCGAGAATTCCGATTCCAGCATTTCGACCGTAAAAGCATTACATTTTTCCTTCCACAACAATGCTTTTAACGGTTCAGGAATAAGTTGATTAACTTTTACAAAATCAACTTTCCAAATCGCCCCGTCAATATCATACCGTTCGGTATTTGAAGTGGCAAAATGCATGGCAATAAATGGCGAGTAAGTCCAGTCGAGCAGGCGGGTTGGCAGACCGTGATGTTGCGCCAAAACCAGCGACCGTAGCTGCGTGTTAGTGAGGTTTGGCTCACTGGTACGGGCATATTTCCTGAAATTACGCAGGATATGGTACTCTAACTCCGGACTCATTCCGCAATTACGCAGGAAACTGTTTTCCAGCCGGTAATGACAATCCGAAAGTCCCCTGAATGCGTAATCACTTCGAAAACGGCCAAGAGCCGATTTCCAGGCATCGTGGTACACTTCGTCTACCAATTGGGTCCAGCTTTTAACAACGGTATCATTTGAAGTTATTTTACAATTCATCAGTTGTTTTTGGTATTTTTTGGCATGATTACCTTTTCGAAATTACAAAAAACAAAAACAGGAAACCATATAAAATGATTTCCTGTTACCTTACTATTTAATTATTTATTTGTAATACTGAAAAAAGTGCAGTTTCTATTTCCCTTTTTCCAGAATATTATCCGAATTTTTTGCTTCTTTAATTGTATCTGCTAGTGCCTTAAAACCCAACTCATTCTTAAAATAAATGGATTTCGAGGGGGGAGTCGATATTATTTTGTTGGAAATAATTGTGTCAGCAGGATTACTCTTTTTTGCCAAGTCAATCTGATTACTGATTTTTAACCCGAGGATGTAAAAAATGGAAGAGATTAAAATAATTGCTTTCATGGTACACCTGTTTTGTTTTCCGGCTTCAGATAAAATTTTAATTGTGTACCAATTTAGATAATTGAGGACAAACAGCGAAATAATATCTGTGAACTATCTGAACTTTTCTGCCAACTACTATTTTTCTTCGGCAAAAGGAAATTACTATATTTTATTTTAACAAATAGTTGTTAGCAGGAAGTTAATTGAGCAAGATATTCAAAGTGTTCACCCTTTTCGACTAAAACACATTGTAATCCGGATTCTTCTGCCACTTTTTTCAGCGTGTCGAAATCAACAAATAGCCAGTTGAAACTGCTTTTCAGTTTTTTGTAAACAACTTCATACTTCATTTCGCCCACAAATTGCTTGTTGGCAAGATCAATCCAAACTGAACCATCTTCTTCTTCAAAAAGATAGCGGATATCTGAAGAATCAATTAATATCTGACCTTTTTCTGTAAGTAAGTTTCTAAGGTGTTTCAACAATGTTTTCAATCCGTTCAGTGTGCCACCAATACCCGTCCCGTTCATTAGAAGTAAGAGGGTGTCGAATCGATCACCAGAGAAAGAATTCACATCGTCGGTAATTACTTTTTGAATTCCACGGCTTTTCATTACTTCTGCCGCCAATTCCGATATTTCAAGGGCGGTTACATTAAATCCTTTTTTTTGCAGAAGGAGTGAATGGCAACCTGCTGCAGCTCCAATATCAAGAATTTTTCCTTTACATTTTTTGAGCGCCGCCAGTTCAATTGCAGGCATTTCTTTTTCCGTTCTGAAGAAATATCCGGCCGGAATTCGTTCATTCTCCGTGTAGTTACTATTGACAACCAGGTCGGGCGCTTTTCTTTTTATATAGTAATCTTGTATAGCTTGTCCTATTGGATCGTTCATACGTTGATTTTTTGCGAAGGTATAACTAATTTTTTCTATTTTAGGTGCCTGATTCACTTTAAAAAAACCAAAATAAATGATCAGAGCCATTATTCTCATCACCTTGGTAGTTGTAATTATTTCATCCTGTTCACAAAAGGAAAATCGGTTCTCACAGTGGCGTGGCCCCAACCGTAATGGAATTTATTCCGAAACCGGGTTGTTGAAAGAATGGCCTGAAAATGGGCCGGAAATGTGTTGGTCAGCAAAAGGACTTGGATACGGACAAAGCAGTGCAGCAGTTGTGAACGGTAAAGTTTACCTCACCGGAATTAAAGATACGCTCACTACCACAGGTACATTGTTTGTGTTCGACATGGAAGGAAATCGTTTATGGGAAAAAGATTATGGCCCGGATTTTTGCCGGTATTTTCATGGGGCACGTTCTACGCCAACCATTGTAAATAATTTAATTTATATTGAAAGTGGAATGGGGGCACTTTATTGTCTCGATGCCGAAACCGGCGAAGTGATTTGGAGCAAAGATTTTATTAAAGATTTTGGAGTGGATTCAGTTATTCAGTTTGGTTTTGCCGAGTCGGTTTTAACGGATGGCGACAACCTGATTTGTGTGCCGGGCGGAAAAGAAAATAACGTGGTAAAACTGAACCGGTTTACAGGAGAACTGGTTTGGAGTTCGAAAGGTTTTGGAGAACAGGCTACCTACAATTCGCCCATTTTGATAGAACATAACGGGCAGCCATTTATAATTGCGATGACATGCAGTTCGATTATGGGAATCGATGCCGGGAACGGGCAGATGTACTGGCGAATTGAACATACTCAGACAAATAAAATACATGCCAACACACCTATTTATTCCGATGGCAAAATTTTGGTAGCCACCCCTGATGTGAGTGATACTTCAGGAATGATTTTGATTCAGCTTTCTGATGATGGAAAACAAGCAGAAGTGGTTTGGCGGAACAAAAAATTAAGAAATTTTATGGGCGGATTAATAAAACGCGATACTTGTATTTACGCCTCGGCTTATTTGCGCAACAGTTGGCAGGTACTGAGTTGGAATACAGGTGAAATGCTGGTTCAAAATAAAGAATTGGGTGGAGGTGCAATCATTTATGCGGATGGTTTATTTTATTGTTACACCGAGCGCGATGGAGAAATAGCACTGGCGGAAGCTTCACCTGAAGAATTTAAAATAATCAGCCGTTTTAAAGTGCCACTGGGGACCAAAGAGCATTGGGCGCATCCGGTAATTAGCAATGGAAAATTGTTTGTCAGGCACGGCGATGCATTGATGGTTTATAATATTTCAGCTTAGAAATAAATATCTCCTATTAAATAAGTTACAGTTTGGCCACCAATTTCAACCCTGTCGTTCAGGTATTTGCATTTTAAAATGCCACCTCTGGCAGAAACCTGTTTTGCTGAAAGTTCGTTTTTTGACAATGTTTTTGCCCAGTAAGGAATAAGCATGGTATGCGCCGAACCGGTTACGGGATCTTCGTTTACACCGACAGCAGGAGCAAAAAAGCGCGATACAAAATCGAATTCATCAGACTTAGCCGTTACGATAATTCCACGTGCCTCTGTTTCCGTGATCTTCTGAAAATCGGGTTTGAGTTTTCTTATTTCTTCTTCATTTTGATAGACCAGCATTAAATCTTCAATCCCGTGGAAACATTGTTGTGGAGGAATAGAAAAGGTTTCTTTTATTTTTTCAGAAATTGCTGTTTCATCTACAAACGACGCCGGAAAATTCAGTACAATCCAATCCTCTTCCTTTTTCATACGCAAAATGCCGCTACGCGATTCAAACTGAATTTCTTTTTCGGAATAATCGAGGTGATTGAAAAGCACATGCGCAGTGGCCAGTGTGGCGTGTCCGCATAAATTAACTTCGGCAGCCGGGGTAAACCACCGAATATGAAATCCATTCTCTTCAGGAATAAAAAATGCCGTTTCCGAAAGATTATTTTCCAACGCAATGCTTTGCATGGTTTCATCGGGTAGCCATTTTTCCAATGGAACCACCGCAGCTGGATTTCCACTGAAAACATTGTTTGTAAATGCGTCAACCTGATATATTTTTAATTTCATGTGAAACGAATTTTCGGATAAATAAAGTTACTGAATTAGGCACTTAGTAAATACGATTTAAAAAAATAAGAATGGGATTAAAACCCATTAGCAATCTATATACTGTAAAGTTACTTAGAATTTTATGGTCAGTTTCAAATTTACTCTTCTACTGGTTAAATAGTTGGGAACGCCAAACTGGTCGCCATAAATACTGGAAACCCAAAAGTACGAAATGGTGTTGTTAATATTCAGTAAATTAAATATTTCAAGACTTAGCCACATGTCATTAATGTGCCTTAATAAATCCCTGTTAACGGGACTTGCAGCGCTGATTAGCACTTTTGAAAAGCCCAAATCGATACGGCGGTACGGGGGCATTCTGAACACATCCATGTAACGTTCTGAATTGGGCGGGCCGGTGGGAAGCCGTGCACCGTAAAAACCCGAGAGCTGCATTTTATAAGAAGGATTTCCGGGAAGATAATCCTGGAAAAACAGACTGAAATTCATCCATTGGTCGGTGGGGCGTGGGATAAAACCATGGCCATCACCTTTAATATTTTCTTTTGTTGACATAAACGACAGACTTGCCCATGACTGCACACCACTAACAAATTCGCCGTTAATTTTCATATCCAGTCCTGTGGCATAACCGTAGGCTTCCTGTTCTGGTAAGTAATTAATTCTCACATTATCAACCTGGTATGGAATAATGCGACTCATGTATTTATAATATGCCTCTGCGGATAATCGAAATGGCCGGTCCCACGCCGACAAAATGTAATCGGTGCCGGCAACCACCTGGTATGAGCGTTGTGCTTTCGGATGCTGATTTAACGTGCCATCACTTTTTATAAGCTCTTTGAAAAACGGCGACTGGCTGTACATCCCGGTGGCCAGTCGGAATGAAATTTTGCTTTCCCAATCGGGGTAGTAACTTACACTGGCCCGCGGACCGATTAGCAGCTCATTATTAAAATCCCAGTAATTGAAACGCACACCGCCGGTTACATATAAATCGCCACTGCTTACCGGAACACTGTACGTGTCCTGGATAAAGCCTGTAAAACGGTTCGAACTGATGTTGTTTTTGCCATTTCGGGTATAGTATAACAAAACGTGCGAATCGGAATATGGAATGGAATAACCCGTGGAATCGCGGTAAATCCATTCATTTATTTTATTGTTGATTTGTTCATGCTGAAATTTAATTCCCCAGTTTACCAAATGGTTTTCAGAATTAAAAGCTCCCCGGTGTGAGAAATTGTAAACTGTGGCATCCAGATAGTTACGGGCGTGGTTCAAAAAGGCACCTACGCCAAGATTTAGAATGCTGTCGCCAAACTGTTCCGACGACATGTTTCTTTCCAATTGATTTAAATAGTATTGTCCCTGAATGTCGTATGTTTCTTTTTCACTTGCTGAATAGGCCGAAGCAATGAGTTTCAGATTAAGATTCGGGTTTGGGTGATAATTGGCTGTTAAGGCTCCGAGGTAAGTTTGAAAATCGTCGATTTCCTGGCCATCGAAATATATTTTCGTGTTTAGTGGATTTTGCCAGGTTCCAAACGTAGTTTCGCGCGTTTGCGGAATAAACCGGTATTGGTTTTGAGTAGCGTTACCCAGAAATGAGATACTGAAATTTTCGGAGAACTGGTAGGTAATGTAAGTTTGAAAATCTACAAAGCGGGGATCGTAAGCACCTTTCTCGTCGAGACTACCCAAAAGGTAACGATTGGTTTTATAACGAATTCCTGAAATATGAGAAAGTTTTCCTTTCATTGCCACATCCTCGAAGTGTGCTGAAGCTCCTAAAAGGCTCATGGAAGCAGAACCACGGAATTCGCTGGGTTTCCGGTATTTTATATCGAGCACCGACGACATTTTATCGCCGTATTTAGCATTAAATCCACCGGGAGAAAATTCAACGGTCGAAACCATGTCGCTGTTCACAAAACTCAATCCTTCCTGTTGCCCTGCACGAATTAACAGTGGGCGGTAAATTTCAACGTCGTTTACATACACCAGGTTTTCGTCGAAATTTCCTCCGCGAACCATGTATTGCGAACTCAACTCGTTGTTAGTGGAAACGCCCGGCAACGTTTTTAACATTGCGGGAACTGCCCCTGTGCCAACATCAGGAAGTAAATCCAGGTACTTTGTATCGATTCGGGTAATATTTCCACTGTTTCGTCGCTGTTCGGTTACTACAACCTCTGCCAGTTGCTGGTTGGTAACCGGCATCGTAATTTGAACGAAAATATTTTCCTCGGGTTTAGCTTGCAGCGTGTCGGCAATGGTTTTATACCCAACAGATGAAAAAATAATAACTACATCTTTTTGCGCCGGAATGCGAAGCAGAAATTCTCCTTTCCGGTTGGAACTCGTGCCAATGGGGTAGTCTTTCAGTCCGATGTTTACCATGTCGAGCGGAGTCCCGTCGGGAGTTTTTATCACTCCTTTTAACGTGGCATTGTTACTCTGCCCAAATAACATATTAATTTGGAAAAAAGTAAGAAGGAGCAGAATAAAAAGTCTCATTTTTATCATCGGCACAAAACTAAGAATCCAATTTTATATTCAACTTTTTATTGATAAATAAATTGTGAGTATAATATAATTTTTTTGAATAGAGATTTTATAAATGACAGAAATGCAATTGTTTATTTTTTATTCTTTGTTGATTTATTGAAATATTCTGAAATGGTATCTACATATTTTTCGTAGGCTTCTATTCCTTTGGGCGTAATTTTGGCCCTCGTAAGCGGGTAATTTTTCCGGAATGATTTTTTTATTTCAATATAACCGGCCTCTTTTAATTTGGAAAGTTGAAAACTTAGATTTCCCTTGGTCGTTTCAATATTTTCCAAAAGAAATGAAAATTCAGCCGATTTAACGCTTATAAGAATCGACATGATGGCCAGCCTGACCTGAGAATGCAGAAGCGGGTCAAGATTCTTAAACATGAGATATCATTTTATTTCTGGCAGAATACATTAAAATGCCCGGAATGATAAAACATAAAATTTCTGCAATGGAACGTATCAGAAACTGAATATTTAAATCGTAATTAACAGCAACTGCAGCTGCAATCCACATGATAATTCCGCTTAAAGACAGTAAATGGTAACGATAAATTCCCGCAGAAACAAAAAGGGCAAATCCGATTAAAACCATTTGCATTGGTTGTAGTAATGTAAAATCAATTTTATCGAGAATACCTTTTGTAATAATTATAATGACATTGTCAGCCAGAATTACTCCTGCCCAAACATAACGCACTGAAATTGAAGTAAATGTTCTGACTTTCCTTTTCCGAAAAAAAATATAATAAATGGTAATTCCAATGACGGCAATACCCGACAAAATTATATATATCTTCATCAGGTTGCGCATCCACCATGAGGTAAGTACAACGGATTCATAATATCTCCATAAATTAGCTGTTGACATGACAAATCCCCATAAAATGAGCAGAACCCCGTCATCTTTAAGCGTTTGTTTTGATGTTTCGATAGCCGATTTTATTATTTGTAATGATTTCCTTTCATCAAAATCAATTTGGTTTGTTTGTTTTTTCATGGTCGTTGATTTTAATTTGTTTATAAAGTTAAACAAGTTTGAAATACAAACCAAATTATTTTACTGATGTAAAGTCTTTTATAATAATTATTTTGTTGAAATTTTTATAAGATTGAATAGATTATTGCTCTTGCAGTTTATCCGCAATTTGCAGAAGAACTTTCATATCGCTGTATTCCTGGCAATGTCGTGCCATTGGAGTAAAATGGATGGAAGCATCGGACCTGGGATTTTCCATTTGTTTCAGCATTTTGTCGAAAGCACGAAGTGCCGGATTCAGGTAGAAATTATCCATGTCGGCGCCCCAAATCCAGATTTTACCTTGTATTTTTGGTCCCAGCGTTTTCCAGTGCGTTTTTACGTAATCTTTTAAATCGTGTTTCCGCCAGTACTCCGCAACTTCATGATCGATTTTGCCGGTAACCGGGTCGAACAATGGCGTTGGTAGCCCGTCGTCTCCTTTGGGGCTGAAAAGTGCGGTAAATGCACTGAACTGTCCGCCTGACGTAACGTAGGTATTCGATCGACCCAACACGTTTTCAAACTGAATGAAATCTTTTTGTGAAACAATAGGTTCACCTGTAACATCACGCACAATGGGGCGGAGGTAATCAAATTCGTTGTAAAATGCATTGTCGTCTTTGTAAATATTAATCAACTGGCAGTTTTCAAAATCCACCTGGTCGGGACTGTAGGAAAAACAGCCTCCAAAAAATTCGGGATAAAAAAGTTGTAACGCCAGCGAAACCCAGCCTCCGGTGCTGCAACCTTCCACAAACCGCGATTCGGGAGTTCCCTTCCCGCGAAATTCTTTTTCTATGTAAGGGATTAACTCTTCCACCAACGCCGTTCCGTAAGGTCCGCTGTTTTCAGAATCCAGTTGATAGCAATCACCAAACGGACCTTCGCCATCCAGAAAAACATTTAAAATATCGGGTGCATCGTCGGATAGCCACCAGTCGATATTTCTTTGCATTCTTGCGGCACGAGTGTGACGCCCGCCGTAACCTGCAATGTTATAACGTACCGGGTATTTTTTATCGGGTTGGTCGAACCAGGTTCGGGGTAGAAAAACGGCAGCTTTCACATGAACCTCTTTTCCCCACCATTCAGAAAGTACCGGGCTGATAAAATCCACTTCTTTCAGGTATTTGGTTTCTGTAAATTTGCGCGGCTTAATAATTTTAGCCAGTGGGAGTTCCAATATAGTGTCATTTTTCAGGTTTACCGTAATTGCCTCAC
The DNA here is from genome assembly GCA_963811385.1 of uncultured Actinomycetota bacterium. Taxonomy (GTDB): domain Bacteria; phylum Actinomycetota; class Actinomycetes; order Propionibacteriales; family Nocardioidaceae; genus Marmoricola_A. The sequence goes on along the minus strand of CAWEQX010000013.1, from coordinate 25,574 downwards.
TGTACAGGTTTCCGGTAGCATTAATGTTCGATTCCCAATTGTTTTGATCCCATAAAATCTGAACCTGGTATTCTCCGTTTGAGAGATTTTCCAAAGAAACATCCACCGATTTTACTGTTTCTGCTGAACTGTTAAAAACAAATTCGTTCCCCTGCCAGTTTTCTAGGTTGATGGCAAATATCATATTTGTCTTGTTTGGCCAGGTATTAAAACGAGGCTCCCGCATTCCGTTGCTCACAAAAAGGAAAATTCTTCCCTGTGGTTCAATTTTATAATGAATATCTTCCGAAATTTTGGTGATCACACTTAATGAACTGGTTTGTGCAAAAGCGGATGAGATTAAAATGCAGAAATTTATAAATGCAATAAGCAGAAGTTTTTTCATGGGTGCAAGAATTTGTAATTAGTTAGATTTCATGGTAGTTTCTTTGTTGACTTCGGTGTATCGAATTCTAAAAGTAATAAAGAATTCAGAATTTATTTCAGAATTGAAAAATAATTTAAAAATGTGAACTGAACGAAAGCAATCGTAAAAAAGGAACCCAAAAAAAAGGAATAATTATATCTTTGTTCAACGAATCATTCACAAAAAACCAAAGTACAATGACATTCAAATATCAAAAACCATTTCCCATTCTGAAAGATGAAACTACTTACAAACTGCTGACGAAAGATTATGTGTCAACAGTTGAGTTTGAAGGGAGAAAAATATTAAAAGTTGATCCCGGAAGGATTGGAGTTTCTGGCGCGTGAAGCTTTTACCGATGTTTCGTTTTACCTGCGCCCGGCACATCTCGAAAAACTGGCTAAAATTCTGGAAGACCCGGAAGCAACGTGATAATGACAAGTTTGTGGCACACACCATGTTGATGAACCAGGTAGTTTCGGCAGAAGGCGAACTACCTACCTGCCAGGACACCGGGACTGCCATTGTTATCGGGAAAAAAGGAGAGAATGTTTTTACCGGAGCCAACGATGCCGAACATTTGTCGAAAGGAATTTATGATACCTACCACGATAAAAACCTGCGCTATTCGCAGGTAGTTCCGTTTTCGATGCTCGAGGAAAAAAATACGGGCACCAACCTGCCGGCTCAAATTGATATTTATGCTGAAGAAGGAAACAAATACGAATTTTTATTTATTACAAAAGGTGGGGGATCGGGCAATAAAACCTATTTGTACCAGCAAACAAAATCGTTGCTTACGGAAGAAAATCTGGCCAAATTTGTAAAAGATAAAATTATGGATCTCGGTACATCAGCGTGTCCGCCTTACCATTTGGCACTGGTAATTGGCGGCACTTCAGCCGAAGCCACACTGGCAACCGTTAAAAAAGCATCGGCTGGATATTACGACCATCTGCCAACCGAAGGAAATGAAGGCGGCCAGGCTTTCCGCGATTTGGAATGGGAAGAAAAAGTAACCAAAATTTGTCAAGAAAGTGGAGTAGGAGCGCAGTTTGGCGGAAAATATTTTGTGCACGATGTGCGGGTAATTCGTTTGCCACGCCATGCTGCTTCGTGCCCGGTTGGTTTGGGTGTAAGTTGCAGTGCCGACCGAAATATCAAAGCAAAAATTACGGAAGAGGGAATTTTCCTCGAAGAGCTGGAAAAAAATCCGGCTCGCTTTCTGCCAAAAGAAGCGCCGAACATGCAACCAGCCGTTGATATCGATCTCGACCAACCGATGGATGAAATCAGGAAAGAACTTTCAAAATATCCGATAAAAACACGCTTAAATTTGAAAGGAACTTTGATTGTTGCCCGCGATATTGCACATGCGCAGATTAAAAAAATGCTGGATGAAGGCAAACCCATGCCGGAGTATTTCAAAAATCATCCGGTGTATTATGCCGGACCTGCGAAAACTCCCAAAGGAATGGCTTCCGGAAGTTTCGGGCCAACTACTGCCGGACGCATGGATCCCTACGTTGATGTTTTCAGGAACACGGCGGCTCGCTGGTAATGCTGGCCAAAGGTAACCGCTCGCAACAAGTAACCGATGCCTGTAAAAAACACGGGGGTTTTTATCTCGGTTCCATTGGCGGACCGGCGGCTATCCTGGCTAAAAACAGTATTAAATCAGTTGAGGTAATCGATTTCCCCGAGTTGGGAATGGAAGCCGTGAGGAAAATTAAAGTGGAAAATTTCCCCGCCTTTATTATTGTGGATGATAAAGGAAATGATTTCTTTTCAAAATTATAAGTAAAACATATTTCTCATTTGGAGAACCGTTCTTTTGCCAAGGACAGTTCTTTTGGTTTACCTTGGAAGGCAGATATTTGTACAGGTAAGACTTCCTCACCCAACATCGCGAGCGAGGTCCGCCCCTCTCATTTGGAGAGCAAAAGTTTTCCGGGAGTTGACGGATGACAGAGAGAGGTATAGTGACAGGTGGTGAATTTTCTTTAACATAAAATAATCATTGGTGTTCTGAGCAAAATAAACCGGATGTTTTATAACCATTAAAGCATAGTTGTGTTTGTCATTTTTTGAAAATTCATTTTTTGAAAATTTGATAATATGAAAGCAGTTTATTTTGAAAAATTTCAAGGAGATATAGAAATAAGAGACGTTCCTGCACCTACAGTTTCTGCTGACAGTGTAATTGTAAAAGTAGAAGCTACCGGCTTGTGCCGCAGTGACTGGCATGGGTGGATGGGGCACGACCCGGATATTAAATTGCCGCATGTTCCGGGGCACGAGCTGGCGGGTACCATTGTGGAAATAGGTGCCGCTATTCAAAACTGGAAAGTGGGCGACCGGATAACTGTCCCATTTGTAGGTGGTTGCGGACATTGTCCTGAATGCAACTCCGGAAATCACCAGGTGTGCGATAACCAGTTTCAGCCCGGTTTTACGGCCTGGGGATCTTTTGCCGAGTTGGTGGAAATAAAATATGCTGATATTAACCTTGTGCAATTACCTGATAATATTGATTTTGTAACGGCTGCCAGTCTTGGGTGCCACTTTATTACCGCGTTTCGGGCGGTTATAGACCGGGGAAAAGTTTCAGCCGGCCAGTGGGTGGCGGTGCATGGTTGCGGTGGAGTGGGCCTCTCGGCCATAATGATTGCTGCTGCGGCTGGTGCAAATGTAGTGGCTGTTGACATTGACGATGAAAAACTTGAACTGGCGAAAAAACTTGGAGCCATAAACGGAATTAACGCCAAAACAGGAGATAATGTACCGAAAGCAATTCAAAAAATTACCGGACGTGGGGCGCATGTTTCCATTGATGCATTAGGAAGCCAGGAAACCTGTTTTAACTCGGTAGCCTGTTTACGAAAACGCGGAAAACACATCCAGGTGGGATTAATGACTGGTAACCATAAACACCCGAAAATCCCAATGAACAAGGTGGTGGCAAATGAACTGGAAATTCTTGGAAGTCACGGCATGCAGGCATTTCGGTATGTTGAAATATTTGAAATGATAAGTACAGGTAAGCTAAAACCTGAATTGCTGGTGGGCAAAACCATTTCGCTGAACGAAGCGCCGCCGATACTCATGAATATGGATACATTTGAAAATGTGGGCGTAACGGTGATAAACAAGTTATAAAAAATTTGGTTATTGCAGTTTGGAACTTTTTAAATGTTAATGTGTTTTGATTAAATAACTATCGTAACGCTATGGAAAATCTAAAAATAACACTCGTTCAACCTGATATTATTTGGGAAGACGCGCAGGCCAACCATGCAAAATATGAAGAAATGCTGGGCACAGTAAACACTACCGATGTAATTATTTTACCCGAAATGTGTACCACCGGGTTTTCAATGGCCTCTGAAAAATTGAAAGAAAATATGGACGGACCGTCGGTTTTATGGATGAAAAAACTGGCCCGCGAGAAAAATGCCTCGGTTACAGGCAGCTTAATTATTGAAGATGAAGGCAAAATTGTGAATCGTGCACTCTGGGTGTTCCCCGATGGAAAAACAGAACATTACGATAAACGACATTTGTTTACCATGGGTGAGGAGAGCCGGCATTATTCTTCCGGGAGTAAAAAATTAATTGTGGAATACAAAGGCTGGCGATTTTGTCCACTCATTTGCTACGATTTACGATTTCCGGCCTGGAGTCGTAATGCAGAAAATTACGATGTATTGATTTACATGGCGAACTGGCCTTCGCCACGGCATCATGTATGGAAAATTCTACTGGTAGCCCGCGCCATTGAAAATCAGTCGTATTGTTTGGGAGTGAACAGGGTAGGTACCGATGGAACCGGTTCAAAATACCGGGGAGATTCCGGCATGGTCACTCCAAAAGGTATTGCAGAATTTGCAGGCAATAAACAAAATGTAAAAACTTTTGAAATTTCATATTCAGAATCTGCACAATTTCAGAAAAAACTTTCCATTGCTTTCCGATAAAGATCAGTTTCATATTTTACCATAATTATACTCATTTTTTACAATTCCCGTATCTTATTCACTTTAGCATAACTAATGTTTTAGTTTAGCAGGTGGCTGATATATAGTAATATATAACATATAAGCAACAAACAACTAATAGATTAGTTTGAAAACTAATAATTTAGTTGTATATTTGTGTCAGACATTGTTTTTAAAAAAACATACGATGATTTAAAGAACAATTAACTGAGTGGGACAGAGAGATTCTTATTAAAAATTAATTTAAAACGAATGAGATTATGGAATCAAAAAAATCATCGAAAGTAGATTTGGAAAACAAACGTAACATGTTTTTCCTTTTTGGGCTGGCATCAGCCCTTGGAGCAACACTTTTAGCTTTTGAGTGGACGACAAAACCAAGCAGGGCTGAATCGTTAGGTTCGGTTCAGTCACAGGTAGTGGAAGAAGAATTTATTCCGGTTACCCGCGAGCAGGAAGTTAAGCCACCGCCGCCACCGCCGCCGCCAAAAGTGGTTGAGGTATTGAATATTGTAAATGACGATGTGAAAATTCAGGACGAGCTGGAAATTGAAGATTCGGGCGCCGATGAAGGCACTGTAATTGATGTAAATCCTATTGTTCAGACCGTGAAAGAAGAGGAAGAAAAAGAACCCGATATATTTTACATCGTGGAAGATCCAGCCAAATTCCCGGGGGGTGAAAAAGCACTTTACAAATACATTCAAAACTCTGTAAAATATCCGGTTATTGCCCAGGAAAACGGGATACAGGGAAAAGTGTATGTGAAATTTGTGGTAAATGAATCAGGAAAGGTTAGCAATGCTGAAATTCTGAGAGGAGTTGATCCGTCTCTCAATAATGAAGCGCTGCGCGTAATAAACAGTTTGCCCGACTTTAAACCGGGAAAACAACGTGGTAATGCTGTAAAAGTATTTTACAATGCGGTAATTAATTTTCAGTTGCAATAGTTTATTATTGATTCTTTCATCGATTTTGAAACCTGTTTTCACCATTAAGAAATAGCTGAACACAACTAAACCTTTGGTCTGGTAACTGAAGGTTTTGTTGTGATTCAGACGAAATTTAAAATTATAAATAGCATAATTATGAAACTTATTTATTCGGTTATTGCAGCAGCTTTGTTGTACAGTTTAGGTATTGTTCAGGCTAATGGTCAGGACAGTAGCAAAGATAAAGTTTACTTTATTGTAGATGAGATGCCTGATTTTCCTGGCGGTGAGGACGCTTTTCGGAAGTATGTTTCCGACCATGTTAATTACCCGGAAGAGGCTAAGAAGAATGGTATCCAGGGAAAAGTTTATATAACATTTCAGATTTCAAAAAGCGGATTGGTAACAAATGCAAAAGTAATTCGTGGAGTAGCTCCAACCCTGGACAATGAAGCATTGAGGGTAATTAAGAATATGCCAAAATGGGAACCCGGTAAACAAAAAGGTGAACCCGTGACAGTGGCTTACACAGTGCCTGTTAATTTTGCGTTGAATGATGACATAGAGAAAAAGGAAGATAAAATTATAGGAGCCACACATCAGGAAGAAGAACCGACATTTTTTGTTGTCGAAGAAATGCCTGAATTTCCGGGAGGAGAAGATTCCCTGAAAAAATATATTGTAACCCATGTGAAATATCCTGAAATCGCTAAAGAAAATGGTATTCAGGGAAAGGTATTTATTTCATTCGTAGTATCGAAAGACGGCAGTGTTAAAGATGCAAAAGTAGCTCGTGGTGCAAATCCGTCGCTCGATAAAGAAGCTCTGCGGGTTATAAAAAGTTTACCCCGCTTTCAGCCCGGCAAACAAAGAGGACAGGCAGTTAATGTAAGTTATACGGTACCGGTAAATTTTGTTTTGGATAAGTTAAATCAGAAGAAAGAGGAACTAAAATAGTAGTTTAAAAACTAAAATAGTAGTTCACGGTATAATTTTTGTTGTGCATAAGATTATAAAATTAATCAAAAAGAAAATGAAGGAACTAACAAAGGCGGAAGAGCAAATTATGCAATTGCTATGGAAAGAAGAAAAAGCATTCGTAAAAGATCTTGTTGAGAAAATGCCAGACCCTAAGCCGGCCTACAATACGGTTTCTACAATAATCAGAATTTTAGAGCGGAAAGGATTTGTGGGGCACAATGCATATGGTAAAACCCACGAATATTTTCCGTTGGTCTCCAGGAAAGAGTATACCCGTTCGTTTATGAAAAATTTTATGCGCAACTACTTCAGCGGTTCTTTCCAGGAAATGGTTTCATTCTTCGCCAAGGAAGACAACATGAGTTTAACCGACTTTGACGAATTAATGGAAGATGTGAAACGCGATTTGGAAAACGAAAATCCCGGGGAAAATGAACAACGCAGTTAATTTCATTCTCGAATCCGGAGTCAGTCTCTCCGTTTTTGCTATGATTTATATGCTGTTTTTGCGCAGAGAAACTTTCTTTAAACTAAACCGGTTGTTTCTGCTAAGTTCCGTACTGTTTTCGGTTGTTTTGCCGTTTTTAAAATTTCACATTTACAATACCGATCCTGTGGTGCTGGCCGAAATTACCGTAACACCATACCGGAATCTGATTGAAGCCGTAACGGTTTATGGTAAAGATTTATCGGGCAGTGTGGAGCAGGCTATTTTATCGGCCAATCTTATTATTCTGATTTATGTGCTGGGAGTCACATTTTTCCTGGGTAGATTCCTGTTTCGGATTGCGGTATTATACCGCTTGATTTCGAAAAACAAAGTGCAACATCTTCATGGATTTTATCTGGTTACGTTAGACAAAGAATTAAGCCCGTTTTCATTTCTTAAATATGTGTTTATAAGTAATACACTTCAGCAAAATGAAGATTATCCGAAATTGATTGCCCACGAACTGGAGCATGTAAAGCAAGGACATACCTACGATGTAATTATCCTTGAATTGCTTTCTGTATTTCAATGGTTTAACCCGTTTTTCTGGATGCTGCGCCATGCCATTCGCGAGAACCACGAATACCTGGCCGACCAGGCTGTTTTGAAATCGGGAATAAAACGCGGCTACTATAAAAAACTTTTGCTCAATCAATGTGTAGGCGTTCAATTTGAAATTGCCAATAATTTTAATTATTCGCTTATTAAAAACCGGATAAAAATGATGTCGCGAAAATCGTCGAGGTTTGCCAACAGTAAAGTAGTTTTTGGCCTTTTGGCAGCGACAATGTTGGTGATTGTTTTTGCCTGCGAGAAAAAAGAATCATTTCAAATTGAGCCGGGGGAAACAGAACCGCCTCAGGAGATGAAATTAACAATGGTAAATAGTAAACTAAAAATTGAAGGTGCGGAAGAAAACCTCGAAAAGATAAAAAGTTTGTTTTCAGAGGATGCTGAATTCAACATTTCATATGATAGTCTCGGAAATATCCTTCTGGTAAAAAAAGAAGAAAAAGTAACACCGCCTGAAAAAGACGAACCGGTTTTCTATATTGTGGAAGATATGCCTGAATTTCCGGGCGGCGAGAATGCCCTTCGAAAATTTATCATTACTTCTTTGAAGTATCCTGAAATTGCGGTTGAAAATGACATTCAGGGTAAGGTTTACGTTTCTTTTACGGTTAAAAAAGATGGTTCGGTAGCAAATGCTAAAATAGCACGTGGAGTAGATCCTTCACTCGATAAGGAAGCGTTGCGTGTAGTAAACAGCCTTCCGAAATGGAAACCCGGAATACAGCATGGAATACCGGTAAATGTAAGTTACACCGTACCTATTAATTTTACGCTGGATCCGGTAACTTCGAATGATAAACCAAATAACAACAGTTAAACAATGAAAGGAAAGCAGAAGGCGTTCTCCTTCCATTTTCTATTCTAATTGAAATTTATGAAAAATGCAATTTTCCCAATAATGATAACTTTCTTTTTGTTTTGTTTCGGGTGTGTTCGTCAAGGTACAAAACCATTGGTTGTTGTCAATTACGGCGATGCTGCAGCACGTGATGAATTTGATACGTTGGAACTCGATTCGGTTAAAATACAATGTCAGCAGAAAAACCCGATATGCCCAATGCGGCTCCTACAGACATTACGTTTATTGAATTGAACCTTAATTCCTAATATAATAGCTATGCGAATCTTAACGAATTTATTCCTGTTTATTTTTTTAAGCACTTCAGTTGGTTCATTCGCCCAGGATAAAATTGATTTGTTAATTCTGAATAAAAATTACCGGGAAGCTTTAAATCAAATCAATAAAAAAATTGACAAACAGCCAACAGCGCAACTTTACCTTAGAAAAGGACTTATTTACAATAATTTGCAAAAATATCAGGATGCACTCGAAGCATTTTCGGCGGGCTACCAGCTTGATCCTACTAATGTTGACGTTATGGGTGAAATGGCCGAAAACCTTGCCACACTTGGAAACTACTACGATGCAACGCCGTTTTTTGAAAGAGTGAAAGAACTCGAGCCAGATAACTTTTCACTTATTGCCAAAATGGGAAGAAATTACATTAACCTTGATGATTACCGTAAAGCATTTAATGTATTTTCTGAAATATATTCCAAAGATTCCACCAATTTATACTGGAACAAACAGTTGGCGTATTGCGCGTTCAAAACCGGAAGAAAAAAAATGGCTACCACACTTTATGAAAAAATTATAGATGAAAATCCCGGGGATTATAGTTCTTATTTTAACCTTTTGCGTTTGTACAACCGGAAGGAACAAGCCAAACAATTTCTGGCGTTAATAGATAAAGGAATGAAGCAGTTTCCGGGGAATAGTGGTTTTTACCGGGAACTGGCAGGATACAGATTTGCAAACAAACAATACGAAGAAGCAAAAACGAACTTTGAAAATTACTTCGAAGCCGATGGTGATTCCATTTATAAAATTATGCTGAATTATGGAATCTGCTGTTACTTTGCAAGAAACGAAATACTGGCCATGTCGGTGCTGGAGAAATGCGAACAGCAAAATCCAGGCGACCCGTTTGTACTGTTTTACCTGAGTTTATCGAACAAGCGACTCGCTGATTTCGAACAGGCTGAATATTACATGACCATGGCTATTGAACTATCCATTCCCCCGTATTTGTCTGAAATGTACCACCATCTCGGACAAATATATGGTCAGCAACGGGAATTTAAAGAATCGATTGCTGCACTTAAAAAGGCAGTGGATTATGACCCTGAAAATTACGAAGTTTTGTTTGAGATTGCCACCACTTATGAAGAATACAATGCGAATAAAACATTGGCACTGAATTATTATCGTATTTATTTAAAAGAGGCCGGTGAACAAGCCAAAAATGTAAACTACGCACTCGACAGGATAAAACGCATAAAGGAAGAATTGTTTTTTGAAGAATAGAAATTACAGATTTTAGAGAACTCCGCCAAATTTCATTACTAAAGTATAGAATGTTGGGCACCGGTTTTTTCACGCACCAGGTTGGCAAGTTGAACCCTGCTTTTTACTCCTGTTTTAGTGTAAATTCGGTGTGTATGATCTTTTACTGTTTGCAATGTAATGAATAGTTTTTCTGAAATAGCTTTGTTGGTTTTCCCTGTGCAGATTTCCAGCACAATTTCAGCCTCCCGCCTTGAAATTTCGTAATACGAACAGAATGAATTAAAATCCATATTTTTTGAACTTTGAGATGCTTGCAATGTTTTAATATTCAATCGAATGTAACCCGGGAAAAATACATTAACCGCAAACAAAAAAAGAATAGCAAAACAGGAAGAAATATAACCGAAGATATTAAAAAAGCTCAAAAGAAAAGAATACAAGATTACACCTGAAAAATAGATTAGTGTACCCCATGGTTTATTAAATCCAAATTCCTTTAAAAGAAGCTTCTTTTTCGGTTTCAAAAAAGGAATAATAAATAAAAAATGAACGATAAGGTTAAGCAAAACAAGTACACGAATTATAAATAAATCCGGATTTCCATAAATTTCAATAGTTCCTTTTTGAAGAAGAAATGCAGGTACAAACAGCATAACAATAAATGCCGTAAAATAGCTGTAAGCGGTAATTTTTGTAATAACAAACCCGTTAAGGTTGTAGCCAATTTTTAAAAGCATAAACCAGCTTACCATTAGAAACGGAACTCCCAGCACCGGGATAAAAACAGCCAGTTTGCTTGTTAATTCGCTACTTAAGTTGAAATCGGAAATGACTTCGCGAAGGACCATATTTCCCCAAATGCCATAAATAAAAAATGAAAAAAGAAATATTTGCTGGTACAACAAAATTTGTAGCAATGGTTTTTGCTGCGACTGATATAGCTGGTACGAGATTAAAATTCCGATAACGGCAAGCCCCGATGAAATTATAAAAGTTACAATGTATGACAGAAGTTCGATTTGCATTTTATTTTGTTCCAACTTTGGTAGTGGTATGCAATATTACAAAGTGCTTGTTATTACTGCTAACTACCAAAGTAGTGAATATATGAATTCATACCAAAGTAGGAAGGATTTTTTTTTGCTTTGCTGTACTTTCGAATCAACAATGTGAAAGAAAACAGAAAATAAAAAAGTAAAAAAATGGAAAACGAAAAGTATTACAACTTGAAACCAAGTATTGGTGGAAGTTTTGGATTTGGATGGAAAAAAATGTTCGAAAAAGCATTTTTGCCTCTTTTACTGGCCGTTATTATTGCAGGAGTTTTAAACGGACCGGTTGGTGCCAGTTGGAAAGCTGATAACAATTTTGGATTTGCTTTATTGTTGTTACCGGTAATCTTATTTGGACTGGCGTACAAATTCATGTTCATGCCTGTAATTGAATACGGCGAGAATTTTTTATTCCTCAAAGTCATGAGAGACGAAGAAGCGGAGTTGAGGGTTTTGTTCGATGGATTTAAGCAACGTTATCTCGATATCGTTTTGGCTAATCTTATTGTGTTTGCCCTGGTTCTAATCGGGATGGTAATGTTGATTATTCCGGGGATAATTATTTGGTGCCGGCTGGCATTTGTACCTTACCTGGTAATGGATAAGGAACTTGAACCTATGAAAGCCGTTGAAAAAAGCTGGCAAATGACACGCGGCCATGGCTGGACTATCTTTTTCATGGGGGTCATTTCATTCTTCTTAATTATTGCCGGACTAATTGTGTTTATTTTTGGGGTCTTAATATCAATTATGTGGATTCATTCAGCATTTGCAACGCTTTACCAGTCTGTTCTGAATCAAGATGAAGAAAATAATCCTATACCAATTTTAGGCGTGAATGAATTGTAAATCTACAATAAATATTATATTGGAAGCCCGGGAAAATGTTTCCGGGCTTTTTGTTATATGAAACATCTTTGCGTATTTTGGTTCACTAAATTATTCCTGAATGAAGAGATGGCTGATATTATTTGTTTTGTTGATTGCATTTTTTATTTCAAACGCGCAGTATTTTCAAACCGGTCAGGATCCGGCTTCCATTAAGTGGCGGCAAATAAACACGGAAAATTTCCAGTTAATTTATCCCGATTATTATGAATTGCAGGCTCAAAAGCTGGCTTACGTTCTCGAAAAAGTGTACAATTATGGCAGTTACACACTGCACTATTCACCCAAAAAAATATCGGTAATTCTGCATACGCAAACCGTAAAATCGAACGGACTGGTAGCCTGGGCACCCAAACGTGCTGAATTTTATACTACGCCGCACCAGGATATTTATCCGCAGGACTGGTTGGAACAATTGGCACTTACACGAGTTCAGGCATGTAGTTCAGGTTGACAAAATTAACAGCGAAGTTCCTGAACTTATTAAACTAATTTTTGGTCAGCAGGGAACAGCACTTATATTTGGTGCGTACCTTCCCTGGTGGTTTACCGAAGGCGATGCCGTTGTTACCGAAACGGCTTTGAGCCATTATGGCCGCGGGCGTTTTCCGTCGTTTTTAATGGAACACAAAGCACAGGTGGTTGAAAAAGGCCTGTATTCGTATGATAAAGCTTACAACGGCTCATACAAAAATTATGTTCCCGACCAGTATCAACTGGGTTATTATCTCGTGGGAAACGCCGATGTAAGGTATGGTAGCGGAGTTTGGGATTCGGTACTAACCCGGGTAGGAAAGCATCCGCTTTCGTTTACTCCATTTAACCGGGCATTGAAAAAGGAAACCGGCCTTAATAAAGTTCAATTGTATTATTCGATTTTCGATAGCCTGAAAAATGCCTGGCGGGCATCCGATGAGAAATATCATTCAGTATCATTCAAAAAAATATCTCCGGAAAACAGAAGGTACAGCAGTTATACCTACAATCACTGGCTGAACGATTCTGTTTTGATAGCATATAAAACTTCGTTAGACGAGATTCCATCATTTGTAACGCTCGATCCCGGGGGGAATGAAAAAAAGATATTTTATCCGGGAACTATTTTTAACGAATCGGTAAATTACAGAGACAATTTTATTGTCTGGTCAGAACATATTCCCAATCCGCGTTGGACGCACAGTGGAAAATCGCTAATACGTATTTTAAATATTTATTCAAAAAATATTACCGAAATTAAACCTGAGTTTAAATGTTTCAGCCCATCGATTTCGCCCGATAAAAGGAAAGTAGCGGTGGTTGAAACCGATTTTTCCAGTAATTACTATCTATCTGTTTATTCCATTCCTGAAGGAAATCTGTTGAAACGAATTCAAACACCAGACAACAATTATATGTTTTCACCGGAATGGCTGAATAACAGCGATTTGGCATTGATAATACTAACTTCGGAAGGGAAACGACTGGCTACTGTAAATCTTCAGAATGAAAATTTGAAAGTTCTGATTGATAAAGATTTGGGAGATATTAAACAGCTCAGAATGGCCGGTTCGAAATTGTATTTTATATGTAGTTATTCCGGGAAAAATGCGTTGTATACATATAACATTAATAGCGGAAATATAAATTTTCTATATGAACCCCGGTTTGATGTTGAATCTCCGGCGGTGGACACCGGAAATGATAAAATTGCGTTAAGCGATTACACTTCAGATGGATTCAGAGTTATTGTGATTAACAAAAATAATCTAAAAACACAACCGCTAAACGCAGTTAAAAAGGCAAATTACAGGTTGGCTGAACTATTGGCAAAACAAGAGCCGGGTATTCCCGATTTTACATATCCTGAAAATGCGGCAAAATATCCTTCAAAAAAATACAGTAAAGCGGGTCATTTGTTTAATTTTCATAGTTGGGCGCCTGCCTTTGTAGATGTAAATAAATACAAAATAGGGCCGGGCCTTAGCTTAATGTCTCAAAATAAACTTGGTACAGCTGAAACAGTGCTGGGGTACAAATGGGATGTGGCAGGAAGAACCGGGAAATTTTACGCACGTTATTCATTTAAAGGATGGTATCCGATTATCGATGCGGAGTTAAACTCCGGGAAAAGTGCTTCAGAATATTTGCTGGTTAACCAAACTAAGAATGATGCCGGGGAAATCATTCAGTCAGGATACCTCTCTGGAACGTTACACCTGGAATGCAACCAGTGCAAATCTGAATGTAAGAATCCCTTTACTGTTAAACAAAGGAGCTTTTAACCGGGCATTGCAACCCGAGGTACAATACGATTTTACCTACTACGGCCATGATTCTTCTACTCCCAACCATTTCTTTCAGGGAAATTTTCAGTCATTAACCTATCGTTTGTATTTCCACCAGTTACTGCGGCAAAGTGCGCAGGATGTGTATCCAGATTTTGGTATTACTATCGATGGAATGTACCGGCACTCACCTTTTGGACCAACCCGGCTGGGCAACCTTACAGCCTTTCAATCAAGCCTTTATCTTCCCGGAGTACTGAAGAATCATGGCATTCGGTTTTATTCTGGTATTCAAAAGAAAAATGTTACAGGCACCTTTGGATTTTCTGAATCCATTCGATATCCACGGGGATGGGGTAAAATTAACACTACCGAAATGTACACCCTTGCTGCCGACTACAAATTACCTCTCTTTTATCCTGAATGGAGTTTGGGTAGATTAGTTTATATACAACGCGTTAAGGCTTCATTATTTGCGGATTATGCCCGGTTGAAAGGGAATTTATATAAGGAAGGGAAAGTGATTGGAAGATACGACAAAGAAATATCATCTACCGGAATCGAACTTACCGGCGATATGAATTTCCTACGTTTTTATGCGCCTGTTAATTTGGGTGTACGGGCTTCGTATCTACCCGAACTTAAAAATGTATACTTCGAATTTCTCTTTTCAGTCGACCTTACCTCGCTTTAAGGTAAAAACGGTTAATTCGGGTTTCATATCAATTCTCCAGGGAATTCCAACCGTTCCAAGCCCTGTATTTACATAAAGGAAGTTATTTTTCCATTGGTACAGTCCACCCCAGTCTTTACGAATGAAGTAAGCCATGCTAAACGGAATGCCGGCAAATTTAATTCCCCACTGCAATCCGTGTGTGTGGCCCGAAAGTGTGAAATCAATATTTTGTTTCCCCTTAACCTGCGATTCCCAGTGGGCCGGATCGTGCGTCATTAATATTTTAAAACCGTTTGCTGGAATACCTTTCAGGGCTTTATTCAGGTTAGCGAATTGCGGAAACGGAGGATGCCCCCAGTTTTCAACACCGGCAAGGTAAATTGTGTCGCCTCCCAGTGGAATTGATACATGCTCATTTCGTAGCAAATGGAAGCCTAGTTTTTTATGTGCCTCCACAATTTTATCGAAGTTTTCTTCTTTAGCCTGTTCACTTTTCCAGGTGGTATAATTTCCGTAATCGTGGTTTCCCAAAATGGAATAACTGTTGCCTTCTGCATTAATTCGATTGAAAATATCTTCCCAGCCTACCGTTTCTTCCCAGAAATTGTTAACTAAATCACCGGTAAACAAAATCAGATCGGGTTGAATGGTTTTAATTTGTTGTTCCGTTTTTTTTAAAAGAGTTGTTGAGTGAAGAAAACTGCCAAGATGGAGATCGGATAATTGAACGATTTTATAATTGTCAAATTTTGGAGGCAGATTGCTAAAATGAATTTCAACATGCGTTATTTTCAAACCGCGTTTTCCCCAAAGCGATCCGTATAACATTATTAATCCAATGCCGGCTCCAATTATTATTCCGGCTATGAGAATAACACGGGCATTCGTTCTTTTTCTGAAAAACAGATAGATGAAATAAAAAAAGGAAAGAATAAGTTTAACAAAGAAATCGATAAACAACAACGCATTAAAATAAAAGTAAACGGTATAGTTGTGTGCGTGGCTGGGTTGATTGGGATATATATACAAAAAAATAAAAGTGCCCAATAACAGAAAGGTATAAATACCAAAAATCCGGTTAAGCCGCTTTTTATATTTTGACAACGTACTTTTTTTTAAACTCCTGTAGGCTCCCAAACTAACAACTCCATAAAAAATAATAAAAAGCACTAAAAACAACATTTGAAATGATCGCATGATATAACTATTTCTTTGTGCCGAAAAGTAGAAATTATTCATGACATTTTAAGTAGCAATCATTCAGTTAATTAATATTTATTAAGCACATTTTAACGCGCCGAGATTTACCCGCAATAAAAAGTAGAACAGTTGTAAAGTAAATATTGAAGTATGATGAAGGAATCACTCTTTTCTTTCGCAATTTCTAAAATCATAATCATTACAAAACAAAGCCTGTTAAACCAGTTGAATATTATTAAAAAGTTATTGAAATAGAACGAAAAAATACAACATATGTAACAAGACGTAGATTAAAACTAATTGATATTTTACAAAAATATGTTATTAGATGGGATGTTATTTACATTAATAAATTAACTCCAGTGGTGTATTGGGTGAGTGCTTTGTTATAATGTATTTGTTTATTATTAAATATTTCCATAACATGTTAATTTAATAAAATTATATTTTACAAAAATCAAAAATGTATCATTGAATATTATCTCTTTTTATTATACGTATTAATTTAAAAAATATATATTAACAAAGTTCACTTAATCAATAATTTAAATATATTTACTTCGTGTTAATTATAATTTAAAAGCGTTTTTGCTGAATATTTTGATACAATACAGGTTTTTTTATTAAATAAAACGATGAATACCAGTATATTTATAAATGTTATTTAAAGTAAAATACAACTAATATTATTTAGTTATTGAAGATTTTATCATTTTATTGTATAAATAAGTTATTGTGAATTTAAATATTTTTAGTTACATTTGTGTATCCCATGGCTTTTCCTGAAATAATTGGTTTTCAGGAAGGCATAAAACACTATTAGAGATGAAGGAAAGGATTAAAGAATTTATTGAATATAGAGGGATTTCAGCCGGAGAGTTGGCAACCAGCCTGGATGTGCAACGATCGAATATATCTCATATATTAAATGGCAGAAATAAACCCGGTGCCGCTTTTATTGAGAAACTACTCATTGTATTTCCCGATTTAAATGCACGTTGGCTTTTAACCGGAGAAGGTGATATGCTTGACAAGGAAAGTGATATTCATGTAAATCCGAATATTCATACTGCTGCAAACAAACAGTACGAAAAGACAGTTTCAAATGCTGATAGCAAAACACCCGAAACCAAACCAATTGCTAAAGTTGTTTTATTATACAACGACGGTACATTCTCATCATTTAACAACAAATAAATACATTTCTTAATAGGGAAGTTGAAAATTTTATTTCAATTACAAATAACATTATTACTATTCGCTCCATAATGTTAAAGGCTTATTCCGTTTTGTAATATTTCAATTTCCGTTATAACTTAAGATACCCGAATGGTCAGATTTATAAATTGACAAGTTCCAAGTAATAATCGAATGCACAACGTTAATTTCATTAAGTTATCCATTAATAAATACAACTTGAATTGATGGAAGGTTTACATATTCGAAATTAGTTAAATGTGTTATTTGAATATATGTTAAATATTTTCCAGTTGGAATTTCCAAATAGGGAATAATTTTAGGATGTTTTTATCCTTTATGACTTTTTCAAAGCCCTTGTTTTACCTTGGTTGCTTTGTATCCATATAAATTACAAAAAGTTGTGAATATGTTTACATTTCTATAAAATATTTGTTGCATATGTAAAATTAGTTATTTACATTTGTTTCGTCATTATGACATTACAGTACGATAAGATGTTAATTGAATATACATCAGATTTACAAACCCGATTTTTAGTTTTAAGTTAGATCATTGAAGTACAGAAATAGTGAGGCCGTCGTTTTTGACGGCTTTTTTTTATCTGGTTTTTTGTAAAAATGAGAATGCCAATTTATTCATTATCTTTGCGGAAAATTGCAGAACAATGAGTAAAAAAACAGTTGCAAATTTTATTGTAATTGAAAATACAGCTTTAAATTCTACTAATTTTCTGATTAGGCTTCAAGCCTCATTTGCACTTACCTGTAATACATCCGGGACAATTTGTTAATATTGAGGTTAACAATACCAACGAAATTTTTCTGCGCAGACCATTTTCTGTATTTGAAGTAGATTATGAAAAAAATACATTATCGATTATTGTTAAAATTTTAGGTCGGGGGTCAAAAAAATTAACTGAATTAAGAGTAAATGACCAGGTTAGTTTGGTTTTACCACTTTGGAAAGGGTTTTAGTTATCCTGATAAGCAGGACAAAATATTGTTGGTTGGCGGAGGAAGTGGGGTAGCGCCCATGTTATTTCTGGCCAAACAATCGGGCTTGCCTGCACAAAATGTGGATATTATACTGGGTGCCCGTACCAGTGATGATTTAATTACTGCATCAGAATACCGCAAATTTGGAGGTTTACATTTTACCACAGAAGATGGTTCGATGGGTAGTAAAGGATTTGTCACTCATCATCCTTTGTTTCAGAATAACCTGAAAGACTACACAAAAATTTATGCCTGTGGCCCCGAAGGAATGATGAAAGCTGTTGCAGAAAAAGCAAATAATGCAAATATATTTTGTGAAGTTTCGCTGGAAAATCTATGGCTTGTGGCTTTGGTGTTTGTCTTTGTTGCATTGAACCAACAACAAGGGGTAATTTGTGTGTTTGCACGGAAGGTCCTGTATTTAATATTAATGAACTGAAATGGCAGATTTAACAACGAAAATACATCAATTAAATTTGAAAAACCCGGTGATGACCGCTTCCGGTACGTCCGGATTTGCCGAAGAGTTAACCGATTTTTACGATGTATCCCAACTTGGGGCTATTCTTTTAAAAGGGCTTAACCCTTAAAAAACAGGGATGGAAATCAGTATCCCACGGATGGCAGAAACCGCTTCAGGAATGCTAAATGCTGTTGGGTTGCAAAATAAAGGTGTTGATTATTTTATCGAAAACATATATCCACGGATAAAAGATTATGATACTGCATTAATTGCCAATGTTAATGGCTCAACAGTAGAAGAATATATTGAAGTAACTGAAAAAATAAATGAACTTGACAACATTCCGGCTATTGAATTGAATATTTCGTGTCCAAATGTAAAAGAGGGCGGAATGTCATTTGGCATTAGTTGTCCCAGTGCCGAAGCCGTTACAAGGGAAGTACGAAAAGTTTATGATAAAACCTTAATTGTAAAACTTTCACCTAATGTTACCGATATTACGGAAATTGCCAAAGCTGTGGAAGGCCAGGGAGCCGACAGTGTTTCACTGGTAAACACCTTTTTAGGAATGGCAATCGATGCAGAAAAAAGAATTCCTCTCCTGTCAACTGTTACCGGAGGACTTTCCGGACCGGCTATAAAACCAATTGCTTTGCGTATGGTATGGCAGGTGTACAATGCTGTCAAAATTCCGGTTATTGGAATGGGAGGAATTATGAACACAAAAGATGCCATTGAATTTATGCTGGCCGGAGCATCTGCCGTACAGGTAGGTACAGCTATTTTCAAGGATCCGTTTATTCCAGTACAAATTATTCAGGGAATTGAATGATTATTTAGAACGGCATAACATACATTCCGTCAGTGACTTAGTGGGTTGTTTACAAATGTAAAGATTGTTTTTAATATGCAGGCACAATATTTTCAAAATTATCAAACTGTGCCTTTTTAATGGAAGTGAAAATTGCTTTTTCTTTTAAGCTAATATTCTTTTTGTAACTTTTTTAACTCGACTGTTATATACTATGGTGTATTAAAAATTTGTTAAACGAAATTGCAATGTGAACATTTCAATTTTAGTTCTGTTGTCTAAGGTGTGAATTACAAAAAGAATAAAAAAATCAAATAAAAAGTCATGTCGAATTTTGAAATTGTAATGCCTAAACTGGGTGAAAGTATTCAGGAAGGTACCATAACCAAATGGTTTGTGAAAGAAGGAGATACAGTCGAAGAAGATGATGTCTTGTTCGAGGTGGCAACCGATAAAGTCGATTCCGAAATTCCTTCGCCTGTGGATGGTGTAATTACCAAAATATTTTTTCCCGAGGACAGTTTGGTTCCCGTGGGTGAAGTTTTGGCACATATTAATATGAGTGGCGAAGTGGAAGATGAAACTGAAACCACTGCCAAAGCAGCTGCGGTTGAAGAAACCCACAAAAGAAGCGCCTGAAAAGGGGATAAAGCATCTCCCGTTTCAGAGGAAGAGCAGGTGGAAAATATTCGCGAACTATCCAACAGGTTTTATTCGCCACTGGTAAAAACCATTGCTAAAGAGGAAAACATTTCCTTTGAAGAATTGGAATCTATTCAGGGGTCAGGTGCCGGTGGCCGGGTTCAGAAAAAGGATATTCTGGAGTACATTGAAAGGAGAGTCAGCGGGAAAACTGCTGCCACACAACCTCAGGAAACAGCGCCAACCGTTGAACGTAAAGCCCCGATACCGGTTTCGGTGGGAGCAAACGACCAGATTATTGAAATGGACCGTGTGCGCAAGTTAATTGCCAACCACATGGTAATGTCGAAACAGGTTGCGCCGCATGTAACTGCTGTTGTGGAAGCCGATGTAACTGACCTTGTACTCTGGAGGACCAAAAACAAAGATGCTTTCCAGGAAAAATACGGAGAGAAAATTACGTTCATGCCCATATTTACGGAAGCTGTTGCCGCAGCACTTGCTGAATTTCCGCTGGTAAATTCTTCGGTGGATGGAGATAAAATCATTATGAAAAAGGATATCAATATAGGTATTGCAGTAGCCAAACCCGATGGTAATCTGATAGTTCCGGTCATTAGGAATGCAGAACAAAAAAACCTGGTAGGATTAACAAAAGATTTAAACCGACTTGCTAATGCAGCCCGAAACAATAAACTATCTCCCGATGAAATTCAGGGTGGAACCTTTAGTATTACCAATTTCGGAACTTTCCGTAATTTGATTGGAACCCCCATAATTAATCAACCCCAGGTAGGCATTTTAGCTACCGGAAATATTGAGAAAAAACCAGCAGTAGTGGAAACACCAACCGGTGATGCCATTGCAATCAGACATAAAATGTTCCTGTCGTTATCTTACGATCATCGCATTATCGATGGTGCTTTGGGAGGAGCATTCCTGCGTAAAATTGCTGATAATCTGGAACAATTTGATATAAACCGTTCAATCTAAGTAAAGAATATGAAAGATTTAGAGGTACCAAAGATTTATTCCATAAAAAAAACACCAAAAGAAACCCTGGAAAAATGGTTTAAATTAATGACCATTGGCCGGGCAATTGATGATAAAGCGCCGAATTACCTGAAACAGGCCATCGGCTGGTCTTACCACGCTCCTTATGCCGGACATGATGGAATTCAACTTGCCGTAGGACAATTTTTTGAAAAAAAGAAAGATCATCTCTTCTTGTACTATCGCGAAATGCTTACCGCAATGTCAGCAGGATTAACTGCGGAAGAGATTATACTGAATGGAATTTCAAAAGCAACTGAACCTTCCGGTGGCGGGCGGCACATGTCGAACCATTTTGCCAAGCCCGAGTGGAATATACATACTGTTTCTTCCTCCACCGGAAACCATACACTACATGCCGTAGGTGTAGCGAGAGCCATTAAATATTATGGAGAAAAAGCGGTTGCCATTAGCGGCCAGGGTGAATCTTCGGTAAGCGAAGGTTATGTTTATGAAGCCATTAACGGAGCCGACAAAGAACAGTTGCCCGTTATTTTTGTTATCCAGGACAATGGTTATGGAATTTCTGTTCCGAAAAAAGACCAGACTGCCAACCGGAAAGTAGCTAATAACTTCATCGGATTTAAAAATCTACGCATCATCCATTGCAATGGAAAAGATGTATTCGATTCGATGAATGCCATGGCGGAGGCTAAAAAATATGCGATTGAAGAATCGAAACCTGTGTTGTTACAGGCAAACTGTATCCGAATGCACTCGCATTCCAATTCCGATGATCACTTATTGTATCGCAGCCAGGTAGAAAGAAATTATGTGGAAGAATACGATCCGCTGTCCAAATTCAAACGGCTTTTAATTCGTTATAAGCGTTTTACTGAAGAAGAAATACTGGCCATTGAAGAAAGTGCAAAACAAGAATTAAAAGTAGCCCACAAAGCTGCACTGAAAGCACCGGATCCTGATCCGGAATCTATTTTTGATTTTGTAATTCCTGAACCATATGTTTCTGAAAAATATCCGGATGGAATTCAGGATGATCAGGGAGACAAGAAAAAACTGATTACTGCACTGAATGAAACTTTGAAAGCCGAGTTCAGACATAATCCGGATACCTTTATTTGGGGACAGGATATGGCCAATAAAGATAAAGGTGGTATTTTTAATGTTTCGAAAGGAATGCAGCAGGAATTTGGTAAAAAGCGTGTTTTTAATGCACCTATTGCCGAAGATTTTATTGTGGGAACAGCCAATGGAATGTCGCATTTCAACGATAAAATCAGGATTGTTGTTGAAGGTGCCGAGTTTGCCGATTATTTTTGGCCGGCCATGGAACAATATGTGGAAACCAGTCATGAATATTGGCGTTCGAATGGAAAATTTAGTCCGAATGTAACCATTCGTCTTGCCTCCGGCGGTTATATAGGTGGTGGAATGTATCACTCACAAACCATTGAAGGTTCACTGGTGGCAATTCCCGGGGGTACGAATTGTGTATCCGTCGTTTGCCGACGATGCTGCAGGATTATTGAGAACCTCCATACGTTCACGAGGGGTGACATTGTTTTTGGAACCAAAAGCATTGTATCAGGATCCGAAAGCCGCAACTGTTGTTCCTGATGATTTTGAAGTTCCGTTTGGGAAAGCAAGGATTAGAAGAGAAGGTACAGATATGACCATTGTTACCTATGGAAATACTACCCATCTGAGCCTTGTAGCTGCTAAAAAACTGGAAGAAGAGGGTATTAGGGCAGAAGTAATTGACCTGAGAAGTATTATTCCACTCGACGAGGAAATGATTCTGGAATCGGTGAAAAAAACAAATAAAGTTTTAGTGGTACATGAAGATAAGGTACATGGCGGATTTGGTGGTGAAATTAGTTCAATCATTACCGAAAAAGCCTTTGAATATCTCGATGCACCGGTAAGAAGAGTGGGGGCCACATTTACACCCATCGGATTTAATCGCATTCTTGAAAAAGCCATATTACCCAATGCTGAACGCATCTACAAAGCAGCAAAAGATTTAGTTGAGTATTAAAATTTCATTAAAATGAGCAAAACAGCAATAATTTACAGTTTCAATACACAGAAATCGAAAAAGGTGGCTGAAAAAATCATTGAAACATTCGGTGAAGACAAAATAGAAGCCATTAACGCAGAAGAACTTACCACAGAGATATTTGAAAATCATGATAATTTTATTTTAAGTGCGCCTACCTGGTTCGACGGTGAGTTGCCTAACTACTGGGATGAATTTATACCCGACCTGGAAGACATGGATTTGAAGAAAAAAACGTTTGCCGTTTTTGGTTTGGGCGATCAAAAAGGTTATCCTGAAAATTTCTGCGATGCGATAGGAATTTTGGTGGAAATTCTGGAGGACTGTGGCGCACATATTATAGGTAAAATTCCAGCCGAAGGGTATACGTATGAATCCTCCCGTGCCCAGCGTGGCGACCAGTTTGTAGGATTGCCGCTTGACCAGGAGAATCAGGCACGACTTACAAAACAGCGTATAGATAAATGGGTAAAACAATTAAAAGAGGAAATGAAATAATTCACTGAGATTTGATAATTTGATATGATTTTGAAAGAGCTGTTCTTTATTCACGGGCAGCTTTTTTTTTGTGCTTCCCTTTTGGTACATTTGAGTAAAACTTCATGAAAAATTCAGAATTGAGTTCATACTTCCACCTGAAAACAAAATAAAATATCATTTTGTGTGCAAAAATAAAGAGTCAGTTAAGTGCCTAATTCAAAAAAGAAGGAATAAATATTTCATTAATAAAATAAATATTCAAGTATAATATATTGATTATGAGTGATATACACATATGTAATAACAAAAATATACAAATGTAACTTATTTGTCATTTATTATGTTCTCTTTTGTATACAACACTTCTGTTTATTTGTTCTGGCAAGAGCTAAACTTCAATTTTTAATTTTTTACAATAAGGTATGATGTTACTTTGAAATAATCGAAGGAAATGCAATTGATTATTGTTAAATAAAAATCTATTAACACCAATTCGTTATTATTTTATTCTGATAAAAAATCAATTTAGGCAGTCTATAGTTTCCTAATAAGTTTTATTAATTAATTTTGTGGCTTTTATTAACCAAAAGTTTTCTGAAAATTGGCTGAAACGAGATACATATTTGTTACCGGTGGAGTTACATCCTCGTTGGGAAAAGGAATTTTAGCTTCATCGCTGGCTAAATTATTGCAATCGCGTGGGTACAATGTTACTATCCAAAAACTGGATCCATATATTAATGTGGATCCGGGAACACTGAATCCCTATGAGCACGGCGAATGTTACGTAACCGAAGATGGTGCTGAAACCGATTTGGATTTAGGGCATTACGAACGTTTTTTGAACGAAGCCACGTCGCAGGCAAACAATGTTACTACCGGTAGAATTTACCAGTCGGTAATAAGTAAAGAACGCCGTGGTGATTATCTTGGAAAAACGGTGCAGATTATTCCGCATATTACCGACGAAATTAAACGCCGCATAAAAATTTTAGGTTCGAAAGGCAAATATGATATTGTAATTACCGAAATTGGCGGAACAGTTGGTGACATTGAATCGCTTACCGTATATTGAATCGGTGCGTCAGTTAAAATGGGATCTGGGTTCCAAAGCATTGGTAATTCATCTTACTTTGGTACCATTTCTAGCTGCCACAGGCGAGCTGAAAACCAAACCTACACAGCATTCGGTTAAAATGTTGCTCGAGGCGGGAGTTCAACCCGATGTTTTGGTATTGCGCGCCGAGCACGATATGGATATTTCGGTTCGGGAAAAAGTTGCTTTGTTTTGCAACGTTGCTCTCGAAGCCGTTGTTCAGTCGGTAAATGTGCCAACCATTTATGAAGTTCCACTTAAAATGCTGGACGAAAAACTCGATTTAACCGTTCTGAAAAAACTGAATCTTCCGATTAACGATGAAATTGATCTTTCTGCATGGAATAATTTTCTAACCGGCTTAAAAAGTCCCAACACAAACCATTGAAATTGGATTGGTAGGAAAATATGTGGAATTGCACGATGCCTACAAATCGATTGCAGAATCGTTGGTTCATGCAGGCTCAGAAAACCGATGTAAAATAAATAGTAAAATGGATTCATTCAGAAACACTAAAATCAAATAATTACGTTAAAAAACTTAGCGACCTGAACGGGATTATTGTAGCACCCGGATTTGGGCATCGTGGTATGAAAGGTAAAATACTGGCAGCCAGATTTGCCCGCGAAAAAAATGTACCGTACTTGGGAATTTGTCTTGGGATGCAGGTTGCCGTAATTGAATTCGCACAAAATGTGTTGAAACTTAACTGGAGCCGATTCTTCAGAAATGAATCCGAAAACACCATATCCGGTTATCGATTTAATGGAACATCAGAAAGGAATTACCGATTATGGTGGTACCATGCGATTGGGAGCCTACGAATGCCGCATTATTGAAAAAGATTCGAATGCTTGCCGTGCCTACAATAAATTAACGGTTTTTGAACGGCATCGTCACCGGTACGAATTTAACGATGCTTACCGTGAAAAATTTATTGAAGCAGGAATGATTCCGGTAGGAGTAAATCCGGAAACAGATTTGGTTGAAATTATGGAAATTC